>DASXPJ010000025.1:0-51309 GCA_036493675.1 Casimicrobiaceae bacterium
CGCGCGATCGCCGACGCGGTCCGCGACGTGAAGGTCGGGCGCCTGGTCGACAGCGCGTGCGCCGCGGTAGAAGCCTTCGAGACCTCGTTTCGCGAGACGGCCGAGCTGCGCAAGCGCACGCGGCGGGTGCTCTCGCGCTACACGCGCAAGGACAACATCGCATTCGACGGCCTGGCGCGCGTCTCGCACGTCACCGATGCGACCGACTGGCGCGTCGAGTACCCGTTCGTCGTCCTGCATCCGGACACCGAGAACGAGGTGCGCGGCCTCGTGCAGGGCTGCATCGAGCTGGGGCTGACGATCATTCCGCGCGGCGGCGGCACCGGCTATACCGGCGGTGCGGTGCCGCTCGACGCCAAAGCCGCGGTGATCAACACCGAAAAGCTCGAGCGCCTGTCGGCGATCGAGAGGGTCGTCCTTCCCGGCCGCAGCGACGCCACGCCGGTGATCGATGCCGGCGCGGGCGTGGTCACCAAGCGCGTGATCGACGCGGCCGATAGCGCCGGGCTCGTCTTCGCCGTCGATCCGACCTCGGCCGACGCCAGCTGCATCGGCGGCAACGTCGCGATGAATGCCGGCGGCAAGAAGGCGGTGCTGTGGGGCACCGCGCTCGACAATCTCGCGTCGTGGCGGATGGTGACGCCGGATGCCGAGTGGCTCGAGGTCAGGCGGATCGGCCACAACGTGGGCAAGATCCACGACGCGGACGTGGCCAGCTTCGAGCTCGCCTACCACGCCGCGGCGGAGGACGGAGGTTTCGGTGCGCCGATTCGCACCGAGACGCTGTCGATTCCCGGCGACCGCTTTCGCAAGACCGGGCTGGGCAAGGACGTGACCGACAAGTTTCTCGGGAGCCTTCCCGGCGTGCAGAAGGAAGGCTGCGACGGAATCATCACCTCGGCGCGCTTCATCCTGCACACGATGCCGCCGGCGATTCGCACTGTCTGCATGGAATTCTTCGGCCAGGTTCGCGACTCGACGCCGGCGATCGTCGAGATCAAGCGCTATATCGACACGCTTGCCGGCGCTGCGTCAGGCGAACGCGTGCAGCTCGCAGGGCTCGAGCACCTGGACGAGCGTTACGTCAAGGCGGTCGGCTACGCGACCAAGGCGAAGCGCCACGGCCGGCCGAAGATGGTGCTGATCGGCGACATCGTCGGCGACAGCGACAACGCGGTCGCGCGCGCGGCATCCGAGGTCGTGCGCATCTGCAATGCGCGCGGCGCCGAAGGCTTCATCGCGGTGTCGGCTGAGGCGCGCAAGAAGTTCTGGCTCGACCGCGCCCGCACGGCGGCGATCGCCAGGCATACCAATGCGTTCAAGATCAACGAGGACGTCGTCATTCCGCTCGAGCGGCTCGGCGACTATACCGATGGCATCGAGCGCATCAACATCGAGCTGTCGATCGGCAACAAGCTCGCGCTGTGCGATGCGCTTGACGCGTT
The DNA here is from genome assembly GCA_036493675.1 of Casimicrobiaceae bacterium. Lineage (GTDB taxonomy): Bacteria > Pseudomonadota > Gammaproteobacteria > Burkholderiales > Casimicrobiaceae > PALSA-1003. Next base: position 1,446 of record DASXPJ010000025.1, read on the forward strand.
CTTCTCCAAGCCGCCGCCGGATGCGCTGTGGAGCGCCGACGCCGACGCTGCGCCGCCGGCGGATGCGTTGACGGCGAAATTCGACGAGGCGCTCGCGCTGGTCGCCGCCGTACGCGCTCGATGGCACGACTTGCTCGCCCGGCTCGATCAGACCTTTTCCGCGCTGCAAAGCCGCGCCGAGATCGTGTCCTGGAAAACCGAGCTCAAGGCGCCGCTCGAGCAGATCTTCGCCGGCCAGGTGTTCGAGCCCGTACGCAAGCGCTGCGCCGACATTCATCGTTCGGTGCTGCATGGCCGCGTCTTCATCGCGCTGCACATGCACGCCGGCGACGGCAACGTCCACACCAATATCCCGGTGAACTCCGACGACTACGCGATGCTGCAACAGGCCAACGCCGCGGTGGCACGCATCATGGCGCTGGCGCGAAGCCTGGGTGGCGTCATCTCGGGCGAGCACGGCATCGGCATTACCAAGCTCGAGTATCTGACCGCCGACGAGATCGCGCCTTTCATCGCCTACAAGCAGAAAGTCGACCCCGGCGGGCACTTCAACCGCGGCAAGCTGCTGCCAGGCGCCGACCTGACCGGAGCTTATACGCCGAGTTTCAGCCTGCTCGGCGCCGAGAGCCTGATCCTCGAGCAGTCGGAGATCGGGCGCATCGCCGACTCGATCAAGGATTGCCTGCGCTGCGGCAAGTGCAAGCAACCGTGCGCGACGCACGCGCCGCGCGCGAACCTTCTGTACAGCCCGCGCAACAAGATCCTGGCAACCTCGATGTTGATCGAGGCCTTCCTGTACGAGGAGCAGACGCGGCGTGGCGTGTCGCTGAAGCATTTCGACGAGTTCGGCGACGTTGCAGACCACTGCACCGTCTGTCACAAGTGCCTGAACCCGTGCCCGGTCGACATCGATTTCGGCGATGTCTCGATCGCGATGCGCAACCTGCTGCGCCGCCAGGGTCATGCCAAATTCAATCCGGGAACCGCCGCGGCGATGTTCTTCCTCAACGCCACCGATCCGACGCGCGTCAGGCTCACGCGGCGACTGATGATCGTTTTGGGCTACCGCATGCAGCGGCTGGCGTATCGGATCGCGAAGCGACTCGGCATCGCGGGGGCGCAGACCGGACGCCCGCCGGCGACGGTCGGCGGGACGCCGCTCGTTGCGCAGGTGATCCACTTCGTCAACAAGCCGATGCCCGGCGGCCTGCCGAAGCGCTCGGCCCGCGCGCTGCTCGACATCGAGGATTCGACCGTCGTGCCGATCATCCGCGACCCGTCGCGGGCAGCCGACGAATCGGACGCTGTTTTCTACTTCCCCGGCTGCGGTTCCGAGCGGCTGTTCTCGCAGGTCGGACTGGCGACGCAGGCGATGCTCTATCACGTTGGTGCGCAGTGCGTGCTTCCGCCCGGCTACCTTTGCTGCGGCTATCCGCAAACGTCCGCCGGCAATCACGACAAGGGACAGGAGATCATCACCGACAACCGCGTGCTGTTTCATCGCGTGGCCAACACGCTCAACTACCTCGACATCAAGACGGTGCTGGTTTCGTGCGGGACGTGCATGGACCAGCTGCAAAAATACGAGTTCGAAAAGATCTTTCCGGGCTGTCGCCTGCTCGATATCCACGAATATCTGATGGAAAAGGGCGTGCGCCTGGGGCAGGACGAGATCAGGGGCGTGCGCTACATGTACCACGATCCTTGCCACACGCCGATGAAAACCTACCAGCCGCTGAAAGTGGTCAACGAGTTGATGGGAACGAAAGTCGCGCTGAACGACCGCTGCTGCGGCGAATCGGGAACGCTGGCGTCGACGCGTCCGGATATTGCCACCCAGGTCCGTTTTCGCAAGGAGGATGAGATGTGCAAAGGTGCCTCGGCGCTTCGCGGCGACGGCTTCGACGGCAAGGTGAAGGTTCTGACCTCGTGTCCGTCGTGCCTGCAGGGGCTGTCCCGCTTCGCCGACGACGCCGGCACCGATGCCGACTACATCGTCGTCGAGATCGCGCGGCGCGTGCTCGGCACGGACTGGCTTCCCGAGTACGTCAAAGCCGCCAACAACGGCGGCATCGAGCGCGTGCTGGTGTAGTTCGCGTCAGCGCCGTGGCGCGGCGAATGGCGGCGGGGCGAGCGAGGCCGATGCGACCAGTCGCGGCCCTGCGTTGTCATTGAGTGCGGTGCTGTCGACGAATTTGGCGGTGCCGAGCATCGCGGCCACCGCTAGCATCGCGACGGCCATCGCAGCGACCGAGAGCGCCCGCCTCAGAACCGAAAAAAAGACCCCGCGACTGCGCGAGGATCGCGCAGCGCGGGTTGGAGGCAAGCTGTGGCGGCGCGAGCGCGCGTCGCGGCGCACCCTTCCGGCGGAGCGGTGGCCGACCGTGCGACGGTCGGGAAGTTCGCGTATCGGCGACTCGCGCGCGACGCGGGGAGGAAAGGAAAAATTAGCAAGGTGAGCATTCATCGTCGTCTCCAGGGAGAGGCGGCCAGGGCTTAAATGCCGGTTGCCGCCTTCGTCTGTTGTCCACAGTGTGGATGTCTGCGCTTGCCGGCGCGCCGGCAGAATGCGCACCCGAAAACGCGAATATTCACGTTTTGCCACACCCCGAGGGGCCGTGCGGCGGCCCGGGAGCCCGTCGGGGCGGCCAGTTGTGCTATAAAGACACGATATGGCGATGTCATGGTGACCGATCAAATCACCTTTGCGCAGACCCCCGGCGGAAACCCACCTGGCCAGCTCGCTTTCGCCGATGCGGACGGTTGCACGGCGTGGCTGCGCAGCCTCCCGCTGACCAACATCCCGCGATACTACGAGGAGATCCTCGATCAGCTGCGGCGGCTCGGCCAGGCCGAATTCGCGCCGCGCGAGCGCGGCCGCATCGCCGAGCTGATGCGCGAGCCGGTGAGCTTTCTGCATACCGAGCTCGCACGCCGTTATGCCGGCAAGCCGCAACCGTCGGCCGCGCGGGAACAGGAAGCTGCCGACCAGGCGCTCGCCCTCTGGCAGGCTTTATGGCTCCAGTACTCTGCCTGCCTCAAACCGTTACTCGAAGGCGATGCCGATCTGCAGGGGGTCAAGGCCAAGGTCTTGCAGCGCGGACTGTGGGTCGGCAAGCAGCTGATTCTCGCGAACGGCCTCGCGCGGCGCGTGCCGGGCGCGGCGGTCTGGCAGGAGCTCCACGCCTACTTCCGTCTCGCCGAAATCCTCGAGTGCGCGGTCGCTGCGGTATCCGACGATCTCACGCCCAATGCGATCGGCTTGTCCTGCTATTCGACCTACGCCCATGCGCTGCTGCTCGATCTGGCCGACCCGTACAGCATGACCGTGCGCCAGATCGAACTCGCCGACCGATGGCTGGGAATGTGGGCGCGCAAGATCTTTCCGTATGTCCAGCAACGCGAGACCGAAGGCCCGGTCATCACCGTCGACTTGGACGGTCCCGGCGGCGCGACGCTGCACGCCGCGGCCCCACGCCACGGCAGCCAGTCGACGCGATACTGCTATCCCGCGAAGCTCGCCTCCAGCGTACGCGGCCGTCTGAAGCGCCTTGCCAGCGGCGCCAATCCGGCGGAACTGCAGCTGGGACACGATGTTGCCGTCGACGCGTCCACGACGCTGCTGTCGCACCTGGACGCGCACTGGTACTCGTTGCCGATGAAGCACGGCGCCGGCGAGTCGCAGACCGGCCTCGAGCTCTGCGCCGGCGGACTGGGCGCCGCCTATTTCCGCATCTCGGGCCGCAGCTTCAACAGCAAGGATCTGGTCGGGCACCTGTCCTATCAGGGTACGCAACATCTGGCCACCTTGGGCGCGTTGACCGATTACGATCGCAACAAGGACGAGGCCGAACGCTCATGGGCGTGGGAGCGTTGGCAGGGAAACTACGAGTGGTCGGCGGCGATGCTGCATCGCGCCGCGGTGGGCCAGTACCGCTGGCATCTCGATCAGCTGGTCATCATCCGCGACGACGAGCGATTGCGCTGCGGACACGTGATGCGCGTCGCCCTCGACGGGCAAGGCGAGCTGACGATCGGGGTGAGGTTGTGGGCCGGGGCACCGACGGCGATGGCAGTGCGGGCGCTGACGACGATGCTGGTCGAAGAGTCGCCGATACCCATCGTCGTTCTCGGCGCCACGCCCGACGAAAAGCCTTCGATGCTCGTGCCGCCGCGCACGTTCAATGCGGGCCGCGTCTTTCGTACCCTCGCCTCTGGACCCGAGCGGCGCTTTCGGCTGACGCGCCTGATGCAGCGCGGCGCCGACTTCGAGCGCGTCTCGTTCGAAGAAATCCCGACCTAGTCCTCGGGCGCCACGGCCCGGGTCGACATGCCTAATCGTCTGGCTGGCGAAACCAGTCCCTATCTGCGGCAGCACGCGAACAACCCCGTCGATTGGTATCCATGGGGTGAAGAGGCGCTCGCCAGGGCGCGCCGCGAGAACAAGCCCATCCTGCTGTCGATCGGTTACTCGGCGTGCCACTGGTGCCATGTGATGGCGCACGAATCGTTTGAAGACGAGGCCGTGGCCGCACAGATGAACGAGCTTTTCGTCAACGTCAAGGTCGATCGGGAAGAGCGGCCCGACCTCGATCAGATATACCAGACGGCGCACGCGTTGCTGGCGCGAAGGGGTGGCGGCTGGCCGCTGACGATGTTCCTCACGCCGCAACAGGAGCCTTTTTTCGGCGGCACGTATTTTCCCAAAACGTCTCGCTACGGCCTGACCGGATTCGCCGAGTTGCTGCCGCAGCTCGCGCGCGCCTACCGCGAGCAGGGCGACGCGATCGCCGAGCAGAACGAGCGCCTCACGGCCGCGCTCGCGCTGACCTTGCCCGAGCCGATCGACACCGACGCGACGCTCCCCGCGGCGGCACCGGCGCGCGCGTACGCCTCGCTCGCGCAATCGTTCGACCCGGTGGACGGAGGATTTGGACAGGCGCCGAAGTTCCCGCACGCAGCCGAGCTCGACTTCTGTCTGCGCAGGTACGCAGCCACCCACGACGAGCAGGCGCTGCGCATCGTTCGCGTCACGCTCGCGCGCATGGCCGAAGGCGGCATCCATGACCAGCTCGCCGGCGGCTTCGCGCGCTACAGCGTCGATGGCGAATGGACCATTCCGCATTTCGAGAAAATGCTCTATGACAACGCGGCGCTCCTCTCGGTCTACGCCGATGCCTGGCGCGCCACCGGCGAACCCGCTTTCGAGCGAACGGCGCGCGGCATCGTTGCGTGGCTGCAATCGGAGATGCGTTCACCCGACGGCGCTTTCTATTCGAGCCTCGACGCCGACAGTGAGCACGAGGAGGGCAAGTTCTACGTGTGGACGCCCGATCAGGTGCAGGCCGTGCTCGATTCGGATGAATATGCGCTCGCCTCCCGCCACTGGGGTCTCGATCGCGCGCCCAACTTCGAGCATGCGGCGTGGCACCTGCGGGTTACGACGCCGCTCGATCAGGTCGCGCGCGAGCTCGCGCTGTCGCCCGCCGAAGCGCAGGCGCGGCTCGAGTCCGCTCGCCGCAAGCTGCTGGCGGCGCGTGCGCGGCGCGTGCGCCCAGGGCGTGACGACAAGGTACTTTGCTCGTGGAACGCGTTGATGATCGGCGCGCTCTCGCGTGCTTCCCGCGTGTTCGACGAGCCGGAATGGCACGCTGACGCTCAGCGCGCCGCCGACTTCATTCGTCGCTCGATGCGGCACGACGGACGACTGCTCGCGACCTACAAGGACGGTCGCGCGCATCTGAACGCGTATCTCGACGATCATGCATTCCTGCTCGCCGCGCTCATCGAGCTCATGCAGACTTCCTTTCGGACGCAGGACCTGGCGTGGGCCGTCGAGATCGCCGACGCGCTACTCGATCGCTTTGAGGATCGCGCCGGAGGCGGCTTCTTTTTCACCAGCGACGACCACGAGACGCTGTTGCTGCGACCGAAGCCCGGACACGACAATGCGACGCCGGCCGGCAACGGTATTGCCGCGCAGGCGCTCGTCACGCTCGGCCACTGGCTTTCCGAGACGCGTTATCTCGATGCCGCGGAGCGTACCGTGCGCGCGTTCGGGCGCGAACTGGCCGTGCGGCCCGGTGGGTTTTCGTCGCTGCTGATCGCCCTCGAGGCGTGTCTCGAGCCGCCTTCGATGCTGTCTTTACGGGGGGATCCCGCCGAATGCGCGACATGGCAGCGCAGCGTCGAACGCCGCTACCGTCCGACACTCCAGACGCTCAACCTGGCTCAGCAGCGTGAGCTCCCGGGCGCGCTGGCGAAGCCGCACGAGGCCGGGTCGGGGCCGGTCACCGCGTGGCTTTGCCGCGGCACCGCGTGCCTGCCGCCGCTACACGCCATCGCCGACCTGGACGCAGCGCTGGCCGCTTGAACTCACGGCGAATTGGCGGCGCCCGGAGGGTTCCGGTACCATGCAGGCCGATTCGACCAACCGCACGGAGAGACAATGAAACGTCAGGCAATCGTGTTTGCGGCGGCCGTACTGGCCGCCGGCAGCGCGCAGGCTGCGCTCGACAACACCGCGGCCCTCGCGCTGATGCAAAAAGACGGCTGCGCTGCCTGCCACGCGATCGACAAGAAGATTGTCGGTCCCGCGTATCAGGACGTCGCCGCGAAGTACAAGGGCGACAAGGGCGCGCTGGCCAAGCTTACCGACAAGGTCAAGAAAGGCGGCAGCGGCGTCTGGGGCGAGGTTCCGATGCCGCCGAATGCGCAGGTCAGCGATGCCGACATCAACAGCCTGGTGGGCTGGATCCTGACGCTGAAGAAGTAAGGGCCGGCCGGCCCGAAAGCCGCGGCGCGCCCGCCGACGCTTTGACAGGCGCCGACGCCGCCGGTAAGCTTGCCCCGCTCGTGCAGGAGAGCGCAGCCCCATGTCGGGCCGGGCTGCCGCCGAAGGCGTAACTCCCGCGATCGCTCAGGCAAATAGGACTGCGCGAGCCGTAATTCACTCTGGAGAGCGGCCGCGCGCACGATGGCGCGGCCCACCGAAGGGGCACCGGCTTCGCCGCGAGGCGAACGCCGTAATCTCTCAGGTAAAAGGACAGACGGGGCGAAGCCGACATTCACGACTTCGCCCTTTTTCTGCCTGGGAGTCGCTTGTGCTCAAGCAAACCCCGCTGCATGCTGTTCATCGGGCCGCCGGCGCGAGAATGGTCGATTTCGGCGGCTGGGACATGCCGGTCCACTATGGATCGCAAATCGACGAGCACCATGCGGTGCGCCGCGCAGCCGGCATGTTCGACGTCTCGCACATGCTGGCGATCGATGTCGAGCCGCGCGAGGCAAGCGGCGGCGAAACGCGCGTGCGAGACTTTCTGCGCCATGCGCTCGCCAATAACGTCGACAAGCTGAACGTTGCGGGCAAGGCGCTCTACTCCTGCCTGCTGCGTCCCGACGGCGGCGTACTCGATGACTTGATCGTCTACTTCCTGGATGAAGACTGGTTCCGTCTGGTCGTCAACGCTGGAACGGCCGACAAGGATCTGGCGTGGCTCGGTGCCCTGGTCGCGGAGCGCGCGCCGCACCTCAAGCTGACGCCACGGCGCGACCTGGCGATGATCGCCGTACAGGGGCCGCAGGCACGCGAACGGGTCTGGACCGTCCGGCCCCGGGCCCGCGCCCTGAGCGAGACGTTGAAACCCTTCAACGCGGTAGCCGGCGGCGAATATTTCATCGCGCGCACCGGATACACCGGAGAAGACGGATTCGAGATCATCCTGCCGGCGACGCGCGCCGTCGACTTCTGGCACGCGTTGCAGAACGCCGGCGTCAGGCCCTGCGGCCTCGGCGCCCGCGACACGCTGCGGCTGGAGGCGGGAATGAATCTGTACGGACAGGATATGGACGAGGCGGTCACGCCGCTCGAGTCCGGCCTCGCCTGGACAGTCGATCTGGCGAGCCCGCGAGACTTCGTCGGCAAGACGGCGCTTGCCGCCTCCCGTCCGTCACGACAACTGACGGGCCTCGTGCTGGAGGAGCAGGGTGGCATCTTGCGCGGACATCAGCGCGTCGCCAGCCCGCACGGCGACGGCGAAGTGACCAGCGGCACCTATTCGCCGACGCTGGGACGGTCGATCGCGCTCGCTCGCCTGCCATCCGCGGTCGCGCCAGGCGAGATCGTGCACGTCGACGTTCGCGGCAAAGCGCTCGCCGCGCGCGTGGTCAAGCCGCCGTTCGTGCGTAACGGCAAGAGCCTGCTCGGCTGACTTGTCCGATGTCGTCCCCCGCCCGCCTATCCACCCTGGCATGGAGCCTTGTCCGATGAATGTACCCACCGATCTCAAGTACACCGCAAGCCACGAATGGGTCCGCACCGCGCCTGACGGCACGGTCACCACCGGCATCACGGATCACGCACAGCAAGCGCTGGGCGATCTGGTGTTCATCGAGTTACCCGCGGTCGGCAGAACGGTCAAGGCAGGCGAAGCCTGTGCGGTCGTCGAATCGGTCAAGGCGGCATCGGACGTGTACGCGCCGGTCGCGGGCGTCGTGCTCGCCGTTAACGAGGCTGTCGTCGCTGCCCCGGAGAAAGTCAATGCCGATGCGTACGGCAACTGGCTGTATCGGTTGAAGCCGGCCGATCCGGCCCACGCGGCCAAGTTGCTCGACGCGGCCGGCTACATCGCGGCCGTCGGCGAATCCTGAATCGATCGTGCCGCGGAAGGTGAAGCGATGCAAATGAATGAACTCGAACCGGCCGTAGGCGCACAAGCGCGCGAGAGCTTGCGCGACCTCGAGCAACACCGCGGATTCGTCGATCGCCACATCGGTACCGGCGAGGCCGATCAGGCGGCGATGCTGCACGCGCTGGGGTTCGCCACCCGAAGCGAGTTGATCGATGCAATCGTCCCGTCCGCGATCCGCAGTCGCAAGCCACTTGCGCTGCCTGCCGCCAAAGGCGAGGAGGAGGCGCTCGAGGAATTGCGAAAACTGGCGACCAAGAATCGCATCTTCGCCTCATACATCGGCCAGGGCTATTACGGTACCTACACGCCGGGCGTCATCCTGCGCAACGTTCTCGAAAATCCCGCCTGGTACACCGCCTATACACCGTACCAGCCGGAAATATCTCAGGGCCGGCTCGAGGCGCTGGTGAACTTCCAGACGATGGTCTGCGACCTGTCGGCGATGGCGATCGCCAATGCCTCGATGCTCGACGAGGCGACCGCGGCCGCCGAGGCGATGGCGCTGTGCCGGCGCGTGAGCCAGAAGCAGGGCGGGACGATCTACGTCGCCGCCGACGTGCTGCCGCAGACCATCGACGTCGTGCGGACCCGGGCCAAGCCGTTGGGCATCAAGGTAACGGTCGGACCGGCCGAAGCCGCGACCGGCGACGACTGCTTCGCGGTTCTGCTGCAGTACCCGGGGGCGGATGGCGATGTACGCGACTACCGGGCGCTTACCGCCGAGCTGCACGCCCGCGGCGCGCTGGTCATCGTGGCGACGGATCTGCTCGCGCTGACCGTGCTGATGCCGCCCGGCGAATGGGGCGCGGATGTGGTCATCGGATCCAGTCAGCGCTTTGGTGTACCGATGGGCTTCGGTGGGCCGCACGCCGCCTTTCTGGCCACGCGCGACGAATTCAAACGAAGTCTGCCCGGGCGTCTGGTCGGCGTCAGCGTCGACGCCAACGGCGATCCGGCCTACCGACTCGCGCTGCAGACGCGCGAACAGCATATCCGGCGCGAAAAAGCTACCTCGAACATCTGCACTGCGCAGGTGCTGCTCGCGGTCATCGCCAGCATGTATGCCGTGTATCACGGGCCGCGCGGGCTCGCGACGATCGCCGCGCGCGTGCACCGCCTGACCGGCATTCTGTCAGCGGGCTTGAGGCAGCTCGGACTCGACGTTGTCAACGGCACGTATTTCGACACGCTGACCATCGCCACGGGCGCGCGAACCGGGGCGATTCACGAGCTCGCCACGGCGGCGCACGTCAACCTGCGCCGGATCGATGCGGGTCGCGTCGGCGTGTCGCTGGACGAAACGACCACGCGCGATCGCGTACGGCTCCTGTGGACGATCTTCGCAGCCGAGGGCGCGACGCCGCCCGATTTCGACGCCATCGAACAGCGGGTAGGCGACACCCGGCCGGCGGGGCTCAAGCGCACGACGGCGTTTCTCACCCATCCCACATTCAACCGTCATCACTCCGAAACCGGGATGCTGCGCTATTTGCGCCGTCTCGCCGACAAGGACATCGCGCTCGATCGCGCGATGATCCCGCTGGGATCGTGCACGATGAAGCTCAACGCGACCCTGGAGATGATTCCGGTGACCTGGCGCGAGTTCGCCCACATGCATCCGTTCGCGCCGGCCAACCAGACGGTCGGCTATCGCGAGATGATCAGCGGCCTCGAGCGCATGCTTTGCGCGATCACCGGCTACGCGGCTGTCTCGCTGCAGCCCAACGCCGGCTCGCAGGGCGAGTACGCGGGTTTGCTGATCATCAAGGCGTATCACGCTGCGCGCGGCGAGGCGCATCGCGACGTGTGCCTCATTCCCGCGTCGGCGCACGGCACCAATCCCGCCTCGGCGCAGATGGCCGGCATGCGCGTGGTCGTCGTCGCGTGCGACCGCGAGGGCAACGTCGATCTTGGCGACCTCGAGGCCAAGGCCGCCGCGCATCGCGCCGATCTTGCCGCGATCATGGTGACCTATCCCTCGACGCACGGCGTGTTCGAGGCGCGCATCCGGGATATCTGCGATGTCGTCCACGCCAACGGCGGCCAGGTCTATGTCGACGGCGCGAACCTCAACGCGCTGGTGGGACTGGCCGCCCCCGGCGAATTCGGCGCCGATGTCTCGCATCTGAATCTGCACAAGACCTTCTGCATTCCGCACGGCGGCGGCGGACCCGGGGTGGGGCCAGTCGCCGTTGCCGCGCACCTGGCGCGGTTCCTGCCGGGCCACCGCTGCCTGCAAGGCTCCGAGGCCGGCGCGGAGCGCATCGGTCCGGTGTCGGCGGCGCCGTACGGCAGCGCCAGCATCCTGCCGATCTCGTGGATGTATATCGCGATGATGGGCGCCGATGGCTTGAGAGCCGCGACCGAATCGGCAATTCTGGCGGCGAATTACATCGCCAGACGGCTCGCTCCGCATTATCCGATCCTGTATTCGGGCCCGAAGGGCCTGGTCGCGCACGAATGCATCATCGACCTGCGTCCGTTGAAGGACAAGACCGAGGTCACCGTCGACGACGTCGCCAAACGGCTGATCGACTACGGATTTCACGCGCCGACGATGAGCTTCCCGGTGGCCGGCACGCTGATGATCGAGCCGACCGAGAGCGAGTCCCTTGCGGAGATCGACCGCTTTATCGAAGCGATGATCGCCATACGCGAGGAGATCCGCGCGATCGAAGCCGGCCGCATGGATCCCCGCGACAACGTGCTGAAAAACGCCCCGCATACCGCGGCTGCCCTGCTTGCCGGCGACTGGACACACCCGTACGGTCGCGAGCAGGCGGCGTACCCCGTGCCGGGCCTGAAAGCGCACAAGTACTGGCCGCCGGTCGGACGCGCCGACAGCGTCTATGGCGACCGCAATCTGTTTTGCAGCTGCGTACCGGTGCAGGACTACCCATGACGGTCGGACCGTGAAGGTCCTGGTCCTGGGCGCCGGCGTCGTCGGAACGACGTCCGCCTGGTATTTGCGCGATCAGGGTCATGAGGTTACGGTGATCGAGAGGCAGAGCGCCGCGGCGCTCGAAACCTCGTTCGCCAACGGCGGCCAGATCTCCGTTTCCCACGTCGAGCCGTGGGCCAACCCGCAAGCGCCGTGGAAAATCCTCAAGTGGCTCGGCCAACCGGATGCGCCGCTGTTGTTCCGGCCACGGCTGGACTGGCAGCAGTGGCGCTGGGGACTGCAATTCCTGCTCGAGTGCCTGCCCTCGCGCACGCGGCGCAACATGCTGCAGATACTCGCGATCAGCAAGTATTCAGGCGAAATGCTGCGCGAGCTGCGCGCGGCGACCCTGCTGGCCTACGACGACCTGCAGCGGGGTATCCTGCAGATCTACACCGACCCGGCCGATTACGACGAGGCGGCGGCGGCGGCGGAGCTCGTGCGCAGTTACGGGATCGCGCGAGAGATCAAGACCGCCGACGAGTGCGTCGCGATCGAACCGGCGCTTGAGTTCCGCCGCGACTGGATCGTCGGCGGCACTTACACAGCGAGCGACGAGTCCGGCGATGCACGCAAATTCACGCAGGGGCTCGCGGCTCGCGCGGCCGCTCGCGGCGTGGTCTTTCGCTATGGGGTCACCATCGATTCGCTCGTTGCGGTGGGCGAGCGCATCGACGGTGTCGTGGCGCACGACGCGGTCTCGGGTGGACAGCCGCACCGCGAGCGCATCGTCGCCGACGTCTATCTCGCCTGCCTGTCGAGCTATACGCCGCGTGTGCTTGCGCCGCTGGGGATCGACCTGCCCGTCTATCCAGCCAAAGGCTACTCGGCGACGCTGCCCATCGTCGATCCCGCTGCGGCGCCATCGGTCAGCGTGACCGACGATGCGAAGAAGATCGTGTTCACGCGGCTCGGCAACCGGCTACGCGTCGCCGGCACCGCGGAGCTTTCCGGCTACGGCCTCGATCTCAATGCCGTGCGCTGCCAGGCGCTGACGCGGCGCGCGAGCGAATGGTTCGGCGCCGCGATCGATCCGACTCGCGCCGAATACTGGACGGGCTTAAGGCCGGCCACGCCATCGAACGTCCCGCTGATCGGAAGGACGCGCTATCCGAACCTCTATCTCAATACCGGACACGGCACCCTCGGCTGGACGATGGCCGCGGGTTCGGGCAAAGCGGTCGCCGATTTGATCTCGGGGCGCAAACCCGAGGTCGATTTCCGCTTCGTTGGGTACTGACGCGCGCGAGTGCGCGCCGGCGGCCGCCGCGGCCAGCGCGAGCGTAGCAACGATCGTGTCAGCGCCGATGGCGCGCAGGCAAGATCGGTCAGCTGGGCGGGTCTGCCAGCAGCATCAGCTCGGCGACAATGCGCCAGTTTCCGCCCCGGTCGCGCGCCCATACGTGGACGTAGTGCCCGGCCGCTCTGCCGGGACCATCGACCGTATGCATCTGACCATAGCTATACCCGAGATCGTCGGAGCGCGATATCCCGGCGGCCAGCGTCGTCCAGCGAAACTTGAGACGACGTTCGGCGAGATGCGCGAGGATCGCCTCGCGGCCCAGCCACGGCGGACCGGGGCCGATGATGAGCCGCGCATCGTCGGCGAGCAGCGCCGCGTAGCCAGTCTTCGCGTCGTCGAACAGCGGCCGCGCCTCGAGATCGAACAACGCGCGCTGCCCGGCGCCGGTCGCCTCGGGAGCACTGGCCGGGAGTGGCCGGGGATCGTCTCCGAATGCCGCGTCCGGCACCGACGCGGCAGTGGGCACGCCACCATCGATGATGACCCGCCAGGGGCCGTCCGGTTGCCGCCGCCACACGGAAAAAAATATCCCCTGCGCCGGTTCGCGCACCGCGGGCGCGCGTCCGGTGATCGTGTAGGGGCCGGTCGTAAAGCCGAGGTCGCCCGCGCGCGCTGCGGCCGCAATCGCAGGATGCCAGTCGAGCACGAACGGCTCGATGGCTTCCGGCCGCGCACGAAACCGTTCCCGCGTGTTGCCCGGATCGGGCGAGAAGTTGATTCCATCGTCGGCGAAATACTCGAGGAAAGCGGCGCGCATGCCGTGCTCCACCGAATATCGAGCAAACGCGCGTTCCGAGGCTGCGAGCGATTCCCGCACGGGGTCGGCCGTGTACGACGGCGGCGGGGGCGCAGCGCAGCTTCCGGCGAATAACACGGCGACCGCTAGAGCAAGCCTGATGGATGAACGCATCGCACTCCTCCGTCTTTGGGCGTCGTCGCGATTAGAGCGCACTGCGCAGCGGTGCGCCAGTCCATACAGCGCATCGCGCTATAATGTGCGTCTGCAAGCACGCTTTTCTCCATGCTCCCTCGATTTCGACGCCTGCTGTTTCTCGCGTTCGCCATTCTCGCCGGTCAGGCGTTCGCCCAGAACAATCTGCCCGCCGCCGTTCCGCCGCCTTCCATCGCAGCCAAGGCATATCTGCTGGTCGATCTGGTGAGCGGGCAGACGCTGGTCGCCGAAAGCGCCGATGCGCCGCGCGAGCCGGCGTCGTTGACCAAGCTGATGACCGCCTATCTGGCGTTTCGCGCGCTCAGGGAAAAAGAGCTCACGCCTTCGCAGATGGTCAAGGTCTCGCCGAAGGCGTGGCGCGCCGAGGGTTCGCGGATGTTCATCCAGCCGGACAGGGCGGTGACGGTCGACGAGTTGCTGCACGGCGTAATCGTGCAATCGGGTAACGACGCGAGCATCGCGCTGGCCGAGGTGATCGCCGGCTCGGAAGACGCATTCGTCGAGCGTATGAATCGCGAAGCGGCCCGGCTCGGCATGAAGAATACGCGCTTCGTCAATGCAACCGGCTTGCCGGCGCCGCAGGAAACGTCGACGGCGAACGACCTCGCGCGCCTGGCGGCCGCGCTGATCCGTGATTTTCCCGAGTACTACCCGCTGTATTCGATCAAGGAGTACCGCTACAACAATATCTCGCAGCCGAATCGCAACCGCCTGTTATGGACCGATCCGTATGTCGACGGCATGAAGACAGGGAACACCGATGCCGCAGGCTTCTGCCTGATCGCCTCCGCCAAGCGCGGGCAGCGTCGACTGTTGTCGGTCATTCTCGGCGCGACGTCGGAATCGGCGCGGGCGATCGAAGCGCAGAAGCTCTTGAACTATGGATTCCAGTTCTACGATTCGGTGCAGCTTTACCAAAGCGGCCAGCCGGTCAGCTCGCTTCGCGTCTGGAAGGGTGCCGAGCGTACGGTGCCCGCTGGATTCGTCGTCGACCGGTATGTCACGCTGCCGAAGGGACAGGCGCAGAACCTCAAGCTGTCGCTTGAAGCGGTCGAGCCGCTGCTCGCCCCGGTAACCAAGGGTCAGCAGGTAGGGACGGTCAAGGTATCGTTCGGTGACAAAGTCGTCGGGGCGTTTCCACTGCTGGCTCTCGACGACGTCGCGCCGGCAAGCCTCATCGGCCGCGCCTGGGACACGGTGCGGCTCTGGTTCAAATGACAGGATTTTTCTTTTCTGCAACGAAAGGCCATTCGTGACCGTCTACCTCAACGGCAGCTTTCTCGCGCTCGAAGACGCCAAGGTTTCCGTCCTCGATCGAGGCTTCATCTATGGCGATGGCGTCTACGAGCTGGTCCCGGTCTATGCCCGCCGGCCGTACCGGCTGCGCCAGCATCTGGCGCGGCTCCAGCGCAGCCTCGACGGCATCCGGCTCGCCAATCCGCATACCGACCGCGAGTGGGAAGCCATCATTACCGAGCTGATCGGCCGAATGCCCTTTGCCGATCAGGGCGTCTACTTCCAGGTCACTCGCGGTGTCGCCAAGCGCGATCACGCGTTTCCGGCCGGGGTTGCGCCGACGGTGTTCATGATGGCCAACCCGCTGATGCTGCCGTCGAAGGAACAGATCGAACGCGGCGTTGCGGTCGTGACCGCACCGGACGAGCGCTGGCTGCATTGCGATCTCAAGACGATTTCATTGCTGGGCAACGTGCTCGCGCGCCAAGGCGCGGTCGATGCCGGCGCCATGGAGACCGTGCTGTTCCGTAACGGATATCTGACCGAGGCTTCGGCGTCGAACGTGCTGCTCGTCCGCAACGGCGTCGTCGTCGCGCCGCCGAAGGACAATCAGATCCTTCCCGGGATCACCTATGACGTCGCATTCGAGCTGGCAGAAGAAGGCGGCCTGCCGATCGAAGTTCGTCCGGTGGCCAAGGCAGAGGCGCTCGCCGCCGACGAGATGTGGCTGTCGTCGTCGACCAAGGAGGTGCTCGCGGTGACCACGCTCGACGGCCGGCCCTTCGGCGGCGGCAAGCCCGGACCGGTGTTCCGAAAGCTCTACGCGCTTTTCCAGGCGAGCAAGGCAGGCCAGTACGCCGCGATACGCGGCTGACTCCGCGGCAACCGGTCCGTGCCCCGCGCTACGAATCGTCCGCGGCGCCCAGGTATTTCCCGCCGTGCCACACCAGCGGCGAGGCGGCGCGAAAAGCGCAGGCCTCCACTTCGCCAATGAACAGCATGTGGTCGCCCGCCGGATGCAGCGCGTGATGCCGGCACTCGAGCCACGCGACCGAGCCTTCGATCAGCGGCGCGCCGGCCGCACCCAGGCGGAAATCGACACCCGCGAATCGGTCGGCATGGGGACGCGAAAAGCGACGCGCCAGCTCGACCTGGTTCTGCGCCAGGATGTTGACCGCGTAGTGCGCTGCGCTTTCGAAGGCGGCGAGACTGCGCGAATGCCTTGCCAGGCTCCAGACGATCAATGGCGGGTCGAGCGAAACCGAATTGAACGAATTGGCGGTGAAGCCGACGTACTCGGCCGCCCGGAGTGGCGCTGCAATGACGGTGACCCCCGTGGCGAATTGCGCCATCGCATCGCGGAACCGCCGCTCGGGGCGGGCGGGCAGCGGGCGCGAGGTGGACATCGTGGATAGTCGATGCGGCGCGGACGACGCCATCGAAAGCGAGGATGAGCGCAGGCATCTTAGGTTGGGGCGGGAACCGTGTCAAAGCGCCATCGTCCAACCGCTGTCGGGCGGTGCACGACGCTGTTAGAATTACCTTCCGCACCCCGGCACCGTTCTCGCGCCCCTTTCGAGCATGAAACAGCCGCTGCAGAAACTCATCGCCGACCGCTACGGCGGCCGCAATATCCCCGTCGCCTTGGTCCTCCCCGACGGCGGACGGGTCAAGCTGTCCGAAACCCCGGAAATCAACATCTATGCCCGAACCTGGAACGGGCTTCGCGCGCTCGCTTCGCCGCAGCTCGGCAGGCTCGCTCGCGCCTACGTCCATAACGACATCGACTTTACGGGAGAAGCGCGGCGCGTACTGGGTGTGGCCGAGGCGCTGGTCGGTACCGTCGCTCACGGTCGCGACCGCGTCACTGCACGCCTCACGCATTGGTGGCACAGCGCGCGCGGCAACAAGGCCAACATCCAGCATCACTACGACGTGTCGAATGCGTTCTACCGCATGTGGCTTGACGAGCGCATGGTGTACTCCTGCGCGTATTTCAAGACCACCGCCGATACGCTGGACCAGGCGCAGGCGCAGAAGCTCGATCACATATGCCGCAAGCTCATGCTCAAGCCGGGCGAGTCTTTGCTCGACATCGGCTGCGGTTGGGGGGGCCTGATCTTTTGGGCGGCGCAGCACTATGGCGTCAAGGCCAGCGGCATCACGCTGTCGCAAAACCAGTTCGATCACGTGCAGGCGAAAATTACCGAGCTCGGCCTGGCCGGGCAGGTGGACGTGAGACTGCTCGACTACCTCGAGCTGCCCGAGGATCGCCTGTACGACAAGATCGCGAGCGTCGGCATGTTCGAGCACGTCGGCATCGCCAACTATCCGCGCTATTTCGGCAAGATCTACCGCATCCTCAAGCCGGGCGGGCTGGCGATGAATCACGGCATCACCCAGAACCACGTCGGCGTCGACAGCCTCGGCAGCGGCGTCGGCGAATTCGTCGAGGAATACGTTTTCCCCGGGGGCCAGCTGGCGCACGTTTCGCGCGTGATCCAGGGGCTCGGCGCCGAGGGTCTCGAGCTGATCGATGCCGAGCGGCTGCGCGAGCACTACGCCCGCACGCTATGGCACTGGGTCGACCGCCTGGAAGCGCACGCCGATGCGGCCCGGCGCGAGGTCGGCGAGGAGAAGTTCCGTATCTGGCGCATCTACCTGGCGGGTTCGGCCCACGCGTTCGACCGCGGCTGGATCTCGATCTTCCAGCTGCTGGTCGGCAAGCCGCTGCCCGACGGGCGTCTGCCGCACCCGCCGACCCGCGACTACATGTATACGGGCTGACGTCGCGACGCTTGCGCGAGGCCGCGGGCGACCCCATATTCGAGCGATGGAAACCGTGTCCGAAGCCGAGTCGCTCCTCGAATTTCCGTGTTCGTTCCCGCTGAAGATCGTCGGCCGCACGCGCGACGGCTTCGCGCAGGCGATGCTCGAGGTCGTCCTGCGCCACGCTCCCGATTTCGACAGCGCGTCGATGGAGATGCGGGCCTCGCGTGAAGGCAACTACATCTCGCTGACCTGCACGGTCAATGCCCGATCGCGCGAGCAGCTCGACAACCTCTACCGCGAATTGTCGGGACATCCGCACGTCGTCATGGTGCTGTAGCCCCGTGGCCGCGCGCGCGCCGGCGGCGGGCGGCGGATTCGGCCGGATTCGCCGTCTCGGGCGCGCGGACTACGTGGCGACCTGGCGCTCGATGCAGTCTTTTACCGATGCCCGCGCCGCCGAAACCCCCGATGAAATCTGGCTGACCGAGCACCCGCCGATCTATACGCTGGGGCTCGCCGGGCGTCGCGAACACCTGCTGCGCGATAACGGCATTCCGGTGCTCAAAGTCGATCGCGGCGGCCAGATCACCTATCACGGGCCGGGGCAGCTCCTCGCCTACCTGCTGATCGATCTCCAGCGCCGCCGGCTCGGCGTGCGGCAACTGGTCGCGGCAATCGAGGCTGCTGTGATACAATTACTTGATTCGTATGGCGTAACAGCAACCGTTCGGGCCGGCGCGCCCGGCGTCTATGTCCGGCAAGGCGATAGCGAGGCCAAGATCGCGGCGCTGGGCCTCAAGATCAGGAACGGGCGCAGTTATCACGGATTGGCGCTGAACATGGACATGGATCTCGCTCCCTTCGCCGACATCGACCCGTGCGGCTACCGCGGCCTGGCCGTGACCCAGCTGCGCGATCTGGGTGTCGATGCCCCGCGCGCCCAGGTCGAGTCGCGGCTGGTCGCGGCGCTCGTTGCCACGATCGGCGCGGCCGCAAGCCTATGAGCGAAGCGCGAACCCCCGGGCACACCGGCAACGCGGCCGGCGTCAAGCACAAGGGTGAGGCCAAGACGGACCGCATCCCCGTCAAGATCGTGCCGGCCGAACGGCTGAAAAAACCTGAGTGGATTCGCGTGCGCGCGCCGTCGTCGCCGCGCTTTCACGAGATCAAGCGCATCCTGCGCGAGCACAAGCTTCATACCGTCTGCGAAGAGGCCTCGTGTCCGAACATCGGCGAATGCTTCGGGAAGGGCACGGCCACGTTCATGATCATGGGCGACATCTGTACGCGACGTTGCCCGTTCTGCGACGTCGGACACGGCCGACCGCTGCCGCTGGATGCCGACGAGCCGGCGAATCTCGCCAAAACGATCGCTGCGCTGAAGCTCCGTTACGTCGTCGTGACCAGCGTCGACCGTGACGACCTGCGCGATGGCGGCGCGCAGCATTTCGTCGATTGCATACGCGCCGTGAGGGAACGCTCGCCCGCGACGCGGATCGAGGTGCTGGTGCCGGACTTCCGCGGCCGGCTCGAGCGCGCGCTGGACGTGCTTGCGCAGGCGCCGCCCGACGTGATGAACCACAACCTGGAGACGGTGCCGCGGCTCTACCGGCAGGCGCGTCCGGGGTCCGACTATGCCCATTCGCTGCGACTGCTGCAGACGTTCAAGGCGCGCTTCCCCGATATTCCGACCAAGTCCGGGCTGATGGTCGGACTGGGTGAAACCGACGAGGAAATACTGGCGACGATGCGCGACATGCGCGCCCACGACATCGACATGCTGACGATCGGCCAGTATCTGCAGCCCACGCCGTCGCATCTACCGGTGCTGCGCTACGTTCATCCCGACGGCTTCGCAATGTTGGAGCGCGAAGCCTATGCGCTCGGTTTCAGGCATGCTGCCGTGGGCGCGCTGGTCCGTTCGTCGTATCACGCCGACAGTCAGGCCGACGGCGTGCTCGCGGCGGCGGCCGAATAGGTCCTGACCGAATCACCGGGGCAGCGCGGCGCCGATCGGCCAAAGCAGCCACATCCGGCCGTCCTGCTTCATGCGTCCCGCTTCGTTTCCCGCGTCGGCGCCAAAGCCCCAGAAGAAATCGGCCCGCAGCACGCCTCGGATCGCGCCGCCGGTATCCTGCGCGAGAACCAGGCGGCGCAGAGGCCGGTCCGAAAGTGGATACGTGGTTGCGAGAAATACCGGCGAGCCCAGCGGAACGATCGCTGGATCGACGGCGATCGTGCGTTGCGCGAGCAAGGGAACGCCGAGGGTGCCGATCGGACCGTCGATCGGGACGCCCGGATCGGGCGTCACCGCGCGAAAGAACACGTAGCTCGGATTCTCTTCGAGCAAAGCGGCGAGCTCGTCCGGATGCTCGCGGCCCCACTGCTTGATGCCCTGCATCGACGCTTTCGCCAGCGGCAGGTCACCGCGGTCGACGAGCACGCGGCCGATCGATCGGAACGGCTGTCCATTCTGGTCGGCATAACCAAGGCGCAGCGTGCCTCCTTCGTCGAGCTGGACGCGGCCCGATCCCTGGATCTGCAGGAAGAAGGCTTCGACCTCGTCGTCGACCCAGACGAGCTCCTTGCCGCCGAGCGGCGCCCGTCCCGCATCGATGTCGGCGCGAGGCCAGTAAGGTACGACGCGCCTGCCGTCGAGCCGACCGCGCACCCGTTTGTCCTTGAGCTCCGGGAAGAGCTCGCCCAGATCGACGACGAGCAGGTCGTCGGGAACGGCGTAGAGCGGAAAACGGTAGCGCTCGCTGCGCTGACGGCTACCCTTGAGCAAGGGCTCGTAGTAGCCGGTCACGACACCGCTGTCGCGTCCGTCGCTGCCGAGAAGTTGGTATGGGGTAAAATGCGCTTCGAAAAACGCACGAACCGTCGGGTCGTCGGCGGCGGCGATGTGTGTCGCGGCGTCGCAGCTGTCGTGCCAGATCGAGGCTGCCGAAGACCGACCAAGCAGCGCGGCACAACCGGCAATGAAGGCGGGCCACGCCTCGCGCGCGCTGTCGTCGCGCCAGCCGGGGATCGCGGCGTACGCGCTGGCGCGCCACAGCGGTTTGACCGGTTCCGGTGGCCCGGGGAGGGGCGGCGCGGGCGGCGGCAACGTAACGCAAGCAGCCACGGCCGCGGTCAGCGCCGCCGTGAGCACGCGACGAAGGAGCGAAGCGATGGAGTGGCTGTTGCTCGAGGCCCTGGTTGCGCTGGCGCTCGCGGCGTTCATCGTCTGGTTCACGATGGGCGGAAACCGCAAGGATCCGCCACGCGCGTCCGGTTCGAGCGAAAGCGACGGCCCGAATGACGGGCAGGACGGGCGCTGAGGTGCGGTACAGGGGGCCTCGGACAGGCAGCCGAGGCGCGTTCGGGCGGATCGGCGGGGACGGACACTAATGCAGCACGCGCGGCACCGAAAGGGTGAACGAAGGAATCGGCGCGTCGAAATGCTGGCCGTCCTCAGCCACCATCTGGTAGGTGCCGTGCATCGTGCCCACCGCGGTCTCCAGATGAGTGCCGCTCGTGTATTCGAAGCTTTCACCGGGCTTCAGCAACGGCTGCTGGCCCACGACGCCCAGGCCTTTTACTTCCATCACCTTGTTGTTGGCATCGGTGATGACCCAGTGCCGGCTGATCAGTTGCGCCGGAACCGTGCCCGTGTTGGTCACCGAGATCGTGTAGGCGAACACGTACTGGTTCTTCGATGGATCCGACTGGTCCTCGACGTAGGTTGCCCGGGGCTCGACGGTGATTTCGTATCTGCTGGACTCGCCCATCGGCGCGCTCGTTGGTTTTCGGTCGAGCGATTATAACGCCATGCGCGACATCCAGATTGCGCCGTCCATTCTCTCCGCCGATTTCGCGCGGCTCGGCGAGGAGGTGAGCGCGGTCATCTCCGCGGGCGCCGATCTGATTCATTTCGACGTGATGGACAATCATTACGTTCCGAACCTCACGTTCGGACCCTTGGTGTGCGCTGCACTGAAGCCGCACACCGGCGTTCCGATCGACGTGCACCTGATGGTGCGTCCGGTCGATGCGCTGGTGCCGGCGTTCGCCGATGCGGGGGCGGCCATCATCAGCTTCCATCCGGAGGCGAGCGACCACGTCGATCGAACCATCGGACTCATCCACGACAGCGGGTGCAAGGCCGGCCTGGTGCTCAATCCGGCGACGCCGCTTTGCTGTCTCGACCATGTAATCGACAAGCTCGACATGGTGCTGATCATGTCGGTCAACCCGGGCTTCGCCGGCCAGTCGTTCATCCCGGAAACGCTGCACAAGCTCTCGTTGGCGCGCGCGCGAATCGATGCCGTCGCGGCGCGCAACGGCCGCTCGATCCGCCTCGAGGTCGATGGCGGCGTCAAGACCGACAACATCGGCGCGATCGCCCGCGCGGGAGCCGATACCTTTGTCGCCGGGTCGGCGATTTTCGGCAGCAACGACTACGCGAAGACGATCGCCGCGATGCGCGCCGCCGCGCAGGACGGTCGCCGCGATCAGGCTTCGGGTCGCGGAGCATCGCTATGACGATTGCGCCCGCTTCACGCATCCGCGTCCGCGCGATCGCGTTCGATCTCGATGGGACGCTGCTCGATACGATCCACGACCTCGCCACGGCGATCAACCTCATGCTGGGACGCCTCGGGCGGCCGTCACTGCCGAAGGACACGATACGCACGATGGTGGGCAAAGGCATGGCGAATCTGGTTCGGCGTTCGCTGGCTGCTGCGCAGGGCACGCCACCGACGCCGGGCGACGAGGCTCGTGCGCTGGCGTTGTACGAAAGCGATTACGAACGCGTTCTCGGCCGCGAAACAGTCGTCTTTCCCGGCGTCCGCGAAGGCCTCGAGCGACTGGCCAGCGCAGGCTATGGACTCGCCTGCGTCACCAACAAGACCAGCCGCTTCGTGCGGCCCCACCTGGCCCAGGCAGGGTTGGGCGCCTACTTCAGCCTCGTGGTCGGCGGCGATTCGCTGGAGGCGAAAAAGCCCGATCCATTGCCGCTGCAGCACGCGGCCAGGCATTTCTGTGTCGCGCCGGATCGTCTGCTGATGCTCGGCGATTCGGCCAACGATACGCAAGCGGCGCGCGCGGCGGGCTGCCCGGTGTTCTGCGTGCCGTACGGCTACAACGAGGGACGACCCGTGCAAAGCCTCGACTGCGATGGTATAGTTTCCTCGCTGGACGAGCTTCCCGAACGGTTAAGGTTAGGCTGAACGATGAGCTTCGAGGTTCAACACTGCAGAGTCGGCCGATGGTCATCGGCTCGCGGCAACGATGGGCGCTGGCGGCGCCCATCGTGATCCGCCCCGGCGTCGCGCGCTGACAGCGCGGCGCTCCGAATGTCGCTGCAGTTGTAGAGAACCGTTGGAGCATCATGACCGAAGCCGAATTCCGCGCGCTCGCGGCGCAGGGTTATAACCGCATTCCGCTGGTCCTCGAATCGTTCGCCGACCTCGACACGCCGCTTTCCCTCTATCTCAAGCTCGCCAACCAGCGTTATAGCTTCCTGCTGGAATCGGTCGTCGGCGGCGAGCGTTTCGGGCGCTATTCGTTCATCGGCCTGCCGGCCAAGGTCCGGATTCGCAGCCGTGGGCGCGATATCGAGGTCGAGGATCGCGGCGGCATCGTCGAGCGCCACCGCGGCGACCCATTGGCGTTCGTCGGCGAATTCCTGCGCCGCTACCGCGCCGCGCCAAGGCCCGGGCTTCCTCGCTTTTGCGGCGGTCTGGCCGGGTATTTCGGGTACGACACCGTGCGCCACATCGAGCCCAGGCTCGCAGAATCCTCACCGCCCGCTTCGCCTTCGCTGGCCGACGTGCCCGACATCCTGCTGCTGCTCACGGAGGAGCTGGCCGTCGTGGACAATCTGTCGGGCAAGATATCTCTCATCGTCTACGCCGACCCGGCCGAGCCGAATGCCTACTGGAGTGCTCACGACCGGTTGCAGGCGCTGCGGCGGAAGCTTCGCGAGCCCGTATCGATTCCGTATCAGACGGCAACCGAAGCCAGCGTCGCCCGGAGCGAGTTCGGGTCCGACGCCTATCAGGCGGCGGTCGCGCGGTCGCGCGAATACATCGCGGCGGGGGATGTGATGCAGGTCGTCATATCGCAGCGCATGCAGCGGCCGTTTGCCGCACCGCCGCTTTCCCTGTACCGGGCGTTGCGGTCGCTCAATCCGTCGCCGTACATGTTCTATTACGACTTCGGCGACTTCCACGTCGTCGGCGCCTCGCCCGAGATCCTGGTACGCAAGGAGGGCGCGAGTATCACCTTGCGACCCATCGCCGGGACGCGTCCGCGCGGCGCGACGCGCGAAGCCGACGAGGCGCTGGCGAAGGAGCTCCTTGCCGATCCGAAGGAGATCGCCGAGCACGTGATGCTGCTCGATCTGGGACGCAACGACGTCGGACGCGTCGCGCAGACGGGCACCGTGCAGGTCACCGACCGCATGGTCATCGAGCGCTATTCGCACGTGATGCATATCGTGTCGAACGTGGAAGGAACGCTGAAGCCCGGCCTGACCAGCATCGACGTGCTGCGCGCTTCCTTTCCGGCGGGAACCGTCAGCGGCGCACCCAAAGTGCGCGCGATGGAGATCATCGACGAGCTCGAGCCGACGCGCCGCGGCATCTATTCGGGCGCGGTCGGCTATATCAGCTTTCAGGACGACATGGACACCGCGATCGCGCTGCGAACCGCGGTCATCAAGGACGGAACGCTTTATGCGCAGGCCGGAGGCGGGATCGTGCACGACTCCTCCCCGGAAGGGGAGTGGCAGGAAACGCTCAACAAGCTGCGCGCCCTGCTGCGCGCGGCGGATATGGTGCAGCTTGGACTCGATTCCGAAGGCTGAACGGCGCGGCTCGCGCGTTAGCCGAGCTGCGTCCCGATATTGGGCCCACAGGTCATGGAGCGGCGCGCACGCTGGACGGTGCGACGAGGGTCGCAGCCGGCTCCGACGCATCGAGCAAGTACCGCCGCTTGAGCAACTCGAATGGCGTGTGCGCGCCGTAGCGGGCGTTCTTGTCCAGCGCGGACCGGCGCCACATCTCGTTGAAACAGTGCACCACCAGCGCGCTATCGGTCCACGGCAACGGGGCCTCCTCGAGCAAGCGTCGGTACTCCCACCATCCCAGGGGCGAAAGCTGCCAGGGCGGGACCAGGAAGCGCTCGAGCCCGTGCTTGTGCACCAACGTGGTGACCATCGAAGGTCCCAGCTCGCCCCATCCGACCTTGTCCGGATCCGCGCCAAGCGCGATCGCGCTGCATTCGGCAGCGAACGGCGAGCCCGCCGGCGCCTTGAGGAAGCAGTTATTGGCGAGCAGAATCTGGCGCGCGCCGTCGCGGTACTCGGTCGCGATCACGTACTCGGCGGCCAGCACCGCATCGAGCGGCTTCAGGCAGACCACGTCACAGTCGCTCCACACGCCTCCTTTCCCCTGCAGCAGCGCGTAGCGAAACAGGTTGGCGAACAGCGCCAGACTGCCCTTGCCCTCACCCGCGACGGGACCGTACCGGCAGATACGCTCCTCCGGCAGGATCGAGCGGCCGTCCAGGACCGTCACTCCGTCCGGAATGTTGTCCACCCGGCCATAGACGTACAGATGCACGGGATGGCCGCAATGAAGAAAGCTCGACATGCTCAGGCGCTCGAGCGCGCTGAGCGGTCCTTCCACCCACAGCATCTGGATCGGGGTAGCCATGGCAGCAGCGCATGGTAGCGCGGGTTGGCCATGATTGCCCGCGCGACGCGATTTCACTCCTGCCTTGCGGGCGGGCAGCAGCGCGCGGCGGATGCGAGCGGTCCGCACCGGCCAGGCGCCCGGGTCGGCCTTCCTCCGCGGAGGCGTCCATGATCAGCCGGCAAGAGGAATGCATTTTCATCCACCAGCGCAAATGCGCCGGCATGGCCATCATATCAACCTTCGGACTGATGACCGACAATCTGGACTATCACTTCATGAACGAGGGCGTGCTTAGCGCGGAATATGCGCGCCGTCCCGCGGATTACTTCGTCTTCTCGATCGTGCGTAACCCGTGGGACCGGTTTGTCTCCGCCTGGAAGTATTGCGACAGCACGCGACAACGGCCGCTGCGCGATGTGCTGCTGGACCCACCGCGCACCGGCCACGATTACCGTCATCTGACGCGGCCTCAGGCCGACATATTGTTCGATGCGCAGGGACGGCCCGCCGCGGATTTCGTCATGCGGTACGAATCGATCCAGCAGGACTTCGATACGGTCTGTGACCGCCTCGCCAGGTCGCGGGTGACGCTACCGCGGATCAATGTCGGCGCGCATCTCCACTACCGAGACTATTTCGACGACGAATGCCGCGCATTGTTCGAGAAGCGCTTCGCCCGCGACATCGCGGCCTTCGGCTACCGCTACTGACCGTGCTGCGAGAAACGATATGGGATGAATCCATGTTGCTGATGATCGACAACTACGATAGCTTCACCTACAACCTGGTCCAGTATTTCGGCGAGCTCGGCGAAGACGTGCACGTGCATCGCAACGACGCGATCACGCTGGACCAGATTGCGGTGTGGCAACCGGAAAGGATCGTGATTTCGCCGGGGCCGTGCACACCGGACCAGGCCGGCATCTCGGTGCCGCTGATCGAGCGTTTCGCCGGCACCATACCCATCCTCGGCGTCTGTCTCGGTCACCAGGCGATCGGCCGCGCCTTCGGCGGCCGGGTCGTGCGTGCGCAGCGCGTCATGCACGGCAAGGTGTCGACGATCACGCACGGCGGCGCGGGCGTGTTCGCCGGGCTCGCCAATCCGCTGACCGCCACCCGCTATCATTCTCTGGTGATCGAGAGGGAGTCGATCCCGGCCTGCCTGGAGATCACCGCGACCAGCGAAGACGGCGAGATCATGGGCGTGCGCCATCGCGAACTTCCGGTCGAAGGAGTTCAGTTCCACCCGGAAGCGATACTGACCGAGCACGGCCATGCTTTGCTGGCGAATTTTCTCGCCGTGCACTAGCGACCACCTGACGGAGCCATCGATGTCCATCGACTTGCAGCAAGCGTTGCAGCGAACGATCGAGCACCGCGAAATATTTCACGACGAGATGCTGGCGCTGATGCGCAATATCATGAGCGGCGAGGCCTCGCCGGTGATGGTCGCCGCGCTTACGGTGGGCTTGCGCGTGAAGAAAGAGACGATCGGCGAGATCGCGGCGGCAGCGCAGGTGATGCGCGAGTTCTCGACCAAGGTCGACGTCGCCGATCCGGAGCGGCTGGTCGACATCGTCGGCACCGGCGGCGATGCTTCGCACACATTCAATATCTCCACGGCGTCGATGTTCGTCGCGGCCGCGGCCGGGGCCCGCGTCGCCAAGCACGGCGGCCGCTCGGTCTCCTCCAAGTCGGGGAGCGCCGACGTTCTCGAAGCGCTGGGCGTCAACATCATGCTGACGCCGCCGCAGGTTGCCGCGTGCATCGGCGAGACCGGCATCGGCTTCATGTTCGCGCCCAACCATCACAGCGCGATGAAGCACGCCGCGCCTGTGCGCAAGGAGCTGGGCGTGCGCACGATATTCAACATCCTTGGGCCGCTTACCAACCCCGCCGGGGCAACGAACCAGCTGCTCGGCGTGTTCCATCCCGACCTGGTCGGCATCCAGGTACGCGTGCTGCAGCGGCTGGGCAGCAAGCACGTGCTGGTCGTCTACGGAAAGGACGGCATGGACGAGGTCTCGCTCGGCGCCGCGACCATGGTCGGCGAGCTCAAGGACGGCGAAGTACGCGAATACGAAATCCATCCCGAAGACTTCGGTTTGAGGATGATCTCCAACCGGGGCCTCAAGGTGTCCGATGCGATCGAGTCGAAGACGATGCTGCTGGAGTCGCTCGACAACGTCGAAGGAACGCCGCGCGAAATCGTCGTCCTCAACGCCGGCGTCGCGCTCTACGCGGCGAATGCCGCCGCGACGATTCCGGAAGGCATCGAGCGGGCGCGGGCAGCGGTCACATCGGGAGCGGCACGGAAAAAACTCGACCAGTTCGTTGCGACGACGCAAAAGCTCGGTGCGAGGGCCAAATGACGGGCGGGAGTTTCCATGCGTGACCCGGACATCCTGACCCGGATCGTCACGATCAAGGCGGAGGAAATCATCGCGGCCCAGCTCGCGCGACCCTTCGCCGACGTCGACGCCGCTGCCCGAGGGGCCGGCCCGCCCCGCGGATTCGAGCGGATGCTGCGCCAGCGGATCGCGGCGGGAGGTCCGGCGGTTATCGCGGAGCTCAAGCGAGCGAGCCCGAGCCGCGGCATTCTGCGCGATCCGTTCGATCCGCGTGCCCTTGCCTTGTCGTACGCACAGGGCGGCGCCACCTGTCTTTCGGTGCTGACCGACCGACCTTTTTTTCAGGGAGCGCCCGAATACCTCGTCGAGGCGCGCGCAGCGTGCGCATTGCCGGTGCTGCGCAAGGAATTCATCATCGACGAATACCAGGTCGCGGAATCGCGCGCTCTGGGCGCCGATGCGATTCTCCTGATCGTCGCGGCGCTGGATGACAGCCGCTTGGCGGCGCTCGAGACCGCCGCGTTGGACTATGGGATGGATGTGCTGGTGGAAGTGCACGACCGATCCGAGCTCGAGCGCGCGCTCAAACTCAAGACATCGCTGGTCGGCATCAATAACCGCAACCTCAAGAGCTTCGCCGTTTCGCTGCGGACCACGATCGACCTGTTGCCGAGCGTCCCCATCGGCAAACTGGTCATCAGCGAAAGCGGCATTCTGACGCAGGGCGATGTCGCCTTGTTGCGGCGACACGGCGTGACCGCATTCCTGGTCGGTGAGGCGTTCATGCGGGCACCCGAGCCCGGGGCCGCCCTGCGCGCGCTGTTCGGCTAAGCCGGGCGATCGCAGCGGCGCTGTTTGTTATGATGGCGAGCCGGAAGCCATAGGCAATGCCACCGTCCAGCGCGGCGGGACGCACCGGTGCCAGGGGGAGTCTTGTCGGCAATCGTCGTCGAAAACGTCAGCAAGCACTGGACGACCGCCGCCGGCAAGGTCCGCGCGGTCGAAGGGCTCTCTTTTTCGCTCGATGCCGGAACGCTCAACGTGCTGCTCGGCCCCTCGGGCTGCGGCAAGTCGACGACACTGCGCTTGATCGCCGGCCTCGACGAGGCGGACGGCGGCCGCATTTCGATCGATGGTCGCGACGTCACGCGGCTGCCGCCGGCGCGCCGCAGCATTTCTATGGTGTTCCAGAGTTACGCGCTATTCCCGCACTTGAGCGTTGCCGAGAACATCGTCTTTGGCCTGCGGGTGCGCCGCATCGGTGCGGTGGAGCGTGAGCAACGGCTGCAACGAGTTGCAGGTCTCCTCGGTCTCACCGCCCTGCTCGATCGCCGGCCTTCGCAGTTGTCGGGGGGCCAGCAGCAGCGCGTGGCGCTCGGCCGGGCCTTCATCGCCGAAACGCCGGTCTGCCTGATGGACGAGCCCCTGTCCAACCTCGACGCGCAACTGCGGCAGGAGATGCGGCAGGAGATACGCAACCTGCAGCGGAAGCTCGGCATCACGATGGTTTACGTGACGCACGACCAGGTCGAGGCGATGACCATGGCCGATCGGGTGATCCTTCTTTCGGGCGGCCACATCGAGCAGAACGGCACGCCGGCCGACCTGTACGAGATCCCCGCCAACGCGTTCGTCGCCCGCTTCATCGGGACACCGCCGATGAACCTGCTGCGCCTCGAGCGCGGCGCGTCCGGCGCGATCATCGCCGGCACCGCGGGACCGGCGGTGGCGACGAGCGAGCTGGCCGACGCGATGCTGGGTGTGCGTCCGGAACACGTTGCCCTCGGTCGCGACAACGGGGTCGGCGGCGCGGTCGACGGCATCGAGTATCTGGGCGCGGACTCATTGCTGGCGTGTCGGGTCGGCGAGCAAGCGCTCATCGCGCGGGTCAGCGGCCGTACGGGGCTGCGGCGCGGCGACAAGGTGCGGCTCGGCTGGGCACCGGGTGCCGCGCACTTTTTCGACGGTGCGACGCAGAGGCGGCGCGAGGTCACCGGTAATCATCAACCCGCAACGATGGTCGCTTAGCATCCATTGCAGTCAAGAGGAGACGATTCGATGAAGCACAGGACAATTTCGCGCTGGGTCACGGCCATCGCCACTGCCTTGGTGGCGATGACGGTTTCGGCGCAGGCACCGGTCGAAATCTCGTTCTATTACCCCATTGCAGTGGGCGGCCCGATCCCCAAGATAGTCGACAGGCTTACCGCCGATTTCGAGAAGGAAAACCCGGGGATCAAGGTCCATCCGATCTATTCGGGGACCTACCAGGATTCGATCACCAAGGCGCTTACCGCCGTCAAGAGCAACGACGCGCCCGCGATGTCGGTGCTGCTTTCGACCGACATGTACACGCTGATCGACGAGGGTGCGATCGTGCCGTTCGATTCGCTGATCAAGACCCCCGAGGACCGGGCCTGGCTGAAGGGTTTCTTCCCGGCCTTCATGGAAAACAGCCAGACCGGCGGCAAGACCTGGGGTATTCCGTTCCAGCGTTCGACGATCGTCCTCTATTACAACAAGGAAATGTTCAAGGATGCCGGACTCGACCCCAATCATCCTCCGGGGACGTGGAAGGAAATGGCCGAGTACGCACAAAAGCTGACCAAGCGGGATGCGTCCGGAAAGGTCACACAGTGGGGAGTGCAGATACCGGCATCCGGGTTTCCCTACTGGCTGTTCCAGGGACTGACGACCGAAAACGGCGTACAGCTGATGAACGCCGCGGGAACCGAAACCTATTACGACAAACCCGCCGTGATCGAGGCCTTGCAGTACTGGGTCGATCTGACGAGCAAATACAAGGCGCACCCGGAAGGCATTGTCGAATGGGGCACGACGCCGAAGGACTTTTTCGAGCGCAAGGTCGCCATGATGTGGACGACTACGGGCAACCTGACCAACGTCCGCAGCAACGCCAAGTTCGACTTCGGTGTCGCTCTGCTGCCTGCCAACAAGCGGCGCGGCAGCCCGACCGGCGGCGGCAACTTCTACCTGTTCAAGCAGGCCAAGCCGGAGCAGCAGGCGGCGGCGTTCAAGTTCATCAAGTGGGTCACCTCGCCGACGCGCGCGGCGCAGTGGGGCATCGAAACCGGCTACGTGGCCGTGCGTCCCGATGCGTGGGAGACGCCGGAGATGAAAAAGTACGTCGCTGAATTTCCTCCCGCGGCGGTCGCGCGTGACCAGCTGCAATTCGCGGTGGCCGAGCTGTCGACCCATGACAACCAG
This sequence comes from Casimicrobiaceae bacterium, assembly GCA_036493675.1. Classification (GTDB taxonomy): domain Bacteria; phylum Pseudomonadota; class Gammaproteobacteria; order Burkholderiales; family Casimicrobiaceae; genus PALSA-1003. The sequence goes on from DASXPJ010000025.1 coordinate 32,607, forward strand.
CGCGTGACCAAGGCGCTCAACGACGGCTTGCAAGCAGCGCTCACTGGCAGCAAAACGCCGGAACAGGCGATGAAGGATGCGCAGCGCGAGGCCGACCGCCTGCTGCGCAGTTATCGCAAGTAGGAAGCGGGCGTTGGCGCCGACGGCGATGCCGCCTTGGCGTGACGGAGTGTCTTTTTCCCGGCGGCGGGAAAAGGATGATGCCCCATGACGCGCACCGCGAACTGGGTTTACGGCTGGCTGCTGCTGCTTCCCGCAGCGGTGATGCTCGCGCTGTTCACGCATTACCCGGCGGTCACGACGTTGTGGCACAGCTTCGAGTCGACGCCCAAGGCCGCCCGGCCGGCGGTCTTCGTCGCCGCCGACAACTATCGGCAGCTCGCCGAGGATCCGATTTTCTGGAAGGCGCTGGGCAACAACCTCTGGTACGCCGCCGGAACGATTCCGCTGTCGATCGCACTGGCGCTACTGATGGCTGTCTGGGTCAACGGCAAGATCGCCGGACGCGGCTTCCTCCGGTTGTCGTACTTCACGCCGACCGTGCTGCCGATGATCGCGGTCGCCAACATCTGGCTTTTTTTCTACACCCCCGAATACGGCCTGCTCGAGCAGTTTCGCGGCGCGCTCGGACTTTCCGCGCACAACTGGCTCGGCAGCAGGAATTCGGCGCTCGGTTGCCTGATGATCGTGGCAGTCTGGAAGGAGGCCGGCTTCTTCATGATCTTTTATCTGGCCGCGTTGCAGCAGATGTCACCGAACCTGGCAGAGGCGGCGGCGATCGAAGGTGCGTCACGCTGGTACTTCTTTCGCCGGGTGACGCTGCCGCTGCTGATGCCGACGACGCTGTTCGTCCTGGTCAATGCGGTCATCAATGCGTTTCGGCTGGTCGATCATGTTGTGGTCATGACCCGCGGCGGCCCGGACAACGCCACCGAACTGCTGCTCTACTACATCTATGAAATCGGGTTTCGCTTCCAGGATTCGGCATACGCGGCGACACTGACCATCGTTCTTCTCGCGCTGCTGGGGTCGGTCGCCCTGGTGCAGTTCTGGTTTCTCGAGCGCAAGGTCCATTACCGATGAGCGCGCGAGCCGAAGGCAGCCCGGAGGGCCGTTCGCGCGCGAGTCGGCAGGAGGCCGACACGCAGAGCGACAGGGATAGGCAAGCGGTCGAGGAGGCCGAACGATGAGCGCGCTCGCGTACCAGGCGCGAGGATTCGGCCGAGGGATCGAAGCGGCCGCGGCGTGGCTCCTTGGCCTGCTGTGGATCATGCCGTTGGCTTACGCGTTCTGGACCGCCTTCCACCCGGGGGAATTTTCAACCCACTTCGTCCCGACTGCGCCACTGACGCTGGAGAATTTCGTCAAGGCGTGGCACGCGGCGCCCTTCGCCCGGTACTTCTTGAATACGACCATATTGTGCACGATGGTGCTCGCGGCGCAGCTCGTGCTGTGCACGCTCGCCGCGTATGCATTCGCCCGCTTCGAGTTTCCCGGGCGTAACGCGCTGTTCGCTCTGGTCCTGGTACAGCTCATGGTGATGCCGGACGTACTGATCGTCGAGAATTACCGGACGATGAACGCGCTCGGATTGCGCGACACGATCGTCGCGATCGGTTTGCCGTACATGGCAAGCGCATTCGGCATTTTTCTGCTGCGGCAGACGTTCAAGACCGTGCCCAGGGAGCTCGACGAGGCTGCGCGCGTCGAAGGCTGCAACCCGCTGCAGATCCTGTGGAAAGTCTACGTGCCGCTCGCACGCCCGGTCTATATCGCTTACGCGCTGGTGAGCGTCAGCTATCACTGGAACAATTTCCTATGGCCGCTGATCATAACCAACTCGGTAGAGTCGCGACCGCTGACGGTCGGTTTGCAGGTTTTCTCGTCCACGGATCAGGGCATCGACTGGTCGATCATCACGGCGGCCACGCTGCTGACAACCGCCCCGCTCCTGGTCGCGTTTCTCCTTTTCCAGAGGCAATTCGTGCAATCGTTCATGCGCGCGGGAATCAAATGACGCCCACATCTTGCCGCCGATTTCAATAGTCACTTGAATTTTGCGACGCGGAGATTGCGAACTTGGAACGAACAGCGGGCTGCAGGGAGCGCCAGGCCGCCATGATAGGCGTTGAGCCAGATACGACCTATCCTGAGCTGCGACTTCACGTTGTAAGTCACACCGTCCATGACGTTATTGGGTGCGTGCATAATGAGCGGATCGTCAGTGGTTCGGAGATAGAAGTCCCGCCAACGATGGGCTAAAACACCATCGAGATATGCATCGAACTCCGCATCCTTCAGAAAGTTGGTGCCGACGCAGGTGTTGCATTTGAGCCGCATCGTGTAGCGGTGCCACTCCCCGACCTTCGGCGTAAATCCCGCACCGTTCCACAAATGCGCATCGCCGTAGAAACTCGACTGCTCCGGCCAGTAGACGTACTGCATCGGCGCAAAGTGACCGTGCAGAGGGTGGTCCGGACCGGGCGACATGAACATGTCGAACCTGGTTGACCACCCGTCGTTGCCGTGCGACTTGGCCCCGCCGTTCCCCGCCAGCAACGTCCCGGCGCGGCCCACCTGAGTTTTCCAGATCGAAGAGAAGTAAGCGTCGTCGGGCTTGGTCGACGAGCTCGCGCCAGCGAAGAACTTGAAGCCCTGCGTCAGGCCGGTGAGCATATCCGGCATGAACCGCGCCTCGAATTCCCACGCCGCCTCGTCGGCCTCGTCACCGTTGGGAAACATGATCGCAGCCGTTAGTGCGCCATTGACGCGCGGATCGAAAGTGACCTGCAAAGCGCGGCCAACTTCCGTGTTGACAACGGCCCTCTGCCGGTAAACATCCACGCCGATGGAGTGGACAGGATCGCCGAAGATCAGCGCCTTCAGGTAACCGGGGATGTGCTCGAACGATTCCGTCTCGAAAAACACGCGCCGATCACCCTTGAGCGACAGGGTGTCGGCCGGACCGGCCATCGAAATTCCACCCCACGCGAATTGATACACGTTGATCGCGCCACCGGTCCAGACCCTGTTCAGTGGCAATACCAGCGTCGCCTTAGTCCAGCCTGCAGGCGGGATCGGGAAACCAAGATAAATGCCGTTCACCGAACTCACCGTCCAAGTCGGTTGCGACCCCATCTCGTAAGCTGTCGATGGGTTGCACTCTGCGTCGGCCGTGCAGCTCGCTGTCACCGGACCGTTTGGCGTGTCGTAAACGATAGTCGGACCAGTGCCCGACTCCCGCGCATTGCAGACGACGGTGGTTCCTCCAACGCCCCGTAGCACCACGTTTGGGGTCCTGTTGAGGAGGGCCGTCACGTCGGCCGATGCGGTGCCCGTCGCACCGGTCGCCGTAATCACCTGCGCGAATGGCGTCGTGCCCTGCGCTACTCCCGCCGCGTCAATCCAATCGCCGGTCTTGCTGTTCTTCCACGGCAGCCAGTATTGATAGAGGAATGACGACGAAATGCCGCCCGGTGGCGATCCGCTGGTGTTCATCGGGGCGTCATAAATCGCAATCGCATCCGGCGATACAGGTGCGGATGGCGCGGGCGGCGCGGGCGGCGAGGTGGGGAGTACTACGGGCGAAGCGGCTTCCGCTGATCCCCCGCGCGCGCCAACGGACGCGGCAACTGTGCCTAAGCCCGCTATCAGAAAGGTCCGGCGCGAAGTCATCGAACCACCTCGCCCAGAAGCAGGAGCAGGGCCTGCAGAATCGTCACATGCATCGTCTTATTTCCGGTGAGTCGCGCTCTCGTATCTGAAAACGGCGTTTACGGATAGGATACGACGCCGCCAAGTGTCGCGCATGACGGCGGCAGGAGCGTGTCCCCTCATCGTCGCGTGAGACGACGAACGGTCGCCGTCGTTCGCTCCATCGGGTGACGGGCCGAAACGGCGGCTAGACGGCTGCAGACACGCGTTTGACGAGTTCCGGTGTATCTTTCCGGTCGGCGTCATCGAAGTTACTGACACTTACCAACAGAGTGGCGACATGGCGAGCCCGGTCGATCTGGCCAACTTTGCGCAGCCTTGGCATTTTCAAGTACGCGCAGCAGCTGGGTTGACTCGCGCACACCATCATTTACTATCATCCGATAGGTCAGCTTGTTTGCCTACTGTTTGCCATTGGTTGTAATAGCGTAAAGCCGCGCGGCTTCTCAGGTTTTGTAATCTCGGTTGCCCCCAAGCCGGGATTGAAGCGGATATTGAGCCGGGATCAAAGGCGCAGCGGCTTGACCAATTACGATTTAAATCAACCGCTTGATCGGACCTATGCTAATCATCACCTGGAACGTGCAGTGGTGCCGCGGCGTCGATGGTCGCGTCGATCCCGCGCGCATCGTCGCGCATGCCAAGGCGCTGGCTGATTTCGACGTGCTGTGCCTGCAGGAAATCGCGAACAATTTCGCAGATCCCAAGCTCGCCGGCAGCCACGGCGAAAACCAGTTCGGCGAGCTCGCGCGAAGCCTGCCCGGATTTACGCCCGTGCCCGGCGCGATTGTCGATGTCCCGGGCGATGCCGGGCAGCGTCGCCACTTCGGCAACCTGATCCTGTCGCGGCTGCCGGTCGGCCAGGTGTTTCGCCATCTGCTGCCGTACCCGGTCGATCCGGGCAGGCGGGGCATGCCGCGCGTCGCGCTCGAAGCGGTGGTCCGTGCGCCGTTCGGCGACGTTCGCGTCATCACGACGCACCTGGAGTACTACGGAACCGTCAAGCGGGCCGCACAGGTCGATGCGTTGCGAGCGATCTACGCGGAGGGTAGTGCGCATGCGCGTCTGGGTAAAGTCATCGAAAAGGGCGGCGGGCCGTTCCACGATTACCCGCGACCGGCCTCGACGATCATCACCGGCGACTTCAATCTCGAGCCCGACGACCGCTTGCACGCCAGGATGATCGCGCCTTTCGACGACGGCACGCCGCCCTTGTCGGATGCCTGGGAAGCGGCGCATCCGGGCGTTCCGCATCCCGCGACCTTCAAGATCTATGAAAAGGAGCGTCCGGACGAACCAGAGCAGCACTGCGATTTCATCTTCGTATCGGCGGATCTGGTGCCGCGCCTCAAGTCGATTCGCGTCGACCAGAAGACGCAGGCCTCCGATCACCAACCCGTGCTTGCGGAGTTCGACTGAGCGTCGTCTCGTTGGCGGATCGCCACGGCGACGCCGCGACGGCGCGGCGTCCGTGCCGGAACAGTTGGAGCGGCCGTCCGGGCGGGCGTAAAATGCGCGGTGGCCGGCATGCTCTCGCCCCGCCCGTCGCGACCGTGCCGCGCTCCCACGATGCCGCGCCCCGTCGGATGCCCAACCCTTGAACGCCATACCCCCCACCGGCGAGCCACGCGGCGACCCCACTCGCGATGACGGCCCCGCGGCGCGGGGGCGTGCCGCGCTACAGCGCCTAGCCGAATCGGAAAAGCAGCTGCTGCTTTTCGTTGCACATGCCTGGGGCGGCGGGGTTCGCCAGCACATGATCGCGCTGGCCGGGCTGGTTGACGCGCAATGCGACGTGTTGCTGCTCGAACCGGCGGCCGGCGACACGACGCGGTTGTCCTGGCTCCGAGCCGACGAGAGCTTGGCCGCATACTTCACGCTGCCCGACGACATGCCCGCGCTTGGGTCGCTGCTGCGCGGGCTCGACCTTGCGCGTATCCATTTTCACCATGTTCACGGCTTGCCGCGCTGCGTCCTTGACCTGCCGGCGATCGTCGACGTGCCATACGACTGCACGCTGCACGACTACTACGCGATCTGCCCGCAATACCATTTGGTCACCGAAGACGGCCGCTATTGCGGCGAACCGGACGCCGACGGTTGCGCCGCCTGTATCGTACGTCGTCCGGCGCAGTGGGGGCTGGACATAGGCGCGTGGCGTGCGACCTTCGGCCGGCTGCTGCGCGACGCCGACCGCGTGTTCGCGCCTTCGCGCGATGTCGAGCGGCGCATTGCGCGCTACTTCCCCGGATTGCCGATCACGGTACTGCCTCATGCCGAAACGCCGCGTGCCCCATCGCAGCGGGTGACTCGCGTTGTCACGCTGGGCAGGCTTTCCCCGGAGAAGGGACTGCGCGTTGTCGCGGCCTGCGCGGAGGATGCGCGCGCGCGCGGGCTGCCGCTTTCGTTCCGCGTCCTGGGCGCAGTGTCGGAGCCGCTACCCGATTGCCAGCGGTCGCCGCTGTCGATCCTGGGCGAGTATGGCGACGCCGATTTGCCTGATTTGATCGCGGCCGAACGCCCCGACGTGATCTGGTTTCCGTCGCAGGTGCCGGAAACCTACTCGTATACGCTTTCGGCGGCGCTCACCGCCGACGCCGCGATCGTCGCATCGGATTTCGGAGCCTTCCCCGAGCGCCTCGCCGGCCGACCGCGCACCTGGCTGTTGCCCTGGAGCGCGAGTCCTGCGCAGTGGAACGATGTGCTGCTGCGCGCCGATGCCGGAAGGATCGCGCCTGCGCAGGACTTCGCGCGCGCCGCTGCGTCATGACCGACTCCGAGCGCTATCGCGCTATCTATCTCGCTCCTTTGGCGGGCCGCGTTCGCAGGCGCTACGATCCCGAGGCGCCGCCGGTGCTTGAGCCGCGCCATTGGGCGATGCCGTCGGGACAGGCGGTACCGGAAGCGCTCTCGCTGCCACAGCTCTTCGTGGCCGGCGTCGAGGGTGGCAACGCCGAAGCGCGCCGCGAATTGAAGCGATACGTCGCTGCTATCGATACCGCACTCAAGACGCCAGGCCTCGGAGGCAAAGGCCAGGCCGACGGATCCGGGCTTGCGCAGCGCTTGCTCGATGCGGGGCGCCAAGCGCAAGCATTGGAAGCCATGCTGGACGCGGCGCGCGGGCGCATCACCGAGCTCGAGACCAGCACCGTGTGGCGCGCCAGCGCGCCGCTGCGCAGCAGCGGGCAGAGGGTCAAAATCGCCTGGGCCCACGCCAGGGCGCAATGGTCGGCGCTGCGGCAATCGCCGCATTACATCGGCATTGCCGCGACGATCCTGCGCAATGAGGGTCCCGGCGCACTGGCCCGGCGTATCGGGCGGCGTCTTTCGCGCCCGCACAGGTACGTGCCGCCGGCCGGCGTGGCGTTCGCGCAGGAGACCGCGATCGCTCCGCTCGCATTTCCAGCCGCCGACCGGCCGCGGGTATCGATCATCGTGCCGATGTACGGCAAGCCGCTGTTCACCTACAGCTGCCTGAAAAGCGTGCATGCGAACACGACCGCGGGCAGCTACGAAGTCATCGTCGTCGACGATGCGTCGCCCGAGCCGGCCGCACAGGCCCTGGCAGTGGTAACGGGTGTGCGCCTGGAGCGCAATAGCGCCAACCTGGGCTTCGTCGCGAGTTGTAATCGCGCGGCCGCGCTGGCGCGCGGCGAGATCCTCGTGCTGCTCAACAACGATACGATCGTCACTGCGGGCTGGCTGGATGCGTTGCTCGCGGTGTTCGATCGGCATCCCGATGCCGGTCTGGTCGGCGCAAAGCTGATTTATCCGGACGGCCGGCTGCAGGAAGCCGGCGGCATCGTCTGGCGCGACGGCTCGGCGTGGAACTACGGACGCGACGAGGATCCAGATCGCCCGGAACACAACTACCTTCGGCAAGTCGATTATTGTTCAGGCGCCTGCCTCGCGGTGCCGCGCCGACTGTTCGCCGATCTCGGCGGCTTCGATGTCCGCTATGCGCCGGCGTATTACGAGGACACCGATCTCGCATTCGCGGTGCGCGCCGCCGGACTGCGCGTCTATTACCAGCCGGCGGCGACGATCGTTCATTTCGAAGGTACGACATCCGGCACCGACGAATCCACCGGCATCAAGAAGCACCAGCCGCTGCATCGAAGCGCGTTCGCAGGCAAGTGGGCGGAAGAACTCGCGGCTCACCGCGCCAATGGCGTCGCGCCCGAGCGCGAGCGCGACCGATGGGCAAGCCGGCGCGTGCTGGTAATCGACGCCTGCATGCTGACCCCTGACCAGGACTCAGGGTCGTTGCGGATGCAGCGCGTGATGGACATTCTGATCCGTCTGGGCTGCAAGGTGACCTTCGTGGCCGACAACCTCGAATACCGTAAGCCCTACGCGCAGACGCTTCAGCAGCTGGGCGTCGAAGTGCAATTTCATCCCTATACGAGCTCGGTCGCGAAACTTCTCGGCAAGCGCGGGGGAGAGTTCGATCTGGTCGTGCTCTCGCGGCATTACGTCGCCGCGCGGCACATGGCGACGGTCCGCGGATTCGCTCCGAACGCGCTGATCGCCTTCGACACCGTCGATCTGCATTTCCTGCGCGAAGAGCGGTTGGCCGAGCTCGATGTCAGCCGTGCAGCGCGCAGTGCCGCGGCGGCCAAGCGCGCCGAGGAGCTGGCATTGATCCGCGGCGCCGACGTGACCCTCGTGGTGAGCGACGCAGAAAGGGATTTGCTCGCCGGGCTGGCGCCGCAGGCGAAGGTGATCGTGTTATCGAACATCCACGACCGCTATGATCGCGGTCTGGCGTTCGAACGGCGGACCGGTTTGCTGTTCATCGGCGGCTTCCGACACCCGCCCAATACCGACGCCGTGCTCTGGTATGCGAACGAGGTGCTCCCGAACGTTCGCCGCAAACTGCCCGGTGTGGTTACCTATGTCGTCGGGGCCGACCCGCCTGCGACGATCCGCGCGCTGGCGGCCGACGACCTCGTCATCGCCGGTTTCGTTCCGGATCTCGCGCCGTATCTCGAAGGCTGCCGGTTGTCGATCGCGCCCCTGCGCTACGGGGCAGGCGTCAAGGGGAAGATCAATCAGGCGATGAGCTACGGCCTGCCGGTCGTCGCGACCACGCCGTCGATCGAGGGGATGCACCTCAACCCGGGCAACGACGTGCTGACGGGAGACGATCCGGAATCATTTTCCGACGCAGTGGCGCGCGCGTACCGGGACGAATCGCTGTGGCACCAACTCGCCGCGGGCGGGCGCGACAACATCAGCCGGTACTTTTCGCCAGAACTGGCGACCGCAGCGATCACCGAACTGTTGCTGATGTCGGATCGCAAGGGGCGCGGCCAGCGATCGGCGTAGGCGCGCTTGAGCGGCGCACCGATCGCCTCCTCTGCACGATCGCCGTGACCGGTGCTTCAGCGCCGCTTGAGCACGATGTCGCGAACGCCGTGGCCGAGTTGCATTCCGCGCCGCTCGAACTTGGTCGCCGGCCGATGGGCCGGACGTGGGGCAAAGCCATTCGCCGTGTTGATCAGCAACGGGTCTGCACTGGCAGCCGCGACGATGTCCGTCGCATAGTCTTCCCAGTCGGTCGCCGCGTGCAGATAGCCGCCCGGCGCCAGGCGCTGGGCCATCGCATGGATGAATTCAGCCTGCAGCAGTCGGCGTTTGTGGTGCCGTTTCTTGGGCCAGGGATCGGGAAAGAAGACGTGAATACCTGCCAGCGCGCCGGGCGCGATCATGTGCGCGACGACCTCGGCGGCATCATGCTGCACGATGCGGATGTTGCGCAGGCCTTTTTCGTCGATCAGCTGCAGAAGACGTCCTACGCCGGGCGAATGGACTTCCACGGCCAGGAAATCCCGGTCGGGTTGCGCTTCGGCTATCGCGGCTGTCGCCTCGCCCATGCCGAAGCCGATTTCGAGGATCTTCGGGTTGTCGCGGCCGAAAGCCGCGGCGAGATCGAGTACCGCAGGTGCGTATGGAATCCCGAACCGCGGCAGCAGTGCCTGGCAGGCGCGCTGCTGCGCCGGCGAGAAGCGGCCCTGGCGCAGCACGAAGCTTCGGATGGGTCGCCGCATCTGCCCACGTGACGCATTCATGCGCGGCCGCCGCCGTTCGGCCGCGCTGGATCGGCACGGCGCGGCGCGAATCTCATGGTGGCGCGACGCGCGTCCAGCCGGGATCGGCGAGCTTGCGCTGGATTGTCGTCGGCTCGCGTGACGGGTCGACGCGGAACTCGATGGCGAGCGTGTCGGCGTCGCGCCACACCGCGTCGGCATCGGCCCAAGGGACCTCCGGGACCCAGCGCAACTCCTTGCGAAAACCGTCGCGCGTCACACGCCAGACGGCGATCTCATTGGCGCAGCGCCGCTGGCAAACATCGGCGACGACGAAATGTTGCCGGTCCGGCGAGAGCCGCGGCTCCGCTGGCAGATCCACCAGCCGGCCGGTAGCGCGCTGCAGAAGCGCGAAGCTCGCCTCGTCGCCGGCGCTCACGTACAGAACGACGCTATTGATGCCGTCAATGTAGTCCCACAGGCTATACGATCGTCCGTTGACGGGATCGCCGCTGTCGGTGAAGGTGGTGTTGCCCGAGGGAAACAGCGACACGATCAATGCGTTGCCCTCGCGCCGCGCGAGACTAGGCAGTCGAGCGAGCTGCAAGGCTTCGACCAGCCGTCCGCAGTGGGCCGTGTCTTCAGCGCCGGTGCATGTCCGTTCGATCTCGGCGGGGGTCAGCGAAGCAGCGAACGCGAGCAGCGGAATGCCGCAGGCCAGCGCGAGGCAGCCGCGCCAGGCAAGCGAGAGCCCGCCCCCGGCTGCTGCGGTCAAGCGATCAGGCCGGTGGTCGGCGAACTGGGATTGGCCGCATAGAACTTTCGCGGCATGCGGCCGGCACGAAAGGCTTCCCGCCCCGCCTCGACCGCTTTTTTCATCGCGCCGGCCATCAACACCGGGTCCTTCGCCAAGGCGATCGCAGTGTTCATCAGCACGCCCGCGCATCCGGCTTCCATCGCGATCGCCGCGTCGGATGCGGTGCCGACGCCGGCGTCGACCAGCACCGGCACCTTCGCCTGCTCGACGATCAGCTTCAGATTCCACGGATTGAGAATGCCCATGCCCGATCCGATCAGCGACGCCAGCGGCATGATCGCGACGCAGCCCGCGGCTTCGAGCTCGCGCGCGATGATCGGGTCGTCCGAGGTGTACACCATGACATCGAAGCCGTCCGCGACCAGCGTCTCCGCCGCGCGTATCGTCTGGCGTACGTCGGGAAAGAGCGAGTTTGCGTCGCCCAGGACCTCGAGCTTGACCAGCTTGTGTCCATCGAGCAATTCGCGCGCGAGCCGCAGCGTGCGCACCGCGTCGTCCGCGCTGTAGCAGCCAGCGGTATTCGGCAAGAGCGTGAACTCGGACGGCGGGAGGTAGTCGAGAAGCGACGGCTCGTTGGGGTTCTGGCCGATATTGGTGCGGCGTATCGCGACCGTGACGATCTGCGCGCCCGATGCGTCGATCGCGGCCCGCGTGGTGGCGAAATCCCTGTACTTGCCCGTGCCGACCAGCAGGCGCGAGCGATAGGCGCAACCCGCGATGACGAGCGGATCGTCGTGCGCGATCGCCAGATTTTCGGTGGGAGCATTCATCGTTCCGCCCTAGCCGCCGCCGACGGCGCCGACGACTTCGATTCGGTCTCCGACGCAAAGGGCGGTTTTCGCGTGCAGGCTCCGGGGAACGATCTGGCCGTTTTGCTCGACCGCGACTCGCTTGCCCTCGAGCGCGAGCTCGCGGACTAAATCCGCTACCCGGGGGGACGGCGAGCGGCAAACGTAGGGTGCGCCATTGAGGCGGATCGAGACCATCAGCGTGAAGACAACGTTACGGAACACAAGATTATCACTACCGGCGCCGAGTTCAAGCCGGTCCTGGGAGCATGGCGAGGCCATGGCCGGCGCGGACTTAGACCATCTCCTACCCGCGATAGCGCCTCATCGCCTGGCGCAGGACCGCGAGCTGCCGCTCAAAGTGCCGACAGGCGGCGCAGAAAAGCAGGTGCAAGCGGACCAGCCCACGTTTTCGCAACGTCAGGCTCTGGTCCTGCATTTGCGAGATCAGTCGACTCGCGTTCTTGCATGAGATCAGAGGGCCCAATTGGCTCGGTGCAACCGATTTTATCCGCGGGCCCGGGCGTCACCGGCGAACCAGTGCTGCTCGAGGCATTGCCGAAGAGCCATCCTCGCCCGGTAGAGAATGACCCAAAGATTGGTCGACGTGATCGCCAATTCCTTACAGATCTCTTCGCCGTCGAGGTCCATCACCTCGCGCATCATGAACACCCGGCCGGTATTGGGCGGCAGCTTGTCCAGACAAAATTGCATGATGTCGAAGAATTGCTGGCGCGACAGGTCGCTCTCGGGATTGCCCCAGTCCGCCGGAGGGTTTTGCCAGTGGCCGGACTCATCGAACAGCGCATCGTAGTCCTCGATCTGGCACTCGTCGTCAAGCTGGTCGAATGCGGGCTCACGGGCCCTGCGCCGGATGGCATCGACGATCTTGTGCTTGAGAATGCCGGTCAGCCAGGTCTTGACGCTCGAGCGCCCGGAAAATCCGGCAACCCCCTGCAGCGCGGCAATCAAGGTTTCCTGCACGACGTCTTCGGCGGCTTCGTTGTTGCGCAGCTGGAGCATCGCCACGCGCAGCAGGTAGGCGCGATGCGTGGGGATCTGGTCAGCGACGTCGATGTCGGGCATGGAAAAAGCGCGAGCCGATGCTCGATGATAAGGGCAAACCGCGGGTGCAGCCAGCCGCTATGGGACGGCGCCCTACGCGGCCCAGTCGAGAATCACCTTGCCGCTCTGGCCCGACTGCATGGTCGCGAACGCCTTTTCGAATTGCTCGGCCGCGAAGTGGTGCGTGATGACCGGGGTCAGGTCGAGACCGCTTTGCAGCATCGCGACCATCTTGTACCAGGTCTCGAACATTTCTCGCCCGTAGATCCCCTTGATCTCGAGCCCCTTGAAGATCACCTGATTCCAGTCGATCGCCATGTTCGCCGGCGGAATGCCCAGGAGCGCGATCTTGCCGCCGTGGTTCATGTGCAGCAGCATGTCGCCGAACGCTTTAGGCACGCCCGACATCTCGAGGCCGACGTCGAAGCCCTCGGTCATGCGCAGATCGGTCATGATGTCGCGCAGGTCTTCGCGCTCGACGTTGACGGCGCGTGTCGCGCCCATGCGCCGGGCCAAGGCAAGCCGGTATTCGTTGATGTCGGTGATGACGATGTAGCGCGCGCCCACATGCCGGGCGATCGCCGCCGCCATGATGCCGATCGGCCCCGCGCCGGTGATCAGGACGTCCTCACCGACCAGGTTGAACGACAACGCGGTATGCGTGGCGTTGCCGAACGGGTCGAAGATGGACGCCAGGTCATCCGAGATATCGTCCGGAATCTTGAACGCATTGAAAGCGGGGATCACCAGGTATTCGGCGAACGCGCCCTCACGGTTGACTCCGACGCCGACCGTATTGCGGCACAAATGGCGCCGGCCCGCTCGGCAGTTGCGGCAAAAGCCGCAAGTAATATGGCCCTCCCCTGACACCCGGTCGCCGATCGCGAAGCCGCGCACTTCCTGTCCCATGGCGACGATTTCGCCGACGTATTCGTGGCCGACGTGCATCGGCACGGGAATGGTTTTGCGAGCCCATTCGTCCCAGTTCCAGATGTGCATGTCCGTTCCGCAAATCGCCGTCTTGCGGATACGGATCATCACGTCGTTGTGGCCCACTTCCGGTTTCCGGACCTGGGTCAGCTTGAGGCCGGGCGCGGGCTCGAGTTTGGCGAGTGCTTTCATCGACTGTCAGCCTCCGATCGATTCAATGGATCGCACCCAGCGCCCGGCCGACCTTCGCGAAGGCCGCGATGGCCAGATCGATTTGCGCATCGGTATGCGCGGCGCTCATTTGCGTGCGAATACGCGCCTTGCCCTTCGGCACGACGGGGTAGGAGAACCCGATCACGTAGACGTTTTCGGCAAGCATCGCATCGGCCATTCGTGTCGCGAGCGCCGCGTCGCCCAGCATCACCGGAATGATCGGATGCGTGCCCGGAACGAGGTTGAACCCAAGTCCGGTCATCGCGGTGCGGAAGTGCTCGCCGTTCGCGCGGACGCGTCGGCGCAGTCTGGCGCCTTCATCGCCCGCCAGCAACTCGAGCACGTTGAGCGATGCCGCCGCAATGCAGGGTGCAAGCGTATTGGAGAACAGATAGGGTCGGGAGCGCTGACGCAGCAGCTCGATGATCTCCTTCCGTCCCGCCGTGTAGCCGCCCGAGGCTCCGCCCAGCGCCTTGCCGAGCGTGCCGGTGATGATGTCGATCCGGCCTTCTACGCCGCAGAATTCCGGGGTACCGCGGCCGCCGTAGCCGACGAAGCCCACGGCGTGCGAATCGTCGACCAGCACCAGCGCGTGATGCCGCTCGGCCAGGTCGCAGATTGCCTTGAGGTCGGCGACGATGCCGTCCATCGAGAATACGCCGTCGGTGGCGATCAGCTTGAAGCGCGCGCCTGCGGCATCGGCTTCGTTCAGCCGGGCCTCCAGGTCGGCCATGTCGTTGTTGCGGTAGCGCAGGCGCTTGGCCTTGCACAGCCGGATACCGTCGACGATGCTGGCGTGATTCAATTCGTCGCTGATGACCGCGTCTTCTTCGCCGAACAGCGTCTCGAAGACGCCGCCATTGGCATCGAAGCAGCTCGAATACAGAATGCTGTCGTCGGTTCCGAGGAAGGCGGAGATCGCCCGCTCGAGCTCCTTGTGCACCGACTGCGTACCGCAAATAAAGCGCACCGACGCCATGCCGAAACCCCAGCGCTCGAGCCCGTCGCGAGCGGCGGCCACGAGCCTGGGATCGTCGGCGAGCCCGAGATAATTGTTGGCGCAGAAGTTGAGCACCTCGGGGCCCGAGCTCAACCGGACGCGCGACGATTGCGGGCTTTGAATAACACGCTCCGTCTTGTAAAAACCATCGGCGCGAATGGCATCGATCGTGCGGCGCAAATGCGCCAGATAGTCATCGTTCATGTAGGCGGCGGCCAGATCCCGTTACGGCAACGTGCTCATGCGATCATGCTCCGCTCCACTTGGCGTCGGCAAGCATCGCATTCGAACCCGCGGCCAACGGGGAGGGACGATGACATCGGCATCGAGCGTCGACATCCGGCAGTTTATCGCACGGCGCAAGCTGGGCCAGTTTCAGTATCTGGTCTTCGGCCTTCGCGCTCTGATAGTACCGATGGACGAATTCGATACGCAGGCGATCGGGTAGTCGCCCCGACGATCATCAAGACCTGGCATCTCGAGGGCTCGGCGCTCCAGGTCGGCGGGATTCTCGGTGCCATCTCGTTCGGGCGCTTGGTGCGGCATCGATGGACAGGATCGGCCGCCAGTGCGATGATTTTCCCTAGCACGGTCCTTGCGGAGATGTCGTGCCGAGTTTCGTCCTGAACGTCAACGGAGAATCGAGGACCGTCGAGCTGCGCGATCCCGACGAGCCGCTTCTCTACGTGCTGCGCAATGCCTTCGCATTGACCGGCGCCAAATTCGGCTGTGGCCTGGGCCAGTGCGGCGCGTGCACGGTGATCGTCGACGGCGAGGCCGTTCGTTCGTGCACGCTGCCCGTGTCGAAGACGGTGGGAAAAAAGGTAACGACCATCGAGGGCCTCGCTACGCCCGAGAAGCCGCATCCGTTGCAGACGGCGATGGTTGCCGAGCAGGCGGGACAATGCGGTTATTGCATGAGCGGAATGGTGATGAGCGGCGCCGCGCTGCTTTCGCGCGAGCCCCATCCGACGCGTGAGCAGGCGCAGCAAGCCCTCGCGGGGAATCTGTGCCGTTGCGGTTCGCACGACCGGATATTGCGCGCCGTGATGCGCGCCTCGGGACGGACGACATCGTGAGCGCGGTGCTGTCCCGTCGCGAATTCCTGCAGGCGGGCGGCGCGCTGGTCGTGGGCTTCACGCTCGGGTCACCTGCGTGCGCACAGCAGGGCGCGCGCGCCGAATCCGCGGGCGCCAGGACGCTCGATTCCGCCGAGGTCGACGGTTTCGTTGCCGTCAACGCGGACGGCTCGGTGACGATCTACTCGGGGAAGGTCGATCTCGGTCAGGGACTGCGGATCGCGATTCCGCAGATGGCCGCGGAGGAGTTGGGCATCGGCGTCGAGCGGATCCAGATGATCGAGGGCGACACCGCGCTGACGCCGGATCAGGGGCCCACCGCGGGCAGCAGCGGCATCATGCGCGGTGGCGTGCAGATACGCCAGGCGGCGGCCACCGCGCGCGAGACCCTGATCGCGCTCGCCGCGGTGCGCACAGGCAAGCCGGCGTCCGACTTCGACACGGCCGGCGGTGAGGTGCGGCCGAAATCCGGTGATCGAGGTATTGGGTTCGCGGAGATCATCGGCGACCGGCGTTTCGGGCTCAAGGTCGATCCGAAGGCGAAGCTGCGCGACCCCGCGTCGTACGAAGTCGTCGGCAAGCCGCTTGCGCGACCCGATCTCCCGGCCAAGATCAGCGGCCGTCACGTGTTCGTCCACGACTTCAAGGTCGACGGGATGCTGCACGGCCGCGTGATTCGTCCGCCCGCTTCAGGTGCGACGCTCGTCGCGGTCGACGAGGCGTCGGTCGGCGCGATCCCGGGGGCCCGGGTCGTGCGGATCAAGGACTTTGTCGGCGTCGTCGCTGCCAGCGAATGGGATGCGATCTCCGCCGCGAGGATGCTCAAGCTGCGCTGGTCGGAGTCGGCGCCGCTGATGGGCGCCGCCGCCGTGCGCGGCTGGATGCGCAGGGGCCCGTTCGAAGGCGATGAGACGCTGGTGAAAAAGGGCGACGCGCGGCGGGCGCTCGCCAGCGCCAAGAAGCTCGCCGCCGAGTTCTACTGGCCGCTGCAGTCGCATGCGTCGATCGGCCCGTCGTGCGCGGTCGCCGACGTGCACGACGGCAAGGCGACCGTCTGGTCGGCGTCGCAGGCCACGCACCGCTTTCGCCAGACCATCGCCAAGGCGCTCGCGTTGCCGAAGGACGCCCTTCGCGTCGTCTATCTCGACGGCTCCGGCTGCTACGGCATGAACGGCCACGACGATGCCGCAGCCGACGCCGCCCTTCTGTCCAACGCCGTCGGACGCCCGGTTCGCGTGCAGTGGTCGCGGCAGGACGAGCACGGCTGGGATCCGAAGGGCCCGCCGCAGCTTCTGGCGCTCGAGGGCGCGGTGGGCGACGACGGCAGGATCGCGGCATGGCGCACCGAGATGTGGATTCCGAAGGCAACGGCGAGCCTGCCGAACATGCCGCTGCTGGCGCTCGATGCGGCCGGCATCGCGCAGACGCCGGGGATAACGACCGGACTCATCAGCCAGAACGGCGATCCGCCCTATGCGGTGCCGCATCAGGAAGTGCTCGTGCACTGGCTGAAGTCGTCGCCGCTGCGGCCGTCGAACTTCCGCGCGCCCGGCAAGGTCGCCAACTGCTTTGCCGTCGAGAGCTTTACCGACATGCTCGCCGCTGCCGCGCGTCGCGACGCCGTGGAGTTCCGGTTGCAAGGCTTGTCGGATCCGCGCGGCATCGAGGTGATCCGACGCGCCGCGGCATTGATCGGATGGCAGCCGCGGCCTTCGCCCGCTGCGCCGACCACGGGCCGCGGTCGCGGGTTTGCCTACGTCCATTACAAGCACAACGAGAGTTATGTGGCGATGGCGATGGAGGTCGACGTCGACAAGGCATCGGGCAAGATCCGCGTGCGCCGGGTTGCCTGCGCGCACGATTGCGGACTGGTGATCAATCCCGCCACGCTCAAGGCCCAGATCGAAGGCAACATTCTGCAGACGCTGTCGCGGACCCTCTTCGAGGAAGTCGCGTTCGACCGCGCGCGCGTGACCAGCGTCGACTGGGCCAGCTACCCGATTCTGAGGTTTCCGGACGCGCCCGAGATACTGATCGATGTCGTCGACCGGCCCCGCGAACCCCCGCTTGGGGCAGGGGAAGCATCCGCCACGCCGGTGCCGGCGGCCCTCGCCAACGCAGTCTATGACGCCGTTGGCGTCCGGCTCACCACGGTGCCGCTCACTCGCGAACGTGTCCGGAGTGCCCTGGCGTAGCGCGCGAATTGTTAGTACACACTCCGTCGCTTGGCGCCGTCCACCTTGCCGCGACGTGACATTGCAGAACGGGAAAGGGTCAAAATTCGGCACGGTGCTTGACGCACAAATTATCTTAAGATATATCTTCAGATATTCTTGAGTCCTCAAGACAAGGAGCAGAGATGCATCGATTTGCGGATTTCTGGGGCCGGCAGCACGGCTGCGCGTCGCGCGGCGGACGCCATGCCGGCTTTGGCGGTTTGTTCGGTCAGCCGGGCCGAGGCGAATTCGGCTGGCACAGCTTTCGTGCCGGCCGAAAGCTCGGCAGCAACGATCTGCAGCTGCTCATTCTCGCGTTGCTGAACGAGAAACCGGCGCACGGATACGAAATCATCAAGGCGCTCGAGGAGCGTTCCGGCGGGTTCTACACGCCCAGCCCGGGGATGGTTTATCCCGCGCTGACCTATCTCGAAGAGGTCGGACACGTCGCCAGCCAGGCGGAGGGCACGAAGAAGCTCTATCAAATCACCGATGCAGGGCGCGCATACCTCGAAGAGAATCGCGAAGTCGCAGACCGGATGTTCAGGCAGCTCGCCTGGATCGGCGAGAAGATGGAGCATGTACGGCGAGCGTTCAGTGGTGAACGCGAAGGCGAATCAGCGACCGGTAACGATACGCGGCATGGCATGTCGCGCGAGCTTCATCAAGCGCGGACGGAACTCCGCGCCGCTCTCGGCGAGAAAAGGGGAGCGACTCCGGAAGAACAGCGGCGTATCGCGGAAATTCTCAAGCGCGCCGCCGACCAGGTTCGCGGCAAATGACACCGGCCTGGGTGAAAGGATCAGGCAAACCGCCTGATCCTCGCGTTGTTGGTGGCGAATCAGGGAC
>DASXPJ010000026.1:0-32266 GCA_036493675.1 Casimicrobiaceae bacterium
CTTCCGAACATCGCCGCGCCGCGCTGCCCGCCTGGATAAAGTCTTACAATGAGGAACGAGGCCATGCCAGCCTTTCCAAACAAACACCACTCAGCAAACTGCTTCAGTTCGCTGAACAACGGTCGTAGAAATCACAACTAGCTCACCTTTTGGAACAGTGACCTAAGCCGTCCGTCGTCCGCCCACCGGGAATCTCGTGATCGATTGCTTGCCCGGGGCAAGCCCGATGTCCTCAAGCGCAGCGCGTTGGTCAAACGGCCGAGTCGAGGCGGGAACGCGGCGCACCTTGCGATCATCTATTGTTGGGAGACCATCGGATTGAGCCGGCGAGGAGGTACATGCGTAGGGCGTCCGTCAAACCTTTCGACCCATGCGGCCGGGCAATATCCGGGTCAGTCCGGTTCAATACAACACAACGGGGTAGACCGGCGGTCCACCTGCGTGAGAAGGACGCGCATGAATGCTCCAGAGCACATCGATTTACCCGACATTCAGTCACAACTGGATAGCCGCGACCTCTGCATCGATGCGGTGGGCATCAAGGGCGTGCGCTACCCGATGACGATGCTGAAGAGCGGAAGACCGGTAACGACGATCGCGACATGTTCGATGACCGTAGGCCTATCCGCCTTCGCGAAGGGGACGCACATGTCGCGTTTCATCGAGCTCCTCGAGAGGCAGACCGATCCGTTGAGCCAGCGTCGGTTCCAAGCGATGACCATCGATATGCTGGAACGCCTGGATGCGCACGGCGGGACGATCGAAATGAGCTTTCCCTATTTCGTGAGAAAGGCTGCGCCGATCTCCGGAGTCGAAAGTGAGCTCGATTACGATGTCCGTTGGCGCGGAAGCGTGGCTGACGATGGCGTGTACTCGTTTTGGATGCTCGTAGTGGTGCCGGCGACAAGTCTATGCCCGTGCTCGAAAGAGATTTCCGACTATGGCGCTCACAATCAGCGTTCGAACATCACGATCGAAGCGCAACTTGCGGGAGAGATGGCGATCGAGGAATTGATCGCCGTCGCCGAGCGCAGCGCCTCGTGCGAGGTGTACGGCCTGCTCAAGCGGGTCGACGAAAAATACGTGACGGAGCGGGCCTACGACAACCCGAAGTTCGTCGAAGACCTGGTGCGCGACGTGGCGCTGGCTCTGAATGACGAGCCGCGCGTGCTGACTTACACGGTCGAAGCGGAGAATTTTGAGTCGATTCACAACCATTCGGCGTTCGCCCGGATCGTGCAACCGTCCCGAGGAGACACCGATGCGCGCTAGTGGCGTCGCTTCACGTACCGGGCTTGGCTTCCGCCTGATGCATCGCGTCGATGGCAATGACTGAATGCGCGTAGGCGGCGCCGGCCCGCATCTCGGCGGCAACCCAGATCGCTTCCATGAGCTCCTGCTCGGTCGCTCCCTTCTGCAACGCGAGTTCGGTGTGGCCACGGATGCAATAAGGGCATTGCGTTACATGCGCCACTGCGACCGCAATGAGTTGCTTGGTTTTCGACGGCAGCGCGCCGTCGGCAAAGACCTTCTGGCCGAGCGCGCGGAAAGCGGCGTGGATTTCCGGCGCCAGCTCCCTTCGTTTTTGCGCCAATTCTTTCGTAGTATCGGGATACATTCGGTGTTCCATCGCAAAATACTCCTTTCAGGTAGATTGTGTCGTTTTCATTCAGCCCGTAGTCGCTGCAACGAGGCGACGCCACCAATAAACCCTCGCATCTAGCGCGCGAGCTTGGTGCCGCTATGCAACTGCGCTTCGGCGTCGGCGCTTATCCGCGCGACCAGCGCGGCGGCGCCTTCCACGCCCTTGATTAGATCTATGGCCTCGCCGGCCCAGACCACGGCTGTATCGCAATCGCCTTTGGCCGCGGCCGCCTGGTACGCCGCGCGCTCGGCTTCCGACGCGACCTCGAGTTCGGTTTCGCGGCTATCCCAGCGGTCCATGAAACGGTTGCGAAGCGCGCGGCCGGTATACAGCGGCGGCCACGCGTAACCGCGTACGATGTCGAATACGCGGGTGCGCGCGGTCTCGTTACCTTGCGCGGTGACAATGCGCTGCTTCGCCGCGTCGTGACCGAGGGCCTCGGGGCTCGCATAGAAGCGCGTGCCGATCAGCGCGCCGTGGGCGCCCAGCATGAGCGCCGCCGCAAGGCCGCGGCCATCGGCGATGCCGCCGGCTGCCACCACCGGAGTGGGCGCCACCGCGTCCACCACCGCCGGCACCAATGGCAACGTCGCGCGTCCACCGCCGTGCCCTCCGGCTTCGGTACCCTGGGCAACGATGACGTCGGCCCCCGCTTCGCGAGCCAGCCGCGCTTCTTCCAGGCCCTGCACTTGGCAAATCAGCTTGCAACCTGCCGACTTGATCGCCGGAGCGAAGGGACGCGGATCGCCGAAAGAGAGCATGAACGCGACGGGGTGATAGCTAAGAGCCAGCTCGAGTACGCCTCGATCAATGGACCAGGTGATCAGCCCGACGCCCCAGGGTCGGCGGGTCTCGTCCTTCGCGCGGGTCAGCTCGGTGCGCAGCCAGGCCGGGTCCCCGTAGCCTCCTCCGACCAGCCCCAATCCGCCGGCGTTGGAAACGGTTGCCGCCAGATGCCCGCCCGCGACTCCACCCATCGGTCCGAGAACGATCGGATGCTGCAGTCCGAACATTTCGGTCAACCGGGTCACGATCATCGCTGATGCTCCTTCAGGACATCAGAGTTGATCTCGACCGAGAAATTCGCATCGAACAGGGGATTCTCGTTCACCCCGTCCTTGGCATAGCCGCGCGGGTTGCACACCACCCGCGTTCCATTCAGAACATAGTCGAAGCTGTCATGAGTATGTCCGTGGATCCATAGTTGCGCGCGGCTACCGTCGATCAGCCGTTCGGCATCGGAAACGAAACACGCGTTCAGCAGCGAGTCGGCGAACCTCGCATGGATGCTTTTCCGCGATGGAGCATGGTGGGTAATCACCACGGTCGGCCCCGCATACGGCGCCGCCAGTTTGCTATCGAGCCATGCGGCATGGATATTGAATAGCGCCGTCGAATTTTCGGGCGTGAACAACGCTTCCGGCATTTCGCCAACCCGGATCCTGCTGAAATCGCGCATGAATCTCCGCGCTTCCTGCATCGCCGCCATCCGCCTGTCGCCGTCGCCGAACAGCATGAAGTCGGTCCACAGTGTGGTTCCCAGAAAACGCACGCCGCGGAAGACGACTTCCTCGTTGTCGAGCAAGCGGACGGTCGTCCCTGCACACAGTTGTTTGAGTTCAGCCACGGTTCCGGCGATGCTGCCTCCGTAGAACTCGTGGTTCCCGGGTACGTAAAGTACCGGTTTGCCAAGGCCCAGTGCCCAGGAAACAGCCTCACGCGGGCGAGCGATGTCCCCGGCCAGGATGACCGCATCGGCGTCATTCCCGGGTATCGCCATTGCGCCGAGGCTCAGATGCAGGTCGGAGAGGATATTTAGTTTCATTCAGTGCGCGAGTGATTGCGCCGACGCCGGCACGTCGTCTCCCCCAGCAACTCGGTCGCGGTCCCATGCCGCCATGCGACTCAAGGCGCAGCCAGGAACAGAACGGACGGCGTCCAATCAGGCTGCCACAATCATATCATGTTATGATATATCCCACTATGAAAAAGAAGCGAGCGAACACGCCCGGCCACCGGATGGCAAAGGGCGATTTCGAAAGACTTGCACATTTCCGCTATCAGCTGCGCCGTTTTCTACGCTTTAGCGAAGAGATGACGCGCAGGAACGGAATAACGGCGTTGCAATACCTTCTGTTGCTTCAAATCAAGGGCTTTCCCGGCCGGGAATGGGCGACGGTAGGAGAACTCGCTGAGCGCTTGCAGGCGAAGCAGCACGGGGTCGTGTCGCTGATCTCGAGGTGCGAGACAGCAGGGCTGGTCAGGCGCACCGTCAGCCGTAGTGACAGGCGCCGCGTTGAAGTGAATTTGACGAGAAAAGGAGGCGAATGCCTGGAGCACCTGGCACAGCTTCATCGTCGCGACCTTCTGTCATTACAGGGTCAATTTGCGGTGCCGGACTTGACGGCATTCAGCCCCGAAACCGGCGTCGGCAATCCGAGTGCCGATCGATTTTCCGCAAAGCGGACGAAGGGTGGCAGACAGTAGCGTCATACACGTAAGCAAGCAGCAAGCCTTTCCGGCGATTCAGCTTATCTTTGACAAAGGTGCGGTAAGGGCCGTTCAAGCGACCGAAAGAAGTGACGGAGCGGTGGGCGAAATATGGGTATCAATCGCCGCGCTCCGTTACGGGTAGTCTTTGACAGAGGGACTGTGACATGACTCAGCGCATCGATTACAAGAAGGCGGCGCCCGAGGCGTACCAGGCGATGCTTGCGATCGAAACCTGCGTTCGACGCTCTGGCCTGGAGCATTCGCTCCTCGAACTCGTGAAGACGCGCGTCTCCCAAATCAATGGTTGCGCGCATTGTCTCGACATGCACACCAAAGAAGCGCGCGCCGCTGGCGAAACGGAGCAGCGGCTATACCTGTTGCCAGCATGGCGGGAGGCACCGTTTTACTCGGGCCGCGAGCGGGCTGCGCTCGCTTGGGCCGAGGCAGTTACCAGGATCTCCATGCATGGCGCTCCCGATGATCTCTACGCGGAGGTACGTCGTCATTTCGATGAGAAGGCGCTCGTTGACCTGACGCTTGCGATCATCGCCATCAACGGCTGGAACCGCCTCGCGATTCCGTTCAGAGCGTCAGTCGGCGACTATCAGCCATCGCAAGGAACGGCATGAGGGGTGCCATCCGTGCCGGACGTAAGCTCGCGATCGGGCGGCGGCTAGCCAGAAAGTGCCGCTGCGCATACTGTCCGACGAGCAAAGTCAATTCGAGTCGCGGCAACTTGGCCAGCAACTGGTCGAGCCACAACTCAGCGCATTCCCCGAGTCTCGGCGTGCGCACCAACGCAACGGGCCAGGTGCTCGGAGCAGATCATCCGCGATATTGTTTGAACGAATATTTGAGCGCATCATCGCTGCAAAACAGGGCGGCAGGTCAATCGGTCGAAGCGGCCTCGACGAGCTGAGAGAAACTTGCTCGGTGAACTCCTGACAAGAAAGGAGAATCGATGGTCGGACGCGCAGCAACGGAAGAGGTTGCAGCAAGCGAGACAGCAGCGGACGTAGGCAGATTGGTGCTGCGACTGAGTCTTGGCTTGCTCATTCTTCTGCACGGCATCAGCAAGATTCGCGGCGGACCCGGCTTCGTTCTGGATGTCGTCGAAAAAGCCGGTCTGCCCGATCCGTTCGGATACCTCGTTTATGTTGGCGAGGTTCTCGCTCCGCTCCTCGTCGTCATAGGCCTTTGGACGCGCGCCGCGGCGCTCGTCATAGCCATCAACATCCTCGTCGCAATATTGCTGGTCCACACCGGCCAGCTCTTGCAGCTGTCCCCGGAAGGCGGATGGGCGCTCGAATTGCAGGGGTTGTACCTCGCCGTGCCGATTGCAATCGCGTTGCTTGGTGCGGGTCGTTACAGTGTGGCCGGTCGCGCGGGACGCTGGAACGCATCAGCGTTGCGCGCCTGCTCGATCCGCGGTAGCCTCAGCCCGCGCCGGACGCGGAAAAATCGCTTTTCGCCTTGCTGCCACGCAAGGCGATCCCGGCCTGGCATTTGGGAGTGGTGGGCGAAGCCGCGCACCGTCGCATAGCGCTGGGGTGGCGTTGAATGCAGCGGTAGTCGCCGGAGTTTTTCAGAACAGCGCCGTAGGGTCACGTGCCGTTCGGAAGAAGACATTCCGCTCGGCGCGGGCGTCCTCGCTCCGGGTTTCGTGCTTCCGGGTACATTGCGCTGTTGGCGACCGCGCCGGGAAGCTGGTGGCGTGACGCGGAAGCCCGCGCAGCTCGCGAAGGGTTTTGCATCAGGCTGCTAGAGATCGATCTCCACCCAGACCGGCTGGTGGTCGGAACCGGTTGCCGCGGTATCGATCCGCGCCGACTTGACCCTCGATGCGAGTGCGGAGGAGACAAAGCAGTAATCGATCCGCTTGCCGTTGTCCGCGGTGACACCTTCATTCTCGCGGTGCCCGGCGGCGACCCATGCATCGACGAAGCCGGTGAGGTGGCTGAGGCGGCCATAGCGAGCGCTCAGGGGACCGACGAGGCGGTCGTATTCCGTCGCACTCCATTCGAAATTGAAGTCGCCCATGACGATCGCTTCCGCCGGCATCGGCGGCATTTCGCCTTCGGTCCAAGCCGCCTCGGGGTCCGGATGTCCGCCGCACCACGCACCGCCTTCGCCGGGAGCGCGCGCGTGGATCGCGAGCAGCGCATCGACCTGCGGCAGTCGGATAGCCTGGCTCAAGTGCGAAAGATGCACCGAATAGACCCGCACAGGACCCGCGCGCTCGCTGACGATCACGGCCTCGAGCGCGCCCTGTTGGATGCTGTGCTGCGTCAGCGTGCCGTATTTCGGTAGCAGGTGGTTGCGCGACGACACGATCGGCAGGCGCGACAGGATCATGGTACCGAATTGCCTTCGGCGGTTGACCAGCCTGCCGGCGGCATCACGAAAGCTGGCATCCATGTCGAGATTGGCGCCGAAGACCCAGTGATGCTCGGGCAGATGCGCAGCCAGCACCGTCGGCATGTCGACCTCGCCTGAGCGCTGCCAATGGCGCTCGACTTCCTGCAGCGCGATGAGCTCGGCGCCTTCGATCTCGCGGGCGATGCGCGCGAGATCGTACTGGCGGTCCTTACCGAGGCCGTATTGGATGTTGTACGTGACGATGTTCACGATTCATTGATGGCGCGAGCGGCCAGCGCAAGGTTTCCGAGCTTCGCCCTGGCGCTGGCGCGAGTCAGCTCGATCATGCCGCAATCCGGAGCCAGGATGAGCTGCGCCCTTGGAATGTGGCGAAGAGCCTCGCTGGCGCGCGCGGTCAGCGATTCGACGCTTTCGACTTCCTGCTCTCCGACATCGATAACGCCCAGCATGACCGTTTTCTTCCCGATCGCGCTCAATACGGACAGATCGAGGTTGCCGGCCGCACCCTCGATCGAAACGACGTCCAGCCTAGACTGCGACAACCAGCCCAGGATCTCACGGTAGTAGTCCTGATTCGCCTTGTAACGGATGCCTCTTCGCTCCAAGCCCTTGTTGGGATAGCCCCGGCATATATGCACGACGAACCGCGCGCGGTCCTCCAGGCCTGCGAAGCAACGTTCGAGCGCTTTCAGCCCCCAAGCCTGCGCTGCTTCCGGATAGCGCAGCAGAACCGGATCGTCGAACTGAACCATCTCGCATCCTGCAGCGATGAGCGCTTCGACCTCTTCATGAATCGCGTCGGCGTAGTCAAACGCGAGTTGCTTCCGATCGCCGTGATAATGTTCATCGGCCACGCAGTCGGCAACCGTGCTGGGCCCGGGAAGGCCTACCTTGGCGATTCCCTTGGCATGCTTTCTGGTGAAGAGGAACTCCTCCAGCACGATCGGCTCGTTGTACCTTATCCTGCCGATGACGCGAGGGGCGTCCTGCTGTGCCGTTCCTGCTCGCATCGAGATGGGTTTGCGGTTCAAGGGATCGATGCCCTTCAACCGATTGACGATGTGAAGCACATAATGGCCGCGCCTCTCCTCTCCGTCGGTGATGACATCGATGCCCGCGCGGTTCTGGTCCTGGATGGCGGACAGGGCAGCCCTGTCCAGCAGTCTCGAGAATTCGGCCGGCCCGACTTCCTGGCGGCGACGGTCGAAGGCAAAGCCGAAGCTGTCGAGCAGCGATCGCCCGTTCCGCGGGTAGACATCGCGCGGCTTCGGATAGCTGCCCACGATCGCGGTCAGGACCCTGCCTTGCGTTCGGAGTGTCATCTTCCTGTCAGGCGTGACCGGGCGTCAGGTCACGACGCGGGCGTCGAGCCGCTTTCCACTCGCCTTGTCGAACAGCAACGTATCGTCGGGCCGGAAGGCAAGCCCCACGTTCTGGCCATCGCGATGACGCGCTTCGGCGCCGGGCTCGATGAACCGGACGAGCCCCATTGCGCTTTCGGCGGTGTAGAGCACCTCGCGTCCCATGGGCTCGACGGCGACGACCCGCGCTGGAGTCCCGCTCGGGTCGACGCGTATGCTCTCCGGCCGGATGCCGAGCACGATCTCGCCGCGCGCCGGAGTCGAGACGCGCAACGTTGCCTGGTGCACGTTGATGACCCCGTCCGCGACATGACCGTCGAACACGTTGATGGGCGGCGAGCCGACGAAATTCGCGACAAACAAGGTTTCGGGTCGCTCGTAAAGATCTTTGGCCGTTCCCTCCTGTTCGACGCGCCCCGCGTTCATGACTACGATGCGATCCGCCATCGTCGTCGCCTCGATCTGGTCGTGTGTGACCAGGATCGTGGTCACGCCGAGCTCGCGTTGGATGCGCTTGATCTCGGTTCGCATCGACAGACGGAGCGACGCATCGAGGTTGGACAGCGGCTCGTCGAGCAGCAAAAGGTGAGGCCGCTTGACGAGCGCCCGGGCCAGCGCGACGCGCTGCTGCTGTCCGCCCGAAAGCTGGGCCGGCTTCCGATCGAGCAGGGCCTCTATGCGTACCAGGGCCGCGGTCTCGCGGGCGCGGGCTTGCGCTTCGGCATGCTCGACCTTCTTGAAGCGCAGCGGGAACATGATGTTCTCGAGCACGCTCATGTTGGGGTAGAGCGCGTACGACTGGAAGACGATGCCGACATTGCGATCGCGCGCCTCGACGTCGTTCACCCGCGCCCCGTCGAAAGCGATTTCGCCCGCGCTCGGACTGTAGATACCGGCCAGCATCAGCAGCGTGGTGGTCTTGCCGCAGCCCGAGGGACCGAGCACTGCGACGAAGGCGCCGTCGTTGATCGTGAGATCGATGCGCTCGACCGCGGTCGCGCCGATCCAGCTCTTGCGAATGTCCTTAAGCTCGATACGCGCCATCATTCACCCCCGGATGCCGCCGATAGTCATCTGCGTCAGATACTTCTGGCAGAAGACGTAGAGTAAGAGACTTGGCAGGACATAGAAGACGGATACGGCGGCGACGATGCCGTAGTCCACGCCCATGATGTCGTCCGAGACCCAGAACAGATACAGACTCATCACCCAGTTCTTGTTCTCGATGAGCATGGTCCGCACGAAGATGTACTCCTCCCACGCGCGAATGAAGGCGAAGACCGCGACTGCGATAAGTCCGACGCGCACCTGGGGCAGCACGACCAGGCGAAATGCCTGCCGGCGGGTGGCGCCGTCGGTCATCGCGCTCATCTCGATGTCCCATGGAACGCCGTCGAAGAAACCCTTCATCACGAACACGTAGAACGGGAGCTCGATCGTGGCCAGCACCAGCATGACGCCAAGGATCGTATCGAGGAGTCCTACCCAGTGCAGGATCAGGAAGATCGGGATGATGAGCGTCATCGCCGGAAAGGCGTGCAGCACCAGCATCCCCTGCAGAAAGGCTTCGCGGCCGCGGAAGGCGAAGCGCGAAATGTAGTAACCGGCGAGCGACGCTACCGTCAGAATGATCACGGTTTGCGACAGCGCGAGGACCAGCGAATTGCGAAAGGC
The DNA here is from genome assembly GCA_036493675.1 of Casimicrobiaceae bacterium. Classification (GTDB taxonomy): domain Bacteria; phylum Pseudomonadota; class Gammaproteobacteria; order Burkholderiales; family Casimicrobiaceae; genus PALSA-1003. Next base: position 9,553 of record DASXPJ010000026.1, read on the forward strand.
AATCCACACCGAAGGGAACTGTCCGCCGGCGGTGGCCTTCGAGCGGATCTCCTCGACGATATTGGGGTCCCACAAGAAGCGGTAGTTGGCGAAATGCAGTTGCCCGCCGACGAGCTCGGCCAGCAAGAGGCCCGCGATCACCGCCAGCACCAGGCCTGTCGCCAGTCGCACGCGTGGCCACGGGGTCACGAGATGGACGATGCTGTAGATCAGCACCGCGGGGACGATGACCGCGCAGGCGGTCCACAACACGTCGGTCGAGACACCCCCGCTGCGCGCGGTGAACGAGATCACCACCATCCAGAAGTAAGGCAGGATGATCGGGATCGAGACGAGCAACAGGAATGCGAGCAGCGCCGATTGACCCGCGCCGCGCCGGGCCCGCGCCCAGCGCGCAAGCGACCGCCAATCGGGGCGCATGGGCGTCGCCGCCCCGGGCAGCGCGTCGATGCTCATTGGGGACCCTCTGATGATGTCCCGCACGGGTGCGACGGAGGCTTTACCGGACGGGACGCTAGGCGCGAGGCGCGGCCAAGGGTGGATCCCCTTGGCAAGCCGAGCAACAACGCAGACCGCCGGCAAAGCCCCGTCCCTGCGGGTTGCGACCAAACGGCGCGGCTTTGGGCTTGGTCGGCTCGCACGTAGGCCCCACTACGTGCTTCGCCGCCTGCACCCAAATTCATAACCGTTTGGGTCGCAACGCAATCCGTGTGGGGCATCATCAGGGGGTCCTTAGTGCACCTCGATGCGCGGCGGCTGAAGCAGGCGCCGCATGTCCATGAGTCGCCACATGCCGAGCGCGGCGATCACGCCGATGACGATAAGGATCAGGGATAGCGCCGCGCCATATGCGTATTGACCATTCTCGAATGCGCGCCGGTAGGCATAAAGCGAGAAGACCGTCGTGTCGTAGAATGGGCCGCCGCCGGTGATCAGCAGGATGTACTCGAAACTCACCAGCAGCGACAGCGTCTGGTGGATCGTCATGTACGAGATCGGCCAGCGCAGCGCCGGAAAGATGATGTGGCGCACGATCGCCAGCGGCCCGGCCCCGTCGGCGCGCGCGGCGTGGAACAAGTGATCGGGGATCGAGCGAATGGCCGAAGTGAAGATGATCATGCCAAGCGACGCACCGATAAAGCCGTTGGACAAGATGATCACCAGCAGGGGCTGGTTGCTGCGCAAGTCGCTAGGGGCCATGCCCAGGACATGGATCAGGACCTGGTTCAGGAGGCCCCGGTCGTTGGGATCGACCACCCATAACCAGAGCAGCGCGTAAACCACCGACGGGCTCATCCGAGGCAGCAGCCATACCGCGCGGAAAAAGGCGCCGAAGCCCTTCGGCACGGCCGTGGTCACCAGCGCGAGCAACAGCGCGAAAGTGACGTTGAAGATGCTCAACGTCGCCAGAACGAAGATGGCGGTGATGCCCAGCGCGGCGAGCAGACGCGTGTCGCGCGTTGCCATCCGCTCGAAGTTCTCAAGCGTGAGGGTGGTGACCGCAAGCGTGCGGTCCATGTCGGTGAACGCGATCGCGATGTCGACGATGACTGGTGCGATGAAAAAGCAGGCGAGCAGCACCAGTGCCGGCCCCAGGAAGAGAGCGAAGTTGGCGCGCTGACGGTTCAGCTGCGCTCGTGCGAAGTCCGGCATGGCGACGGTTACCTGGCCGCTTGCTGGCTGCGAAGAACGATTCGTCATCCCGAAACCGGGCGCCCCGGCGTCCTCGCAAAACAAGACACAGACACCGGATCGCCGGGGTCGCGGGATGGCGAATATCTTCTCAGTTGCGGATCACCACATCCTTGCCGAGCTCGTTCTGAAATTCATCGATCACGAATTCGGTCGCCTTGTCCGCGTTGAGTCGTCCAGTCTCGACCCCCTGGATGCCCTTGAAGATGATGGAGTTGTACTGACCGATCTTCGGATGGTTGGGCATGAAGCTCGCGTACTTGAGCATCGGGGTCGCGGCAACCAGGGCCCATCCCTTCTCGATGAGCTCCGGCATCGCCTGTTCGCCGTAGTTGATCGGCGTGTGGTTAGTGGACACCGCGTGGTGCATGTTCGGAATCGGCTGACTCGCCAGCGCGACAATATACGCGGCAAGCTCCTTGTTCTTCGATTTCGCGGACACGCCATAGGCGATTGGATGTGACAGATTTGCCGGTTTCCCGCCTTTCTTGCCGGCGGGCGCATTGAGCCATGTGAACTTGTGGAAGTAGTCGTCCTTGCCTTTCAGATGGAGAGCCTTCATCTGATCGGTGACGCGCCACACCCCGTGGAAAAAGACCAGTGATTCTTCGCCGCCCATCGCTGCTTGCTCGATCGCGTCCCACGACATCGACGTGTTGTTCGCCGAAAGCGCTTTCTTGTCGACGCAATACTTCACCCACGTATAAAAGCCGCGCAGCGCCGACTTCGACGCCTGCAGTTTGCCGGTCTGCTTATCGTAGGGCTCGAGGCCGAAAGCGTCGGTCAACATCTGAAAATCCGGCCCGGCGTTCGGTCGGTGCAGGATCCCGTACTTGACGACCCCCTTCTGTACGGCTCGTCCAGCCAGGTCGCATAGGTCGTTCGCCGTGAACTCGCCCGCGTCCACCTTCGCAGGGAGCGCCGCAATCTCCTTGTCGCTCATGCCGAGCTTGCGCAGCTTGTCGTTATTGAGAAAATACATCCGCACTTCGGAATCCTGCGGGACTCCGTAACGCGCGCCCTTATAGCTCACCGCTTGCCAGAGCGGGACGATGATATCGCCGTAAAGCTCTGGATTCTTCGCGATCTGGTCCTCGAGGTTGAGGGCGTAGCCGGCCTCGGCAAAGGCGCCGGTCCATTCGTGCGCAAAGACAAAGATGTCGGGCCCCTTGTCGACGGCAAAGGCCTTCAGCAGGTCGAGAGCGTCGTCGTCATAGCCCTTCGCATTGGTCTCGTTCAACTCGATCTTGACGCGCTTGTCACTGTTAATTGCAGCGAGCATCTTGTTCAGAGTATCGCCCGCCGCGACAAGGTTGCCGGCGCGCAGCGGGCCGGATCGGTCGGCACGGGACCAGACCTTGATCACTACGTCCTCAGCGAAGGCTTGCTGGCCGGCAATGGCGAGCAAAACACCGGCAAGTGTTCCAGCAAAGGCAAGCTTCCAGTTCATGAGAATTCCTCCTCGTTAGTGAATGATGGCGTTACGGTCATGGTTCGATGATCGCTACGCGGCGCGCGTGATGCTTGTCGACGATCCGGCGCAATACGCCGGGCGTGTTGGTGCAGATCGCGTCGGGTTCCAGCGCTACCAGGGCGCGCAACTCGTCTTCCCGCTCCTCGTGCCACAAGGTGGTCGTGAGATCGGCGCGCCGCAGGCGCTCGATGAGTGCTGCTTCCAGCAGGTCGTGGGGGCGGGGCGCGCGACCTTCCCAGCACAAGTGCACGCCGTCGACGCGGTAGACGGCGGCGACATGCAGGATCTCCTCGGCCGCGATGACGCTGCCGATCATGAACGATGTCCGGATGGCGCGCTGCGATGCCTTCACCGCGGCCAGCGCCGGCCCATGAAAGCCACCCACCACGATACGATCGCGCGCCGCACTCGCAGACACCATCGCCGAGACGGCAAGCGCGGCGTCCGGTTCCTTGACCTCGACCAACAGCTCGACGTTCGTGTGCTTGGCCCAGTCGAAAAGGTCCGCAAGCCGGATCACGCTCGGCTGCGCGGCCTCAAGCTCGGCGGCGCTCAAGTCGACCACGAGACGGTTCCCGAGCGTGAAATCGTGTCGGATGACAAGCACGCCATCGCGCGTCGCCTGGACGTCGCATTCGATGGCATCGGCACCCTCGGCCACCGCTCCTTCGAAGGCAGGCCACGTGTTGTCCGGGTGCGCGGAACTGCTGCCACGATGCGCGACCACTCGCACAGCCCTCATGACGATCCCTCCGCGGGTGCCAAGCCGCGTACGCTCGACCGCACGACGAGTCTGACCGGGATCGTAACCAGACCGTGCCTCACATGGGGAGAATCCATCCTGCGGCGTATCATCTTCATGACGGCAGCGGTCAGCTCCGCGACAGGCTGATGAAACGTGGTGAGCCCGTAGGCGCTCCAGGCGGCTTGCGGAATATTGTCGAAGCCGATTACCGACAGATTCTCCGGCACACGCCTGCCGCACTCCAAGCGCGCCGCATCGAGGAAGCCTAGCGCGAGCAGGTCGGTCACGCAAAAGACGCCGTCGATGTCGTGTCGGGCAAGCAGGGCCCGCGCCGCGTGACGCCCGGTGGCGTAGTCCGTAGCCGCACCGGCCTGCCAAACGTGCAGCGGCACGCCCGCCTCTGCCGCGCTTGCACGGAAGGCATCGACCCGTCCCACCAGGCTCGCGGTGCGCACGGCACTCGACACGACCGCGAGGCGCCGGCAGCCCGAGGCCAGAAGCTGCTTCGCGGCAATCCGACCGCCGGCGGCGTGATCCGCGATGACCGTGTCGACGGACAGCTTGGGCAGGAGCTTGTTGACCAGGATCACCGGCACACCGTTGTTCAGGCACTCCTCGACGATGCACGAAGGCGGCGTGCCGGTCATCACGACAATCGCCGACACGCGATATTCGAGCACGCGCTCGATCAGCGCGCCGATGTCGCCCTGTGCGTTCGCGGCGTTGAGCAGCATGCATTGGAAGCCGTCGGCGAGCAGCGCACCCGAGATCGTCGCCAGGAGCTCGGCGTGAAAGGGTTGCTGCAGATCGGTACCGACTAGCCCGACCAGATTCGAGCTTGCCTTGTTGAGGCTTTGGGCGAGCCGGTTGACCCGATACCCGAGACGGTCCGCTGCCCGAAGGATGCGCTGGCGAACTTCCTTCGAGACGCTGGCTCCAGGCGTGAACGCGCGCGATACCGCCGAGCGCGAAACGCCCGCGCGCCTCGCGACGTCGGCCGCCGTCACAAATGCACCCCGCAAGGCTTGCTGACTCACGCGCCTGTCCCCGATTGCACACGTGTGCAAATCCATCATACGCCGGCTTTGCACGCGTGTGCAAAGGAGTCACCGAGACCGGCTTGAAGACATATATTGGCGATGGCGCCTGCGCCACTGCGGGCGAACACAAGCCTCAATGCGCGGCCACCCGAGTGCCCCCGGCATTCGCATCAGGCGGGTGCGAAGCACACGCTCGTGCCATCGGTACGCTGGTGAGAAATGGATTCCGCGCCGGATGGCATTGGACGAAACGCCGTTCCGTGAGCGTGCGCGAGTATTGCGACCAGACGCGCTTTAGAGCGTATGATGCAGTCGCCGCCGTAAAGCGAGCTGCGATTCAGATGATGCCAAATCGTTGTTCCAGTCATTCGTCCGGTTGTTTGCGGCACGTCACGTGACACCGCAAAGCTACTTATTCGTACGCCGCCTGGTGAGCGCCGCTTGGTTCGCGCCGATTGCATGGATACCAGCGGCAGCCGCTCAGAACGAAACCATTCCTTCCTTCTCGACAGTCGATTCGATTGAGGCTCGCGTTCAAGGCTGTGTGACTTGCCACGGTCAAAGCGGCCAGGGGACCAATAACGGCTACTTCCCGCGAATCGCGGGCGAGCCCGCTGGCTACCTTTACAACCAGCTCGTCGCATTCCGCGACGACACGCGGCAGTATCCACCGATGAATTACCTCGTCGCGTACCTGCCCGACGCGTATCTGCGCGAGATGGCCGAGCATTTCGCAAAGCAGCGCCCACCGTACGAAGCGAAGAATGCCGCGCCCATCGATGCCGCCACGATCGCGCGCGGCCGCGCGATCGCCACCGCGGGGGATCCCGGCAAAGGCGTTCCCGCTTGCATTGCGTGTCACGGCACGCGGCTCACAGGCATGAACCCCGGCATCCCCGGCCTCGTGGGATTGCGCGGCGGATATATCACGGCCCAACTCACGCGCTGGCGGGTGGGGAGCCGTCACGCGGCGGAGCCGGATTGCATGAGGCGCATCGTGTCCCGCCTGTCCGAAGCCGACATTGCCGCCGTCGCCACATGGCTTGGGAGCCAAGACGCGCCGAACGATCCATCGCCCGAGTCATCCAATCTCGTACGCATGCCGATGGCGTGCGGAAGCCAAAGCTGACATGAGACTTCTACGCTCGCATCGCTCGCTGACCCTCGAGGCGGGGCCGTTGCTTGGGGTGGCGCTGCGCAACTGACATGCGCACCGGCACTCGCATTGTTCTTGTCCTCGTCGTCGTCGCACTCGTGGCGATCGCCGCATGGATACTATTGCGCCCCGGCACGTTGCCGCAGACGACAGCGCCGGATCCTGCAGCCAACGCGACGACGCAATACCTCAGTCGAGGCGAATACCTCGCCCGCGCCGGCGATTGCGTGGCGTGCCATTCGGCGCCTACCGGCAAGCCGTTCGCGGGCGGGCGCGCGATGCCGACACCTTTCGGCAACCTCTATGTGCCCAACATCACACCCGATGATGAGACCGGAATCGGCCGGTGGACTGCGGACGAGTTCTACCGCATGATGCACACCGGCATCTCGCGCGACGGCACGCTGCTCTATCCCGCCATGCCGTTCGCCTCGTACTCGAAAGTGACGCGGGAGGACTGCGACGCAATCTACGGATATCTCATGTCAGTGCCGCCTGTGAGCCAGCAGAACCGCCCGCACGAGCTTCGGTTCCCGTACAACAAGCGCGATTTGCTGCTCGGCTGGCGCGCGCTGTATTTCAAGGAAGGCGAATACGTCGCCGACCCCGCGCAGTCGGCGCAATGGAACCGCGGCGCGTATCTCGTCGAGGGCTTGGGCCATTGTGCGATGTGCCACACGGCCATCAACGCCCTCGGCGGCTCGAGTGAATCCAAGGCCTTCGAGGGCGGCATGATCCCGAACCAGAACTGGTACGCGCCGTCGCTTACGTCGAACCGCGAAGCCGGCCTCGGCGAATGGAGCGACCAGGACATCGCCGATCTGCTGCAGATTGGCGTGTCCCATCGCAGCGCGGTATACGGCCCCATGGCCGAGGTCGTATATAACAGCCTTCAGTACCTCTCCGACGAGGATGTCGCAGCCATGGCCGTGTACCTGAAGTCGCTGCCGAAGCGTGACGCCGAAGCGGCACCGACCAGCCGGGCGCGGCTCCTGAGTCCCGAAGTGGCGGAAACGGGACGCAAAGTCTACACACAGTGGTGCGCGATGTGTCACGGCGCCGAGGGCAAGGGACAGCCGCCGCAGTTTCCGCCGCTTGCCGGAAATCAGTCGATCACGATGTCGTCACCGGTCAATTCAATTCGTATGGTGCTGAACGGAGGCTATGCGCCGGGCACCAGGAAGAACCCGCGGCCTCACGGGATGCCACCGTTCGCGGGCATCCTGAACGACGCGGAAGTCGCGGCGGTGGTAACTTACATTCGCGTCGCGTGGAACAACACTGGCACACCGGTGACATCGGCGCAATCGAGCGAATTGCGCAAGCTGCTGCCGGAATGAGGGAGAAGTCGATGGCGCCTGAAGACGACCAAACGGACCGTCGGGTCGACGAAATCGTGCGCCGCGGACCGAGGGGTGCATTCATGGTGGCGGGCATCGCAACGGCGATCGTCACCCTGATCTATTTCGGTTTTTACTTCCTCGTCTACTTGCCGCGCGGAGCGGTCCAGTGAGCGCGGCGGCGACGCCCGCTCCCGATCCGCACGCCGTCGCCGTCGCGGCGGAGCGCCGCTGGGCGATCCTGGTCGCGATCATCATCGCATTGCTGGTGGCCATGATGGTTTTCACCGGTGTGCAGTGGGCCGCGATGCCGCCGTCACGCGTGGAGACGATCGATCCGCGCACGCTGCACTTGTCGGGCGAGTTCGTCGAAGGGAATCTCGGCACCGCCGTCGAGCGAGACGGCCGCGTGATTGCGCGCCTGGTCGCTCAGCAATACTCGTTCGAACCACAGTGCATCGTCGTGCCGGAGAACATGCCGGTGACTTTCCGTGCGACGAGCACCGATGCCCTGCATGGCTTTGTAGTCGGCACCACCAACGCGAACGTCATGCTGGTGCCGGGATTCGTCGCCACGTTCACGACGACCTTCCAGAAAACCGGAGAACATCTTATGCCGTGTCACGAGTATTGCGGCACCGGCCACGAGGCGATGTGGGCGCGTGTGCAGGTGATTGCGGCGAACGAATTCCTGGCTCGCGCAGGTCGAGGCGAAAGGGTGAGCTGTGTTCGTCGCTAGAAAGCTCGTCCTCGCGCATTTCTGGGTCGCCTTCGCGGGCTTCCTGCTCGCGATCGTGCTCGGCGAGTGGCAGATGTATGTGCGCAGCCCGCTCCACGCGTGGGTCAACAACCCAGAACACTACTACCGGTCCGTGACTGCGCATGGAACCGTAATGGCGTACGTATTGCCCACGCTCGTCGCCATGGGCTTCGGCTATGCGATCACCGAGCTTGCCCTCAAGCGGCCGCTGATCGGCGTGCGGTGGGCGTGGGCCGGGTTCTGGCTGGTCGCGGCCGGCACCGTCATTGCCGCCGCGACGGTCGCCGCCGGCAAGGCGTCGGTGCTCTACACGTTCTATCCGCCGATGATCGCGAGCCCGTTCTACTACATCGGAGTCGTGCTTGTCGTGGTCGGATCGTGGATCTGGGTTGCGCTGATGTCGATCAACCTGCGCGCCTGGCGCAAGGCGAATCCAGGCGCGACCGTGCCGCTGGCGATGTTCGGCAACGTCACCGGTGCTTACCTCTGGGCGTGGACGTCGGTCGGCGCAGCGGTGGAGGTCTTGTTCCTGATCCTGCCGGTTGCGCTGGGGCTCAAGAGCACGATCGATGCCGGGCTCTCGCGCGTGTTCTTCTCGTGGACGCTGCACGCGATCGTCTATTTCTGGCTGATGCCGACCTACATTGCCTTCTACACCATCGTGCCGCGCGCCATCGGCGGACGAGTGTACAGCGACACGATGGCGCGCGTCGCCTTCGTGCTGTTCCTCGTGTTCTCGATGCCGATCGGCATGCATCACCTGTTCGCCGATCCGCAGGTCGGCGCCGGCTTCAAGTTCGTGCACGCGGCGATGACCGCGTTGGTGTCGGTCCCGACGTTGCTGACTGTGTTCACCATTGTCGCCTCGGTCGAGATCGCGGGACGGCTGCGCGGTGGCACCGGGCTGCTGGGCTGGGTCAGGAAGCTGCCGTGGGACAACCCGGCGATGCTCGCGGTGACATTCTCCTTCGTCATGCTGGGCTTTGGCGGCGCGGGCGGCATCATCAACATGAGCTACCAGCTCAACGAAACGGTGCACAACACGCAGTGGGTGACGGGACATTTCCATCTGATCTTCGGCGGCGCCATTGTGATCATGTATTTCCTGATCGCCTACGAGCTGTGGCCGCAGCTCACGCAATGCGCGCCGCTGCCGCAGCGCCTGGTTAAGCTGCAGCTCTGGCTGTGGTTCGTCGGCATGCTGGTGCTGTCGATGCCGTGGCACCTGGTCGGGCTGCTCGGCATGCCGAGGCGCATGGCGTATTACGACTATTCCAATCCCGTTCTGCATCCGCAAGCGTGGACTGTCACCATGTCGACGTTCGGTGGCCTAATCCTCGTCGTGTCGGCGGTGATCTTCGTGTACGTTCTCGCGCGGGCGCGCCGCACCGACGTCTCACCGGCGCCATTCACGTTCAGCCTGAGCGCGCATGCGTACGAGCGCACGCCTGCAGCGCTCAATACTTTCGGCTTGTGGGTAGGCATGATGATCGGGCTTACGATCGTCAATTATGGCTACCCCATTGCACAGCTTGCGATGCTGAAGGGCACGTCGGTGCCCGCAATCCAGATCGGCGGCCCGTAATGGCGGACGGCGATCGCATGGCATGGAGCAATTCATGGGTACGCTGGAGCGTGGTGTCGCTGGTCGTCCTCACCGTACTCACGTTTCTGATCGGATTTATCGTGCTGCCGTCGGTCCATCGCGACTACACCGCGGGCGGCCTGTGGCAGGCGATCTGTCGCGCGGCGGGGCTGCCCGCGAACTGGGAGCCTGCGACGCCCGCCGGCCAATCAGCGAAGATCGCGACCACTGTCGTGCTGCGGTCCGGGATGTCCGCGCATGGAACGGGCGACGCGGTCGGGCGCGGCGCGACGATCGCCCTCCAGCAATGCAGCATGTGCCACGGCGCGCAAGGGATGAGCGAGGCCAACGCGCCCAATCTGGCGGGCCAGTATCCCGAAGTCATCATCAAGCAACTGCAGGACTACAAGCACGGGGACCGCGGCGGCACGTTCATGCAGCAGGCCGCACGCAATTTATCCGATCGCGATATCGATGACATCGCCGCGTTCTACGATTCGCTGCCGAAAGCGCGCACGGCGCCGGCGCGCTACGACGAAACGTCCGCGCCCGCGCTCGTGCGCGTAGGCGACCCATTGCGCAATATCGCGCCGTGCATCGCCTGTCACGGTGGCACGGACCACAAGCTTGGCGCGCCGTGGCTCGAAGGCATGCCGAAGGAGTATCTCGTCGTACAGCTTCGCGACCTCCAATCGGGCGCACGCCGAAACGATAGCCACGCGCAGATGCGCAACATGACGCGGGCGATGACCGCTGCCGAAATCGACCAGGTTGCGCAGTTCTACGCGCGTCGGGAAAAAACGGGCGAATAGCGCTAGCCGTCTGTTGCCGTGAGCGGGTTATAACCGTGAATACGTCCCCCGGTTCCAGCTCTGGCGGCCTTCGGGTTGTTCTTCACAGCCGTGCACCAATATCCGCGCTCTCCATCCTTGCCTCCTCTTTGAGGCTATCGACATCGCGGAATATCGAGGCAACGGCCAGCACTTTGCCGTTGCGACGATAGCGAACCAGGCCGTCCCGGGCGTTGATATCACCTTCGACGTCGAGATCGTCCCATTGCTCGGCGTGACCGATGTAGTTGATCTGCGCGTCGTAGTGCTGGCTCCAGAAGAACGGGACCTCGGAAAAACGTTGCTTGTGCCCGAGGATGTTCCGCGCCGCAGTCTGCCCCTGGCGCTCGGCCACGACCCAATGTTCGATCCGGAGATTGTTGCCCGTATGCCGATCAGGCCACCGCGCGATGTCGCCGGCAGCAAAGACTCCCGGGACGCTGGTCTCGAGGAACTCGTTGACGACGACTCCCCGATCGATCTTCAGACCGGAGCGCTCGGCGAGTTCGATCCGCGGCCGCACGCCGATTCCCACGACGACGAGTTCGGCCGGTAGCGTCGCCCCATCCTTGAGCTTGACGTCACCTCCCGCAATGGCGGCTGCGGTTTTCCCGAGATGGAAAACGACACCGTGTTCCTCGTGGATTCCGCGTATGAAATCACCGTAATCGCGGCCGAGCACGCGCTCCAACGGCCGCTGCTCCGGTGCCACGACGTGAACCTCGATCCCGCGGGTGCGGAGCGCTGCCGCGACTTCAAGCCCGATGAAGCTCGCGCCGAGAACCACCGCCCGCCGCGCTTTTTTTGCGTTGGCGATAATGGCCCTGGCGTCGCTGAGCGAGCGCAGCAGATGGACATGCGGCTGATCGGCGCCGGGGATGTCGAGGCGCACTGGTTCAGCACCGGTCGCGAGCAGCAGCTTGTCAAACGGCACGCTCGGCCCGTGGCGCAGCGTCACGTAGCGCTCTTTCAGGTCGATCGCGGTCGCCTCGGAGCGAAGCTGAAGATCGATCGACTTTTCTTTGTAGAATTCAGGCGGTCTGAGCGGCATCCAGTCTTCCGGCGCATTCCCCGCAAGATAATCCTTCGAGCAATTCGGCCGGTCATAGGGAGCCGCATCATCCGCGGAAAGCAGAGTCACGCTACCGGCAAACCCTTCCCGCCTCAGCATCTCGGCCGCGGCGAATCCCCCAGCGCCGCCACCGACGATCACGACGCTTTCTGGCATTCGGCTCGACCTTCGAGCCGTGCCGTTTGCGCGTCGGCTGTCCGGCTCGATCTTTTCGGCCACGAACGCCTTGCCCGCGCGTTTTTCCACGCGCCAACACGACACCGGATTGAACGCCGGGGCTTTGACCGCTTCGCCAGTACGCAAGCTGAAGCAGGCGTGATGCCACGGACATCGCACGGTGTCATCGACGATCAATCCCTCGGCGAGGGGTCCGCCATAATGCGAGCAGGTCGAGCCGATCGCGAAAAATTCATTGCCGGAGCGCGCGAGAAGCACAGCTTCAGGACCTATGTGTCCGCTAAGCATGCTTCCATCGGAAAGGTCGTCGAGGGGGATGCCTTGGGCGAGATCGGGCCCGCTCGCCTTGGATGGTTCAGTGCCCACGCAGTTATCCTGGAATCACATCGCCTTCGGTGCTGGATCGAAGCAACAATCGACATATAAGGGTGCTCGAATAACCGGAAACGCTAGCCCGTTGGTGCTGCATTTTTTACATGGTCCCCTTGGGCCAGTATGCGGCCCCCGGACAAATATGCGAATCGGGCGTATATAGTGCGGCACGTAAGATCAACTATTTAAGTGCAACGCCTTGCGCATGGCGCAACTTATGCTCGTAATCGAGCAAGATGCGGGCCAGATATCGCACCGGAATACCAAAAAATGACTGGCGCTTCGAGAGCAGGCGCGGCGCGCACAGAAGACCCTTTCGGATATCCCACGAATTGCTGATGTCGAAGAAGCCACGCGCCTGGCTTGGCACAGGACCGTTAGCCGATCTTGACCGCGAGCATCGAAATGGAGCCACCGTCAAACCCGACCACGGGAAAACCGACGCTGTCGCCCTCCTGGCGTTGCGCCAGGACGTAGAGCAACGGCAGGTAGTGATCCGGCGTCGGCGCGGATAGATGGGCATCGGGTCCGAGCGACTCGTAATCGACGAGAGGGGCGAAATCTCCGGTGCTGAGCAGTTCACGAGCAGTCGTCTCGAACCGCGACGCCCAGTCATACGGCCCGACAGCGCGATTGCCCCAAGAGTAGGTGTGCAGGTTGTGTACGATATTGCCGCTTCCGATGATGAGCACGCCCTCGTCGCGCAGAGGTCGCAAGTGCTTGGCGATTTCGTAGTGCCAGGATGCTTGCCGTGTCTCGTCGATGCTCAATTGCACCACTGGAATGTCGGCCTGCGGGTAGACATGCACGAGCACGGACCAGGTACCGTGATCGAGGCCCCAGTCAGTGTCCATTCGTACGGCCACTGGAGACAGCAGGGCGCGGACCCGGTTTGCCAACTCGAGGGACCCGGGCGCCGGATACTGAACTTCGAAGAGCGGCCGCGGGAACCCGCCAAAATCGTGGATCGTCTTGGGACGGTCAACCGCGGTGACGGCGGTTGCCGGGATGTACCAATGCGCAGAAACGCTCAGGATCGCGCGGGGTCGCGCAATCGACGTGCCCAAGGTCGCCCAGCGCTCCGTGAAAGCGTTGCGCGCAAGCGCGTTCATCGGATTGCCGTGTCCGAAGAAGATCGCCGGCATGCACGAATGTGCATTCATTGAATCCTCTCGAAATGCATCAGAAAAACCACGGCGTGGCTATCCATGCTCCGGCACCGTCACCCAGGAGAGCGAGTACCAGCAAAGTCACGGCCCAGAACGCCGGATACTCCCATCCGCCGTCCTTATTGGTGAACATCCATCCGTTTTTGCCATGCGCAAACGCAATGGTTCCCAATAGGGTCGGGATCAGCGCGAGGGCGACGAGTCGCGTATAAATGCCGAGGATTAGAAACGTGCCACCGCCAAACTCCACGGCGATCGTCAGTAGGCCCAGCCAACCCGGCAAACCAAGCGATGAGAAATACCGGGAAGTCCCCGCCGGTTTGAACACGAACAGCTTGACCGACATATGGGCCAGAAACAATACGCCCAAGGCGAGGCGGAGAAGCAGGACGCCATAGGGTGCAGTTGCGGCATCTATCATTGTTCTCTCCGTGGACAGTTGGGATTCACATCGGAGGCGGCCATAGTCGCCGCTGCCCCGCCAGTCGAGACAGCATGCGCCCATACCGGGAGGCGCGGCAACTGGTTGCGATGCGTGCGATGGACGCTTGATCGCTTTCGGAATCCGGGAGAGAATCCCGTCGGTTCCGCATGTCTCGAATAGACGGTCGCACCGCAATGGGTATCAGGATGCTTGTCTCTTCCTAGGCGCCAGCTTTCCAATGGACGCACTGGTTCGCTCGAGCGCGATGAGAAACGCGGCATGCTCACTTGCCGCAATGGGTGTCCTGTTGCTTTCGCTCTCCTCGAACGCATCCGTTTACAAGTGCGTCGGGCTGGATGGAAGAACCGAGTATCAGGACGTACCGTGCGAAGGCAGATCCGGCGGAGAGGTCACTATCAATCCCAATGTGGTGATTCCGATGGATCAGACCGCCAACCTGTTGGCCAGTCGGGAAATAAGCGATCGTTTGGCGGCTCGTGCACGCGCTGACGCCGATGCGCTGCGAGGTCCCAACTTCGAACCCGTTCTCGTACCGGCATATTCTCCGGACGATTCTCCACTGCTGGATTACTACTACCCCATCTATCCGCAGCGGCGGCGTCCAGTCTTGCATCACCTCGCCGGCAAGCGGCCGACGCATCGGAGCGTGCCCGCACCGTCCCCGCATAGACCGATCGAGCGGTAGCTCGGTGCGCTAAAGCGGATCCTGTCAAGAGCGGGCTTCGTCCAGCTCAGACCAGCTGACGCGCATGTATCACCACGATGACTTCCTTTACGACAGGGGAGCCGGCGCCTTCATCATCGGCATCGGCACACGGTTCTAGGGGTTTTTAAACAGACATCCATTGTAGGAGGGAGGCTCGCATGGAGAGCAATGATGACCGCGTGAGCGGCCTTACGCGGCGGGATTTTCTGGCACAGGTCGCGACCGGCGCGGCAGCGACGGCGCTGCTCGGAGCTGACCTGGCGACATCGGCGCACGCCCAGGGAACCGCTGTGCGCAACGCCGGCGATGTAATAGTCGCTGAACCGGCGCCAACGTCCCTCTCAACTGCATCCGCGCGGTCGATCGTCAGCTCGCGACCATCCTCGCCGAGCTCGACGCGCTGGGCTTGAGCAAGCGGACGATCGTCGTGTTCACGTCGGACCACGGCGAGGCGGGAGGGGCCCATGGTCTGCGCGGCAAGGGCGCGTTCGCCTACGAGGAGAGCCTTCATTTGCCGTTGTACGTCGTCCATCCGGACGTGCGCGGCGGGCAGGACTGCCGCGCGCTTTCCAGCCACATCGACGTCGCGCCGACGCTGCTTGGCATGGCGGGCATGGATCGGTCGCGCATGGGCGAAGCGGCAAGCCGCGACCTGCCGGGCAAGGACTTGAGCGTCGCTCTGGGCAACCTGCGAGGCGCGGACGTCCACGCGGCACGCGACTCGGTTCTTTTTACCTTCAGCGGGCTCGCGCAAAACGACAGCGAGCTCATGCGCATCTTCGCCGACGCCGCCACCGCGGGCAAGGACCCGAAGGTCGCGATCAAGGAAAGCGGCTTCAGGCCCGATCTGCGCAAGCGCGGGGGGCTACGTACAGCCTTCGACGGCCGGTACAGACACACCCGTTATTTCGCCCCGGTGCAGCGCAACCGGCCCACCACGCTGGATCAGGTGTACCAGTTGAACGATCCGGAACTTTTCGATCTTAAGAATGATCCCGACGAGATGAAGAATCTCGCTGCGTCGAAGGGTGCGAACGAAACGTTGGTCATGGCGATGAACGCCAAGCTCAACACGGTGATGGATGCGGAATTCGGCAAGGACGACGGCCGCGAAATGCCCGAGGTCGAGGGCGTCAACTGGGCCGTGGATCGCTTCGAACTGTAGCGGCTGCCGGCGACTTCCGATCATCGCCGGCCGCCGGCCGGCTCCATGCCATGACGACGCTTCGCGGCCTCAGCCGCGGGTGAGGCGAGGAAGGAGAGCAGCGCGTTGGTGTCTTCGGGCCGCGGCGATCCGCTGCAAAGCGCCGCCGTGAACACGGTGACCAGCTGGACCTCCGGTGGAAGCGCGCCGATCACGTCGATGCCAGGCACATGCATCAACTCGCTCGACTGCTGGAACCCGAGCGCGACCTCTCCCCGCGCGACGAGCTGGCCCACGGGAACGCCAGGCGGTGCGATCACGCTGCGCGGGGCGATGGTTTCGGCGATCCCCCAGCGCTCGAACAGGCGAACGAGATGCGCGCCGCTCGGACCGGTCGAATAGCCGATGCTGCGCGCCGCCAGCACCGCCTGCCTGAATGCCGGTTCAGTGCCAATGTCCGGCCGCGGTGCGCCAGCTGCCACGGCGATCGCCACGCCCGACTGCGCGAGGTCGATGCGACGGACCGGATCGACACGCCCCGTGATCGCCAGCCGGTCGATCGCGTCAGCCGCGAGCACGACGAAGTCGAACGGTTCTCCATCCTGAACACGCCGGGCCGCGTCGATGCCTCCAACCGACTCGATGGCGATGGGTTGTCGCGACCGCTGCTCGTATACGCCGGCCAGCTCGGCCAGGACGTGACGGGTCGCCATCGACGAGATGCCGGTGAGCGCCTGACCCAGGGTTTGTTCGATGGCCATGTCGGCCGACCGCTTTCAATCGATGTATTTCAGTCCGGCCTTTTGCAATGGCTCGCGCATGTTGTACATGTCGAGGCCCAGCACGCCGGCCGCGAACTTCGAGCGCTTCTCGCCTTCACTGGCTTCGCGCGCGACCGCGGCTTCGAGCGTCTTCGCTGCTGAAGCCGCCGGCACCACGACGACGCCATCGTCATCCGCAACGACGACATCGCCCGGCATCACCAGCGCTCCGGCGCACACGACGGGAATATTCACGGAGCCCAGCGTCGACTTGACCGTGCCCTTGGCGGAGATGGCCTTGCTCCATACCGGGAATTTCATCTCGGTCAGCAGGCGCACGTCGCGAACCCCGGCGTCGATGACGAGTCCCTGCGCTCCGCGCGCCTTGAAGCTCGTCGCCAGAAGCTCCCCGAAATAGCCGTCGGTGCAGTCGGCCGTCACTGCTGCAACGACGATGTCCCCGGGCCGGATCTCTCCGGCGACGACGTGCAGCATCCAGTTGTCGCCGGGGTGCAGAAGGACCGTCACGGCGGTTCCCGCAGCCTGTCCGCCGGCATAGACCGGGCGCATGTACGGTTTCAGCAAGCCCGTACGTCCCATGGCTTCGTGCACCGTCGCCGTGCCGAGCGCGCCAAGCTTGACAACGAAGTTGCTGTCGACTCGCCGGATGTTGCGATAGACGACTCCGAGCTCGTGCATGGTCAACGTCCTTTCGCGTTCAATGCTGCATCTAAACGCGGATAGACACGCCGCGCGTTGGCCTCGTAGATCTTGTGGCGCTCGCCCGGATCGACGTGCGCCGCTTCGATGTAGCGCTTGGTGTCGTCGTAGTGGTGGCCGGTCTCCGGATCCAGTCCTCGCACGGCGCCGATCATCTCGCTCGCGAACAGGATATTGTCCACGGGGATCACGCGCGTAAGGAGGTCGATGCCAGGCTGGTGGTAGACGCACGTATCGAAGAAGATATTTTTAAGCAGATGGTCCTTCAGCAGCGGCTTTTTCATCTCCTGCGCGAGACCGCGGAAGCGGCCCCAGTGGTACGGTGCCGCACCGCCGCCGTGCGGGATGACGAAGCGCAAGCTGGGGAAGTCCTTGAACAGGTCGGAGGTGAGGCACTGCATGAACGCCGTAGTGTCGGCGTTCAGGTAGTGCGCGCCGGTGGTGTGGAAGCACGGATTGCAGCTGGTGCTCACATGGATCATCGCCGGGATATCGTACTCGACCATCTTTTCGTAGATCGGATACCAGTGGCGATCCGGCAGCGGCGGCGAGTCCCAGTGTCCGCCCGACGGGTCGGGGTTGAGGTTGACCGCGACGTTGCCGTACTCCTCGACGCATTTGACGAGCTCCGGAATGCACGTCGCGGGATCGACGCCGGGACTTTGCGGCAACATGGCGGCGGGGATGAAATGATCCGGAAAAAGCCGGCTCACTCGATAGCACAGCTCGTTGCAGATCGCGGCCCAGGTGCTGGAGATCTGGAAATCGCCGATGTGATGGGCCATGAAGCTTGCGCGCGGGCTGAAGATCGTGAGGTCCAGGCCGCGCTCGCGCATAAGCCGCAGCTGGTTGCTTTCGATCGATTCGCGCAGCTCGTCGTCGCCGATGGAGAGCTCGGAGGCGCGCGGCATCTGCGCCGGATGGCCGATGCCTTCGATCTGGCGGTTGCGCCACGCCTCCACCGCCTTGGGTGCGGTGGTGTAGTGGCCGTGGATGTCGATGATCATCGGGCCGCGCCGGTCGGTTGATCCCAGCCGAGATTGCCCGCCGTCTTGACTGCGACCGAGTACAGCGCGCCTGGGGCATTGCGGGTGCGCTGGAAGGCTTCGAGCGTCTCGCCGCGCATTGCGGCGTAGATGTGTAGGTTCGACACGCCCGTGACGGCGCCGAGCTTTTCAAGCATGAAGAAGATCACGCCGTAATGCATCAGACCGCGCCAGTCGCGCCGACGGATCAGGTCGCGCTCTTTCTCGGTCAGCCCAGCCGCGGCGAAGCTTGCCTCGGGATCGCCAAGGAACGCCTCTCGATGACTGGGATCGACCATCCGATGAAGGTAGTCGTTGATGCGAAATGCCTTCACGCTCCGCTCGAGCGTGAACGGGTAAGTGCCCTCGAGTCGTTCGATACCTTTCAGCTGGCTTGCTACGTGGCCTCGGTGGCGCTCGACGGCGGTTGGGTCCGGCGCGTCGTCCGTACCCTCGTAGATCGCGGTGGCGATGCCGGCCATCGATGGCAGGTAGTAGCTTCGGTACTTGCATTCGACGGTCGCCGAGAGCGCGCCTCGCATGGTGAGCCACATGACGACTTCGCTACCTTCGAAGCCACCGAGCTCGGCGTATTCGGCGATCGTCATCTCGGCCAGTCGTTCGGGATCGCGTTCGAACAGATCCAGGAAGCGCTTGTCCCATTCGGGGTTGTTGAAACCGGCGCGCTCGCCGTGCACCTGGTGAGACAGACCACCGGTGGCGGCGATCGCGACGCGCAAATCCTCCGGATAACTTTCGATCGCGCGTCGGAGCGCCCTCCCGAGCTTGTAGAAGCGGCGGGCGCTGGGAATCGGGAACTGCAACACGCCCATCTGCAGCGGCACGAGAGCGACCGGCCATTCGGGGTCGTGCGGGCAGAGTAGCGACAGCGGCGAGAAGCAGCCATGATCGAGCGCCCGGTGCTGGAAGAAGGACATGTCGAACTCGTCGGCCATCAGCGACTGCCCGATGTGCGAAGCGAGTTGCGGCTGCCCCTTGATCGGCGGCAGATCCCGCGCGCCACCGCCTTCGTCGGCCACCTGCCAGGTAGGCCCCACGCCCAGCGCGAATGCCGAGTAGTGATCGAAGAAGAACGACGTGACGTGATCGTTGTAGATCATCAGGAGCACGTCCGGGCGCTTCTCCGAAAGCCAGGCGGACAGCGGGGCGAAGTTCGTGAAAATCGGTGCCCACACGGGGTCGTCGCGCTTGTTCCGGTCGTAGGCGAAGCCGATGGTCGGCGTGTGCGACGCGGCGATGCCGCCGATGATCCGTGCCATGCGTACTCCTTCGTACAGTTGATTGGAACGAAGACTAAGCGGTCGATGCGAGTCCGCATACCTGAGCTCGAGACGAGCCCTGACTACCGACAGTCTCGACTGCGCAACTGGTCACGCAAATCCGATCTCGACCGCGCACGATGTTGCTGCAAAGCGCTGCCAGCGGTGTGACGCAGGCACGCGGTGTATTGCCTTCGATTTGAACATACGCCGCAGGCGTTCACTTTGACAAGCAACTGGCCGACGCCAGGGCGTAATTCGGGCACGCTGACGTAGTCGAGCGGTGCTCCGGGGGAGCGCAGAACCATCGCGCGCACGACAGACCTCGCTATCGCAAGTACGCGAGCAGTGGCGAGCCGATTTTCCTTTTGATCAGCGCGTCTTCCGCGGCGCGAGCCTCGGCAGCGTCGAGGCTCTCCAGCCACTGAATTTCCCCCGCGACCAGCGTCGCGATGACTGCTCCGTCCCGATAGAGCACGCGGTTGTTCAGCAAGGCCGGGATTTTGGCGCCGGGGGTGATCACCCCCACCAGATTCAGCGGGTCGGCGCCGCTGACCGACATGAAGGCTCCGGACGCCGGTGCACGCCGCGTTTCGCGCAAGACTCCGACCGCCTCCGGCAGCGCAAACTGCTCGCCCGATGACCCGGCAACGAAGCGCCCGCCGCGAACGTCGCCTCGCGCTTCCAGCCGCCGCAGCACGCGCAGCATGTCGCGCCATGCGGGAAGCCAGGTCGCCTCGCGTTGCAGCAGGCGCCAGAAAATCACGCCGTATCGCCGGAGCAGCGAGTGCACGACGTGTTCGACCATGTCGTGATCGGGCTCGTAATAGGGACGTTTCATTGCGGCGCCTGGTGCCGTTCTCTTGACCAGCGACCAGCGACCGGCTTCCTCGATGCCGAACAAGGGAGCGCGCCGCCGTCGCTTGGCTTCACCCAGCGGCTTGCGCTTCTCGGACGGCGTAAGCAGCGCGCGCAGGCCGGCGAAGCTGTCCGAAGCGACCAGGCCGGCCGCAACCAGTTCGGCCAGCGCGTCTTCGACCTGGGTGCGCAGGAGCCCGGTCGACTGGACGATCTCGTCGTAGAACGACGCGCCATGCGAACGGAGGCCCTCGACCACCGACTGCGCGCGGGAGCTCAGTTCCTCGGTCTTGACGACCGGTGCCGGTGCGGCGCGGGTCCAAAGAGCGGCGCTGCGGCGCGGCAACAAGGTGATGGGGGTCGTACGGATCGGGCCGCGGCCACTCGCCGCACCCGGATTTGCGTTGTGGCTCAAGCGTGTCCAGATCGCCCGGCCGGACAGACACAGGTCATCGAGCCAGGTGAACTCATAGTCTTCCAGTCGAGCCGGAAGAATCTCGGATTCCCATGCCGCCGCCGGCGCCTCGAAGCCTTGCAACTGCACGATGATGGCGTCGAGCGCGTCGGGCCCTTGTCGC
Source organism: Casimicrobiaceae bacterium (assembly GCA_036493675.1). GTDB lineage: Bacteria > Pseudomonadota > Gammaproteobacteria > Burkholderiales > Casimicrobiaceae > PALSA-1003. The sequence goes on from DASXPJ010000026.1 coordinate 30,482, forward strand.
TGCTCGGCCGGGTTGACATGCTGCCAGCGAAACAGGAAGCGAAGGAAGTCCTGGGTCGAAACGGGCTCGATTTCCTGGCGTAGACGCTTGACGGTATAACGATGGATCCGTGCCAGCAGCGCGCGGTCGCACCATTCGGTCTCGCCGGCGCCGGGTGTGAACAAGCCGCTCATCGCGGCGCCTTCGCCGGCGAGCTTGGCCAGAGCCGCCTCGATGTCCGAGTCGGGCAGTCCCGTCGATCCGGCGATCGACTGGGTCGTGACCGGACCGAGGCTTTCCAGCCGGCTGCGGACGATTTCGACCAACGCCTCGTCGCGGCTCCACGCGCGCTCGGCAAACTCCGCGGGCGCTTCGATCGGCGGCGCGCGATGCAAACCCGGATAGACGGCGTCGAATTGCGGAAGACGCTCCGCCGCGACCCACATCGACCGCGGGCCTGTGCCGGGTTCCGCTCCCTGCGCGTCCGCTGAAGCATCGGCCGCGTCGCGCAGCAGACACGTGGCTCGACGCTGCGCAGCGAGCGCAGCGAGGTGCCCCTGCCAGGATGGCTGGCGGTCGACTTCATCCGGAGTCACGAAGCCGACGCCCAGCAGCGCGTCGTGCAGCTCGTCGGCGCTTTGCGCTTCCGGCCACGCTTCGGCGCGAACCCGATCGATGGCGGCAGCGTCGAGGCGGCCGAGGTCGGAGGCCTTGGCATCGTCGAGCCAGCGCCGGCCCATCACCGCCTGCGCGCGACGCTCCTCCAGCGGCGCATCGTCGAGATACGCGTACGGGCGGGCCGTGAGGATCTCCAGCGCCAGCGGCGATGGCTCGGTCAGATCGCGAGCGACGACGTGCACGCGGCCGGACTCGATGTCGGCAAGAAGGCGCTCCAGGCCTTCGACGTCCATCGCCTCGTACAGGCAGTCGTGCACCGCCTGGGCGACCAGCGGATGGTCGGGAATTTCACGTGGACCCGAAAGATTCTCGGCGCAGGCGATCTGATCGGGGAACACCGCCGCCATCAGATCTTCCGCGCGCATCCGCTGCAACGGCGCCGGCACCTTCTTGCCGCCTTGAAAACGGGGTAGCGCCAGTGCCGTTCCGGCGATCCATCGCCAGCGCGCGCCGAACATCGGCGCATCGAGCAGCGCCTGGACGAGAAGCGGCCGCACGGTCTTGGCGTTCAGGTAGTGCGCCACGCTCTCCAGCGGAAAACTATGGCTGGTCGACAACGACAGCACGATCGAGTCTTCGGTTGCGGCCGCCTGCAGCTCGAAGTTGAACTTGGTGCAAAAGCGCTTGCGCAGCGCGAGTCCCCAGGCGCGGTTGATCCGGCTGCCGAACGGCGAGTGGATCACCAGTTGCATTCCGCCCGACTCGTCGAAAAAGCGCTCGAAGACGACCGTTTTCTGCGTCGGCAGCGTGCCGAGCGCCGCGTGGGCCGAGGCGAGATAATCGACCAGTTGTCCCGCGGACTGCTCGGACAGGCCGATGTCCCGCACAACCTGTTCGAACGCGTCCTGCTTGTCGCCCTGTCCGCTCAGCCGCCCTGCAATGTCCTCGCGCAGACGCGACACCGCGTGCGACAGCTCGTCGGTGCGCGCGGGCGCTTCGCCCAGCCAGAATGGAATCGTCGGCGGTTGGCCGTGCGCATCGTCGACCCGCACGCGACCGGCCTCGACGCGCAAGATGCGATACGAGCTGTTGCCCAGCTGGAAGATGTCGCCGGCGAGGCTTTCGACCGCGAAGTCTTCGTTGACGGTGCCTACGATCTGACCGGCAGGCTCGAGCACGACCTCGTAA
>DASXPJ010000027.1:0-1668 GCA_036493675.1 Casimicrobiaceae bacterium
GAGCATCGCAAGGACGTTCCGGGCCGCGTCGTGGTCTCCGAATATGTCGATGTCGCCAACGCCTTTGTCGACCGGGAGGAGACCGGCATGGTCAATGCCGTCCTGGACCAGATCGGCCGCCAGTTCCGGCCCGACGAGTTCGGCCGTGGCTGACAAACGCGGATCGGCTGAGGATTGGCTGATCGCGCGCTACTTCAAGCCGATCGCGACCGACGCGAACGCGTTCGGCCTCGTCGACGACGCCGCCATCCTGAAAGCGGTCGGCGAAGACATCGTCGTCACCACCGACGCCATTGTCGAAGGCGTGCATTACCTCGCAAGCGATCCGCCCGATACCATCGCGCGCAAGGCGCTGCGGACGAACCTGTCCGATCTCGCCGCCAAGGGCGCGAGACCGGCGGGCTTCGTGCTGACGCTCGCGCTGCGCGCAGCCGACGAGAACTGGCTTGAGCCATTCGCCCGCGCCCTCGGCGAAGACGCAAGCTCTTTCGCCTGCCCGCTGCTCGGCGGCGACACGGTGTCGACGCCGGGACCGGTGACGATCTCCATCACCGCGTTCGGCCGCGTGCCCGAAGGAAGGATGGTCCGGCGCAGCGGCGCGAAGGCGGGCGACCAGATCATGGTGACGGGCACCATCGGCGACGCGACGCTCGGTCTGGATATCCTCAAGAACGGAGCGATTGCACAAGCGCTCACCGGCGACCCCAAAGGACGCGAGATGCTGATCGCGCGCTATCGCGTGCCTCAGCCGCGGAACGCGCTCGCGAGAGCCGTGCGCGACCACGCCAGTGCTGCGATGGACGTGTCGGACGGGCTTGCCGGCGATCTCGCGAAGCTCTGCGCGGCGTCGCGCGTCACCGCCGTCATTGACGCGCCGAGCATTCCGGTCTCGGCGGCGGCCGCAAGGCTGTTATCCCGCGGCACGGTCAGTCTCGAAACCCTGATCTCCGGCGGCGACGATTATGAGATTCTCTGCACGGTTCCGGAAGCCGGGGCCGATGCCTTGGCCGATGCCGCGCGGCAGGCTGGCGTCCCATTGACGGCCACCGGCACTATCATGGCGGGCGAGGGGCTGCCCCGATTCCTGGACGGCGAGGGCAAGGAAATCACGCTCACCCGGCTGTCCCACAGCCATTTCTAGGATCTGGCGAAAAACCGCCCATTATGATGCGAAAAACCTGCCGGATTCGTTGGTTTGAGCCCTTCCCGGCGTTGCGCGGCGGGGACGATTTTGGCATGGTCCGGCCCGATTTGAGGCCGCCTTCTTGCGCGAGGCGGGCCTCCTTTTTGTGTGCCGACCGCGACTTGCGGTACCGGCGCGGGGCCATCTTACGAATCCGAGGCTAATTCAATGACTGCTTTGTGGCTGATCGTGCTCTGCGGAGCGCTCTCCATCGTTTACGCCATCTGGGCGACCATGTCGGTGCTGAAAGCCGACGCCGGCAATCCGCGGATGCAGGAAATCGCGGCCGCCGTGCGCGAGGGCGCGCAGGCCTATCTGCGCCGCCAGTACGCCACGATCGGCATCGTCGGCATCGTGATCTTCGCGCTGCTCGTCTACTTCCTCGGCATGCTCGTCGCCATCGGCTTCGCCATCGGCGCGATCCTGTCGGGCGCTGCGGGCTTCATCGGCATGAACGTCTCGGTGCGCGCCAATGTCCGCACCGC
>DASXPJ010000028.1:0-151239 GCA_036493675.1 Casimicrobiaceae bacterium
CGCCAACCTCGTGCAATTCGATCGCATGCTCGGGACGCATTTCTTCAATCCCGCCGAAGGCGGCGACCCGCTGCTGTGGCAGCACCTGTTCTGGTTCTTCGGACATCCGGAGGTCTATTTCATTTTCGTTCCCGCCCTTGGATTCATCTCGGCGGTGATTCCCACGTTCGCCCGGCGCCCGATGTTCGGGCACGACGCGATCGTTCTGTCGCTGATCGCCACCGGCTTCCTGTCGTTCGGACTGTGGGTGCACCACATGTTCGCGACCAACGTGCCGGAGCTCGGCAAGAGCTTCTTCACGGCGATGAGCTTCATGATCGCCATCCCCACGGCGCTGCAGATCTTTTGCTGGATCGCGACGATCGCCTCGGGCAGGCTGGTGATAAGGACACCGTTGCTCTTCGTGCTGGGCTTTTTCTTCATCCTGCTGATCGGCGGGCTGACGGGCATCATGCTCGGATCGGTGCCGCTCGATCTCCAGGTCCACGACACCTACTTCGTTGTCGCACATCTGCACTACGTGCTGATCGGCGGCGCCGTCTTTCCCTTGTTCGCGGCCATCTACTACTGGTTTCCGAAGATCACCGGGCGCGTGCTGAGCGACCGGCTCGGCAAGATTCAGTTCTGGATGTTCTTCGTGGGCGTCAACCTCACGTTCTTTCCGTTGCACATCCTCGGACTCGCGGGCATGCCAAGGCGCATCTACACCTACGGCCCCGAAACCGGCTGGGGGTTTCTGAGCTTTCTCTCAGCGGCGGGCCAGGTGATCAACGACCTGAGCATGTTCCTGTTCTTGTTCAACGTCGCCCGCAGCCTGCTCACAAGCGAGCGGGCGCCCGCCGATCCGTGGGGCGGGGGCACACTCGAGTGGTCAGTGAGCTCACCGCCGCCGGCATGCAACTTTTTTGCGCTGCCCGTCGTATCGTCGCGCGAGCCGCTGTGGGCACCATCCGAAGAAGTGACGCACGTAAGCGGCTTGTCGGCGGAGATTCGCGAAGGCCTCACGACGACCGTGATCGGCGCACTGCCGGATACGCGCTACGCCTACCCCCGGCCGGAAATCTGGCCGTTCGTGGCCGCGCTGGCAGTGACGTTCTGGCTCGTCTGGTCGATCTGGTCGGTGCCGGGCTTCGCCTGGGGATTGATCCCGCCGGCGATCGCCTTCATCGCCTGGTACTGGCCGAACAAAAAGGAGTCGATCGAGGAAATCAGCTGGGAGACCGAGCCATGAAGCGGCGCGAGTTCATCCCCGGCAGCGTGCCCGCGGTGCGAAGGGGCGACGCACTCGACGTCGCCGCGCTCCCAAGCTACGGCTTCGCCCATCGCAGCCTCATGTGGTGGGGCAACGCCGGAATGATGGCCATCGAAGGCGTCGCCTTCGGCTTCATGATCATCATCTATTTCTATTTGCGCAGCCTTGCCAAAACCTGGCCGGATGCCGGTCAGCCCCCGGATCTCCTGTTCGGCAACATCAATCTCGCGATCATCATTGTCAGCGCATTGCCGAACTACCTCGCGCAAAGGGCGGCAGCGGATCGTGATATTCGCCGAGTCCGCCTGTGGCTCTACGTCAATTCGTTCTTTGCAGCCGCGTTATGTGCGATTCGCTGGTTCGAGTTCACCCACCTCAACGTGCGGTGGGACGACGGCGCCTACGGATCGGTCGTTTGGGTGCTGCTGGGGGTGCACACCTTCAATCTGGTCACGGACTTCGGCGACACGCTGGTGCTGACGGCGGTTACTTATGCCAAACCGTTCGAAGGCAAGCGATTTGTCGACATCGCCGAGAATTGCGGCTACTGGTACTTCGTCGTGCTGACCTGGCTCCCCATTTATGCCGTGATCTATTTTGGCGCCCGCTTTTAGATGCGCCTCTGGTTCGCGCTCCTCGTAGCACCGCTTCTGGCGCTGACCGACCAGGCCGTTGCGTTCGCGCTGGTCCATTGGGCCTGCGAGCGACAAAGCGTCGCGGTCTTGCACGTGTCGCATGCGCTCTTCCTGGTGATCGCAACGGCGGCAGCGGCCAGTGCCTGGCGTCGGTGGCGCGAGACTGCCGACGTTTCGATGGAGAGTGGTGAAGCCGCGCTGCGTGTTCACTTCCTGGCGGGTGTCGCAGCGATGGTAGCCTCGTTGTCTGCGCTTGCTATCGCGGCGATGTGGATTCCGACGTGGATGATCTCGCCGTGCATCGCCTAGCTGCACTCGTCGTTGGGCTCGTCACCCCATGCTCGGCGTTCGCCCATGCGGGCGGCGATACGACCGCCGGCGCGATCGAGCAGGGGCTCCTGGCCGTGCTTACGCTCGCGCTCGTCCTGGGCGCGATCCTCTACGCAAGAGGTGTCATCACCCTATGGCGGAAGGCCGGCGTGGGCCGTGGCATCCGGCGCGGCGAGGCGGCGAATTTTGCCTTGGGCTGGGCCGTCCTGGCCGGCAGTCTTTTGTCGCCCATCGACGCATGGGCCGACCGGTCCTTCGCCGTGCACATGACTCAGCACGAGCTCCTCATGGTGGTCGCGGCGCCACTCATCGTGCTGGGACGACCGCTCGAAGCCTGGGCGTGGGGAGTATCGGGTCCCGTCCGGCGATTCTTCATGATGGCCGCGAAAGCGCCGATCCTTGCGGCTATCGGCTATCTGACGACGCTTTCGCTCGGAGCGTGGGCACTGCATGCATTGGCGTTATGGCTGTGGCATCTGCCGATCCTGTTTCAGGCAGCGCTTCTCCATCCCCTCGTACACATCCTGCAGCACAGTTGTTTCTTTGGCTCCGCACTGGCGTATTGGTGGACCGTATTCGGCGGACGAACGCGAAACCCGACGGGCGCTGCCATTGCATCGCTGTTTACGACCATGCTCCACACCAGCGCCCTGGGTGCGCTGCTGACCTTCGCCCCGTCGCCCTGGTACGTTGCCGAGGGCACGCGTGCCTTCGGGCTTTCTGCGCTCGAAGACCAGCAGCTCGGCGGGCTCATCATGTGGGTGCCGGGCGGCCTCGCCTATATGGTCGCCGGGCTCGCTATCGTGGGTAAATGGTTGTCTCAGCCGCGAAGCAGCCGCGCCTCGGCGTAAGAGGTGTACGGCGGCAACCGCGCGCGGCCAGCAAACCCTCAAGATGGCGCCGGCGATCGGCCGACTCTCACTTGCGCGATCTCCTCCATCGGCAGAATCACTGCCGCGAGGTCCTTCGCGCCGTGGCCCAGCCCCGACGCCTCGATGTAGCATTGCTGCGCCACGGTCGGCAGCAGCATGCGCACGCCGGCCGCCTTGGCGGTCGCCGTCACGCACTCGAGATCCTTGATCATCATGTCGAGCGCCGACGCCGGCTCGTAGTTGCCGGGAAGGAAGTGATTCGGCACGACGCGCTCGAGCGTGTTGCTCCGGGCAGAGCTCGCGCGAAGAACTTCGTAGAGCCGGCCCGGCTCGATGCCGAGCTTGGTGCCCAGCACCATCGCTTCGGCGATCAGGACATGCAGGGTCCCGGTGATCAAGTTGTTGCAGAGCTTGGCGGAAACGCCGCAGCCGACGCTTCCGAGGTGGAAAATGCTCTTGCCCAGCACCTCGAGCAACGGACGCGCGCGCGCGAAGTCCGCCTCGCTTCCGCCGACCATGATGCTCAGGCTCGCCGCCGCCGCTCCGCCCGGGCCGCCGCTGACCGGCGCGTCGAGGAAACCGATCCCCTGCTCGGCCAGATCTGCCGCGATGGAGCGCGACGTTTCGGGATCGACGGTCGCGAAATCGATGCAAAGCAAATCCCTTCCTCTCGCCGCAATCGCCCCGTCGGCGCCGAGAAAGACTTCGCGCGAGTGCTCCGGGGAGACGCGACACGAGCAAAGGACATCGACGATCGAGGCGAGCTCGCGCGGCGAGGTCGCGGTACTTGCACCGTCTCGCTCCAGTTGCGCAACGGCGGCGGCGTCGCGACTATGGACGGTGAGCTCATGTCCGGCGCGAACGATGTTGCGCGCCATCGGCAATCCCATCCGACCCAGGCCGACAAATCCGATCCGCATGGACACTCCCGATAGGTGTGATGTCTGATGACGACGGGATGATGTTGGCCGCGCTCGATCGCGTGCGAGCCAAACATCGCGTGGCAGCTTAGAATCGGACTATGCCAGATAAAGCAAAAGTTGCCGTCGTGATCGGCGGCGGCAACGGCATCGGCGAGGCGACGTGCCGACTCATGCACGAGCGCGGCTGGAACGTGGTCGTGGCCGACAAGGACCGGCCGGCGGCCCAGCGCGTCGCCGCGGCTGTCGGGGGACGCGCCATCGTCCTCGATATCGCCATTGCCGACGATGTCGACCGCGCGGCCGCGGAAATCGCTTCGACGAGCGGGCCGGTCGCGGCGCTGGTGGTCGCGGCCGCGATGTTCCAGGACGTTCTTCCGCCGTCCGAGCTGCCGATGGAGGTCTGGGAACGGACGATGCAAGTCAACCTGACGGGCACGTATCTCGCCAACCGCGCGTTCGGCACGCGCATGGCGGCGATGGGCCATGGCAGCATCGTCAACATCGGGTCGATCGCCGCCATCGCGTCGATGCCCGTCCACGCCTACGGCACCAGCAAAGCGGCCGTCGTCGCGCTCACCCGAAACCTGGCCGGCGAATGGGGCCGCGCCGGCGTGCGAGTCAACGTCGTGTCGCCAGGCTCGACATTGGTGCCGCGCGTCGAGGAACGGATCCGCTCCGGCCGCTACGCGGCCGATCCCGCGGAGTTCACGGCCCTGGGCCGCATCGTGCGGCCCAGGGAAGTCGCCGAAGCGATCGAATTTCTGGCTTCCGACCGGGCTTCGGCCATCACCGGCGTCAACCTGGTCGTCGACGCCGGTTGGGACATCGCATCGAGCTGGGCTCAGTACGGCGGCGTCCGGGCTGCGCCCAAGCGATAGCTCAGCCGTATGCTTTGGCGAGGACGGTGCGCGTCGCCGCTACCGCGCGCCGCAATCGCTCGGCAGCGGGGATGGTGCGCGCCAGTGTCGAGGTCGGTATCTCCAGCGCGATCGGCAGCTCGCGCGGCAGGGCCTGAAGCAACCCCACCAGATCGATTGCTCCTTCGCCGGGAAAAAGACGCTCGCTGACCGCGGCATGGATCAATGCATCCCGGTCGCTGGTCCAGGCCGCCGGGGCGTCGCATAGCTGAACAAAGCGAAACCAGCCGCGCGGCAATTTCGCAAGCTCGGCAAGGCGGCTATGCGACCGGTCGAAATGCAATGCGTCGACCGCGATCCCGAAATTCGCCTGTCCCACGGCTCGAACGATGCGCGCTGCCGCACCGAGATCGGTGACGCTCATCCAGGGGACGAATTCGAGATCGATCGTCAGGCCCAATGGGCGCGCTCGCTCGCACAACTCGGCAAAGCGGGCGACCAGCCGTGCCTGGTCCGGGTCGTCGCCGCTGGCGAGGATATGCCGGGCGCCGAGCTCGGCGGCAAGCTCGAAAAACGGCGCGAAGGCGCTCATGTCGGTGTCGGGCCGCAGTCGCGCGCTGCTCGCTTCGAGAACGCGCAGTCCGGTATCGCGCAGGCAGGCGATCGTCTCGCGGCGGACCGCTGCATTCTGCATGAGCGGCGCGAGATCGCGGCCCGGCTGGCCGTCGAGGAGTCTGGCGCCGACGGAATCGAAGCCCGCCGCGGCCGCTTCCCGCACAAACTCGGGCGGTGTGAGCTCCGGGGCCGTGTGATACGAAAGCGAAAGAGGAATCATGCGGGAGTCGGCGGTCGCCTCGGCCCGCCCCGCTTACTTGCGCAACAAGCGGCGCGCATTCGCCGCATAGCGCGGATCGACCGGCCCGTGCGGCCCCCCGCCGGACTGGTCCCAGCCGGCGAAATTCGTGCCGAACACCAGACGCTCGGTTCCGACCACCTGCCGGAGCAGATCCAGCGCGCGCTGGTCGCTCATATGGGTGTCGAACCACAGGCGCGAAAGCAGCGCCTCGAACGCGCCGTCCTTCTTGTGTGCGGCGCTCGCCCACGGCCGCTTCATGGCCGCCTGGGCCAGGCGGCCGACCATGACCGGAATCGAACCCCCACCGTGACTGATCCACACATCGAGCTTCGGATGGCGATCGAGCACGCCGCCAAAAATGAGCGTCGATACAGCGATCGCCTCCTGCGCCCCGAAGCCGACGATGATGTCGAGATCGAAGCGCTTGAGATTGGGATCGCCCGGCGGACCGTCGATGCCTGCAGGCGCCGGATGGATGAACAGCGGCACGTCGAGCTCGACCAGCGTCGCGTAGAAAGGATCGAGCTCCGGGCCATGCAGTGGCTGCTCGAACTCGGTTCCGATCGCCGCGCCCCAAAGGCCGAGCTCGCGCACGGCGCGGATGAGCTCCTCGCGCGCGGCGCCGGCGTCCTGCATCGGCAAAGCGGCGAGCCCGCCAAGTCGGTGCGGATACGCCCGCACGAGCTCCGCCATGGCCTCGTTATGGCGTCGGCAGAACGCCAGCGCATCGGCCAGCTCGATGTGGTGAAAATAGGTCAGCGGGCTGGGCGACAGGACCTGGAAGTCGATGTGCGCCTCGTCCATCTTCTGAAGGCGCAGCTCGGGATCGGTAAACGGGCTGCCGGTATGCTTGACGCCCAGGAGCTTGTAGTTGCCGACCCGATACCACGGCTTGCCGTCCTGGTCGGTGCCGAATTCGGGGCCGTAGCGGCCGGCGGCGCCGTTGGTCGCCTGCAGGCGCACATGGGCGTGCACGTCGATGACCGCGGCATCGCCGATCACCGCCGATACGCCGTCGCGGCCGCGTCGCGCGTGCCCGTCAGCGGGCATTGCGTCCCTGCCTCACGACATAGGTCCTCTGGTCCGGCTGGTAGTAATGCCGATCGGGCTTGTAGGTGCCGCAGACCACCGTGATGCCGTAGGTTTGATCGCAGAGCGCGGTAAAGCTGTGAATGTCGGCGGGGGGTGCGACGATCGCGAAATCGCCGCGTTCCAGCACGCGATCGTCTTTCACGCGCAGTTCCGCCACGCCGGGCACGCGTCCATCGTCGGCCCGCTCGTAGACGACGTGCTTGATCCGTCCGCGGTAGACCGACAGGGTCTCCCAGATGCCATGATCGTGCGGCGGTATCGTCTTGCCGTTGGGAACCTCGAACAGAATGATCGCCAGCTCGCCGTCGAAATAGAGATACTGCGACACCGCGACATTGTTGCCCTCGCGCGGAATGCCGAGCTCGAGCAGGTCGGGTCGGACAATGAGAGCTTGTAGCGACGCTTTGATCGCGGCGCCGAGCTCTTCGCTGTCCGTGCCATGCCGCGCGATGGCCGCGAGGATCTGTTGCGCGCAATCGCGGACGGTGGGGATCGATGTTCTCGCCGACATGATTTATGGTCCCCGCGGCTTCGCACTCGCCGTCCGGGATCGCCCGATCCTTTCCTAGGCCCGCACCGGCGGCGGCTTCCGCGGCAGGTGTTTTTTCAGGCTGAACGACAGTCCTCCGTCCACCATCAGCTGCTGACCGGTCGTGTAGCGCGATTTCTCGGACACCAGAAACGCCACCGCTTCGGCGACGTCTTCCGCCGTGCCCAGCGATCCGACCGGCACGCTTTGGCTGCGCGTTTCCCGGACGGCCGGATCGGCATAGATCGCCGCCCCCATGCCGGCGTCGATGAACCCCGGCGCGACCGCATTGACCCGGATTCCGTGCGGCCCGAGCGCCAGCGCGAAATGCTGCGTAAGCGAGGCCACGGCCGCCTTCGAGCAGGGATATGCGCCGGCGTCGGGGCTGGGAGCCACCGCGTTGAGCGAGGTGATATTGACCATCGCACCCGACCGTCGCTCGATCATGCGGCGGCCGACCGCACGCGACATGATGAAGGTTCCGACCAGGTTGACGTCGACGACTTTGCGAAAGTCCGCGATGCTATGCTCGAGCAGCGGACCGAAGCGCACGATGCCGGCATTGTTGACCAGCACATCCGGGATGTCCCCAAAGGCGTCGAGCATCGCTTCCACCGCGGACTCGTCGGTGACGTCGGTCGCGTAGCTCGCGGCATCCGGCAGCCGTTTGGCCTGAGCCTCGGCGGCGCCGATATCGATGTCGATCAGGCCGATGCGATAGCCGTCTCGCGCCAAGCGCCCCGCGATCGCCGCGCCGATCCCGTTACCCGCACCGGTGACAAGCGCCGATTTCATATGCATCGCTCAGATCTGGCCGTATGGTAAGGTTAACGAGTATATTTATCAACGATGTCGCTTCATTTTCGCGGCGATCCCGCTCTCCGCCGCTGTTCATGGCAAAACTCTCGGGCCACGAGCCCCGCAAAACTATGCCTCATCAGGAATACGTGCGATCGAATGCTGCTCAGGATGGCGCCGCGCGCGCCTCGCGTCAATCGATCGCCAGCGTCCTGCCCGGCGGATGCGGCGGGGAGATCGCCGGCGTCGATCTGCGCCAACCGCTCTCGGAATCATTGCGCGCGGATATCGTCGCCGCCTTTCTTGCGAACCATGTGCTGGTCTTCCGCGGACAGCAACTCAGCAAGGAGCAAATGGGCGAGTTCGCCGCGGTTTTCGGCGAGGTGGAAGGCAACGTCTTCCGCAATCCGGACGGGTCGACCCTGGAAGCGATCCATCAGATTTCCAACCTGGACGCGGACGGACGGCCGGCCGAGAATCCCTATCTCAAGTCGAACTACTACTGGCATAGCGACAAAGCCTATCTTCCGCTGCCTGCGCTGCTGACAATGCTCCATGCGGTCGAGCTTCCGCCGGCTGGAGGCGACACACAGTTCGCCGACATGACCCGGGCTTATTCCACGCTGCCCGAGGCGCTCAAGCAACGGATCGCGACGCTCCGCGTCGTCCATAGCCTCGAGTACATGCGGACCAGCACCGGCGACCGTCCACTGACTGACGACGAAATGCGGGCGGCGCCTCCGGTGACGCATCCTCTGGTCAGGACGCATCCTCAAACGGGCGAGAAAAGTCTTTTCCTGGGCATGTATTGTTCCCACGTAATCGGCCTGGTGCCCGCCGAAAGCCGTGCGCTGCTCGACAGCCTGCTCGCACACGCCACGCAGGAGCAGTATGTCTACACGCATCGCTGGCGGCCAGGCGATCTGATCGTATGGGACAATCGCTGCCTGCTTCACCGCGCGGTCGCGAATTACGACATGGAGGCGACCCGGCGCGTGTTGCGGCGGCTCGTGGTCAAGGGCACCGTCGCCCCGTGATCGGTCGCACTGCACTGCCGCGCGGAGCGGCTTATTCGAACGCACTGGCGTATCGCATCCATCGCTGTCAGCATGAGCTTATAAAACCAGCCGCACCGAACGGGTTTTTGACTCAGGCAACCTGGAGGAAACGATGAACATAGGCAAATTCGGGTCGCTGGCGGCACCAATATTGCTGCTGGCGGCAACCTTTACTCAGCCTGCGCTCGCGCAGACACGAATCGTAATGGCGGGGTCGTCCTCCGGCGGCACGGCGCACCTCTACTTCGCCTCGCTCGCGCCGCTGCTCAACAAGTACATTCCCGGCATGGAAGCCAGCGCCCGAACCGGCGGCGCGGTGGAGAACATCGCGCTGCTCGAGCGAGGCAGCGTGCAGATCGCCGTGGCCGGTCCGGGAGATGCGCAGGCGGTGCTCGGCAAGGAGGGATTGGCCAAGACCCGGATCCGCACGCTGTTCGCGATGTTCCACATTCCGTTCCACATCGTCGTGCCGAAGGACTCCCCGATCCATTCCTTCGCGGATCTGAAAGGCAAGCGTGTATCCGTCGGCATTCGCGCCGGCGGCGAAGCCAATCTTTTCCTGCGTCTCATCGAGCTTTATGGGATGAAGGAGAGCGATTTCCATCTCGAATTCCTGGGCAAGGGCGAAGGCATGAACGCATACAAGGACGGGGCCATCGATGCGATAACCTTTCTCTGTCCGCTGCCTTGCCCGATCGTCACCGAGCTCGCCACCCATCCGCGCGGGGTCCGGATCGTGCCCTTCTCGTCCGAAGAGGTCGCGAAGATCCGCGCAAAATACGAGTGGTACAGCCCGTACACGATCGAAAAGAGCTGGTACACCAACGCCCTGAAGGACGAGGCGAAGGATACGAATACGTTCACCGAATGGATCTACGTCGCGACGCGCGACGATTTCCCCGAGGAGACCGCCTACCAGATCGCCAAGGTGCTGGGCGACCATCATGACGAGCTGGCGGCAGCGTTCAAGGCCGCCAATTCGTCGACCGCGGAGAACACGGCCAAATTCCCCGGATTCAAGCTGCATCCGGGCACCGAACGCTACCTGCGGGAGAAAGGCTTGATCAAGTGACGCGGCACCCGTGCTGATCTAAAGCGGCGAGCAAGCGTTGCGAACCGCAACCGCGCCGGCAACGCGGCCCGGGTACGAACGCGGCGTGGGCGCGATCGCCAAGGCGATCGCGCTTGCGATGGCGTGCTTCCAGCTGTTCACGGCAATTACCGTCAGCTTTTCCCCGATGGTGCAGCGTAGCGTGCACCTCGCGTTTGCGCTGAGCCTGCTGTTTCTGATCACCCCTACGCGCATCGGCTCCGGCCGCTGGGACCTTGCCGCCAGATGCACGGCGGCGCTGGCCAGCATCGTGGTGACGATTTATGCCGCGGTCGAATTCACCAATCCCGGCATTTTCCGGGCGATCGATCCCACACCATTGGACATCGTCTGCGGCTCGATCCTGGCGGTGCTGCTGGTGGAAGCCACGCGGCGCACCGCCGGGCCGTCGCTGGCGATCATCGCGATCTGTTTTTTCGCCTACGCCTTCATCGGGCCGTGGCTGCCGGGATTGCTGGGGCATCCAGGCTTCAGCTACTCGGAAGTGATTTCGTCGATGTACATCCGGCTGGAAGGGATCTTCGGGACGGCGCTGGGCGCCAGCGCGACCTACGTGTATGTGTTCATCCTGTTCGGTGCTTTCATGATGCGCATGGGCGGCGGTGATTTCTTCATCAAGCTCGCCCAGGCACTGGTGGGAACCACGCGCGGGTCGGCCGGCAAAGTCTCGATCTTCGCCAGCGCCTTGTTCGCCACCATCACCGGTACCGGTCCTTCGAACGTCGCGGCCGTCGGAATCGTGACGATTCCGACGATGATTCGCAACGGCTACCCTCCCCGTATGGCCGCGGCGCTCGAATCGGCGGCATCGGTCGGCGGCCAGATCACTCCGCCTATCATGGGCGCCTCAGCCTTCATCATGGCGGACCTGCTCGGCGTACCGTACTACTCGATCGCGATAGCCGCTCTGCTGCCGGCGACTCTCTATTTCGTCTCGCTGTTCGTGACGGCGGACCTCGAAGCGGCCCGCCACGGCCTGAAAGGGATGCGGCGCGTCGACCTGCCGCCGGTGCGAAAAACACTGCTCGAAGGCTGGCACTTTCTCGTTCCGGTGGCGGTTCTCCTGTACTTCCTCGCCATCGTGCAGGTCTCGCCGGGACGTGCCGGCGCCTGGGCCACGGTGACCTTCGTGCCGATCTGGCTCGTGCGCGAGCTGCTTGCACGCCGCCGCATCGACGTGAAGGAGGTAATCGGAGCGCTCGATGAATCATCCCGCTCGGCGGTGATGATCGCGGTGGCGTGCGCCATCGTTGGTATCGTCATGAACGTCACCGATCTGACCGGCCTGGGCCTGAAATTCACCTCGCTCATCCTCAGCTACTCCAATGGCTCGCTGCTGATGCTGCTTGCGCTGACCGCCCTGGCCGCGATTCTGCTCGGCACGGGGTTGCCGACAACCGCCACGTATCTGATTTGCGCCATCCTGGTCGCGCCGGCGCTTGCGAAGATGGGCGTGCCGCTCCTCACCGCGCATCTTTTCGTCTTCTATTTCGGCGTCGCCTCGGATTTGACGCCGCCGACCGCGGTCTCGTGCTACGTGGCTGGCGCCATCGCCGGGGAATCGGGCATGCGCGTCGCGTTTTCGGCAACTCGCGTCGCGTTGCCCGCGCTGATCGTTCCGTTCATGTTCGTTTACTCTCCCGCATTGCTCCTGAAAGGGAGCGTGCTCGACGTCCTCGCGGCCAGCGTACCGGCGCTGCTCGGGCTTCTGTCGATGTCGGTCGCGCTGATCGGTTACTGGATCGGCCCGCTTCGTCCCTGGGAACGGATCATGGCGCTCGTGGGCGGCGCCCTGCTGGTCTTTCCCGGCTCGATTTCCGACGGCATCGGTGTCGCGCTGATGGTCGTTATCGCGATAACCAGTTCGCGCCGGCGCCGCGCGGCGCTGGTGCACGGCCGCACTATGGGGTCGTCGTAATCTCGTGCCGCGCAATCTCATCCTGACGGGCGGACATACGCACCGCTTCGACGTCGGCGCCCCGGTCCTCGCCGAGCTGCTGGCCGAGCAGGGGATCGCATCGACGGTCACCGACGATATCGAAGGCGGCCTGGCCGCGCTCGAGGCGACCCGCCCCGAGCTCCTTACCGTCTATGCGCTGCGCTGGAGCATGGCGGTCGGCGACAAATATGCGCCGCACCGCGGGCGCTGGGCGTTCATCCTTTCCGGCACCGGTCGCTCGGCGATCGATGCCCATCTCGCGCGTGGCGGCGGCCTGCTCGCGCTGCACACGGCGCTTATTTGTTTCGACGACTGGCCCGGATGGAAGGATATCCTTGGAGGCGCCTGGGCGTGGGGCAGATCAAGGCATGAACCCTATGGTAGCGTCGAAGCCAGACCGCGCGATACCGATCATCCGCTGCTGCGCGGCGTCGACGACTTCACTTTGCGCGATGAGGCGTATGCCGATCTCGATCTTCATGCCGACGTGCATCCGCTGCTCCATGCCCGCTCCGAAAAAGGCGATTGGCAACCGGTACTGTGGACGCGACAGGTCGGGGATGGACGGGTAGTCGTCGATGCACTGGGTCATGACGCGGGTTCGTTCACCCATCCCGTGCATCGCAGGATCGTAGCTCGCGGGGCGCGATGGGCGCTCGGGGGCAGCCATGAGGAAATCGAACGCCTTTAGATGTCGCATGCGGCGATAAATTTCACGGGGGAACCGATGAAGCTCGCAATATCACTACGCTGTTTTATCGCCTTAGCGGGCGTGATCTTGGCAGGCGGCGCAATCGCCGAGGACACGCTAAAGCTCGCGATCGGACAACGCGGCAACTGGGAAAATGCGGCACCCGAGCTGGGACAAAAGGCTGGTTTTTTCAAGAAACACGGCCTGACGCTGGAAACGCTCTATACACAAGGCGCCGGCGAGACGCTGCAAGCGGTCATTTCGGGCAGCGTCGATATCGGTATCGGCGTCGGGACGGCCGGGGTGCTGGGCGCGTTCGCCAAGGGCGCGCCGGTACGCGCCATCGCCAACTCGATGACGGGCGCCGACGATCTGTTCTGGTACGTACCCGCCGCTTCGCCGATCAAGAGCATCAAGGATGCGGCGGGCAAGACGATCGCGTACTCGACCACCGGCTCGTCGACCAACCTTGCCGTGCTCGCCTTCATCCGCGAATTCGGCGTGCAGGCGAAGCCGGTCGCGACGGGAAGCCCGGCATCGACGTTCACCCAGACGATGACCGGCCAGGTCGACATCGGCTGGTCGTCGCCCCCGTTCGGCATCGACGCGCTGCAGCAGGGCCGCATCCGCATCGTCGTGCGCGAATCGGACCTGCCGGCGTTTCGCAATCAGACCGTGCGTCTGATGATTGCCAATGCCAACGCTGCCGAGCAGCGACGCGATGCCATCGAGCGCTACCTTGTCGCCTACCGGGAGACGCTGGACTGGATGTACTCGGACCCCGCGGCGCTCAAAGCGTACGCCGAATGGGTCAACATTTCCGAAAGCCTCGCAAAGGAGGTCCGCGACCAGTTCTATCCGAAGGACAATGTCCGTCTCGACCGGCTTTCCGGTCTCGATGAGGCCATGGCCGATGCGGTGACGATGAAGTTTCTTCCCACGCCATTATCCAAGGCGCAGCAAGATGAGCTGTTCAAGTACTACGCACGCGCGGTACCCCGCTAATCGACGCGGCCGATTTCTCGGCTCCATAGCTCCCACACCCGAGGCAGCTGCGTATCGTTGGTGGCTGCGGATCTGGCCGCTTCGTTGGCGTTGAGATAAGTGACTTCGCCCAGCTGCTTGGCCCCGAGCTGCAGCCGGGCGTTGACTTCGGCGTAAATCGCGCGGTACACCGCCTGTTCGATCGACGCGCCGACCACCGTCGATCCGTGCCCGCGCATCAGCACCGCCGACCGTGGACCGAGCGAAGCCGCCAGCGCGGCGCCCAGCCGGTTGTCGCTGATCAGCAGGTCCGTATCGCCCGCCACATCGCGAATTTCGAACAGCGCCGTGCCCTCGCCGAGAAACCCGGACATGTGAAAAACGGGTCGCAGCGGCTGCTGCGTCACGCCGAAGGGAATCACACTGGGCGAGTGGCTGTGCACGACGGCGTGGACATCGGCGCGCGCGCGATAGATTTCGCCGTGAATGAAGCGCTCCAGATACACGCGTCGTCCATCCGCATCGAGTGCCGCACCGGCGAGGTCGAAAGTTACGATGTCCTCGCGCCGGACGAGCGCCGGTGCCATGTTGCGCGCGAGCAAAAAGTGATCGGGTGATTTATCGTGGCGCACGCTCGCATGCCCGAAGCCGTCGACCACGCCCTGCCGGTACAGGATGCGGTTGGCCAGCACGAGCTTGTCGATGAGGCCGGGATCGGCGGCAGGCGGCATGGGTCGGCATGGGACGATCGTTGCAATTTGCGATGATATGCGAAAAGATCGATGCCGAGGCAAGCGGGAGCGGAAGGGCTGAACCGTGAAGACCACAGGCTGGTGCAGACTCGCGTTGTTTCTGATCGCCTTGGGCGGCGGCGCGGCGTTTGCCCAATATCCATCGCACGCGATCAGGTTGATCGTTCCCATTCCGGCCGGCGGTGCGCCGGACATCGTGGCCCGCGTCGTGGGACAGAAACTCTCCGAACTGCTGGGGGCGGCGGTCGTCGTCGACAATCGCGCCGGCTCCAATGGCAATATCGCCGGTGACATGGTCGCCAAAGCGCCGCCGGACGGATACACCCTTCTGCTCGGCCAGGACAGCCTGATCACCATCAATCCACACCTGTACGCCAAGATGTCGTTCGACCCGTTGCGGGACCTGGCGCCGGTGGCGACGCTGGCGGCGAATCAATTCGTCTTTGCGGTCAATCCGTCACTGCCGGTGGGCAATTTTCAGGAATTCATCGACTACGCGCGCCGAGTAACTCCCCCTCTGGCGTACGCGTCAGGCGGCAACGGCAGCCAGCATCATCTGTCGATGGAGTTGCTCAAGCAGCGGGCCGGCATCGATTTACTGCACGTGCCGTTCAAGGGCGGCGCGCCGGCGACGCTGGCGACCGTTGCCGGCGATACGGTGGCGATGTTCGCGGGTACGTCGACGGCGACGCAGATCAAGGCCGGCAAGCTGCGGGCCCTGGCCGTGACCGGGTCGCGCCGCTCGCCGGAATATCCCGATCTCCCGACGATCGGCGAGTTCTACCCGGGCTACGAAGTCACGATCTGGCTCGCGCTGTTCGCGCCCGCCGGCACGCCCGAGCCGGTGCTGTCGCAATTGCGCGCAGCGGTCGCGAAGGCGCTCGCCGCCCCCGAGGTCAAGGAGAAACTCAATGCGGCAGGCGGCGTGGAGACATTCGCGACGACGCCCGACGAATTCGCCGCCTTGATCCGCAGCGACTATGACAAGTACGGCAAGATCGTGAAGACGATCGGCATCCGGGTCGATTGACCGGCGTCGCATCGGCCGCCATGCCTAAGCGTCCCCTGTGCCTCGCGCTTGGCGCGTACGACCACGTGCGCGACCTGGCCGATGGCACCGTGCCGATCGCCGGCGTCGAGCCCACCGTTCTGCAGCTGCCGCCCGAGGAAATGTTTTATCGTTTCCTGGTGCACGGCGAGTTCGACGTCTCGGAGGTGTCACTGGCCAAAATCGCTGCACTGGCGGCACGGGACGACCGACGCTTCGTTCCGCTACCGGTGTTCCCTTCGCGGGTGTTTCGCCACTCGTCGATCTATGTACCGTCCGCCGGCGGCGCCACCCGGCCCGAAGGGCTGGCGGGAAAGCGCATCGGCGTTCCGGAATGGGCGCAGACAGCCGCGGTCTATTCACGCGGGCTGCTGGCCCACGAGTACGGAGTCGACCTCGCCTCGATCCATTGGCACCAGGCCGGCGTCAATGAGCCGGGGCGAGGCGAAAAAGTGGAGCTTGATCTCCCTCCCGACTTTCGGCTCACCGTCGTCGCCGACCGCTCGCTTTCCGACATGCTGCTCTCGGGCGACCTGGACGCGATCCTTTCGGCGCGGCCGCCCGCTCCTTTTGAGAGCGGCGACCCCCGCATCCGGAGACTCTTCCCCGAGAGCCGGGAGGTCGAGCTCGCGTACGCCCGCAAGACGGGAATCTTTCCGATCATGCACGTCGTCGCGATGCGGCGAGAGGTCTATGAGCGCGACCGCTGGCTGGCCATGGATTTGTTCAAGGCGTTCGACGAGGCCAAAGCGCGCAGCCTCGCGCGTGCGGCGAGCGTGACCGTCTCGCATTTTCCGCTGCCGTGGGCATCCGATGAGCTGCGCCGCTCGCGGGAGCTCTTCGGCGACGATCCCTGGCCGTACGGAATCGAGCGCAACCGGACGACGCTCGACGCGTTCCTGCATTACGCGTACGAGCAAGGCGTTTGCCGCCGTCAGCTCGCCGTCGAAACCCTGTTTCCGCCGGAGATGCAGACGACGTTCAAGATCTGATGCATGCTGCATCGCCGAGCATTGCACGAGCGGCGACCGTCCTGGGCCGCGCCTGGCGTCGTCCGCGTTAGCCCTGCTTTCCCGGATCCTTGACGTCGGGATACTTGTCGAATTCGACGTTGTAAAGCAGGCCGTCGATCTTCTCGACACGCCGGATATAGACAGTTTGCACGATGTCGCGTGTTTCGGGATCGATCAGGATCGGGCCGCGCGGACTCATGAGCTTCATCCCCTTGAGCGCGGCGATGAATCTTTCCGGCTCGGCCGACCCGCCGGTTTTCTTCAGTGCCTCGGCAATGGCCGCCATGCCGTCGTAGCCCGCGCAAGCCATGAAGTTGGGGTGCAGCTTGGTGCCGTTGGTTTCCACGTAGGCCTTGATGAAAGCCTTGTTTTCCGGCGAGTCGTGCGCCGCGGAATAATGAAAGCTGGTGATCAGACCAAGCGTCGGCTCGCCCATCGCCTGCAGCACGCCGTCGTCAGTCAAATCGCCCGTCGCGATCAACTGGATCCCGGCCTGCTTCAGGCCGCGTTCTTCGTAACCCTTGATGAACGCGATCGTCTGGCTTCCGGGGGGCAGAAAGACGAACACCGCTTCTGGCTTGCTGTCCTTGATCCGCTGCAGGAAGGGCGCGAAATCGGCATTTTGCAGCGGCGTTCGCACACTTTCGGTGATCTCGCCGCCCGCCGCCTTGAAGGCCTTGATGAACGCACCTTCGGCGTCGATGCCCGGGCCGTAGTCGGAAACCATCGTGAAGACGCGTTTGATGCCGTTTTTCGCTGCCCACTGCGCGATCGGCTGCGAATCCTGCGGGAGCGTGTGCGACAAACGCACGATGTAGGGCGAGCGGTTCGTAATGATCGAAGTCGCTGCGTTCATGATCACCATCGGCTTTTTCGCTTCGGCTGAAACCGGCGCCACCGCCAGCGCGTTCGGCGTCAGACCGAAGCCGGCCAGAACGTCGACATTGTCGCGAGTGACCAGCTCCTGCGCGAGCCGCTTGGCGATGTCGGGCGCGGCACCGGTCGTATCGCGAATGATGATCTCGATCTTCTTGCCGCCGAAGACCTCGCCGTTCTGCTTGAGGTAGGTCTTCATGCCGGCGACGATCTGGGCGCCGTAATCGGCAAACGGGCTGGAAAACTCGGCGACCACGCCGATTTTTACCGTCTCCTGAGCGAGCGCCGGAGCCGCTGCCATGGCCAAAACGGATGCGGCCAGGACCGCGAGGATGAACCGCTTCGCGTGCATCATCGGGGACTCCTCAGCAGAACAAACCGGATCGCCGGCGAACGCCTGAACGCATTCCGTAAGCGTTCATATTGAATGTATGCATACGAAATAGTACATTGGCCGCAACCGGGCGCGCAACGGCGCGCAAGCCACGCGACGGAGACGGCATGAAGCCCCTTGGCACTCTCGACGACCTGCCGCAAGACTACCTGTCGGCGCTCGCGGGCGCCAACCTGGTGCCGCTCTGGCCGAACCTGCGTGCGCTGCTGCCGCCGCAGGCCCCGCGCACGAATACGCTGCCCGCGCACTGGCGGTGGGATGCCATCCGCCCGCTGCTGCTGCGCGCAGGCGAGCTCACGCCGATGGAAAAGGCGGAGCGCCGCGTGCTGGTGCTCGCCAATCCCGGCCGGGGGCTCGACAACCTGCAGGCCTCCGCCGCCATCTACCTCGGCATGCAGCTCGTCCTGCCTGGAGAGACCGCGCCCAGCCACCGCCACACGCCCAACGCCGCGCGCGTCGTCGTCGAGGGCGAAGGGGCGGTGACGCTGGTCGACGGCGAGCCCTGCGCGATGGAGCCCGGCGATCTGATCCTGACGCCCACCGGACAGTGGCACGAGCATCGGCACGAGGGCAAGACCCCGGTCATCTGGCTCGATGTGCTCGACCTGCCGCTGATGGTCTATCTCGATGTGTCGTACGCCGTCGAAGGGGGTACGCAGGCGACGCTGCCGCCGCCTTTTGCCTACGCGGCGGGCGGCTTGGCGCCGATCGCGCACGGACGTCGTGCCGAAGGTGCGTACCCGTTGCTGCGTTACGAGTGGCTGCGCACTCGCGACGCCCTGCAGGCGTATGCGGCCACGTGCGCGCCGGGCACGCCGGTGCAGCTCGCCTACGTCAATCCCGAAACCGGCGCCGATTGCCTGAATACGCTGGCGTTCGCCGCGCTGCTGCTGCGCCCCGGCGAGGAAATCACGCTGCCTCGCATGTCGGCCGCCCGCGTATTCCACGTGGTCGAAGGCCGCGGCGACGCGCAGGTCAACGACCGAGCGATCGCTTTCGAGCATGCGGACACGTTCTGCGCGCCGGGATTAGCGATGGTCCGGCTCGCCAATCGATCCGGCCGTGCACCGGCTTATGTCTTCATGGCTGACGAATCGCCGCTGCAGCGCAAGCTAGGCGTGTACGAGCAGCGTTGACGGATCCGCGATGAGCGCCCGCTCCGATCGCGCGGCACCGGTGCTCGTCGTGGGCGGCGGTATCGGTGGTATGGCCGCGGCCCTCGCGCTCAGCCAGCAGGGATTCGATGTCGACGTTTTCGAACAATCGTCCGAGATCGGCGAGATCGGCGCGGGACTGCAGCTCGGACCCAACGGCTTTGCCGCCATGGACGCGCTCGGCGTCGGCGAACGCGCGCGGCGGCGCGCGGTGTACACCGACGAGCTCGTCATGATGGATGCCATCGACGCGAGCGAGATCGCGCGCGTGCCGCTGGGAGAGACATTCCGTCGGCGCTTCAACAATCCGTACGCCGTCATCCATCGGGCAGATATCCACCAGTCCGTATACGAAGAGGTCCAGCTCGTACAGGGCATCCGCGTTCACACGTCGTCGCGCATCGCACGCGTCGATGTCGGTGATAAGAGCGTTCGCCTGGTCGATGCGGCCGGGGGCCGTCACGAAGGCGCGGCCATCGTCGGCTGCGACGGTGTCCACTCGATCGTCCGGCAGCGCCTGATCGGGGACGGCCACCGTGTCTCGGGACACGTGGTCTATCGCGCGCTGGTCCCGTGCGAGGACATGCCGACCGATCTGCGCTGGAACGCGGCGGCGATCTGGGTCGGCCCGAACTGCCACCTGGTCCATTACCCGCTGCGCGGCGGCGAGCAGTACAACATCGTCGTAACCTTTCACAGCCGGAAACAGGAGGAGTGGGGCGTGCGCGAGGGTTCGCGCGAGGAGGTGATGTCCTACTTCACGGAGATCTGCGACCGGCCTCGCCAGCTGCTCGACAAGCCTACGTCCTGGAAGCGCTGGTCCACGGCAGATCGCGATCCGGTCGACCGCTGGGGCGATGGCCGGGCGACGCTGCTGGGCGACGCTGCGCATCCGATGCTGCAGTATCTGGCGCAGGGCGCGTGCATCGCTTTAGAGGACGCGGTGACGCTGCGCGAGGCGCTCCGAACCTGCGACGGCGACCTCGAGCGCGCGTTCCGCCTGTACGAGTCCAAGCGTATCGTGCGCGGCGCTCGGCTCATTATTTCGGCGCGCGAAATGGGCCGTCTCTATCACGCCAGGGGCGTCGAGCGTCTGGTGCGCAACTCCCTGTGGGTCGGGCGCACGCCGGAACGCTACTACGACGCCCTCGAATGGCTTTACGGTTGGACGGTCGAGCGATGCCTCGCGTAGCCGCGCCGCGCCGCGCCGCGCCTGATTCCGACAGCATCAGTTATGCGGACCCGCGTGCCAGCGACCTCGTCATCCACCACATGCCCGGCCATTTCATCCGTCGCCTGCAGCAGGTGGCGGTGAAACTCTTCGCCGCACGCGTCGGTCTCGATATGACGCCGGTCCAGTTTGCGGCACTGGCGGCGGTGGCACAGCACCCGCGCGTCGACCAGGCGCGCCTGAGCTTGCTGATCGGGTATGACGCAGCGACAATCGGCGGGGTGATCCATCGGCTCGAATCCAGGGGCTGGCTCGTGCGTTCGGCGTCCAGGGCGGACCGGCGCGTCAAGCTCGTCCGAATTACGCCGGCAGGAAGAAAAGTGCTCGTCCGTGCACTGCCTGCGGTGCGCAGCGCGCAACAGACGTTGATGGAGTCGCTCGATGCGGCCGAATGCAAGCGCTTCGAACGGCTGTGCCTCAAGATCCTGGCGCATCACCTGGGGTAGCTCCGCGAGCCCCGTCCACACGCCCGACTCGATATTAATTGGCTTCCATCGCTTCGTTCCCCTGCGACAAGGCAATCGTCGCGGCGACACCGCCCGGTGCGCCGTGCGCAAAGAATGCGGAGCCGTGGATTCTGGCGGCGACGATTCTCGCGTCCAGCATGGCGTTCATCGACGGTACCGTGGTCAATGTTGCCCTGCCCGCGCTGCAGCGTTCATTGGGCGCGACCCTGGCTGACGGGCAGTGGGTGATCGAAGCCTATGAATTGATGCTCGCCGCGCTGCTTTTGGTCGGCGGGGCCGCGGGCGATCGTTTCGGTCGACGCCGCGTGTTCGTCGTCGGCGTCATCGTATTCGTCGCCGCCTCGATCGCCTGCGGTGTGTCGGACCGGGTCGGCGTGCTGATTGTCGGGCGAGCCATTCAGGGGGTCGGCGGCGCCATGCTGGTACCGGGGAGCCTAGCCATCATCAGTGCCTCGTTCGACAAGAATAGGCGGGGCCGCGCGATCGGCACCTGGTCGGCGTTTACCGCGATCACGACGGCATTCGGCCCTGTATTGGGCGGTTTCCTCATCGACCACGGATCCTGGCGCTACGCGTTCTTCCTCAATGTTCCATTGGCCCTGGCCGCGCTGATGTTGACTTTTCGTTATGTTCCTGAGAGCCGGGGCGAGGGTCGAGCCGATCGGATCGACTGGGGGGGTGCAATGCTTGCCGCCATCGGGCTGGGCGGCGTCGTTTATGCGCTGATCGAAGCGCAGCCCGCCGGCTGGGCCGACCGGGCCGTGCTGGGCGCGCTCGCCGTGGGTATCCTCGCGCTGGCGGCATTCATCATGGTCGAGTTGCGTCAGTCGGCGCCCATGTTGCCCTTGCGACTGTTCCGCTCGCGTGACTTCGCCGGGACGAATATGCTGACGCTCCTGCTCTATGCTGCCCTCGGCGGGAGTTTGTTTTTCCTGCCACTGAATCTCATCCAGGTGCAGGGTTATTCGACAGCTGCGGCGGGAGCCGCGCTGCTGCCTTTTGTGCTTCTTATGTTCGCCCTGTCGCGTCGGGCGGGTGGGCTGGTCGAGCGCCACGGTGCGAGGCTTCCCCTGGTCATCGGCCCCGCCATCGCAGCGTGCGGCTTTGCGCTGTTTGCGCTGCCCGGCGTCGGCGGCAGCTACTGGACGACTTTTTTCCCTGCCGCCGTCGTACTGGGCTTCGGCATGACGCTGACTGTTGCGCCGCTCACCACGACGGTCATGCAATCTGTCCCTCCGGACACCGTCGGCATCGCGTCGGGCATCAATAACGCCGTGTCGAGCGTCGCGGGATTGCTGGCCATCGCGAGTTTCGGCACGGTCATGTCCCTCACATTCGAGGGCGAAGTGCATCGCGCCCTTGCCGCGGCAGATCTTCCCCCCGCGGTCGTCGCAGCGGTCGCGTCGCAACGCGCCAAACTGGCGGCGATCGACGCGGCGTCGATCGCCGTTCCCGAGATGCGCGCGTCGATCCAAGGCGCGATCGCGGACGCCTTCGTGTCCGGCTTTCGCCGCATCATGGGAATTGCAGCACTGCTGGCGCTCGCAAGCGCCTTGAGCGCGTGGCTGATGATCGGAGGCGGCGGCCGACCGGCGGCGCCCGCCTCTGCACGACGACACCGATAGGTGCCGAGGCAGGTGCGGTTGC
Source organism: Casimicrobiaceae bacterium (assembly GCA_036493675.1). GTDB lineage: Bacteria > Pseudomonadota > Gammaproteobacteria > Burkholderiales > Casimicrobiaceae > PALSA-1003. The sequence continues at coordinate 22,510 of DASXPJ010000028.1, forward strand.
CGTGCGCCGAGCGCCATTCCAACCTCCTCGTTTGGCTTGCAGCGCGTGCGCTCCAATTTCGAACGGCGGGTCTTGCCCGCAACGCGCGACGAGGCCAAGCGCGACCGACGCCCAATATGCGCTCTCGACAAAACCCCTGCATTACGCGCTGAGCGGCTGTCAGCATCGCCCGATCGTGTGATACGGTTTTCACTTCTCTGCTTCGAAACTTTAACCGTTATGGCGAAGGAGATACGAAATGGCGACCGTGCAGCCGCAGCTGCTTGTGGCGATTGAGTTGTTTCGATGACGTCGCGCCGAGAGTTTCTCATCGCTGGCGCAGGTGCAATTGCGACATCCGTTGCGGCGTGCGGGGGTGGAGGCGGCAGCAGTAGCGCGGTCCCGGCCGACCCTCCAGCACCGCCTCCGCCGCCACCGCCACCGCCACCGGGGCGATTGCCGACCAGCGGCGCGTTCCGTGATGGTGTTCCGACACTAACCGATGCCGAGATGGCTTTCCCCGACGAGGCGTCGAATCCGCCGAAGTGGGGCGGCGTGACCGGCTATACATGGCAGAGCGGCTCACGGACGAGTGCGGCGCCGGGGCCGACATGGCAACAGGACATGAGCCGCGGGGCGGCGCACGCACACGATCCCGGTTGCCATACTTATGACGGCGACGCCGGCAATCAGTGGTTACAGGTCGGTGGCGACTGGATCGATGCCAATGACGCCTTGCATGGGGCCGTGCCGTTCGCATCCAGAATGATCGCGGCGGTATCGCCAACGGCACCGCCAATGCAGATCGCATTGGACGCAACGGCCATACTCAAGAAGCCGCGCAATTACGGATTCTGGCTGGCGACGACGAACAGCAACATCGTCCGCATCGCGTCGCGCTTTGCTCTGGCCAACGCGCCCACGCTGACGGTCGTCACGTCGAAGGGAACATCCGTCGTGTCGTGCTCGCGGACGGTCGGCCTGTCGGACTCGACGACCGTGACGCTCGCCGGTGGCGCGCAGATCAAGATCAGCGGGAAATCCGACTACGGGATGCTGTGGGCGGATGTGAGCCAATTCGATTCGGCCGACATTATCTCGGCGACGCTGAACCTGTGGCTGTTGTCCGACGCGGTCTACACGCTGGGCAATACGACGCTGCAGCTGTTTCGCGTGTGGAATCCCGGCGACGCCTCGACGCTTGCGCCGCAGAAGCTGGGCGTCGCACAGAACTACCCGCTGGACAACGGCTTGATTAACGATCCGGCGGTGCGTTTCCACGAGCGGTTCGACGACGCCAATTACACGACGCGCGCGCTGTATCTCTACGGCCCGAATCATTCGCTGCTGACGGCCTACGACCCGAACATGGGCGAGCCGATGCTGCCGGGGATGAATGAGCTGCGGGTTCGGCAGATCGCGACGATCCAGAAAATCGGCGACACCGGCAACAGTGCCGAGAACTCGCTGTGGCAGGCCGTATGGTCGCCGTGGCGCCCCAACCCGGAGTTCTACCACGCCAAGCCGCCCGCGCCCATGGAAGAGGCGTACATGCGCTACCTGTTCCGACCGTGGTTGACGTGGAAAGACCTCGGGCCCGACGGCGGGAAGCTGCCCGGCGTCGATTGTCGCTACGCAGGCTATGGCACCGGCTTTCCATGGATTCCTGGCATGGGTGCAGGTAACTCGGGCGATCCGTGCACCGGCCTGAACGGCGGCAGCGTGCGCATGAATTACGGCGCGCGCCCGCCGGCATCGAGCCCGACTGCAAACTTCCAGGGCATCGGCGCCTCGGACTGCTACAACATCGACCAACCGGGTAACTTCGGTTCGTCGCTGATGTTCAGCAAGAACTATCTCGCCATGATCCGGCTCGGCACGCTCAATAGTGTCGAGCTGCACTTCAAGATGAATACGGTCAGCGACCCCACCGCCAAGCCGCGCCTGCTCGCAAGCGTGACCTCGGACGGCAGCGGAAAGGCACTGGCAACGCTCGTGGCGCCGGACCCGACGCTCAGGACGTGGCCACTCGTTTCAACCAGCGGCTTTGCCTCGCCGACAGGGACACAGGGCGCTTTCAATGTCAGCGGCGTGCCGGTGACGTACATCAACGACTCGCAGTTCACCTATCCGATCGCGCCGGGCGTCACGTACACCCCGGGCCATCTCGGCGGGCCAGCCGGACCCTGCGCCTGGGCTTGCGTGCCGAGCGTCGCCAACCCCGACGGTATCGTTGAGGGCTTCGTCAACGGGCGCTATGCGGGCGGCGCCAACGACTTTCGCATTCGGCACTCGCGGTATTGCCTCGACGGCACGACGATCAATGGCATCGACGGTTTCTGGTTCAACATGTATGAGGGCGGCCCGAAGCCGCCGATCGGCAACGGCGATGTCTCGTTCGGCAGCCTCGTCGTTTCCGATGCCTACATCGGTCCGCCGGTACTGTCCTGAGCAAACAGGACCCGATGGCTGACATGCTGTGGGGACCAACTGAAAGCCGCGCTCGCCGAGGCGCCGCAGCTTGTGGTGATCCCCGATCACCGCCTTCTTCGCCTGCGCCGAATCAAGGCCAGGCACCGGCGGGAGCGTCCGGTCAGTCGGAACGCTCGCTGGACGGGCTTTGCGGTCCGCTAGCCTGCGCCGACTGATTGCCGCGGGTGTCCACGGTGCTCCGTTGGGCGCGAATCAGGCGTTGCGCTTCAAGGCACCAGTGCTTCTTGATGCTGTGCCAGACGTCCGCTGCCCAAAGAACGTGGAAGTCGTCGCCGCCGGGGATCGCGGCCGCATGGCCGGACTTGGCGCCCTGATAGGCATTGATCCAGTCGCGCTTGCGCGGCTCTTCGACCAGGTAATCGGTATTCGGCACGAAGACGTGGTTGTACCCGACGGGCAGGTTGACATTGTGCACTTGTGCGTTTCCTGTCTGACGATACAGGTCGTAAGGGCTCGCGCCGGACGGCGGCGTCAGCGCAATGGGATCGCCGGCGATCGAATAGCCCGTGAATTCCTCGACGCTGTCGGGAATGGCCCGAAGACGACCGGCGAGGCTCCAACCGCTGGGCGCCCAGAACTCGAGCCCTCCTGCCCCGACGACGGACGCGTAGGAAAGCCTGACTCCGACGACGGGGCGCTGGACATGCGTCACCGGGTCGGCGATCGTCCGCCTGTCTTCCGCCCTGTCGGTCACCGGATTCCATACGCGGACCGAATCGCTAAAATCTCCAGCCAGTTCGTGCAGCACCTTCACGGTCTGCATGCCGCCCTGGCTGTGACCGATCAGCATCGGCTGCACGCCGTCGTGCTCGTAGTACCAGGCCAGTTCCCCAGCCAGCCGTTCGCTGCTGCCGTAGGGATTTTGCGACCATTCACCACTGCGGGGATCGCGGATTCGCGACTCAGGGTATCCCATCCCGACCAGGAATTTTCCGAAGGATTCCATCACCAGATAAACGCCGACGACTCCACCGTGGACCAGCATGATGCGCGGCGTGGGACCCGCCGCGAGAGTGTGCCGCACATCTTCGTCGCTGATCCGGTCGGGATCGAGTTCCAGGATACGGTCCTCGATCGCCCGCCGCGACTCGGCGATGACTTGCGCGCCATCGCCAACGGCCAGATGCGCTGCCAGAAGGTCGCTGCGCGTTTCCGCCGCAGGGGGAGAATACGGAGTCGTCGCGCAGGCCGCGACGCCCAATGCGACGACGGCGAGGGTCAAGGCGTTCGCGCAATGCGCGGTGATGCGTTGGATATCGATCATGGCGATCCCCTTTCTTTTCCAGGGAGTTTCGCCCAACCCTCTCCAGAGCGCCTATCAGCCGAATGCTCTTTCGCGTGTCCGACAACGGTGTGCCCTTTGCCGGACCGGCGCCTACAAGGTAACGCCTAGGAACGCGAACGGCAGCGCAGCAGGTTCATCGCCTTCAGACTCGAAACGATTTCGTCGTGCTGGTTCAGTACCTCGATGAGCGTACGCACCATGCCGCGGTCGGGTTTGGACCGCGAGCGCCGGGCCTCGGTAACTGTCACGCGGATGCGCAGCGTGTCTCCAGGACGAACCGGCTTGAGCCAGCGCAATTCGTCGATCCCGGGCGAAGCCATGCTCGCCACGCTCGAAAGATAGTTGGCGACGAACAGCCGCATCATCAGCGCGGCGGTGTGCCAGCCGCTCGCAATCAAACCGCCGAAAGGGCCCTGCGCCGCCGCGACACGATCGATGTGAATCGGTTGCGGGTCGAACGACTCGGCGAACGCGATCGCTTCCGCTTCGTCGACGACGACGGCGCCATATTCAAACGACATACCCACCGCGTAGTCCTCGAAGTGGCGCTGGTCGATCGGAACGGTGAATTCACGCGCGCTCACGGCCTGCGCGCCCTCGTCATGCAAATCCATCCGTCAATCGAGCTTGCCGACACGCCGGACGACGGCGCCGAGTTTTTGCGCATCCGCGTCCCAGAACCGCTGCAATTCGGGTGCATCGAGATATTGCACCGGCGTTTCGACCGTCGCCAGCGCTGCGACGAAGCGGGGGTCCGCCGCGGCGATGCGCGCCGCCTCCCGCAGCTTGGCGAGCACGGGCGCCGGCGTACCGGCGGGCGCGAACAAGCCCGACCACTGGAAGAAGACAGCGCTGAATCCGGATTCCGACAGCGTGGGCACTTCGGGGAGCGACGCCAGACGATGGTCGCCCCACGACGCAAGCACGCGCACCTTGCCCGCCTTGACATGCTGGATGACCGTCGACGGACCCGACGCGACGGCGTCGATATTGCCGGCGAGCAGGCCGACCACGGCAGGGCCGGCGCCGGTGTAGGGCACATGCAGCAGCTTGATGCCTGCGTCGCTCGCGAACATTTCCATCGGCACGTGCATCGTCCCGTAATTGCCGGAGGAGCCGTAGGTGATGGCGCCTGGCCGTTTCTTCGCGTCCGCCACGAACTCCTGCAGCGTTTTCCAGGGGCTGTCGGCGCGCACCGCGAGGACCGTCGGGTCGGCCGTAAGCCGCGCGATCGGCACGAGCTGCTCGAGCTGGTACATCGGGGCGCGGCCGAGCAGCTTGTCGGCCTCGGGGAGGATCGAAATCGACGATAGCGCGAGCAGCAGCGTGTAACCGTCCGGCTTGGCCTTGGCCACGAAGGCCATGCCGATGCCGCCGCCGGCACCCGCCTTGTTCTCGATGAGGACCGGCGCGCCGAGCACGCGTCCGATCGCATCGGCCGCCGGGCGCGCGACGATATCGGCGACGCCGCCGGGCGGAAATGGCACGATCAGCGTGATGGGCTTGGACGGATACGCATCCTGCGCAGCCGCCGCTGCTGCGAACAACGCCAGCGCCATGCCTATCGCGGCAATTCGTCCGCCAGGCATTGTCAGGCGAGAATCCAGACCAGCAATCCGCCGAGGAGCAGCCACTTGAGCGAGTAGTAGGCGAACTTGCTCTTGCGCTTGAGCGCCTTCCCGGGAAGGCGCAGGTAATAGGCGAAGCTGAAAATCCTGTTGAGTACCCCGACCTGGTCGCCTTCGACGTTCTCCGTCTGGCTGGCGCGTATCACCGTCGCCTCGTACCAGTGATTGATCTTGGCCATAACGCGACTGGTGAGGGGGCGCTCGACGTCGCAGAAAAGAATCACGCGCAGCGTATCGGTCTTGTTCTCGGCCCAATGGATGAACGTTTCATCGAAAATGACCGCTTCCCCGTCGCGCCAATGATACGGCTCGCCGTCGACGAAGATCCGGCAGTTCTCCGAATTCGGCGTGGACAAACCAAGGTGATAGCGCAGCGACCCAGCGAACGGATCGCGATGCTTGCCGAGGTCGCCGCCGGGCGGCAGCAGCGCGAACATCGCCGCATTGACGGACGGAATCGACTGCACCAGCGCGACCGTTTTCGGACACAAGGCCTTCGCCGACTCCAGCGGCTCGTCGTACCATTTGACGTAGAAGCGCTTCCAGCCGCGGCGGAAGAACGAGTTGAATCCGAGGTCGTTGTACTTCGCTGCCGCGCGGATATGACCCTCGTCGAACAGCTGCAGGGCCTCTTCGCGCAGGATCTGCCAGTTGTCCGACAACGGCTTGAGCTCGGGAAAAAGCTTGACGTCGACGTAGGGCCGGTTCGGCACCGCCGAGAACATGTACATCAGCACGTTGTACGGCGCCATGAACGTCGAATGGTCGGTCAGCTGGCGATAGAAGCGATGCCGGATCCGCCCGCGATAATGGACGTACACGCCCGACGCAATGAAAGCGTAGAGAATAAAGAACTTGGGCGCCAGCAGATTGGGCAATTGCTCGATCATCATGGGTCCTCGGTCCCGGCTGGCATTATAGCCCCTGCATGGATTGCGTCGGCCGGCGCGCCAACCGTGTCAGCCGGCGATCCCCGCGTCGGCTTTCCAGCGGCGATGGACCCAGTACCACTGTTCGGGGTGGCGCAGCACCAGGATTTCCATCATTGCGTTGTACGCGCGCGTGTTGCGCCGGATCTCCTCGTTGACATTGTCGCATTCGACCAGGGGCAGCGCTTCTTCGAAGCGCAGCACGTGCGAACCGTTGGCTTCACGCCAGCTCGACGCGGGCACCACGGGAGCTCCGGTCGCGAGCGCCATGATCGCCAGGCTCTTGAAGGTGCCGGCCGGGTGGCCGAAAAAATCGACGGCGATGCCGTCGGGCGGTCCCGCGTGTTGATCGAACGGAAACACGACCAGGTCGCCGGCTTCGAGACGCTCGAGAATCGCATCGAGCGATCCGCGTTTGCCCAGGACGCCGAATCCTCCCCGCCTGAACCGCCGCGTCACGAGCGCGTCGAGCCAGCGCGGCCGAATCGCGCGACGGATAAAATGAAAACGGCCCCGCATGTGCGGAAAATGGCGCAAGCCCGCGATCGTCGCGACTTCGAAATTGCCGAAGTGTCCGGTCAGGACCAATGCCCCCTTGCCCCGATCGAGCGCGCGGGCCAGCGCGTCGACGTTGTCGACCCGGATCAGCGCCGACTTGCGCTCTTCCGACAACCAGCGAAACCGGAGGAATTCGCCGGCGAGTCGCCACAGGTGCGCGTAGTGCGCCTGCGCCAGTCGTACGATCTCCGCCTCCGGAACGGCGGGTCCGAACACTCTGCGCAGGTTCTCCAGGATGACGCGCCGGCGAAAAGGCAGCAAGCGGTAGAGCAGCCGGCCGGCGAGCGGTGCCTCCGATTGCGCGGAAAGCGAAAGCGCCACCGCTGATGCGCTGACTCGATTGTGCGTGAGCGACACCGCGATCACGCTCACACGCCGCCGGGCGAGCACGCGCTCCGCCCGGGGGCTGCACACCACCTGCGGGGCCCCGTAGCCGTCCCGCACAACCGAGAAATCCGCGGGCACGATCTCGCCCAGCGCCAACTCTCGGGGAAACAGCTTCGCGCACGCTTCCTTGGCTGCAAAGCGCGCCGCCAAACTGGCCGCGCGACCCGGGCCGTCGCCGCTGTCCGCGAGCTCCTGGGCCGAAAACAAGCGAGACAGCGCATCCGGCGGCGTGTCCCGCAGCAGGCGCTCGATGCGCGCGATTTCCACGCTGTCGATCCCGCAGCGCGATGCATCTGCCTTCGGCAGCGCGAACGCATTGGCGGAGTCCGCCATCTAGCTCACTGCAGCGAGCGGACGATCAGCGCCGCATTGGTTCCGGCGAAGCCGCGGCAGAGGATCAGCGCCGTGTCTGTCCGCGGTCGCTGTGCTGCCGACGAGACGTGCAGGCCCTCGCACTCGGGGTCCAGCGACGCCAGCGTGGCGATGCCCGGAACGACGCGCTCGCGCAACGCTGCCAGCGCGACCACGGTCTCGACGATGCCAGCCGCGGCGATCAGATGGCCCGTCGCCCATTTCAACGCGGTGACCGGCGGCGCGGCGTCGCCGGTGCCGAACACCGCTCGCAGCGCAGCAGCCTCGGATGCATCCGATTGCCGCGTTCCGTTGCCGTGCGCGACGATCATGCCGATATCCGAGGGCGCGAGATCCGCCTCCGCCAGCGCCTGCGCGATCGCGCGCAAAAGACCGTCGCCGTCCTCACGGATTCCGAGCAGGCCCACCGCTTCCGCCGCGTAGCCGCCGCCGAGGACCTCGCCCAGCACGAGGGCATTGCGCTGGCTCGCCGCTTTTTGCGTCTCCAGCGCGAGTGCGCCCGCCCCCTCGCCGAATACGCTGCCACTGCGGCGTGCATCGAAAGGGCGGATCGTGTCGGGATCAAGCAGGCCGCACCGGTGATAGTAGAACAGCATCTGCGGTTCGATCGGAGCATCGTGTCCGATGGCGACCGCGCGGTCGGCTTCGCCCTGCCGCAGCGCCTCGGCAGCTTCGATGACCGCCAGCGTGCCTCCCGCGCTGTGGTTGGTGATGCAGGCGTTGGGGCCCTTGAGCCCGTACTTGATGCCGACATGGCAGAGCACGTTGTTCGGCAGCGTGCGGAGCAGCCACATGGGATTGACCTGGCTGCCGAGGTCGCGCCCGAATGCCTGGAGCTCGCCGCCCGTCTCGCTCATCAGTGGGAAATATTCGTACTGCGACATGTACGCGCCGCCGCCCGAGCCGACGTAGAGCCCGCTGCGGTCGTTGAACGCGGCGGCAGCCCCGCTATCGTCGCCGCGGAGAGACATGAAACCCGATGCATCGATCGCCTGACTCCCCGCATAAAGCCCGAACATGTCGCTGCGCCGGATCAGCTTGTGCAGCTTTCGATCCTCGACCAGCGCCCGCGGATTGAAGTCGGGCATTTCGGCGGCAACGCGCACCGGCCAACCCGCCGTATCCCACTGCGCAATCGGCGCGATCGCCGAGCGCCCGGCGCGCACCGCCGCGAGGATCGCGTCCGGATTGCTACCCGAACCGCAGACGGCGCCGGTACCGGTCACGAGGATGCGGGCACGCGGCACGGCTACCTCGCTCCGTCCACTTCATCCGGATGGCGCAGTGCGACGCAGCTGTTCGAGCCTCCGAACCCGAAGGAGTTGGACAGGGTCATCCGCACGCGCCGCTTCGTGGGCGCGACGACGAGATTGAGATCGCACTCGGGGTCGCGCTCGCGCAGGTTGGCGTTGACCGGCAGCTCGCCGTGCCGGATCGCCAGCGCACACACGGCAACCTCGACGGCGCCCGCTGCGGCGATCAAATGGCCCATCGAGCTCTTGGTCGAGCTGACCGCCACGTCGGCGGTCCTGTCGCCGAACACCCTGTGGATCGCCGCGCTTTCACTCTTGTCGTTCATGTAGGTCGACGTGCCGTGCGCGTTGATGTAGTCGACGACTTCCGGCCCGGCGCCGGCGTCGGCAAGCGCGACCTGCATCGACTGTATGGGCCCGTCGCCATCCGGCGGGGAATCCGTGATGCGGTACGAGGACAAGGAGTTGCCATCTCCCGCGAGCTCGGCGTAGATGTGGGCACCGCGACGGCGAGCCGACTCCCATTCCTCGAGGACGACGAAGCCGGCGCCTTCGCCGAGGACGAAGCCGTTTCGCGTCGCGTCGAAGGGGCGGCTCGCGCGCTGCGGCGCATCGTTGTCGGCCGAAACTGCCGACAGCAGGCAGAATCCTGCCAGTCCGACGGGGCTGATCATCGAATCGAATCCGCCGGCCAGCGCGTAGTCGACGCTGCCGCGCCTTATCAGCTTGAGCGCCGTCCCGATGGCCTGGCCGCCAGACGCGCAAGCGGTGTGCACGGAGGTCGCGTATCCCTGGATGCCGAAACGGCGCGTGAGGAGCGCCAATCCCGCCGTCGATTGGCTACGGCAGAAGACCATCGGATCGGCCGCCGTCGGATCGTCGAGCAGTCGATTCGCATGCAGCTCCCCGTCGGCTGCCGAGTGCCGCTGCACGGCCGCAAGGTCGTCGTAGGCCACACCCATCATGCCGGTACCGACCGCGCAGCCCCAGCGCGCTCCAGTGGAAGCCGTGGGCGCGATGCCAGCGTCCCACATCGCCTGCTCGGCTGCGCCCAGCGCAAAGCGATGCGAGCGGTTGGCGAATTTGAGCAGCTTTCGATCGACGGTCAGGGAGTCATCACTGAAGTCCTTGACCTCGGCCGCGATCCGCGTCGAAAAGCCGCTGGCGTCGAAAATGCTGATCGGCGTGACGCCGCTGCGACCGTCGAGCAGCGCCGACCACGTCGTGGCGACATCGTTGCCCACCGGCGTGACCAGGCCCAGACCCGTGATCGCAACCCGCCGCCGAGCGTTCATGCCAGCACCCGGGCGACGAGTTCGACTCGCGCGGTCGCGACGGGACGATCGCCGAGATGCGCACTCAGCGCAAGCCTCGCGGCGCCCTCCTCCTCGGCTGCCGGCAACATTTCAACGTTGACGCCGACGCGTTGACCCGGTGTGATGAACGCGCGCATCTTCACGTTGGTCATGCGCGATGGCGTCATCTCCGCGGCGCGGGGTCGATCCCCGACCGAATGGGCGAGGTCGATAGCAAGGCGCATTTGCGAGTCCAGAAGCAGCGTCGCGGGGAACACCGGACGCCTTGGAAAATGGTCGGCGAAAAATGCGGCCTGGTCAGGCACTGTCAGTGTGGCGCGCAGCGTTTTGCCGGGCACGCAGGAATCGACGATCGCCACCAGGGGTGCGATGCCGCGAAATCGGCCGGGCTCGGCCCCGCGGCCGCGCAGAAGCGCGAAGTGCTGGCGCAAGGCTTCCGGCGAGTCGAACTCCTCGACGGGCAGCATCGGGCCGAGGCAGTGCCTGAGCTCGATGACCCGCTTGCCGTTGACCTTCGCGCTACCTCCATAGACGATGATGTCTTCGCCGCAATCCTCGATATCCACTTCGAGCTCGAGCAGGTCGCCCGGCACGACGTCGCCTTCGAACAGCGTTTCGGTCGCGAGTGCCGCAACCGGCCGGCCACGATAGCCCACCTTGTCCATCGCGACCCATGCGGCGAGTTGGCCCACGGCCTCGGCGACCAGGCACGAAGGAAATTCGGCGACCTGCGGCGGGACGGCAAACCATCCGCGTGCATGCGCCGCCGGCGCGAATTCGGTGATCCGGTCGACGAAAGTATATGCGGAGAAATGATCGCTCATGCGGGCAGGATCGCCGCCGCGCTCAGGCGGCGGCCTGGGCTTCGCGCTGCGCGTTGATCACCAGCTTGCAAAACGTCTCCGGTGTGAACAGCCTCGGAATGTCGGCAACCTTCATCGGCGTCTTGAACCGTTCCGGGGGAATTTCGGACAGATAGGACTTGAGCTGCGCCAGACCCCTTTCGGTGACGATGCCCTTCTGCTCGAATTCCGCCTCGGGCAAGTCGCCGCGCGCGTTCTCGACGATCTTGCCGCGCGGGATTTTGATCTTGAAGGCGCGCTCCAGGCGGAAAACCATGTCCAGAAAATCGATGGACTCTGCGTCGAGGCCCTCGATCAGGGATACGTCCAGCTTGACCTGCTCGACGTCGCAACCGAGCGCATCGGCCATCGTCTCGGCGACCTTGGGGTACACCGCCAGAATCTCTTCCCTGCTTATCTCTTTTTGCGCCATGCTGTTCACTCCATTTTGAAGCCGCCGTCGACGGCGACGACCTGTCCGGTTACATAATCAGCATACCGAGAGGCGAGGAACCATACCGCATACGCGACTTCCTCGGGCTTGCCGTATCGCTTGAGCAGGATGCGCGATTTCACCTGGTCGCCGGCAAGGTCGCGCACGTTCTGCGACATTTCGGTTTCGATCACGCCCGGAGCGACCGCGTTGACGGTGATCTTCCGCGGCGCAAGCTCGACCGCCAGCGAACGGGTGAAGGCATTGATCGCGCCCTTGCTCGCCGCGTAGTTGGTCTGGCCGCGGCCGCCCTTCTCCGCACTGACCGACGAAAGGTTGATGATCTTGCCGGCGCGCTGCACGATCATGTGCGGAATTACCGCGCGCGTCGTATTGAATACGCCGCCGATATTGGTGTCGAGAACGACCCGAATGTCGTCGTCCTCGAGGGCGGCCAGCTGGTTGTCCCGGATGACGCCCGCATTGTTGACCAGGATGTCGATGCGCTCCGCGCGCGCGGCAACGCGCTCGACCGCCTCGGCGCAGGCCTTGGCGTCGCAGACGTTGACCCGATCGGCGCCGATCGTCCGGCCCGCCGCGGCGCCGGCAGCGACCACCTCAGCGGCCGCACCGACGTTGTCCCGGTAGAAGAAAGTCACGTCGGCACCCTCCTCGGCGAGGAGCTCGACGATCGCGCGGCCGATACCGCGGCTGCCGCCGCTGACGATCGCGACTTTGCCCGCAAGCCCGGAGTCGACTTTCATCGCCTCCTCATCCCGAGATGCAGAACCCGCCGTCGACCACCAGAGTGTGCCCGGTGATCATCGCGGCCTCCGGCAGGCAGAGAAGGTACACCGCCCCGGCGACGTCCTCCGCCGTCAGCACCGGTCCGGCCGGCGTACGGCGCGCAAAATCCGCCAGCAGCTCCTCGCGGTTGGGGAAATGGCGCAGCGCATCGGTGTCGACGACACCCGCGCTGACGGCGTTGACCCGGATATTTTTCGGCCCGAGCTCCTGCGCCAGGGTACGTACCAGCGACTCGAGCGCGGCCTTCGATGCGCCGATGAATCCATAATCGGGCATCGCCCGCGACGCGCCGAGACTCGACATCGCGATGATGCGTCCTCCGTCGCGCATTCGGGGCACCGCATGCTGCGCGAGCAACGCGAGCGCGAAGGCATTGGTCTCAAGGCACCAGCGCCAGTGCTTGAGGGACATCGCCATCGCCGGCTTGAGTACGCCGGTGGCGGCGTTGCTGACGACGATATCGATGTGATCGAAATGCCCGGCGATGGCGTCGAACATCTCATCGACGCTGTCGGGCACGCCGACGCTGCCCTGAAACGCGTGAGCACGCCGGCCTGCGGCGCGGAATCCGGCGCAAAGCACCTCGGCTTCGTCGTGACTGTTGTAGTAGTTGACCGCGATGTCGCACCCCGCAGCGGCGAGCCTCACCGCGACCGCGCGTCCAATACCGCGCGATGCGCCCGTGACGAGCGCGACCTTTCCGGCAAGTGCCCCTGACATCGGACGGTATTCGCTTCCTGGATTCCGCAGCGGGACGGCCGGCGCCGGCGCCCCCAAAAAACGCGCGCGATGGCCCGGAATAATCGATAATTATCGCCTGCTTCGCTCTACCGGGCAACCTCGCCAGCACCGGGAAACGGCGCCTGTTCGTAACGCCGCACGCGCCGCTCCGGCGGGGTCCCTGCGCTTTATAGCCCGGCCACCGTCCGCCGCGCGCGCAACAGGCGCTGCGCTTCGAGACACCAGTGCTTCTTGATGCTGTGCCAGAGGTCCGCGGCCCACATCACGTTGCTCGCGTTCCCGTCCGGCAGCGGGGCGAGGTTGCCCTTGTGGTCGGGATCGAATGCATTGATCCAGGCGCGCATCGGCCCCGATTGCGCCAGATGTGCGGTGACGGGAACGAAAATGTGCGAATACTCGGCGGGAAGCGTCACATTACGCACGTTCGCCTTGCCGTTCGCGCGAAAGAGTTTCGCGCCTTCGAGGCCCGGCGCGTCCCAGGCGAACAGATCCAGCCCGATGCGATAGCCGGTGAATTCGTCGACGCTATCTGGAATCGACCGGATTACCGGCAAGACCTTCCAGCTGGCCGGAAGCGCCAGCGCCCAGCCTCCGGTGCCGACGACCGATGCATAGGCGACGGAAACGCCGACCACCGGCCGGTCGTGACCGGTCAGCGGGTCGACGATGATCGTTCGATCCTCGAACTGCCGGGTCAGCGGGTTGAATACCTTGCGCTCCGCGCCGAAGGTCCCGGCCAGCTCATGCAGGACCGTGACGACCTCGATTCCGCCTTGGCTGTGGCCGATCAGCATCGGCCGTACGCCTTCGTGTTCGTAATACCAGGCTATTTCGCCGGCCTGCTGCGCGCTGCCTTCATAAGGGGAATGCGAGTACGTGCCGTCGCGTGGATCGCGGATCTTTTCCTCTGGATAGCCCATGCCGATCAGAAACTGCGCGAACGACTCCATCAGCACGTAGACCCCATAGACGCCGCCGTGCACGGCGAAAATGCGTGGCGTCGGTCCCTTGGCGAGCGCATTGCGGACATCGTCATCGCCGATGTGCTCCGGATCGAGCGCGAGAATCCGCTCTTCGACCGCCGGATCGATCGATAGCGACCGCAGCACGCTGCCGGCCGTGGCGGCGCGCAGGTCCTCGGCCGGAGGTTTAAACGGCGCCGTGGCGCAACCGGACAGCGCTGTCCCCAGCAGGACCGCGAACAAAACCAGGACGGCTCGGATCGCGGTTATCACGGGGCGAGAGTTCTGATGCAAGAGATGATATCGGCCAGCACGTTCTCGGCGCGACCTCGGTCGAAAGCAGCCTGCCTGAATGATAAGGCGAGCTCGACGACGTCGCCTAGCGCCGTCAGCGCAACCACGATCGGTGACAGCGGCCCGGTCGACACCGCGCGCACGTAGCCGACGCGGAACGGGTAAGCATTCGCATCCGGCCAAAGCACGTTCAATTGCAGCGGCGTGACGCCCGCCCACACCGCGTAGTTCTTGGCATGAAAACTTTGCCGCTCGGCCTTTGAGAGAAAGCGCCATTGCGCACCGGACAGGCCGATTGCCAGCAGCGTCTGAAGATAGAGCTTGCGTTGCTTGATGCGCGCGGTTTCACCGTGCACGAACGTGGCCAGTTCGCGCAAAGGCATTTCCTGCGGCACGGGATGCGCGATACGAAACGAGCCCAACAGCGGCACGAAGCCGTCCGCGGCCTTCGCGCCGAAATCCCGCCGCACGTTGACGATGGAACCGACGGCGAGATCGTGGCGCCGCTTGGCCTGAAGGCGCTCCGGAACGTAGGGCGACAGGGTCTTGAGCAAGATCGCGAGGAACAGATCGTTCTGCGTCATGTCCCATGCTCTCGCCGCGGCCGCGAGTTTCGCCGTCTCGTCGGCTTCGAGCCGGCCAAAGACGACGCCGTTGTATCCGTTGCCGTTTTTGGGGTACGGTGGCCGCACCGAGCGCCGGCAGCTTGCGACCAGACGGCGCCAGCTCGAAAGGCCCCGCGCTAGGGGAAGCGCCTGGCGCGCGAACAGACGCCGATATCCCGGCGGATACAGGTCGAAGGCCGAGCGCGGCGCCTCCGCCGGCGCGATGTCGCAATAGTCTTCGACCACGCGCTGCAGCAGCCGCACGATCGAGTCGCCGCCCGCGATGAAATGGTCGTAGGCGAGGCCGAGATGAAACGCCGACGCAGCCTCGACCGCAAAAAAGCGAAAGGGCTCGATCCGGCCGGCGGCCGGAAACGCGAGGTTCAACTGTCGCTCCATCTCGGCGCGGACGGCCGCCCGCGGGTCGGCGCCACCGTCGAGGCGCGCCACCGATGCCGACGCGGCGCCGCCCGACCATTCGTATCGCAGGCGGCGGGGATCGAACGCAAGCCCGGTTAGCCCCAGGCTTTCGAGCTGCTGCCGGACGCAGACCTGGAGCCGTGGAAGATCGAGTCGTTCCGCCAGCGTGACCACGTGCACGGCGCTGTACGGGTGCATTTCGCGCCAGCGCACCATCGCCGCCTGGAACAGGTTGAGCCTGCCTTTCATTCGAGGCCTTCCGCCTTGAGCGCTGCGAGGCGTGCGCGGATCAGTCGTTGCGCCGCGATGCACCAGTGCCTTTTGACGCTGTACCAGATATCGGCCGCATGCACGATGTTGGCCGCGTCGACGTCGGGCCCTTCGGGCAAGGCAGGCAGCGGGACAGCGGGGTCGTAGGCGTCGATCCAGGCGCGGGTCGCCGGATTGCGCGTCAGATAGCGCGTGCGCGGCATGCGTATGTGGCTGGTCGCGGCCGGCAGTTCGACGTTACGAACCAGCGCGCTGCCGTCAGCGTGGTACGTCTCGCTGCCGGGCAGCGTGCCGGCGATCAAATCCCATTCGATCGAGAACCCGGTGAACTCCTCGACCGTGTCGGGAATCGCACGGAGCTTTCCCATCATGCTCCACTGTCCGAGCAGGAAACGCGGCAGCTTGCCGGTCGCGAGCGCCGCAACATACGGAACCCTGAGACCGACCACCGGCCGCTCCAGCCCTGTCAGCGGGTCGACGATGCTCGTGCGCTCTTCCGGCTGGCCGGTTATCGGATTCCACACCCGGATCGACCTGTGGAACGATCCATTCAATTCGTAGAGAACCTTGATCGCCAGCATGCCGCCCTGGCTGTGGCCGATCAGCATCGGCATCATGCCTTCGTTTTCGTAATACCAGGCAAGCTCGCCGGCGAGTCGCTCGCTGTCGCTGAAGCTGCTTCGCGACATGCTGCCGTCGCGGGGATCCTTGAGTCGCGCCTCCGGATAACCCATCGCGATCAGGTACTCGGCGAACGGTTGCATCGTGATCAGCGGAAAGCTTCCCTGCAGGCCGATGATCCGCGGTGCCGGTGCGCGACCGAGCACATCGCGCACCTCGGATGGCGAAATGTGCTCTGGATCGAGCGCCAGGATCCGACGTTCAACAGCGGCATCGAGCGGCGGCAATTGGCGCAGCGCTTCGCTCGCCGCCGCGCGATCGGCAGCCGCCCGGTGCGCGGGCATCCCCGCCAGCATGACCACAAGCAGCAGCGTCAGTCCGCTACGGATCCTTTCCAGCGTTCGGCGTCCGCGCAATTTCGTGGCGCTCTGCCCCGTCGTGCCCGACATCCGATCGAGAATCCCGCCGGCTAGCCGCGGAGGGCGAGCCGCGGGAAAAAACGCCCGGTGCGCCGCAGATAGTCGTCATAGGCGGCGCCATGCACCTTGCGCAGGTGCCGCTCCTCGTTGCGCGCCTTGAGATTCATCAGACCGATGTGGACAATCGCCACGACCAGCATCGGTGCCGTCGGCACGATCACGGCGGAGCACAGCATCAACAGCATCGACAAGGCGTAGATCGGATGCCGGACGCGCGCGAAGAGCCCGTCCGTGATGAGCGCGCTCCGTTGCGTCTCGCTGACCGCCATTCGCCAATCGCTGCCCATGCGCATCCAGCACCGGGCCGTCAGCGCAAGACACATGACGCCGCAGACCGCCGCCACCCAGCGAAGCGCGACGTAAGCCGGCACGCTCAACGCGAACTCGGGCACCGCCAGCGGCGGCTGCGAGCGGGTCAAGGCCAGCCACGGAAGGATGATCCAGAGCATGATCGTCGGCACGAGCACGAGCCACATCCTGCGCTCTAACGGCTGCTCGGGGACGAGGCCGGCGAGATGCCGCGTCTTCCGGCGCGCCCGGACGACCATCGCTCCCACGGTGAACCAGTAGACCCAGATGGTCGTGGTCAGGACAAGCACGGGAATGTCGACGGGATGCAAAGGTCCGCCTTGCGATACGTCACTCGAGCCGGGACGCCGGTCGACCGGGAGTTTACTGCATCCTCGCGGCGATCTCCGCACTGGCATGCCGCCGGGCGCAGGGAAAGGCATTCGCATCGCTGCGCCGTTCATTGGATAATGACCGCCGCCAGCATGATGCCGATCAGCGCACGATGACCGCGACGCCGCAGGAAGCGCGCAGGATAGCCGTCGTCGGGGCTGGCCTGATGGGACGCGGCATCGCCCAAATCGCAGCGCAGGCGGGATTCGAGATCTCCCTTTTCGACGTCGAGCCCGGCGCGGCGGCGGAGGCCCGTCGGACGATTGGCAGCACGCTCGCCACCCTCGCGGGGAAGGGCAAGTTTTCCCCGGACGATGGCGCACGGGCGCTTGCGCGCATCACCGTGGCCGACGAGCTCGGGGAGCTGTCGCGCGCAGAGCTCGTGATCGAAGCCATCGTCGAGCGCCTGGATGCCAAGCAAGCGCTGTTTGCTGCGCTCGAATCCATCGTCGGCGAAAACTGCATCCTCGCTACCAACACCTCGTCTTTGTCGGTTACCGCCATCGCTTCGGCGTGCGCGCGACCGGACAGGGTGGCGGGCCTGCATTTTTTCAGTCCGGTACCGCTGATGAAGCTGGTCGAGGTGATCGGCGGACTGCTGACGACGCCGGCGGTGATCGAGCGGCTGCTGGCGTTCGGCGCGAGACTCGGACACACGGCGGTGCGCGCCCGCGACACGCCGGGGTTCATCGTCAATCACGCGGGTCGCGGCTACGGGACGGAAGCTCTGCGCATCCTGGGCGAAGGCATTGCGGATGTCGCCACCATCGATCGCGTGCTGACCGAAGGCGTCGGATTTCGCATGGGCCCGTTCGCGCTGTTCGACTTGACGGGGCTCGACGTCTCTCAGCCCGTGATGGAATCGATTTATCACCAGTATTACGAAGAGCCACGCTTTCGTCCCTCTCCGCTCGGTGCGCAGCGCTTGGCCGCCGGATTGCTCGGACGCAAGACCGGGCGCGGCTTCTACGAGTACGACGATGCGGCGACGAGCGTCCCGCCGCGCGCGGCTCCGGACGCTGCGCCGCCGAATCGCGTCTGGGTGAGCGCCAGCGATCCCGCCGCACGAGAGCGCGTCGTGGCGCTCGTGCATCGCCTGGGTGCCGAGGTCGATGCGGCCGCGCGACCCGCATCCGACGCCGTGTGCCTGGTCCTGCCCTGCGGCAAGGATGCGACGACCGCCGTACTGGACGAGGGCCTCGATCCGGCCCGCACGATCGCGCTCGATGCCTTGTTGGACCTCGCCAGGCACCGAACGCTGATGACGACGCCGGTCAGCCGACCGGAAATTCGGGATGCCGCCCGTGCGTTGTTCGCCACCGACGGGGGCAGCGTGTCGATCATTCACGACAGCCCGGGCTTCATCGCGCAGCGTGTGCTGGCACACATCGTCAACGTCGCCTGCGACATCGCACAGCAGCGAATCGCCGCTCCGCCGGACATCGACCGTGCCGTCAAGATCGGGCTCGCTTATCCGATGGGGCCGCTCGCTTGGGGCGATGCGCTCGGCCCGGCGCGCGTGCTCACGATCCTGAGCGAGCTTATGCGCGCATACGGTGATCCGCGTTACCGGCCCAGCCCGTGGTTGTCCCGCCGCGCCCGCCTCGGCGTCTCTCTGCTGACGCCCGAGGGGTGAGCGGGGGCGCGTCGTGCGGCCGAGGCTTGCGGCCGTCGCGGCGCAGTAGCATGATGGCCTTGTCGAAACACTGAGCGAGGATTGAGCGATGAGCAAAGGCAAGGGTGGCGGCAGCTTCCGCGGGCGCGACGCGAAGACCGGCCAGCCGATCCAGATTCCGCAGGTCAAGCGTCCCCAAGCGCCATCGGTGCCGCGCATCATGCCCCGCACCAAAGCAAGCTCCAAAGGACGGTAGAGGCACCGTGAAATCGAGACAACGCCGTGAGATGCTGCGTCGGGCGAGCGCGCTCGCCGCCGGAGGTGTGGCCGCTTGCGCGGTATCGGGCAGCGCGGCGGCGCAGATCCGCACGCCATTCAGCGTCGCGCCGACCTTCATCCCGATCGCCGGCAGCGACGATCTGTTTCCGGTGCGTCGCATTTATTGCATCGGTCGCAACTACGCCGCCCACTCGCGGGAGATGGGATCGGACCCGACACGCGAGCCGCCGTTCTTTTTTCAGAAACCTACCGACGCGGTGCAGAACGTGCCCCCGGGCGTAACGGTCGACCACCCCTACCCTCCGCTGACCAAGAACTACCACTACGAGGTCGAGCTGGTCGCGGCGCTGAAAAGCGGCGGGCGCAACATCCCGATCGACCAGGCGCTCGCTCACGTGCTCGGCTACACGGTTGGCCTCGACATGACGCGGCGCGATCTGCAGCGAGCGATGGGCGACGAAAAGAAGCCGTGGGAGATCGGCAAGAGCTTCGATCATTCCGCCCCGCTCGGAGCCCTGCAGCCGGTGGCCGCCGTGGGTCACCTCGTCAAAGGCGCGATCCAGCTCAAGGTCAATGGCCAGATCAAGCAGAACGCCGATCTCTCTCAGATGATCTGGTCGGTCGCCGAACAGGTCAGCAAGCTCTCCGAAGCGTTCGAGCTTGCCCCGGGCGACATCATCTATTCGGGCACGCCGGAAAACGTTGGTCCGGTCGTCAAGGGCGACCTGATGGAGGGGCACATCGATGGCCTGCCGAACATCAGCGTAAAGGTGGTCTAGCGTCAGCGCAGGTGCATGCCGCCGGCTCCGAACAGGCCGATCACGCCGATGACGATCAGGTAAATCGCGACGATGTAGTTCAGCAATCGCGGAATCAGCAGAATCAGGATGCCCGCGATCAGCGAAATCAGCGGACCCAGCGTCAGCGTAACGTTCATCGCGGTCTCCTTGTCGATTTATTCACCCGCTAACACTGCGTCGAGCCGTGGCCCGAAGCCGGCAGGTCGACCAGCTTGGGCGACTGCAGCGGATCGAAATCCACCCACTTTCCCATTTGCCAGGAGCCGTCGGCCCGCTCGACATCCTTGGCTCCCATCGATTGCAGCACGTTGGTCGCCATTACGCGTAGCGCGTATTCTGGCGCGCGGGCCGCGACGATGAAACCGGCGGGTCGCTCCATCGGCACGCCGTCGGCCGGCGCTTCCGGGGGCGTTTGGCCTGCTTCCTTGGCCGCCGAATCGGATTCGCCCATGTCGCCGAGCGCGCCCGCCAGCGAGCCGACGTAGGCACCGGCGCCCGCGCCGGCAAGAGCGCCGACCGGTCCGACCAGCGGCGCGGCGGCGACGCCAACCCCGAGCCCGACCACGCCGCCGATGGCCGCCCCTTTGAGCGCGCCGCTGTGCGCATCGGTCGCGCCGTGCGATCTGTCGCGATCGCCGCCGACCGGAAAGGTGGCATGCTGGCCGGGAGGGTTGAGGTAGAAAACAGTCACATCTTCCTTGTCGAACCCTCGCTGCCGCAAAGCCTCGGCGGCGCGCCCGGCTTGTGCTTCCTCCTCGAATCTCCCGGCAATGATCGGCGTCATGTGATCTCCTAGAATCGGGCGCCGGCGAGGCGCCGCCGGACGCTCAGCGTGCGAAGCGACGAGCGCGCCGGAACCGCGGACGACCCGCGCAATTATTTACAAGCGCTTGTAAATATTGCTGTGATTGCTCGGCTCCGCGCGTGTGCTGCTCGTCCTAAGCTCGATGCAGCATTAACCGTGCCGCACAGCATTGGACCGGCGATACTGCGGCACCCCCTGACCGATGCGGACTGCGCTCTCGCGAGAAACGCGGGAGCCGGCACGTAGACGGACCGGCAAGCGAAAAAAGGCCGCGCCAATGACTGGCGCGGCGCGTTTTTCGAGCTCCCCTGTCTAGCCTTCCGATCCCTTCTTATCCTTGTCCTTCTGATCCTTGTCCTTCTGATCCTTTTCGTCGGGCTTCGGCCCGCGCTTCGGCGCCTCGCGGGGAGGCTGAGCAGCGGACGGCTGCGGAGGCGCTGACGGCGGCGCCGCGCGGGCAGGCTCGGGTGGTCGTGCCGCCGCTTCCCGCGCTTGCTGCTGGCGCTGCTGCTCGGCTTGCTGGCGCTGCTGCTGTTCCTGCTGCTGCCGCCGCTGCTCCGCCTGCTGGCTTTGCTGCTGCTGGCGCTGCTGCTCCTGCTGCTGGCGGCGCTGCTCGGCCTGCTGGCTTTGCTGCTGCTGGCGCTGCTGCTCGGCTTGCTGGCGCTGCTGCTGTTCCTGCTGCTGGCGGCGCTGCTCAGCCTGCTGGCTTTGCTGCTGCTGGCGCTGCTGCTCGGCTTGCTGGCGCTGCTGCTCCTGCTGTTGGCGGCGCTGCTCAGCCTGCTGGCTTTGCTGCTGCTGGCGCTGCTGGTCGGCTTGCTGGCGCTGTTGCTCCTGCTGCTGCCGGCGCTGCTCAGCCTGCTGGCTTTGCTGCTGCTGACGCTGCTGCTCGGCCTGCTGGCGTTGCTGGTCCTGCGGCGGGCGCGGCACGGGTGCGCCCTGGCTGCCAGCCCGAGGAGCTTCGGCCTCCGGACCCCTATTCGCTTCCGCGGGTCGCTGGCCGGCTTCGCGGGCTCGACGCGCGTTTTCGGTCGCTTGCGGGCCTTCGGCCGCCGATCCAGGCGCTTTGGGCACCGCGCGCGGCGAAGGCGAAGCCTGCGGGCCCCCGGGGGCCGTCTGCGAGCCGGCAAGGCCACCTGCGCGCTCCGCCGAACCGCGGGCACGACGAGCTTCATCCTTCGGCGCCGCCACGGCCGCCTGGGCCGGGGCCACGACTTTGACGTTCCTGGTTGCCGCCGCCGCGGCAGGCGCAGGTTGTCCCTGGGCTGCGGCTCCCGACTCGGTGGGTCGTCCCGGGTGAGCAGCGAGGGCAGACTGTCTCGCGGCAAAAGCCGGGGGCGGGGTCGGCGGTTTGGTTCGGGCCACGACTTCGCGCTCCAGGGCGCGCGCCGGCGGCTTGGCCGGTGCTGCCGCCCCCGTTGCCGGTGTGGCACGCGCGAGGCTCGCGCGGGTTGGCGCCACAGCCGCGACGGCGCTCACCGGGTGCTGCGCAATCGCCTCGCGCGGAAGCGGCACGGCCGCGCGCGCCACGGGCTGCGACTGCACGAATGCGGTCGCAGGCACGGCGGTGACCGCGCCGGGCGCCTCCCGATTGCGATAGGTGACATTGGTCACCGTCGTGTTGGAGACATAGCTGTTGTAGACGTTGGTGATGTTGACGTTGGTGATCCGCGTGTTGCTGACGTTGACGTTGGTGAAATAGTTACGGCTGACCCGGTAGGCGGGCTCATAGACTTCGCCGGGGCCCAGCGGGAACCACGCGATGCCCGATGCGACACCGCCCACGGACAGGGAAAGGCGCAGATCGCCACCCCCGATAAATGCGACCAGCGCCGGCGCATAAATCGGTCTCACGTTGACCGGGCCCGGTATCCATCCCCAGCGACCCGTCACATACGCCCATCGTCCGTAGTGGTACGGAGCGAATCCCCACGGCGCGTCGTCGATCCAGGTCCATCCCCACGGATCGATCCAAGCCCAGTGCCCGGTGCGATACGGCGCCCAGCCGCTGGGTATCGAGCGTGGATACCATACGTTCCCGTAATCGGCGACGGCGGTCCACGTCCCGTATTGATCCAGATCCTGATAGCCGATCACGTCGCGGGAAACATAGCGTGCGGAAATTGACGTGTCGTAGCGCCGATCTCGATCGGCGGCCCAGCGGTCGAATGCGTCGGGCGGCCCGATGTCGCTGTATTCGTAATCGCGCAGACCGGTGGCGCTGAAGGTGTAGCGATCACCGGCGCCGATGCGGTACGCCGCGCCTTCGCCGTAGGCTTCCCCTTGTCCGGACAGCACGGCCAGCGTCGTGGCGTGACCGTCGGGATCGACATCGATGCGGTAGCGGCCCGCGCTGCTGATCGTGAACGCGAGATTCGGCGTATCGATCTCCACCGCCTCGTCACGGTCGAATCGCCACACGCGAACGTACAGTGACCCCTGTGCCAGCTCGACCTGGGTCGTGCGATCGTCGAGGTTGAGTACGTTGACGCTGGTCGAGGCGCCCAGACGCAGCGCGATGCTGCCCGCTTGGAGCTCGGCGCGTGCATCGGCATCGGCCCAGAGACGATCGCCCGTCACCAGAGGTCGGTTGGGCGCGGCCAACACCCACTCGTCCTCGCCGGCCGGCGAAAAACTCACCGCACCGCTGAAGTAGCTGAGTCGCGCCACCCGTGTCGGCGGATCGGCCAGGACGGCGGTTGACAAGACCAGCATCGCCGCGCCGACGAGCACAGCGGCCGACAAGCGTGACCTCGATTGAGCGTCTTTCATTTGCTTTCCTGTCTGTCAGATTGGTAGCGAATGCCAGCACGGGCGCAAAAATTACCGTCTCGGTTGAATCTATTACGCACGGTCATGCCTTACCCTCCCCGCCGGTGAAAAGACAGCAGAAAGCGTGCCGATTCGAACAGTGCGCAACGAAGGCTAAAATTCGATTGCCGTACGGTTGCTGCATTGCGATAACGGAGGCACTTTTGTCGCCCCTTGTCTGCAGCGATTAACGCCTCACTCGCGCGTCGCGCCGACAGCGGCGGGTAACCAAACGTTTCCGCTGTCGAATGGAATCGTCGCCGATTGACGACGTTTTCAGACCGGCTCGCCGCCGGCACCGCGGTGCATCGAGCCGGGTCAGCTGCCGGTCGACACCGCGTGCAGACAATGCTCGACCCAGAGCGCGGTGAGCTTTTCCTGCACGGCATTCTGGGACAGGCGCGCATCGAGACCCGGAAAATCGACGCTATCGAGCGATTGATCCTGATTGAAACAGGAAAACACGTAGCTCAACTTGCCGGTGACCGGATCGTGCTGCGGCTGCAGACACTGCGCGCAGATTTCCTTCATCATGCATTGCATCGGCGAATTGATCGACGCGATGCCACGATGCGAGGGCTTCAGATAGGGCTTGAGCGCGCCGTGGCGCGCCGCGCCGACCGCTGCCATCATCTTGTCCGAACCGATGGCGATGATCCGGTCCGCCGCGCTCGCATCGATGGTCGAGTCGCCGAGCTCGCCTTTGGCATAGGCGAGCATTCCCTGCACGATGTTGCCGACGAAACAGCGGTCTTGAGGACGACGCGCGATGAATCCCGGCGCCTCGTCGCAGCACCAGACGACGACGTCGGCGGCGGCTTCGATATCGGCGACCTTGTAGCGGTCGGCCATGTGGCGGTAGCCGGCGAAGTAGAGGACCCTGGAGCCGGCGCTGCGAAAGGCCTTGCCAATGGAAAAAAGGACGGCGTTGCCCAATCCTCCGCCGGCCAGAATCACGGTCTCTCCCGGCTCGATCTCGGTCGGCGAACCGGTGGGGCCCATCAGAACGATGGGTTCGCCGCGCTCGAGTTGCGCGCAAAGGTCCGACGAGCCGCCCATTTCGAGCACGATCGTCGACACCAGCCCCCGCTCGCGATCGACCCACGCTCCGGTCAACGCGAGCCCTTCCATTGCCAACCTCGTGCCCGCGCTGCGCTGCGCCAGCGATTCGAAATTCTGCAGCCGATAAAACTGCCCCGGCGCGAACTTGCGCGCCGCAGCCGGCGCGTGAACGACGACCTCGACGATCGTCGGTGTCAGCCGCACCACGCGCTCGACACTCGCCCGAAGTTCGAGGTTGACCAGCGCGAGGAATGCCGCATCGTCGAGCGAGGATGCAGGCGCGACCCGCTCGAGCATGCGGGTAACGATCGGGTAGCCCTGCTTGGCACTGCCCATCGCCTTCACGACGTTGCCGAAATACGACGGATGCAGATCGCCGAAATAGCTGATGGCG
Organism: Casimicrobiaceae bacterium; assembly: GCA_036493675.1. GTDB lineage: Bacteria > Pseudomonadota > Gammaproteobacteria > Burkholderiales > Casimicrobiaceae > PALSA-1003. The sequence continues at coordinate 47,628 of DASXPJ010000028.1, forward strand.
CGGCCGTCCGGCTCGACCGCCGTCAGCACGTGCGCGACGGCTGGCTTGGCCAGGCCCGGAGTCGGCCTGACGGCCGCACCCTCTTCGTCGACGGCGCGGAAATATTTGCCGTCGAGATGGAAATGGGCAGCGTCTTCCCGCGCCAGCACGGTATTCGGCTGCGTTCCGGCCGCGATCAGCACGGTGCGCGCGGGAAGCGACGCGCGGGCGGACTCATGCCAGACGCCATCGCCATCGTTGTGCTGCACCGACACCGTCAGCGCGCTGGCGCGACCGTGGACGTCGGTCTCGATGGCGAGTGGCGTCAGTCCCTCGGCGAAGCGGATGCCTTCCTCGAGCGCCTTCTCGACCTCTTCATGGTTGAGCCTGTACGAAGGACTGTCGATGAGGCGGCGCCGATAGGCGATGGTCACGCCGCCCCACGACTGCAGGAGCCCGAGGACGCCCGGCGCGCGACCTTCGCGCGTCGCCGCAGTGCGCTCGGCACGGATCGCCCGACCGTGCGCCAGGTATTCGAGCGCAACGTCGCGCTCGTCGTCGGTCCACTCCGCCGCAACCCGGTCGGCTCCGCGTTCGGCGACCAGAGCCTCGTAGCGCGTCAGAAACTTCTCGACCTGCACTGGGTAGTACGCCAGCGATTCGGTCGCGGTATCGATGGCCGTCAAGCCGCCGCCGATGACCACAACCGGCAGGCGAATCTCCATATTGGCGACCGAATCCTTGCGCGCCGCGCCCGTCAGTTGGAGCGCCATCAGAAAATCCGACGCCGTTCGCACACCTTTGGCCAGCGCGTTCGGCAGGTCGAGCACGGTCGGACGGCCGGCGCCGGCCGCGAGTGCGATGTGATCGAAGCCCAGCGCCAAAGCGTCCTCGGCGTCGATGGTGCCGCCGAAGCGAACACCGCCGCATAGTGCGAAGCGCTCGCGACGCTCGATCAGCAGGCGCAGCAGCTTGAGGAAATTCTTGTCCCAGCGCACGGTGATGCCGTACTCCGCCACGCCGCCGAAGCCCGCCATGACGCGCTCGTCGAGCGGCTCGCGCAGCGAGTCGACATCGCGTATCGGCTCGAACGGTACACGCGCGCCACCGGCGGAAACGCCGGAAACTTCGGCCCGCAGAGGCTCGATCTTGAGTCCGTCGACACCGACGACCGTGTGTCCGTCGTTAAGCAGATGATGCGCCAGCGTGAAACCGGCCGGACCCATGCCGACCACCAGCACGCGTTTACCGGTGGCTCCCCGCGGCAGCGGACGCCGCAAGTCGAGCGGGTTCCAGCGCGTCAGCAGACTGTAGATTTCGAAGCCCCACGGCAACGCCAGAACGTCCTTCAGGACGCGCGTTTCGGATTGCGGGATGTCGACCGGCGCCTGTTTCTGGTAGATGCACGATTTCATGCAGTCGTTGCAGATGCGATGTCCAGTGCCGGCGACCATCGGGTTGTCGATGCAAATCATCGCCAGCGCACCGAGCGCCCAGCCTTCGGCGCGCAACTTGTGGAACTCGGAGATTCGTTCGTCGAGCGGACACCCGGCCAGCAGCACGCCCAGCGGCGAACGCTTGAACGGCGGCGGAACGCCGTCCACCGTGGTCTTTTCCCGCAGCCCTGTTGAGCACGAATCCTTTTGCTGCTCGTGACACCAGATGCAGTAGTTGGCCTGATCGAGCCCACCCGCCAGGTCGGTCCCCGCGTCGGTCAGCGCGAAACCGTCGCGCCGCCGCAGATGGTCGTCGGGCAGGCGCAGCCGGTCGATACCGTCGCGTTGCTCGTGCTCGACAGGGATCAGGCGCAGATAGTCGAGCTTGCGTGGCGCCTTGAACAGGACTCCCGAACGGTGCCGTGCGCGGCCGGCCGATGTGTGCACCGCCCAGGCGGCGTAGCGAAGCGCGCGGTCGATGTCGGCCGCATGCGCCTCTTCCCTTGCGCCCCAGGCGCCGACGACCCGAGCGAAGGCGAGCTCACCGGACAAGCCCTCGAGCGCCACACCGAGGGCCGACTCGAGCTCGGTACGTAAACCATCACCGTCGAATCCTGCGGCCTCGTCGGCCTTGTATCGGTTCATCGCTTTGCGCTGCACTACCTGCCGCTTGCACGCGTAGAGTGGCGCCAATTCGTGCTGCGCTTGCTGCAGGGCGGCGACTTCCGCTTCGACGCCGAACAGCTCCGCGACGAAGTCTTCTACATGGGGCGCGATGGCGATCAGGAGCGCCGCTTCCTCGCCGCGGCTGAGCGAACTCGCATCGGCGCGGGCCGCGAGCAGACGCTGGGCCATGCCCGCATCGGCGTCGTGCAGGAACGCAAGGAAAGCCGCGTCGACGCGGGCGAGCCCTTCGGACGCGTACAGATCGGGAAAAGCAAGATCAAAAGCAAGCTTCAGCATCGAGGCGCCTTGCGTGGACCGGCGGCGACCGCAACGCTGGCAGCCGACGAATCGGGCAAATTCGCTATTTTACCTGCGCGACGACAGCGCGACCGGCTGTGCGCGCATATGCATAGAACCCGAACGTCGCGCGACGTCCGTGCGGGCGAGTTTCCCTGCGTAGCCTGCGACCGCTATCATGTGCTCTTCAGGACCGGGCCGGCGCCGCAGGCGCGTCGCCGCCGCGCCGAGGGAGCTCGAATGAAAAACCTGGCCTCGCTGCTCCGATGTGTTCTGATGCTCGCGGCGTTTTGCTCGATGTCGGCGGACGCACAGTCGATCCGGCTGGGCGAACTCAACAGCTACAAAACCTTTCCCGCCTTTCTCGAGGCGTACAAGCGCGGCATGGACCTCGCGGTCGGAGAGATCAACCAGAAGGGTGGCCTCCTCGGCCGGCAGGTCGAGCTGATCGTACGCGACGATACGGGCAACCCCGGCGATGCGGTACGCGTCGCCGAGGAGCTGGTCTCGCGGGAAAAGGTCGACATACTGATGGGGACGTTCTCGTCCGCCGTCGGCTTGGCGATCGCCGATTTCGCCAAGCAGCGCCGGCGGCTGTTCCTCGCGTCCGAGCCGCTGACCGATAAGATCGTCTGGGACAACGGCAACAAATACACGTTCCGCCTGCGCCCCTCGACCTACATGCAAACGGCGATGCTGGCACCGGAGGCGGCCCGGCTCGGCAAGCGGCGCTGGGCGATCGTCTATCCCGATTATGAATACGGCAAGTCGGCCACCGAAGCCTTCAAGCAACTGATGATCGCGCGCCAGGGCTCCGGCATCGAGTTTGTCGAATTCGCGGTGCCGCTGGGCAAGATCGATGCGGGGCCGGTCGTCCAGGCGATGATAGACGCCAAGCCGGAAGCCATCTTTTCATCGCTTTTCGCCACCGACCTTGCCAAATTCGTGCGCGAGGGCGAGTTGCGCGGCCTGTTCAAGGACCGACCGGTGTTCGACCTGCTCGGCGGGGAACCGGAGTATCTCGACCCGCTGAAGGAGGAAGCGCCCGTCGGCTGGTACGTCACCGGCTATCCCTGGTACGCAATCGACACTCCAGCGCATCGTCGTTTTCTCGATGCCTATCGTGCGAAATACAACGACTATCCGCGGCAGGGCTCGGTCGTCGGCTACAGTGTGGTAATGAGCGCCGCCGCGGCGATTCGCAAAGCGCGATCGACGGACAATGAGCGGCTGGTCGCCGCGATGTCGGGCCTCGTCGTCGACACGCCTTTCGGCACGATCCGCTACCGTGCGATCGACCACCAGTCAACGATGGGCGCTTACGTCGGAAGGATCGCTGTCAGAGACGGCAAGGGCGTGATGGTCGATGCGAAATACGCCGACGGGGCCGATTACCTTCCGAGCGACGACTGGGTGCGGGCGCACCGGCCGCTGAATTGACGACGCCGGGCGTTCCCGGCTGACGAAACGCGTTGCGAGCGGAGCGCATCGCTCCGCGCCAATCGTGAACTCGGCTGCGACGCCTTCCGCGAGCGTACCGCCGCGCTGCACGGGCCATTCCCGGATCAAATGACCCTCTCCACGCTTCTCGTGCAACTGTTCAACGGCCTGGCCGGCGCCTCGTCGCTATTCCTGGTCGCGGCCGGACTGTCGCTCATCTTCGGCGTCACGCGCATCGTCAACTTCGCGCACGGCTCGCTGATGATGCTGGGCGCCTATCTCGCGTATACGTTGATCGGCCGCTTCGGTTCGGGCCTCGCCGGCTATTGGGGGGGTGTCCTGTTCGCGGCCGCCGCCGTCGGCGCATTGGGCGTCGCGATCGAGCGCACACTGCTGCGCCGACTCTATGGCAAGCCCGAATTACTGCAGTTGATCGCCACCTTCGGCGTCGTGCTGCTGGTCAAGGACGGAGTGCTGGCGGTGTGGGGCCCGGAGGATCTGCTGGGACCGCGTGCGCCGGGACTCGCCGGGGCGGTCACGATCTTCGGCCAGGCGGTGCCGCAGTACGACCTGCTGCTGATCGTGCTCGCACCGGTGATCCTCGCCGCTTTATCTCTGCTCCTTGCACGCACGCGCTGGGGCTTGCTCGTGCGCGCGGCGACCGAGGATCGTGACATGACCGCGGCGCTGGGCGTCAACCCCTCCTGGCTTTTTTCGAGTGTGTTCTTCGTCGGCGCGCTGCTCGCCGGCCTGGCCGGCGCGCTGCAGCTGCCGCGCGAACCGGCGAATCTGAACATGGACCTGACCGTCATCGCCGATGTCTTCGTCGTAACGGTCGTGGGCGGCCTCGGAAGCATCCGAGGGGCCTTCGTCGCGGCGCTGATCATAGGCATGATCAAGGCGCTTTGCATCGCTATCGGCGACATCCCCCTGCTCGGCTCGGTCGTCTCCTTCGCGAAGTTGACCCTGGTCGCCGAGTTCGTCGTGATGGCGATCGTGCTCGTGGCGCGGCCGTGGGGCCTGTACGGACGTCCCATCGCGCAGCCTCCGCTGGCTGAACAGCGCGAGCTGCAAACGGCGCCGGGACGGCGCTTCGCGATCGCGGTCACGGTGCTGCTGGCGGCGCTCGCCGCGGCGCCGCTATTCGTGGACGAATATGCGCTCGTTCTCGGCGCCGACGTGCTGATATTCGCGCTGTTCGCGGTCAGCTTGCATTTCATGATGGGTCCCGGCGGCATGGCTTCGTTTGGCCACGCGGCGTACTTCGGTCTTGGCGCCTATGGTGCGGCGCTCGCTGTGCGCGCGGTACCGATGGAGGTCGCGCTCATCGTCGCGCCGCTCGCGGCCGGCATCGGCGCGCTGGTTTTCGGCTGGTTCTGCGTCCGGCTTTCGGGTGTCTACCTCGCGATGCTGACACTGGCTTTCGCGCAAATTACGTGGGCGACCGCCTACCAGTGGGATGCCGTCACCGGGGGCAGCAACGGTCTGGTCGGAGTCTGGCCGGCCGCGTGGCTGTCGCCGCGCCCTGCGTACTACTGGCTCACGTTGACGATCAGCGCCGTTGGCATCGGATTGCTGTGGCGAGCCGTGTTCGCGCCATTCGGCTATGCCTTGCGCGCGGCCCGCGATTCGCCGCAGCGCGCCGCCGCGATCGGCATCGACGTGCGCACGGTGCGCTGGACGGCGTTCGTGCTCGCCGGCCTCGGGGCGGGACTGGCCGGAGCGCTCTATGCCTTTTCCAAGGGCAGCATCTCGCCCGAGTCCTTGTCGATCCCCCGCTCGGTGGACGGACTGGTGATGGTTCTGCTGGGCGGATTGCAAACGCTATTCGGACCGGTCACCGGGGCGGTGCTGTTCGCCTGGTTGCAGGACACGCTGGCGCGACATACACCGTATTGGCGCGCGCTGCTCGGTGCGACGATCCTGCTTCTGGTTCTGTTGTTTCCGCATGGCATCGTGGGGACTGTCGGGGCGGCGACCCGCAGGCTAATCGAGCGCCTGGCCCGGCCGCGCGCGGTGGACGCGTGAGCGGTTCGCTCTTGACGATCGACGGCATCGCCAAGGCGTTCGGCGGCGTGCGGGCGTTGGCCGGCGTGAGCTTCGCGGTCGCCGCGGGGGAGCGGGTCGCGGTCATCGGGCCCAACGGCGCTGGAAAAACGACTTTGTTCAACGTGCTGGACGGCCAGCTCTCGCCCGATCGCGGCCGCGCCGCCCTGGCTGGACGGACCCTGACCGGGCTCGCGCCGCATTCGATCGCGCGGCTTGGCGTCGGGCGCACGTTCCAGGTGACGGCAACGTTCGCCTCGATGACGGTCCGCGAAAACGTTCAGGTCGCGATCTTGGCGCAGCGCGGTCGGGCCTACACGCTGTTGTCGGGAATGCGCCAGCAAGGCGCAGCCGAAGCGGACATCCTGCTCGATCAGGTCGGCATCGGTACGCTGGGCAATCGTCCCGCCGGCGTTCTCGCCTATGGCGATCTGAAGCGCCTCGAGCTCGCGATCGCGCTGGCCGGCGCGCCACGCCTGCTGCTGATGGACGAGCCGACCGCGGGACTGGCGCCGCCCGAGCGTGCGCGCCTGATGCGGCAGGTTTCGGAGCTCGCTCGCGCCGCGGATGCCGCGGTGCTGTTCACCGAGCACGACATGGATGTCGTCTTTGCGCATGCCGACCGCATCGTGGTTCTCGACCGCGGCCTCGTGATTGCGGTCGGATCGCCCTCGTCGGTACGCGCCGACCCCAAAGTACGTTCCGTCTATCTAGGCGACGCGTTGCCGCCGGAGCCGGACCATGCTTGAGGTGCGCAAACTGCAAGCCGGCTACGGCAGTGCGACGATTCTGTTCGATGTCTCGTTCGACGTCGGCGAGGGCGAAGTGGTCACGCTCCTCGGCCGTAACGGCGCGGGCAAGTCGACGACCCTGAAAACGATTGCCGGCTGGCTGCGGCCCAGTCGCGGCAGCATTCACCTCGATCGCCAGCGCATCGATGGCCACCCTTCGTACCGTGTCGCTCGCGCCGGACTGGGCTTCGTGCCCGAGGGCAGGCGCATTTTCGCGGACTTGACGGTCGCCCAAAACCTCGAGGTCGGGCGGCGGAACGAGCACGTTGCGATGCCATGGACGGTAGATCGGGCGTTCGCGCTCTTTCCCGCCCTGGTCGAACTGCGGGATCGGCGCGGCGGCCAACTTTCCGGCGGTGAGCAGCAAATGCTGGCGATCGCACGCACGCTGATGGGCAATCCAAGCTTGCTGTTGCTCGACGAGCCCGGCGAAGGGCTCGCGCCGCTGATCGTCGCGCAGCTCGCCGAGGCCTTGCGCGAGCTCAAACGCGGCGGCGTCTCGATGCTGCTGGCGGAGCAGAGCCTTGCGCTTGCAGCGCGCATCGCCGATCGCGTTTGCGTGATCGAGAGCGGGCAAATCAGGCACTCCGGACCTTACGCCGAATTCGCCGGCGATCCGAGCGCACGCGCCGCGTACCTCGGCCTCGACTAGGGCGTCGAACGGCTGTCGGCAGCGCGTTCCCGGCGATGCGTCAGAATTCGAACAGGCCCATCAGATCGCCGATGGCCGGACGATTCGACGGCACGTACGCTTCGGTCGCGTTCATCACCGGATTGGGAAGGTTGTCACGGCTGCGCGCGGAAAGCGGCGGCAGCCGCCAGTTGCGTTCGATGAATTTCAGCAACGAGACGTGATCGTAATAGGTGTGGTCGACATGACCTCTTCTCGCGAACGGAGAAATCGCGAACAGCGGAACGCGCGTTCCGTCGCCGAAGAAATCGAGGATCTGGATGTAGCCGCTGTCGTAGTAGCCGCCGCCCTCGTCGGTGGTGACGAGAATGGCCGTCTTGCGCCATACGTCGGGGTTGGCCTTCACTCGGGCAACCAGGGTTTTCACGAAGGCCTCGAACGCGAACGCCGTCGAATAAGCCGGGTGCCCGGAGTCGGGATTCGGCGGGATCACGAACGACACCGCGGGCAGCGCTTTTTCGTCGCCGAGGTCGCGGAACAGCGCGCCCAGATCCTGGAGATTGGCCCGCTCGGAGCCGGTCATCACCGCCTTGGAGTGCGTGAGCGGATCGCAGATCGAACAGTAGAGGTCCCTGTCGACGCCAGTCGCGGTGCGGCCCCCGCTGTACCATTTCCATGTGACCTTGCCCGCAGTGAGCGCCGTGCCGATATTCGCTGCGGTTTGCGGCGGCAGCACGAATTTCTGCGGGCCCAATGCCTGGGGCGTCCCGTCGAACGTGAATCCCGGATCGTAGTTGTTGACCAGGTAGAAAGTGTTCGGCGCGCAATTACCGTCGTTGAAGGTCTTGTACGGCAGCTTGGCCAGATAATCGCGAATCGCTCCGACCCCCGGCTGCGAAGCGTCGGCGCAGGCGGTATACGAGCCGCCGCGATACCCGGACTGCTTGTACCAGTTGTTGGTGTCCGTCCGCGGATCGGGATCCTCGATCTGATTCGCTGGCGGCGTCCCCCGTCGGTCGCCATCGAGGTACACCGCCGCATCCCCAGTGCTGAGCGCGATGAAGTTGGCCCCGGTGCCGCCCATGGCCGGCTGATGGTAATTGTCCGCGATCGCGTACTCTCGCGCGAACTCGCGAAAGTACGGCGCGTCGCCGCTTGCCATGCTGTAGAAGCCCATCGCGACGCCACCCTGGTTCGTGCCGGAAAGCGGATCGCCAGTACGGTTCGCGCCCTGGCCCGAGGTCAGCGCGACCCACGTGAACAGGTCATGCTTGCCGCCATCGACCTGTTGCCACATCTGGAAAAAACGGTGCACCGGATCGCCCACCGGCGCGCTATAGGAGACGTAGCGCGTGATGCGGAAGGGCCCGTTGGCCAGGTCGGTCGGAAAGCGAACGTCCGGAACGTTCCTCGGCAGTCCTCTTGCGCTGGTCGTGCCCGGCTGCGGCAGGCTGGCCAGCGTGCCGACGACCTGCGGCGTGACCTGATAGCGGTCGCGCACGTTGGCTTCGCGCTGCGCGGCGTCGGCAAAATGCGGCCCCGGGCGTCCGTCCCTATCGACGATGCCGCGCGACAAGAGATTGGCGATCGATTCACCGGGCGGCGGCTCGTAGGTCGCGAACAGGTTATCGAAGCTGATGTTCTCGCCGATCACGACGATCAGGTGCTCGATCGGTGTCGTGGTGGCGCGCGCGCGCTCGGCGGTCTGCGCGCCAAGATCGGATGACAGCATGCCGCAGACGAGCACAGCGGCGAGGGCCGGATGTGAATTCATCGCTACCTGTCCCGTTCAGCGGATGATGGGCTCATCGGCCGTCAGCGCCGATCAAGCCGATAGATGCGCGACTCGCCGTATCCCTTGGCGAGCGGCACCCGGCCGACGTATTCGAGCGCAAATTGGTCCCGTGCCGTGATGGATAGCGTTGCGGCGAACGCCTCGCTCGCGTAGACCATCCCGGGCGGCGTCACCGGCTCGATGCGTGCGGCCTTGGTGACGCTCGATCCGAAGTAGTTGTCGCGGCCCATGATCGGATCAAACCCGCGGAACACCGGCCCGGCGTGCAATGCGATGCGGATCGGACTGGCTTCGACCAGGCCCAGCGCGATCCAATCGACTTGCAGCATTCTGTCCAGGAAGCGAAGCGCAAATTCCGCGCCCTCGCGCGTCGACTCGAACACCGCGTACAGTGCGTCGCCCCATGTGCTCGCCATCAGGGGCTTGACCGCGGAGGCCTCGATCTGCCCGGCGGCGATCTTCCAGAAACTTTCCTGGAACAGCGGCGCCGCTGCGTCGTGCACCCGGCTGAATCCGGAAAAATCGGCGAACAGCAAGGTCTTCAGGGTGCGCTGCGGACGGGAGGCGAGAACCGGAACCGCGGGCTGAGCGTGTGCCGAAACCGGCCGAACGGACGCCACGAGCGGCTTCGTATCCGTGCCGGCCCCTCGCGCAGGCGCTCCTCTTGTGCGAAGGTCGCGCAGATCGATCGTCTGCGCCGTCCCGACGTGTCTCTGCCACCGCTGCAGCGACGCGTGCGTACCGCCCAGTCCGGCCGGCGAGCCCTCGTCAACGACGCAGAGCAGCGACGGCGTCGCGCACAGCTGCGCCGCCCGCAGGACGGACAATCCCTCGAGAAGCATCGCCGCGTGCTCGAACAGGACGTCGTCGCCGAGGTGACTCTCTTCGGTGGCCATGATGACGCGCGCGGCGCGCGACAACGCTGCGTCGAATCGTTCGACCCAGCCGTCGCCGCCGATGGCCACGCTGGTGCGCACGAAATCCTCGCGGTTGAACGGAAGCACGACGTTGACCTCGGCACCTGCCTCGAGCGCAGCCTCGATGAAAATCAGGTCGGCGCCGCAAGCCGCCGAGGTGTACACGATCGGCGTATGCAGTCGCAAAAGACGCTCACGTATCACCTCCCGAACCGAAGGAACCAGGGCGGGCGGGAACCGCGGCACGGTTCGGTCGGGCGCATCGATCATGTGACCGGCGAAGGCGACGACGTCGGCCGCCGGCAGCGAAGCGAGCACCTCTGCCGCTTCCGGCATGCGTTGCGCAACGAGCATGAGCTGCCGCCGCATCGTCGCAACGCTGCCTGCATTACCGCGCGCTTCCCCGTACGCGGCGGCATAGTTCTGCCGCGCCGCATCGATCTCGCCGAGCAGGAGCCGGGCCTCGCCCTCGGTAGCGTAATCCCAGCAACTGCGGGCCGACGTCTGGCTGGCGAGTCGCGCGATGATTTCCCGCGCGATTTCCTTGGCCGTCTTAGGGTCTCCCAGCAGCCACGACAGTGTCGCTGCGTTGGCTCCCGGGTACGGATCGCGCTCGAGCGCGTAGGCGGCGAGATAATCCTTGCGCGCGCGCTCGGCCAAAGCCGCTGCGCCGGCGTCATCTGGCGCGCGATCGAGCGCGTCTTTCCACAGGCGGCCACGCAAGCTCAAGATATCCGCGAGCCGCGCGGACGTCTCGCCCGAGGCGCGCACGTGTGCCTGGTCCAGCAATTGATGCGCGTGTTTGGTCGCCCCGGCGCGGGCGTGGGCAAGCGCACCCCAGTAGAGCAGATCGGTATTGGCCCCGTGGGCCGCGACCGCCTCGCGGAACACGTCGCAGCCGTCCCATGGCGCACCGCGCGCGACGTCGTTGCGGATTCGATCGCAGGCCTTTGCGCAGGCCTCGGGAACGTCAGCGCGAGCCAGGCCGGGAGCGTTGTTCTCCATCCAAGTCTTGTGTGGAGCGCGAGCCGGCTAGGCCTTAGTGACGCGCTCTTTTTTCCTCGTCGATCGCCTCGCGCAGCCGGGTGATGCTGATCTGGCGCCGCATCGCCGGCGGTAGTCCGTCGACGATGGCGGCAGCCTCGGTGAGCTGCGACGACTTCGCGTCCGGTGCGGCGAGCGCCGATGCGTAGAGCGCGTAAGCGAATTCCGCCCGCTGGGTCTGGTCTTCGTTGTCCTTGCCGCGCGCATAGAGCTCGCGATGCAGCTTCAAGACCGGCTCGAGAAGCTGCTGCGCCTCGGCGCTACGTCCCAGTCGGGCAGCGATCAGGGCCGCGACGACTCGCTGATCTCCTTCGTCGCGTTGTTCATAAGGCGTGCGGACCGGAATGTCGCGTCGGAGCTCGAGCGCGCGTTTGATCTCCTTGTCGGCCGCGCGGTAATCCTTCAGGCGATACGACGCGAGTGCCGCCGTCCGGTAGGCAGCTTCGAGCGCCTTCTTCCAGTCGAGCTCGGCCTGGGGCGGGGCTTTGATCTGTTCGAGACGCCCGATCGACGCCAACGCTTCCTTGTGCACGCTTTCATAATCGCCGGCGGCGAGGGGCAGCGCGTAAGTCCCATATCCGAACCCGGTCGTCGGATAGCCGTAGGAGCCCAGGAATTCCGGGAGATAGGTCCGACCGAACGAACCGGCGGGAAGCCCGCGAGTGGCCAGCTCGATGAATCGACGATTGGCCGCGAGCGCCGACTCCGCGGCCGGCCGATTGCCGGAATCGGCTTCCAGCATCGTGAGATAACCGGAGGCGAGCGACAGGACGAGGCCGATCATCGCCACTTCCTTCACCTCTTTCTGTAACCCGACGGCCGCACGCCATTGCTGCTCGGCTTCGCGAATCTCTCCCAGGTTGAGCGACCAGAATCCCGTGGTCATTCGCGAACTCGCCAGGTTGTTCCAGGCGATCTGGTTGCTTGGGTCGATCTTGAGAATGGTTTCCCAGTCCCGCGCTCCCTGCTCAGACAGCGCTCGTGCCTTGCGTATGTGGAGGCTGAACCCTTCGACGTTGGACAGCGTATCGACGGTGAGCGCACGCGCGCGCAGCGCCGACATGTTGCCCGGTCGCTTGGCCAGGACCTGCTCGGCGACGGTGACCGCCTCTTCACCAACCTTTCTGATCTGGTCGAATCGGCCAAGGTTTTGCAATGCGGCCATCTGCCAGGCGGACGCTTCGGCGTAGCCCACGGCCGCGGGCAAGTCGTCGAGCTTGAGACCATCGATGCTTCGATAGGCCTGGCGGGCCTTTTCGAGCGTCGCTACCGCCGCTTCATCCTGGTTGTTGCGCGCCTGGCTGAAGCCGAGAAATACGGCGGCGAGGCCGTAGGCTCTGCGAGCCGCGATCGAAGGATTTGGCACGGTGGTGAGCGGCTCGAGCACATCCACCGCCTGCTGCGCCAGCTCGCGCTCCTCGCTGCGCTTGTTCGAACTGCTGGCCACGCGCGCCAGCGAGGTCAGGCCGGTGCCGAGACCGATGGCGGTCGCTTCCGAGCGATCGCCCTGCTTGCGCAGCTTGGCCAGGATGTCGACCGCCTCGGACAATGCCTTTTGACTTTCGTCGAGCCGCGACTGGGTGCGCAATGCCGAACCGTAGCGCACGAGCGCCAGCGCGCGGTTCCTGTCGGTCTCCGCGCTGCGCAACTCCGGCGGAAGCGCCGAGTAATAGTCGACGGCACGCTTGGACAGTGCGGCGACGATGTCGAGACGGCCGACGGGCTCGAGCTCCAGATAGAAATCGTCGAGCAGGTAGACGATGAGCTTCTCGGCTTCTCCACGCGCGCTCTCGGCCATCGCACGCGTCTGCTGTGCCTGCAGTTCGGCTTGCTGCGCGCGCTTCATGCTCATGTACCCGAAGACCGCGCTGCCGGCCGCGCCGATCGCGAGCACGGCGCAGATTGCCGCGATCTGCCGCGCCCGCACCAGCGCTTTGCGCGTGGCGCGCTCGCGTGCGCGCTGGGCCGCCAGCTGCCGCTCGGCCTCGTCCCGTGCTTCGCGCTCGTGGCGCAAGTCGCGGCTTGCCTTGACGACGCTGCACAAAACGTCGTGCGTGAGCTCCACCCGCCGTACGTCCAGGCGCTCCTCGATGCGCAGCAGCCGGCGGTCCACGAGTTTGGCCAGCGAGTCGGCCGGCGCGGCGACGGCCGCAAAGGCCCGCCGCACGCGCTCCTCCGCCAGGCTCTCGCGAAACCCCGACTCGGTGAGCATCTCATCCTCGATGAAGTTGCGCACCCCGGCCGGCTGGTCGGCGAGCGCGCGCTCGTAGAACTCGCTGAGGATCGTATCGCGCGAACCGGCCAGAAGATCGGCGGAAATCTCCGATCGGCCCTGGGCGATGCGTGCGTTGTTGAGCTCCCGGCAAATAAGGCTTAGGAGCGATGGCTCGACTTCGGCGTTGCGCAGCTCGGAGCCGCCTGCGATGAAACGCACGATCGACTCGGCAACTTCCTCCGAGACCAGCCTGCCGCCGGGCTTGATCACCGCCGCGAGCGCCTGGGCGCCCGTCATGCGGGCAAGGCGCATACGGTTCTGCGTGATCGAGGGCATGACCCCTTTCACGCCTTCGAGGTGGGCGAGATAATCTTCGCGCAGCGCAATGAGGATCCGATAGTCGCTGCGCGTGAAGTCGAAGCGCTCGGCGACCGCCTCGTCCTGCTCGATCCTGGCTTCGAGCGCCTTGGGTGCCCGGTTTTCGACTAGATCAGCAAGATCCTCGAGAAATTGCGCGGCGCGCCTGCGACCGAAATCGTCGTTCTGCGCCAGCGTGAAGATTTCCTCGAACTGGTCGAATATCAAAAGCGGAATGAGCGTCTTGCCGGACCGGTCGCGCAGCACGTCGTCCCGATGGTGGAGGAATTCCCACAGCGACTCACCGCTGATGGCGACTCCCGTCTGGGTCCACTCGCCCAGGGCCTGCGTCGCCCGGAAAATCGCCTGCTTGATCTGCTCGGAAGGTTCGGGTGCGTCCGGCGAATAGTCGAGCCGGACATAGACCGGACAGTAGCCTTCCGGACGGAGCTTCGGCACGATGCCCGCGCGCAGGATCGAGGTCTTGCCGAGCCCGGACTGACCGAAGAGGATGGTCAAGAGCTTGCGCTGCACACGCCGGCAAAGCTCGGCGATCTCGTCGTCGCGGCCGTAGAAATAGCCGCGCGACTCCTCGGTGAACGAGGCGAGCCCCAGCCACGGATGCTCTTCGTCGACGGACGCCTCCGCGCGCGAGGGGTCGGGGGATGGAACCGCGTCGTTGCTCATCGGACGGGTGTGTTCTGGGTCGGGCGCGTTGCGGCTGGCGCGAGTCGAAGCCGACTGGCAAGCCTCGTCAGTGGCGCGTGGAAAGGAATTCCCGCAGCCGCCCGGCGAACTCCGGCGTGATCTCGCCGCCCGGGAGGCGGGTGAAGTGAACCGCCCTGAATTTCTCGGGAACCTGCGCGTTGCCACCGTCCGTGTCGTCGATCGTCACCGGCATGATGAAGACCGCGCCCTCGGCGATGTTGCGCGCGCGATCGATCGCGTAGCTCCATTCGCGGCGGAAGTAGCCCTCGAGCCGGTGCTCGGTCGTGGCCGAGATGATCGGGATGAAGTACGAGCAGCGGACGATGTTGCGCTGAATCTTCCTGTCGTAGTCGTCGCCGCTCTCGAGGCGCTCGAGGTCGAACCAAGTCCTGATACCCGCGGCATCGAGTCCTGCTTTGAGCTTCTGGACAGCCGCGAGGTCCTCGCGCGCGTAACTGATGAACACCGCGTTGTCCGGCATCTCGCGTTCGGGCGGCAGGAACCGCTGCGGAACGGCGCCGAGCGCGATGACGTCGCCGGGTTTCCGGCGGGTCATCCAGCGCCGGTGCAACTCGTCGACGAACTTTCCGGCGCCGCTGTAAATGCGGGTCCGTACGCTGACCTGCTGCAAAAAGGTCATCAAACGGCCGTCCTTTTCGGAATGGTTATCGGCCAGGACCTCGCCTACGTCGCGCGGGTCCGAAAGGCGGTGGCGCTTGGCCATCCGCAGGAAGAGGCGCGCCAGCCAGTTGGTGAAATTGCTGCCGATGAAAAGCAGATGATTGTGCTCGAGCTCGTGAAAGAGCTTTTCCGGAGTCAGATGCTCGCTTTGCAGGGCGCAGATGAACTCGAGCGTATCCTCGTCGGAGATGACGTAGGTCGGCGACGCGGAGAGCTTCCCCAGCAGGTGGTAGATGACCGGCCGCTGCAGTTTTTCCCGCTCCGAGGGAAGGTCAACCACGCGATTGGGCGAATACGCGATGACTTCGGTCGACTGAGCGCCCTGGAAGCGTTCGCCGTTGAGCGCCTGTTCGAGCAGCGGATCGAAGGTCGTCGTGACGAACAGATCGAAGTCGGTGATCTGTGCGAGCTGGCGCAGCGCGAGCGGCGGCGTGAAGTTCGCGTCGCGAAGAATGCTGCGCACCCGCGTATAGGCTTCTTCGCGCCGCCCGCGAGACGAAAGAAACCAGCAGACGACGTCGTTGAGGGTGTAGGCCTGCGGCAGCTGCGCCGTGTCGACATTGAGTTTGCCGGCGAGCTTCTCGGCGAGCCAGTCGTAGAGAAGCCGCGACCCCCCGTCGGTTTCGATCTTGAGCAGCTCTGGGCCGATGATCGGGATGACACGTCGCTCCTCGATGAAGTTGAGAAGATCCTCCCAGGCATCCTCATCGAGCGTGGCGAGCGGCGGATGCATGGGCAGCAGGTTACTCATGCGCGATTGGATCCCCGGCAAACGCGGTTCATGAAAGACCTGTTCAGAAGTTTTGCAGGCAAGCGGTGTCGGGGCAAAGTGTCCACGATTCCGAAAGCAGGGTCAAACGTCGTCGATCCGCGAATCGGGAGGCGTCGCGCCTTGGCGTGCCGGCGGAGATGGCCGGCCGGGATCATGCGGTCGGTCCAGCGCGGCCACGAGCGGACGTCAGGCGCGCAGCCTCGCGAAACCGTCTTCGAGATCGCCGATCAGATCGTCCGGGTCCTCGAGCCCGACGTGCAGCCGCAAATACGGCCCTTCAAACGGCCAGCGCGTCACGGTACGCACCTTGTCTCCGTGGATCGGCAGGACGAGGCTTTCGAAGCCGCCCCAGCTCACGCCCAGCCTGAACCAGCGCAGTCCGTCGAGCATCGCGTCGAGGCGCGCCTTGGGCGCGGGCCGCAGCAGCACGCCGAACAGTCCGCAGGCGCCGGTGAAATCGCGCTTCCACAGCTCGTGGCCGCGCGCGCCCGGCAAGGCGGGGTAGACGACCTCGGCAACCTCCCGGCGCTCGCGCAGCCACGACGCGATCCGCAACGCGCTTCCCTGATGCCGTGCCAAGCGCACCGCCAGGGTGCGCAAACCGCGCAGAGCCAGGAAGCAGTCGTCGCTGCTCGCGGTCACACCGGTGTCGGTCCATAGACGGTGCAGACGCGGAAAACTAGCTTCGTTGCCGATGATAAGGCCGATCAGTAAATCGGAATGCCCACCCAGATACTTGGTCCCGGCATGGAGCGACACATCGACGCCGTGGTCGAAGGCGCGAAAGTTAAGCGGCGTCGCCCACGTGTTGTCCAGTAGCACCAGCGCACCGCGCGCATGCGCCGCCGCGACGATTGCCGCTACGTCCTGAACCTCGAAGGTCAGCGATCCCGGCGACTCGGTGAACACGACGCGCGTATTCGGCCGCATCAGCTGTTCGATACCGCTACCGATCAGCGGATCGTAATAGCTGACCTCGATACCGAACCGCGTCAGATGGTTGTCGCAGAAACGCCGCGTCGGCCCGTAAACCGAGTCGGTGACCAGGACGTGATCGCCGGCGCGGGTCAAGGCCAGCAATGGCAGCGTCGTCGCGGCCAGACCGGACGGCACCGCGAGCGCGGCGAACCCGCCCTCGAGTGTCGCCACCGCGGCCTGAAGATCGGTCACCGTCGGAAGGCCGCGCAAGCCGTACACCAGGCTCCGGGATTCGCCGCGTTGCGAAGCTTCGTAGTCCGCGACGCTGTCGAACAGGATCGTCGAGGCGCGATAGACCGGCGTATTGATCGCGCCCAGATGCCGCTCGGGGGCGCGTCCGAGATGCGCGACTTCCGTCTCGGGCCGCGGTTTGTGTGGTTTGCGTCCCTCGGTCATCGGCTGGCTCTTGCGCTCGCGGCCGCCGCGAAGGAGTCCACGGCCAAAAGGCGATTCCTGCGCTGATTCATGCGAGCCGAGCCTGCATCGACCGCAACGCTGCCGCGATCTGCCGCGCCTGATCCTCGGCCGGTTGCCGAATATCGACGACGATCGCGTTGTCCGGTTCTTCGAGCGCGGCGAACTGGCTCGCAAGCAGCGCGGCCGGCATGTAGTGGCCGCTGCGCGCGCCAAGCCGCGGTGCGATCGTCGCGGCATCGCCCTTCAGATAGACGAGCTTGAACCCGCCCATCGCGTCGACGCCTCGGCGCAGCCTCGCACGGTATGCCTCCTTGAGGGCGGAGCAGGCGAGCACGACACCGCGGCCGCTCGCGGCGCGCTCGCGCATCGCCGCGACCAGGCTGTCGAGCCACGGCCACCGGTCGTCGTCGGTCAGCGCGACGCCGTTGGCCATCTTGGCGACGTTCGCTTCCGGATGGAAGTCATCGGCGTCGAGAAATTCGTGGTCCAGCGCGCGCGCCAGCGCACGCCCCACCGTCGTCTTGCCGCAGCCGCAGACGCCCATCACCAAGACCATCATCGCCCATGCCTCGCCGTCAATCGCTGGAAGCCACCTTGTGGCCGCCGAAACCTTTGCGCATCATCGCCAGCAGCTTGTCAACGTAATCGCCTTTACCCTGGCTCGCCAGGCGCATGATCAGCGCGAGCGACAGCACCGGCGCGGGGACGCCCTGCTCGATCGCTTCCTGCGCGGTCCAGCGCCCTTCGCCCGAGTCCGCGACGATCGGGGCAATCGCATCGAGCTCCGCGTCATCCTTCAGGAATTCGGCGGTGAGATCGAGCAGCCACGAGCGCACAACGCTGCCGTGGCGCCACATTTCGGCGATGGCCGCGACATCGAGGCCGAACTCCGGCTTGGCCTTGAGCAGCGCGAATCCTTCGGCCATCGCCTGCATCATGCCGTACTCGATGCCGTTATGGATCATCTTGACAAAATGACCGGAGCCGCTGGGACCGCAGTGCAGCCAGCCGCGATCGGGCGCCGGCGCCAGGATCCTCACCAGCGGCTCGATCTCGCGAGCCGCCGCCGGCGAACCGCCGAACATCAGCGCGTAACCGTTGTCCAGCCCCCAGATGCCGCCGGAGACGCCGCAGTCGATGAAGCGGATGCCGTAGCTCGCGAGCTCGACCGCCCGCCGGACCGAATCCTTGTAGAAGGCGTTGCCACCGTCGACGATGATGTCTTCCGAATGCAGCCGCGGCGCGAGCTCGGCGATCACGGCTTCGGTGCCTTTGCCGGCGGGTACCATCAACCAGACCACGCGTGGCGAGGGGAGCGCATGCACCAGCGCCTCGAGGCTGTCCGACGCGCTGCATTGGGCGATGGAGGCGAAGGCGGCGCGCGCCTCCGGTGCGGGATCGTAGCCGGTCACCGTCACGCCCGCCGCCGCAAGCCGGCGCCCCATGTTGGCACCCATGCGGCCCAAGCCAACCATTCCGATATGCAAAGACATGTCGCGGTTCCTTGCGCTCAAAGCGCGCTATCTGCAGATTACTTAAAGCGCCTCGGCGCGCGCTATCGCCCAGGCCCGCCCGCCTTCGCACTCGCCGCCAGCACCGCCCCGACGATCAGCACCGCGCCGAGCATCGTGCGCGCATCGGGCACCTCGCCCAGCAGCAGCGCGGCAAGCGCGATGCCATAGACCGGCTCCAGCGCAGCGACCACACTCGCCGTGTGCGCGGTCAGCACGCGCATGCTGCCGATGAACAAGGTGTGCGCAAGCGCGGTGCAGGCCAGTCCAAGCGCGACCAACAGCGCGATGTCCTGCGCGTCGGGCACCGCGGGAGCCAGTGCCAGCATCGGCAAAAGGCACACGGCTGCACAGGCATTTTGCCAGAACGCGATGGTGGCGGGCGCGTGGCGCGCCGTCAGCGCCCGGTTGCTTACCGCAAGCAAGGCGAACGAAAACCCCGAAGCGACACCCCAGGCCAGACCCTGTACGAGGCGATTGTCGAGTCGAGGCTCCGGCACGAGGATCAGCAGCCCGCCGATCACCATCGCCGCAATGGTCCAATCGGCAGCGCGTGCGTGCCTGCGCAGCAGCGCGACCTCGAGCAGCAGCACGAACAGCGGAAAGCTCGCGAAGCCGAGCAACCCGGTTGCGACATTGGCGATCTGTATCGCTTTGAAGAACGCGAACCAGTGCAAGGCTAGCACCGCACCGTTCATGCCCATGCGCCATTCGAATCCGGCGTGTCGCCCCGGCGTCAGCCGGATGAGCGTCCCCAGCGCGACCGCGGCGATGGCGGTGCGGCCAAAGACGATGGCCGCCGCTGGCAGCTCGATCCACTTCCCGAACAGGCCCGCCAGGCCGAACAGCAGCACGGCAACGTGCAGCGCTGCCAGCGCGGGGATGCGGGTGGCGCCCGTTTCAACTCCGGCAGGCTCGTTCATCATCGCGGTTACGATCGGCGTACGGGCGCCACTGTAGCAGCAGCCACCGCGAGGCGACCCATCGCGGGTCACATCGCGTAGGCGAGTACATCGCGCCGGGTTACAATCGCCCTCGCTCTCGCCCGTAGCCGCCGCCGCGACGTCAACGAGGAACACGATGCCGCAGAACATCGCTCCGAAGCAGGTCCTGGATGCCGTACGCGCAAGCCCCGGCAACCGCGTCAAAGTCGCGGTTTCCGACATCGATGGCGTGCTGCGCGGCAAGTATCTGCACAAGGACAAGTTCTTTGCCGCTGCCGACAGCGGCTTCGGCTTCTGTGATGTCGTTTTCGGCTGGGACATGGCCGATCATTGCTACGACAACACCACCCTGACGGGCTGGCACAAGGGCTACCCTGACGCGCTCGCCCGGATCGACCTCGGCACGTTGCGCCACGTGCCCTGGGACGATGATGTACCTTTTTTTCTCGGCGATTTCGTCGCACAGAAAAATGGCAAGGAAGTAGCGCATCCGATCTGTCCCCGGCAGCTGCTCAAGCGCGTGCTCAACCGGGCGGAGAAACTCGGCCTGCTGCCGATGTGCGGCATGGAATTCGAATGGTTCAACTTCGCGGAGACACCTCAATCCTGGGCCGACAAGGGATACGTGCGGCCGCAGACCCTCACACCGGGCATGTTCGGCTACTCGCTGCTGCGCGCCAACCAGAACCGCGATTTCTTCAAAGCGTTGATGGTCGAGATGGGCGCCTTCGACATCCCGATCGAGGGACTGCACACCGAGACGGGTCCGGGCGTGTACGAAGTGGCGATCCTGTTCTCGGAAGCGCTCGAGGCCGCTGACCGCGCCGTCCTGTTCAAGACCGGCGCCAAGGAAATCGGCGCGCGCTTCGGCATCATGCCGAGCTTCATGGCCAAATGGAACGCCCAGTATCCGGGCTGCTCGGGTCATATTCATCAGAGTCTTTCCGATGGCCGGAAGAACCTGTTTTACGACCCCAAGGGCAAGAACAGCATGAGCAAGCTGTTCGAAAGCTACCTCGCGGGCCAGGTGTCGAGTCTCATGGAGTTCGCGCCGATGTACTGGCCGACCATCAACAGCTACAAGCGGCTGGTCGACGGATTCTGGGCGCCGGTCAAGCCGACCTGGGGCCTCGACAATCGCACGGCCAGCTTCCGCGTCATCGCCGGATCGCCCAAGTCGACCCGGCTCGAGACGCGCTGCCCCGGTGCCGACATGAATCCCTATCTCGCGGCCGCAGCGGTGCTTGCGGCAGGACTCTCAGGCATCGAACGCAAGCTCAAGCTGACCGCGAAGCCGATCCGCGGCACCAACGAGGGTGCGGAGAATATTCCGCGGGCGCCTCGTACGCTGATCGAAACGACGCGGGTTTTTCGCGACTCCGAGCTGGCGCGAGAATGGTTCGGCGATGACTTCGTCGAGCATTTCGCAGCCACCCGCGAATGGGAATGGCGCCAGTGGCTCGATGCGGTCACCGACTGGGAATTGAAACGGTACTTCGAGATCATCTGATGCGGGGCCGCCAGCTCGAGCCTTTCCGCATGCTTTCGGTTCGCCGCGTCGGATGGATCGCCGGCGCGGTGCTGGCGGGGTTACTGGTCGCGGCCCCTTTGCACGCCGCCACGCTGCGCTTCGCCAGCGCCTTCGATCCGCAGTCGATGGACCCGCACTCACTGGCGCTGCAGTACCAGTCACGCGTGGTGAGCCAGATCTACGAATCGCTCGTGTCCCGCGATCGCGACTTCGCGATCGAGCCCGCGCTGGCGGCGTCCTGGCAGCAGCTCGAGCCGACCCGCTGGCGGTTCAAGCTGCGTCCGAACGTGAAGTTCCACGATGGCACGCCGTTCAATGCCGATGATGTCGTGTTCTCCATCCATCGCGCGCTGCACAAGCTCTCCCAGCGCTCGTTCCAGCTCCGTGGAGTCATCGAAGCGCGCAAGGTGGACGATCTGACGGTCGACTTCATGCTGAGCGCGCCCGACGCCGTGCTGCCGGAGAAGCTCATCTACGTGGGCATCATGAGCCGCGCCTGGGCAGCAGCGCATGGCGTGATCGAGCCCCAGAACTACAACGCGAAGCAGGAGACTTACGCCGTACGCAACACCAACGGGACCGGGCCGTACAAGCTCAAGAGCTACGAGTCGGACAACCGCACGGTGCTTGTCGCCAATCCCGACTGGTGGGGCAAGCGCGGCAACGTCGACGAAGCCGTCTACGTGGTGATCCAGTCCGACGCGACGCGGCTTGCCGCGCTCGTGTCCGGCGACGTGGATTTCGTGATCGACCCGCCGTTTCAGGACGTTCCGCGGCTCAAGAGCGAACGTCGCTTCAAACTCGCCCAAGTTCCGGACATCGGCATGCAGTACATCGGCTTCGATCAGAGCCGCGGCGAGCTCGAGTTCTCCGACATCAAGGGCCGCAACCCGTTCAAGGATCTCCGCGTGCGGCGTGCCGTATATCAGGCGATCGACATCGACGCCATCGTCAGCAAGGTGCTGCGCGGGCAGGCGATCGCGACGGGCGTTCACCTTTCGCCGCTGGTCGACGGCTCGACCAAGGAGCTGGACCGTCGCCTGCCGTACGACCCCGCGGCGGCGCGCAAGCTCTTGAAGGACGCCGGCTATGGCGACGGCTTCGCGATCACGCTCGACTGCGTCAACGCGAGCTACCGCGCCGCGGTCTGCCAGGCGATCGCCGGCATGCTCGCCCAGATCGGCATCCGGGCAACGTTCCAGCCCTGGCCCACCGCCACGTTCTTCCCGCGGCTCACGCAGGCCACCACCAGCTTCTTCGAGTTCGGCTGGTCGCCGCTCACCGATGCGTGGCCGAGCCTCAACGCGATCGTGCACACCTATGGAACCGACGGCGCGGGCACCTTCAACGGCGGTCGCTACTCCAATCCCAAGCTCGACCAGATCATCGACGCGATGCGCGTCGAGCCGGACCTCGCGCACCGCCGCCAGCTCGTCGGCGACGCGTTGCGGCTGATGCAGAGCGATCTGCCGCTGATTCCGCTTTACCGGCGTACGCTGACCTGGGTGATGCGCCCGGACATCAGCGTCGCGCAATGGCCGAACGACATCCTGGAGCTTCGCTTCGTTCGGATCGGCCAGGGTTCACAGTAAAGGGCACGCCTTCGATGAGCCTCTCGCAGTTTGCCTTCCCCACCGCCATCCATTTCGGCGCCGGCGCCCGCGCACTCGTCGCTGAACACCTGCGCGCGCATGGCGTCAAGCGCCCGCTGCTGGTCACCGACCGCGGCATCGCGCCGCTGCCGATGCTGGCCTCGTTCGCCGCCTCGCTCGCCGGGCTCGAGCTGGCCGTCTATTCGGACATCTGGGGGAACCCGGTCAGGAGCCAGGTCGACAACGGGGTCGCGGCGTTCAGGGCGCACCGCGCCGACGCGGTGATCGGTCTGGGCGGGGGCGCCGCGCTCGACGTGGCCAAGGCGATCGCGCTGATGGCGGTCCATCCGGGCGATGTCCTCGACTACGCCTGGGATCATCCGCGCGTGCGACCGATCGAGCGGGAGCTCCCCTACTTCGTCGCTTTGCCGACCACCGCCGGCACGGGCTCCGAGGTAGGCCGATCGAGCGTCATCTCCGACGATGCGACGCACATCAAGAAAATCATCTTCTCGCCGAAGCTCCTCGCTCGCGCGGTGTTTGCCGACCCCGAGCTGACGCTTGACCTGCCGCCCGAGATCACCGCCGCGACCGGGATGGACGCGCTGACGCACAACGTCGAGTCGTACCTGTCGCCCGCCTACCACCCGCTGTGCGACGGTATCGCGCTGGAGGGCGTGCGCATCGCCGCCAGGTCGCTGCGTATGGCGGTGCGCGAGCCGCACAACCTGCAGGCACGATCCGACATGCTGATGAGCTCGATGATGGGTGCAATCGCGTTTCAGAAGGACCTGGGAGCGGTGCATTCGTGCGCGCATGCTCTGTCGACGGTCGCCGACCTGCACCACGGGCTCGCCAACGGCATCATGATCGACCACGTGATGCGCTTCAATCTCAAGAGCGCCACGGCAAAAATGGCCGAGCTTGCCCATGTCGTCGGCGCCGGGACGCCCGGCGTCTTGCCTGAAGCCGCCGCGGAACGCTTCATCGACTGGCTGGCCACGCTCAAGCGCGACCTGCGTATTCCGGCGACGCTGTCCGAGCATACGGGCCGGCGGGCCGTGACCAAGGCCGACATTCCCGCGCTGGTCGAGGTGGCCATCAACGACACCTGCCACCAGACCAATCCGCGCAAGTGCAGCCGCGAGGATTTCGAGCGCATCTTCGCGGAGGCGATGTGAGCGCATCGGTCACGATGATGCAAAGCGACGTCGCGTTTCACGCATGCTGAAGATCGGCATCTCCGCCTGCTTTTTCCACGCCGACCCGAAGCGCGCCCTGTTCAAGGGAATGACGCTGCAGTACATCGAGCAGAACATGGCGCATTGGGTGATGCAACGTGATGCGCTGGCGCTGATGATCCCCTCCCCCGACGGCACGACGCGCCGCGCCGGGAGCGCTGTGACCGCCCGCGACTACGCGCGCGAGCTCGACGGCCTCTTGCTGATGGGCGGCTCCGACGTCTGTCCGGAGAGCTACGGCGAAGCCCCGGTGCGGCCCGAATGGAACGGCGACCGCATACGGGACGACTACGAGATCGCGCTGCTGCGCGCGTTTGTAGCGGAAGGCAAGCCGGTGCTGGGCGTCTGCCGCGGCCTGCAAATCATCAACGTCGCGCAGGGCGGAACGCTTTACCAGGACATCGCGACGCAGCGGCCGGGAGCGCTCGAGCATCGCAACTGGGACGTCTACGCCGCCAACGTCCATACGACCTCGCTCGTTCCCGACAGCGGGCTGGCGGCGCTCTATCCGGGCCGCGCGGCGGCGCGCACCAATTCCGTTCATCATCAGGCGGCGAAGGACCTGGGCCGGGACCTGATCGTCGAGGCCTGGTCCGAGCCCGACCGCATCGTCGAGGCGCTGCGCTGGTCGGGCCCTTCCTATCTGTTCGGCGTGCAGTGGCATCCCGAGTTTCACGATGCGGCCGATCCCTCCCTGCTTGACGACACGCCAATCCTCGACGATTTCCTGGCGCGCGCGGAACGCTGACCGAAAGCTACCGATGAAAATCATCAACCCGGCAACAGGTGAGCCGATCGCCGAAGTCGAGGAAGACCGCAGCACGGCAGTGCGCAGGAAATACGATCGCGCCCGCGGCGCGCAGCCGGATTGGGCCGCGCTGCCGTTGAAAAAGCGTCTGGATGCGATCCGCGCCTTTCGCGAGCGCGTCGTCGCCACGCAGGAAACGCTCGCTCATACGCTGACCTTGGAGGTCGGGAAGCCGATCCACCAGTCGAGAAACGAGCTCAACGGTCTGTTGCCGCGCCTCGACTTCTTTCTCGACCAGGCCGCGCGCACGCTGCGCGAGGAAAAAGTCTTCGCCGATGTCAAGCAAAACCTCGAGGAGCGCATCTCGCACGAGCCGCTCGGCGTCATCGCCAACATCTCGGCGTGGAATTATCCGTACTTCGTCGGCGGCAATGTCTTCGTGCCGGCGCTGCTCGCCGGCAACGCCGTCCTGTACAAGGCGTCGGAATTCGCGACCCTGACCGGCCGGCACATCGCCGACCTCATGCATCAATCGGGCGTGCCCGAGGACGTATTCGTTCCGGTCTTCGGCGGCGCGACAACCGGCGCGGCGCTGCTGCGGCAACCGATCGACGGCGTCTTTTTCACCGGCTCGTACGCGACCGGCGCGAGGATCGGTGCCGCCGCGGGGCGCCGGATGGTCAAAGTGCAGCTCGAGCTCGGCGGCAAGGACCCGGTCTATGTCTGCGACGATGTCGACGTCAAGGCAGCGGCGGCGGGCATTGCCGACGGTGCCTTCTACAACACCGGACAGTCGTGCTGTTCGGTCGAGCGCATCTACGTTCACGAGCGTATCCACGATGCCTTCGTGGACGCCTTCGTGGGCGAGGTCAAGAGCTATCGCGTCGGCGATCCGCTCGACGAAAAGACCTACATCGGACCGATTACCCGCCGGCCGCAGCTCGACGTGCTGCAAAAGCAGGTGATCGATGCCAAACGGCGCGGCGCCACCCTTCTTACCGGAGGAACGATCGTCAAGCGCAAGGGCAACTGGTTCGAGCCGACGGTGCTGACCGATGTCGACCACCGGATGAGCGTGATGCGGGACGAGAGCTTCGGACCGGTCATCGGCATCCAGAAGGTGAACGACGATTCCGAAGCGGTCGTGATGATGAACGACAGCGAATACGGCCTCACGGCGGGCGTCTACACGCCGGACGAAAAACGGGCACGCCGGATTCTGGCAAGGGTCAGATCGGGCTCGGTGTACTGGAACTGCTGTGACCGGGTCAGCCCCCGCCTGCCCTGGTCGGGCGTCGGACATTCCGGCATCGGGCTCACGCTGTCGACCTACGGCATCCAGACCTTTACCCGCCCGAAGGCCTGGCACCTGCGCAGCGCCTGACGTGCGCCGCAGCGAATGCTGTCGATCGCGCAGGTGCGATAGAATCGCGGCCTTGTCCCGCGCGCCACCGGAGGAAAACGCAATGACCCGTCTTACTCGCCGGATGGCCGGCCTCGCCCTCGCCTCGATCTTTGCCTGCGGAGCAGCACACGCCGCCGATGCACCCAAGTCGAAGACGGCCGGCCGCAAGGATCTCGACCGCGGCCGCTACCTGGTCGTCATCGGCGGTTGCAACGACTGTCACACGCCCGCCTATGCACCCAGTGGCGGCAAAGTACCCGAAAAGGATTGGCTGGTCGGCGATCGCCTCGGCTGGCGGGGGCCGTGGGGAACGACGTATCCGATTAACCTGCGCCTCTACATGCAGACGCTGAGCGAAGCGCAATGGGTGAAGGTCGGCAGGACCATCGAAACGCGTCCGCCCATGCCCTGGTTCGCTCTGCGGGCAATGACCGATGCCGACCTGCGCGCCATTTACCGCTATGTCCGCCATCTCGGGCCGGCCGGGGCCGAGGCGCCCGCCTACGTGCCGCCGGACAAGGAACCGCCGCCGCCGTACGTGCAGTTCCCCGGGCCGCCGAAGTAGTCTCGCTCGCGCCGAGGCGCGAGGGTCTTCCGACCCGTCCGCAGTTACGGGGCCTGCAGTTCGGCGGCTTTCAGCGTATTCGCCAGCAGCATCGCGATGGTCATCGGTCCGACCCCGCCGGGAACCGGCGTGATCCACGATGCGCGCTCGGCCGCCGCCGGGTGGACATCACCGCAGAGGCGCCCTTCAACGTCGCGGTTCATGCCGACGTCGATGACGATGGCGCCGGGTTTGACCCAGTCAGCGGCGACGAAGTAGGCCTTGCCCACCGCGGCAACCAGCACATCGGCCTGCCGCACGATGTCCGGCAGATCGCGTGTCGCGGAATGGCAGATCGTCACCGTGCAGCGCGCCATCAGCAATTCCAGCGCCATCGGCCGCCCCACGATGTTCGACTGTCCGATGATCACCGCGTGCCGTCCGACCAGCTCGACACCGGTCTCGGCGAGCAGGCGCATGCAGCCATAGGGCGTGCAGGGACGCAATATCGGACGCTTCAGCACCAGTCTGCCCACGTTGTACGGGTGGAAGCCGTCGACGTCCTTGCGCGGATCGATGCGCTCGGTGACTCGCTCCGGATCGATTTGGCCCGGCAGCGGCAGCTGTACCAGGATGCCGTGCACGGTCGGGTCGGCATTGAGCTTGTCGATCAAAGCCAGCAGCTCGGCTTCCGACGTGCCGGCCGGCAGGTCGTGCGAAAACGACAACATGTTCGCCGCTTCGGTGAATTTTCGCTTGTTGCGCACATAGATCTGCGAGGCGGCGTTCTGGCCGACCAGCACCACGGCGAGCCCGGGGCGCGTCTTCCCCGAAGCGACGCGCGCCGCGACGCGCACGCCGAGCTCCGCGTTCAGGCGCGCCCCCAGCGCCTTGCCGTCGAGGATTCGTGCGCTCATCCGATCTGCCGGCGCTCGTCGAAAAGCGCGAATGTTACCGGATTTCGAGCACCGGCCACGCTTTGGCGCGCGCTTCCGCGGCCAACACCGCGTCGGGATTGACGGCGACCGGGTTCGTCACCCGCGCGAGCAGCGGCAAGTCGTTGCGCGAATCGCTGTAGAACCAGCTCTGGCGGAAGTCGGCGAGCCGCTGCCGGCGTTGCGCCAACCACGCTTCGAGCCGGGCGATCTTGCCCTCTCGCATATTCGGCGTCCCGTCGACCTTGCCGGTGTAGCGGCCGGCGGTCATTTCAGGCTCGGTCGCGATCAGATGCTCGAAGCCCAGCTCGTCGGCGATCGGCGCGGTCAGGAAACGACTGGTCGCCGTCGTCAGTACCAGCAGATCGCCCGCGCTGCGATGGCGCTCGACCAGTTCGCGGGCCGCCGCCGGAATCGCCGGCCGTATCGTCCGCGCCAGATAATCGGATCGCCAGGCCTGCAGTTGGCGCGGATCACGACCGCTGAGCGTCGCCAGGTAGAACTCGGTGAACTCCAGCACACCGACTTCGCCGCGGCGATACCGTTCGACGATCGCGCGGTTGCCGCGCTCGAACGCGTCGCGCTCGAGCGCGCCCTCACCGATCAGGAAATCCACCCACGCCTCGTCGCTGTCGAGCGAGAGCAGCGTGTGGTCGAGATCGAACAAGGCGAGAACGTCGGAGGGCACGAAAGGCGGACGAAAGATACAATCGTCGGATGAGGGGCGACGGCATTGTACCCGCGATCCGGGCGCGCTTCGCGCTGGCGCTGGCCGCGCCGCAGGGCGAGTACGTCGCTTTCCAAATCGACGGCACGACGGTTGGCTGGCTCGATCCGGTGCGCGCCGCGCGACTGCGCACGTTCTCGCCGGTCGTCGACGGCTCGGGCAGCGAACTCCGCCTTGTTTCGTCTCTCTCCGACTGCGGCGCGCGTACAGCGGCCGTCGAACGGGTCACGCGCGCGCTTGCCGACGAAGGCCTGCTTTCCGCATGGCGCGACGAACGCTACGCGGTCGCACCGGAATTCGGGGCCGCGGCGCTGCTGGACATCGAACGCGCGGCAGCGCGCTATTTCGGCGTTCGAACGTACGCCGTGCACGTCAATGGGCTGGTGCGCAGCGGCAACGGCCTGGCGATGTGGATCGCGCGCCGCAGCCCGGACAAGGCGATCGATCCGGGCATGCTCGACAACCTGGTCGGCGGAGGCATCGCCAGCGGGTACGGCATCCTCGACACCTTGCGCAAGGAGGCGTGGGAGGAAGCCGGCATCCCGGCCGACGTCGCGGCGCGGGCGCGTCCGCACGGCAGCGTCGACATCTGCCGGCCGCAGCCGCAAGGTCTGCAGCGCGAAACCGTTTTCATCTACGACCTGATGCTCGACGACGACTTCGTTCCGGCGAATCAGGACGGCGAAGCCGTCGAGCACCGGCGGGTCACGTTCTCCGCCGCTGCCGGCCTGATCGCGTCCGATCGCGGCGATACCGCGGTAACAGCGGACGCGAGTCTGGTCATCCTGGACTGCCTGCTGCGCCACGGCGCGCTCGGCAAGGATTCGCCGCAGATTCGCGCGCTGTCGGCCTTCCGGCGCGCGAGCCTCGAGCCCGCGGCGTGCGGCGAGGGTCGCGGCGCCTGGCCGCGCGAGACCCGGTCCCCTCTTACGCCGCCTTGACCGCGGCCGGCGCGACCTGGCGGATGCCCAGGTCGGTCAAGGCGTCGCGCACCGCATGGACCGCATGTCGCATGTCGTCGGGTCCGATAGCGCCGATGCAGCCGACGCGAAACGTCTCGACCTGCGTCAGCTTGCCCGGGTAGAGAATGAAGCCCCTGTCGCGCACCTTGTCGTAGAACGCCTTGAACGCATAACGCGAATCCGCGGGCGCATGAAATGTCACAATGATCGGCGCCTGGATTCGCGCATCGAGAAACGGCCGGAAACCCATCTCCTTCATGCCGGCGATCAGCGTCTCGCAGTTGGCCGTGTAGCGCGCCAGCCGTGCCGCCGGTCCGCCGGCTGCCAGGTACTGCTCGAGCGCCGCGTCGAGCGCGACGACGACGTGGGTCGGCGGCGTATACCGCCACTGCGTCGTCTTCTCCATGTAGGCCCACTGGTCGTAGAGATCCAGCGAAAGAGAGGTCGAGTTGCCAGCGCATTGCTCGAGCGCGCTTTTGCGCGCGAAGACAAAGCCCATGCCGGGCGGTCCCTCGATGCATTTGCCCGAGGCGGCGATCAGCGCATCGAACGGTACTGTCCTGGCATCGATCGGGATGGCACCGAACGAGCTCATCGCATCGACGATAAGGCGCCGGCCGCGCTCTGCTACCGCTTCGGCGATCTCGGGCAGTGGATTCAGGATCCCGGTCGAGGTCTCGCAGTGGATCAGGCCGACGTGAGTGATCGACCGATCGGCATCGAGCTTCCTGGCGACGTCGGCTGCGGTGGTCGGCACATCCTCGGCGGTTTCGAATACCGAAAGCTTGCGGCCCATCATCTCGGTCAGCTTGGCGAGGCGTTTGCCGTAGGCGCCGTTGATCAGCACCAGCAGATGGCCGTTGCGCGGCACCAGCGTGTTGACCGCGGCTTCGACCGAGAACGTGCCGCTTCCCTGCATCGGTACGCAGACATGCGTTCCTTCGCCATTGACGATGTGGGTCAACCGCTCGCGCACGCGCGCGGTCACCGCGTTGAAGCTCGCATCCCACGAGCCCCAGTCGCGCAGCATCGCGGCCTTCGTGGCGAGCGAAGTCGTCAATGGCCCCGGCGTCAGAAGGATCGGGTCACGCCCGCTGTAGCTCATCGGAAGACTCCTTTCAGATTCGATTCAAACCGCGACAGGCGTCCGCCACGCCTGCGTGCGATTGACCAGGAAGCGCGTCAGCAGCGCGTAGACGAGGCATATGACGATCGAGGTCGCGACGATGAGCGTCGCCATCGCAGCGGCCGGTCCGATCTCGCCGGCTTCGTCGAGATTCACGATCGCCACCGAAGCCAGCTTGGTGTCGGGCGAATAGAGAAAGATCACCGCCGACAGCGTGACCATCGCGTTGATGAAAAGGTAGCGCGCGATGTCGAGGATCGCGGGCAGGCAGACGGGCACGGTGACGCGGAAGAATGTCTTGTAGAACGGCACCTTGAGCGAGGCCGAGACAGCCTCGAATTCGTTGTCCAGCGCTTTGAGCGCCGTCACCGCGGTCAGGTGACTCGACGTGTAGTAGTGAATGACCGTCGATAGCACTAGGATCGTCATCGTCCCGTAGAGGAAATTCAGCGGGTTGGACGGCGCGTTGAAGAAAAAGATGTAGCCCAGTCCCAGGACCATGCCGGGAACGGCCATCGGAATCGCGGCGAGAAAGCGCATCGCCGTCCGCACCGGCGCCAGCCCACGGGTCTTCTCCAGCAGATAGGCGCCGCCGAAGACAAGCACGGTGCCGGCGAACGCGGTCAGCAGCGCCATGCGCAGGCTGTTGAAGTACGAGTCGATCACGCCGCCGTCGATCAGGCCGAACCCGTAGTGTCGCAAACTGAACGACTTGTCGTACGGCCACAGCTTGATGAACGACGTATAGACCGCCATGCCGAGCACGGCGAGCATGAACAGGCACACGATCGCGCAAAAAACGAGCATTGCGAGATCGAAGCCGCGCGAAGGCCTGGGCACGTAAGCGACCGCCCGTGACGAGAATTGCGACTGCTGGCGGCTTTGCATCCACCAGTCGATGGCGAAGGCGATCACCACCGGCAGTAAAAGTATCAATCCGACGATGGCACCACGGTTGAAGTTCTGCTGTCCGATGACCTGCTGGTAGATGTCGATGGCGAGCACGTGATAGTTGCCGCCAATGACTTTCGGGATACCGAAATCGCTCACCGTGTACGAGAAGACGACCATCGCGGCGCTCACCAGCCCATAGCGCGCGGAAGGCAGCGTGATCGTGAAGAACTGCCTTCGACGCGTCGTACCCATCGATTCGGCCGCTTCGTAGAGACGACGGTCGGTCAGCAGCAGCGAGGTCAGGACGATCATCAGCGCATGCGGAAAGATCGCGTAGATCGAGCTGATCACGATCCCGATCGGTCCATAGACCGTATGGCCGAAGAGCAAGCCCTTGAGCGCGCCCTGGTTGCCGAACCACTGGATGAACGAGATCGCCGCGAGCAGCGAGGGCGCCAGAATCGGCGTCAGCGCGATCAGGCGGAAGACGCCCTTGGCCGGCATGCAGCTCCTGGTGAGCCCATAAGCAAACGTAAAGGCCAGCGGGATGGTGACGACCGTCACGATGGTCGCGACGAAAAGCGTGTTGGTCAGCGACTCGACCAGCCCCGGCGATTGCACGTAGTCGAGGATTGGGCCGAATCCCACGAACGTGCCGTCCTTGTCCTGGACGCTCTTGACCAGGATCGCGCCGAGCGGCGCGAGCAGGAACAGGACCAGCGCCGCGCAGGCGAGCAGCAGCAGCGCCTGGGCCGCGCGCTGGGACCAGTCGATGCTGCCCGTCGGCGCAGACGGTTCGGAGACCGGAGTTGCGAGAGTCGCCATTGCGTCAAGCGAGCAAGCGCATGCACTCTGGCGGGAACCCCACCGACACCGGCGCTCCCTCGCCCAGCGCCATGCGATCCAGACTCTGCCGCGATAGCGTCACCAGCAGCGGCTGATCCTGCTGGTCACCAACCCGGACAGTCACGAGGCAGAAAGCGCCGAGGAACTCGATCTTCTGCACCTGCGCGTTGGCGCGGCTCGCCTCCGCCCCGACCGCGCCGTTCACCTGCACGTCTTCCGGCCTCAGGTACAGCTTCACGCGCGTTCCCGGCGCAACATGGGGCGCCCCCGGCACGCCGCCTATGCTCATGCCGCAGACGCGAAAGCCCCCCGCGTCTTCGGCGACCGCGGTGAGCACGTTCACCTTGCCGACAAAGTCGGCGACGAAGGCCGAAGCCGGTTCGCGGTAGATCTGTCGCGGCGTGCCGACCTGCTCGATGCGGCCCTGGTTCATCACGACGACCGTGTCGGCCATCGACAACGCTTCTTCCTGATCGTGCGTAACCATGATCGTCGTCACGCCCAGCCGCTGCTGCAAAGCGCGGATCTCGCCCCGCAGGCGTACGCGCTCCAGCGCATCGAGCGCCGACAGCGGCTCGTCGAGCAGAAGCAGCCCGGGCGAAGTCGCCAACGCGCGCGCGAGCGCAATCCGCTGTTGCTGCCCACCGGAGAGCTGGCCGGGATACTTGGTGCCCACGTCGGGCAACCCGACGAGTGCCAACAGCTCCGCGACACGCGAGCGAATCCGCGCCCGCCCGGCGCGCCGGTTGACCAGTCCGTAGCCGACGTTGTCGTCGATCGTAAGATTGGGAAACAGCGCATACGACTGGAACACGATGCCATAGTCGCGCTTGACCGCAGGCAGGCGGGAAATGTCGCGACCGTTTTGAACAATGCGACCGCGGTCCTGGGTCTCCAGGCCCGCGATGATGCGCAACAGCGTCGTCTTGCCGCAGCCCGATGGCCCCAGGAACGTGACGAGATTGCCGCGCGCGATCTCGAGCGACACGCCGGAAAGCGCCGTGAATCGGCCAAATTGCTTGGCGATGTCCGCGAGGGACAGGAACGCGTCCTGATGCGGGGGTTGAGGTTGCATCTCAGGCGCTAGAGATACGGCGCGCGGGACGAGGGGCGCGCATGCCCCTCTCCACCCGCGCCGGTCCTCAAATTGACGACGCTACTTCGGCAGCGACTTGCTGTTGTAGCGCTTGGTCCATTCGGCCAGGATCCGTTCGCGATTCTTGGCCGACCATTCGAAATCGTTCTTGATCAAGTGCTTCTCATAATCCACCGGGATGAATTCGAGCTGCTTGCTCATGCCCGGCATGGCGACGACCGCGAAGTTGTCGGCGAAAAGCTTCATCGCGTCCGGCGTCGCGAGCCAGTCCATCAGCTTTTCCGCCGCCGCCATCTTCTTGGTTGTCTTCATGATGCCGCTGGCCTCGAGGTCCCAGCCCAACCCTTCCGACGGAAATATGATGTCGACCGGTGCACCGGACTTTTTGGTGGCCATGGCACGGTATTCGAATGAGATGCCGATCGGAAATTCGCCCGCCCCGGCCTGCTTGCATGGCTGTGAGCCGGAGTGCGTGTAGACGCCGACGTTCTCATGCAGTCCATCCATGAACTTCCAGGCATCCTGCTCGCCCCACATCTGCAGCCAGCCCGAGACATCCAGGAATCCGGTCCCGGACGACGCAGGATTGGGCATCACGATCTTGCCCTTGTAGACAGGCTTGGTGAGATCCTTCCACGACGCCGGCTTGGGCAGATTCTGCTTCTGCGCCTCGACCGTGTTGAAGCAGATGGCGGCGCCGTAGACGTCCATGCCGACCCAGCGCGGCGGGTTCTGCGAATCGCGATACCGCGCGGGAATGTTGTCGAGTCCCTTGGGCGCGTACGGCTGCAGCATGCCTTCGTTGGCGAACACCGCCATGCTCGACGCGGAGGTGCCGACGACAAGATCGGCCTGCGGATTTGCCTTTTCCGCGAGCACCTTCGCGGTGATTACGCCGGTGGAATCGCGCACCCACTTGAGCGCGATGTCAGGATAAGCCTTGTTGAACGCTTGCTCGTAGGCCTTGATCTGGTCGGTCTCGAGCGCCGTGTAGACCAGTAACTCGGTCTTTTGCGCCAACGCTCCGGCCGAATAGCCGACTGCGCCGGCGATCGCGACGACCGCGACGCGATGCCACCAGGACTTGCATGCCGCGACTTGCATTGTTTCCTCCCGAAGAGTGAGACGACGACCGAAGAGCGTACGCGTGCCGCACGCAGCGCGCAAACTGCCATTATGGCCCGCGCCCTTGACCGATCAATGATGCTCCGGTACCGGGCCCGGCGCACGCGCCCATTGCAGATTGTTGACAATCTACACCGGGTGGCGTTTAATCGCAAATGCCCAAACCCCTCGCCCGACCCGGCTGGACGTTGAAGAGCACCGGCGCTTCCAAGGCGACGATCGCCCTCGTTCAGTCGAACTCGCTGCCCACACTGGTGCACAAGGAGCTGGAGCGGATGATCCTCGCCGGCGACCTCCCGGCCGGCGGCAAGCTAAACGAGGCTGCCGTGGCGGACCTCCTTGGGGTATCCCGCGGCCCCGTGCGCGAAGCCTTCCGAGCTCTGGAAGAATCGGGGCTGGTGCGCCTGGAAAAGAACCGCGGCGTGTTCGTCCGTCAGGTGAGCCTCGAGGAAGCAGACGAGATCTATGAACTGCGGGCGGCGCTCGACGAATGGGTCGGCCGCCGCGTCGCGCAGCAGGCGACCTCCGATCAGATCAAGGAATTGAAGATGACGGTCGAGCGAATGGAGCGTGCGAGCGCCAAGAACGACATTGACGCGTACTATCCGCTCAATCTGGAGTTCCACGACAAGCTGGTCGCCTTCGCCGGCAACGCCAAGCTGCTCGCTACCTATCGGCGCCTGGTCAACGAGCTCAACCTGTTTCGCCGACAGACGCTGGCTCAGGGAGGCATGCTGCCACTGTCGACGCGCGAGCACCGCGACATCGTCGACAAGATCGCGTCGCACAACTCCACCGCGGCAGGCAGGGCATTGTATGAGCACGCGACGGCGAGTCGCGAGCGCATGCATCGCAACCGGAAAGATGGTGCAATGACCATTCGTCATCTTGCCGAGCCACCACCACGCAAGATGAATTGAGATTCGATGAGGACTAAGCAACCATGCCGCGCATACCAATCGCAATAAACGGCCGCGAATACCGCTGGCCGACGCGACCGGTCGTGGTCGTGTGCGTCGATGGATGCGAGCCGGATTACATCAATCAGGCGATCGGCGCGGGTGTTACACCCTTCCTCGCCGGCCTGGTCCACGGCGGCACCTGTCTGAACGCGGATTGTGTCGTGCCTTCATTCACCAATCCGAACAATCTTTCTATCGTAACCGGCGTTCCGCCGTCAGTACATGGCATCTGCGGCAACTATTTCTGGGACCCCGACGCGGGCGCAGAAGTCATGATGAACGACGCCAAGTACCTGCGCGCTGGAACGATACTTGCCGCGTTCGCCGCAGCCGGTGCGAAGGTGGCCGTGGTCACCGCAAAGGATAAGCTTCGCGCGCTGCTTGGGCACAAGTTGCGGGGCATCTGCTTTTCGGCGGAGAAAGCCGAGCAGGCGACGCGGTCGACGCATGGTACCGACAACGTCCTGGCGCTCGTCGGCCTGCCCATTCCTTCGGTCTACAGCGCCGCGCTGTCGGAGTTCATCTTCGCGGCAGGCGTCAAGCTTCTCGAGCGCGAGCGCCCTGATCTGATGTATTTGTCGACGACCGACTACGTACAGCACAAGGCGGCGCCAGGGACGCCGTCGGCAAATGATTTCTACGCCATGATGGACCGTTATCTCGGCAAGCTCGACGCGTTGGGCGCGACGATCGTGTTGACCGCAGATCATGGCATGAATGCCAAGACCGATGCGTTCGGACGACCGAATATCGTGTTTCTCCAGGATCGGCTGGACGAATGGTATGGCAGAGATGTCGCGCGAGTCATTCTGCCCATTACCGATCCCTATGTCGTTCATCACGGTGCGCTGGGCTCGTTCGCGACCGTATACCTCCCGGACGAGCGCATCGAGGATGCAAGCCAGAGGATCGGCGCGCTGCCGGGTGTCGAGCAAGTTCTGTCACGCAAAGAGGCTTGTGCACGGTTCGAACTCCCTCCCGATCGCGTGGGCAACCTCGTGATACTTGCCGAGCGCCTGACGGTTCTCGGCTCCAGCGTCGCCAAGCACGACCTTTCGGGTCTCGACGTGCCGCTCCGCTCGCACGGAGGCGTATCGGAGCAACGCGTCCCGCTGATCGCCAATCGCGCCGCCACCTTGCCCGCCGGGCGCCGCTGGCGCAATTTCGACGCATTCGACCTTGCGCTCAATCATATCGACAACGATTCGCAGCAGGAGGCGCTCGCTGCAAGATCGGCCGCCGCAATGTCTGGAGCCATGCAATGAACACCATGGCCGACGTGGCGCGAGTAAGCAGCGGGCTGGCGCTGCACGAAAAGATGCGAATCGCCGGAGAGATGATAGGTGGCGACCGCGTCATCGAGGTGCGCAATCCGTTCACCGCGACAGTGATAGGCACCGTGCCCAAGGCCACCGTCGACGACGTGCGCCGCGCGTTCGCTGTCGCGCGCCGTTACCGCCCTACGCTGACCCGCTTCGAACGCTCGCGCATCCTGCACCGCGCGGCGGAGATCATCCGCGGCCGTACCGCCGAACTGTCCGACCTGATCACCGCCGAGTGCGGGATCTGCAAGAAGGACTCGCTCTACGAGGTCGGGCGCGCCTGCGACGTGTTCGTCTTCGCCGGCAACGCGGCGCTCTCCGACGACGGCCAGATCTTCTCCTGCGATTTGACGCCGCATGGCAAGCGACGCAAGGTGTACACGTTGCGCGAGCCGCTGCTCGGCGTGATTTCGGCGATCACTCCGTTCAATCATCCGCTCAACCAGGTGGCGCACAAGGTCGCTCCGTCGGTCGCGACCAACAATCGCATGGTGCTGAAACCGACCGAGAAGACGCCGCTCTCGGCCCTGGTGCTGGCCGACGTCCTGTACGAGGCCGGGTTGCCGCCGCCGATGTTCTCCGTCGTGACCGGCGACCCGAAGGAAATCGCCGACGAGATGCTGACCAATCCGGACGTCGATCTGGTCACCTTCACTGGTGGCATCAACGTAGGCAAGTACATCGCCGCCAAGGCCGTCTACAAGCGCCAGGTGCTCGAGCTCGGCGGCAACGATCCGCTGATCGTCATGGAAGACGCCGACATCGACGAGGCCGCGGCGCTGGGCGCCGCGGGATCGTACAAGAACTCGGGCCAGCGCTGCACCGCGATCAAGCGCATGCTGGTTCAGGAATCGGTGGCGGAGCGTTTCGTCGCCCGGCTGCTGGAGAACACCCAGGCGGTCAAGTACGGCGACCCGATGGATCCCGAGAACGACATGGGCACGGTCATCGACGAGGCGGCGGCCAAGTCGTTCGAGGGCAAGGTCGACGAGGCGGTCCAGCGCGGCGCACAGTTATTGTACGGCAACATCCGCCGCGGCGCGCTGTATTCGCCGACGGTGCTCGACTGGGTGACGCCCGACATGCCCGTCGTGAAATACGAGACCTTCGGTCCGGTGTCGCCGATCATCCGCTTCGGCAGCATCGACGAGGCTATCGCCATCGCCAACTCGACGGTCTACGGACTTTCATCGGCGGTATGCACCAACCGGCTCGACTACATCACGCGCCTCGTGTCCGAGCTCAATGTCGGCAGCGTCAACGTACGCGAGGTGCCGGGCTACCGTCTCGAACTAACGCCCTTCGGCGGCATCAAAGATTCGGGGCTCGGGTACAAGGAAGGTGTACAGGAAGCCATGAAGAGTTTCACCAACGTCAAGACATACTCGCTGCCATGGTAATGCAGCGATCCGCAGCGGATCGGATCGCGCGGTGGCGCTGACGCTACCCGGGATCTGCGCGCTGTTCGACCGCGGCGGCGGCCGCATGTACGCCGGCGAGCCGGTGACGCAGCTCGAGCACGCATTGCAGACTGCGCACTCGGCCGAGCATTCCGGCGCCGACGCGGCCCTGGTCACCGCCGCGCTCCTGCACGACCTCGGCCATCTGCTGAATGACCAGGGAGAAACGCCGACGGCGCGCGGGATCGACGACGTCCACCAGTATGCCGCGCTGCCTTTCCTGCGACCGCTGTTCGGCGACGAGGTCCTCGAACCGATCCGGCTGCACGTCGACGCCAAGCGCTATCTTTGCGCTGTCGAGCCCGGCTACTTCGACGCGCTGTCGGACGATTCGAAGCGCAGCCTCGC
Organism: Casimicrobiaceae bacterium; assembly: GCA_036493675.1. GTDB lineage: Bacteria > Pseudomonadota > Gammaproteobacteria > Burkholderiales > Casimicrobiaceae > PALSA-1003. The sequence goes on from DASXPJ010000028.1 coordinate 86,117, forward strand.
GCTGCAGGGCGGACGCTTCGATCCGCAGGCGGCAGGCGCCTTCGCGGCACGCCCCGGCGCCGCGCGCGCGGTCCTTCTGCGGCGCTGGGACGATGCGGCCAAAACGGCCGGCAAGGCCACACCGCCGCTTAAGCATTTCGTAGCGATCATGGAGACGGCGGTCCGCCGCGTCTGATGCAGGTACTGCTCAATCTCCTGGCTGGCGTCGCCCTGCTCGTCTGGGGTACGCACATCGTGCGGGCCAGCATCCTGCGCCTGTACGGCGGCGACCTGCGGCGCGTGCTGCGGCAAAGCGTATCCAGCCGCTTCGCGGCCTTCGCTGCGGGGCTGGGCGTCACGGCGCTGATCCAGAGCAGCACCGCGACGGCGCTCATCGTTGCCGCGTTCGTCGGCCAGGGACTGATCGCGACGGCGCCGGCGCTGGCGGTCATGCTCGGCGCCGACGTGGGCACCAGTCTGATGGTCCTGGTGTTCTCGTTCGATCTGTCGTGGCTGTCGCCGCTTTTGATCTTCACCGGCGTACTTCTCTATCTGACGCGCGAGAACGCCAAGGCCGGCCGATTCGGGCACATCCTGATCGGCCTGGGCCTGATCATCATGGCGCTGCAGCTGATCGTATTGGCGGCGAAGCCTCTGACCCAGGGGGCCGGCGTCCAGGTGATCTTCGGGTCGCTGACCGGCGACGTCGTGCTGGATATGCTGGTCGGGGCGATGTTCTCGATCCTCTCGTACTCGAGCCTCGCGGTCGTGCTGTTGACCGCCGCGCTGGCGGCCTCGAAGGTGATCGGCATCCATGTGGCGATGGCGCTGGTGCTCGGCGCCAACCTGGGTAGCGGTCTTCTGGCGATGCTCAATACGCTGCGCTCGGCCCCCGAAGCGAGGCGCGTGACACTCGGCAATTTCCTGTTCAAGCTGATCGGCTGCCTGGCGATCGCGCCTTTGCTCGGCCACATCGAGCCCTTGCTTGCTTCGCTCGGTCCGGAAGAGAACCGGATGGTCGTGCACTTCCATCTGCTGTTCAACGTGACCATCGCCGTCGCCTTCCTGTTCTTCACCGAAAAAATCGCCCTGGTCGCCGAGCGGCTGATGCCGACCAGGCCCGATACCGACGATCCGGCGAAGCCCCGCTACCTCGATCCGTCGGCGCTCACGACGCCGGCGTTGGCGATCGGCTGCGCGGCGCGCGAGGCGTTGCGCATCGGCGACGTCATCGAGCAGATGCTGACCGGCATGCTGACGGTGCTCAAGACCAACGATCGCGCGCTGGCCGAGCGCCTGCGCAAGATGGACGACATCGTCGATGATCTGTACACGGCGATCAAGCTCTACCTGACGCAAATCAGCCGCGAGGCGCTCGAGCAGAAGGAAGGACGCCGCTGGACCGACATCGTATCGTTTACGATCAACATGGAGCAGGTCGGCGACATCATCGAGCGGATCATCACCGACCTCGAGGAGAAGAAGATCGAGAAAGGACGCAATTTCTCGGCGGCGGGGATGCAGGAGATCTGCGATCTGCATGGCCGGCTGGTCGCCAACCTGCGACTGGGAATGAGCGTGTTCTTGCACGGAGACCTTTCCAGCGCCCAGCAGCTGCTCGCGGAAAAGGTGATGTTCCGGGACCTCGAGCGCGCCTATGCCGACTCGCACATCGAGCGGCTGACCAGCAACACCGCGCAGAGCATCGAGACCTCCTCGCTGCACCTCGATCTGATCAGTGACCTGAAGCGCATCAACTCGCACATCTGCTCGATCGCCTACCCGATCCTCGAGCAGGCCGGCGTGCTGGCCAAGACGCGGCTCAAGGAGCCGTCGCCGCCGTCCGATGCACCGGCAGGCGTCGCGGGCGACGAGCCCGGCTGGCAGAAGCACAAGCCGCATACCGTCTAAGGAATCTGAATGCAGCTCACGCTTGGCGTCACGCTGGCGGTGCTCGCGGCCGGTTTTCTGCACGCGGGCTGGAACGCCCTGCTCAAATCCACCGGCGGTGGCGACGTGCTGCTCGACACCGCGGCGGTGGTCGGCGGTTCGTCCTTTTGCGGGCTGGCGCTGTTGGCCTTCGTCCCGGTGCCAGATTCCGCTTCGTGGCCGTTCATCGCAGCGTCGGCAACGATCCATTTCGGCTACTACCTGACGCTGGTCCAAGCCTATCGTACCGGCGATCTCTCGTTCGCCTACCCGCTGATGCGGGGCACTGCGCCACTGATCGTCGCGGTTCTCGGCAGCATTTTCCTGCGCGAGCTGCCGAGCGCGCAGATGACAGCCGGCATCCTGTTCATCTCGCTCGGCATCGTCAGCATCGCGTTCGTGCAGATTCGCGACGGCCGCCGTCGCCACCCGCCTGCTGCCGCGTACTGGGCATTCGCCAATGCGGCGATCATCGCGGTGTATACGCTGATCGACGGCGCCGGGGCGAGGGCGTCCGGCAACGCGATCGGGTACGTGTGCTGGCTGATCTTCCTCGAAGGGATCCCGTTTGTCGCGTGGGTGCTGCTGCGGCGTGGCGCGCCGGCACGCGCCTATCTGCGTCGCGGCTGGCGTGTCGGCTTGGGCGGAGGGGCGTGCAGCCTTGCCGCTTATGGCATCGTGCTTTGGGCCATGTCGCGCGCGCCGATCGCTGCGGTGGCGGCGTTGCGCGAGACCTCGGTCCTGTTCGCCGCACTGATCGGCTCGCTGTGGCTCAAGGAAGGGTTCGGCTGGCGTCGCGCCGCGGGCGCGGCCAGCGTCGTGGTCGGCATCGCGGCGCTGAAGCTTTGAGTCGAGACAGCCTGCCGCGGCGTGGCCGCCGTTTTTCGACCATCGCACCGGCCCGATGAGCGTCGAGATCCCGACGCACGCGCGCGTCGTCATCGTGGGCGGCGGGATCGCCGGCGCGGCGGTGGCCTATCACTTGACCAAGCTCGGCTGCAGCGATGTCGTGCTGCTCGAGCAGGGCAAACTCACTTGTGGCACGACATGGCATGCCGCTGGCCTCGTCGGCCAGCTCCGCGCGACGCGCAATGCGACGCGGATGAGCCGCTACGGCATCGAACTGTACGCGACCCTCGAACAGGAAACGGGGCTCGCGACCGGATGGAAGCAATGCGGCAGCCTCAACGTCGCGGCGACTCCGCAGCGGCTCAAGCTGCTGAAGCGGCAGATGGCGCGCGCCAGGGGATTCGGCATCGAGTTCGACTTCATCACGCCAAGCGAGGCAAAAGCGATCTGCCCGCTGCTTCGCACCGATGACTTGAGCGGCGCCGTCTGGATTCCTGGCGACGGCAAGGCCAATCCGACCGATCTGACGCAGTCGCTCGCCAAGGGTGCACGCATGCGCGGCGCGCGCATCGTCGAAGGCACGGCGGTGACCGGAGTCCTCGTGAAACGCGGTGCGATCAACGGCATACGCCATCGGGGGGAGCATGGCGAAGGGGAGATTCGCTGCGAAATCCTCGTCAATTGCGCTGGCCAATGGGCGCGCGAGTTCGGCCGGCTCGCCGGCGTCAACGTGCCGCTTTTTTCCGCCGAGCATTTCTACATCGTCACGCGTCCGATCGAAGGCGTCCATCCCGACCTGCCGGTCGTGCGTGACCCCGACGGATACATCTATTACAAGGAAGAGGTCGGCGGCCTCGTGATGGGCGGGTTCGAACCCGTCGCCAAGCCATGGGACGTGCCGGCGATTCCCGATCGGTTCGAGTTCCAGCTTCTCGCCGAGGATTGGGATCAGTTCGAGATCCTGATGCGCAATGCGATACACCGCACCCCCTGCCTCGAAACTGCGCAAGTAAAAATGCTGCTGAACGGACCCGAGAGCTTCACCCTGGACGGCAATTTCATTCTTGGCGAGGCGCCCGAGCTCAAGGGTTATTTCGTATGCGCCGGGTTCAACTCCGCAGGCATCGCCAACGCCGGGGGCGCCGGGAGGCTCTTGGCCGAGTGGGTGATCGCCGGCGCCGCACCGGTCGATCTCTGGGACGTCGATATCCGCCGCTTCGCCTCTTTCCACGCCAATCGGCGCCATTTGTTCGACCGCACCGCCGAGACGCTCGGTCTGCATTACGCGATGCGCTGGCCGCGCGAGGAGCTCGCGACCGTCCGTCCGCTGCGCCGATCGCCGCTGTACGATCGGCTCAAGGCCAAGGGCGCGGTGTTCGGCAGCAAGCTCAACTGGGAGCGCGCCAACTATTTCCTGGCGCCGGGTGCCAGTCCGGCCGCGTACACGCTGGACACGCCCGACTGGTTGCCGACCGTGCTCGACGAACAGCGCGCGGCGCGAGAGGACGTCGTCGTATTCGACCAGACCTCGTTCGCCAAATTCGTGCTCAAAGGCCGCGATGCCGTGCGGGTGCTGCAGCGCCTGTGCGCCAACGAGGTCGACGTTCCGATTGGCAGGATGGTCTACACGGCGATGCTGAACGAGCGCGGCGGTTTCGAAAGCGACCTGACCCTGACACGCATCGCCGACGATACCTTTTTTATCCTCACGGGCTCGGCCCAGGCGACGCGCGACGCCGACTGGATCGGCAAGCACATCGGCCAAGACGATTTCGCGGCACTGGTCGATGTGACTTCGGCCTACTCGGTGCTCTCGGTGATGGGACCGAAGTCGGGCAATCTGCTCTCCCTCCTATCGTCTGACGATCTGTCGCGGCAAGGCCTGCCGTTTTCGGAAACCCGCGAGATTGACGTCGGCTACGCGCGCGCCCGCGCCGCGCGGATCAGCTACATCGGCGGACCCGGGTACGAGCTGGTCGTGACGACCGATCAGTGCCTGACGCTGTACGACGCGCTGCACGAGGCCGGTACCGCGCTGGGCCTGCGCGACGCCGGCTATTACACGATCGACGCCTTGCGCATCGAAGCGGGCCGCCGCGCGTGGGGCGCCGAGCTCGGTCCCGACGAGACGCCGCTTGAAGCGGGGCTCGCCTACGCGGTCCGGATGGACAAGCCTTCCTCGTTCATCGGCCGCGATGCTTTGCTGCGGCAGCAGGCGGAAGGACTGAAGAAGCGCCTGTTGTTGTTTACATTCGACGACCCCGCCGCTTTTCCCTGGGGCGGCGAGCCGATAGGGATGGACGGGGAAAGTGTCGGCGAGCTGACCTCCGCCGGCTACAGCCGCCGGCATGGGCGCGCGATCGCGATGGGATATGCGCGCGGCAGCGCCGTCCTCGACGACAGCGCGCTTCTATCGGCACGTTACCAGGTCGACATCGCCGGCGAGGCATTCGCGGTGACGCCGCATCTCAAGCCGCTCTGATCGAGGTTCGTCTTAAGCGGCAGCAGCCGCAATGCGCTATTCTGCGGTCCGGCTTCCCACTTCCGAGTTTCGATGTCCGCCCGTTTCGCCACACCGCCCCGCCGCGGCCGCACGCCGCACAAGCCCGGCGCGCCGACCGGCCAGGTGCAGAGCCTGACGCGCGGTCTGTCGATCCTCGAGGCGCTGGCGCACGCCGACAGCGGCCTGAGCCTGACCGAAGTCGGCCATCGCGTGCAATTGCCGGTCTCGACGACGCACCGCCTGCTCGCGACGCTGGAAAAGATGGGCTATGTCTATCAGGCCGGCGATCTCGGGTTGTGGCAGGTTGGTCTGCAGGCATTCACCGTCGGCAGCACGTTCCTCGCCAACCGCGACTTCATCGGCCGCAGCCATGGATACATGCGCCGGCTGATGGAGCAGTCCGGCGAGACGGCCAATCTGGCAATTCTGGACGGCACCGAGGCGGTGTTCATCGCCCAAGTGCAGTGCCACGAGACGATGCGCACGCTGGTCAAGCTGGGCAGCCGCGTGCCGCTGCACGCATCCGGTGTCGGCAAAACGATTTTCGCCGCGCTTCCGGACGAGCAGGTCGACGCGATACTCAAGGTGCGCGGCCTGCCGCGGATTACCGAAAACACGATCGTCGCGCCGGAGACGATGTGGGCGGCCCTGCGGGTGATCCGACAGCGCGGCTACTCATTCGACGACGAGGAGCACGCGCGCTCGACGCGGTGCGTCGCGGCAACGGTCTACGACGAGCACGGCGAGCCGCTCGGCGCGATATCGGTGGCGGGGCCATCGTCACGCCTTTCGGACGAACGCATCCGGCAGCTCGGTCCGCTGGTCGCGCATATTGCCGAGGAGCTGACGCGCACGCTCGGTGGCAAATGGCCGCATCCGTACTGACCTTTCCGGTTATCCCGTGGCGGCCTCGCGGATCAGCGCCTTCATTTGCCGCACCGCCTCGCGCAGGCCGACAAAGACGGAGCGGCTGATAATCGCATGCCCGATGTGCAGCTCGCGCACGTCCGGCAATGCCGCGATCGATTGCACATTGAAATAATTGAGCGCGTGCCCGGCATTGAAACGCATGCCGAGCGCGCCGATCGCTGCACCGGTTTCCCGCACCTTGGCCAGCTCGGCGACGACGGCCGCGCTCTGGGGGTCGCGCCCCTTGGCGTGAAAGGCATGCGCATAGGGCCCGGTATGGATCTCGCAGACCCGCGCGCCTATGCGGGCTGCGGCTTCGACCTGTCGGACATCGGCGTCGATGAACACACTGCTGACGATGCCGGCATCCGCCAGCCGCGCGACGGTTGCCTTGAGCTTGGCCTCCTGCGCGACGACGTCGAGCCCGCCCTCGGTGGTGACTTCCTCGCGGCCTTCCGGCACGAGCATCGCCATCTCCGGCCTGAGCGCGCAGGCGAGCGCGATCATTTCTGCGGTCGCGGCCATTTCCAGGTTGAGCTTGATCTGCACCAGTGCGCGCAGCCGACGCACGTCCTCGTCCTGGATATGCCGGCGGTCTTCGCGCAGGTGCACGGTAATGCCGTCGGCGCCGCCCAGGTGCGCCTCGGCCGCAGCCCAGACCGGATCCGGCTCGTAGGTCCGCCGCGCCTGGCGCAGCGTCGCGACGTGGTCGATGTTGACACCGAGCTCGATCATGATTGCCGTTCTTCGCTCCCGCTGCTGTCGTCGTCGAGCGCCTGCAGGTCGCGCACGACCCGCCGGCTGAAGATCGCCCGCTGCTCGAGATAATGGTCGAGCACCTCGCGCATCAGTCGCTTCGCTTCGATGGCCGCGTCTACAGCGCTGTAGTCGTGACTGGCCAGTGCCAGCAGGGTTGCTCCGCGCACCATCGGGTAGCGGCGGCCGGGCTCGGCGGCGCTGCTGCGCGGGCCCAGATCGAACGCGTAATAGTACCGCGCGGAGGGATCGACTGGCCGTCCGGTATCGGCTTCGTGCGTCAGCGGCAAGGCATAACCGAGCTCGGACAGGAGCCGCACCTCGAACTCGCGCAGAACCGGCGCCTGCGCGGAACCGCCCGCCAGGCGCGTCAGCGCCGCTTCGTAGTCGTGGAAGAGCCGCGGATGCGGATCTTCGCGGGGCAGGAGCTTCAGCAGCAGCTCGTTCAGGTAGAAGCCGCACAAAAGCGCCGACCCGGCAACCAGCGGCAAGCCGCCACGCCAGTCGGCCTTCAGCAGCGTCCGCAACTCGCCGCCGCCCGCCCACGACAAGGTCAGCGGCTGAAACGCCTGCAGGATGCCGCGCAATTCGGAGCGCGGCCGCTTGGCGCCGCGCGCGACCAACGCGACGCGGCCGTGCTGCGCGGTCAACGCTTCGACGATGAGGCTCGTCTCCCGGTACGCGTACGCATGCAGGACGAACGCCGCCTGCTCATCGCGCCGGTCACGCGGCTGCTTCATCGGGTTCCATCGAGAAAGCGGTCCACGTGCGCTCAATACCCGAGGCGCGTCAGCTGCGCCTCGTCGTCGGCCCAACCCGATTTCACCTTCACCCAGACTTCGAGAAACACCTTGCCTCCGAACAGACGCTCCATATCCCCGCGCGCGGCGCTGGCAATGGATTTCATCGTCCTACCGCCTTCCCCGAGCAGGATGGCGCGATGGCTCGTCTTGTCGGCGTACACGGTCGCGTGAATGCGGCGCAGTGCGCCTTCGTGCTCGAAGCTGTCCACGACGACCGTGGTGGCGTAAGGAATTTCCTCGCCGAGCAGGCGAAATATCTTCTCGCGCACGTATTCGGCCGCGATGAAGCGCTCGTCCCGGTCGGTGAGATCGTCCGGCGAGAACAGCGGCACGCCGAGCGGGAGATGGCGCGCGATTTCCGCCGCGAGCAGATCGAGTTGCGTGCCCTTTTCCGCGCTGATCGGCACCATCGCCGCAAAGGCATGCGCCTTTTCGAGGATCGACAGATATGGCAACAGCCGTGCCTTGTCGGCGAGGCGGTCGATTTTGTTGATCGCGGCGATCGCCGGCACCCCGGCCGGCAGCAGGGCCAGCACCTCGCGATCGGCATCGATCAGTTTGACCGCCTCCAGCACGGCCACGATCGCATCGACTCCGGCGACGCTGTCGCGCACCGTTCGGTTCATCCGCTCGTTCAGGCGGGAGCGGTGCGCGGTCTGGAATCCAGGCGTATCGACGAAGATGAGCTGGGCCGAGGGCGAAGTCACGATGCCGAGAATGCGATGTCGCGTCGTCTGCGGCTTGCCCGATGTGATCGACACACGCGCTCCGACCAGCGCATTGACCAGCGTCGACTTGCCCACGTTCGGCCGGCCGACGACGGCCACGTAGCCGCAGCGAAACGCTGGGTCCGGCTCAACCACGCGTTGCCTGCTCGTACGCGGCTGCGGCCGCGGCCTGCTCGGCGGCCCGACGGCTGGATCCAGAGCCCGCGGCGGCGATGCCGAGCGCCGGGATCCTGCAGACGACGTCGAAGGTCTGCAGATGCGCTTCGCCCCGAACAGCCGCGACGACATAGTCCGGGACGGCCAGCTTCCTGGCTTGCAGCCATTCCTGCACACGCGTCTTCGGATCCTTGGCGAGCTCGGAGGGATCGATACTCGCGATCTCGCCGGCATAGATATGACCGATCGCGGCATCGGCGGGATCGAAGCCGCCGTCGAGAAAGATCGCACCGAACACCGCCTCCAGGGCATCGGCCAGAATCGAAGGCCTGCCGGCGCCGCCGCTCTTGAGCTCGCCCTCGCCGAGCCTTATCGCGCTGCCCAGGTCGATCGCGCGTGCCAGTCGGTACAGCGTGTCCTTGTTGACCAGGTTGGCGCGGATCCGGGAAAGTTCACCCTCGGGGATGCGCGGATAGCGGCGGTATAGCGCCAGCGCGATCGAGCAGTTGAGGATCGAGTCCCCAATGAATTCCAGCCGTTCGTTGTGGTCGGCGCCGAAGCTGCGGTGCGTGAGCGCTTGGCGCAGGAGCTCCGGACGGCGGAATACGTGGCCGAGCAACTCGGTCGGCGCGGAGATCGACATCAACCCCGAGGTGTCATTTTGAAACGGTGGCCTCGAAGTCGAGCACCACGCTTACGTTACCGGCCATGTGCAGCTTATTGCTCCAGGTCGCCGTTGCGACCAGGGCATTGCCTTCCTTGACCACGTCGATGTCGCTTCCGCGCACGGAGTCGATGTAATCGGCGCTCGCCTTCAGATCGAAGTCGCTACGGAATTTATTCAACGAGAACGGTTCCGGCGCATCCTGCAATGTCTTCAGCATCACCTTCTTGACGGTGAAGTACTCGATGTACGACGGCAGCGTCCGGAACCCGATCATCACGATCGCCACGACGACCGCGGCCACGAACAGGAACCCGATCATCGACAATCCGCACTGAGCAGTGCGCTTATTCATCTTCCCTCCCTTAGGAACCTCTGAACAGGTCCCACGTGGTCGCGACGGAGATTTGCCGGGATGAGCTACACGAAGCGACGCGAAGCCAATGGTAGCCCCATTGGCGAGCGGCGCGACACAGCGGATCGCCCGGCAAGCCCCGTCCCGTCCGGGTTTCGTCGCAATGGCCTCATCTGCGTTGTTGCGCGGCTGGCGATAGGATGAACTATTCGCTGCGCCGCGGCGCCTAGCGTCTGAGGCCATTGCGACAGAAACGCGACTCATGCGGGGCCTGTTCAGAGGTTCCTCAGCGGATGCTCGTGCCGATCCGCTTGAATGCGAAGCTGCTGATATCGTCCCAATTGAACCAGATGAAGAACGCCTTGCCCCGGAGGTGATCGTCGGGGACGAAGCCCCAATACCGGCTGTCATCGCTGTTGTCGCGGTTATCGCCCATCATCAGGTAACTGCCTGCGGGTACCTTGCAGGTGAATCCGCGGTCATTGTAAACGCAGTTCTCGCGGCCGGGGAAAGACCGCACTCCGTTGATGTTCACCGGAGGGGCCGCCGGATTGATCGCGATCGAGTGCACGCGGTCTCCGATGCGCTCTTCGAACCGTTGCGTCGTCGCATAGGTCAGCCCCTCGAGGTAGCTGTAGGTGCTGTCGGCCTTTTGCGGCCACGGCTGGCCGTTGACGGTTATCGTCTTGTCGCGGTACACGACCTCGTCGCCCGGCAGGCCGACCAAACGCTTGATGAAATCCTGCGATGGATTGACCGGATAGCGAAAGACGATGACGTCGCCGCGCTGCGGCTCGCCCGTTTCGATGATTTTCTTCTCGATGATGGGGAGCCTTATCCCATAGGCAAACTTGTTGACCAGGATGAAGTCGCCGACTTCGAGCGTCGGTCGCATCGACGAACTGGGTATCTTGAACGGTTCGGCGACGAATGAGCGGAGCAGGAAAACGATCAGCAGGACCGGGAAGAAGCTCTTCGGATACTCGATCCACCAGGGTTCGGCCGAGCCGGGGCGGCGCGTCCGCGCAAAAACCAGCCGGTCGGCCAGTGTCACGACACCCGTCAGCACGGTGAGCAGGAAAAGGATCAGCGCGAAATTCATCGTATCATCAGCCGTTTGGGGTTATTGGGCAGCGGCGCTCACTTTTCGCCAACCTGCAGAATCGCCAGGAATGCTTCCTGCGGAATTTCGACGCTGCCGACCGCCTTCATCCGCTTCTTGCCCGCCTTCTGCTTTTCGAGCAGCTTCCGCTTGCGCGTCACGTCGCCGCCGTAGCATTTGGCCAGTACGTTCTTGCGCAGCGCCTTGACGCTCTCGCGGGCGATGATCTGCGCGCCGATCGCCGCCTGGATCGCCACGTCGAACATCTGGCGCGGGATCAGCGAGCGCATCTTGGACACGACCTCTCGCCCGCGGTACTGCGCATGCGCCCGGTGGACCATGACCGACAGCGCGTCCACACGCTCGCCGTTGATCAGGATGTCGAGCTTGACGACGTCGGCAGCGCGGAATTCCTTGAAATCGTAATCGAGCGATGCGTAGCCGCGCGAGACCGACTTCAGCTTGTCGAAGAAATCCATCACCACTTCGGCCAGCGGCAGCTCGTAGGTCAGCATCACCTGCCGCCCGACGTACTGCATGTTCTTCTGGATGCCGCGCTTCTCGGTACACAGCGTCAGCACCGGACCGACGTAATCCTGGGGCGTCAGGATCGTGGTTGTGATGACGGGCTCGCGGATCTCCTCGACGCGCGACAGATCGGGGAGCTTCGATGGGTTCTCGATCTCCAGCACCGTGCCGTCGCGCAGCAGCACCTGGTAGACGACCGTCGGCGCGGTCGTGATCAGCGACATGTCGTACTCGCGCTCGAGGCGCTCCTGCACGATGTCCATGTGCAGCAGGCCGAGGAAGCCGCAGCGGAAGCCGAACCCGAGCGCCTGCGATACCTCGGGCTCGTAGTGCAGGGACGCGTCGTTGAGCTTGAGCTTTTCCAGCGCATCCCGCAGACCTTCGTACTGGTTGGCCTCCACCGGGTAGAGACCGGCGAACACCTGCGGCTTGACGTCCTTGAAGCCCGGCAGCGGTGCCGCCGCGGGGCGCGTTACCAGCGTCACCGTGTCGCCGACGCGGGCGGCTTTCAACTCCTTGATGCCGGCGATGACGAAGCCGACTTCGCCGGCCGAAAGCATATCGCGGGCCACCGACTTGGGCGTAAAGACGCCAACCTGCTCGCAGTTGTACGCCGCTCCAGTCACCATCAGCAGGATCTTGTCGCGGGGCTTGAGCGTTCCCTGCATGACTCGCACCAGCATGACCACGCCGACGTAGTTGTCGAACCAGGAATCGATGATCAGCGCCTGGAGCGGCGAAGCGGGGTCGCCGGTCGGCGGCGGAATGCGGGCGATTACCGCCTCGAGGATGTCGTCGACGCCCTCGCCGGTCTTGGCGCTGGCCAGGATCGCGTCATGTGCCGGCAGACCGATGATGTCTTCGATCTCCTCGATTACGCGCTCCGGCTCGGCCGAAGGCAGGTCGATCTTGTTGAGCACCGGCACGACGGTAACGCCCTGCTCGGTGGCGGTGTAGCAATTGGCCACGGTCTGCGCCTCGACGCCCTGAGACGCATCGACGACCAGCAGGGCACCCTCGCACGCGGCGAGCGAGCGGGATACCTCGTAGGCGAAGTCGACATGTCCGGGCGTGTCGATCAGGTTTAGGTTGTAGATCGCGCCGTCTCGCGCCGCGTACCGCAGCGCAGCGGTCTGGGCCTTGATCGTGATGCCTCTTTCGCGTTCGAGGTCCATCGAGTCCAGGACCTGCGCTTCCATCTCCCGTTCGGCCAGGCCACCGCAGCGCTGGATGAACCGATCCGCCAGCGTCGACTTGCCGTGGTCGATGTGCGCGATGATCGAAAAGTTGCGAATGTGCTGCATCGTGGTCCAAAAGAAAGGGGCACCGCGAAGTGCCCCTCCTTTGCTTTGCCAGAGTTTGCCTTGAATCGGCTGTGGCGTCGGAATGTCTTGAATTTTAGCCGATTTATGCCCCTAGCGCGAGCCGCTGCCCGAAGGCCGCGCGAGATAGCTCTGCAGCACGCGGACATCGAGTTGGAAGTGGCACAGCTCACGGCCGTCGCCCAGCAGCACGGGAACCTTGCCCCCCCAGCGGACCTCGAGCGTCGGATCGGTATCGACGTCGATTTCCTCCACGGCCACGCCGCGGGCGTGCACGCCGAGCGCGGCCCGCATGTCGTCGCACAGATGGCAGTAGGCGCGCACGACCAGGGTCAGGCGGGAGCTCAAGGCCGTATCGGCGACAGGCGCGGCCCGGCGGCGGCCGCCCGTTACTCCGTGCCGCCGTTGCCGAGGCGAATGGTCGAGAAGAATTGCTGTTCGCCGCGGCGCAGCTGAAAGGTCACCGAGCTGCCTTTTTCGAGCTTGGCGATCAGGGCGTTGACCTGCTCGACATTCTTGGCCTCGATCGTCGCCCCGCGGCTTATTACCGCCAGGATCACGTCGCCCGGCTGGATGTCGCCGCGCGCGGTGCCCCGGATGTCCTCGACGACAACGCCGTTCTTGATCTCGAGCTCCTTTTTCTGGTCGTCGGTCAGGTCCGACAGCACCAGCCCCATGCGATTGGGCTTGGCCTTTTCCTTACCCGGCCCGGCGCGCCGGGCCGGCCGCGGCGCCTCGTCCTCCTTGAGCTCGGCGACGGTGACGGCAACGTCCCTGGTCGCGCCCTTGCGCCACAGCTGCAGCGTGATCTTGGTGCCCGGCTTGATCTGCGTGACGATACGCGGCAGCTCGGACGACGTGTTCACCGACCGCCCGTCGACCTTGACGATGATGTCGCCCGCCTCGACGCCGGCCTTGTCGGCGGGTCCGCCTTTTTCGACCGAATTCACCAGCGCGCCGCTCGCCTTGGCCAGGCCGAATGCGTCGGCGGTCTCGCGGCTGACTTCCTGGATCTGGACGCCGATCCTGCCACGCGTGACGCGACCCTTGTCCTGGATCTGCTTGACGACGTTCATCGCGACGTCGATCGGTATGGCGAACGCGAGCCCCATGTACCCGCCGGTGCGGCTGAAGATCAGCGAGTTGATGCCGACGACCTCGCCCTTGAGGTTGAACAGCGGACCGCCGGAATTGCCCGGGTTGATCGGGACGTCGGTTTGAATGAAGGGAACCAGATTTTCGTTCGGCAGCTCGCGACCCTTGGCGCTGACGATGCCCGCCGTGATCGTGTTCTCCAGCCCGAAGGGCTTGCCGATCGCCGCCACCCACTCTCCGACACGGAGCTTGTCTGGATCGCCGATGGTCACCTTGGGCAGACCCGTCGCATCGATTTTGAGAAGGGCGACGTCGGTCCGCTTGTCGGTACCGATGACCTTGGCACGGAATTCCCGCTTGTCGGTCAGCTTGACCGTGACCTCGCTGGCATCGTCGACGACGTGCGCATTGGTGAGAACGTAGCCGTCCGCCGCCAGGATGAACCCCGAGCCGGTCGACTGCTGCTCGAACTCGCGGGGGCGCTGCTGCCCGCGCGGGATCTGTCCGAAGCGGCGAAAGAATTCGTAAAAAGGATCATCCTCGGAGAGGTCGGGTATCTGCTGGCGGCGCGCATTCTGCGTGACGTCGATGCTGACCACCGCCGGGCCCTGCTGCTCATAGAGCTCGGTGAAGTCCGGCAGCCGGCCCGACTGCGCCAGCGCCGCGGGCATGAAAGATAACGCGCCGGAAAGTGCCCCGAGGAAGGTCCACACGCGTAGTTTCATTGCTGTTGTTTTCCCTGATCGTCTATCGGAAGTGTCCAACCAACGTCGATTCTAGCCGACGTGCCTGCTCATTGGCGCCGGGCCACCGAGTAGGCGATCTGGCGCACGGTCGCGCCTGGCGCTTCCCCGAGGACGGTCACCAGATAATCGTCGAGCTGACGGCTGTAGACGTTGATGCCGCCTTGCTGCGACAGCCCGAGCGGCTGCGGCGTCGCCGGCGTCGGCTCGACAAAGACCGAAATCGCGACCAGGCCATCGGAGTAGACGATGTGCACAACCTGCGCCGTCCTGCCCCGCAGCGTCCGGTAGCCTTCGACGATTTTGCTGAAGCCCGGCGGCACGTCGCGCACCAGCCACCCTGTTTCCTTCGGCGTAACGTCGGCCGCGGGCGATTCGCGCACCTGCCAGTCCCCAGGCACGGTGGCGAAGGGCGGCTTGGTCGCTTCCCGATCGAGCCGAACGCCGATTTGTATGTCGCTGAAGGCGAACTGCTCGACCGGTTCGTTCCTCTCGTTGAACAGGCGAGCCTTCAGCAAGAGCCCGGTGCCGATGTCGGCCCAAAGCTTGTGGCCATAGCGCGCGCCGTCCTTCGGCTCGAAGATATACGCCTGGGTCTCCAGGCCGGCGACGCGCGCGACCTCGGCTTTGCGGAACTGATAGTAAGTGGCCAGCGTCGCCAGCTGTTGCGGCAAGAGCGAAGGGAAGGCGTTGTGCATGCTGCGCGGCTCGATCCGAATGACCTTGGCGTCCGGGTAATAGCAGCGCACGTGCTCGTCGTTGCGGACGATCTCGCGCGCCGGCCCGTCGAGGTTGGATAGCTTTTCCGATTCGCCGTTGGCGTCCTGCAGATGGTGGAGGCGCGATGTCTCGATGCGGCCGCTGTGCTGGTAGACGATCGTGCCGACATAATTGAGTTGACGCGCCGCGGTGGCGGCTCGCTGCAGCCACTCGGTGGCATCCTGCCCGAACGCCACTGGAACGGCGAGGAGCGTCGCCGCGGCGATCCCGATGCCCCGGCCGAGCCGTTCCGGCCATGCTCGTCGCCGCAGGGCGCTGCGACTATGGACGCGCATCCGGCTGGCTGGCCGCAACCGCGCGCAAGTAGGGGCCTATGCCCTGAATCGCATTGGTCGGCGAGTACTCCTGGTGCACGAGTACATACTCGTTGTCTACCACCGGCCGCGCGTCCGCGGCGCGCACGCCGACGGCTTGCCTGGCGCTGGCGATTGCCGCCACGGGTGCCGGCATCGTGGTCAGCGCGACCCAGCCGACCACGCTGACCGCCGCCACCGTCGCCGCGAGCGCAAGCGCGATCGCGTGTGGCGCCGGTGCGCGCCGGGGCGGCGCGAGCACCGTCGGCTCGGCCGCGAACAGCTCGACGAATTCCTTCGAATCGAAATTCCGCGCAGCGCACCCGCGGAGCGCGTCGCCGATCACGTGATAGCAGACCCAGTTCGCCACACCTTCGGATCGACACAAGCCGGTGACCACGGCGTCGGCCCGCACGGGGTCGAGCTCACCGTCGATCAGCAGCGAGACTTCCTCCGGTGTCGGCATCGTCGGCCCCCCGGCGCCGCCGGCGCCGGATCCTGCCTTGAAGTTGCCCATCACCATCTCCGGTCCTTGTCAGTCCCCAAAAGCGGTCGCAACTGCTCCGCGATCGCTTCGCGCGCCCGAAAAATCCGGGAGCGCACCGTGCCAATCGGACAATTCATCGCGTTGGCAATCTCTTCGTAACTCAAGCCCTCGATCTCGCGCAACGTTATCGCCGTGCGCAGGTCTTCGGGCAGCGTCTCCATCGCCCTGTTGACGGTAGCCGCTATCTGCTTGCCGTGTAACTCGTCTTCCGGCGTCGCCGAATCGCGAAGTTGCTCGGCATCTTCAAAATTCTCCGCCTCCTCGTTGTCGAAGCCGGTCGACGTCGGCGCCCTCCGGCCCATCGCGACCAGGTAATTCTTGGCCGTGTTGATCGCGATGCGATAAAGCCACGTATAAAACGCGCTGTCACCGCGAAACGAGGGCAGCGCACGGTAGGCCTTGATGAAAGCCTCCTGCGTCACGTCCTCGACTTCGCCCGGGTCGCGCACCAACCGCGACAACAGCCGTCCGAGCTTGCGCTGGTACTTCAGCACCAGCAGCTCGAATGCGCGTTTGTCACCCCGTTGCGCGCGCTCGACCAGCTGCTGATCTACTTCGCGGTCAGCCATCCGCGCCCTGTCCCTGAGTCCATCGTTATTGTCGCCACACCGGATCCGGTGGGTGCGATACCCGCCGGCAGTATAGCCGAGCCGTCCGGCGCGCCACGCGATCGACTCAGGCAGGCAGCTTGCATCCTAGACCGTTCGCGCTGCGGGAAGTTCAGTTCCGCCGCGGTTCTGGCATCGCACCGGGTCAACCGCGTTGCTCCAGCGCAACAACCGGCTCGACCTTGCCCGTCACGATGCCGCGATAGTTGCGAATCGTCGGCTCGCGCCAGGCCGCAAGTGCAGTTCGGCGCGCATCGTCAAGCAGGCCGAGTTGCTCGAGCACCGCGACGGTGGCCGGATGCAGACCGCGCGCATTTCCGTCGGCGACCTTGACCGCGATTCCCCATCCCTTGCTTCGCACGCCGATCGCCTGGACGCCTTCCGCGCCAACCTTGGTGACCCAGTCCCCCCCGGCCGCACGCATCAGGGCAAGGTCGTTGCGCTTCTCGCCGGATACCATTTCCGGGTGCGCGCTCATCGCCTCGCCCAGAGCGAGCGGCGCGCGCCCGAAGCGTTCGTCCTCGACGCCGGCCAGACGTGCGTAGGCGAAGGCCAGCGCGGACAGCGGTACCGCGTAGTTGGGCGCCGAGCAACCATCGATCCCGGCGATCAGCCGCGATTCCTCGGTTCCGGTCAGGTGGGCGACGGCCTGGCGTATCGCGCGCTGAAGCGGATGATCGAATGCGAGGTAGGTTTCAGTTGGTAGGCCACAGTGCAGGCAATAGGCCAGCATGCCCGTATGCTTGCCCGAGCAATTATGCTGCAGCGGCGTAAAGGCGACGCCCGCCGGCGGCAGCTCGTCGCGCGCCGCATAGAACAGCGGCGGATGCACGCCGCACTGCAGCTGCTCGGCCCGGCCACCGACTCGGCGAAGCATATCGGCAACGGCGCTCACGTGTCGCGGTTCGCCGGAGTGGCTGGCGCAGAGCAGCGCCATCTGTTCTCGCGAAAATCCGAACCGTTCGACGCCGCCCGCGGCGACCAGCGGCACCGCCTGCAACGGCTTGAGCGCACTGCGCGTCATCGTGATGAACGACGGATCGCCGGCGGCGAACAACACGCGACCGTCGCGGCCGACGACCGCGACCGATCCATAATGGATGCTGTCCGTCGCATCGCCGCGGGTCACGCGGGCGAGCGGAACATGCGGCGGCGTGGCGGGCGAAACGCGGTCGGAACCGTTGGACAAGGTTCGGCTTGGAAAAATCATCGATTTTACGCCGAACGGCGCCTATTTCCGAGAGGCCAGCCGGCGTGTCGGCGTGGCAGCGCATGCGCGCTCGCCGCCCCCACGCCGCGCGGCAGGTCGCTACGAACTCAGCGCGCCGCGGATCTGCTCCAGCGCGGCCGGATCCTCGATCGTCGTCAGATCGCCCGGATCGCGGCCCTCGGCCAGCGCCTGAATCGCTCGTCGCAAGAGCTTCCCGGACCGGGTCTTGGGCAGCAGGCTGACGAAATGCACGATCCCCGGGCGCGCGATCGCGCCCAGCTTGCGATCGACCGTGCTCATCACTTCGGCACGCATCCGGCGCACGCCCTCCGGCGTGGCAACCGCCGACGGGTCCTTCACCACCGCGAAGGCGACCGGGATCTGGCCTTTGATCGGATCCGCTACACCCACGACGGCGACTTCGGCGATTCCGGGATGCGCCTGCACCGCTTCCTCGATCTCGCGCGTGCCGAGACGATGACCGGCGACATTGATGACGTCGTCGGTGCGGCCAAGGACAAAGTAGTAGCCGTCGGCATCTCGCGTGGCCCAATCGAAGGTCGAGTAGATGCTGCGCCCCGGCAGCGTCCCGAAGTAGGTCTGGACGAAGCGCCGATCGTCGCCCCATACGGTCGTCATGCATCCCGGCGGCAGCGGCGGGACGATGGCGAGCACGCCTTTCTGATCGGCGCCGACTTCGACGCCAGTCAGCTCATCCAGCAGCCGTACGTCATAGCCGCACACCGGGAACGAGGGGCTGCCGAACTTGCGCGGCGTATCCTCGATGCCGAGCTGCGCGGACAGGATCGGCCAGCCGCTTTCGGTCTGCCAGTAATTGTCGACGATCGCCACGCCCAGCGATTCCGCGGCCCAGCGCGCGGTCGGCTCGTCCAGCGGCTCGCCGGCGAGGAACAGATAGCGCAAAGACGATACGTCGTGGGCTTTCATGAACGCCGGATCCTGCTTCTTGAGCACACGGATCGCCGTCGGCGAGCTGAACATCGTGCGAACTCTGTGCTCGGCCACGATCTGCCACCAGACACCGGGGTCCGGCCGGGTCGGCAGGCCTTCGTACATGATCGTGGTCGACCCGTTGAGCAGCGGGGCATAGACGATGTACGAGTGGCCGACGACCCAGCCGATGTCGCTGGTCGTGAACATCGTCTCGCCCGGAGCGACGCAGAATATATCGCGCATCGACGCCGTCAGCGCCACCGCGTAGCCGCCGGTATCGCGCTGCACGCCTTTCGGGTTCCCGGTCGTGCCTGATGTGTACAGGACGTACGACGGCTCGGAGGATTCCAGCCAGGCGCAGGGGACGCTCGCCCCCGCGTGCTGCGCGGCGAGCGACGCGTAGTCGAGATCGCGTCCTGGCGTCGTGCGCATCGCGGCGTCGATGCCGCGGTCGACGATGATCACGCGCGGTGGTGGATGGACGCTAAGCTCCAGCGCCTCGTCGACCAGGGGCTTGTAGAGGACCGGCTTGCCGGCGCGCATGCCCGCATCCGACGTGATCAGTACCTTGGGCCGTGCATCGTCGATACGCGTCGCCAGGCTCGCTGCAGCGAAGCCGCCGAATACGACCGAATGGACTGCGCCGATGCGCACCGTGGCGAGCATCGCGAATACCGCCTCCGGAATCATCGGCATGTAGATCAGCACGCGGTCGCCGCGGCCGACGCCCTGCGCCTGCAGGATCGCCGCGCAGCGATTGACTTCGGCGGCAAGCTCGCGATAGGTATAGCTGCGGCGCGAATCGGTCTCGGTCGAAATGTAGACCAGCGCGGGCTGCGTCCCGCGCTCCGTCAGATGACGGTCGATTGCATTGTGGCAGAGGTTGGTGCGCCCGCCGACGAACCAGCGCGCGAAGGGGGGCCGGCTGTAGTCGAGGACCTGCGTAAACGGCGTTTCCCAGTCGATCAGTGCCGCACGCTCGCGCCAGAAGCCGTCGCGATCGGCGAGCGAGCGACGATGCGTCTCGGCGTAGCTGTCCATCTCGCGGGGGCGGTCAGAGACCCGCGGTATCGGCGCCGACGCGCACGACGGTGCGGCCGCGCACCGTACCTTTGAGGAACGCGTCGAAGTGCGTCGGCAGGTCGGCGAAATCGATCGTCACGACCTTCGCCTGCACGCGCGAGGGGCGCCACTCGTTGGCCAGCCGGTCCCAGAGTTTCTGCCGCAGCGGCATCGGGCACTCCGCGCTGTTCACCCCGAGCAGATGCACGCCGCGCAGTATGAACGGCATGACCGTCGTATTGAGCTTGAGGTCCGCGGCCAAGCCAACGCTCGCGACGGTGCCGCCCTGCTTCATGGTCGAAAGCATCCAAGCCAGAACCTCGCCGCCCAGATTGTCGATGGCTCCGGCCCAGGTCGCCTTGTCCAGCGGACGGACGCTCGAGAAATCGATGCTGGAGCGCAGCACCACTTCGGAGGCCCCGATCGATCGCAGGTAGTCGGCCTCCTTCTCCTTGCCGGTCAGCGCAACGACGTGGTAGCCCAGCCGCGACAGCACGTCGATGGCGACGCTGCCGACTCCGCCGGTGGCTCCGTCGACCACGACCGGGCCGCTGCGCGGGGTCAGGCCGTTGTGCTGCATCAGCTCGATCGCCTGTGCCGCCGTGAAACCGGCCGTTCCCAGCGTCATTGCCTCGAACGCCGTCATGTTGGGCGAACGGCGGACGACCCAATCGGCAGGTACGCGAACGTATTCGGAGTAGCCGCCGTCATGGGCGACGCCCACCTCGTAGGCGTGTACGATGACCTTGTCGCCGTGCTTGAACCTTGGATCGGCCGATTTGTCCACGGTGCCGGCCATGTCGATGCCGGCGACGGTCGGGTACTTGCGCATGATCTTGCCGGCGCCGTTATAGGAGAGCGCGTCCTTGTAGTTGATCGTCGAATACTTCGTCTTGATGACGACATCGCCCGGGTCGAGCTCGTCCAGTCCCATTTCGACGAATCGGCTGGACACGACGCCGCTCTCCTGGAACGTCCGGTAGGCCTTGAATTTCTGCACGGGTGTCTCCTCCTAACAGCGTCTGGGCCGATGCCGATCGGCGCGTCGGATGAAAATCAAGTCAGGCCGCCGGTTCCCCGACTGGCGCAGTGCCCCCGGCAAGATGCGGCAGCGCCATGTATTCGCGGGTGCGCATCTCCGAGAGCCGGCTTACCGTGCGCGCAAATTCGTGGCTGTTCGCGCCTTCGCGATAAAGATCGGCCGCGGCCACCTCGGCCGACAAGAGCAACTTTACCCGATGATCGTAGAGGACGTCGACGAGCCAGGTGAAGCGACGGGCGGCGTTGCTCATCTCAGGCGAGAGGCGGGGTACGTCCGACACGATGACGACCGCGAACCGCCGGGCGAGCTCGAGATAGTCTATTTGCGAGCGCGGCCCTTCGCATAGCGTCGCGAAGTCGAACCAGACGAGACTGCCGGCGCGCTCTTTCGCCTTCAGGACTCGCGAATCGATCGACAGCCGCGGATCCTCATCCGGGCCGGGACGCATCCGATCGAACAGCGTGGCGAGGCGCCCCTCGGCCGCGCCGGGTTGCGCGACATAGTAGGCGGCTGCGTGCTCGAGCTCCCGGAGCCGGTAGTCGGTGCCCCCGTCGACCTCGATCACGTCCAGCCACTGCTTGATCAAGGCGATGGTCGGCAGCAGCTTCTGCCGCTGCAAGCCGTTCGGATAGAGATCGTCGGGGCGGTAATTGGACGTCAGCACGAAGACCACGCCGTGCCCGAACAGGGCGCTCAGCAAACGGCCGAGGATCATCGCGTCGGCAACGTCCGACACGTGAAATTCGTCGAAGCAGATCAAGCGGTGCCGGCGCGCGATCCTCGCCGCCACGGCCGCCAGCGGATCCTCCTCGCGCGGTAACGTCCTGAGCTCGTCGTGCACGCTCTTCATGAACGCATGAAAATGAACGCGCGTCTTGCGCCGCAGCGGTACGGTGGCATAGAACGCATCCATCAGGAAGCTCTTGCCGCGGCCGACGCCACCCCACAGGTAGACGCCGCGCGGCGGCACGGGTGGATGAAACCAGCGGCGCAACAGTGACAGCCGTGCCCTGCGAAATTCGACCAGTTCGTCGTGCAGATGCTGCAGGCGGCCGAGCGCGGCGAGCTGCGCACTATCGAGCTCGATCCGGCGCCGGTCGAGCTCGGGACGGAGGTGCGCAAACAGCGTTCCCTGGCGCGGTGTCGTGACAAAGCTTTCGGCGACGGCTTCGGTCACGAAGTGGCGACGAGCATCATGAACGAGGCACGCGAAATCAATAATTGAGCGAACGCTTGTCGACCGCCAGCGCAGCCTCCTTGGTCGCCTCGGAAAGCGACGGGTGGGCATGGCAGATGCGGGCGATGTCCTCGCTGGCGGCACCGAATTCCATTGCAACGACGCCCTCGGCGATCAGCTCGGAAACCAGCGGTCCGATGGCGTGCATGCCGAGCACCCGGTCGGTCTTGGCGTCGGCAAGGATCTTGACGAAGCCGTCGGTGTCGCCCAGCGCCCGGGCCCGGCCGTTGGCCATGAAGGGAAACGTGCCGGCGCGGTAGCTGATTCCCTCCGCTTTGAGCTGCTGCTCGTTCTGGCCGACCCACGCGATCTCGGGCGACGTGTAGATGACCCAGGGCACCGTGTTGAAGTCGACATGACCATGCTGGCCGGCGATGCGCTCGGCGACAGCGACCCCCTCCTCCTCGGCTTTATGCGCCAGCATCGGGCCGCGTACCACGTCGCCGATCGCCCAGACGTTGGCGAGGTTGGTCCGGCAGGCGTCGTCGACGGCAACGAATCCGCGCGAATCGAGCTCGAGTCCGACCGCTCCGGCGTTGAGCCCCGCCGTATGCGGAACGCGGCCGATCGAAACGATCAGCCGCTCGAAAGACGCCGTCTGCGCCTTGCCTTCGCCGTCGGCATAATCGACGCGGATGTTATTTTCCATCGAGACCTTGCCGATGGCGGCGCCCAGCCGGATCGACAGACCCTGCTTGTCGAAAAGCTTCCAGGCTTCCCTGGCGACCTGCTCGTCGGCCGCGCCCAGGAAAACCGGCAGCGCCTCGAGCACGGTGACCTGCGCGCCCAACCGCCGCCAGACACTCCCCATTTCCAGGCCGATGACGCCGGCTCCGATGACGCCGAGCGTCTTCGGCACCTCGGGCAGCGCCAAGGCGCCCGCGTTGTCCAGGACCAGCCGATCGTCGAACGGCGCGCCCGGCAGCGCGCGCGGCTTCGAGCCGGTCGCGACGATGACGTGCGTCGCGCCGAGCGTCTGCGGAGCCGCGCCGGAGACGGCGATCTGCCAGGCGCCACCGTCGTCTTTCGCGGCAACAAAGCTGCCCGTGCCGTTGAAGAAGGCCACCTTGTTCTTCTTGAAGAGATAGACGATGCCGTCGTTGTTCTGACGGACTACCTTGTCCTTGCGCGAGAGCATTTGCCGGAGATTGAGCGCAAGGCCGGCGATCTCGATGCCGTGCTCGGCGAAGGCATGGCCGGCGTGCTCGAAATTTTCCGACGACTGCAGCAGCGCCTTCGACGGAATGCAGCCGACGTTGGTGCAGGTGCCGCCCGGCGCGGGCTTGCCCTGCGCGGTCTTCCAGTCGTCAACGCACGCAACCTTGAAACCCAGTTGCGCGGCGCGGATGGCGGCGATGTAGCCGCCGGGGCCGGCGCCGATAACTACGACGTCAAAGGTCTCTGCCATGGGCTCCCGGGTCGATCATAGATCGAGCAGCATTCTGGCCGGATCCTCGAGCGCCCCCTTGATGGCGACCAGCGACAACACCGCCTCGCGCCCATCGATGATGCGGTGGTCGTACGACTGCGCCAGGTAGTTGATCGGCCGAATGACGATCTGGCCGTTCTCCACGACGGGCCGCTCGCGCGTGGCGTGCACGCCGAGGATCGCCGATTGCGGCGGATTGATGATCGGCGTCGACAGCATCGAGCCGAAGACGCCGCCGTTGGAAATCGTGTAGGTTCCGCCGGTCAGCTCCTGGACCGTCAGCTTGCCTTCCTGCGCGCGCTTGCCGAAGTCGGCGATTTGCTTTTCGATGTCGGCGACCGAGAGCTGGTCAGCGTCGCGCACGATCGGCACCACCAGCCCGCGTGGACTGCCGACGGCGATGCCGATGTCGAAATAACCGTGATAGATGACGTCGGTTCCGTCGATCGACGCATTGACCGCCGGGAACTTCTTGAGCGCGTGCACCGCCGCCTTGACGAAAAAGCCCATGAATCCCAGCTTGACGCCGTATTCCTTTTCGAAGCGGTCCTTGTACCGGTTGCGCAGCTCGATCACCGGTGCCATGTTGACTTCGTTGAAGGTCGTCAGGATCGCCGCGGTCGACTGCGACAGCAGCAGCCTCTCGGCGACCCGCTGCCGCAGCCGCGACATCGGTACGCGCTGCTCGGGACGCGTGCCGAGACTCGCCTGCGGTGCCGCGATCGGCGCGCGGTCGAGCGGCGGCGCCGGCTCGACTTTGGCGGTTTCGGTCGGCCTGGACTCCACCGCCGCCGCGACGTCGCCCTTGGTGATGCGACCGCCCCGACCGGTCCCCGCGATGTCGGCAACGCCGAGATTCCGCTCGGCCATCATCTTGCGAGCCGCGGGCAGAGCGGCTACGCCGGCTCCCGCGGGAACGGATTCGGCCGGCTTGGGCGTCGCTGCCCGGGCGGCCGGGCGGGCCGCCTCCGCGGCGGCGTCAGCCGGCGCCGCCGCCCGGGCGCCGGTATCCAGCACCGCGATGACTTCCTGCGCGACGACCGTCGAGCCGTCGCCCCGTCGCACCTCGGTCAGCACGCCGGAGTCGGGTGCCGGCAATTCCAGCACCACCTTGTCGGTTTCGACGTCGACCAGATTCTCGTCGCGCTTGACCGCGTCGCCGGCCTTCTTGTGCCAGTTGACCAGCGTCGCCTCGGTGATCGACTCCGGCAAAACCGGCACTTTGACTTCAATCAGCATCTTCCATCCCTGTCATCCGGCGAGCGCGCACGGACACGCTCGTGCCTGCACCGTCGTCGGCCCGCGCCATTGGGCTCAATGCGCCGTGACCATTTCTCCCGACCGGAGCTTCGCCGCAAACGCGTCTTCGACGACCTGCTTCTGTCGCTCCAGGTGCTTGGAAAGATAGCCCACAGCCGGTGAGGCCGAAATCGGGCGGCCGGCGTAGGCGAGCAACTGTTTTTCCCCGATGTCCGCGCGCATGTAGGCGCGCAGGCGGTACCAGGCGCTCTGGTTCTGCGGCTCCTCCTGACACCAGACCACTTCGGCGGCGTTCGGGTAGCGGGCGATCTCGCGCTTGAAGTCCGCGTGGGGAAACGGGTATTGCTGCTCGAGCCGGATGACCGCGACGTCGGCGATTTTCTGCTCGCGACGATACGCCGCCAGGTCGTAGTAAACCTTGCCGCTGCACGCGATGACGCGGCGCACGCTGCTGGCGATGAGCGAATCGACATCGCCGATCACCGTCTGGAATTTTCCGGTGGCGAGCTCATCCATGGTCGATACCGCTTCCTTGTGGCGAAGCAGGCTCTTCGGACTCATCACGATCAACGGTTTGCGAAAGTTGCGCACCATCTGTCGGCGCAGCAGGTGGAAAATCTGCGCGGGCGTGGTCGGCACGCAAACCTGCATATTGTGTTCCGCGCAGAGCTGCAGGAAGCGCTCCGGGCGCGCCGACGAGTGCTCGGGCCCCTGTCCTTCGTAACCGTGCGGCAGCAGCAGGGTCAGCCCGCAGACGCGGCCCCATTTGACCTCGCCCGCCGCGATGAACTGATCGATGACGACCTGGGCTCCATTGGCGAAGTCGCCGAACTGGGCTTCCCACGCCACCAGCTTGTTCGGTTCGGAGGTCGCGTATCCATATTCGAATCCCAGCACGGCCTCCTCCGAGAGCACCGAATCGATGACGACGAAATCGGGCTGGCCTTCCTTGACGTGCTGCAGCGGAACCCACGTCCCGGCATCCCATTTTTCGCGGTTCTGATCGTGCAGCACCGCATGCCGGTGCGAAAAGGTCCCGCGCCCGGTGTCCTGGCCGGACAGCCGCACGCCGTAGCCCTGGTCCAACAAGGTCGCATAGGCCAGCGTTTCGGCCATGCCCCAGTCGAGAGGCAGCCTGCCTTCGCCCATGGCCCGGCGATCGGCGATGACCTTTTCGACCCGCGGATGCAGCTTGAAGTCGGGAGGAACCGTGGTCACGCGCGTGGCGAGTTCGTTGAGCCTTGGCCTAGGCACGGTCGTGTCAGCTTCGTCGGCCCAGTGCCGGCCGACGAATTTCGCCCAGTCGATGGCAAACGGCGCCTTGTAGTTGGACAGAATCGTCGTGTTGGTGTGGTAACCCTTGTCCATCGCCTGACGATAGGTTGCGATCATCGCTTCGGTGTCGTCGGGACTGATCACGCCTTCCTTGACGAGCCTTTCGGCATAGCGCGCCCGCGTACCCGGATGCTCGCGAATCCGCTTGTACATCAGCGGCTGCGTGATCATCGGTTCGTCCGCCTCGTTATGACCCTGCTTGCGGAAGCAGACCAGATCGATGAACACGTCCTTGTCGAATTTCTGCCGGAACTCGATCGCCACCTCGATCGCCAGCAGGCAGGCTTCGGGATCGTCACCGTTGACATGAAAAATAGGCGCTTCGACCATCTTGGCGACATCGGTGCAATAAAGCGTGCCGCGCGTGTCGCGCGGATCGGACGTCGTGAAGCCGATCTGGTTATTGACGACCAGATGAATCGTACCGCCGGTGCGATAGCCGCGGGTCTGCGACAGGTTGAGCGTCTCCTGCACGACGCCCTGCCCCGCGATCGCCGCATCGCCATGAATCAGCACCGCCAGCACCTGGTCGAACGTCAGGTCGTGCCGCCGATCCTGGCGCGCGCGCACCGAGCCCTCGACGACCGGGTCGACGATCTCGAGGTGCGACGGATTGAAGGCCAGCGTCAGGTGCATCGGGCCGCCGGGCGTGACCACATCGGAAGAGAAGCCTTGGTGGTACTTGACGTCACCGGCCGGGAGATCGCCCTCGTGGCGGCCCTCGAACTCGGCAAACAGATCCTTGGGCATCTTGCCCAGTGTATTGACCAGCACGTTGAGCCGGCCGCGATGCGCCATGCCGATCACCATTTCCTGGACGCCTCCTGCCCCCGCCTTCTGGATCAGATGATCGAGCATCGGGATCATCGTGTCGCCGCCCTCGGCCGAAAAGCGCTTCTGGCCGACGTACTTGGTGCCGAGGTAGCGCTCGAGCGTCTCGGCGGCCGTTAGCCGCTCGAGGATGTGCTGGCGAAACTCCGGTGTGTAGCTCGGCTGCGAACGCAGCGGTTCCAGCCTCTGCTGGATGAATCGCTTCTGCGCGGTGTCGCCGATGTACATGTACTCGGCTCCGAACGTGCGGCAATAAGTCTCCTGCAGGGCCGCGATCAGATCGCGCAGCCGCATGCGGGTCGCTCCCTGCGGGGCGCCCTTGTAAGATCCGACATCGAACTCGCTGTCCAGATCGCTATCGCTGAAACCGTAGCTCTTGATGTCGAGTTCGGCGATGTACGGCCGCTCGGCGCGCTGCAGCGGATCCAGATCGGCCTGGAACAGGCCGACGGTGCGGTATTTGCTGATCAGGCGCAGCACCAGCACCTGTTTGTGCATTGCCGCCGCGTCGACCATCGGGGCGGCAAGGCGACGGTTCTTGGCGAGCTGAATGAACGACTCGACGATCGGAGCCTGCGGCACGTCCTGAACCCCGCCGCGCAGCGTATCGAAATACGCGCGCCAGTCCGCGCTGACCGCCCCAGGATTACCCAGATAGATTTCGTACTGGTCTTCGATGAACGGCGCGTTGCCGCCGAACAGCGTGCTGGTCTCCTCCAGCTCCCTCATCATGCTCATGGTTTCACCTATATCGGGGCTCGATCGCCATAGCGCAAGCGACGGGTTTAGCGCTGGGCGATCGGCCGGACCTCGCGGCGCGGCGCGCCGGTGTAGAGCTGCCTCGGCCGTCCGATCTTCTGATCGGGATCGGAGATCATCTCGTTCCATTGCGCGATCCAGCCAACCGTGCGCGCCAGCGCGAATATCGCGGTAAAAAGGCTCACGGGAATACCGATCGCGCGCTGCACGATGCCAGAATAGAAGTCGACATTGGGATACAGCTTGCGCGAGACGAAATAGTCGTCCTCGAGCGCGATTTTTTCCAGCGCCATCGCCAACTTGAAAAGGCGATCGTCGTGCAGTCCCAGCTCCTCGAGGACCTCGTGACAGGTCTCGCGCATCAGCTTGGCGCGGGGATCGTAATTCTTGTATACGCGGTGACCGAAACCCATCAGCTTGACGCCCGAGTTCTTGTCCTTGGCGCGCTTGATGAATTCGCCGATCCTCGACACGTCGCCGATCTCCTCCAGCATATTGAGCGCCGCTTCGTTG
Organism: Casimicrobiaceae bacterium; assembly: GCA_036493675.1. GTDB lineage: Bacteria > Pseudomonadota > Gammaproteobacteria > Burkholderiales > Casimicrobiaceae > PALSA-1003. The sequence goes on from DASXPJ010000028.1 coordinate 114,398, forward strand.
GCGCCGCCGTGCGCCGGGCCCCACAGGCAAGCGATGCCCGCGGCAATGCAGGCGAACGGATTGTCGCCCGACGAACCCGCCAGGCGAACGGTCGACGTCGATGCGTTCTGCTCGTGGTCGGCATGCAAGGTGAAGATGCGATCGAGCGCGCGCACCAGGACGTCGTTGATCTTGTATTCCTCGCACGGCACCGAGAACATCATGCGCATGAAGTTGGCACCGTACGACAGCTCGTTGCGCGGGTACACGAACGGCTGCCCCATCGTATACTTGTAGCACATCGCGACCAGCGTCGGCAGCTTGGCGATCAGCCGGATCGCGGAGACCTCGCGGTGATGCGCGTCGGTGATGTCGAGCGAATCGTGATAGAACGCGGACAGCGAGCCGGTGACTCCTACCAGCATTGCCATCGGGTGCGAATCGCGACGGAAGCCGCGGAAGAACTGGCTCATCTGCTCGTGCACCATCGTGTGCATCGTCACCATGTGCACGAAGTCCGCCTTCTGCTTGGCGTCGGGCAATTCGCCCTTCAGCAGCAGGTAGCAGACCTCGAGAAAGTCGCACTGCACAGCCAGCTGCTCGATCGGGTAGCCTCGGTAGAGAAGCTCGCCCTTGTCGCCGTCGATGTAGGTGATCGTCGACGCGCACGCCGCGGTCGAAAGAAAGCCCGGGTCGTAAGTGAACTTGCCGGTCTTGGCATACAGCGCTCGGATGTCGATCACCTCCGGGCCGATTGTCCCGGGCAGCACGGGAAAGCTTATCGGCGGCGTGCTGTCGCCCAAGTTCAATGTCGCGTTGTGGTCGGTCATGGCGTTGGCTCCAGGCGGCGGTCACGAGCAGAGGCGGACAAAGCACCCACTGGCGTTTTTCAGATCGATCTCAGGCATTCGAGCAGCGGGGCGAGGGCTGCGTCTGCGGGTTCGGTACGGGCGGACAAGAGATCCCACAGTTCGTTGTCACCGTGGTCGAGCAACGCGTCGAGCGCAGCCACATCGGCCGCGGTCAAGCTGCCGGCGCGGGCATCGAGAAAGCGTTCGAGAATCAGATCGTTCTCCAGCATCCCGCGCCTGCAACGCCAACGCAGCCGGGCAAGCGCACGCTCGTCCGGCGAGTCGCCGACCTTCGGCGAAGGCTCGCGAAGCGCGGCAAGCGGGGGCTCCATATCCAAAGTCGTGACCTCAAACGGCGCGTTTGATCAGGAGACTGCGAATCCTGCCGATTGCCGCGGAGGGATTGAGTCCCTTGGGACAAACGTCGACGCAGTTCATGATCGTGTGGCAGCGAAACAGCCGATAGGGATCGTCGAGGTTGTCAAGGCGCTCGCTGGTCGCCTGGTCCCGCGAATCGGCGATGAAGCGGTACGCAGACAGCAGCCCGGCCGGCCCGACAAACTTGTCCGGATTCCACCAGAAGGACGGACACGCGGTCGAGCAACAGGCGCAAAGGATGCACTCGTAGAGTCCGTCGAGATCCTCGCGCGCTTCGGGCGATTGCAGACGTTCCTTTTCCGGCGGCGGCGTATCGTCGATCACGTACGGCTTGATCGAGTGATACTGCTTGAAGAACTGGCTCATGTCGACAATCAGATCCCGGATGACCGGCAGGCCGGGAAGGGGGCGCAGCTCGATCGGCTCGGTGAGCTCGCGCAGATTGGTGACGCAGGCGAGCCCGTTCCTGCCGTTGATGTTCATCGCGTCCGACCCGCACACGCCTTCGCGGCACGAGCGTCGAAACGCCAGCGTGTCGTCCACCGCCTTGAGCCTGATCATCGCGTCGAGCAGCATCCGGTCGTGCGGATCGAGCGCGACCTCGTAATCCTTCATGTAAGGGGCGCTGTCCTTGGCCGGATCGTAACGATAGATGCGGAACTTCATCGGTTCCCTGTCGAGTACGCGAGGATCGCGAGCGAGGAGCAACACTGCATCCCTGTCGGCGGCCAAACGTCGCTCCGACCGAGTAGATGGCCGGCAGACAAGGCGCCCCGGAGCGAGCGACCGCAACGTACATGGCGGTACGTGAGGATCGCGAGCGAGGAGCAACGCAGTATGCCGGTCATATAAGACGCGTCGGATCAGTAGGTCCGGGTCTTCGGCGGGAAGGCGTCGACCGATACCGGCTTCATGTTGACCGGCTTGTAGTCGAGTCGGTTGCCATCGCGGAACCAGAGCGTGTGCTTCAGCCAGTTCGCATCGTCCCGGTTCGGATAGTCGCTTCGCGCCTGCGCTCCACGGCTCTCCCTGCGCGCCTCGGCCGATACGACGGTCGCCTTGGCGACCTCGATGAGGTTGTCGAGCTCGAGCGCCTCGACCCGAGCCGTATTGAAAATCCGGCTCTTGTCCTGAATCGAAACTCGTTGCACGCGGCGCTCCAGCTCCAGCACCTTGGCAACGCCTTCGGTGAGCGAAGCCTGATTTCGGATGACGCCGCAATGCGTCTGAAGCGTGCGGCGCAGCGTGTTCGAGACGTCCGCGACTTGCTCGCCTGACACCGCGCCGTCGAAGCGCGCCAGACGGGCGAGCGCGGAGTCGGCCGCGTGCGGAGGCAGCGGCTTGTGCTCCTGCCGCGGCAGGTTTTGCGCGACGACGAAGTCGCCTGCCGCGCGTCCGAACACCAGCAGGTCCAGCAGCGAATTGGTGCCGAGCCGGTTGGCGCCGTGGACCGAGACGCATGCGCATTCGCCGATCGCATAGAACCCCGGTACGACCGCGCTCGGGTCGCCCCCGTCGGGGGCCACGACCTGGCCATGCACGTTGGTGGGAATCCCGCCCATCATGTAGTGGATCGTCGGCACCACCGGGATCGGCTCGCGGATCGGATCGACGTTGGCGAACTTGATTGCGATCTCGCGGATCGAAGGCAGGCGTTTCATGATCACTTCCGGGCCGAGGTGATCGAGCTTGAGCAGCACGTAATCCTTGTGCGGGCCGCAGCCGCGGCCTTCCTTGATCTCCTGGTCCATCGAGCGCGAGACGACGTCGCGCGAGGCGAGGTCCTTGAGGTTCGGCGCGTAGCGCTCCATGAAGCGCTCGCCATTGCTGTTCAGAAGTATGCCGCCCTCGCCGCGCACGGCCTCGGTGATCAGGATGCCGGCGCCGGCGACGCCGGTCGGATGGAATTGCCAGAACTCCATGTCCTCCAAGGGAATGCCCGCGCGCGCGGCCATCCCCAACCCGTCGCCGGTATTGATGAAGGCGTTGGTGCTGGCCGCAAAAATGCGACCGGCGCCGCCCGTGGCGAAAAGGGTCGCTTTCGCCTGGAGGACCATGACTTCGCCGGTTTCCATTTCCAGCGCGGTGATGCCGAGCACCTGGCCTTCGGCGTCGCGAATGAGGTCGAGCGCCATCCACTCGACAAAGAACTGCGTGCGGGCGCGAACGTTACGCTGGTACAGCGTATGAAGCATGGCGTGCCCGGTCCGGTCCGCGGCCGCCACGGCGCGCTGGACCGCCTTTTCCCCGAAGTTCGCAGAGTGGCCCCCGAACGGACGCTGGTAGAGCGTGCCGTCGGCGTTGCGGTCGAATGGCATGCCGTAGTGCTCGAGCTCGTAGACGACCTGCGGCGCCATCTTGCACATGTATTCGATCGCATCCTGGTCGCCGAGCCAGTCGGAGCCCTTGACGGTGTCGTACATGTGCCAGAGCCAGCTATCCTCGCCCATGTTCCCGAGGCTCGCTCCGATCCCTCCCTGCGCCGCAACCGTATGCGAGCGAGTCGGAAAAACTTTCGAAAGCACCGCCACCGACAGACCCGACTCGGCGAGCTTCAGCGAAGCACGCATGCCCGCGCCGCCGGCTCCGACGACGATGGCATCGAACTTGCGAACGGCGACGCTCATCCGGCGCGTCCCCAAAGAACGTCGACAAGCCAGGCTGTGTAACCCACCAGCGCGAGCACGGTCAGCACGTCCATCGTCAGCCGCAGGCCCGTCGGCGGCACATAATCCATCCAGATGTCGCGCATGCCGATCCAGGCATGCCAGAACAGCGCTAGGCCGAACAGCAGGGTCGCGATGCGAAAGGCTGGATTCGCGAACAACGCCGTCCACAATGCGTAGTCGATGCCGCCCTCATACAGCGCGATACCGAGCACCAGCAGCGTGTACACCGCCATCACGACCGCGGTGACCCGCTGCGCCAGCCAGTCCCTCCAGCCGTAATGCGGGCCGACGATGACGCGCGCTACCAAAGCCGGCCTCCGATGATGGCCGTCAGCGCCAGGCTGACGATCAGGACGGCAAAGCTCGATTGCCGCGCGGGCTTGAGATCGGTGCCGATGTGCAGGTCGAGCAGCAGATAGCGGATGCCGGCGCAGAAATGATGAAGGTAGGCCCAGACCAGGCCCAGCACGAGCAGCTTGGCAAGCGGGTGCGCGAGTATCGCCCTGACGGAGTCATATCCGTCGGCGGACGCCAGGCTCTGCTGGACGGTGTACAGCAGCAACGGAATACCGATCAGAAAGAGTACGGCGCCGCTGATGCGATGCAGGATGGAGACGATCGCAGGAACCGGCTGCCGTATCCTGAACAGATTGAGATAAACCGGGCGACGCGTCAGGCGCGGCGCCTCTCCCGGGAGTCCGCTACCGGACATCGGCACCTCGGTAATTTCCGTGCGTCGAAGCCCGGCCGTCGCACGCCACGCCGACCGTGCGGCAACACGCGCTGGCGGCCGCCGCGTGGCACGAACCCGTCGGAAACGGCATCGGTTGCTCTTTCGTGATTGGCCCCTGCTCCCGCGATTTCCAGGGCCGTGCACGATGGTGCACAAGCGAAATTATACCGTGTTTCAACGGGACGCTCACCCGCGCCGGCACCGCGGCGACCGGCTTCAACAGAGATCGTTCAGGTAGTGGTGCCGGCGGGTGCTGCACAGTCCTCGCCGCCACTCGACGGGACGGTCGCCGTAGGTTCGGGTCAGCCGCTCGACGGCAAGCAAGGGCTCGCCGCTTCGCACTTTAAGGATCGCCGCGGTCGCGGCATCGGCGGCAACGGCCTTGATTTTCTCCTGCGCCCTCAGCATCCGCACGCCGAACTGGGTTTCGAAAAATCCGTACATCGAGCCGCGATAGGCGTCGAGTCGCGCGCGAGTCAACCCCTTGAACGGCGCTGCAGGTAACGTGATCTCATCCAGCACGACGGGCTCGCCGCCATATTCGAGCACCCTGCGCAATACCAAGATCGCTTCCGAGGGTTTGAGCTCCAGCAGTCGCGCAACGTCGGCCGACGCTTTGCCGCGGCGCACGTCGAGCAGTCGACTTGCCGGGTATTCGTCGCGGCCGTCGCTGCGGCGGAGACGAAGGAACCGGAACATCGACGTCTTTTCCTCGGTGTGCGTAGCGACAAAGGTGCCCTTGCCCTGGCGACGTACGAGCAGATTATCGGCAGCGAGGGCATCGATCGCTTTGCGTACCGTGCCTTGCGACACGCCAAAACGAGCCGCCAGCTCAAGCTCGCTGGGCAACGCCTCGCCGGGACGCCAATGTCGCGTCTCCATATTCCGGAGCAGCAGATCCTTGAGCTGCATATACAGCGGCCGGAAGGCGGGGGAATGCTGGGTGGCGGCGGGCATCGGCGGCCTCTGCGGTCGAGTCGAATATCGGCGCCGGCTCGCGCTCGCTGACGCGCGACCGCTGCGCGGCGTATTCGCATTTATATCTTATATCTTATATAAGAGTCAATTGACACCCTCGGGCAGAGCCCGTAGAATTTTCAGGACGGGACTTGGTCTCGCCGCGACGTCTTTCACCCTCGCAGTTTGCCGGATGGCCGCGGCCGCCCGAACCCGACCCGCTGTCCTGGAGCGTTCGATGAAAAAGCCCGTCCGCATCGCAGTGACCGGCGCCGCCGGCCAGATCGGCTACAGCCTCCTGTTCCGCATCGCCAACGGGGACATGCTCGGACGCGATCAGCCGGTGATGCTGCAGCTGCTGGAACTGCCGATCGAAAAGGCCCAGGCGGCGCTCAAAGGCGTGATGATGGAGCTCGAGGATTGCGCGTTCCCCCTGCTCGCCGGAATGTCGGGGAGTGGCGATCCCAGGACCGCCTTCAAGGACGCCGAGCTCGCGCTCCTGGTGGGCGCCCGGCCCCGCGGTCCAGGCATGGAGCGAAAGGATCTCCTGCTCGAGAACGCGAGGATATTCATCGAGCAGGGGAAGGCGATCGATGCCGTCGCCGCCCGCGAGGTCAAGGTGCTGGTGGTCGGCAATCCGGCGAACACCAACGCCTACATCGCGATGAAGTCGGCTCCGGGGCTGCCGCAGAAGAACTTTACCGCGATGCTGCGCCTCGATCACAACCGCGCGCTTTGGCAGCTCGCGGCCAAGTCCGGCCAGCCGGTTGGGTCCATCGACAAGCTGATCGTGTGGGGCAACCATTCGCCGACGATGTATCCCGATTACCGGTTCGCGACTGCGGACGGCCAGTCGCTGAAGGAGCTGATCAACGACGAGAACTGGAACCGCACCGTTTTCCTCCCGACCGTGGGCAAGCGCGGTGCCGCGGTCATCGAAGCGCGCGGCCTGTCGTCGGCAGCGTCGGCCGCCAACGCGGCGATCGATCATATGCGAGATTGGATCGGCGGGAGCGGCGGCAAGTGGGTCACGATGGGAGTCGCCTCCGACGGCAGCTACGCGGTTCCGAAAGACATCATCTACGGCGTGCCGGTTACGACGGCCGGCGGCGAGTACGAGCGCGTAACGGGCCTCGAGATCGACGAATTCTCGCGCGGAAAAATGGACGCGACGCTCAAGGAGCTTCAAGAAGAGCGCGCCGGCGTCGCCGCCTTGCTCGGATGAGCACAGCACCCTCCGCTGGCACGAGGCTCCGCACGGCGCTCTCTTGCGAGAAGCCGTTGCAGGTGCCCGGTGCGATCTGCGCCTACCACGCGATCCTGGCCGAGAAAACCGGCTACCAGGCGCTCTACCTGTCGGGGGGCGGCGTCGCCGCCGGCTCGCTTGGCCTGCCGGACCTCGGCATCTCGACGCTCGACGACGTGCTCACCGACGTCCGGCGCATTACCGATGCCTCCCCGCTGCCGCTGCTGGTCGATGCCGACACGGGCTTCGGGGCGTCGGCGTTCAACGTGGCGCGCACCGTGCGCGCGCTGATCAAGGCCGGAGCCGCCGCGATGCACATCGAAGACCAGGTGGGCGCGAAGCGCTGCGGCCATCGACCGAACAAGGAGCTGGTTTCGTCGGCAGAAATGGTCGATCGGATCAAGGCTGCCGTCGACGCGCGCAACGAGCCGGGATTCGTCGTCATGGCGCGCACCGACGCGCTCGCCGTGGAGGGCCTGTCGGCGGCGATCGACCGTGCCGGCGCCTGCGTCGACGCCGGCGCCGACATGATCTTTCCCGAGGCGATCACCGAGCTTTCCATATACGGCCGCTTCGTCGACGCCGTGAAGGTTCCGGTGCTGGCCAACATCACCGAGTTCGGCGCGACGCCCCTGTTCACCGTCGACGAGCTGCGCAGCGTGGGGGTCGCGATCGCGCTCTACCCGTTGTCCGCGTTTCGCGCGATGAACCGGGCGGCGCTCGACGTCTACCGTGCCGTTCGCCGCGATGGAACGCAGCAGCGCGTCGTCGATTCGATGCAGACGCGCCAGGAACTTTACGATTTTCTCGGTTATCACGCCTTCGAGCAGAAGCTCGACGCGCTATTCGAACGTCAGTCGCAATAATGCGCCAAGGCTGCCCTTCCGTCCCGGAGAACCCATGAGCGAGTCCGCCGCACCGGTCGCGACGACAACGAAGCCGAAGAAGTCGGTCGCGCTATCCGGAGTCGTGGCCGGCGACACCGCATTATGCACGGTCGGCCGCACCGGAAATGACCTGCATTACCGCGGCTACGACATCCTCGACGTCGCCGAAGCATGCGAGTTCGAGGAAATCGCTTATCTGCTGGTTCACGAGCGGCTGCCGACCCGGACGATGCTGGCCGCGTACAAGACCAAGCTGAGGGGACTGCGCGACGTGCCGGATCCGATCCGGGAAATCCTCGAGCGCTTGCCGGCGAGCGCGCACCCGATGGATGTGATGCGTACCGCCGTCTCCGCATTGGGTGCGACGCTCCCCGAGCGCGACCTGCACGATGCCGAGGGTGCGCGCGACGTCGCCGACCGCCTTCTGGCTTCGCTGGGCTCGATGCTCCTTTACTGGTACCACTGGACGCACAACCGCAGGCGGGTCGACGTCGAGACCGACGACGATTCGATCGGCGGGCACTTTTTGCATCTGCTGCACGGCAAGGCGCCGTCGGCGGCGTGGGTGCGCGCGATGCATACGTCATTGATTCTCTATGCCGAGCACGAATTCAACGCCTCGACGTTCGCGGCGCGGGTCATCGCCGGCACCGGCTCGGACATCTATTCAGCGCTGACCGGCGCGATCGGTGCGCTGCGGGGTCCGAAACACGGCGGCGCCAACGAATTCTCGTTCGAGGTCCAGCAGCGCTATGCGACGCCCGATCAGGCCGAGGCGGACATCCGTCGACGCGTCGCGAACAAGGAAGTCGTCATCGGCTTCGGGCATCCGGTATACACGGTCAGCGACCCGCGCAACCGGGTGATCAAGGAAGTCGCACGCCGCCTGTCCGCGGACGCCGATGACATGAAGATGTTCGCGATCGCCGAGCGGGTGGAACAGGTGATGTGGGATGCAAAAAGGATGTTTGCAAATCTCGACTGGTATTCGGCGGTCAGCTATCACATGCTCGGCGTGCCCACCGCGATGTTCACGCCGCTGTTCGTCATTTCGCGTACCGTCGGATGGGCGGCCCATGTGATCGAACAGCGCAGCGACGGCAAGATTATTCGACCCTCCGCCAACTACATCGGCCCCGAAGACCAGATCTTCGTCCCGCTGGCGCAACGACAATGAACCCATCGCGCCGTCGGATTTTGCTCGCAGCGCCCGCAGCGACGCTTGTTTGGACGATGCGATCCGCAATGGTGGCCGCGCAGTCTTCGCCGGCGCCTCCCGCGCCGGCGAAGCGTGCCCCCGAGACGCCCAAGCCGGCGAGCGATGCGACAGCCGATGCCGCGATGTCGGCCATGATCGGCGCGGCGTCCGCCGAAAGCGACCGTTGGCTCGGACTTATCGATCACGGCAAGTTCGACGATAGCTGGGTCGCCGCGGCGGTGGTGCTGCAGGAAACCATTCCGCAGAAGGAATGGAGCGTCGATCTGGCTGCACGAGCCCCCAAGCTCGGCCGGATGATCATGCGCGAACGCAAGTCGGAGACCTATTCCCGAACCCTGCGCGGCGCGCCGACTGGCGACTATGTCATCGTCACGTACCTGACCAAGTTCGAAAAAGTTCCGCTGGTCGAGGAGACGCTGGCGGTCGCCAAGGACGCGATCGGGCAGTGGCACGTCGCCGGCTACGACATCGCGCTTTCGTCGGCGAAGGCGCCATGACGGTCATGATGCGTGCCCGCCCGCGGGAGCTGGCGAACCCGCTTCGCATGCCGTAGCGCAAACCGACGGCCATGTCCGCGCCCGCCGCCAGCGTACGCCCCGCCCCCGACCAGGTCCTGGTCGACATCGCCCGCTATGCGGCGAGCTACGAGATCGCCAGCACCGAAGCCTACGAAACGGCGCGGCATTGCCTGATCGATACGCTCGGCTGCGGTCTCGAGGCGCTGTCCTACCCGGCGTGCACCAAGCTGCTCGGCCCGATCGTACCCGGCACCGTCGTACCGAACGGGGCACGCGTTCCCGGCACGCAGTTCGAGCTCGATCCCGTACAGGCGGCGTTCAACATCGGCGCGATGATCCGCTGGCTGGATTTCAACGACACCTGGCTCGCCGCCGAGTGGGGCCATCCGTCGGACAACCTCGGTGGCATCCTGGCCACCGCCGATTGGCTGTCTCGCACCTCGGTCGCGTCGGGCAGACCGCCGTTGACGATGAAGGCCGTTCTGACCGCGATGATCAAGGCCCACGAGATCCAGGGCGTGATGGCTCTCGAGAACAGCTTCAATCGCGTGGGCCTCGATCATGTCGTGCTGGTCAAGGTCGCGACTGCAGCGGTGGTCGCGCAGATGCTCGGCTTGTCCCACGACGAGATTGTCAACGCGGTATCCCTGGCCTGGGTCGACGGCCAGAGCCTGCGCACCTACCGGCACGCGCCCAATACCGGATCGCGCAAGAGCTGGGCGGCCGGAGACGCGACGGCGCGCGCCGTGCGACTCGCGCTGATGGCGGGCAAAGGCGAGATGGGGTATCCAACCGTTCTGAGCGCGAAGACCTGGGGCTTCTACGACGTGCTGTTCAAGGGCAAGGCGTTCACGCTGCGCCGGCCGTACGGCACGTACGTGATGGAAAACGTGCTGTTCAAAATCAGCTTCCCCGCCGAGTTCCACGCGCAGACCGCGGTGGAGTGCGCGATGGCGCTGCATCCGCGGGTGCGCGATCGCATCGACGGAATTCGGAGCATCACCCTACGCACCCACGAATCCGCTATGCGCATCATCGACAAGAGAGGTCCGCTCGCCAATCCCGCCGACCGGGACCACTGCATTCAGTACATGGTTGCCGTGCCGCTGTTGCACGGCCGCCTGACCGCCGCGGACTACGAGGACCACGTTGCCGCCGACCCCCGAATCGACGCCTTGCGCGACAAGATGATTTGCGTCGAAGACGCACAATTCTCCCGCGATTACCTCGATCCTGACAAACGTTCGATTGCCAACGGCATCAGCGTCGAATTCAAAGACGGCAGCAAGCTCGACGAAATCGTGGTCGAATATCCGATTGGACATCGCCGTCGCCGCGCCGAGGGTATTCCGATTCTGGTCGAAAAATTCCGCATCAATCTGGCTCGTCGTTTCCCGCCCAGGCAGCAAAGCTCGATCCTCGAGATTGCGCTCGACCCCCGGCGGCTCGAGGCGTTGCCGGTGAACGCGTTCGTCGACCTGTTCGTCATCTGATTTCCGCCGTTGCCTCATTGGACCGCGCCATGCGAACCAAGACCGTCGGCTTTTCCACCCCTGCGTCGCGCGACCGGACCGCGACCCGGGTCGCCGTCGCCTGCTGCGTTCTCGCCGCCGCGAGTGCTTTGGCCGCGGAGCCGCCGATACTCAAGTCGGGCCTGTGGGAGCTCTCGCGGAGCACCGACCGGCAGCCCGACGCGAAACGGCTCACGACGATGTGCCTCGATGACTCGGTGCAGGCCCAGATGCGCGAGTTCGGACTCGGCGTGGCCAAGGAGCTATGTTCCAAGAGCGACCGCCGCGTCGATGGCGATCGCCTGATCATCGATGCGGTCTGCAAGCTCGGTCCCACCACGATGACCACGCACTCGGTGATGACGTTCTCCGGCAACACCGCCTACCATACCGACAGCAAGGTGGCCTACGATCCGCCGTTCATGAACATGACGGAAGCGACGACGTCGATCGACGGCAAATGGGTCGGCGCATGTCTGGCGGGCCAGCAGCCGGGCGACATCAAGCTCGAATCGGGGCAGACGATCAACATCAAGAGCATGATCAGGCAATAAACGGGTAATGTCGGCCCGGCACGGCCGGGATGCGCCGCACCACCGCGGCGAGGAAAGCGAGAAGGCCCTATGATGACGCACAACCTGCACGGCACGCTGCAAACCCTCACCACCGAGTCGGGTGTCTCCGGACGGTACTACTCGCTGCCTGCGCTCGAAGCGGCGGGCGTCGGTCGAGTGTCGCGGCTGCCGGTATCGATCCGTATCGTGCTGGAAAGCGTGTTGCGCAACTGCGATGGCAAGAAGGTCACCGAGGAGCACGTGCGCCAGCTTGCCAACTGGAAGCCCAACGCGCCGCGCACCGAGGAGATCCCGTTCATCGTCGCCCGAGTCGTGCTGCAGGACTTTACCGGCGTGCCGCTGCTGTGCGATCTCGCCGCGATGCGCGGCGTCGCGCAGCGGGTCGGCAAGGATCCCAAGGTCATCGAGCCGTTGGTGCCGGTCGACCTGGTCGTCGATCACTCGGTGCAGGTCGACTATTACGGCACGAAGAACGCGCTCGACCTCAACATGAAAGTCGAGTTTCAGCGCAACGCCGAGCGCTACAAGTTCATGAAATGGGGCATGCAGGCTTTCGATACGTTCAAGGTCGTGCCGCCGGGCGTCGGCATTGTGCACCAGGTCAATCTCGAATATCTGGCGCGCGGCATCCATCAGAAGAATGGCATCCACTACCCGGATACGCTGGTCGGCACCGACTCGCATACGACGATGATCAACGGCATCGGCGTCGTCGCCTGGGGCGTCGGAGGCATCGAAGCCGAAGCCGGCATGCTCGGCCAGCCCCTCTATATGCTGACACCGGACGTCGTCGGCGTGCACTTCAAGGGCAGGCTGCGCGAAGGCGTCACCGCGACTGACCTGGTGCTCACCGTGACCGAGTTGCTGCGCAAGGCCAAGGTGGTTGGCAAGTTCGTCGAATATTTCGGCGAGGGCGCGCGCACGCTCTCGGTGCCCGATCGCGCGACGCTCGCCAATATGTCGCCCGAATACGGTGCCACGATGGGCTTCTTCGCGGTCGACGACAAGACGATCGAGTACCTGACCAACACCGGACGAACGCCCTCCGAAATCGAGGCGGTCGAGACCTATTTCAAGGCACAGGGATTGTTCGGCATGCCCGCCGCCGGCGCGATCGATTATTCGCAGACCGTCGAACTCGATCTGTCGACGGTGACCGCGAGCCTTGCCGGCCCGAAACGGCCGCAGGATAGGATCGAGCTCCCGAAGATGAAGGCATCGTTCGACACGCTGTTCTCCAAGCCGGTCGCCGAAAACGGGTTCGCCCAAGCGCCGGACAAGCTCGCCCGCCGTTATCCGGTCCAGATCGCAGTCGCCCCCGAGCCGCGCTCGAACGACTCCAAGCAGCGGCTGCCGGACAACGGCCAGCCGCGCAACGTGGTCGAGATGGTCGACAACCGCCCGACGCCGGATCCGGTTCGAGTCCAGGGGCCGAAACCGCTCGACATCGGCAACGGCGACATCCTGATCGCCGCGATCACGTCGTGCACGAATACGTCGAATCCGGGCGTACTGCTCGCCGCTGGATTGCTGGCGAAAAAGGCCGCGGCCAAAGGGCTGACGGTCAGGCGCCATATCAAGACCTCGCTGGCCCCGGGCTCGCGCGTGGTCACCGCGTACCTGACCCAATCGGGCCTGTTGCCCGAGCTCGAAAAGCTGAACTTCTATCTGGCCGGTTACGGCTGCACGACCTGCATCGGCAATTCCGGGCCGCTCGATCCCTCGATCGAGGAAGTGATCACCAAGAACGATCTCGTGTGCGCGGCGGTGCTTTCGGGCAACCGGAATTTCGAGGCCCGCATCCATCCGAACATCAAGGCCAACTTTCTGGCCTCGCCGCCTCTGGTCGTCGCGTATGCGATCGCGGGGCGGGCCAACATCGATTTGACGACCGAGCCGCTGGGCACCGGCAGCGACGGCAAGCCCGTCTTCCTGCGCGATGTGTGGCCGACCTCGCAGGAAATCGGCGCGGTGATGCAATACGCGACCGATCCGGCGACCTACCGCCGTCTTTATGGCGACTTCACCAAGGACAATCCGCTGTGGAATGCCATCCCGACGACCAAGGGTCAGGTCTATGCCTGGGATAGGTCGACCTATATCGCCGAGCCGCCGTTTTTCGCGGACTTCGCGATGCAGCCCGGCAAGGTCGCCGCGGTGCGTGGCGCCCGTACGCTTGGAATCTTCGGCGACTCGGTGACTACCGACCATATCAGCCCGGCGGGATCGATCAAGCCGACCTCTCCGGCCGGCATCTACCTGCTCGAGCACGACGTCGGCGTTCCCGACTTCAACAGCTACGGCAGCCGGCGCGGTAACCACGAGGTGATGATGCGCGGCACGTTCGCCAATGTGCGCATCAAGAATCTGATGCTGCCGCTGCGGGCCGACGGGACGCGCATCGAGGGCGGCGAGACCATCCTCCAGCCCGAAGGCAAGGCGATGGCCATCTACGACGCAGCGATGGCTTATGTCGCGCGCGGCACGCCGACGATCGTTTTCGCCGGCGAGGAATACGGCACCGGAAGCTCGCGCGACTGGGCGGCGAAAGGCACGCAGCTGCTCGGGGTCAAGGCGGTGATCGCGCGGAGCTTCGAGCGCATCCATCGCTCGAACCTGGTCGGCATGGGTGTGCTGCCGTGTCAGTTCAAGGGCGCCGACAGCGCCGCCTCGCTCAACATCGACGGCAGCGAGGAATTCGACATCGTCGGACTCGAATCGGGCATCCGCCCGCAGATGGATGTGACGCTGGTGATACGCCGCAAGAATGGCCCGGAGCAGCGCGTGCCCGTTTTGCTGCGCATCGACACGCCGATCGAGGTCGACTACTACCTGCACGGCGGCATCCTGCCCTACGTCCTGCGCGAGCTGCTGGCCGCGTGAGGTAGCGGCGATCGCCAACGCGTCCGGACGGCAGGGCGGCCGGGACTCGCGGAACCTTGCCCGCGCGCTGCCGCTGTTTCTGCTCGCAGGCTTGTGCCTCTCGTCACTCGATGCGACGGCCAAGTACCTCGTTCGCGACCACGCGCTGTTCCTGGTCGTCTGGGCTCGCTATGCCGGACAGATGGTCGTCGTCACGCCGTTCGCCTGGCGCCGCGCGGGTTCCGGCTTCTGGCGAACCCGCCGCCCCGGATTGCAGCTGCTGCGCTCGGCGATGCTGCTCTGCGCGACGTTCTGCTTTTTCGGCGGCCTTCGCTATCTGCCGCTGGCCGAAGGATCGGCGATCACGTTCCTGGCGCCGATTTTCGTCGTCGTCCTGTCGGGACCGATGCTCGGCGAACACGCCGATCGCGAGCGCTGGATCGCGGCACTTACCGGCTTCGCCGGCATCCTGATTCTGCTGCGGCCTGGCTCGTCGGTGTTCCATCCTGCCGCTTTGTTGCTGCTGCTCGCCGCACTTTTCAACGCCCTGTATTTCCTGCTGACGCGCAAGCTTGTCGACGAGAATGCGCACACGACACTGTTCTACAGCGCGCTGGTCGGTACGCTCGGCTTGACGCTCGGTCTGCCGTGGGAGATCGGCGCCGGCGCAGCGTCGCTCACGGATCCGCTCGCCTTCGTGGCGCTGGGCTTATTCGCGGGCGTCGGTCACTGGTCGATCATCGGCGCATTCCAGCACGCGCCGGCGGCGCTGCTGACGCCGTTCGCCTATCTGCAGATGATCTGGGCCACCGCCTACGGCTATCTGCTGTTCGGACAGCTGCCGGATCACTGGTCCGGTGTCGGCATGTCGATCATCGTCGCCAGCGGGCTGCTGCTGGCACTACGCGAGCGCCGGCGCTAGAGCGCTCGGCGCGACCGCACTTCAGCCAGCTCGGCTG
The DNA here is from genome assembly GCA_036493675.1 of Casimicrobiaceae bacterium. Classification (GTDB taxonomy): domain Bacteria; phylum Pseudomonadota; class Gammaproteobacteria; order Burkholderiales; family Casimicrobiaceae; genus PALSA-1003. Next base: position 129,742 of record DASXPJ010000028.1, read on the forward strand.
TTGCGGCCAATCCAGCGTGTCAGCGGCCGCCACTGTTCCAGGTCCTGCTCGGCGCGGGAGCGCGGCAGGTCTGCGATCGTGAGCCCGTCGCGCGCACAATGCACGTAGACCTGGGTCGCGCGCAGATGAGCGACCAGCGGAAACTCGAAAGACTTGAGGAACTCCTCGAGTTCGGCGGCGCTATTCGTGCGCGGATCGACCCGCATCGCGACCAGACCCACGGCAATATTGCCTTTCTTGATCGCCTTGTAATCGCCGATCTGATCGAGGAAGTGCTGGGTCGCGGCCGTGTCGAACGCGCTGGGAGACACCGGCACGAGCAGGATGTCGGCGCGGCGTATCGCGTCGCGCAGCGCTTCACCGTGCAGCCCGGCCGGCGTGTCCAACACGAGCCAGTGCGGCTGGTGTTCCTTCAGATCCTCCTTGTCGGAGTCCGGCGTCCAGCCGGCAATCGCCGGAAACAAAGGGGGACGGCGCGCGAGCCACTCGCTCGCCGAGCGCAGCGGATCGAAGTCGGCCAGCACCACCCGCTGCTTGCGTGCGGCAAGCCAGCCGGCGATATTGGTGGCGAGCGTGGTCTTGCCGCTGCCGCCCTTGGGATTGGCCACCAGTAGCGTCTGCATTGCCATCGCGTTCCCCTCCCCCGAGACGATCCGGCCGATCGGCCTTGGCGCAAAGGCCTGCATTGTAGAGCGGGTTGCGTTCGAGCGCGACTCGCGCTACGTTGACGCCATGCTTCCCGACTTCTCGATCATCGGTTCGACCGTCGAACCCGCCTTGTCGCAGGGCGCGCCAAGGCGCCCTCCGCTCGAGCGCGGCGGCGACGGTATGCCGGGAAAGACGTCTGCCTCCCGGCAAGCCCAGCGGCAGGAATTCGAAGTCAACAAGCTCAAAAAGCGGCTGCGTCGGCTGGTCGGCCAGGCGATCGGCGATTTTTCGATGATCGGTCGCGGCGACCGCGTCATGGTTTGCGTATCCGGTGGCAAGGACAGTTACGGGATGCTCGACATTCTGCTCAGCTTGCGCGATCGCGCGCCGCTGCCATTCGAGCTCATTGCGGTCAACCTCGATCAGAAGCAGCCGGGTTTCCCGCCCGACGTTTTGCCGCGCTATCTCGCGTCGCGCGGCATTGCTTATCACGTCGTCGAGCAGGACACCTACAGCGTGGTCAAGCGCGTCATTCCCGAAGGCGAGACGATGTGCGCGCTCTGCTCCCGCTTGCGGCGGGGCGTGCTTTACCGCGTCGCGGGCGAACTCGGCGTGACCCGGATCGCGCTCGGCCATCACCGCGACGACATACTGGCGACGTTTTTTCTCAACCTGTTCTTCGGGGGCAAGCTGAAAACGATGCCGCCGAAGCTCGTGTCCGACGACGGCAAGCACGTGGTCATCCGTCCTCTGGCCTATGTGCGCGAGCGCGACCTCGCGCGCTATGCCGAGGCGATGGCGTTTCCGATCATTCCCTGCACGCTGTGCGGTTCGCAGGAAAACCTGCAGCGGAAGCACGTCGCGACGATGCTACGCGACTGGCAGAAGCAGTATCCGGGGCGCACGGAGAGCATTTTCAACGCGCTATCGAACGTCGTGACGACCCACTTGCTCGATCGCCGACTGCAGGACTTCGCTGCGATTCGCGCCTGCGGCGAAGCGGTGCCCGTTGGCGACATCGCGTTCGATGAGGATCCTTGCATCGACGCGGGCGCCCGCACCGTACGGCTTGGCTCGATCGACTGAAACGCTGCCATTGCTCGGGCGCGGAGTGCAATACCGCAGATATGGGTGAAGGCCGGCCGCGATTTTGGCCGGGACGGCGGCGCTGGCTGGCCGCGGCCCTGGTCGGGTGCGGACTGGTCATCGCGGCCTGCGCGCCCGCGGCGCTTGCCGCCGACGAGGCCCTTGCGGGACCGGCGCTGCTCGCCGCCTTGCGCGCCGGCGGGCTGATCCTCTATTTTCGCCATACGTCGACCGATTTTGGCCAGAACGATGATCAGATGAGCGGCTACGAAGACTGCGCGCGGCAACGCAATCTGACCGCGCGCGGTCGCGATGAGGCGCGCGCGATCGGCGTCGCGGTCATGCGATTGCGCATTCCTATCGGCGACGTGCTGGCAAGTCCGTTTTGCCGAACGCGCGAAACGGCCCAGTTGATCTTCGGACGGATGCGGGTCGACAACGCCGTTCGGGGCGGGCCCGCGAGCGAGGACACGCCCGACCGTTATTCGGCGCTGCGTCAGCTGCTGTCGGCGCCGCTTCCGCCCGGAACCGTGCTTGCGATCGCGAGTCACGGCAATCCCTTCCGCGCGGTCGCCGGCGCGCCTTACCTCGCCGAAGGAGAAGCCGCGGTGATCCGTCCGCTCGGCGCCGGCGGTTTTCGCGTGATCGCGCGCATTCCCAAGGACGGTTGGACCGCACTCGAGACACCTTAGCGAGTGCGCTAAGGCTCGGCGCGAACGGCGGTTCAGCGGACGGGACTTTAGCGCACGACGTCCTTGGTCTGCCCGAACAGGATCTTCTTTTCTCCCTCGGTGCGGATGCCGCCCGCCTGGGGATTGATCTCCTTGGCCAGCGCGTAAGCCCGAATGGTCGCAGGACGCGCCTTGATCGCCTCCTTCCAGCGCTTCAGGCGCGGAAACGCGTCGATGTCCTGCGACTGGCGCTCCGGCAGCACCCACGGATACGAGGCGATGTCGGCGATCGAGTATTCACCGGAGATGAATTCGCGGTCCGCCAGCCGTTTGTTGAGCACCGCGTACAGGCGGCCGGTCTCGTTGACATAGCGATCGATCGCGTAGGGCAAGCGCTCCGGCGCGTAGTGCACGAAATGGTGGTTCTGCCCGGCCATGGGTCCGAGGTTTGCCATCTGCCAGAACAGCCACTGGATGCAATCCAGGCGCGCGCGCACTTCGCGCGGGATCAAGCGGCCGGTCTTGTCGGCGAGGTAGAGCAGCATCGCACCCGACTCGAACATCGCGATCGGCGCGCGGCTGTCGGCCGGCGCACGGTCGACCATCGCCGGAATCCGGTTGTTCGGGGAAATCGCCAGGAATTCCGGCTTGAATTGATCGCCCTTGCCGATGTTCACGGGATGAATCGCGTACTCGAGTCCGGTCTCCTCGAGGAACATCGTCATCTTGTGACCGTTCGGCGTCGTCCAGTAGTAGAGATCGATCATCGGCCTTGATCCTGTTTTCGGTGCTCGTTGTGGACGGCGGGCATCGCGGATCGCTGTGACCCGGACGGGTCAGAACGTTCCCGGAAAAGCGCCGCCGTCGACCAGCAGATTCTGGCCAACGATGTAGCCGGCGTGCGCACTGCAAAGGAAGGCGCACAGCAAGCCGAGCTCGGCCGGGGACCCGAGCCTGCCGGCCGGGATCGACTTGGCGGTCGCCTGCAGGAACTCGTCGGATGATTTGCCCGCTGCCTCGGCGCGCCGCGCCATCAGCCCGCGCAGGCGTTCCGTATCGATCGATCCCGGCAGGAGATTGTTTATCGTCACGTTGTGCATCGCGACCTTGCGCGCGACCCCGGCGATGAATCCGGTCAGCCCGCTGCGCGCGCCATTGGACAGGCCGAGGACGTCGATAGGCGCCTTGACCGACGATGAGGTGATGTTCACGATGCGGCCGAATTTGCGCGCGATCATGCCGTCGACCGTCGCCTTGACGAGCTCGATCGGCGTCAGCATGTTGGCGTCGATCGCGCGCAGCCAGTGGTCGCGGTCCCAGTCGCGGAAGTCGCCCGGCGGCGGGCCGCCGGCGTTGTTGATGAGGATGTCCGGTTGCGGGCAGGCGCGTAGCGCTTGCGCACGACCTTCCGCGGTCGTGATGTCGCACGCTACCCAACGGACGTCACGGCCCGTCATCGCACCGATTTCCCCGGCGGCTTGGCGCAGCGTGCTTTCGGTGCGGGCGACGATGGTCAGGTCGACCCCTTCGCGCGCAAGCGCTTCGGCGCACGCCCGGCCGATGCCCTTGCTGGCGGCGCAGACCAACGCCTTTCTGTCGGATATACCTAGATCCATCGGGAACCGAAAATGCTTTAGTCCCCGGCCGCGGCAGCGGCGGTACCCGGCCGCGCCGAATGGCGGACTTGCACAACGGTGCCGATGGCGACGAATAGAAACACCGCGATCGCCGCAGCGACCAGACGCGGCGACCCGTGGTCGAGCATGGCGCCCATCGCGACGGGCGCGAGCGAGGAGCCGAGATCGAGGCCCGAATAGACGAATCCATACACCCGTCCTGATGCGCCTTTGGGCGTCGCAGCGCGCACGATCATGTCGCGCGATGGCCCGGTCGCACCCAGCGCGAGGCCGGTCAGCGCGAGCAGCGGTATCGTCCACGCCGTGAGCGACGCGAAAAGGGCGAGCGACAGGATCAGCACCGCCCCGACGCCGATGCCTGTGGCGGCGACTCGATCGTGCCGCGTCGTGCGGGCCGCGAGAAAGCCGCCGGCCAGCACGCCGGAAGCGCTGCCCAGAAGGTAGGCGGTGATCGCGGTCGCGGCCATCGCCAGCGGCAATCCGTACGCGGCGTTGAGACTCGTGCCCAGAAATGTCGTGATGCCGATGGTCGCGATCGTCAGGACGCAAAAGTAGGCGAAACAAAGCAGTATCGGGCGCTGGCGAAACAGCTCCAGGCTGCCGGACAGCGTGTGCTTCGGTACGGCGACGCCATGCTTGCGGCTGTCGAGCGCGCCGCGCTGCAGCGCCAGCACGACGAGCGCGACCAGGCCGATAGCGCCGCAGATCAGCAGCGCCGAGCGCCATCCGAACGCGATCGCGAGCCCGAAGCTCACAACCGGCGCCAGCGCATAACCGAGGCTGCCGCCGATGCCATGCGAGCTGTAAGCGTGCCCCAGCCGCCGTGGGTGCACGTTGGCGTTGAGCACGGCGAAATCGGCGGGATGGAACACGCCGTTGCCGATGCCCATCAGGACGACCAGCGGGAACAGCCATCCGACGCCGGGCACCAGCCCGGCCGCCAGGGTGCCGCCGGCGAGCAGCCCCAGGCCGGCAAGCAGCACCGGGCGCGCGCCGAAGCGGTCGACGGCGAAGCCGGCCCCGAATTGGCACAGTCCGCTCGACACGTAGAACACGCTCAGCAGCGCGCCCAGCGTCGCGTAGCTGACGCCGAATTCGGCGCGCAGCAACGGAAACAGGGGCGGCAGCACCAGCTGGAAAAAATGCGACAGCGCGTGGGCGGAGCCGACGACGCCGATCACTTTGGCGTCGGCGCGGAACGAGGTTGCAGCGGCACTATCCAACACGGGTGAATAAGGGAGTTGAAGGCGGCAAGACAGGCTCCAATATACTGCATACCCCGCGAGGCCGTCACCGCAAGGCGCGTGCCGCGTTTCCCGACAATGAAGCCGTCGCGGGTTCGAGCTGGCCCAACGGAGATATCCCCATGGTCGACAAGGTCACGAAATCAGACCAGGAATGGAAGGCCGTCCTGGCGCCCGAGCAATTCCGCGTCACCCGTCAGAAAGGCACCGAACCGCCGTTTACCGGCGAGTACTGGGACAACGAGCGCGCCGGCCAGTATCGCTGCGTCTGCTGCGGGACGCTGCTGTTCGAATCCGATACGAAGTTCGATGCCGGATGCGGCTGGCCGAGTTTCTATGCGCCGGCCGACGCAGGCAACGTGCGCACGGTGGAGGATACCAGCCACATGATGCGCCGCACCGAAGTCATGTGCGCCGCATGCGACGCGCATCTCGGCCACGTGTTCGACGACGGCCCGCAGCCGACTGGACAGCGCTACTGCATGAACTCGGCATCGCTCAAGTTCGAGCCCAAAGACTGATGGAACCGGGCGCCGCCGGGCGCCCGCTCTGACGATGCGTGTACTCCTCGCCGAGGACGATCCGATGATCGGAGCCAGCATCCGCCGCGGCCTCGCGCAGGACGGTTTTGCCGTCGACTGGGTCGAGGATGGACGAGCGGCGCAACGGGCGCTGGCCGAGCGCATCCACGATGCCGTGGTCCTCGATCTCGGGCTGCCGCGCCTGGCGGGGCTCGAGGTCTTGACGGCGATGCGCCGTGGGGGCGATACGCGGCCCGTGCTCATCACGACCGCGCGCGACGCTGTCGCCGACCGCGTCGCCGGTCTCGACGCGGGCGCCGACGACTACCTGATCAAGCCTTTCGATCTCGACGAGCTGGCGGCGCGCCTTCGCGCGCTGCTGCGGCGCGGGGCAGGTCGTGCCGCGCCGAAGATCGCGTATGGCGCGCTGGAGCTCGATCCGGCCACCCGCGAGGTGCATCTCGATGGCGCTTCCGTCGAGCTCTCGCCGCGTGAATTCGCGCTCCTCTCCGCGCTCCTGGCGCGGCCGGGCGCGATCCTGTCCAGGACCCAGCTCGAGGACAAGCTCTACGGCTGGAACGAATCGGTCGAAAGCAATACGGTCGAAGTGCACATCCACGCGCTGCGCCGGAAGCTCGGTTCCGACATCATTCGCAATCTGCGGGGCGTCGGCTGGATGATCGCCAAGCCCGGGGCGACCGAACCCGCGCGATGATTTCTATCCGCCGCCGATTGCTGGTGTGGCTTCTCGGCGGCCTCGCGCTGGCGATCATGGCGGCCGCGGCGGGCACCTACCTCCGTGCCCGCGACGAAGCCAACGCGCTCTTCGACTATCAGTTGAAGGAGATGGCCGCGTCGCTCACCGATGCGCCGTTCGCCGCCGCACCGGCCGGCGTCGGCGCGCTCGGACCCGGCAGCAACGCACTGCTCGTTCAGATCTGGGACCGCAACGGCGTGCAGCTTTATCTGTCGCAACCGCACCGCGTCCTGCCTCCGAACGCGCAGCTTGGATTCACCACCGTGAACACCCCGAGCGGCGCCTGGCGCGTATTCAGCACGCTGGCCGAGGGTCAGGTGGTTCAGGTCGCCCAACCGATGAGCGCACGGCGCGAGCTCGCCGCCAGCATGGCGTTGCATACGGTCGTTCCGCTGTTGCTGGCGCTGCCGGTGCTCGCGCTGCTGGTTTGGCTCACTATCGCGCGCGGGCTTGCGCCGCTCGATCGCGTCGCCGCCGCCGTCGAGCGCCGGTCGCCGGCCCTGCTTCAACCCTTGTCCGAGTCGGGTCTGCCGCGCGAAGTTAAGCCCCTGGTCGGCGCGCTGAACGGCCTCCTGAGCCGTCTGGGCGTGGCGCTCGACGCGCAGCGCTCGTTCATCGCCGATGCCGCGCACGAGTTGCGTACGCCGCTGACCGCCGTGCATTTGCAGGCACAACTTGCCGAGCGGGCCACCGGTGAGACAGAGCGCCGCGCCGCGCTGGCCGATCTCAAGACCGGGCTCGAGCGCGCAACGCGGCTGGTGGAGCAGCTGCTTACTCTGGCGCGCGAGGAACCCGGCGTCGCCGACCGCGCGCCCGCGATCGTCGACCTGCCGGCGCTGGCACGCGGGGTGGTGTCTGATCTCGCGCCGCTGGCGGCGGCCAAACGGATCGACCTGGGGTTGAACGCCGATCCCGGGATCGAGCTGCGGGGCGATGCGGACGCGCTGACTACGCTGTTGTCGAACCTCGTCGACAACGCGCTGCGCTACACGCCGGAAGGGGGACGGGTCGATGTGGGGGTGGCGATCGATGCCGGACAGCCGGTATTGAGCGTGCGCGATTCCGGACCAGGCATCCCGCCGACCGATCGCGAGCGAGTATTCGATCGCTTCGTGCGCGGCAGCACCGCCGCGGGCGCGGTGCGCGGCAGCGGTCTCGGGTTGTCGATCGTCAAGCGCATCGCCGAGCGGCATCGCGCCGACATCGACGTGGGGCCGGGACTCGACGGCGCCGGAACGGGCATCAGCGTGCGCTTTCCGCTGCCCGACCCCCCGCCGGGCCCGTAATCGCACCCGATCTTTGCCCTTCGTTGACCGTACAGGCGCTGGCGCCTGCCTGCCTTAAGTCTCGCTTAAGTCTGGATGTCTAGCCTTGTAAGCAAGCCGGAATGGATGCCGGCTACTTCCTAGGAGAAATCGATGCAAGCGAATCTCTTCAAACGCAGCGCGGTGGCGCTCGCCGTCGCCGGCGCGTTCGCGCTCGGTGGCGTCGCCGCCGATCGCCTGATGCCAAACGCGGCGCTTGCCGCCGTCGTGCCTTCCGCGACTCCGGCCGCGGCGACGACCACCGTCAATGGCGCGCCGGTCGTGGCGCTGCCGGACTTCAGCGCGCTGGTCGAGCAGTACGGCCCGGCGGTGGTCAACATCAGCGTGACCTCCGACGATCACAAGGTGCTCGGTGAGGACCAAAGCGACAACGCGCCCGATCTGCGCTCGTTGCCGCCCGAATTCCGCCAGTTCTTCCACAACTTCCAAATGCCGCGGCGCGGACCGACCCGCGGCGTGGGCTCGGGCTTCATCATCGACCCCAATGGCATCGTACTGACCAACGCGCACGTCGTCGATGGCGCCGATAACGTCAACGTCAAGCTGACCGACAAGCGCGAATTCACCGCCAAGGTGCTGGGCGTCGACAAGACCACCGACATCGCGGTATTGAAGATCGATGCGAAGAACCTGCCGGCGGTGAAGACCGGCAATCCGGATCAGACCAAGGTCGGCTCATGGGTCGTCGCGATCGGCCAGCCGTTCGGTTTCGAAAACACGGTCACGTCCGGCATCGTCAGTGCCAAGTCGCGCGCGCTGCCCGAGGACTCGTACGTGCGCTTCATCCAGACGGATGCGGCGGTGAACCCGGGCAACTCGGGAGGCCCGCTCTTCAACCTGAAGGGCGAAGTGATCGGCATCAACTCGCAGATCTTCAGCCGCTCCGGCGGCTCGCAGGGGCTCGCCTTTGCGATACCGATCGACGTGGCGATGCAGGTCGAGCAGCAGATCGTGCAGCACGGCAAGGTCGCGCACGGCAGGCTGGGCGTCATGATCCAGGACGTCAACCAGGCGCTGGCCGGTAATTTTGGCTTAAAGGCGCCCAAGGGCGCGCTGGTCAGCTCGGTGCAGAAGGACAGCCCCGGAGCCAAGGCGGGACTGAAGCCGGGCGATGTGATCCTGACGCTGAACGGCGAAGAGATCGGCGGTTCGTCCGACTTGCCGCCGAAGATCGCTTCGCTCAAGCCGGGCGCGAAGGTGACGCTGGGCATCTGGCGCGATGGCGCGGCGAAGGATTTGAGCGCGACCATCGGCGCAATGGACGAGGGCAAGAACATCGTCGCCTCGGCCGGCAGCCAGGATCTCGGCAATGCGCGGTTGGGTATTGCGGTGCGGCCCTTGACGGCTGATGAACGGCGCGACAACGACATGGGCGGCGGCCTGGTCGTCCAGGACGTCGCAGGTGCGGCCGAACGTGCCGGCGTGCGTCCGGGCGATGTCATCGTCGCGGTCAATACGCAGCCCGTCCGCAGCGTCGAAGAGCTCAAAGCCATGGTCGCCAAGTCGGGCAAGACGGTGGCACTGCTCGTCCAGCGCGACAACGCGCAGATCTTCATTCCGGTGACGCTGGGCTGAAGGCGAAGCTTCCCCCGTCCGGTGCCGGCCACTCCAGTCCGGCCCGGTCCCTCGAGCGGACGGCCACGCCGTCCGCTTTTTTTTGCTCGGCCCACCATAGCACTTGACAGCGGTCGATATTATTGTGATATCATAACAATATCGACTCCGCAAAAGGGGTCGCCCTGTCTGCGCTGGAGGCGTGCATGCAAACGTTCGGGGAGCGGAAAGACGCACACCAGGAGCGCGCGAGCGTCACCTGGAATGGATTCGCCGCGCTGGCCATTGGCTTGCTGCTGATCGCGGTGGGGCTGTGGCAGCTGCTGCGCGGCATGCCCTACAGCGGTCCGCCGTCGGCGTCCGGTCTGGTCGGCGCCGCCATCACTTTCGTCGCGCTGTTCCTGCTCGGAATGCTGGTTCTCGGCGGCCTCTATACGTTGCAGCCGAACGAGGCGGTCATCCTGCAGCTCTTCGGCAGCTATCGCGGCAGCTCGCGCGTTCCGGGGCTGCGCGGCACGAATCCGTTCTACAGCCGGCGCAAGATCTCGTTGCGCGCGCGCAATCTCAACGGCGAGCGCCTGAAGGTCAACGACAAGCGCGGCAATCCCATCGAGATCGCCGCCGTCGTCGTCTGGCGCGTCGATGACACGGCGCGAGCCAGTTTCGATGTCGACAATTACGAGAACTACGTCAAGCTGCAGAGCGAAGCCGCGGTGCGGCATCTCGCCTCATCGTTTGCCTACGATCACGCCGACATAGTAACGGCTGGGCCGACAGAGCCCACGCTGCTGGCAAGCGCAGACAGCGTCTCGCGCGCGCTGGTCGTCGAGCTGCAGCAGCGATTGGACAAGGCCGGCGTCGTCGTCGAGGAGGCACGGCTCATGCATCTCGCTTACGCACCGGAGATCGCTCAGGTGATGCTGCGGCGGCAGCAGGCCGAAGCGATCATCGCAGCGCGCACGAAAATTGTGCATGGCGCGGTCTCCATGGTGGAGATGGCGTTGCGCGAGTTGTCCGAGAAGCAGGTCGTGGCACTCGATGACGAACGTAAGGCCGCGATGGTGAGCAATCTGATGACCGTACTCTGCGCGGAGAGCGAAGTGCAGCCTGTCATCAACACCGGCACCCTGTACAACTGATCGCCAATCAAGGAGGACGCATCATGATATTCGTGCGTGCAAGCAATCCCGGTCTGTGGTCCGCTGTCGGCGCCAGCCTCGGAACGGCGGCGGGGACCGCGTTGGGTAACGCTCCCGCCGGTTTAGCTCTCGGCGCCGGACTGGGCGTACTGTTTGCCATCGTCAGCTTTCGCGGCTCCCGGCCGAACAAGCGGCTCGAATAGCACGGCGCATCACGCCCATCGTTGACATGTCCCGCCTGCCGGCCCCGCAGATGCGCCGTTTCGCCATGCCGATGTTCGCCGTGCTGGTTGTCGTTAGCGCGGCGTTCATCCTCGCCACCGTCGACGGCTTGCCCGGGGTGGTGGCGTCCCACTTCGGGCCTGGGTCGGGGCCCAACGGCTGGATGGTCCGCAGCGATTATCTGATCTGGATGCTCATCTTGGCTCTCGTCGCGCCCTGCCTCATCGTGCTGTTGATCGCCGGCCTGCCACGTATCGCGCCTCGCCTGCTCAATCTCCCTCACCGCGCGTACTGGCTGGCCGAAGAGCGCCGCGCCGACACGCTGGCAACTTTGCTCGCATTCGCATGCTGGCAGGGTTCTCTGCTGACGCTGTTCGCCGCCGGGCTCCATCTCGTCCTGCTCGAAGCCAATCGGGTGACACCGCCCCGCTTGTCCGTCGGTTCGCTCAGCACGCTCCTGGTGCTGTTCGTCGCCGCGATGCTCGCCTGGACGGCGGCGCTCTATGCCCGCTTCCGCACGATGCGCTGAACTCGCCGATCGCGGCAACGGCATGCGTCGTGGCTGAAAAAAAAGCCTTCCTGCTCCGTCTCGACCCCGCGCTCTGGACGGCGCTCGAGCGCCTGGCGCAGAGCGAGCTCCGCAGCATCAACGGCCAGATCGAGTTTCTGCTCCGCGATGCCTTGTCGCGGCGAGGCATCGGACCGGCGCAGCGGCCGAAAACGGCGGCGTGCCCGGCCTCCGGGACTTCGAGCGGACGAAGCAGCCATGGCAAAGTGGATTGAGCCGCTGCGTAGGGAACTGGGGGCGGCCGCCGCATTTCGCGGCTATGCGCTGCGTGCCGCGACGCGCGAGGACGAGGAATTTCTCTATCTGCTGCATCGCGACGCGATGCGCGAATACGTCGAGACCACCTGGGGCTGGAACGAGGCCTGGCAGCGCGCTCATTTTGCCTCGAGCTACGCGCCACTGCGCAACGCGGTGATCGTGCGCGCCGCCGGCGCCCCCGCCGATATCGGCCGCCTCAGCCTGACGCGGCACTGGGGCTGGATCTTTCTGCGTGACATCGAGCTTGCGGCCGCCGAGCGCGGCCACGGCATCGGCAGCGCGGTTCTGTCCGCGGTGATCGCTGTGGCGCGAGCCAGCGATCGCCACGTCGAGCTCAACGTGCTGTCGTGCAATCCCGCGCGCCACCTCTATGCGAGATTGGGCTTTCGCATCGTTCGCGACGACGGCGCGCGGCTGCGTATGCGTCTCTAGGACGGCCCTCCGTTACAGAATCCTGGCGAGCCAAACGCCGATCGCCCGCACCTCCTCGACGCAGACGGAGTGCTCCATTCGATATTCGTGCCACTCGAGCGGATTGCCGTTCGCCTCGAGCGCGCGGCGCGACACCAGGCCCCATTCGTAACGCACGACCGGGTCGGCGACGCCGTGCGCCATGAAGATCGGCGCGTCGCGGTTGGCTTCCGAGCCTTCGCTCGGCAACATCTCCGGCTGCACGAGATACGAAGACAGGGCCATGATTCCGGCGAGCCGTTCGCGATGCCGAAGTCCCGCGTACAGCGCGATCGCGCCCCCCTGAGAAAAGCCCGCCAGGACGATCCGCGCCGCGGGCACGCCACGGGTGTTTTCGCGCGCGATCAGCGTTTCGATCTCGCCCTGCGACTGGCGCACGCCCGCGATGTCGGCCCGGTTGCTCAAATCGGCCGCCGAGATGTCGTACCAGGCGCGCATCCGCATCCCGTTGTTGATCGTGACGGCGCGGACCGGCGCATGCGGAAAGACGAATCGGATCGCGAGATCAGGCGGCAGAGCCAGCTCCGGAACGATCGGTACGAAGTCGTTCCCATCGGCGCCCAGGCCGTGCAGCCAGACGACGCTGGCCGAAGGAGACGGCGCGGTCTCCACCTCCACTGCGGATAACGGATCAGGCACCCGGTAAACCCTTCCCAAAGACGCGGCATTTTACCGGACCGGCGCGGCCGGCCCGTCAAACATAACCGGCCGGGGCCTGTCTAACGGGAGCGAACGGGCGTACAATCCGCGCCTCGAAACGGCCCGGCGACACAATCGCCTTTGCCGTGGTGGCGGCCCGTACCCGGCGACCGCGCGATCCAGAGACAAAATTTTTGGAGCTTCCTCGATGCCCCCTGCCGCAACCGGCGCGACCGCGCTCCGCAACGTATCCCTCGACGACAATACGCCGCGCAGCGGCTTATTGCGGCGCACACTAACCTGCTCGAAGAGCAGGTTATGTGGAAGCCACAAGTATGCAGTGGCAAGGGAGGCGCATCTTGGCTGAGGCGCTCCGTACCGTCACTCTCGACGACAAATATCAGCTCGAATCGGGCCGCGTCTACCTGACCGGCGTCCAGGCGCTGGTCCGCTTGCTGATATTGCAGCGCCAGCGCGACGTCGCCGCCGGGCTCAATACCGCCGGTTTCGTGTCGGGATACCGGGGTTCGCCGCTGGGCGGCCTCGACCAGTCGCTGTGGGCGGCGGCCAAGTTCCTCGAGCGTGCGCACATCAAGTTCCAGCCGGGCTTGAACGAGGATCTGGCGGCGACCTCGATCTGGGGCAGCCAGCAGGTCAACATGTACGCGGGCGCCAAATACGACGGCGTGTTCTCGATGTGGTACGGCAAGGGCCCCGGCGTCGACCGCTGCGGCGACGTGTTCAAGCACGCCAACTTCGCCGGGACCTCGAAACATGGCGGCGTGCTGGTGCTCGCCGGCGACGACCACGCCGCCAAGTCTTCCACCCTGCCGCACCAATCCGATCACCAGTTCTCCGCGGCGATGATGCCGGTCCTCTACCCGTCGTCGGTGCAGGAGATCATCGACCTCGGCCTGCACGGCTGGGCGATGAGCCGCTATTCGGGGTTATGGGTAGGTTTCAAGTGCGTGTCCGACACCGTCGAGAGCTCCGCGTCAGTCACGATCGATCCCGATCGGGTGAAGGTGGTGATGCCCGACGACTTTCCGTTCCCGCCCGATGGCGTGCACATCCGCTGGCCGGACGGGTTTCTCGCCACCGAAGCCCGGATGCAGGATTACAAGATCTATGCGGCGTTGCACTACTGCCGCGCCAATCAGCTCAACCGGATCGTCATCGACAGCCCCAAGCCGCGGTTGGGCATCATCACGTCTGGCAAGAGCTATCTCGATGTGCGCCAGGCGCTGGACGATCTGGGCATCAGCGAGAGCGACGCCGCTGAAATCGGTATCCGCGTGTTCAAGGTCGCCATGCCCTGGCCGCTCGAGCCGGAAGGCGTGCGCCATTTTGCCGAGGGGCTGGAAGAGATCCTGGTCGTCGAAGAAAAACGGCAGATCGTCGAATACCAGCTCAAGGAGCAGCTCTACAACTGGCGCGGCGACGTGCGCCCGCGCGTGGTCGGCAAGTTCGACGAAAAGGGCGAATGGATGCGCCCGCACGGCGACTGGCTGCTGCCCGCGGCAAGCGAGCTCACGCCGGCGATGATTGCTCGCGTCATCGCGCAGCGCATCGCGCGACTCGAGCTGCAGCCGCTGCATAAGGAAAAGATCGAAAGCCGGGTGGCCTTCATCAACGCCAAGGAAGCGGCGCTGGCCAAGCCCAAGATCAGCCTGCAGCGTATTCCTTACTTCTGCTCGGGCTGCCCGCATAACACGTCGACCAGGGTGCCCGAGGGCAGCCGCTCGACCGCGGGCATCGGCTGCCACGTGATGGCGATCTGGATGGACCGCTCGACCTCCACGTTCACGCACATGGGCGGCGAAGGCGTGCCGTGGATCGGACAGGCGCCGTTCACCGAAGAAAAGCACATTTTCGCGAATCTTGGCGACGGCACCTATTACCATTCCGGCGTGCTGGCGATCCGCGCCGCCGTCGCGGCCAAGGTGAACATCACCTACAAGATCCTCTACAACGACGCGGTCGCGATGACCGGAGGCCAGCCGGTCGACGGACCGATCTCGCCCGCGATCATCGCGCAGCAGGTTGCCGCCGAAGGCGTCGAGAAGATCGTCGTGGTCAGCGACGAGCCGGACAAGTATCCGTCCGGCTATTTCGCCGCCGGCATAGCGGTCCACCATCGCGACGACCTCGACCGCGTGCAGCGCGCGTTGCGCGACACGCCGGGCTGTACGGTGCTGCTGTATGACCAGACCTGCGCGGCGGAAAAACGCCGGCGCCGCAAGCGCGGCAAGTATCCCGACCCGGCCAAGCGCGTGTTCATCAACGAGCTGGTCTGCGAAGGCTGCGGCGACTGCGGCGTCAAGTCGAACTGCGTTTCGGTGGCGCCCGTCGAGACCGAGTTCGGCCGCAAGCGCACGATCGACCAGAGCTCGTGCAACAAGGACTACTCGTGCGTCAACGGCTTTTGTCCAAGCTTTGTCACCGTCGAGGGCGGCAGCTTGCGCAAGCCGAAGCGTGCGGACGCGGGCGACTTCACCGGCTTGCCCGATCCGGTGATCCCGGCGACCACCGAGCCTTACGGCATCCTCGTCACCGGCATCGGCGGTACCGGCGTGGTGACGATCGGCGCCCTGCTCGGCATGGCAGCTCACCTCGCCGGCAAGGGTTGCAGCGTCCTCGACATGACTGGCCTCGCGCAAAAGAACGGCGCCGTCGTATCGCACGTGCGCATTGCCGATGCCCCGGAGCAGATCTACGCGACGCGGATCGCGGCCGGCGAAGCCCGGCTGGTTCTGGCGTGCGACGTCCTGACCGGCGTCGGCGACGAGGCGCTTGCCAAGATGCAGAGAGGCGTCACCAAAGCGCTGGTCAACACCGCGCTGGTGATGCCTGCGGAGTTCACGCGCAATGCCGACCTCAAATTTCCGCTCGGCTCGATGGAGCATGAAATCCGCGACGCGGTCGCGCCGGGCGACGCCGAGTTCCTCGATGCGACGCGGCTCGCGACCGGTCTGATGGGCGACTCGATCGCAACCAACCTGTTCATGGTGGGCTTCGCCTATCAGCGCGGCCTGATTCCGCTCGGCGAAGAGGCCATCCTGCGGGCGATCGAGTTGAACGGTGCCGCCGTCGAATCGAACAAGCAGAGTTTCCGTTGGGGACGACTGGCCGCGGTCGATCCGGTGCGGGTTACGGCAGCCGCGGTCCCCAAGGCAGCGGCGCCCGAATCGCAGCGCCTGTCCGAGTCACTCGACGAGATGGTCGCCCGCCGCGCGCAATTCCTGACCGATTACCAGGACGCCGCCTATGCCAGGCGATATACCGACTTCGTCGCCAAGGTGCGGGCAGCCGAGACCGCTCGGTTGTCCGGCCAATCGGCGTTGACCGAAGCGGTGGCGAGGTATTACTTCAAGCTGCTCGCGGTCAAGGACGAGTACGAGGTCGCCCGACTGTATGCCGACGGCGATTTCGCCAAGCGCGTCGCTGCTCAGTTCGAGGGCGACTACAAGCTCACATTCCATCTTGCGCCGCCGCTGTCGAACAAGGCCGATCCGGTCAGCGGGGAGGCGAAGAAAAGCACGTACGGCCCATGGATGATGACGGCCTTTCGCGTGCTGTCCAGGATGAAATGGGTGCGCGGCACGGCGCTGGACGTGTTCGGCAAGACGCAGGAGCGACGGACCGAACGTCAGCTGATCACCGACTACGAGGCGCTGATCGACGAGATCTCGCCGCGACTCGCCGCGCACAATCACGCCATTGCGGTGGAGCTTGCCACCATCCCCGAGCAAATCCGCGGCTACGGACACATCAAGGAGCGGAATCTCAAGATCGCGAAGGCGAAGGAGGCGGAACTCGTCGCGCGCTTTCGTGCCGCGGCGCCCGGGGCGGCTGCATCGCTGGCTGCGATCAAGGTGGCGGCCTAAGGAACCTAAGCGCTGCCTTTTCTTGCGCCTGCAGCGCAGGTCTTCAGCTTGCGCCGGCCGCGCTTTTTGCTGGACACGCGGCACGGCCAGAAGCGCGGGCCGCTTCAGAACGCGACCGCCCTCCGGCCCTTGAGCTTCAGGATTTCCCGCGCGTCGTCGGGGGTCGCGACCTGCAGGCCCAACGCCTCGATCATTGCGCGCGCCGCCCGTACCTGCGCCGCATTCGATTCGGCGAGCTTGCCGGGTCCGAGCCATAGACTGTCCTCGAGCCCGACGCGAACATTGCCCCCCATCGCCGCCGACATCGCGGCGACCGGCAACTGGTTGCGACCGGCCCCCAGCACGCTCCAGCGGTACTGATCACCGAACAGCCGATCCGCCGTGCGCTTCATGTGCGCGACATCGTCGGGATGCGCCCCGATCCCCCCGAGGATGCCGAAAACGCTTTGGATGAACAGCGGCGGCTTGACGATGCCGCGATCGAAGAAGTGCGCCGCCGTATACAAGTGGCCGATATCGTAGCACTCGATTTCGAACCGGGTGCCGTTGTCCGCGCACGAGGTCAGGATGTATTCGATGTCCTTGAAAGTGTTTCTGAACACGCGCTCGTCGGAAGTCGCCAGATAGGGGCGCTCCCAGTCGAATTTGAAGGTGGAGAAACGCTTGAGCATCGGAAAGAGGCCAAAGTTCATCGATCCCATGTTGAGCGACGCCACTTCGGGCTTGAGTTGGAGCGCCGGCTGCAGCCGTTCTTCGATCGTCATCGTCGCCGCACCGCCGGTCGTGAAATTGATCACGACGTCGCTGCGGCGGGCGATGTCGGCGGCAAAGATCCGGAAGTATTGCGGGTCCTGCGTCGGATGCCCGTCGACCGGATCGCGCGCGTGCAGATGGACGATTGCCGCCCCGGCTTCGGCTGCGCCGACGGCCGCGTCGGCGATCTCCTGCGGCGTCACCGGCAAATACGGGGACATCGACGGGGTATGGATCGATCCGGTAATCGCGCAGGTGATGATGACGCTGCGCCCTTGAGCTGCTGCCATTCTGTTCTCCCTCAGTCGAAATCCGGCTGGTCGCGCTTGTGCGCGATCAGCGCCATAAGACGTCGATCGCGCCATCGGGTCCTGGCCTCCCTCGCGTCGGCTGGCCGCTGCGGGCCGAGCGCAGCGCCGATGCGCGCCGCATTGTCCGCCCCCCAGACCTGCGGGCCGGCGGGATCGGCGGCAAACCGGCGGAAGAAATCACCATACCGCGCGCAGTAGTCGTCGACGCCGCCCGGGGCATTGAGCTCGATCGTCGCCATGGGACCGAGAAACGACCAGCGCAGGCCGAGCCCGTCGCGAACGGTCTTGTCGAGATCGTCCGCCGATACGTAGCCTTCGCCGACCAGGCGCATGGCTTCCGACAACAGCGCACCCTGAAGGCGATTGAGGATGAAGCCGTCGAGCTCGCGCCGCACGACGATGGGCGCTTGTCCGAGCGACGTCATGACCCGCTGCGCGCGCTCGATGGTTGCCGGCGCGGTCCACGGCGCGCCGCACAGTTCGACGATCGGAACCAGGTGCGGCGGATTGACCGGGTGCGCGACCAGACAGCGCGCGCGTCCACTCAGAGCCTCGGTGAAGCGCGATGCGGGAATCGCGGAGGTCGAGCTGGCGAGCACGGCATCCGGCCGCGCCAACCGATCCAGGAGAGCGAAGGTCTCGCGCTTGAGATCCACCTTTTCGGGCAGATTTTCCTGCACCCAGTCGGCCGTCTCAACCGCAGCTTCGACGGTCGCCGCGTCCTCGATGCGTGCGAGCGCCGCGCGGGGATCGGCGACGAGTCCATACTGCTGCTGCTCGTCCAGGCTCGCCGCGATGAAGGCGCGGGCGCGCGCGAGCTGGTCTGCATCGCTGTCGGTCAGGCGGACGTTCCACCCTGCCCGCGCGAACACCATCGCCCAGGCACGGCCGATCAGGCCGGCGCCGATGACTGCAACTGTGCGTTCCATCGTCTCACTTCCCCGAGTGCGTTTCGCCGCGACTTGGCAGCGGACGGGCGGAGCCGCGTTATAATCCCAAAGCGCCACCGTTGTCCATGCCAGCACCGCGCCGAGTCCCCCGGATCGAAAACAGTTCGGCATTCTGCAGCGGCGCCTCGATACCAGGAACAACCGACCATGGATCTCGCCATCCGCGGATTGCGCGTGCTCGTCACGGCCGGCGCGTCCGGCATCGGCCTGGCCACGGCGCGGGCGTTCGCGCGGGAGGGTGCGCAAGTCTACGTCTGCGACGTCGATGAGCTCGCCTTGAGCGCCCTTGCGGCAAGCGACCCCGCCCTGGTGCAGAGCGTGTGCGACGTGGCCGACGGTGCGGCGGTTACACGCCTTTTCGACGCGGTGATCGCGGCCTTTGGCGGGCTCGACACGCTGGTCAACAATGCCGGCGTCGCAGGTCCTACCGCGGCGTGCGAGAACGTCGCGCCGGTCGAGTGGGAGCGCACGCTCGCGGTCAATCTGACCGGCCCGTTCCTATGCGCGCAGCGAGCGATCCCCTGGCTCCGGAAGAGCACGAATGCGAGCATCGTGAACCTTTCTTCCGCCGCCGGGCGCCTCGGCTTTCCGATGCGGACGCCCTACGCCGCATCGAAATGGGGTGTCATCGGCCTCACCAAGTCGCTGGCCATCGAGCTCGGGCCCGATGGCGTACGCGTCAACGCGATTTGCCCCGGGTCGGTCGCCGGCCCGCGCATCGATGCCGTGTTCGCCAACAAGGCGGCCGCCCGCGGCGTCGACTCGGAAGTCGTTCGTGCCGAAGCGCTCGCCAGGACCTCGCTCAAGCGCCTGGTCTCGGCCGACGACGTCGCCAACGCGATCCTGTTTCTCGCCTCCCCTCTCGGGGCCAACATTTCGGGGCAGGCGCTGCCGATCGACGCCGACACGCAGGCGCTGGTCTGACGTACCTACGGCGACGGGTTCGAGTGCCGCCCCCATAGACGGAGCACGTGCAGTGCATTCAGCATTCGATCTCACCGCTAAAGTCGCGTTGGTCACCGGTGCCCATCGCGGCCTTGGCTTCGCGATCGCGCAAGGTCTGGCGCGCGCCGGCGCGACGGTCATCCTCAACGGGCGTCGGAAGGAGACGCTCGAGGTCGCGGCGCGGACGCTGACGGATCAAGCGCTGAAAGCGTCCCCCGCGATGTTCGACGTCACCGATCGGGACTCCATCCGCGCCGCCGTCGCAGCGATCGAGCGGGAACATGGCCACATCGACGTCTTGATCAATAACGCCGGTATCCAGCGCCGTGGCGCGCTGCCCGAGTTCTCACAGCGGGACTGGGACGACATTATCGCGACCAATCTGACGGCGCCCTTCGTCGTGTCGCAGGCGGTGCTGCCTGGGATGATCGCCCGCAGGAGCGGCAAGATCGTGCACATCGCGTCGCTGATGAGCGAGTTGGCGCGTCCCAGCGTCGTTCCCTACACCGCGGCGAAGGGTGGGGTGCGCCAGCTGACGCGCGGAATGGCCGTCGAGCTCGCGCCGCACAACATCCAGGTCAATGCCATCGCTCCCGGCTATTTCGCCACCGAAATGAATCGCGCGCTGATCGACAATGCCGACTTCAACGCGTGGGTGTGCAAGCGCACGCCAGCTGGCCGCTGGGGCGAGCCCGACGAGTTGGCGGGCATCGCCGTGCTTCTGGCGTCCGAGGCGTCGAACTACATCACCGGCCAGATGCTGATCGTCGACGGCGGCATGAGCGTGGCGCTGTGAGCAGCGAGCAGGGACGCAAGCGAGCGGCGAGCCAGGTCCCGCTCGCGTAGCGAGTGGGGTGCGAGCGGCGCGGACGCGCCGTATTGCCCATTCCCGCGGTTCTCCGTCCTGACCTTACCCGCTGAGCCGCTCCATCCAGCGCAGTCCGCTCAGCGTGTCATGCAGCGGTCGGTATTCGCAGCCGACCCAGCCGCGATAGTCGAGTTGGTCGAGTAGCGCAAATAGCGCCGGGTAGTTGATTTCGCCGACGTCGGGTTCGTGTCGGCCGGGTACGCCGGCAATCTGAATATGGCCGATGTGCGGCAGCCAGCGGCGCAGCTTTTCCGACAGATCGCCTTCGACGATCTGAGCGTGATAGAGATCCATTTGCACCTTGAGATTGGCGGCGCCGACCTCCTTCCGTATGGCATGCGCCTCGGCCTGCGTCGTCAGGAAATACCGCGGGATGTCGCGCCGGTTGATCGGCTCGATGGTCAGCTCGATGCCGTAGTCGAGCGCGGTGCGCGCAGCCCGGCGAAGGTTGCCCACGAAGGTCGCGCGACACCGCGCGCGCAGCTCCTCGTCGGTGTCGTCGCGAATCACGCCGGCCAGGACATGCACGCGCGGGCACGACAACGCTTGCGCGTAGCGCAGCGCGGTGTCGACGCCGGCCGCGAATTCGTGCTCACGACCGGGAAGCGCGCCGAGCCCACGCTCGCCCGCGGCCAGATCACCCGGCGGAGCGTTGATCAGAACCTGCTCGAGCCCGCAATCGCGAACCCGGGCCGCGAGCTCCTGCGCCGGATAGTCGTAGGCGAAGGTGAATTCGACTGCGCTAAACCCGGCTGCCGCGGCGGCCGCGAATCGATCGAGGAAGGTCACCTCGTTGAAGAGAAACGAGAGATTGGCGGCGAAACGTGGCATCTAGCAGCCTGATGCAGAACCCCGCGCGGCCGCGGCGCAGGCTTCCCGGGATGAGATGCGCGAAGCGAGGCAAAGCCAATGGCAGGCCCCATTGGCGAGCGGCGCGACAAAGCAGATCGCCTGGGAAGCCGCGCCCCATCCGGGTTTCGCCGCAATGGCCCCATCTGCGTTGTTGCGCGGCTTGCCCATAGGCCGAGCTATTGGCTGCGCCGC
>DASXPJ010000029.1:0-108543 GCA_036493675.1 Casimicrobiaceae bacterium
TGGAGGAGCTTTCCGCGAGGAACAGGTTCTGCCCGTAGAACTCGCCCATGTCGCGGATCCAGTTCGACTTCATGATCGACTTGCCGCGCGCGATCGGCAGCGCGTGGAACGTGGCGATCGGACGGGCGGCATACTTCTTGAGATTGTCGAAATGCGGTGAGGAGAAACGCTCGCCGACGCCTTCGAGAATGTTGAGATGCACCTCGGTCATCTCCTCGACTTCGTAGAACACGCGCCGGATCATCGAGGCCGCCGGGTCACCGGCCAGCTTCTCCACCTCACGGTCGGTCAGCAGGTAGATGTCGAGCTCGGGCCGGACGCGCTTGATCATCCGTGCCAGGGTTATGCCGACATCACGTGGCGCGAGGCTCGTCGTATCCAGCTGGTGATGAACGGTGAGAAAGTCGCGCAGCAGCGGCACGTCATGCTGCGACGGCACCGGAATGCCGTCGTAGATGACCACGGCTTCGATCTTGCCGTTCATGATGATGCCCATCATCGCGTCTTCGAAGCTGCCGACGAGCACGGGCTCATAGATCATCGGATCCTCGGCGCGGCGAAGGCGTCGCAATTCCTGGGCGATCTGCGGAAAGTTGGCCGTCGGCGCCCCCGTAACGAACAGGGTTTCGAAGTACGGCCGGCGTGTCTCACTGCCGCCGGAAACGAGCGGCGCGCGGTCCGGCACGCTGCCGGCGCTATCGTCGGAACTCTCCCATTCGCCGGCGTCATTGCGATAGCTCCCCGAGAGCAGCGCGCCGCTCATGCGCCGCACCAGTCGCCCGCTCCCGAGCGCGTCATCGCTCGCGATGCGCTCGGCCAGCGTCTTGATCAGGCGGTGTCCGGGGAATGCGAAGAAGTCTTCCAGCGGTCGCACGTCGGCAAGCGCGGCTTCCACGGCGGTGCGCCCGCTGGCGGACCGGCCACCGCGCGAATCCGCCGCCCAGGCTTGCGCCTTGGCATTCAACGTGCGCCAGCGATCGAGCCTCGCTGCTGAGCTCGAAAAGAAATGATCCAGGGTAGATGCGGCGGAAGGTGGGGTAGCCATGCTCATTGCTCCTGTCGTTGATGCGCGCCATCTTGCCCGCATCGGTGCTTGCCTATCGGTGGAGGATTCAAAGGTCTGGTGGGCGGAAATTACGGAACTTGACCGGGATGGAGGGTCGCCTGAAAGAACGGCCGTTGAGTCGCTGCGCCGGCCGCGACGATCATTGCTGCTCCTGTGCGCAAACCGGCGATCGCAAATCGACCGCCGTACGGCAGCTTCCTGACAGGTTCGTCGACGAGCAGCCGCGCCCCACCGTGACTGCGCAATGCTGCGCGCCGCTCAGGTGATCGTCCTCGCAAATCTCGACAGCGGTACGGAGCGAGCGGTCGTGACCCGAGGCGCAGCGCGCCATGCGCTGTCCAGAAGTGCAAAGACGCACCAGGCACGTGCGTTCAAGATCGCCGCGTACCGGTCGATCAGCTCGTCCCGCTTCAACGCGTCCAACAGTGCTCAACGTATCGTTATTCCTACGCGCCTGGCGGCGGTGGCCGCTGCGGGCGCTCGCCCTGATCGCAGGGCTCATGTGCGGTCCGGCACGTGCGTCCATGTTCACCGGGGAAACGCTCGATGCCGTCGCCGACGTCATGGCCTGGGTCGTGCTGATCGTGGTGCCGATCATCGGCATTGTCGTGTTCTGGATCGTGCACGTGATGCCGGAAAAGATCGCCCATCATCGTCACCATCCGCAGACGAAGGCGATCCAGACGCTATGCCTGCTGTCACTCGTGTTCGGCGGCCTGCTGTGGCCGATTGCATGGCTGTGGGCGTATACCAAGCCGGTCGCTTACAGGGCCGCGTACGGGACCGAGAAGGGCGACCACTACTTCGAGGAAGAAGGCGAGCGAGCGCTTCGCGGCGAGCTGCCCGCGGACGAGCTGGCCGCTTTGAGAAGCGAGCTCGACATGCTGCAGACTCGCGGGATGTTGCCCGCGCATCTCGCGAAGCTGCGAGACAAGCTCGCCGCGCGTGACGGGGCACCCGAGCTCACCGAATCCGTCGCGTCCGAGCGTCAGCGCGTGAGGGTCTAGATGGAAATCCTGCTGCTCGGGATCTACTCGGCGATCGTCTGGTTCATCTTCATCAAGATGAAGTGGCTGCCGTGGAACATCGGCACCCAGGTCACGGTTGTCATCATCCCGATCGTCGCACTGACAGCTCTGGTACTGACGCTCAACGTCGTCGCGCCGTCGAGCCCGGACGTGCGGGTCATCAAGTACGTCATCAACGTCGTACCGCAGGTGCGCGGGCGGGTCCTCGAGGTACCCGTCGAGCCGAACCGCCTGGTCCATCGCGGAGATATCCTGTTCCGCATCGATCCGACACCCTACGAGCTCACTGTGCGCGGGCTCGAGGCGCAGCTCGCCAGCACGAGCGCGTCGCAACGCGAGCTGGACGAGCAGCTTTCAGGCGCCGTCGGCAAGGTGACGGAAACGCGCGGCGCGATCCAGCAGGCGGATGCCAGCGTCCGGGAAGTGCAATCGAAGCTGGATCTCGCGCAGATGCGGGTCAAGCAGAACCGCGAGCTCGTGGCGACCGGTGCGGGCGATCGGTTCGCGCTCGAGCGCGCCGAGACGGACGTCAAGGAGCTGACCGCGCAGCTGGAAATGGCGACCGGTATGGCTGCGCAGGCGCGTGCAGGCGAGGTGCAGGCGAGCGCGAGCGAGCGCCAGATCCGGCAGCGCATGACGGGCAAGGTCGGCACCGAATACGCGCCGGTGGCGCAGATCCGGGCCCAGCTCGACAACGCCAAGTGGGAGTTGTCGCAGACCACGGTCGTGGCCCCCGCCGACGGCTACGCCATCAACCTGCAGCTGCGTCCCGGCTCGTTCACGGCCGCCTTTCCGATCACGCCCGCCATGAGCTTTGTCGAGGAGAGCTACCAAGTGATCGCGCTGTACCAGCAGAACGAGCTGCACCAGGTCGAGCCGGGCAACGAGGCTGAATTCACGCTCAATGCGTATCCCGGTCGCATACTCAAGGCGTCGGTGGACTCGATCGTGTGGGCCCAGGGCCAAGGCCAGGTGGCGAACACTTTGCAATTGCCGACGACGGGCTACGGACCCATGCCGCCGGGTCGCTTCCCGGTGAAGCTAACAGTTGCGCCACGTGACGCGGGGCTGTTCCTGCCTGCCGGCGCGGTCGGCCACGGGGCCATCTACACCGAGCACGGAGTAGCGATCCAGATCATCCGCCGGATCGTCCTGCGCATCGGCGCGAAGCTCGATTACCTGATTCTGAAGCTGCACTAAGCCGATGCACCGCTCGCCCGCGATCCCCGCAGCGACGCTCGCGCTCCTGCTCGCCGGGTGCGCACTCGGTCCGCCGCCAAAGCCGGACGACATCCGCGCGCAATCGCTTCCACAATTTGCCGTACCGGCAGCATGGACCGGCGCGCCTGCGGCGGCCGGCAGCCCGGCGGACAACTGGCTCGCGAGCTTTGGCGATCCGCGTCTCGACGCGCTCGTGCGGGAGGCGATGCAATACAACGTCGACCTCCTTGTCGCCGCGGCGCGAGTCGAGCAGGCGGCAGGCTATGCCAAGGCCGCGGGCGCCACGATCTATCCGGCGCTGAACCTGCTCGCGCACGGCGGCGGCAAGTTCGGCGGCGACGGCTCCGGCCTGAACGGCGTTGGCCTGTTCGCCAGCTGGGAGCTCGACCTGTGGGGTCGGGTGCGGGCCCAGCGCGAGGTCGGCCGCGCGCAGTACGAGGCCACCGTGGCCGATGTCGAGTTCGCGCGCCAATCCATCGCGGCGATGGTCGCGAAGAGCTGGCTCCTCGCCATCCAGGCGCGGGCGTCGCGTGCGATTGCAGCCGACATCGTGCAGTCCTCCGAGCACTCGCTATCGCTCGCCGGCGACCGTCTGCGCATCGGCCGCGGCGACGAGTACGACGTGACGCTGTCCCAGGCCTATCTGGAGACCTCGCGCGACGCCGCGCGCCAGCTCGCGCTGGGCGAGCAACAGGCGCTGCGCGCTCTGGAAGTGCTGGTCGGACGCTATCCCGCTGCCGCGATCGACGTCCCGACATCCTTGCCGGCGCTGCAGCGCGAAGTCCCGGCAGGCGTGCCGTCCGAGCTCCTCGAGCGCCGGCCCGACGTCATCGCCGCCGAGCGTCGCGTCGATGCCGCGTTCTACAACGTTGCCGAAGCGAAGGCCGCGCGCCTGCCGAAGATCTCGCTGACCGCGAGCGTGTCGAGTGTCGACAGCTCGCTGTTCGTGTTGCAGAGCCATAGCAATCCGGTGGCGAGCCTGGGCGCGAACCTCGTCTGGCCGCTGTTCAACGGCTACGCACTCGAAGCGCAGGTGGATATCCGGACCGCCGAGCAGAAGCTTGCGATCGCCGACTACGGACGCGTCGCGAGCCGGGCCTTCTCGGAAGTAGAGGGGGCGCTATCGGCCAGCGTCGCCGCCGACGAGCGCGAGACGATTCTGGCTCGGGCGGTAACGAGCAACGCCCGCGGTGTCGACCTTTCGCAGGTTCGCTACAACGTCGGGTCGGGCGACTTGCGAGCGGTGCTGCAGCAAAGCATTGCGCTATACTCGGCGCGAACGACGCTGCTGCAGGCGCAGACGGACCGGCTGGTGCAGCGCGTGAACCTTCACCTGGCGCTCGGCGGGGGGTTCGAGTCGCCGCCCCGCGCCGGCGCTGCCGACGGAGATGGCGGGATCACGGGCGACGCGCTCACGAAGGCAGCGGCGCTGCAGCGGAGTAATTGAGTCGAGAGCATGAGAGGAGCAAGCATGGTGCACGGACGTGACGGTTCGATATTGATGGGGACGCTGCGCAACCCGTGGCTGTGGCCGGTCGCAGCGCTCATCGTGATGTTCGCCGTGAGCAGCCGGCTGAGCGCAGCGCAGTTCGTCTATCCGGCCAAGGGACAGTCCGCCGGGCAGCAGAAGAAGGACGAAGGCGAGTGCGGGAAGTGGGCGGTCGATAAATCCGGATTCGATCCCGCGAAGCCCTCCGCAGCCGCAGCGCCTCCTGCGCCCGCGACGACGGCGACGGGCACGACGCCCGGCGCCGGGGCGCGCGGTGCAGCGCGTGGCGCCGTCGTCGGCGGCATCATGGGCGACGCAGGTGCCGGTGCGGCCGCGGGCGCCGTCGCGGCACGCGGCCAGAGCCGCCGTCAGAATGCGGCCCAGCAGCAACAGACGACACAACAGCAACAGCAGGTCGACAGCGCGCAGCAGGGCGCCTACCTGAAGGCGCGCGCGGCCTGTCTCGAAGGCCGCGGCTACACGGTCAAGTGAGCATGGCGATGTCCGGGAGATCCGCAATGAACGTACGCCGTACACCCAGCAACAGCCGTCGCATGGTCGCTTGCGCGACGATGTTCATGTTCGCGCTGTCCGGCCTCGCGGGCGGCCAGTCGCCGGCGCCTGCACCGCCGCCGTCCGCCACGGGTGGCGTGCCGCCCGACCTGGGAGGAGAGAAGACGTTCTCACAGGAGGAGCTCGATCAGCTGGTGGCGCCGATCGCGCTGTTTCCGGATGCGTTGTTCGCGCAAGTCCTGATGGCGTCGACCTATCCGCTCGACGTCGTGTCCGCCGAGCGCTGGGTCAAGGCCAATCCGAAGCTCAAGGACAAGGCGCTCCAGGATGCGCTGGAGAAACAGCCATGGGATCCCGCGGTCAAGTCGCTGGCGGTCGTCCCGCAGGTGCTCACCATGATGAGCGAGAAGCTCGACTGGACGCAGAAGCTCGGTGACGCATTCCTCGCGCAGCAGGAGGATGTCATGAAGACCGCGCAGGCGCTGCGCGCCAAGGCGGTCGCCCAGGGTGCGCTAAAGGACTCCAAGGAACAGAAGGTCATCACGGAGAAGGTCGAGTCGACGACGGTGATCAAGATCGAGCCGACGAACCCCGAGGTGGTCTATGTCCCGACGTACAACCCGGCCGTGGTCTACGGCGGCTGGCCGTACCCGGCGTATCCGCCGTATGCCTACTACCCGCCAGGCTACGTCGCGGGCGGGGCGCTGCTCGGCTTCACCGCGGGCGTCATCGTCGGCGGCGCGCTGTGGGGCAACAGCAACTGGGGCGGCAACAACGTCAACATCAACACCAACCGCTACAACAATTTCAACAAGACCAACATCTCGAACGGCAACTTCAACCACAACGCCGACCGTCGCGGCGCGGTCCCGTACAAGGACAAGGGCACCGCGAACAAGTACAACCGCGGCGGCGGGCAAGGTGCGCAGGCGCGTGATTCCTATCGAGGCCGCGATTCGGCCGGCCAGCAGGGACGCGGAGGCGGGGCTGGCGCCGGCGGAGGCGCGCGAGCAGGCGCTGGCGGCGGAGCGGCGGGCGGCGGAGCGGGCGGCAATCGTGACTTCTCCGGCACGCGCAACAGTTCTGCATTCGATTCCGGCGGCGGGCGGGCGCAGACGCGCGATGCCAGTAGTCGCGGTGCATCGAGCATGAGCAGCTCACGCAGCTCCAGCGGTGGCGCGCGCAGTTCTGGCGGCGGCGGTGGCGCGCGAGGAGGCGGTGGCGGTGGCGGGCGTGGTGGTGGTGGTGGCGGCGGCCGTGGCGGCGGAGGACGGCGATGAGCGCGGACATGGCAAGACATCCAATCGACGGCGCGGAGACAACCACCATGACCGACGTGACAGGCAAGAACCTTACGAGATTTGCGCGCGGCTTGCGCAGCGCTTCGCTGCTCGTTTCGCTGCTGGTTTGTGCAGCGTGCTTTTCCGCGACGGCAGGCGCCATGAGCGCGCAGCGTACGTTTGCCTCGGCCGACGAGGCCGCGAGCGCGCTCGCGAAGGCCGTGAACGCGCATGATCGACCGACGGTCTTGGCGATCCTCGGCCCAGGCGCAGACAAGTGGATCGGCTCGGGGGATCCGGTTGCCGACCGGGCGGCGGCCGAGCATTTCGCCGCCGCCTACGAGCAGAAGCACGCGATTGCCCCCGAAGGCGATTCACGAGCAACACTCACGATCGGAGCCGACGACTGGCCATTCGCGTTCCCGATCGTCAAGGCGGGCAACGCCTGGCACTTCGACACCGAGGCGGGCAAGACCGAGATGCTCGCGCGTCGTATAGGCGGCAACGAGCTCGCCGCGATCAACGTCCTGCTCGCGATCACCGACGCACAGCACGACTACGCGTCGCAGGATCACAACCGCGACGGCGTGCGCGAGTATGCGCGCAAGTTCGCGAGCACATCGGGCAAGCATGATGGCCTGTACTGGCCGACCAAGGCCGGCGAGCCTCCCAGCCCGCTCGGACCGCTCGTTACGCGCGCAACCAGCGAAGGCTATAGCAAAGGCGGATCGGCGTATCACGGGTACTACTTCCGGCCGCTTATCGGCCAGACCAGCAATGCGAAGGGCGGCGCCCAGGATTACGTCGTGAAGGGCCACATGATCGGCGGCTTCGGGGCGATCGCCTATCCTGCGATCTACGGCAGCTCAGGCGTGATGACGTTGATGGTCAATCAGGACGGCGTCGTGTATCAGAAGGATCTCGGGCCCGACACCGCGGCGAAAGCTTCGGCCATCAAGCGGTTCGACCCCGGCCCCGGCTGGGCCGCCGTGAGCACAAAGTGAGTCCGGTTTCTTGTTCAGACTACGGGAGCATCATCGTGCGTAAATCCTTGTTGGCTGCAACGCTCACGCTCGCGGCGGCGCTCGCGCTGCCCGCGGTGGCACAAAACCCGCAGACGATGGAGGTGAGGACCCCCGGCGCGGTCGGAATGGCCCGGACGGCCAAGCTGACGGCTACCATCGTCGCCGTCGACTCCGCGTCGCGCGAAGTGACGCTCAAGGGGCCAAAGGGCAATGAAGTGACCGTGACCGCGGGCCCGGAAGTGGCCAATTTCTCGAAGTTGAAGGCCGGCGACAAAGTGGACGTCCAGTACCTCGAAGCACTTGTCGTCGAGCTGAAGAAGGGAGGCGGCTTGCCGATCGCACGCACCGAAGAGTCGGCGATGGGCAAGGCGAAGCCTGGCGCCGCGCCGGGCGCAGTCGCGGGCCGTCAGGTCACGATCGTCGGCGAAGTGATCGATCTCGAACCGTCGACGCAAACGATCACCGTGCGCGGCCCGCGGCAGACCGTGGATCTGCCGATACGCGACGCGGACCAGTTCAAGCTGATCGCCAAGGGCGACCAGCTGCAGGCAACCTACACCGAGGGTCTCGCAGTATCGATCGCGCCGCAATAGCAAGGATGTTGTCGGACGCGGCGCTTGTGCATGCGCGCCGCCGTCACGCGTAGTGCGCCGTGTACTGCGCCACAGCCAAGGAGCTGAACATGATGTTGAGTTCGACGAGAGCAGGGGCCCGCGCCACGCTTGCGGCAACGCTGCTCGGAGCGGCGCTGATGCTTCCCGCATCGGCCGATGCGCAAACCGCGGCGAGCCCGGGCGAGTGGCGATACACCGGCACGCTGTATGGGTGGTTTCCAAGCATCAAGGGCAGCACGAGGTTTCCCGTCGACAGCGACAACACGATCACCGCGGAGTCGGACAACATCATCGACAACCTCAAGTTCGTGTTCATGGGAACGCTCGACGCGAACAACGGGCGCTGGGGCGCGTTCACAGACGTGATCTATCTCAACGTCAGCGGGGACAAGTCGCAAACCCGCGATTTCTCGATTGGCGGCTCCAACGTGGGGGTAGACACGACCGCGAACATGAATCTCGATCTCAAAGGCTGGGTTTGGACACTCGCCGGCGAATACCGGCTGGCGTCGAGTCCCGACATGACGATGGATGCGGTGTTCGGTGCGCGGATGCTGGACGTCAAGGCGAAGCTCGACTACAGCCTGTTCGGCAATATCGGTTCGATCGCCGAGATAAACCGCTCGGGCAGCCGGGAGAGGAGCGAAAACATCTGGGATGGCATCGTCGGTGTCAAGGGGCGTTACGCGTTCGGATCGAATCACGAGTGGATCGTTCCTTACTACGCCGATGTCGGCACCGGCGGTTCCGAGGTGACGTGGCAGGCGACAGCCGGTCTTGGTTATGCATTCGGCTGGGGCGATATCATCGGCGCGTACCGGTTCCTCGGTTACAACCTTAAGTCGAGCAGTCGGATCCAGGATCTCAAATTCAGCGGTCCACTCGTTGCCGTTACGTTCCACTGGTAGCGCAATGCCGCGACCCGCTCAGGGTCGTCCGAGATAGAGATAGGCGCTCCGGTTGCCATCGGCCGCTCGGCCGTAGCCTATGTAAAGCGGCCCGAGAACCGTGTCGAAACCAAGGAAGATCGCCGACGACTTGAGTACTCCGGTCGGGCTTTCGGGCACCAGCGGCTTCGTCATTTGCCCGGCTTCCAACGAAACACCGGCGTAGACGCCTTCGATAAAGAAGCGGTCCAGCAGCTTGTAGGTGTAGACCATGCGGCCAAACCACAGCCTCTCGCCGACGAGCGCGCCGATCGGATAACCGGATTGCTGCAGGAATCCGCCCCATTGGAACAGGTCGTAGCGCGGTAGTTCGCCGTTGCCGAATGCGCCGCCGGCTTTGAGCGCCACGCTCACTGTGTGGCGGTCGATCGATGTTGCGGCCAGGAAGTCGGCGTCCCACTTCGTGTAGTCGTCGGTCGCGCCGAGTGCAGCTCGTGAAGCGAATACGTTGGCGGACGCCGCGTATCCCGAGCGCGGGAAGTTGGCGCTGTCCAACTGGTCGACGATGGCTCGCCCCACGAGCGCGCCCTGGCGCACGTGGCCCTGGACCGGGGCCAGCTCTGTCGGCCCGGTATCCAGTGACGGATCCACCACGCCACCCTTGTAGCCGACGCGAATCTCGCCAATCGGGCCCAGACTCAACCCGAGGTCGAGGCCGGCGTCCGCATTTCGAATCTTGTAACGCGCGATGCGCTGCGAACCCTGGAAGAGGTCCGCGGTGCGCCGCTCGATCTCCGCATTGGGTGCGATGAACCAGGTCCCGCTTGTGTCCAGCGGTTGATAGAACTCGGTGAACAGTCGCGCGGTGCGTCCCATCTGCGCGTCGGTACGCCACTCCGCACCGAGGCTGTTGATCCAGGTCTTCCGATAGCTTGCCGCAAGATTGAAAAATGCGTCTCCCTGGAAGTCGGAGCCGAGGCCCAGTCCGAACCGGAGGTAGTCCGGACCCCACGATTTCTCGACCGCGTCGATCTTGAGAACGGTGCGACCGGCTTCGTTCAGCAGACGATAGTTGACGTGCTCGAAGTCGCCGGTGCCGAAGAGGCGCAGCATGTCGTTATCGAGCGTCGCCTGGTCGATCGGCTCGCCGGGTTTGGTGTGCAGCAGCGCCTGCGCCACTTGCGGATTCACGTGCTCCAGCTTGTCGAAGCGGATCTCGTCGATCGGTCGACGCTCCGTGCTCGCGAGCAGCGAGAGTTGACGCACGCGCAGCGCCGCGTACTCCTCGGCGGACAGCGAAAGGTCGGCCAGCCGTTTCGCCACCTTCCGGACGGCGGCTTGGCCGATCGGGATCGTCTTTGGGAGGTTGTCGAAGTCCGCGGCCGAGTAATCACCGAGCTCGGGCTCGATCAGAACGTCCGTCGGCTTGAGCGAGGCCAACGATACTCGCACATTCTGCTCGGTGAGAATGTTGATCATCTGCGCAGTCACTCCGATCGCCGAGGTAAGCTCTTCACGCTTCATTAGCGGCGTTCCGAGATTGACGGCGATCACGATGTCCGCGCCCATGGCGCGCGCCACGTCGACCGGAAGGTTGTCCGTGAGGCCGCCGTCGACGAGGATGGCGCCGTCGATAGCAGCGGGCGCGATCGCGCCCGGCACCGACATCGACGCGCGCATCACGTTGGCGAGCTCGCCCTTGTCGAATACGACCGCCTTCCCCGTCACCAGGTCCGTCGCGACGGCGCGATATGGAATCGGCAGCTTGTCGAACTCGCGATAGCCCTCCGCCTTCACCAGGCCGCGCAGGACGGTCTCGAGCTGGATGCCGGTGACCACGCCCTTCGGCAATAGGAGTGCGCCGTCGCGCAGCCCCAGCTCGAGGCCCAGCAGGATGGAACGGTCATCGATCTTGCGCCGGATTGCCTCCTCCTGCCGTGGCAGCTTTTCGGTGAACAGCTGGCGGGTCGAGATGCGCTCGATCGCGGCCTTCATCTCGTCCAGCGACATGCCGCCCGCGTACGCTCCGCCGACGATCGAGCCCATGCTCGTACCGGCGATGCAATCGATCGGCACGCGCATCTCTTCGAGCACCTCGATCACGCCGATGTGTGCAGCGCCGCGCGCGCCCCCGCCCGAGAGCACGAGGCAAATCTTGGGTCGGGCTTCGGCACCGTGAGCGACGATCGGTGCGAACAAGAGAAGCAATGCGAGCACCGAGCTGCGCAGTGGGTCGCGCGCGGATTTGGCGGGGTGACGCATCTCGCGTGAGCGCTTTAGTGAGCCGGCGTGTGCTCCAGCTGCAGCCGAGAAGGCACACGATGCCATGGGCGAGATATCCTGATTCCTGCCCGGTGCGCCTCCACACTGCCGGCTACGATCGCATGATCGGTCGTGCGCGGTTTCAAATCCTTGCAGTTCTCGACACGCATTAGTTGCTCAGTGATTGCATGCGGGGATCGACGCGAACGCGTTACGTTGCGCGCTGCGTCGACTTGTCCAGAATTGCAAAGACACGGCGCGCGTCGTAGCAGATGATCCAGCCGAGGCCGGCGGGTCGGCGCCGCGACGTCGAAGGCGTGGCTTGGCAGGAGCGAAACTAGAAGTGCGGCGGGTCGGCAATTGATTCTCGGGAGACGGCAATGACGATGAAGCTGCGTTTGCAAGCGGTGATCATGGCGGCGTGTGCGGCATTGGCAATGGCATGGGGAAGTGCCCGCGCCGACGAAGTGCCGCTCGTGACCGGCGAACATTGGGTGAAGTCCTCGGACCAGCTCAAGAAGGCCTATCTCCTCGGCATCGCGAACGTCGTTCAAGTCGAGAGGGCCTATGAGGGGGCCAATCCGCCCTCGGAGGCGCAGACTACCGTGCCGCGTTTTGTGAACGGCATGAAAGGACAAACGCTGGACAGCGTCCGCGAGTCGCTCGATGCGTGGTATGCGGCGCATCCCGACCGGTTGCAGCGACCGGTCATCGAGACGATCTGGTTCGAGCTGGTCGTTCCGGGCCTGCGCAAAAACAGCTAGCGGAGAACACCATGAAGAAGATTTCGAAGACGATCGCAATGGCAACCTTGGCCGTCGCGGCTGGCTGCACGTCAATGACGCCGCAGCAGCAAGGCACCGTGAGCGGCGCGGCCATCGGCGCGGCCGCCGGCGCAGGCATCGCAGCGATTTCGGGCGGCAGCGGCTGGACCGGTGCCGCTATCGGCGGCATCATCGGCGGCGTTGCCGGCAACATCAAGGGCAGCAAGCAGCAGTGAGCGCAGGCTCGCGCCTGCACGGCCACATGACGTTCAGGTGGTCTCAGCTCCGGAGCCCGCGCGCTCGCCCGCCTGCATCCGCTGATACTTCTCGATAGCGGCCCGCGCATTGAACAGCATGCGCTCGTTGCCAAGGCGCTCCGCGAGACCTGCACTTCGTGCGATTTCGAGCGCACCGGGGTTGAGCCCGGCGATCCAGACGGTAACGCCCCGGCCGGTCGCGCGTTTCTCTCCCTCGACGAGTGCCTGCAATGCCGAGTACTCGATGTCGGGAACCCTGCTCATGTCGAGTGCGACCACGCGTGGCTTGTACTGGCTGATGAGCATATTGATCTTGTCCGCGACGTTCTGTGCGTTGACGAAGAACAGCCGTCCTTCGGGCCTCAGGATAAGCAGGCCCTCGAACGTTTCGTCGTCCGGATGCTCCGGCGACAGCGGTCGCAGCACGTCCGCTCCGCGCTTGCGCACGATCACCGACACGCGAGGATTAGTGACCTGACTCGCGAGGCCGATCATCGACACGATGATCGCCACCACGATGCCCTTGAGCGTGCCGAGCAGCAGAACGCCGATGCACGCGATCACGGCCCAGCGGAATTCCATCGTACGCACCTGGCGAATCGCGCGAAACTCGGTCGGCTTGATGAGGACGACCGAGTACACGATGACCACCGCGGCGAGCGTGGCGTGCGGCATCAGGGCGAGGAGCGGCGCAAGCAGCAGCATCGTTCCCACCGCCACCACCGCGGTCACGAGCGAAGCCTTCTGCGAGCGGCCGCCCGAAGCGCGCACGACCGCGGTCTGCGACGTGCCGCCGCCCGCCGGCATTGCGCCGAAGAATGCGCCGGCGAGATTGGCGGCACCCGTGGCGACGAGCTCGCGGTTGGCGTTGATCGGCGGATCGTCCGGCTCGGCGAACGCGCGCCCCGCAGCGATGGTCTCGGTGAAGCTCATCAACGCAAGGCCGAGCGCACCGGGTAGCAACGCCTCGATCAGCGATATCTCCGGGACCGTGATCGACGGGAAGCCCTGCGGGATCGCTCCCACCGTCGAGACGCCCAGCGCGGAGAGTCCCAGCAGCCACGACGCCGCGATGCCTCCACCGACCGCGACCAGCGGCGCCGGCGAGTGCGGCCACAGGCGCTCCATGCCGATCAGCACTGCGAATGTCGCGAGGGCGACCGCGAGCGTGATGAGCGACGTCTCGGGTACGTGCTGCACAACACTGACGAAATCGCTGAAGAAGTTGTGCTTGGAGATATGGATGCCGAGGAGCTTGGGCACCTGGTCGAGCACGATCACGAGCGCGATGCCGGCCTTGAAGCCCGTAAGCACCGGGGTTGAAATGAAAGTCGCAACGAAGCCCAGCCGCAACAGTCGCGCGCCGACGAGGAGCGCGCCCACGAGCAACATGAGCGTGGCCGTCGCGGTGACGAGCTTCGCTGGGTCGCCATCCGGCACAGCGATACCCAGTTGCGTCCCCGTGAGAATTGCGAGCGTCGTCGTCGAGCTGACGCTCAGGACGCGCGACGTGCCGAGCAGTGCGTACACGACCATCGGCACGAATGAAGTGTAGAGGCCGACTGCCACGGGAAGCCCGGCGACCGTTGCGTACGCCATGGCTTTCGGCAGCACCACCGCGGCCGCGGTGAGTCCGGCCACCAGATCGAATCGCAGCGAAGAACGATCGTCGCGCGCCGGGTTCGCCATCTCGGGTGCGTTCATCTCACCTCCATGCTCACGTCAGAACTTCACGCCGAGCGATCCGACGAACACCTGATCGCCGGCGCCGGGATTGAACCAGTACCCACCGATCGTCACGACCCCCCATGTGAACTGGGCGAAAGGTCCGCGCTGGAACTCGCGGTCGTTACCGTAGGTGCGTGTGCGCTGCCCGACGATCCCGACGCGCAGCCATGGCGCGGCGCGGAGGCCCAGCTCGCTCCAGGCATACGTATACCTGTCGTGGCGTGAGCTCGTGGGGACGTATTCCGCCTCGACATACAGGTCGAGCGCACGCCACGTGAAGCTCGCTTCGACACCCGGAATGAAGGAATGCGTCGTGCCCCATGCGCCGCCCACGATCGGCGTCAGCTGCCACGTCAGCGTGTCGCCGCCCGAGAACGACCAGCCCGCATAGGCGGAGCGCGCACCGATCGACTCGTAGTTGTAGCGTGCTTCGAGGTGCAGCGGCCCGTGGTCGGCGGCGGCTATCGCCGAGGTGTAGTTATCGCCGCCACGAACATCGGTGGGATATGCGGTCAGCGCAAACGTCCACTCTTTCTTGGCGGGAGCCTCCGTCGAGCTCCGGCCCGCACTTTCCTCTTGTGCGTGCGCAACGGGCGCGAAAACTCCGGAAACAATGAGAACGGTGGCCCATAACCGCACGTCATCCGCCAAGTGCCATGACCGCGGCCACGACCGCGGTGCCAAGTCCAGCCATCATCAGCCCGACCTTCCAGCTGCCGTAGCCGGCGTAGCGTCCCAGCGCGAGCCCGCCGGTGAAAAGCATCGCCAGCGCAACGACGCGCGACACGATTTTGGCGGTACCGACGTCCCCGATGAGGGCGAACGGCAGGACGACCGGAAACGTCGATCCGACCACGATGAGGAAGATCGCCAGGGCCGCCAGAAAATCCTGCCGGCGCAGCTTGGGCCGCTGCGGCACGTCCGCCATCGTCAGCATCCGGTCGCGCAGGTCATCGAGCGCTGCGTCGGAGACGAGAGAGGCGACCATCGGCGTCAGCGAGTCCCGGATCAGCTTGCGTGCCGCTGCGGCATCGGGTGCTGCACGGACGCCGTGCACGAGCGTGAGCGACCGGCCGCGGGCTGTGATGGTGCGTACCAGGTACATGACCGCGTCGACCAGACCCCACGCGAGATTGCATCCCAGCGCGGCGGCGTACATGGTGCGGAGCTCCTGCCGCCCCGATTCCGCGACCGATACGGCGCCCACGAACGTGAGCGCCATGAAAAGACCGAAAAGCAGCTCGGACACGCGGTCGACGGGATCGAGGACCGGTTGACGTGTGTCCCGGACCGCGAAGTTGGGTGCGGCCATGTGAGATCCGGTCGTCATGGTCAGGCGCGCCGTCTCAGTTTGGCATCACGCGACGCGCGAGGCTCAGAATGGCTCCGGAACTTGCTTGAATGGATAATTCGTGGGCTTGTAGCGGCCGATCTTGCGCTTCGGCAGCTTCACCTTCGCCGCGGGTAGCGCCTTGTGCGGAATACGGCTCAAAATGTGACTGATGACATTGAGGCGCACGCGTCGCTTGTCCTCGGAGCGGGCGACGAACCAGGGGGCCCACGAACTGTCCGTTGCCGCGAACATCTCGTCTCGGGCCCGCGTGTACTCGTCCCAGCGATCGTAGGACTTGAGGTCCATCGGCGAGAGCTTCCAAGTCTTGCGGCCGTCTCCGATGCGCGACTGGAGCCGGCGCGTCTGCTCCTCGGCGCTGACTTCGAGCCAATACTTGAGCAGGATGATTCCGGAATCGATCATCAGATGCTCGAAGGCCGGCACGACCTTGAGAAAGTCGCGTGCCTGCTCCTCCGAGCAGAAGCCCATCACCCGCTCGACGCCGGCGCGGTTGTACCAGCTCCGGTCGAAGATGACGATCTCGCCCGCAGCCGGCATGTGCGGCAGGTAACGCTGCGCATACATCTGCGACTTCTCGCGTTCGGTGGGAGCGGGAAGCGCGATGACGCGGAAGATCCGAGGACTGACGCGCTCCGTGATGGCCTTGATCGTGCCGCCTTTGCCGGCCCCGTCTCGACCTTCGAACACGATGCAGACCTTGAGACCTTTGTGAACGACCCATAGCTGCAGCTTTACCAGCTCGACGTGCAGCTGCTTCAACGCGCGCTCGTACTCCTTGGTGGAGAGCGGCTCGCGCGAAGCTGCGGGGTGCGCCGAAGCGCGCGACTTGCCGACCTTGGTCCGACCGCGCTTCTTGGCCTGACTGCGCTCCGCGTTCTTGTCGACTTTATTCCGCAGCTGTGCGGGTCTTATCTTTGCCATCATCGTCTCCTCGCGCGCCGGCGACCCCGAGGGTCCTTGCTGTCGCGCTCGATAGTCATGCGGTCACGCGGAGGAACGGTTGGATCCGACGGAGTTGCGCGCTGTCCGCGGAGCACCGCTCGAGGTATTGTGATGCGCGCGCCTGAACGGGACTTCGCTTTTCTCGACATCGGAATGTGCGTCGAACAGACGGGCGGCGCCGGCGGGATCGGAGGTGCGGTGGGGCTCAATCTGACGCAGGAGGGCGATACCATCTTCGCCACCTGGTTCACCTACGACGTCGACCACACGCCGGTGTGGCTGGTGGCGACGCTGAACAAGAGCGGCAGGACGATTTATTCCGGCGATCTGATCCGCCTGGCGAGGGGACCGGCATTCAACGCCGTGCCGTTCCCACCGATCGGCAGCCCGGGCGGCGCGAGTGGCACCACCGTCGGCATCGCGTCGGTGAGCTTCTTCGACGGCCTCCCAGGTGGACTGAATAGCCCATTTCATCAGCTATGATGTCACCGTCCGCCTCAAGGACTTTTTTCGACATGCGGCTACGAGACCCCGACTCGCGTACTGTCTGCCTGGAACGCGACGTTTACAGCGAGCTGCTGCCGCTCGCGAACGCCCGCATTGCCGAGCTCGGCTGCGGTCGCGCCGAGCTCACGCGGGCGATCGCCGAAGAGTTCCCGACCACGCAGATCATCGCGCTGGAGGTGGACGCCATCCAGCATGCGCGAAATCTCGCGATCACCGACCTGCCGAACGTCCGCTTCGTCGCCGGCGGCGCAGAAGCCCTGCCCCTCGACTGCGACAGTGTGGACCTGTTACTGATGTTCAAATCGTTGCATCACGTACCGACCCATCTTCTCGATACCGCGCTCGCGGAGGTGCGCCGCGTTCTCGTCCCGGGCGGCCTGGCGTACATCTCGGAACCCGTGTTCGCCGGCGCGTACAACGAGATCATGCGCATCTTTCACGACGAAGAGCGCGTGCGCGAGGCGGCTTTTTCCGCGATCACCCGCAGCGTGGAAAGCGGTGCGCTGGAATTCGTCACCGAGCGTTTTTTCAACTCGCCGCTTCGCTTCGACGATTTCGCCCATTTTGAAGATCGCGTCCTGGGCGTGACCCATACGCAGCATCAGCTATCGGAGTCACAATTGAGCGCGGTGCGCGAGCGCTTCATGCGCCATGTCACACCGCAGGGAGCGAAATTCCTGCAGCCCATGCGCGTCGATCTACTGCGCAAGCCGGCGTGAGTCGCGCACGCGGCCCGTCTCTTCCGGGTTGCGTCCGGTCCGCCGCTGTGGAACACTCCATTGCTTAAGGCAGCTTCGATGCAGGGCGAGAAACTTCGGACACACGATGAGCCGGCGACGGTAGTTCGCGAGCTCGTCGAGCGCGCGCGCGTCGCGCAACATATGGCCGATGATTGGTCGCAGGAGCGTACCGACGAGGTGGTCACGGCCGCCGGCTGGGCAATCGTCGAGCCAGCCCGCAATCGCGCACTCGCGGAGATGGCGGTACGCGACACGGGCCTGGGCAACGTGGCGGACAAGATCGCGAAGAACAGGCGCAAGACAATGGGCCTGCTGCGCGACCTGCGGCACGCGCGGTCGGTCGGCGTGATTGCGGAAGATCGCGAGCGCGGAATCGTCGAGATCGCGCGCCCGGTCGGTGTCGTGGCCGCAATCACGCCTTCCACCAACCCCGGCGCGACACCGGCAAACAATATCCTCAACGCACTCAAGGGCCGCAACGCGATCATCGTGGCACCGTCGCCCAAGGGCTATTCGACGCTTGCCTTGCTGCTCGACTACGTTCATGCCGAGCTCGACCGCGTGGGCGCGCCGCGCGATCTGGTGCAGGCACTGCCGGCACCGATAAGGCGCGAGCAGACTTTCGAGCTGATGCGCCAGGCCGATCTCGTCGTCGCGACGGGCTCCCAGACCAATGTCAAGGCGGCGTACTCCAGCGGGACGCCGGCGCTTGGTGTCGGCGCCGGCAACGTCAGCGTAATCGTCGATGAGACGGCCGATGTCAAAGCCGCGGCCGAACGGATCGCGAGCTCAAAGACTTTCGACAACGCGACCAGCTGCTCGTCGGAGAACGCCGTGATCGCGGTGGAAGCGGTCTACGGCCAGCTGGTGGAGGCGCTCGTCGCGCAAGGCGGTGCGCTGCTGTCCGCCGACGAAACGCGGGCGCTCGAGCGCACCATGTTCGCGGGTGGCAAGCTCTCGCCGGCGTTCATCGCCCAGTCCGCCCCGGCGATTGCCGCACTGGCGGGCTTCGTCCAACCCGCGCTTGAGCAGACGCGCTTCCTGATGGTTGCAGAAACGGGCGTCGGGCCCGAGCATCCCTTCTCGGGCGAGAAGCTCGCACCGGTCCTCGCGCTCTATCGGGTGCCCGATTTCGCCGCCGCGGCGGCGCTCGCCCGGCGGCTGCTCGACTATCAGGGCGCCGGCCACTCGGTGGGCCTGCATTCGCGCGACGAGAACCGCGCGCTCGAGTTCGGCCTCACGCTGCCCGTGTGCCGTGTCATCGTCAACCAGGCCCACTGTTTCGCAACCGGAGGCAGTTTCGACAACGCGCTGCCATTCTCGCTGTCGATGGGTTGCGGTACCTGGGGTGGCAACAGCCTCTCGGACAACCTGAACTACCGGCACTTCCTCAACATCACGAGCGTCGTGCATCCGCTCCCCTCCGGGTCCGTGCACGAGCCGACCGAAGACGAGCTGTTTGGCGCATGGCGGCGCAAGTTCGGGACGTGAGCCCGGGCGCTGTGCGCTTTCAGACATTCCGCCAGGTCGTCGAGCGGCACGCGGACGAGCAGCCGCACGCAATCTTCCTGCTCGCGCCCGAGCCCGAAGCTTCACTGACTTTTGCGGACCTGCGCCGGACGACGCGTCGCTTCGGCGCGCTGCTGCGCGCCTTGCGCGTGCCCGACCAGGGAATCGTCGCGTTCATGCTGCCCAACGGGGTGGCGGCAGCGACGGTCTTCATCGGCTCGATGGCATCGGGTCGTATCGTATCGCCGATCAACCTGCTCGCTCAGGATGCCATGCTCGAGTACACCCTCGCGCACGCGGCGCCGGACGCGATCTTCGTGGCGCCCGAGTTCTTTGACCGGCTGTCCGCGCTCGTCGCGCGCATCGGACTCAAGCCGGCGATCGTATCGACCGATCCCGACCGAGTCGACCTGCCGGACGACGAGACAGATGGCGTTGTTTCGCTGGAAAGCCAAAGACCGGCGATGCTGATGTACACGTCCGGCACGACAGGCAAGCCCAAAGGCGTTCTGCTCTCGCACGCGAACATGCTGCATGCCGGTCGCACGGTCAGCGCTGCGCATGCATTGACACCCGACGATCGCGTTCTGTCGTCGCTGCCCCTGTATCACATCAACGGTCAGTGCATCGGTGTCGTCAGTCCGCTGGTCTCGGGGGGCAGCATCGTGCTGCCGCACCGTTTCAGCGTATCGCGATGGTGGCCTCTGGTCGAGCGCTACCGCCCGACCTGGCTCAATGTCGTCCCGACGATCATCGCGTATCTTCTGAACGCGGCTGCTCCGACGCCTGCGCAAACTGAGGCTATCCGTGGCGTGCGTTTCGCGCGCTCGGCCTCCGCCCCGCTGCCGCCGGAGCAGCATCGCGCGTTCGAGGAACGTTTCGGGGTGCCGGTGATCGAGGCGATGGGGCTCACCGAGTGCGCGTCGGTGGCGTTCTGCAATTCGCTCGATCCCAAAGAGCGAAGGATCGGCTCGCCGGGCCGGCCGATCGGAGTGGAAGCGCGTGTCGTTGCCCCGGACGGACGAGTGCGTGCAACCGGTGAGCGCGGCGAGATCCAGCTGCGCGGCGACAACGTGATGATCGGTTACTACCGGGCGCCGGATGCGACCGCGCAAGCGCTGGATCGCGACGGGTGGCTCTCGACCGGCGATCTGGGCTACCGCGACGGAGACGGCCGCTACTTCATCACCGGGCGCCTCAAGGAGCTCATCATCAAGGGCGGCGAGAATATCGCCCCGCGCGAGATCGACGAGGCATTGCTGGCACACCCCTCGGTGCTCGAAGGCGCAGCCGTCGGCGTCGCCGACGCGATGTACGGCCAGGAGATCCTCGCTTGCGTCGTTCTCAAGCCGGGCTCCACGTGCAGCGAGACGGCGTTGCGCGAGCACTGTGAGCGCCTGCTCGGCCGCTACAAGACGCCACGCTACGTCCGCTTTGTCGCCGAGCTGCCGAAAGGACCATCAGGCAAGGTGCAGCGCCTGCAGCTTGCCGATCTGGCGCCATCAGCGCCTGGCGCGTAAGAGATCGCCGGGTGGGTGCGTATCGCGTTTCTGCCGCAACTGGCGCAGCAGCGGATAGCCCAGTGCGACGACGACAAGGGTTCGAACATGGAGCCGCGAACCGAATAGAGCGGGGTAGCGAAACGCTATCGCTGTACGCGTGATCGGTTCCTCGGCCAGGCTCCTTCCATATGCAGCAGGCAGTGCTAATAATTCCTGTATGATCATTTGCTTGATCTGGCGCGCAATACACTGTGGCAACGAGTAAATGACAGCCGATAGCCGAATCGCTCGCGCCCTATTTGCATCGGTTTGCGTCCGTGGTGTCCTGTCTGCGATTGCCCTCGGTTTGCTGGTTTCAGGGTGCGCGAGCCTGCCGAAAAATGTCGAGCGCGAGTCATCGATCGCATTGGCGAACACCGATGATACGCGACTCGGCAGAGCGATCATCCCGCGCCTGGCAGCGAACCCCGGCCGGTCGGGCATCTATCCGCTGTCTAACGCGCGCGAGGCATTCGCCGCAAGAATCCTGCTCGCCCAGGCCGCAGACCGATCGCTCGACCTTCAGTATTACGTTTGGCACGGCGATACGACAGGTCAGCTCCTGTTTGAGGCCGTGTGGCAGGCGGCCGAGCGCGGCGTTCGCGTACGGATGCTTCTGGACGATGCCAACACGCGTGGCCTCGATCCGACGATTGCCGCACTAGGCACACATCCGAACATCCGGATCAGGCTTTTCAATCCATTCGTGAATCGCGGATTCAGGCTAGGGGATTTCATCACCGATTTTGCGCGCGTAAACCGTCGCATGCACAACAAGTCTTTCACTGCGGACAACCAGGTGACCATCGTCGGTGGACGCAACGTCGGCGACGAATACTATGGCGCTGATGTCGACGTTGGATTTCGCGATCTCGACGTAATGGCCGTCGGGCCGGTCGTGCGCGACGTCTCCCGCGAGTTCGACCTCTACTGGAGCAGCGAGTCCGCGTATCCGGCCGCAAGCGTGGTTCCCGCCATCGCGCGCGACGAGGCAACCCGGGTGCGGGAAGCGTGGGGAAACGTCGGGCAACGATCCGACGCGCTTCGGTACGCCAGCGCCGTGCGCGATACGCCGCTGCTGCACGCCTTGCTAAGCGGCCATCTCGAGCTGGAATGGACCACAGCTCAGCTGGTCCACGATGACCCGTCGAAAGTGTTGCAACCGCTGGAACGTACGGAAACGCACATGCTTCCGCGCTTGGAGCTTGCGCTAGGCAGACCGATGCACGAGCTCGACCTCGTTTCGCCCTACTTCGTGCCGGGAGCAGACGGCACAGCCGGCTTTCGGGAGCTCCGCGAGCGCGGAGTCCAGGTTCGCGTGCTGACGAACTCGCTGGCCACGACAGATGTGAAACCGACCCAGGCCGGATATTCCGTCTATCGCGAGGACTTGCTTCGTGCCGGCGTCCGGCTTTATGAGCTCAAGCCGACGCCGGATACTGCGGAAGCCAAAGAAGCCGCTGAGCGTCAGGGCCTTGCCGACAGCGCGGCCGCGGGGCTCCACGCCAAGACATTTTCCGTGGATCGGAGCCGGATATTCGTCGGCTCGTTCAACCTCGATCCGCGTTCCAATCGCCTCAATACCGAAATGGGCATCGTCATTGCGAGCCCGACGCTTGCCGGCCGGCTATCCGCGGAGTTCGATACGGGTATGGCGCGCGATGCCTACGAGGTTCGCCTGGGAGCCGATGGCCGAGGTTTCGAGTGGATTGAGAAGCAAGGCGATCGGGAGATTCGTTACTCGACCGAGCCGGAAACGAGTGCGACGGAGCGGCTCTGGACCCGCTTCCTTTCGATTCTGCCCATCGAGTGGCTATTGTAGAGGCCCTCAGCGCCGGGCGCGTAAGAGACCGCCGGATGGATGCGTATCGCGTTTCTGCCGCAAGTGACGCAGCAGCGGATAGCCGAGCGCGATGGCGACGAACACCATCACGACACCGCTGATCGGCCGGGTAAAGAAGACCGTCCAGTCGTTCTGATAGCTGATCATGCTGGTCATGAACGCGCTCTCCGCCTGCGTACCGAGAATGCAGCCCAGCACCATCGGTGCGATGGGAAAGCGGAAGCGTTCGAACACATAGCCCACGATACCGAAGGTCACGATCATCCAGAGATCGGTGATGTTGTTGCGCGCCGAGAACGCTCCGATGAAACAGAACATCACGACGAATGCCGAGGTGACCGCTTCCGGAAGGTAGAGCACCTTGATCAGGCTCTTGATCGCGAAGTACCCCATCAGGCACATGCCGATGACGCCGACGAACAGCGAGGCGAAGATCGCGTAGACCAAGCCCGGATCTTTGACGAAAACCTGCGGACCCGGCTGGACGCCGTGCAGCAGAAACGCGCCGAGAATGACCGCGGTCGCGCCGCTGCCCGGAATGCCCAGGGTGATCAGCGGCACCATGTGACCGGCGACCGTTGCCGTGGAGGCGGTCTGCGGCGCGACGATTCCTTCCGCGATGCCCGTGCCGAGAAGGTCGCGCCGCTTGCCGTACTGCGCCTCGGTGCCATAAGACACGAACGACGCGATCGTCGCGCCGGCGCCCGGGATGATGCCCAGGATGATTCCCAGAATCGAGCTCCGCGCCAGCGTTGCCTTGACCGCCCAGGCTTCCCGGATTGAGGGGAAGCGGGTCGCCACGCGCCCGCCGGCTTGTACGGGCGGCGTCTGGAACCCCTGCTCCAGCCGCACCAGCACTTCGCCGACGCCATACGCGCCCACCATCACCGTCAGATATTCGATGCCGTCGGCGAGCAT
This sequence comes from Casimicrobiaceae bacterium, assembly GCA_036493675.1. Taxonomy (GTDB): domain Bacteria; phylum Pseudomonadota; class Gammaproteobacteria; order Burkholderiales; family Casimicrobiaceae; genus PALSA-1003. The sequence continues at coordinate 23,489 of DASXPJ010000029.1, forward strand.
GGGCACGCCGAACGTGAAACGCTCAGCGCCATAGATCGAGTCGACACCAACGCACGCGATCATCAGCCCGAGGAAGAGGCTGATGAAGCCGTTGACCAGCGACGCGCCGCTCAGCGCGACGACGCTGGTCAGACCGAACAGAATGATCGCAAAATACTCGGGCGAGTCGAACTTCAATGCGAAGGTGGCGAACGGATGCGCCATCGCAACTGCCGCAAGCGTCGAGAGGATTCCGCCGCAAAACGCCGCGAACAGCGTCCAGCCGAGGGCCTTGGCGGGCTCGCCCTTGTGTGCCATCGCGTAGCCGTCCCAGAGCAGCGGCACGTCGAGCGGCTCGCCCGGAATGCGAAACAGGATGGCCGTGAACGCACCCCCGTAAGTCCCGGAAATATACATCGCGGTGAGCAGGATGATCGACGGCGTGATCGCCATGCCATAGGTGAACGGCAACGCCAGCACGACGCCCATGACGAGCGTTAGCCCCGGCAGCACTGCGACGATCATGCCGACCAACAGGCCGACGACGAGCGCGATCAGGTTGACCGGCTGAAAGACGGTATGAAACGCCGCGAGGAACGAAAGCGCGACGTCGAGCACGTGACCCTACCGGATGCCCATCAGTCGCATCAGCAGAAAAGTGACCTGCGAGAACGGTTCCTGCCCCAACGGCAGCGAGACATAGACGACCTTCATGAACACGAACATGAACAGCAGGCTGCCGACGAGGCTCGACACCAGCACGACGAGCGGACGGCGGTAGCGGCCGACCCATGCAAACGCCGCAAGGTAGGCAAAGGTGCAAAGAAAGAAGCCGAGCCGCTCGATCAGCAGCACGTACGCCACGGTAAGGACGATTCCGCCGATGAGCAGGTGCGGATAGCTGGGCTCGGGCGCGGTATCGACCATTTCGACCGCCGGCGCTTCCTCGATGATGCTTTCGAGCACGCCCGGGACCTGCTCTGCCGTCTCGTCGAAGAAGAGGATCTTCGCGATCTGGAATGCGCAAGTGAGCATCGACAGCGCGAGCATCGCCTTCGGCCAGACGTCCGGGCCGATGCGCCCGCCCGGTGCCATGAAACTGATCCGGTTCGCGAGCACGAACAGAACCATGGCCGCCGCGAAGACGATCACGTATGGAACCGTGCGCCGCAGTCGAGTCAGCATCGCATGCGACGGGTGTGGATTACCAAATTCATTTTTTCGCCGCGGTCTCCGCGGCGTACCGTTTCATCTGGGCGAGATCTTCCTCCATGATCTTCGCCGCGTCCGCCGCCGCGAAGTAGCTGTCATCGGTCGCGTACTGTTCCTTCAGATATGCCTTGTACTCCGGACTGGCCGCGACCTTCGCCAGCGCGTCCGATATGACCTTGACCCTCGCCGGATCGGTGCCCGCCTTCATGATCACCGCCCGCCTTTGCGGCAGCGTGATGTCGAAACCAAGCTCCTTCGATGCCGGCACGTCGGGAAACACGGCGTAGCGCTTCTCGGCAAAGATGATCACTGGCTGGATCTGCTTGCTGTCGATAAAGCTGCGCACGTCGCCGAGCTGCTCGTACAGGAGGTCGGCGTGATTTCCTAGAACCGCGGTATAGCGCTCGCCGGGATTTGCGAACGGGACCGCGATCAGCTTGAGCCCGCGCGCGACAAAATAGTTGACGGTGATGTCATCCGGGCTTCCAAACCCGGTGACCGCAACCTTCAGCGGCCTCGTCTTCGCCTCGCGCTCGACATCGGCCCACGTCTTCAGGTTGCCGTTGGTGGCAGTCATGAACGCCGACGGCTGCTTGATCATCAGCGCGACCGGGATGATGTCCTTGAGCGACCAGCGCGTCGCCGGGTTGGTCGCAAGCAGGGCATAGGTGTCCCAGGTCATCACCGAGACCGAATAGCCGTCCGGCTGCGCGGCGAGGAGTTTGGTCATGCCGGTGTTGCCCGTGGCGCCGGGAACGTTAACGACCGGGAACGACACTTTGAGATCGTCCTCCATCATCTTGCCGGATTTGCGGGCGACCTGATCGGCGCCGCCGCCGGGGCCCCACGGAACGATGAACTCGATCGGGCGCGACGGATATTTTTCCTGCGCTGCCGCGACGCATGGCGCGAGGCCGACGACGCAGGCAAGGAGCACACCGACGGCACGCTGGGACAATCTGGCAAGTCTCATTCTCTCCTCCTTCGTGTTGTGTCTCGCTCGTTGCCCGGCCTCAATTTTGCAGAATGCCAGGCATGTCAGACGTCTAGCAGAAGCTTTCCCTTGGTGTGGCGCGCCTCGAGCCAGCGATGCGCGTCGGCGACGTCGGCGAGCGGCAGCTCGCGTTCGATCGCGACCGTAAGCGTCCCGGCGGCGTACTCAGCAAAGAGCTCCGCCGCGCGCTGGCGCAGCTCGGCTGCCGACGAAATATAGTCTGCGAGGTGCGGCCGCGTAAAGTATACCGACCCGGCTTCGGCGAGCTCGAGCGGCTCGATCGACGCGACCAGCCCCGACGCGCCACCATAGTTGATGCACACGCCGCGCCGCGCGAGGCTGCGGATGCTCTTCGCGATCGTGTCGCGGCCGACCGCATCGTAGACGACATCGACGCCACGGCCGTCGGTCAGTCGCCTCGCCTCGTCGCGGAAATCCACGTCCCGATAAAGAATCACGTGGTCGGCGCCACGTTCATGGGCAACCGCGGCCTTTTCCTCGCTGCCCACGGTCGCGATGACCGTTGCGCCGCGCAGCTTGGCGAGCTGGATCAGCAGCTGACCGACGCCTCCCGCCCCGGCGTGGATGAGGCAGGTTTTTCCCGGGCCGAGCGAATAGGCTGAATGCGACAGGTAATGCGCGGTCAACCCCTGCAGCATCAGCCCGGTCGCGATCCGCGTCGGCACGTGTGCCGGAACCCGGACTAGCCGCGACGCCGGCACCGAAGCGAACTCGGCGTAGCTGCCCCGCACGATGCAGTACGCGACCCGATCGCCAACCGCAAAATCGCTGACACCCTCACCCAGCGCCGCCACGACGCCGCCGCCTTCCATGCCGAGCGTCATCGGCAGCGGCGTCTGATACGTGTGCGAGCGAGCGTACAGGCCGCTGCGCATGTAGATATCGATGAAGTTGACGCCCGCACACTCGAGCTCGACCAGCGCCTCGCCCGGCCGCGGTGCCGGCGGCGTGACTTCGCTCAGTTCAAGCACGTCCGGGCCGCCGAACCGGGCGATGGTCACCGCCTTCACTGGGTGGCCTCCCGGACGTCAATCGCGGCGCCCGTGCGCGCGACGCTCACGGAGTCGAGGCGATAGGGCGCGATACGCGCCTGATCGAGCCGCGGCGCGAACCCGGCCTTAAGCACGATCGCCCCGGCCTCGAATTCGAGCGGTGTGGTCAAGACTCCGCTGTGTGCCTTCAGGAAGCCGTTCATTTCCCCCGCGGTGTCGATCGCACGCGCGGCGACGCACGCTTCCATCCAGCAGCCGAGGTCGCAAGCCACGCCGTTACCGAGCACCGCGCGCATGCCCAACGCCTTGATGCGTGCGATCGCCGCCGCGAGCCGCTCGAGCGTCCCGAGCTTCATCAGCTTGACCTTGATGTAGCGCGCGGCGCCAAGCTCCGCCGCGCGATCGATGTCATCGAGCCCGTAGATCGATTCGTCGAGCATCATCGGCACCGAAGCAGCGCGCGCAACGGTCAGGTGCGCATCCCAGTCGCCGGCCGCGCACGGCTGCTCGAAGAGCTCGATGCCGGCGGGGTCGAGCGCTTGCACGAATGCGACACCTTCGTCGGCGGTATAGCCCTGGTTGGCGTCGACCCGGATGCGAGCCCGGCCGGCCACGACGCGCTGCACGGCGCGCACGCGCTGCGCGTCGCGGACGGCATCGGTGCCCACTTTGACCTTGATCGTGCGGAACCCCGCCGCAAGCAGCTGCTCGAACTCGGCCGCGATCGCCTCCTCGCGCTCCGCGTTGAGCAGCCCCAGCACGGGAACGCGGATCGTCTCGCGCACCTGGAGCGCAGCAGTGCCTGCGAGCATTTCGAGCGCCGAACCGAACGCCGTCGCCGTGAACGGGTATCGAGCGCCGAGCATCGTGATCGCGCCGAATGCGATGCCGGCGTCCATGGCTGCAAGTTGCGCGGCGAAGTCGCGCGCGACGCGCCAGCTGTCGTCGATCGTCTCGTCGGTATACCCGGTCAGCACCGTGGCTTCGCCCAGGCCCACGTGTCCATCGCGATCGGTGACCTCGACGACGATGGTGTCGAAATGGTCGACCGGACCGAACGCGAGCCGGTAGGGCGTGACCAGCGGAATGGACAGGCGGTGAACGTCGATGCGGCCGAACCGCATGATATCGCTCATCGCATCCACCGATCCGGCAGCAGCTTTTCGACCGGTTCCGACATTTCGTAGACACTTTGCACCGCGAGATCCGGCCCGAACGCGATTCCGTCACGCTCCGCGCGCTTGCGCAGCCGCTTCTCGTGCACCTCGAGGATATCGCGCGGAAAAGGCATCAGCCCGGGATCGAGGATGCGCAGGCATCCGTCGACGTCGCGCGCCGGAAGGACGCGGCTCTTGCAATGGCGGTTCGGCGACCACGGCACGTCCATGACGCCCGCCTCGAAGGCGCGCACCGAGCCGACCGCGGCGTCGCCGTCGCCCATCTCGAGCACCTTGTCGACGATCGCGCGCACTTCACGGCCGATCAGCGTTCTTTCCAGCTCGTACGCCGGCAGTCCGTCGAGCCGGATATCGCGCGCGAGATAAATCGCCATACGGGTCATGCGCAGGCCTTCCGCGTTGGCCTGCGGTGTCGGAATGCCGAACGCCTCGTGGGTCGACTTGGTCGTGACGCTCGCGGCGCCGCTCACCGCCGCGAGCGTGCCGCCGTAGCAGAGCAGCGCCGCAGCCTGCGCTTCGTCCTGCGGCCACGCGCTCATCCAGTGCAGCAAGGTCACCGAGGTGAAGACGTCGGAATAGCCCTTTCGCGCCAGGTACTCCTGGCACAACTCGCGACAGGCGGCCACCGCGGCGGCGTCCTGCACGAGGTGCATCGTCTCGCCCATCTCGAGGCCGTAGTTTTTCACGCCCTGCGCGGCCGCGAGCAGGCAATCCAGCACGCAGGTCGCTATCGCGATGCAGGGCGGAATGTTGGTGCCGGTGAGAAAGCCCGGCTGGCGCCGATGAAGCTCGACACCGTGCTCGGCGTACATCGCGGCAAGCCGGTCGAGATACTGGTAGTTGCGAATGCCGTCCTCGATCGACAGCTCCTTGATGTACGACGTCGTGTAGGCGATGCCGGATCCGAGGTAACCCGAATACCCCCCGGCGAACGCGATTTCGCTCGTGAGTTTGGGCATGGTCGTACCGGTCAGCATGATCGCCGGCTTGTCGATCGCCGCGATCAGCTCGCGCGCACGAGCCACTCCGTAGTTGACGATCGGGTAGCCGTTAAGCATCGAGCGCCCCAGGCGCTCGGATTCCTCGATGCCCTTCTGGGCGAGGTCCCATTGCTCGTTGCGCGTGTAACTGTCGGTGGTCGTCGGCACGATGTCGGCGTGGCCGTCGCGATCGAGTGTCACCATCAATTCGCGCTGCATGTCGAAGGTGCCGAAGCCGCCGCGCGGCTGCGTAAGGCAGCGCCTCTCGGCGACCGCGCGGCGCATGACGCGGCCGAGCTGCTTGTGCTCGGGGAGCGCCCGCTGCAACGCGACGGCCTCGTCGAAGTCGACACCATGGCCGGTGGACCAGCGCGCGAGATTCTCGCGGCGCATCCGCGCGAACACGTCGTCCGGAATCCGCTCCTCGGACAGCGGACGGCGCGTCGCTTCAGGCGATGACGGCGCGTTCAACCGAGGGACTCCTTTCCATGGCATCGAGGTTTGCCAGCGCGAGCTCGAGCGCCGCCCGCGGCTCGACGGTCCCGAGCAAGCCGCAGGCATACAGCAGATAGTGCCGGTCGAGCAAGAGCTTCGGCGCTTTGGGCCGCAGCGAGCGGGGCATGGCGGGGTCGGCGAGCGCCGTCTCCAGCACCGAGCGGGGGTCCGGACTGTGTACCAGCGCGCCGCCGGTGCCGATCACCGCGTTCACCTGGGACAGGTCCTTGCCATGCTGCACGGCCACCTGACCCGTGACCGTATAGACGGTGTCCACTGTGCCGCAATGCCGGATCACCGCATGTTTGACGGCGGCACAGACCAGCGCTCGGTCGAGGGCGACCTCGTCGGCGCTCCGCGGCAGGCGCTCGAAATCACCCGAAATCTCGGCAATCATGGCGTTGACCCGCGCCACATCGAGACCTGCTTCCGCGGCGATCGCATCGACGCCGACGAGCTCGACGATGTTCGCCGCGTTATGACGCATGCCGAGATCGCCTTCGACGGTGCGCGCCACGCGCGGCTCGGGCAAGCCCTGCATGATCACGCCGGGCGCGGAAGGCTCTCCGCTCGCCACCGAATGCACGTCGGTCGTGGCGCCGCCGGGATCGATGACGAGCAACGCACCGAGGCCGGAGATCCCGTCGCAGCCGTCAGCGAGCATACGCGCGCCTTCCAGCACGGCCGCGGGCGTGGGCATCAGCACGCGATCGAACTCCTCATGTGCGCGGTCGATCCCCTTGGCGTGCACGATACGGTCGATGAATACCTGACGAATCGCCGCGCGCGCGGGCTCGATGTGGAGCACGTTGAACTCCGGCATCACGTTGTCGGTCGCAAGCACTTCGATGCCAGCGAGCGTCGCACGCGCCTCGTCGGCGGCGTTGCGGTTGCCGGCGAGCACGACAGGGCAAGCCAGCGCGCTGCGGCCGAGCACTTCAGCGTTATGCAGCATGACCTCGCTGTTGCCGCCGTCGGTGCCGCCGGCCAGCAGCAGGATGTCGGGCGCGAGCGCGACGATGCGCTCGACGTCCCCTTCGGTAAGCCGGTACGCGAATGCGCCGACGAGCTTCGCCCCGGCGCCGAGCGCAGCGCGGCGTGCCGCCTCCGCGGTGAGCTCACGCACGAGCCCCACGGTCACCATGCGCAAACCACCCGCCGCGCTGCTCGAGGCGAGCCGATACTTGAAGCGCGGCAAGCCGCCAAGGCGCCGTTCGAGGTCGGCGAGGCTCGCCTTCATGCCGATCATGATATCCGTCGTGACGGTCGACGGTCCCTGGCCTGAGCCTAGGACGCACCGCCGGTCCAGGTCGATCGCGCGGAGCTTCGTGTACGTGCTGCCGAAGTCGATCAACAGCGCGGCTGTCGGCATTGCCTCACCCGTCCCTAAAGCTTGCGGCCGGCAAGGTCATCGGCAAGCCATGCGAGAACCGTTTCGATGCGCGTTCCAGGCGATGCCGCGCGGTCGAATCCCATCTCCAGAAACCGTTTCTCGACGTCGGGCCACGCTTGTTTGCCGACGACGAGGTTGCCACCGACATAGAGAAGGATGGGATCGAGCCCCGCTTCGACGCACAGGTCGCGAAAGCCGCGGCAATCGAGCTCACCCTGGCCGTAGAGCGACGAGACAAGAATCGCGTCGGCGTTCGTCTCGATAGCCGCCGTGATGAATTCGGTGGCCGGCGTAAGCGCCCCCAGCGCGACGACCTTGTACCCGGCCTGTTCGAGTGCCATCGACAGGATGCGATTGCCTACGATGTGCGTGTCGGAACCGATCACGCCGGTGACGACGACCGGCGCTCTCGCAGCGTCCACGCCGCAGGAAGGCGCGACGCCCGGACCGGATGTGCCGTGTGGCATCGGTTTAGTCCTAGCTAACGCCGTCGCGGTCCGTCGCACGCGCGAGCATGGCATGCAACAGGACGTTCGCTCCAGCCTCGAGGTGCTCCGGCCGTGCATCCTCGATCTCGTTGTGGCTGATGCCATCCTTGCAGGGCACGAAGATCATCGAGGTCGGCGCAACGCGCGCGATATAGATCGCATCGTGGCCGGCGCCGCTCACCATGTCGCGATGCGGATATCCGAGGGCTCGTGTCGCGGTCCGCACGGCAGCGACGCAGGCGGGGTCGAAGCGTGACGCCTTGAATTGATCGACTTGCGTCAATTCGCATTCCAGCCGCAACTCGCGGGCAATCGCGGCGGAAGCAGCGTGAAGCTCCTCGTCCATCGCCGCGAGCGCGTCGTCGTCCGGATGCCGCATGTCGATGGTCATGGCGACGCGCCCGGGAATGACGTTGCGCGAATTGGGACTCACCCGCATGAAGCCGACGGTGGCGCGGCCGTCGGGCGCATGACGTAGCGCGAGCGAATAGATCGCCTCGACGAAGCGCGAAGCGCCGCGCAACGCGTCGTGCCGCGCTTCCATCGGCGTCGGGCCGGCGTGCGCGTCCTGCCCGGTCCACACGCAGTCGTACCAGCGTAGCCCCAGCGCGCCGGTCACCACCCCGACGGTCTTGTCCTCGCGCTCGAGGATAGGGCCCTGCTCGATGTGCGCCTCGAAATAAGTATCGAGCGCGCGCTGGCCGAGGGGCGCGCTGCCGGCATAGCCGATGCGGTCGAGCGCTTCGCCAAAGGAAACGCCGTCCACGTCGCGCTGTTCGCGCAGGTGCTCGAGCGGAAACACGCCGGCGAACGCGCCCGAGCCTCCCATCACCGGGACGAAGCGGCTTCCTTCCTCGTTGGTCCAGATCGCCACCCCGACCGGCTTGTCGGTCACCACCTTTGCAGCCTCAAGCGTGCGCAGCACCTCGAGTCCGGCGAGCACGCCATAGTTGCCGTCGAATTTGCCGCCGGAAGGCTGCGTGTCGATATGGCTTCCGGTCAGTACGACCGCCGCCGCGGGATCGCGTCCGGCGCGGGTCGCGAAGATGTTGCCTGCGCCGTCGATCTCGACCTTGCTGCCGGTCTCGCGCATCCACCCGACCACGAGATCGCGACCCTGCCGGTCGAGATCGGTCAGGGCGAGACGCCGCACTCCGCCCTTGGGTGTGGCGCCGATGCGGGCCAGGTCCATGAGCGAGCCCCAAAGCCGTCCGCCGTCGACCCGCAGCGCGGCGGTTCCGCTCTCGGCGGAATGCAGCGCATTGCTGGATTTGATCATCGCTATTCCTTTCCTCCAGTCGTGGCTTCGCTGCCGCCGAGACGCGCGTGCATCCAATCCGCGGCCCGCAAGGTCGCGCGATCCGCACCGACGCTGCCCACGACGGTGATGCCGACCGGCAACCCGTTCGGTCCATGCCCGACCGGCAGGTGCACGACGGGAACGTGCAGCAGCGTCCAGATGCGGTTGAACAGTGGATCGCCGGTCGCTGCGATGCCCACCGGCGCCTCGCCTGGGGCACTGGGCGCGAGCAGAACGTCGACCTCCCTGAAAACCTCGGAAAGCATCGCGCGGCAGATCCGGGTCAGCGAGCGCGCGGCGTCGTATCGCTCCGGCGACACCGCGAGGCCCGCATCGATCATCTTGGTCATGTCCTCGCTCAACATCGTGCGGTGCGCGAGGTTTTCGTACGTCAACGACTTCGCAACTTCAAACTGCATGATCGCGAGCTGCGCTTCCACCAGGCCGGTGAACGGCGGCGGCAGGGTCACGTCGCGGACGCTCGCTCCGGCGGCGCGCAGCCGCTTGCCCGCGTCCTCGAATACCGCGACCGTCTCGGGATGGGCGCGATTCCATTCGTGGGTCCGGCACAGGCCGATACGCGGCACCTCGTCGGCCGGCTCATCGATCAGGAGGTCGCGCCGGTCGGCAAGCGCGGCGACGAACAGCGCAGCATCGGGCACGCTGCGGGCGAGCGCGCCGATCGTGTCCAGCGAGTCGGAGATCATCTTGACGCCGACGCGAGACACCGTGCCGAACGTTGGCTTGTAACCGACCGTGCCGCAAAACGCCGCGGGACGCACGATCGAACCCGCCGTCTGCGTTCCGAACGCCAGCGGCACCATCCAGTCGGCGACCGCCGCTGCGGAGCCCGATGACGAACCGCCGGGCGTGTGCTTCAGGTTGCGCGGATTGCAGGTCGGGCCGGGATGGAAGGTCGCGAACTCGGTCGTGACCGTCTTGCCGACGACGATCCCGCCCGCCGCGCGCGCCATCGCGACGCATGCCGCGTCCCACGCGGGACGGTGGCCCCCGTAGATCGGCGATCCGTAGGAGGAGGGCATGTCGACGGTGTCGAACAGATCCTTGACCGCGATCGGAAGGCCGTGCAAGAGCCCCGACCCGCCTTGCGCATCGAGCGCGCGGGCACGCCGCAGGGCCGCACCAGTATCGACAAAGGTCCAGGCGTGGACCTCGCGCTCGCGTTCGGCGATGCGCGCGAGGCAGTCGGCGAGTAGCGCTTCGGCGGTGATCTCGCGCGCCGCGAGCTTGCGCGTCACGGACGTTGCGCTCAAGCGGTTGAGGCTACTCATGGAACGGACTCCGTCAAGCACCGCGTGCGAATGAATTGGCCACCTGCAGGTCGAAATTGTAACGCGGGAACCCGTTGAACACGGTCCGCCGTCGGCAGGTCCAATTTTCAGCGGACGGACGCCGCCGACGGAACCTGGCCGCAACTTGCCAACTCGAAGCTAAAACCCACCCAGCAAGCCGTATGCGACCGAGATCCGGCGCAGTCAACCCAGGAGTAAACAATGCTGCAAAGTTCTCCCCTATACGCTTACATTCCTGCCAAGGACGTCGCCCGCGCGCGAAAATTCTATGAAGGCAAGCTCGGCTTCAAACCGAAACAGGAGACGGCGGGCGGCGTCGTCTACGAGTTCGGCGACAAGACGGGGTGCTTTCTCTACCCGACACCGAACGCGGGCACCTCGCGGGCGAGTCAGGCGTTCTGGCATGTCGACGACGTCGAGCGCGAGGTGGCCGAGCTGAAGGCGCGCGGCGTCGCGTTCGAGAACTACGACATGCCCGGCGAGAAGAGCCCGAGCGGCGTCATCACCGCGGGCGGCGCGAAGGCGGCGTGGTTTAAGGACACCGAAGGCAACATCCTGGCAATCGTTCAGGACGCTTGAGCGATCGCAGTCGCGGTCGACGCGTCGAGCGGTCCCGCCGCCGTGGCGGGCCCGACGTCGCGCAAGTGGCAGGCCGCGAAATGTCCGGGTAGGACTTCCTTGAGCAAGGGCTCCTCGACCCGGCAGCGGTCGAACGCGTACGGGCAGCGGGTGTGGAAGCGGCAGCCCTTGGGCAGCTCGATCGGGCTCGGCACGTCGCCGGCGAGAATGATGCGCTTTCTCTGCACCGTGGGATCCGGGACCGGAACCGCAGACAGGAGCGCCTCGGTGTACGGGTGCTGCGGATGGGCGAACACCGCACGCGTCGATGCGAGCTCGACGATTCTGCCCAGGTACATCACAGCGACGCGGTGGCTGATGTGCTCGACCACCGCCAGATCGTGCGCCACGAAAAGATACGACAGGCCGAACTCGCGCTGCAGGTCGCCGAGCAGGTTGATGACCTGCGCCTGCACCGAGACGTCGAGCGCGGAGACCGGTTCGTCGCAAACGATGAGCTTCGGCCGCGGCGCGAGCGCACGCGCTATCCCTAAGCGCTGGCGCTGCCCCCCGGAGAATTCGTACGGATAGCGCGGCATCTGGTCCGGGCGCAATCCGACTTTCTCGAAAAGCGATATCAAGCGCTCGCCAATTTCAGCCGCGGAGACGTCCTCGAAGTTGCGGATCGGCTCGGCGACGATGTCCGCCGCGCGCATGCGCGGATTGAGCGACGCGTAGGGATCCTGGAACACCGCCTGCAGCTCGCGGCGATACGGCCGCATCGCGCTGCCGTGGAGCCCATCGATGCGCTGCCCGCGCCATTCGATGGTCCCGGCGGTCGGCTCGACGAGCCGCAGCACGGTCTTGCCGATGGTCGACTTGCCGCAGCCGGACTCGCCGACGAGACCGAGCGTCTCGCCCTGACGAATCGCAAAACTCACGTCGTCGACCGCGTGCACTTCGCCCCGGCCGCGGCCGAAAACGCCGCCGCGCATCGGGTAATGCTTGGTCAGGTGCTCGACCTCGAGCAGCATCGGTGCGAGAGCCGTGCCTTCGGCGATCGCGCTCATGCGGCCGCCCGCGCCGCCGCATCGGCGACCACCCGCTCCGATTCCCAGCAGGCGGCCCAGTGGCCGCGCGCTTTTTCCTCGAGCGGCGGATATTCGACCTGGCAGCGCGCTATCGCGTACGCGCAGCGCGGCGCGAACGCGCAGCCGACGATGGGCTGAAGAAGCGACGGCACGGTGCCGGCGATTTCGGCCAGGCGGCCGCCGGCCGCACCCTCGCTCGCCCGGCGCTCTTGCGTTGCCGCGCCGAGCTTTGGGATCGAGTCGAGCAGCCCGCGCGTGTAGGGATGGCGCGGACGCGCGAACAAGTCCCTGACCGAGGCTTCCTCGACCTTGCGCCCGGCGTACATCACGATCACGCGCTGCGCCATTTCCGCGACCACGCCGAGGTCGTGCGTGATCAGCATGATGGCGGCGCCGGTCCGGGTCTTGAGCTCGCGCATCAGGTCGAGGATCTGCGCCTGGATCGTGACGTCGAGCGCGGTGGTCGGCTCGTCGGCGATCAGGAGCCGCGGCTCGCAGGCGAGCGCCATCGCGATCATCACCCGCTGCCGCATCCCGCCTGAAAGCTGATGCGGGTACTGAAGGACGCGACGCTCCGGCTCGGGCATGCGGACCAGCCGCAGCATCTCGATCGCGCGGATCTCCGCAGCGTCGCTTGAAAGGCCGCGGTGCAGGACCAGCGCCTCGGCGATCTGATGGCCGATGGTCAGCACCGGATTCAACGAGGTCATCGGCTCCTGGAAGATCATGGAAATGGCGTTGCCGCGAACCTTGCGCATCTCGGGTTCGGGCAGCGCGAGCAGATCGCGGTCCTCGAAAATCACCCGGCCCTCGACCGTCCGGCCCGGAGGCGATGCGATCAAACGCAGGATCGAGAGCGACGTGACGCTCTTGCCGCAGCCGGACTCGCCGACGACGGCAAGCGTTTCGCCGCGTCCGACCGAAAACGAGACGCCGTCGACGGCGCGAACCACGCCGTCGCGCGTGAAGAAGTAGGTCTTCAACCCCTGCACGTCGAGCAGCGGCGCAGCGCGTTCGGGATTGGCGTTCATCGCATCACATCCGCCGCGCGAGGCGCGGGTCGAGCGCGTCGCGCATCCCGTCGCCGAGCAGGTTGACCGCCAGGACCGTGAGCGACAGGCAGATGCCGGGAAAGATGATCAGGTAGCTCGCGATCTGAATCAGGCTCCGCCCCTCGGCCATGATGTTACCCCAGCTCGGGATGTTGGGCGGCGTGCCGGCGCCGATGAACGACAGAATGGCCTCGGTGATCATCGCCGACCCACAGACATACGTTCCCTGCACCAGCAGCGGCGCGACGATGTTGGGCAGGATGTGGCGCACGAGGATGCGCGGCAAGGTCGTGCCGGCGGCGATCGCCGCCTCGACGTAGGGTTGCTCGCGGAGGCTAAACACGAGACTCCGCACAAGACGCACGACACGCGGCATTTCGGCCAGCGTAATGGCAACGATCACGTTGCCGATGGAGGCTTTGGTGAGCGCCATCAGCGCGATGGCGAGCAGCACCGAGGGAATCGACATCAGGCCGTCCATGACCCGCATGACGACGGCGTCGAGCCGGCGGACGTAGCCGGTGACGAGACCGATCGCGAGCCCCAGCAGGGTGGAGAGTGCCGCGACCGCGAGGCCAACGATCAGCGAGACACGCGCGCCGTAGACGACGCGGCTGTAGACGTCGCGGCCCAGCATGTCGGTGCCGAGCCACGACTCCGCCGATGGCGGATGCAGGCGCTTCGAGGGAAATACCGCCAGTGGGTCGACCGTTCCCAGCCAGGGTGCTGCGATGGCGATGGTGACCATCGCGATGAGGATGGCGCCGCCAATGAGCGCGGTGGGATGGCGCCGGAACGCGTCCCGGAAGCGGCGCCAGGTCGGCGACAGCGACTTGCTCGGGACCTGCAGTTGCGCGACCGTCGTCGAGCTCATGTCAGCCGTATCCGCGGATCGAACAGCACGTACGACATGTCGACCGCCAGATTGACCAGCACGTAGATCGCGGAAAAAATCAGGATCACGCCCTGGATGATCGGATAGTCGCGCCGCAGGATCGCATCGACGGTAAGCCGTCCGATACCGGGCAGCGCGAACACCGTCTCGGTGACGATCGCGCCGCTGATCAGCAGCGCGACGCCCACGCCGACGATCGTCACCACCGGAATCGCCGCGTTCTTGAGCGCGTGGCCGATCAGCACCTGCTCCGGCGCGAGCCCTTTCGCCTCCGCGGTGCGGATGTAGTCCTGCGCCAGCACGTCGAGCATGCTGGCGCGCGTCATGCGCGTAATCAGCGCGACGTAGACCGTCCCCAGCGCGATGCTTGGCAGGATCAGGTGGCGCAGCCATTCCCACACGCCGTCGCGGAAGTTGCGATAGCCCTGCACCGGCAGCCAGTCGAGTTGAACGGAGAACGTGAGAATCAGGATGTAGGCGAACACGAACACGGGAACCGAGAAGCCGAGCACCGAGAACGACATCACGCCGCGATCGAGCCAACTGCCCGCCTTGGCCGCAGCGATCACGCCCAGCGGAACCGCGACCAGGATCGACACCACGAGCGTGCACAGGGTCAGCGAAAGCGTCGGCTCGATGCGTTGGCCGATAAGTTGAGTGACCGGGAGATTGGTGAAGATCGACGTGCCCAGGTCGCCGTGCGCCAGCGACCAGACCCAGCGCCCGAACTGCACCAGGAAGGGATCGTCGAGCCCGAGCCGGGCGTGTATGCGGCGGATGTCCTCGTCGGTCGCGATGTCGCCGGCGATGATCGCGGCCGGGTCGCCCGGGGTCAGGTACAGCAGCGAGAACACCACGAACGCGACCACCGCCATCACGACGATGGTCGAGAACAGGCGCCGGACGATGTAGGCGATCATCCGTTACGCGTTCTTAAGCGCGCAAATACCTTGCGCTCCTATGCAACTTCGAGGCGGGCTTGGAGGTTCTTGGCAGCGACCAGCGTTCTCCGCGACATTCTTGGCATAGAAGGTAAGCATCCCGATCTGGACTTGCGGCTGCGCTATCCCGCATGGCGCTGCAGGAACGCCAAGGTCTTCTGGTTGAACTCCTCTACCTTCTCGTAGATCGGCGCATGCGCGCATCCTTCGAAGATCAGCAGCTCCGAGCCGCGAATGTTGGCAGTCATCGGATCTCCGAAACGCGTGGAGGTCACCATATCGTGACGTCCGAACGTGATCTGCGTCGGCGCTCTGATGCGGCCGAGCTGCGCTTCCACATCGTGCGCGAGCACGGCATTCGACTGTTGGATAAACGACGCCAGGGGTTGCGCGGGCCGCCCCCGCACGAAGTCGGCGAGCGACTGGATGTACTCCGGCTTGGCCGCATACAGCTCAGGCGTAAAGCACCAGGGGAAGATACCGAGAATGGTCGTTTCCGGCACGCTTCCCAATGCCCTGGCCATCACCTGCCATCCTCCAACGACGGTCCTCACAAAGGGATCCGTCTTCGTCCATCCGCTGTGCAGCGACAACGACTTGACCTTGTCGGGATACTTGGCCGAGAGCCATAAGCCCGTGCCCGCGCCCAGGGACAGCCCCGAAACATGCGCCTTCTGGAGTCCCACGGCTTGCATGAACGCTGCGACATCGTCCGCGAGAATTTCGGTGCTATAGACGCCTTCCGGCTTGTCGCTTTCACCCGTCCCGCGGAGGTCGACCGAAATACAAGTAAAGTGCTTGGCGTACTCCGCGACCTGGAAAGCATAGCAAGCGTGGTCGGCACTCAGGAACGGAATAAGGATCAGCGGTTCGCCGGTCCCTTGTTGGTCATAGTGCATGGTAAGGCCGTTGGCTTTGACTTTGGGCATGGCAGTCACTCCTTGGAGCAGCTAATTGGCGTCGCCCCGCGCCCGCTCGCTGCGTGTGATGGTTTTGGCCGCAATTCGGCTTGACCTCGCTGCTCAGTCCGCCAGGCTATCTCGATCACCGCCCACGGCTCGCGCCGGCTTTTCGTTGTCATCGGCTGTCGTGACGTTTCCCGGTTGGGAGCATGCGGTTGACACTGCAAACCTAACGGACCAGGCACAGCGGCGCCGCGCGAATAGCGCAAGCGCCGCCAAGAATGACTATAGCTATTTCTTTTCGACGTTCCACATCAGCGTGATCGGCGCAATGATCACGCCGGAGAGATTCGTGCGATACGCGGTCGGCAGGATGAACTGCGCGGTCGGAACGTAGGGCACGAAGTCGAACGCGCGCATCTGCACCGCGTCGGCGGCCTTCTTCGAGCTGGCCGCGTCCGTCGCCGCGAACCACGCATCGCGCAGCTCCTCGATCTTCGGGTCATCCGGCCAGCCGAACCACGCTTTCTGGCCCGACCCGCGTATCGCGAAGTTGAGCGCGGGCGAAGTCACGTCGGGGCCGACCAGCCAGGTATGGAAGATCGACCAGCCGCCTTTTTCGAGCGGCTCCTTCGACGAGCGTCGCGTGATCAGCGTCCCCCAGTCGCCCGCCTGCAAATCGACATTCAGCCCGAGCTTGCGCAGCATCTCCGCGGTCAGCAGCGATTGCGAATGCACGATCGGCTGGTCAGTCGCGTCGATGATGACGATCTTCTCGCCCTTGTAGCCGGATTCCTTGATCAGTTCCTTCGCCTTGGCGAAATCGCGCGTGCCCTTCAGCGGCTCGGCGCCGACTTCGCTCGACAGGGGGGTGCCGCAAGTGAAATACGAGTAGCAGGGGTGGCCGTTCTTCAGACTGCCGGCGATGCCGAGAACGTAGTCGTTCTGATCGAGCGCATAGAGGACCGCCTGGCGCATCTTCTGATTGTTGAACGGCGGATACAGGAAGTTGAAGCGGAGCAGCCCCATCGAGCCCAGCGGATCGATGTTCTCGACCTTGACGTCCTTGTTCTTGGCCAGCACCGGGATCAGGTCGGGCGGCATCTGCTCCCACCAGTCGACTTCACCCGCGTTGAGCGCCGCCGCGGCCGTGGCCGAGTCCGGGATGTAGATCCATTCGACGCGGTCGACCTTGACGACCTTGCCTCCAGCCGCCCACGACGGCGGCTCCTTGCGCGGCACGTAGTCGGTGTTCTTGACGTACACCACCTTGCTGCCCGGCACCCATTCAGACTTCACGAACTTGAACGGGCCCGAGCCGATCGGATCGGTGATGTTGGTCGAGGCGTCGGTCTTGGCGATGCGCTCGGGCATGATGAACGGCACGTTCGACGACGGCTTCGCCAGCGCCTCGAGCGTCAGAGGAAACGGCTTCTTGAGCTTGAGCGTGAAGGTTTTGTCGTTGACGGCGGTCCAGGCTTCGGTCGATTCCGCCATCTTCTGGCCCAGCGCGTCGCGCTTCGCCCATCGCTCGATCGACGCAATGCAATCGGCGGAGCGCACCGGCTGTCCGTCGTGGAACTTGAGACCGTCGCGGAGCGTGAAGGTGTAGGTCAGCTGATCCTTGCTGAGCTCGTACTTGTCCACCATCTGCGGCTGGACCTGGAACTTGGCATCGGTGGCGAACAGCGTGTCGTAGATCATGTACCCGTGGTTGCGGGTGATGTACGCCGTCGTCGTGATCGGGTCGAGAATGCGCAAGTCCGCCTGCGGGATGAACTTCAGTACTTTCTGCCCCTGCGCCATCGCGAAAGGAGCGCTCAGCACTGCGGTCAGCATGACGGCACCGATCATGGCACCTAGTGCGCGAAGCGAACGAAGCGGGACAGCAGGTTGGTTCATAGCGGGGTCTCCCTGACTGAAGGACGGTGCAGCGAACTCGCAATTAGCTACCGAAAACGATGCCTCGTCAATCGAGGCCTGGATGAGCGGGAGCCACAACAAACCCCCGCTCCCGCATCAAGGCATCCGTATCCACATCCCTTCCGCGGAAGCGCCTGAACGCTTCGTCGGGCGGCACCGAATTGCCGACGCTCAGCACCGTGTCGTGGTAGCGCTTCGCCACCGACTTGTCGTACGGTCCGCCTGCCTCCATGAACGCCTCGAAGGTGTCCTCGGTCAGCGTATCGGCCCACAGGTAGACGTAGTAGCCGGCCGAATAGCCGTCGCTGGAAAAGATGTGGCCGAAGGCGGGCGGGCGGTGGCGCATGACGATCTCGCTCGGACAACCGATCTCGGCCATCGTCTGCTTCTCGAACGCGGCCGGGTCGATTTTCTCGTCCTTCGTGGCGGCGAGATGGATTTTGATGTCGTAGATCGCCGCGACCAGATATTCGCCGGTCGAAAAGCCCTGGCCGAAGTTCTTGGCCCTCTGGATCTTGGCGACGAGCTCGGCCGGGATCGGCTTGCCGGTTTCGTGGTGAAGCGCGAACCGGTTCAGCACTTCCGGCGTGGCGAGCCAGTGCTCGGTGAGCTGGCTCGGGAATTCGACGAAGTCGCGCTTGACCGACGTGCCCGCGAGTGTCGGGTAGCTGACGCTCGAGTCGAGCCCGTGCAGCCCGTGGCCGAATTCGTGGAACATCGTCGTGGCGTCGTCCCACGAGATGAGCACCGGCTTCCCCGGCTTGCCTTTGACGAAATTCGCATTGTTGGACACGACCGGTGTGATGTCGGCCCGGAACCTCTCCTGCGTTCGGTACTGGTTCATCCAGGCGCCGGAGCTTTTGCCGTCGCGCGCGTACGGGTCGAAATACCACAGCCCCACGCGTCTTCCGTCACGCCGGACTTCGTACACGGTGATGTCGGGATGATAGACCGGCACGCCCTCGATCCTGGCAAACTGCATGCCGAAGAGCGCGTCGGCCACCCAGAACATCGCGTCGCGGATTTTATCGAGCTGCAGGTATTGGCTGACCTCGGTCTGGTCGAGATCGTACTTGGCCTTGCGTACCTTCTCCGCGTAATAGCGGTAGTCCCATGGCTCGATTTTGATTCCGGCGCCTTCACGGTCGGCCGTCGCCTGCATCTCGGCGATCTCCTCGCGCGCTCGCGCGACGGCGGCCTTCCACACCTTGGTCAGCAACGCCATCGCCGCGTCCGGCGTCCTGGCCATGTTGTTGTCCAGGATCCAGTGCGCGTGCGTGGGAAAGCCCAGGAGCCTCGCGCGCTCGGCGCGCAGCTGCAGGATTTCGACGATCACCGGCTTGTTGTCGTGGGGGCCAGGGTTGTCGCCGCGCATGATCCACATGCGCCATCCCTTCTCGCGCAAGTTTCGGCTCGAGGCGTAGATGATGAACGGCTCCATCGACGAACGCGTATTGGTGAAAAGCCACTTGCCTTTCTGGCCTTTCGCTTCCGCGGCGGCCGCGGCGGCGTCGCGCAGGTTGTCGGGCAATCCCGCGAGGTCGGCCTCGTCGTCGATGACCAGCGTGTAGTTCTCCTCGTCGGCGAGCTGGTTCTGGCGAAACGTCGTGAAGAGGCTCGCAAGCCGCTGGTTGATCTCCTTCAGGCGCGCCTTGCCCGCCGCGCCGAGGCCCGCGCCGCGGCGGGCGAAATTCGTGTAGACGACGTCGGCGAGCCGCTGCTGCTCCGGCGACATGTTCGATGTCGCCCGTGCGTCGTAAACGGCTTTGAGACGGGCGAACAGCGCCTCGTTCTGGATGATCTCGTCATTGAAGGCGGACAGGAGCGGCGCCATCTCTTTCTCGACCGCCCGCATGCGCTGGTCGTTCATCGTCGACGTATAAATATTCATCAGCGACATCGCCCGCCCGAACGGCCGTCCGGAATCCTCCAGCGCCGCGAGCGTGTTGTCGAAATCCGGTGCGGCCCGGTCGCTGGCGATGGCGGCGACTTCAGCACGTTTGAGATCCATGCCGGTCAGGACGGCAGGCTTGAACGCATCGACCTTCACTGCATCGAATCGCGGCGTGCCCCCGTAGGGGCCCGTCCACGGATCGAGCAGCGGATCGGGCCGTTGTGTGGCGGCGCCTGCCGCGGCGTCGGGCGTCATGGATTTGCCTGCGACCTGGCCGAGTCCGACGAGCGCCGCCGAATGGAGAAACGAGCGTCGTTGCGTGAGAGTTCCCGAGAGGTTGGCTCGGCGCCGGGGCGCCTTGCGGCGGCGATCCCGGCCAGTTCCAGGCAAGGTGGCATGCGAATGGATATTTGGAATTCGGGCGAGCCCGAGTATCGGGCGGTTCGGTCGCACGGGTCAACCGTCGAGGTTTGGCGCGGCCGGCCGGGGCGTTGGCGCCGTCGGGCGAGCCTTTCAAACCGGCGGAATATGTGTATCGTTCGGTGACCCGCCTCGCGCGATTCGCCTCATCGCGAACCCTAACCTCCATCTCCTGCGGGCCCGACACTTGAACGCCCACCCGTCGCGCGGGACGCACCCAAGCGTGTTCATGTTCCTGATCGTCCCGTTCGGGGCGATGGGCGGCTATCTCAGCGTGGCGATCGGATACGAGCTGACGCAGGCGGGCGTGAGCGTGGCCGACGTGGCCGCGCTCATCGCGGCCGGCTACATCCCGCAAACCTGGAAATTCCTGTGGGCGCCGATCGCGGACACGACGCTGTCGCGCAAGCGCTGGTACGCGCTCGCCGCCGGCGTGAGCGCGCTCGGCATTCTGGCGACGGGGCTCGTGCCGGCCGACGCCCGATCGCTGCCGATTCTTTACGCCACGGTGCTGGTGTCCAACGTCGCCGTCACGTTCCTGGCGATGGCGACCGAAAGCCTGATGGTCTACAACACGCCGCTCGAGCAGAAGGGGCGGGCGGGCGGATGGTTCCAGGCGGGCAACCTCGGCGGCAACGGGCTGGGCGGCGGGGCGGCGCTCTGGCTCGTCGAGACCTTGCCCGATCCGTGGATGGCCGGCGCCGCGCTCGCGGTGGCGTGCGCGCTGTGCGCCGCGGCCATACGTTTCGTGCCCGAGCCGCCGCCATTGCCGCGCGTCGGGCACTACGGTCGGATGCTGGCGGACGTGCTCAAGGATCTGTGGGACGTGGCGCGAACGCGCGCTGGGATTCTCGCACTCCTCATCTGCTTTCTTCCGATCGGCACCGGAGCTGCGGCGAACCTGTGGGCGGCCGTGGCCGATGACTGGCACGCGAGCGCCGGCACGGTGGCGCTCGTCACGGGGGTGTTCAGCGGCATCGTGTCCGCGCTAGGGTGTCTCGCCGGCGGGTACGGCAGCGACCGCCTCGACCGCAAGACGGCGTACGCGCTGTACGGACTGCTGATGGCGGTCTGCACGGTGGCGATGGCGCTCGCGCCGCGCACCGAGTCGATGTACATCGTCTTTACGCTCGTCTACGCCTTCATCCAGGGACTCACCTACGCGGGCTTCACCGCGGTCGTGCTGGAAGTGATCGGGCTCGGTGCGGCCGCGACCAAATACAACGTGTACGCGTCGCTGTCCAACATGCCCATTGCCTACATGACCCTGGTCGACGGCTGGGGGCACGATCGCTGGGGCGCGTCGGGGCTCCTCAACGTCGAAGCCGCGCTCGGCGTCATCGGCATCGTTGTCTTCCTGGCGGTGGTGGTGGCGACGGCACGACGGACCGCGCCGGCGTGACCCGGACGGGAGCGTGCCCGCCGCGCCGACGCGATTCGCCGGGCGTCCGCACGCTGGCCCACGAAACAAATGAAACGAACGACATAAACGAAACAAAAAGGCCTCGCCGGCGAAATTCCGCCGCCGCATACCGTCCCTAGACTCACCTCCTTCCGCGCGAACTGCGCGGCGGTCAACACACAGGGGGTTCCATGGGCAGGTTCTTCAGTCTTGTTTACGGTGTCGTCTGTTACGCGCTCTTCGCCGGAGCGTTCCTTCATACGATCGGCTTCGTCGCCAACGCTCCGGGACTGAAGACGATCGACAGCGGCACGCCGGGCGATGTCTGGTCCGCGATCACGGTCGATGTGGTGCTGCTCGGACTTTTCGCGGTCCAGCACAGCATCATGGCGCGCCGCTGGTTCAAGGAATGGTGGACGCGGTTCGTGCCGCCGCAGGTCGAGCGCAGCACTTACGTGCTGGCGGCGAGCCTGGTCGTCGGCCTGCTGCTCTGGCAATGGCGGCCGATTCCGATGACGGTGTGGTCGGTCGACGGCAGCGCCGGCCGGATCGCGTTCTTCATCGTGTCGGTCACGGGCTGGACGATCCTTCTCGTCGCGACGTTCCTGATCAACCATTTCGAGCTGTTCGGCCTGAAGCAGGTCTACGACTACTGGCGGCAGCGCCACGTCGAGCCGCCGACCTTCAGGACGCCCGCGCTCTACAGGCTCGTACGCCATCCGCTGTATTTTGGCTTCATCGTGGCGTTCTGGGCGACGCCGCACATGACGCTCGGGCACTTGCTGTTCGCGGCCATGACGACTGGCTACATCCTGGTCGGCATCTTCTTCGAGGAGCGCGACCTGATCGCACAGTTCGGCAGTCAGTATCGCCGCTATCGCGCGGAAGTCGGGATGCTGATCCCGCGTCTGGGCGGACGGAGCGCGGCGCGTGAGCGCGTCGCGCAGCGCAACCAGTACTTCTAGGGCGCAGCTCCGGCCATGTCGATGCTTGCTGCGCCCGGCCGATCGGTCGTTTCGATGGCCGACGAGCTCGTCAACTCGCCGATCCTCGGGCTGGGCGTCGCGGCATTGATCTGGTCGGGCAATTTCGTCGTGGGACGGGCGCTGCGGCATTCGATCACGCCGCTGGCGCTCAATTTCTGGCGGTGGACGATCGCGCTGGCCGTTCTTCTCCCGTTGACCTATGGCCTGCTGGTGCAGCATCGGCAGCTGCTCGTCCGCCACTGGAAGCTGATCGCCGGTCTCGGCTTGACCGGCATCGCCTGCTTTCACACCTGCGTCTACCTGGCGCTCGCGACGACGACGGCGGCCAACACGGCGCTGCTGCTCTCGGTCGCGCCGTTCCTGATCGTCCTGGCCTCATGGGCCGTGCTGGGAGAGCGGATCTCGCTGCCGCAGGTCCTCGGCATCGCGGTGTCGTTCGCCGGCGCGATGGCGCTGATCGCGCATGGCAGCATCGAGTCGCTCGCGACGCTCAGCGTCGGCACCGGCGAATTGTGGATGCTGCTGGGCGTGCTTTTCTGGGTCGCCTATTCGCTGCTGCTGAAGCGCGTTCCGAAAGAGCTCCCGCAGCCGGCGCTGTTGACGGCGACGGCGATGGCCGCGGTGCTGATCATGTTGCCGTTCTATCTCTGGCTGCCATCGAACGAAGGGCTGCTTTCGCTCGACCGGAAGACCGTCTGGGGGATTCTGTACATGGCGCTCTTTCCGTCGGCGGTCGCCTTCCTGCTATGGAACCGCGGCGTCGCCAGAATCGGGCCGAGCAGGGCGGGGACGTTCATCTACCTGATCCCGGTGTTCGGCGCGATCCTCGCCTTCGCGTTCCTCGGCGAAGGATTGCAGCTCTACCAGCTGGGCAGTGCCGCCGTCATCTTTCTGGGCATCGCCGCCATGAACTGGAAGCGCGCGACGGCCTGACCAGGAGGCGGTTGTGGACATGTCGGACTTCCCGTTCGGCACGACCGCCTCGCCTACCTCCCGGCGTAAGTCCAAGCGCTCGCTCGATTGCAGCGAGCATGAGCTCTGGACGTCGGCCACATCCATCGGGGTCTGCCGGCATTTGACGCGCGCCGCAAGACACGCCTTTCGGGGCCCAGATCTCGGGCAATCGCGGAACATAACTGCTCAGGCAGTGTTTGCCGTTAGATGTGATACTTGTACGTCCGTCGAGCCCTTGGAATGGGCCGCATCCAACGTTTTCATGGGATGCCGCGATCCGGACAGGAGCCCGCATTGTTCGTCAATGGACTAGGCACCGCCAATCCGCCCAACCGGTACACCAAGGCCGAGTGCTGGGATTCGTTCAAGCGTTCCGAGTGGTTCCGCAAGCTCGATCGCCGCTCGCACATGATCGCGGAGACGGTGCTCACCAAGGATAACGGCATCGAGGCGCGAACCCTCGCGCTCGACGGCCTGCACGAAGTATTCCGGATCGACCCCGATACCCTGCACCAGCGATTCCTCATCCATGCGCCCGCGCTCGCGACCGAATCGGCGCGTGCGGCGATGACGGATGCCCGTCTGCTGGCGCGCGACATCGACGCGATCGTAATCAGCACCTGCACCGGTTATCTGTGCCCCGGCCTTACCAGTCATGTCATCGAGCGTTTGGGTCTGCGACCGGATGTCCTGGCCTTCGATCTGGTCGGCCAGGGCTGCGCGGCGGCGCTGCCCAACTGGCGGCTGGGCGCGGCGCTGCTGACAGGTGGAACGTGCCGCAACGTGCTGGCGGTGTGCGTCGAAGTCAGCAGTGCGGCCATGTACCTGGACGACGATCCCGGTGTGTTGATCAGTGCGTGCCTGTTCGGCGATGGCGCCGGCGCCGCCGTGCTGTCGCCGCATCCAGATCCCGGACGCCGGAGCATCGAATGGCGGGCATTCGGATCGCTGACCAACCCGGCCGAACGCGACGCGCTCAAGTTCGAAACGCAGCGCGGCATGCTGCGCAACGTCCTCACGCGTCCCGTTCCACGCCTTGCCGCCGATCATGCGCAGCAAGTCTTGCAGCGTGTACTCGATGCCGCTGGTCTTGCACCGGACGACATCGCGGCCTGGATCATGCATGCGGGAGGCCGCGACGTGCTCCTCGCGCTGCAGAGGACGCTTCAGCTCGACAACGGCGAGCTCCGCTACAGCGCGGCAGTGCTGCGGGATTACGGCAACATGAGCAGCGCCTTCGTGTATTACGTGCTGCAGGCCGCGCTGCGGGACAATGCTCCGTCCGGCTGGTGGTGGATGGCGTCATTCGGCGCCGGCTTCAGTTGCCATGGTGCGTTGCTCAAGGCGGCATGACCATCCGCACTCCCCATGCGTAACGAAAGGAATCTGCCGCGACGCGTGCAGCCGGAAGTGCTCGATGTGCTCAGCGCCGATGATCCTGCCGCGCGGCGCGCGCGCCGCGACCTCCGGCGCCTGCATCACGCCATGGGAACGCTGCCTATCCTGCTGCACGCACTCGATCGCGTGGCGGGCGGGTCCGCGGTGCGCACGATGCTCGAACTGGGCGCCGGCGACGGCTCGGTAATGCTGCGCCTCGCGCAGCGCCGCGCCGCACATTGGCCCGGTGTCGCCGTCACGCTGCTCGATCGCCAGTCCGCGGTCGGGGAGCGAACGATGCAAGGTCTGCGCGCCGTCGGCTGGGCGCCATCGGTCGTGATCGCGGACGTGTTCGACTGGCTGGAGCGGCCCCGAGTCGGGCGGTGGGACATCATCGTCGCCAATCTTTTCGTCCATCACTTTGCGCCGCCGGACTTGTCCCGGCTGTTGAGCCTGATCGCCATGCGCACGCTCGCCTTCCTTTGCTGCGAGCCGAGGCGCAGCGCCGTTCCGCTGCTGGGCAGCTACCTGATCGGCTTGCTCGGTGCAGGCCCGGTCGCGCGCGAGGATGCGGTGCTGAGCGTGCACGCGGGATTTCGCGGCCAGGAATTGACGGCGGCGTGGCCGCGGGACGACCGCTGGCGTCTGCACGAGTATCCGGCGGGGCTGTTCAGCCATTGCCTTCTGGCGGTGCGCGAAGCTGGCTGAACCCATGCGCTCCGACTACGATGCAATCATCGTCGGCGGCGGACCTGCCGGCGCCAGCGCCGCCATCCTGCTTGCGCAGGCTGGACATGCCGTCGCGGTGGTGGAAAAGGCAATCTTTCCCCGCCGCAAGGTCTGCGGGGAGTTCATTTCCGCAACCACCTGGCCGCTGTTGCGCGAGCTCGGCGTCGCGGATACGCTGAAACGGAGCACCGGCCCCACCGTTCGCCGTATCGGCCTGTTTGCCGGGACCGCGCAACTCACGGCGGCGATGGCGCTATTGCGCAACGACGAAATCGGCGATGGCTGTGCGGTCGGTCGCGAAGTCCTCGACACCGTGTTGCTGGAACGTGCCTGCGCGGCCGGCGCGAAAATCTGGCAGCCATGGACACTCGCCGGATACGCCGCCGACGCCGCGGGCTATACCTGCACGATCGAAGAACGCGGCAGCGGTCGGTTGCACACGTTGCAGGCGCCTCTGCTGATCGCCGCGCACGGTTCGTGGGAATCGGGGCCGCTGCCCACGCAGGACTTTCGGACGCCGCCACGGCCATCCGATCTTCTGGGATTCAAGGCCCACTTCCGGGAGGGAAATCTTGCAGCCGACCTGATGCCGCTCCTCGCTTTCCCTGGCGGCTACGGCGGCATGGTGCACACCGGGGCGGGAAGGATCAGCCTGTCGTGCTGCATGCGTCGCGATCAACTCGAAGCCTGCCGTAGACGATGGCCGCAGCATCGGGCGGGCGCGGCGGTGCTCGCGCACATCAGCATGCATTGCGCCGGCGCCGCTGCAACGCTATCCGGGGCGACGCTGGAAGGCGCCTGGCTGGCCGCGGGCCCGATCCGGCCCGGCATCCGCGGCTTCGGCGCCGAGGGCGTTTTCACGGTCGGCAATACCGCCGCCGAAGCGCATCCCATTGTTGCCGAAGGCATCAGCATGGCGATCCAGTCGGCGTCGCTGCTCTGCGAGCGCTTGATCGCGCGCCGAAGTTCGGCGCTGACGCCCGCGGCATTGGCGTCCATTCGGCATGATTACGGCCGCGCTTGGCGCCGGAATTTTTCGCCGCGCCTGCATGCCGCGACGCTGTATGCACACCTTTTCATGCGGCCGCTTTCCACGCGCATGGCCGTCGCCGTGATGGAACGGTTGCCATCGGTCCTGACACTCGGTGCGCGCTGGAGCGGCAAGGCCGACGCATTGCACAGGCCTCCTGTGACAACCGTCGCGGATGCGAGGAGTGGAAGACCCGGATGACGACCTTGCAGACCCTGCAGAGAATACTCAAGACGAACTTCGATCTGGAGCCCGAAGTGGTGCAACCCGACGTGAGGCTGGGGGACCTCGAAATCGATTCGCTCGCCGTCGTCGAGGTTCTGTTTGCGGTCGAGGAAGAATTCAAGGTGATTGTCCCGCAGGAACCGGCGGCGCAGCAGACGAGCCTGCAAACAGTCGGCGACCTCGTCGCCTACATCGACAGGCTGGTCGTGGAACAGCGCCCCGTTGGCGATGCGGGAGCGCCTGTTTGAAACGGGTGGCCGTCACGGGCATCGGCGTCGTCACGCCTTTGGGGCGTGACGTCGAGTCGTTCTTTGCCAGCCTGACTGGCGGCCGTTCGGGGATCGCGCGGCTGACGGGCCCGGTGGCCACGCGCCGCGGTGCCGATTGGAGCGCGCCGGCGCGCACGCATATCGGTGGCGCCGTTGCATTCGACGCCGCGCATCATTTTCCGGGACCGAAACTGCGCATGCTCGATCGCGTCAGCCAGTTCGCACTCGTCGCGGCCGCGCAGGCGGTTTGCGCCGCCCGCATCGTCTGGGACGATGTCGATCGCGAGCGCAGCGGCGTTTTTCTCGGCACCGGCATGGGCGGAGCCGAGACCACCGACGACGGTTACTACACCCTCTACGCCGAGCGCACCGAAAGGGTCAAGCCGTACAGCGTGCTGATGGCGATGACCAATGCCGCAGCCTCGTGGATCGGGATCGAGTACGGCATCGCCGGCCCCAACCTGACGTTCTCGACGGCGTGCTCGTCATCCGCCGTCGCGATAGGCGAAGCAGCACAACGGATCCGGAATGGCGAAGTCGATCTGATGCTCGCCGGGGGCAGCGAAGCGCCGCTGTCGTACGGAACGCTGGTCGCCTGGGACGCACTGAAGACCCTTGCCACCGAGGATCCCGCGGATCCGGCATCCTCGTGCAAGCCATTCTCGAAGGACCGGACGGGCCTCGTCCTCGCCGAGGGCGCGGTCATCGTGGTGCTGGAGGAATGGGCGCGGGCCATCGCGCGCGGAGCCCACATCCACGCGGAATTGGCGGGCTACGGGCTCTGCACCGACGGTGTCCACATCACTCGGCCCACGGTCGAGGGCCAGGCGGCGGCGATGCGGCGCGCGCTCGCCGACGCGGCGTTGCAGCCCGAGGACATCGGCTACATCAATGCCCACGGCACGGCCACCCTCGCCAACGATGCGGTGGAAACGGCAGCGATCAGGCAGGTGTTCGGAACGCACGCAGCACGCGTACCGGTGAGTTCGACCAAATCCATGCATGGCCACCTGCTCGGAACTGCCGGAGCGATCGAATTCGCAGCCGCCGTGCTGGCGATGGAGCGGAGCATCCTTCCGCCTACGATCAACCTGCGACTGGCCGACCCCGAATGCGATCTGGATTACGTGCCGGGTCGAGCGCGGACCGGCGTCGCACCGATGGCCGTGATGTCGAACTCGTTCGCGTTCGGAGGCACCAATGCGGTCCTCATCGCCCGCAAGGCGGAAGGCGGTTGAGGCAGCGTGTCTCGGCGGATCGGAGGCCTCACGTTGATTTGATTACCGCGCGCCGTTTCGACGAATCCACCCACTGCAGTCAAACGGTCAAACCACGCCTAAGTCCCCAGTCACTCGCTCGCAACGGTTCAGCTCCTATTCGGCTCGCTTCCACGTCACCGTGCCGATGCCGCCGCTCGACGCGGTCGGCGTGACGTACTTGAGCTCGTCCGCGGTTGCGGTGACGATCAGGCGTCTTTGCACCGTTCCGTCCCAGTTGGGAAACGTCGCGCTCTTGACCTGGAACACGAGCGTTTTGTCGGTCGAATTGACCGAGTAGGTGCCCAGCATGGCGATGCTCCTCCCAACCACCGCCTTGTTTTCCTCCGCTGTCCCGCCTGCGCGGTTGCCGGACGCGAACTTTGGAAGGTCGGGGCCGATGATCGTGAGCATGAAGTGCCCGCCGGAATCGAAACTCATCATGCCCTTGGCATCCGATCCAAACTGTTCGCTCTTCTTTCCGTCCTTTTCCGCTACCGATGATACGAGCGCCCACATTCCAACCAGACCGCTGGCGCTTTGCGCCAGCACGGGCGAAGCAGGAAGCGCCAGTGTCCCGAATACGCACGCCGCCGCGATGTTACGGTTGATCACATGCTTGCGCATCGCTTTCCTCGACTTTTCGATTTCGACCCATGGCGGAGCGAAGTCACGCCCCACCTACGCTTCTCGGGTTCGCTCCTGAGCCGACTTTGCGCGCATCGTGGTATAAAGAGAATGCTGAATTTTCCGCTATAGCTATAGGAAAATCCGATGGACATCGATTGGGAGCACCGCCTCGGAAGGCGGGTCAAGCTGCGCGATCTGCATATTCTTGCTGCGGTGGTGCGATGGGGCGCCATGGCCAAAGCAGCCCCCCACCTGGGGATGTCGCAACCTTCGGTGTCCGAAGCAATCGCCACGTTGGAGGAGACGCTTCGCGTGCGTCTGCTCGACAGGAGCCCGCGCGGCGTCGAACCGACGGTTTATGCGCGGGCCTTACTCAAGCGGGCGGACGTCGTTTTCGACGAGCTCAAGCAAGGCATAAGGGATATCGACTTCCTGGCGAACCCGACAGCCGGTGACGTGACGATTGGGTGTCCGGAATCGTTGGCGGCAGGGTTCGTCCCCGCCGTGGTGGACCGCCTATCGCGTCGATTTCCAAAAATAGTCGTACATGTGATCGCGGCTCAACCGGGTGAACAGGAATTTCGCGAGTTGCGGGAGCGCAGCGTGGATATGCTGCTGGGAAGACTTTTCAAACCCGTGGCGGTCGACGACGTCGAGGTGGAGATCCTGTGCGAAGACGCATTCTTTGTCGCGGCAGGTGCGCAGTCGACCTGGGCCCGGCGTCGCAAGCTCGCGCTCAAAGAGATGATGAACGAGTCGTGGATACTGTTTCCTCCGAACAGTCTTTCTGGTTCATACATCGAGGCTGGCTTTCGGGCACACGGCCTGCCGTTGCCGCGGCAACGGCTAAGTTCGTTCTCGATGCAACTCCGGTTCCATCTCCTTGCGACGGGTCGTTTCCTGACGGTACTTCATCGCTCCGTGTTGCAGTTCAACGCACAACGTTGGTCGCTCAAGGCATTGCCGATAGACCTGTCCAACCGGCCAATGCCAATCGCGATGTTCACGTTGAAAAATCGGACGCTGAGTCCCGTCGTTCAGCTCTTCATTGAGCAAGCGAAGGAGGTCGCACGATCCATGCCGACCACGCGCGTGGATGCAAAACCCCCCTGATGCTTGAGGGTCGCCACGGGGAACCGTTCATCACTGCCTCGCCCTTCGACACGTCGTATCAGGGATTGCAGGCCGCCGGAACGTTTGCTCTGGCCGCAAGCAGACGTTGGCCATTGTCTGTGTCTGAAGGTGCCCACGTTTGATGGACACCTCAATTAGAGCAATACTGACTTGAGGAGGTGTTCGATGCAATACACGCCGCGCTCGCGGCCCTGACGACGGCATGATATAAGTAGCCGCCAAAAGCGCCAATCGTGATACGCGGAATTGTGAGCTTGTGGGCGGCACATCCAACAGGAGGCACATCATGAGCGCATTCAACGTGGTTCGATTCCGGGTCAAGCAGGGACGCGAAGCGGAGTTCATCGAAGGGCAAAAGAAGCCCATCGAAGACTTGGCCGGATCCAAACGCTTTACGATGATCAAGACGGGTGACCGGTCCTACTGCATCATCGGCGAATGGGATAGCATGCAAAACCTGATGGCCGCGCGGCCGAAAATGATCGCCAGGCTCGACACCTTCCGCAACATGCTGGAAGACCTGGGAGGAGGGCTCGGCGTGACCGATCCCGTATCGGGCGAGGTCATCCTCGATAGGTAGTCGTCGATCTTGGTTCGCGGACGGAGCGAGCGCTCCTGGTCGCAAGGGCTTCTCGAACGGCGGTCTCAAACGGCAACACGCGACCCGACGCGGACGGCCGCGCGATGGCTGCCGACCGCTACCCGCTTTTGCACAGCGCGAGTGGCGCCGCGACCGCTTCCAGCGAACGCCGCTCGGCATCGAGGGCCAGGAAGAAGGCGACTACCGCCGCCGCCAGCATCAGTGTTCCCCCGAGCGCATATCCGATGAATACCTCTCCCCGTTCACCGGACGCAATCAGGCGGCCGAACACGATCGGTCCCGCGATCCCGCCCAGCGCCGTGCCGATCGCGTAGAACCATGCGATGGCACTCGCGCGCACCTCGAGAGGGAAATACTCGCCGACGCTGAGATAGGCCGCGCTCGCCGCTGCGGAGGCGAAGAAGAATACGAAACTCCACGCCAAGGTTTGAGTTTGCGGCGTCAAAAGGCCCGCTTTGAAAAGGAGCCCGGTCACGACGATGAGCGTCCCGGACAGCGCATAGGTCATCGTGATCATGAAGCGCCGGCCGACCTGGTCGAACAATGGCCCGAGCAGCAGTGGCCCGAGAAAGTTGCCGGCGGCAAACGGAAGCAGGAACAACCCGACCCGCGCTTCGGCCACTTGGTAATAGCGAGTCAGGACCAGCGCGTACGTGAAAAATATCGCGTTGTAGAGGAATGCCTGCGCACCCATGAGGCTCAATCCGAGCACGACACGACGCGGGTAACGGCGAACGAGCAGGCCCAACAGCTCGAACCAACCGACGTGTCCCCGTGGATCGAGGACGATGGTGGGAGCGGGTTCTCCGTGAAGTACTCGCGCCCTGGATTCTATTCCCAGGACGATGCGCTCAGCCTCGCCCTGGCGGCGCCGCAACAGGAGCCAGCGCGGACTCTCGGGGACGAAGCGCCGAAGCGGAAGGATTGCCAATGCGAGCAGGCCCCCGACGATGAACGCGACGCGCCAGCCCCACGCCGGCGCGAACAAGTCCGGATCGAGAAAGAATACCGAGGCCACCGCTCCTCCGGCAGCGCCGACCCAGAAACTCCCATTCACGGCAAGATCCACGCGCCCGCGCAAGCGCGCAGGCATGAATTCCTGGATGGCCGAATTGATCGCTGCGTATTCGCCGCCGATGCCCGCGCCGGTGAGAAAGCGCATCGCCAGAAAAACAGGATAGTCGGGCGCAAATCCTGAAGCGATGGTCGCTGCAGCGTATACGCCGAGGGTGACGAAAAAAAGCTTGCGCCGGCCATATCGGTCGGCAAGCCCGCCGAACAGAACCGCGCCTATCACCGCGCCAGCCACATACGCGCCCGCAACCTCGCCTACCTCCCCCGGCGTGAGTCCAAGCGTCGTGGGTAAGGTCAGCACACTGGCCAGTGCGCCGACGAGCGTGACCTCCAGCCCGTCGATGATCCAGCTCGTGCCGAGGGCTGCGATCAGGGACGAGTGAAACGACGACCAGCGAAGCCGATCAAGACGTGAAGGTACGTTGGTCGGGAACGGCCCGTCATCCATCACGCCGATTATAGGCAACCGGTGGGACGCAGGTAATTCAGACCTGGCTTTCGACCATTGCTGCCTGTCGCGCGCCAGGAAAGCAGACGTTCGCGCGCTTCGCTAAACGCCTCTTTGCAAACCTTCGGTTTTTGCCGTGTCCGCCTTGCGTCGCCGGTTATTTACTGGTCGTGGGGCACGGTCACTGTTGTCAGCCCAGGCGTGCTGTTGCCCGATGTATCGCTACACGAAACATTGATCGTGTAGAT
Organism: Casimicrobiaceae bacterium; assembly: GCA_036493675.1. GTDB lineage: Bacteria > Pseudomonadota > Gammaproteobacteria > Burkholderiales > Casimicrobiaceae > PALSA-1003. The sequence continues at coordinate 55,873 of DASXPJ010000029.1, forward strand.
CCGGTCCGTGAGGACGCCTGATCGCTCGGCACGCAATTGGACGCCGAGCGTGGCCGGGCTCGCTTTCGGTCCGGGATCGCTGATGATCCAATCGGGATGCGTGTTTCCGCTGCCCGGGCCCAGCACAGGCTCGTTGGCGGTCACCGAGACGACTTGGCATTGCGGCGCGGCGTCGCAAACGTCGGTGGCGATCGCCGCAATCGAGATCGGCACGAGCTTGTGGTTCGGCGACCAAAGCACGCTCGGATTCGCGGCGACCGACTTGACGACGGGTGGCGTCGTATCGACCACCGTGACGTTCGAACTGCAACTGCTGGAATTGGCGGATGTGTCCGTCGCGGTGCACGTGAACGAATCCACTCCCAGCGGGAATGTCGACCCCTCGGCCGGAGCGCAGCCCTTCGATTGGATCGTGCAGTTGTCCGAGACCGTGTCGATCAGGTTTGCAACCACCGCGCCGCCCGGACTGGTGCACTCCAGCTTCGGAGCAAGACACGTGATCTTCGGCTTCTCCAGGTCGTTCACGGTGACATTCGCGCTGCACGAATTGCTTTGACCGTTCTGATCGGTGATCGTCAATGCGACGCTGGTGGTGCCCTTGGAGTACGGCCCCGGCGGCGCCTGGGCGAGCGTGAACGTGTCGTTATCAGGGTCGGTCGATCCGTTGTCGATCGAGACGCCCGACGCCGTACATATGCCAGGGTCGGTCTGCGTCGTCACTGCCTTGCACACCGCAACGGGTGTAACCGTGTCGATTACCTTGACGAAGAGATCGATGCCCGGATTCGTTGCCCGAGCCGGGTTTGAGGATGCCCAAACCGAATAGAGGTGCCCTTGCGCGCAGGCATTGCCGTTGTAGTCGCCATATTTGGGAATTCCACCTCCCCACAATTGGCAGCTATCTCCAGTGCCGCACGCGGTCGCGTTGAAATCGCAAAACTGCTGCGCGTTGATCCGGCAGATGCCAGTGGTATCGCAGGTCTGACCCGCCGGACAGACGCCCCCGGCGGCGCACGCTCCGGTACCGCACACGCCTGCGAGTTGCGGCTGCGCCGAGCAGCTGTCCGAGTCGGACTGCGCACGCGAGCCACCGGGCCAGCTCAACTGCGAACCTGCGGCTTGCCCGGCTGCACACTGCGCATCAGAGGTCGCGGCGTCATTGAGTTGGAATTCGCCTCCGGTATTGAGTGTGCCGCCGCTCCTCGTCGCACTCGCACCGAAATAATCGGTCAGGTCGTTGTTTCCCGCGGTCGAGTTGCGCCGGTCGTACCAGGATACGTAGGCCGTTCCCTTGGTCGCGCACATCCACGGCATGTAGCGCCGGCCCGTGCCGACGGTGTTGAGCGTCGTCGGGGCGGAGAACGTCGAGCCGCCGTCGGTGGAATCCCGGACAACGACGTTTTCGTTCCCGGTACCCGTGCTTACCGCGTAGGCGTAAAAAAGATGATTGGCATTTGTGTCATCGACCGCGATGGTCGGGCTTCTCATCGTATTGCCGCTGGTGCAGCGATCGAGGCCGACAATGGGGCACGGAAGCTCGGCCACGCCGCCCGCTACGGTCTTGGGCCACCCTGCCACGGCGGGCAGCGCGGAATTCGTGTTGCACGAGGCGAACTTGTTGATCCTCAGATTGTTCGACGTGTCCAGGAAGGCCACGTAGACCGAGCCGTCCTGGCCAACGGCGACTCGCGGAAAATCCCCCACGATTCCGATATTGCCCGCGCTCCAGTTCGCTCCACCATCCGTCGAGCAGGTGATCCCCCACGAAGGGTTTGCGCCACCGTTGCGGAAGACGCTGTACACCTGGTCCTGGTTGTTGACCTGGTTGGCCCGATCGGCAGCGATGTGCTCCTGATCGGGGATCTGGCCGCCGGTGAAATTGCATTGCGGCAGCGCACCGCAGGTAAACGCCGTTCCCCTGACGGTAAAGGTCTTCCCGTTGTCGGTCGACCGATGAATCGCGGTCGTCTTGTTGAAGATCGTACCTTCGTAGAAGTTGCCGCTCTGGCCGACCGCAAGAGAGGAATCGCCGCCGGTCGAGTTCGGGAACGATCCGCCGAACGTGAACGTCGCTCCTCCGTCGTTCGAGTAGGTCCAGACGAACTGCTGGGCGACGACGATGTTGCGGCCATCCGAGGAGGCGGCAACCTCGGGCTCGCTTATCGCGGCACCTTGCTGCGACGATGTGATGATCCGCGTGGCCAGTCCGGCGATAGCAGGCCCCGAGTTGGCACCCTCGCCGACCGGCGGCGTCAGGTCGTTTTCGTCTTCCTCCTCCTCCAGCGCGACGCTCGTCGCCGATGGAAGGACCGGCGCCAACGCGGGTTGCGCATCCAGGCTTCGCTTGATCGACGTCCGCACAGGGGAGAAAGCGACGCTGGTTTCGATGGCGACGATGGCATCCGCAGTCGCGGCGGGGGCATCGGCCGGCAGACTGCCGTAAAGGCGGATCAACTGACTGCCGGAGGCGATCGCCGTGTTGATCGTGAGCGCCGATTTTGTCGTCGTCGACGGTTGGGCGCCGCGCTGCGGCCAGGGCACGTTTCTGCGCCACTGAATGGCCGGCGAGCCGTCGATCGTGAGCTTGGTGATCGCGCCGCCCGCTCCAGCCGCGATCTCGTCGAGCTCCTTGAGCGCATCGCCGTCATCCAGGCGTTGCTCGGTCGAGACGCTTACCTGCGGCGTGAAGACGAACTGATCGCCGAGCGCCGCTTGTTGGTCGGCGGCGACGTTGACGATCACCGTCAGACGCCCGCTTTGAATCGTCGACCACCCGTCGGGAAAGTAGACGCGGAAGTTGCCGATCGCGATACTGTTGACGCCGGTCGCAGTCGCGGCGAGTGCCGGCGAGACAAAGGGCGCAAATGCTACCCCGAAAAACGCCGTGGCAAGTACGACACAGATCTTCTTCATCGAATCCCCCCTCGCTCGATTCTTTTTCTTGCGGACACACTCGGACAGCCCGCACGCGTGGATTAGACGCTTGTACGAGGGACGTGTAAAGACAGCGGTCGCTGCCCAAGGCGGTCACGGCCGGCGCGGCGATCGGCGGGGTGCCAGGTCACCGGGTCGACCGGCGCGCAAAGGCGTTCGCAGCGGCCGCACAGTCGCGGCGGCTGTCCGTGGATCGGCCTCTGCCTTCGGATTTGCCTCCAGCACCCATCGCTGCCGCAGTCCGCCCAGGGGTCTGCGGGATGGCCTTGAGCGCCTTCGGCTGTCCCATTTCGCCTATGTCAAAGAGACCGCCGCGAGCCGTGGCTCGCCGCGGCGCAACGCGATCGGTAACGCGGCGGTGTGCGCTACCGATCGTCGTCTACCCCGACTCAATGGTTCCTGTCGAGCCCTGAGGCGACGTAAGTTCAGCGGGCTGCATCATGCGGCGCAGCTTTCCTTCAGTCTTCGGAGCCCTCGTCGTTCTAGTGCCCACCGGCCTGGCTGTGGCTGGGCGCGACGCAGCCCGCGGGAAGAACGCCACTGCCTTCGTAAAAAAGATTCCCCAGCACTTCGTGCTTGTACTGGACCAGCACATCGGGACAAACCACCTGTGTGGTTTCCAGATTGCCGCCGCAGGCCCAGTTGGCGGCATCGAAGACGTCGCCGCTGCCTTTGTACTCCGCGGTTTGCGGATAAGGACACAGCGGACGCGTAAGCGGCGCCGGAGGCGTCACCGCTCCCGGCAGCCTGCCGGTGCCATTACCCAGCACCTGGCTCGGCGCGACGCCGTTTTCCACCCAGTTGATAAGGGCCTGGAAGTCGGCGCCGTTTGTCGGCCATGGCCCGACCGTCCCCAGCGTAAAGACGGGGGCGCCGCAATGGCCGACTCCGGGTGCATGGAACAAACGATAGAAGCTCTGCACGCCCTGGAAGCCGGTTTGATCGTCGGGCGCCTGGTAGCGCGAAGCCATCAGTCGATAGTAGTTGAGCACGCCGCGCGGATAGATGAACTGATCGTTCCCGCCGACGAACGTGAGCATCTTTCCGCCGTGCTTCTTGAAGGTATCGAGCGGCCCGAACGTGTCCGTGACATCGGCGATATTGCGCGAGCCGTCCTGCGCGACTTGCGGATAGTCCGGTGCCGGCCCTCCAAGCGAGACGGTCTTCCAGTCGAAGTTGCGATCTATCTCGTTCCATTCAAACTGGATGACCCCAAGCGCGAACGGCGCGGGTCCGTCGAGGATGGCGAAGTCGGTACCGCGATCGAGCGGGAACCAGATCCGGTCCGCCTTTGCGTTACGCGGTCCGTCCCAGATCTTGTTGACCGAAGCCGCTTCGGACGTCGTCAGGCAGGCCGGTGCAGCGGGCGCATTGGGTTCGCCGCAAATGTTGGCGCTTGCGTCAAAGTTGCAGGTTCGAGGATCATCGATGATGCCGTCAGCCGTGCCGTCGTTCGCATCGCAGGCGGCGACCGCTGCCTTCTGCACCGCCGCGAGCTTGGCCGAAGCGATCGCGCCGGGCGGATTTTCGTCTGCCAACTCGCGCATGGCGATCTGGCCCCACATTTGCGCGGTCTGGAACCGTGTCCAATACATCGCGGGCGCATTCGCCAGGACTCCGTCGAGCTGGTCGCCCAGTTCCTGTGCCAGAAGGTAGCCCTGCCGGCCGCCGGTCGAGCAGCCGTTCCAGTAGTTGTAGACGGGTTGTTCGCTGTAGTAGGTCGCGGCTATATCCTTCGACCAGAGAATCTCCTGCTTGATGCCGACGCGAAAGAAGTCTTCGATGAACCCGAGATTGTAGGTGCCGTCCGCGTTCACACCGGGCGTGCAATCACCGCCGGTATGGCCGCCGTCGGTACCCGAGCCGACGAAACCGGCATTGACGGCAGCATTGACGTTGAGGTTCCCGGCGCAGCCGCCGCCCCCCAGGCCCTCGGTGCGGCCATTCCAGGCCCCCTGAATCCCACCGGTGCCGCCATCGTCCGTACTCAGCGGCAAACCCACGGCGATCGTGATGTTCTGGGTCGGTTCCGTGCCGTAGACAAGGGTCACCCGGCAGTACGGGACGGTGCCGGTCGTCGTTATGGCGCTAGTGACCGACTTGATCGCCGGGTTGCCGGCGAGCCCGTACTGGGGGTCGGTCGCCAAGTCGCCGCACGCCGGTGTCGCGATGGCGCTCGAAGTCCAGGCGATCCCAAAGACGCCTAATGCGATGGCGACGAGGCCCATGGCCGTTTGTCCAAATGCTGTCGCTTTTTTCATGCGCGGTTCCTCCATACGGTTTGCGGGAGGCTGCGCAGCTTCGGTCATGCGCTAGTCCGACCTTCCCGCCGAGATGCTTCATACGTATGATAATCAAGGAACGCGCCGGGTGAAGACATCGCGGCAAGGATTGGCAATAAATGAAAGATGTGGCAATTTCGGTTATCTACGGCGGAGGAACGATGTCGCGCGCGACGGATCTCAATGTCACGGACCACCCGTCCGCTTTCAGACATTTTCTCGCGACAAATCATCCGAGGGCGCCCGATTACATTTTGCACGGGATGGGTGGCGAGGTGATCGCTGCAAAGTGGCATCGCCCTGCAGCGCATTGCGCAGTGGAAGTTGCGTTGGAGCAGCACACGTTGATGTATCACGTCGGAGGATCGACGTCCGTCGCCAAATTCGTCGAAGGTCGTTGCGTAGGCACCGCTGCTCAACATGGCTCCGTGACGTTCAGTCCGCGAGACGAGCGCAGTGAATGGGTCCGGGGTGGAGTCTGCGAGATTATGCACATCTACATCGCTCCGTCGCTCATACAACGATACACCGACGAGAACCTGACCTGCTCGGCGCCGCCGGAAATCGATCCCATGTTTGCCATTCATGATTCTTGGCTGCAGAGCTATTTCATGCTGCTACAGAACGAACTCGAGACATTTGCCGTGGACGAGAGCCACCCCGACGCATTGCTTCTGACGCAATCGATGGAACTGTTGATACGGCATCTGGCGTGCTGGCATTCGAACGTGTCGAAAAATAGCCGAAGGCGCCTGACATCGTCGGCTGCGTTACGTTCGCTGGCGCCGCGTCACCTGACGCGAATCCTTGCCTACATCGACGCCAATATTGGCCGCGACATCACTCTCTCCGATCTTGCTGAGCTCGTCGGTATTTCCAAATATCATTTCATTCGCAGCTTTCGCGCGGCTACCCAGCGAACGCCTTATGCTTTTCTGGTCGAGCGTCGCCTCGCACTTGCCATCGAAGCACTCAGGCATAGCCCGTTCTCAATTGAAAGCATCGCGCGCGACGCCGGCTTCCAGAGCAGCGCCGGCTTTTCCAACGTGTTCAAGAAACACTACGGAATGTCGCCAAGCAAGTTCAGAGCGCGGGTACACTGAATCTAGCCCGCTCTGCCTCAGCCTTCGGCCGGGCGATTTCCTTCTCGTAGGCCTCGATCGGTACCGATCGACTGCTGAATCGCTACATCGCGCCCCGCCGCCGCTGCAAATGTCTCTCGATCGACTGCAGCAGCGCATCGATGGCGAAACCGACGATGCCGATCGCGATCATGCCTGACATCACGATCGACGTGCTGATGCTGGCCTGGCCTTTGACCAGCAGGTAGCCGATCCCGCTCGACGCGACGATCAGTTCGGCACCGACCAGCGACTGCCAGCCGAGCCCGGCGCTGACGCGCAGTCCGGCGACGATCGACGGGACCGAGGCGGGCAGCAGCACCTCGGTAATGATGTGCCAGTGGCGCGCGCCGAGCGTCTGCGCGGCCTCGACCAGGCGCCGGTCGACATAGCGTGCACCGCGGTGGGCGTTGATCACGCACGGCGGAAACGCGCCGGTGAAGATCACCAGCACCGGGCCGCCGATGCCGGTGCCGAACCACAGCGCCGCGAACGGGACCCAGGCGATCGGCGCGACGAAGCGCAGCGCATCGAACAGCGGCGAGACGATGGCATCGAGCCAGCGGAACCATCCGAGCAACAGGCCGAGGGGAACGCCGATCAGCACCGCCAGGCCGAAGCCCAACCCGAAGCGCGTGAACGACGACAGCAGATGCTGTTGCAGCGTGTAGCCGGAGAAGGGCTCGCGCGTCAGCTCGACGAACTTCTGCGCGACTGCCCACGGCGGTGGCAGGAATTGCCGCGGCGCGAGGCCCGCGAGCGAGGCCAGCGTCCAGACACCGAAGAACGCGACGAGGCCGGCGATGCTGAGCAGGACGAATTCGCGCCGCGAGAGGCGGGTGCGTCCGTTCATCGGCTGTGCCATGGCATCGCCCGCGCTTCGACCCAGGACAGCGCCATCGTCATCAAGCCGCCGGCGATGGCGACGCTGACCATGCCGACGACGATCATCGCCGGAAAGAGATCGAGCCCCGCCTGGTAGAGCACGTGGCCCAAGCCGACGATGGCGCCGATCAGTTCGCCCGCGACCAAGGTGGTCCAGCATGCCTGCAGCGAAAGGCGAAGCCCGGTAAAGATCAGCGGCAGCGCGCCGGGGATCAGCACTTCGCGCACCAGCATCGCGCGGCGGATGCCGAGCGAGCGCGCGGCCTCGATCAGGTACGGCTCGATCGAACGCACGCCCGCGTAGCTGTTGATGACCGCGGGGACGAACGCGGCGAACCAGATAACCAGCACCTTGGCGGCGTCGCCCAGGCCCAGCCAGACGATCGCGAGAGGAATCCAGGCGAGCGGCGGAATCGGGCGCAGCAGCAGGAATACCGGATTGACCAGTGCCTCGGCGCGGCGGCTCCAGCCCATCAGCATGCCGAGCGGAACGCCGATCCCCACCGCCGCCGCAAAGCCCAGCAGCACAAGCCACGAGCTGTGCAGGAAATGCTCGTGCAGTCGGCCATCGGCGTAACCCTGCACGACGATCTGCCTGAGCGCCTGCAACACTTCCGCCGGCGTCGGAAAATACACCGGCGGAATGAAGTGCGTCATCGACGTGGCGACGTACCACAATACGAGGATGGCGGCGAACGTCAGCGCGCCTATCGCCAGGCGCGACGGCCCGGCCCGCTTATCCATGCGTAGTCATTCCAAAGCGCCGAACCCGGAGCGCGGGCATCGGCCAACTCGGGCCAGTGCCCGTGCGGCGGTTCCGGCGTTAATCGGCGCGGTTGGCGAATGCCTTGAGCTTCGGGTCGCGGTCGACCATCTTCATGTACTCGTCGGTGATATAGCTCGACGCCGGCGGCACCTCGGCGATGGCGCCGGTGCCTTTCATGAATTCGCCGATCTGCGTCATCCATTTGTCGACGTCGGACGGGCCCTTCGAGCGGTCCATGATCTTAAGCTGTCCCGCGAGGTCGTACGTCGGCCGGGTGTCGAACTCCTTCTTCATCGACGCCTCGCTGATGGTGACGCCGCCGATGTCGTAGAACTTCTTCATCATCGCGATCGCCTCGGGCTGGTGCGCGTTCATCCATTTCCAGGTGCGCAGGTAAACGGCGAGGAACTTGGCGACGTTCTGCGGCTGCTCCTTGGCGTAGTCGGCGCGCACGAACAGCGCTCCCGGAACCACGGCGCCGGCATCGCGGCCCGAGCAGATCACCCTGCCGCCGGCTTTTTCCTCCAGCGTGTAGATGTTCGGCGCCCACAGGCCGCCGAGATCGGCGTTGTTCGACGACATGGCCGAGATGATCTCCGCCTGTCCCATGCTCTTCATCGTCACGTCGGCCTTCTTCAGGCCCCACTTGCCGAGACACGACTGCACGGCATAGTCGCCGGTCGAGTTGGCCGTCAGCACGATCGTCTGGCCCTTGATCGACTGCGGATTCTTCATGAACGCGTCCGCCTTCGCCGCCGTGGCCAGCAGTGCGTTGCCGGCGGATTCGTCGTTGGTGAGACCAATCGTGATCAGGTTGAAGCGCACGGCGCCGAGCACGGCCGGCACCGATCCGGCGCCGCCGGCATCCCACGACTTCGACGCCGACGCCGCGATCTGCGGCACGCCGGCCGGAAAGGTGCTGAACGTCGGCTTCAGGCCAAGCTCCGCCCACCAGCCCTTCTGCTCGGCGACGTAGAACGGCAGCGACCAATAGAGCGCCGGCTGGTAGCTCACCTTGATTTCGGTGAGCTGCGCCTGCACCCCCGATGCGGCAGCGATGAATCCAGCCGCCAAAAGCCATTGCCCCAGCCTTTTCATGATCCGTTCCTCCTCGTTGTGAATGCGTCCCGCAAGAAAGCCTCAATGCTCGTTGCGCGCCTGCTGCTCGCGCAGCAGGCGCCAGATGTGCGTGCGCAAATGGACGAACGACGCCTCGTCCATCACGTCCTCGATGCGCTCGTGCCGGTCCCAGCGCTCGTCCTTGCGCACCTTGGCGACGTCGATTATTTCACCGATCCGGCCCGGACGGCGGGTCATGACCACGACGCGGTCGGCGAGGTAGACGGCTTCCTCCACCGCGTGCGTGATGAATAGCACCGTCCGCGGACTGACGCGCGAGAGCTTGATCAGCTCCTCCTGCATCACCACGCGGGTCTGCGCGTCGAGCGAGCCGAACGGCTCGTCCATCAGCAGCACGTCGGGATCGAGCACGTAACTCCGTGCGATCGCCACCCGCTGCTGCATGCCGCCGGAGAGCTGGTGCGGAAACGCCGACTCGTAGCCTTGCAGCCCCATCAGCTCGATGTAGCGGGCAACGCGCGAGCGGCGATCTGCCAACGCCACGCTGGTAGCCCGCAAGCCGAATTCGATGTTCTCGATCGCCGTCTTCCACGGAAACAGCGCGAATTGCTGGAACACGACCGAGCGATCGGGCCCCGGACCGGTGACAGGTTTGCCGCCGACCGTCACCGATCCGGCGCTCGGGAACTCGAGTCCCGCGGCCATGCGCAGGCACGTGGTCTTGCCGCATCCCGAGGGACCGACGATGGCGACGAACTCTTTCGCGCGCACCTCGAAGCTCACCTCGTCGATCGCCGGAATGTCCTTACCGTCGCGACGAAAATGGCGTGCCACCCTCTCGAACACGATATTGCTCACGGCCGCAGGACGATCTTGGCGGCGGCCGCGCGTCCCTGGTCGAGATCGCGGAACGCCTGCGCACCCTCGGCGAGCGATCGCTCCTCGACCCAGGCGAGATCGCCGAACGCGCCTTCGTCCAGCGCGATCGCGGCGGCGCGCAGATCGGCGGTGGTATAGGTATAGCAGCCAATCAGTGCGATCTCGGCCAGCGTCAGCTTGCGCATGTCGATTTCGGATGCGCCGTCGGCAAGCCCGACGTGCATGATCACGCCGCCGGGCTTGACGGCAGTCAGCGCGGCCTGTCGCGTCGCTTTCGCCCCGACGGCGTCGATGACGAGGTCGATGCTGTTGTCGCGCGGCGCCGCCGGCGCCTGCACAGGATCGTAGGTCGCGCATCCTGCGGTGCGCTGCGCCGAGTCGCGGCGCAGGGCGTTGGGCTCGGCCAGGCGGATGTGACGGCAGCCGTAGCTCTTGAGCAGCAGCGCGGCGAGCAGGCCGATCGCGCCGCCGCCCAGAATCAGCACTTCGCATTCGGGAAGGGGGCGTGCCGACGCCCGTGCCGCCGCGTCGATGGCGTGCAGCGCGGTCGCGGCCGGCTCGGTCAGCGCCGCCGCGCGCGAGGACATGCCGGCGGGCAGCTCGATCACGCTCGACGCCGCGGTGGTTACGTATTGCGCGAAGCCGCCGGCCCGCGTCATGCCGATCATCGTGCGATTGGCGCACAGGTTGTTGCGGCCCTGAACGCAGAATTCGCAGTGGCCGCAGGTGATCAGCGGATTGACGGTGACCTGGCGCCCGGTCCCGGGTCCGGCCAGGATCTCGCCCGCGAGCTCGTGGCCGAGGATCAGCGGCGGCACGCGTCGCGGATCGCGGCCGTGATAGGCGTGCATGTCGGAGCCGCAAATGCCGACCGCGTCGACCCGGATCAGCACCTCGCCCATTGCGGGCGCCGGCTGCGGCTCGTCGCGGTAGGTGATCTCGTTCGGGCTCGTGTAGACCAGCGCCTTCATGCGTTTCACCCGGACGTAAAGCCGCCGTCGACAAAGATCGTCTGGCCGGTGACATAGTCGGAGGCGCGGCTCGCCAGAAAGAGCGCCGTGCCCCACAGGTCGGTGAGCTCGCCGTTGCGCCCGGTGAACGTGCGCGCCGCCATCTGGTCCCAGCGTGCCTTGTCCTTGACGACGGGCGCAGTGAGCTCGGTCGGAAAAAAGCCCGGTGCGATGGCATTGGCGTTGACCCCGTGCCGCGACCACGCCTCGGCCTGCGCGCGGGTGAGCTGCGCGATCGCGCCCTTCGACGCGCCGTACGGCGCGCAGTTGGCGAAGGCGCGAACCGACTGCAGCGACGCGATGTTGATGATGCGTCCGAAGCCGCGCGCGATCATCGCCGGCGCGAGGCATTGCGCCAGGAAGAACGGCGCATCGAGATTGAGCCGCATCGTCGCGTCCCAGTCGTCCTCGCTCACGTCGAGGATCGCGTTGCGGCGGTTGGTCCCTGCCGCCGAGACAAGGATGTCAGGCGCACCGAAGGGCTCGGCTGCGTGGGTGCCGCAGGCTTTTAGCGCGCGACGGTCCGACAGATCGCACGGCAGGCTCGCCGCGCGTGCGTCCGCTTTCGCGATCTCGTCGCGCACGGCATCGAGCATCGAGGCGCGCCGGGCCACGAGCACCACCGCGGCGCCGGCCTGCGCGAGCGCCAGCGCGATCGTCCGGCCGATGCCCGAGCTCGCGCCGGTCACGACGGCGACACGGTCCGACAGATCGAACAGGTCGACAGCCGACATAGGCATATTAATTTTCGACCTGCGCGCCGCGCTCGAAGCGCTCGTCCGGGAAATATTTCGCCAGGCGATCGTCGGCGGTGCGCGCGTGCGCCTCCATGCCTTCGAGACGCGAAATGCGCGCGGTGACCTGGGCGATATCGCGATTGGCCTCGCGCGTCATCCGCTGCCAGGTGACGGCCTTCAGGAACTTGTGCACCGACAGGCCGCCCGAATAGCGTGCCGCGCCCTTGGTCGGCAGGATGTGGTTGGGGCCGGAAGTCTTGTCGCCGAAAGCGACCGTCGTCTCCTCGCCCAGAAACAGTGACCCGTAGCAGGTCAGGCGCGCGAGCCACCAGTCGAGATCCGCGGCGTGCACTTCGAGATGCTCGGGCGCGTAGCCGTCGGAGAGCTGCGCGATCTCCTCGCGCGAATCCGCCAGCACGACTTCGCCGTAATCGCGCCAGGCGGCACCGGCCGCGTCGCGCGCGGTCGGCGGCAGCTTGCCGATCAACACCGGCACGGTCCTCATCACTGATTCGGCGAGCGGGCGCGAGGTGGTCATCAGCCACGCCGGCGACTCGTGGCCATGCTCGGCCTGCCCGACCAGATCGGCCGCCACGATCGCGACGTCGGCGTTCTCGTCGGCGATGACGGCGATCTCGGACGGCCCCGCGAATACATCGATGCCGACCTGGCCGAACAGCATCCGCTTGGCTTCGGCGACGAACTTGTTGCCCGGCCCGACGATGATGTCGGCCCGCTTGCCGGTGAAAAGCCCGTAAGCCATCGCGGCGATCGCCTGCACGCCGCCGAGTGTGAGGATCGCATCGGCGCCGGCGACTTTCATCGCGTACAGCACGTCGGGATGGATGCCTTCGCCGTGGTACGGCGTCGAGCACGCGACGACGAAGGGAACGCCTGCCGCCTTGGCGGTGGCGATCGCCATGTAGGCCGATGCGATGTGCGCGTAGCGTCCGGTCGGAACGTAGCAGCCGGCGACGTTGACGGGGATCAGCCGCTGTCCGGCGATAAGCCCGGGCTGCATCTCGACGGAAAATTCGCGGCTCGACTCGCGCTGCGCGAGTGCAAAGCGACGCACCCGCTCGGCGGCGAACTCGATATCGCCTTTCACCGAAGCCGGGATATCGCGAATCCGCCGCTCGATGTCCTCGGGCGTCATGACGATCGGACCGGTCCATTGGTCGAGCTTGGCGGCGTAATCGCGCACCGCCTGCTCGCCGTTTTGCGCGATCTCGGCGAGCATTTGCTCGACGACCTTGCGCGCCGTCGCGGTTTCGCTCTCCGGCGATTTCGCCGCCCGTTTCAGGTACTGGATGGACACGACTCGCCCTCGTCGAACGCCTCGATCATGCCGAAGGCCGCAGGAGGTCGTCGCGAACCGGCGTGAACACGTCGATCAGCGTGCCCGCCTCGAGCGCCTTGGCGCCGTGGCGGGCGTTGCTCGAGACATAGATCGACTCGCCCGGTGCCAGGACGTGCGTGCGCCCATTCAGCGAATATTCGAATCGTCCCGAAGTGCAATAGCTGATCTGCTCGTGGACATGGTTGTGCACGTAGCCCGCCGCGCCCGCGGCGAACTGCACCTCCACCAGCATCAGGCCGCCTTGCGCCTGCAGGATCCTGCGCCGTACGCCGGGCTCCACGTCTTCCCACACGCCGATCTCGGCCACCTGGTCCTCCGCTTGTCGGTCCCGCGCTTTTAGCGGCCTCGGGGCCGCTCGCATTGTCTCATGGCGTCGGCGAGCTTCGTGGCTTGCCGCCCGGGCGACCATCGTCCAAGGCGGGAGCAAGCGCATTGCACGGTTCGTCGCATGGCGAACCCTTCGCAAGCGAACGCGGCCTACCATCGGCGACGCTCACCCTCCTCGCCACGTCGGTCGAAATGCCCTGCGGTGTCGGTCCCAAGCAGGTACCACCAGGACGAACAACGGAGTCCCGCGCGGCCGATCCGGCGGCGGATTGGGTGCTGCTGCTCATTCTGTCCACGCTCTGGGGATCGTCATACTCGTTCATTCGGGTCGGTGTCGCTACGATCCCTCCGCTGACCCTTATTGCCGCGAGAACGCTTATCGCGGGTTCGCTGCTCGCGGCGTGGATGCTGGCGCGCGGAATTCCGATTCCGCGCGATGGATCGACGTGGCGGCGCTTTCTGGCGCAGGCGGCGTTGAACAGTGTCGTGCCCTTTACGCTCATCGCCTGGGCCGAGCGCTCGGTCGAAGCCGGAGTAGCGACCATCCTGAACTCGGTGTCACCAGCCTTTGCGTTGGTCGGCACGTGGCTGGTTACACGGCACGAGCCCGTGACTCGGCGCAAGCTCCTGGGCGTCGGGGCCGGCTTCGCCGGCGTCTGCCTGATCGTCGGCACCAGTGCCTTCGCTGATTTGGGAAAGCAGCTGGTTCCGCAGCTGGCGATCGTCGCCGCGACGGTCTGCTATGCGGGCGCCGCCATCTATGGGCGCGCGTTCAGGGGATTGCCCGCCGTGGCGCCCGCGGCCGGCTCGCTGATCGCGGGGGCGGTGCTCCTCGTTCCGATCAGCATCGTCTTCGACCGGCCGTGGACCCTGCACCCGTCGGCGCCATCGATCGTGGCGCTGTTGGCGCTGGCCGTTCTTTCGACCGGCCTCGCTCTCGTCATCTATTTTCGGCTCGTGCAATCGCTCGGGTCGGTCGGCACCACCGCGCAAGCCTACCTGCGGGTGCCGATCGGTGTCGCGATCAGCATGATTTTTCTCGGCGAGTCGCTGTCGCCGACGGCGTGGCTCGGCCTGGCCTGCGTGGTCATCGGAGTGGCCGCCCTGACGATGCCCTCGCGGGGACAGGGCGCGCGGAGCGGGGCGCGGCATAATGCCGCATGATCGTCCACGTCGTCGATGGCACCTACGAGCTGTTCCGGCACTTCTACGGGCTGCGCCGTTTCACCAAGGGCAAGGACCGCCCGTTCGGCGGCATCGTCGGCGTGTTGCAGACCGTGCTGCAGATGCTCGAGCAGGGAGCGACCCACATCGGCGTGGCGACCGACCACGTGATCGAGTCGTTTCGTAATGACTTGTGGGACGGCTACAAGACCGGCGAGGGCATCGAGCCGGCGCTTTTCGCGCAGTTTCATCCGCTGGAAAAGGCGCTCGCCGCAATGGGCGTGGCCGTGTGGCCGATGGTCGAGCTCGAAGCCGACGATGCGCTGGCCTCCGCCGCCCGGCTTGCGGCCAGGAGCGGGCGCGTGCAGAAGGTCTGCATCTGGACGGTCGACAAGGACCTGGCGCAGTGCGTGCGGGGCGAGCGCGTCGTGCAGATGGATCGCCGAGCGAAAAAGATTTTCGACGAGGAGGGTGTGTGCAAGAAGTTTGGCGTGGGCCCCGCGCTGATCCCCGATTTTCTGGCGCTGGTCGGCGACGCCGCCGATGGATACCCTGGAATTTCCGGCATCGGCGCGGTCGGCGCGGCGCGACTATTGAATCGCTACGGCCCGATCGAAGAATTTCCCGCAGACGTGCTCGGCGATCGCCGGAAACTCGCGCTGCTGTTCAAAAAGCTCGCGACGCTCAAGACTGATGCACCGTTGTTTCGCAATGTCGACGAGCTTCGCTGGCCCGGACCCACGCACGACTTCGCGTCGTG
Source organism: Casimicrobiaceae bacterium (assembly GCA_036493675.1). Classification (GTDB taxonomy): domain Bacteria; phylum Pseudomonadota; class Gammaproteobacteria; order Burkholderiales; family Casimicrobiaceae; genus PALSA-1003. The sequence goes on from DASXPJ010000029.1 coordinate 71,178, forward strand.
GGCCGAGCGCATGGCGGCGCCTCGGCTGGTCGAGCGCTGCCTGAAGGTGCAGCGGACCTTGCATGAGAATTGAGGTCGGCTCGAGCGCTGACGGACAGCGCAGATACCCATCCACCGGACAGGACGCTCAGCGAAAGACGGTTCCCTCGTAGACCGCGGCGTATTGTTTTGCGGCGGCGCCCCAATCGAAGTCGCGCGCCATCCCGTTTTGCTGCAGTGCGCGCCATACGGCTGGATCCGCGCGAGCTGAGATACAGCGTCTGATCGCACCCATCAGCGCCTCGGGGCTCGGCGCAAAGAACTTGAAGCCGGTGGCCGTTCCGTCGGCAAGCGAGCCCGGCGTGCAATCGACGACGGAATCGACCAGGCCGCCGGTCGCGTGGACGATCGGCGGCGTGCCGTAGCGCTGGCTGTACATCTGGTTCAGGCCGCAGGGCTCGAAGCGCGACGGCATGACAAAGGCGTCGGCGCCGGCTTCGACCAGGTGCGCGAGCGTTTCGTCGAAGCCGACAAAGCTGGCCAAGCGCGCTGGACGGGCGGCGGTAAGCGCTCGCAAGCGCTGTTCGAGGGCATCGTCCCCCGCGGCCACGATGGCGATCTGGGCCGGCAGCGCGAGGATGGCATCGACGATATCGAGCAGGAGGTCGATTCCTTTCTGCGGGGTCAGCCGCGCCACCGCACCTAGCAACGGAACGTCGTGAAGCTGCTCGAGGCCCAAGCGAATCTGCAGAGCCTTCTTGTTGGCGGCCTTGCGCTCCAGTGTCGCCGCATCGTATCGCTCGGGGATCAAAGCATCGTTCCGCGGATCCCAGGTCGTTGTATCGATGCCGTTCAGAATCCCGATGAGGCTGTCGCGACGCGTCGTCAGAAGGCCGTGCAATCCGGCGCCCATGGCTTCACTTTGGATCTCCCGAGCGTAAGTCGGACTGACCGTCGTGATGGCGTTCGAGAAAAAGAGCCCGGCCTTGAGAAATGACATGCGGCCGTGATATTCGATGCCGTCGACCGAAAAGCTGGATGCGGGCAAGGCGAGATCGGCGACCCAGCGCGGGGCAAAGACCCCCTGGAACGCCATATTGTGAATCGTCGTGAGCGTTGGCGTCGCGCGATCGAAGGCGAGCGCAGCGTATGCCGGTGCCAGTCCGGTCTGCCAGTCATTCGCATGAACGAGTTGCGGGCGCCAGGAGACGGGACTTATTGGCGAGCCCAGCCAAGCCGCGACATACGACAGCAGGCCGAAGCGCAGCGGATTGTCTTCCCAATCGTGGCCGCGTGCATCCTGGTACGGACCGCCGTCGCGGTCGTAGAGGGCAGGGCAGTCGATGATCCACGCCGGGACGCCTTGCGGCAACTCGGCCTCGAGCAGGCTCGCGGCAGGAAGGCGCGCGATCGCTTCGATTCGTCCTGCAATGCGCGCGCCGGGCAGCGCGGCGAGCACCGATCGATATCCGGGCAACAGCAGGCGCGCGTCGACTCCGATCCGACGCAGTGCAACGGGAAGCGCACCGGCGACATCGCCGAGGCCGCCGGTCTTGACCAGCGGCGCGCATTCCGGCGTTGCATAGAGTATGCGAAGCGGAGGCAAGGACAACGTCTTCGATCGCTGGACGCGTCCGCACTGGAAAGCGCCCGTCTGAGGAGCCCGGTCGTGCCGAAGCTTTTTCGAATATATCAGATCAGCAATCGGTCTCCGAGCGCTGGATGTTTTTGTACTTTTTGCAAAATCAATCAACCGAGAAAGGCGATCCCGCCATCGCATAAAGGGAATAGGATGGGATCGCAGAAGCAACCGGCCATCGGGTCTCGGCGATGATCATCGATCAGGAATCCACGCGGATCGCTTACGGCCCCGCCAAGCGGGACCCGCAGGGCTTGCTGATGACGCAGCTCGCACGCGACTCGCTCGCGATCGTGCTGGCTGGAGGCCGCGGCACTCGCCTCGGGCCGCTGACGGACTGGCGCGCGAAGCCGGCCGTCCCGTTCGGTGGCAAATTTCGCATCATCGATTTTTCGCTCTCTAACTGCGTCAACTCAGGCGTGCGCCGCATCGGCATTTGCACCCAGTACAAGGCGCAGAGCCTGATCCGTCACGTGCAGCGCGGATGGAGCTTCCTCGACGGTCGCTTCCGCGAGTTCGTCGAGTTGCTGCCCGCGCAGCAGCGCGTCACATCGGACTGGTACAAAGGCACCGCCGACGCGGTCTACCAGAACCTCGATATCCTGCGCCGCCACGCGCCGGAGTACGTGCTGATCCTCGGCGGCGATCACGTCTACAAGATGGACTACGCGCGGCTGCTTGCCGAGCATGTCGGGCGATCCGCCGACGTGTCGATCGGCTGCGTCGAAGTGCCGATCGACATGGCAGGCGAGTACGGTGTGATGACGCTCGACGACCAATCCCGGGTCGTAGACTTCGAGGAAAAGCCGGCAGCGCCGAAACCGGCGCCCGGGCATGAAGACATCGCGCTGGCCAGCATGGGGATTTACGTCTTCAACGCGTCGTTCCTGTACGAGCAGCTGATCCGCGACGCGGACGAGCCCCGATCGGCGCACGACTTCGGCCGGAACGTGATCCCCTACCTTATCGCCCGCGGATACCGCGTCTTCGGACATCGCTTTGCCGACTCGTGCGTCAACATGGTCGAAGGCCACCCTTATTGGCGCGACGTCGGCACCATCGATGCGTACTGGGAGGCGAACCTGGATCTGACGCATATCACGCCGGATCTGAATCTATACGACGAGGACTGGCCGATCTGGAGTTATCAGGAGCAGTTGCCGCCCGCCAAGTTCGTGTTCGAAACTTCGGACCGAACCGGCATGGCGCTCGACTCGCTGGTATCCGGCGGCTGTATCGTCAGCGGTTCAACGGTTCGGCGCTCGCTGTTGTTCTCCAATGTCCACGTGCACAGCTACTGCAACATCGAGGATTCGGTGGTGCTGCCCGACGTCGAAGTACATCGCCACGTCACGCTCAGGAAGTGCGTCGTCGACCGGTATTGCGTGCTGCCCGCGCGTCTCGAGGTCGGCATCGATCCGGTGCTGGATCGCCAGCGGTTCTTCGTCACCGACCGCGGCGTCACTCTGGTCACGCCCGAAATGCTGGGTCAGGACATGCATCATCTGCGGTAATCACGGGGTAGGCGGGCATCCTCCGAAACGCCGCCGTCCTGCGATCAACGCGTGATCGCCGCGGGCTTGCCGGCTTCATTCCTCGTCGGACGACGATTTCGATCGGACGCCTCCGCGCGAGCGATGTTGTATCTGCATCGGCGAGGCGCCATAACGCTATTACGTGCTCGAAAGCGGCCAGCGGTTGCTCGCTCAGATGTTTCCAAGGCTCGTCTCGGCAGCAGCCTGAACTCGACGCGACGGGGCCGTCGCGACCTGTCGCCGGGCTCACCGACCTTGGCCATCGGCCGCGGTGGCGCGGCCGATCGGCAGATCACTTCTTCTTGTTGTACAACGAGCACCAGCCGTTCGGGCTGATCGCCCCGTCGACCACGGCGCAACTACCGGGTGCCTGAAAATACAGGCAGTCGGCGCATTTCTGGCCATTGCTGGGCGAATCCTGATACTTGACCGCATCCTTGGCTGCCTTGCCCTGCGCATTTGCCGGCTTTATCCGAATGACGCCGGCTGCCAGCGTACCGCCTGCCAGCACCGCCGCGCATCGCAGCATCGAACGGCGCGACAGCTTCGCTTGCTCATCCATGTTCTTTCTCCTTCGGCTAGGCTAAAACAAAGCCAGGCCTCCTCCTGGCGATAAAAGTATACGCGTCAAAGCCTCGGATTGGCGCACTGCCCACTCCGGTTAGCGACCAGCCTTCCTCGCGATCGATTCAATCTGCGAGCGCGATTCGGAGCATTGCGCCTGGAGACAACGGTCAGTGCTCCGCCGATATCGGTGGAGTCCACGCCGCGGTGCTCGATCCGTTGTGGGCCGGCAATCCGCGGCCCAAGACGCTCGCCGAATGCGGCGTCTGTCACCATCTGGCTCAGACAGGCAACTTTACGATGCGGCAATTCTCGGTTACCGACAAAGCTTTTCGCGGCCACACGGAATAGGTTCTGACGTCGCTTCCGTTCTCATAGTAGCGGCCCATTCGCCGGGGCGATTCGCTGCACGGCCAGATCGTCAAAGCGGCGCGCCGAGTCGCTGCGGCAACTGGAAGCGCTCTTCGCGTCGCACGTCGCGGATGTACGTGTCCTGCATGTAATCCAGGCTGGTCCCTTGCGAGGATGCCGCGCCGTGGCGGGCTTTTTTTCGAAAGCCGTCCTAACCTGGGCTGCGGCGGAAAAGCGGAACTATCCGGTGCTATGTACGGTAGCGCACACAAGGTCGCTTTTCCGTACGTTTACACCTTTGTAAGCCTTGCAATTCGATCGCGGCACGGGCGGCCCATGCCCCGCATTGCCGCGGTCAAGCCGTCGGCAGGCGATATTCCCGATAGCTTTCCCGCAGCACCTTTTTCGAAAGCTTTCCGGTCGCCGTGTGCGGGAGCTCGTCGACGAACACCACATCGTCGGGCGTCGACCATTTCGCGATCTTGCCGTCGTAGAACCGGAGCATGTCCTGGCGCGTCAAGTCCATGCCTTGCCGCTTCACGACCAGCAGCAGGGGCCGCTCGTTCCATTTCGGATGGCACACGCCGATGACCGCGGCCTCGGCGACGGCCGGATGCCCGATCGCGATGTTCTCGAGCTCGATCGAGCTGATCCATTCGCCGCCGGACTTGATCACGTCCTTGGAGCGGTCGGTGATCTGCAGGTAGCCGTCGGGGTCGATCGAACCCACGTCCCCGGTGGGAAACCACCCGTCGGCCGACAGCGGGCTTGCTTCGTCGTTCTTGAAGTAGTCGCGCAACACCCACGGTCCCTTGACCATCACGTTGCCCGCCGCGACGCCGTCGCACGGCAGGTCGCGCCCTTCGGCGTCGACGATCTTCATCTCGACGCCGTACAGCGGTCGGCCCTGCTTGAGCGACAGCGCAAAACGCGCATCGGCGGAAAGCCCGCGGTGCTTGGCCTTCGGACTCCCGATCGTGCCGACCGGGCTCATCTCGGTCATGCCCCAGCCGTGCATGACCTGGATGCCGAAATCATCGCGCAAGGTGCGCAGCATCGCCGGCGGGCAGGCCGACCCGCCGATCGTCGTCTTCTTCAGGGTCGAGAATCGGAGCTTGTTCTGTTTCATGTACTGGATCAGCCCCAGCCAGACCGTGGGGACGCCGGCGGACGAGTCCACGCCCTCGCTTTCGAACAGTTCGTAGAGGCTCTTGCCATCCAGCCCCGGGCCGGGAAAGACGATCTTGGCGCCGACCAGCGGCGCCGAATAGGGGATACCCCACGCGTTGACGTGGAACATCGGGACGATCGGCAGGACGACGCTTTGCGCCGAATAGCCCTTGGCGTCAGGCAGACAGACCGCCATCGCGTGCAGCACGGTCGAGCGGTGGCTGAACAGGACGCCCTTCGGATGGCCGGTCGTGCCCGACGTGTAGCAGAGTCCGGCGGCCGTCTCCTCGTCGAATTCCGGCCACTCGTATTGGTCGCGCTCGGCGGTCAGCAAGTCCTCGTAGCATAGGAGCTCGAGCGGCGAATCGGGCATGTGTGCGCGGTCGGTCAACGCGATCCAGGTGGTCACGTTGGGGCACGTGGGCGCGAGCTTTTCGACCAGCGGCAGGAACGTGAGATCGAAAAAAACCAGCCGGTCGCCGGCGTGATTGACGATGTGAACGAGCTGGTCGTGGAAGAGCCGCGGATTGACGGTGTGGATGACCGCGCCCATGCCGGAGACGCCGTAATAAAGCTCGAAATGGCGGTAGTCGTTCCAAGCCAGCGTCGCGACCGGCTCGCCCGGGATGACGCCGAGACGAGTCAGCGCGTTGGCCAACCGCCGCGCGCGAACGTGCGCATCGCGGTAGGTGTAACGATGGATCGGTCCCTCGACGGTCCGTGAGACGATCTCGGCGTCGCCGTGGCAGCGGTCGGCGTGCCGCAGCAGCGACGAGATCATCAGCGGCCAGCGCATCATCAGACCGTGCATCAGCATTCTCCCTGTTCAACCGCATCGCGTGCTGCACCGCAGCATCCTCGACCTTCGCCGCGCGCTTGTAAGCCGCACCCCGGCCCGTTAGCATCCGAGACGGTCGGGTCCTGCGCTCCCGGGACCGCCGCCCATTCCAGGAGGTGCCATGAACGGTCATACGCGTCGCATCGTCGCGCTGGGCTTCACGATCGCCTGCTTCGCCGGATCCGCGGCGGCGGACGTGAAAATCGCGTTCATCGATCCGCTGTCGGGAGGGGGCGCCGCCACCGGCATTCTGGCGCAGAAAACGCATCAGTTCTACATCGACGCGATCAATGCAGCGGGCGGCCTCAACGGCGAAAAACTCGAGTTGCTATCGTACGACAACAAGGTCAATCCGCAGGAATCGCTGATCCAGCTGAAGCGCGCGCTGGACGAGGGCGCACGCTATGTCGTGCAGGGCAACGGCAGCTCGGTGGCGCTGGCGATCACCGATGCCGTGCAGAAGTACAACGAGCGCAATCCTGGCAAGGAAGTGCTGTACCTCAACTATGCGGCCGTCGACCCGGCGCTGACCAACGAGAAGTGCAACTTCTGGCATTTCCGCTTCGACGCCGATGCCGACATGAAGATGGCCGCGCTGACCGACGTGATCGCGCGCGACAAGAAGGTGCAGCGGGTCTACCTGATCAACCAGGACTATTCGTTCGGCAAGGCGGTCGCCGCGGCGGCGAACAAGATGCTGGGCGAATCGCGGGCCGACATCAAGATCGTCGGCGACGAGCTGCATCCGCTGCAAAAGGTCAATGATTTTTCGCCTTATGTGGCCAAGATCAAGGCCTCAGGGGCCGACACGGTGATCACCGGCAACTGGAGCAACGACATGGTGCTCCTGATCAAGGCCGGCAAGGACGCCGGACTCAAGGTGACGTGGGAAACCTACTACGGCGGCAGCCCGGGCACCGTCACCGCGATCGGCGAGGCCGGCGTCGACAGCCTCAAGCAGGTGTCCGACTGGCATCGCAACGCCACGCCGGAGCTCGATGCGACGGTCGCGGCGTTCAGCAAACGCTATCCCGGCAAGGAGAACGAGTACGCCTACTGGCGCGTCAAGACCATGTGGGAGATGGTCGCCGCGGCGGCGAAAAAGGCGCAGTCGAACGACCCGGTCAAGGTGGCGCGTGCACTGGAAGGCATGAAAATGTCGACCTCGCTCGGTGAGGTCGAAATGCGCGCCGACAACCACCAGCTTCTGCAGCCGCTGTTCGTCTCGACCCTGGAGAGGAACGTCAAATACGACAGCGAAGGCACGGGCCTCGGCTGGAAGACCAACGCCAAGGTCGACGGCAAGGCGACTGCCTTGCCGACCACCTGCAGGATGGAACGGCCGAAGTGACCCGACCGGCGCGTCCGGGTCGATGATGCATTGCACGCGCCGCGCCGGCCGGCGCGGCGTTCTGGCGGCTTGAGCGCATGCTCGAGCTCGTCACCGTCTCGCTGCTGAACGGCATCGTGTACGGCCTGCTGCTGTTCATGCTCTCGTCGGGGCTCACGCTGATCTTCAGCATGATGGGCGTGCTGAATTTCGCCCATGCCAGCGTGTTCATGCTCGGCGCCTATCTGTCGTTCCAGTTCGGCCAATGGGTCGGCTTCTGGTCGGCGCTGGTTGTCGCGCCGCTCGCCTGCGCGCTGGCCGGCGCCGCGATCGAGCGCTACGGACTCTCGCGCGTCCACACGCGCGGCCACGTCGCGGAAATCCTGTTCACCTTCGGGCTGGCCTACCTGATCGAAGAGCTGGTGACGATGGCGTGGGGGCGCAACGCCGTGGCCAACAACGTGCCCGCGGTCATCGATTTCCCGCTGTTTCACGTTTTCGGCAGCACCTTCCCGGCCTACAAGGGACTGATGATGCTGATCTCACTCGCGATGTTCGGATTCCTTTATCTGGCGCTGAAGAAGACGCGCATCGGCCTGGTCATCCAGGCGGCGCTGACGCATCCGCGCATGCTGAGCGCGCTTGGTCACGACGTGCCGGGCGTGTTCGTGCTGGTGTTCGCGGTCGGCAGCGGCCTGGCGGGACTGGCCGGCGTGATCGGCGGGTTCATGCTGCTGACCCAACCGACGCTTGCGAACGCGGTCGGCCCGATCGTGTTCGTCGTGGTCGTGGTCGGTGGCCTCGGCTCGCTCGGCGGCGCGCTGATCGCTTCGATGCTGATCGGCATCCTGCAGACGTTCGCGGTGGCGGTCGATTATTCGCTGCTCGACCTGCTTCGATCCTTCGGCCTCGCTGTCTCGCGCGGATCGCCGTTCTACGAGGTCCTGGCGATCAAGCTCGCCACCGCGGCGCCGATCGTGCCGTATCTCTTGCTGGTGTTGATGCTGATTGCGCGACCGCGGGGCCTGCTCGGCACGCGCGACATATGAGCGGCGCCGGGCCGCCCCAAGCCGCGAATTGCGCCCCCTTTGGGGGCAGCGCCGCGGGCTCATTGGCCAATGAGCCCGCAAGCGTGGGGGCTGTACGATAAGCGGGGCGACAGCCGGGCGGAGACGCGGCCGGCGGGTCGTGTGGCTGCTCGCGAGCGTCGCAGTGCTGGTCGCACTGCCGTACCTGCCGGGCCTGCAGTCCGATTTCGGCCGCTCGCTGCTGACCCAGATGGGGATCGCCGCGGTATTCGCGCTGTCGTTCAACGTGCTGTTCGGCCAGACGGGCCTGTTGTCGTTCGGCCACGCCGTGTATTTCGGTCTCGGCGGCTACGCCGCGGTCGCACTGATGCGCGCGATCAACCATGGCCTGCCGCTGCCGATGCTCGTGGTGCCGCTGGCCGGCGCGGCCGGCGGCTTCGCCGCGGGCTTGCTGTTCGGCGCGGTCACGACCAAGCGCGCCGGGACGATATTCGCTCTGATCTCGCTGGGCGTCGGCGAGCTGGTCTACGCAGCGACCTTCATGCTGCCGGGCATTTTCGGCGGCGAGGAAGGCATCAGCGCGAGCCGCACGCGCGCCGCAGTCGACTTAGGGCTTCCGCTCGGCTCGCAGCTCCAGGTCTATTTCGCGGTCATGCTCTGGAGCGTGATCGCCGCGCTGGCGATGTACGCGTTTGCGCAGACCCCGGCGGGGCGCATGTGCAATGCCGTGCGCGACAACCCGGAGCGCGCCGAATTCGTCGGTTACAACCCGCAGCGCGTGCGCTTCATCGCCTTCGCGGTGGCAGGGCTCTTCGCGGGGCTCGCGGGCGGCCTGCACGCGATCAATTACGAAATCGTCTCGGCCGACGCGGTCGGCGCGCAGCGCTCGGGCGCTGTGCTGATCATGGCCTACATCGGAGGCGCGGCGTATTTCATCGGGCCGATCCTCGGCGCGATCGTCATCACCTGGCTGCAGAGCAGCCTCTCCGATTACACCTCGGCGTGGCTGCTCTATCTGGGTGTGTTCTTTATCGCGATGATTCTTTACGCGCCGTCAGGCCTCGCCGGACTGATCCTCATGCACCGGCAGGTTGCGGGTCCGCGCGCATTCCCCCGACTGCTCGCGGCCTATGCGATGGCGCTCCTCCCGCTTGCGATCACGGCCGCCGGCGCGGTGCTGGCGATCGAGATGAGCTATCGGCTGGCGACGCAGCCCGAGCTCGGCACGCGCATGCGCGTGCTGTGGACGGCGATCGATGCCGCATCACCCTGGCCGTGGACTGTCGCGGCGGTCGCGCTCGCGGGCGGGCTGATGCTCTTTCGCGCGAGCCTTCGCCTGGTCGCGTCGGCCTGGGATCGCGCCACGGTGCGAACGTGACGATGGATGCCGGGTACACCCTCCGGTTGCGCGACGTCGAAAAACGCTTCGGCGCCACCGAGATCATCCGCGGCGTCTCGCTCGACGTCGCACGCGGGGAGCGGCACGCGATCATCGGTCCCAACGGCGGGGGCAAGTCGACCTTGTTCAACCTGATCAGCGGCCGCTTCGCGCCCACGCGAGGCTCGATCCGCCTGGACGGCGAGGAGATCGCCGGCGCGCGGGCCTTCGCGATCAACCGACAAGGCCTGGCGCGAAGCTTCCAGGTCACCAATATCTTTCCGCGCCTGTCGGTATTCGAAAACCTGCGCTGCAGCGTGCTCTGGTCGCTCGGGTACCGCTACTGCTTCTGGCGCAACTCCGACGCGCTCTCCGACGCCCGGGAAAGCGCGCTCGCGACCCTCGAACAGATCGGACTTTCGGCGCGGCGCGACGTGCCGGCCGGCGTGCTGACCTATGCCGAGCAGCGCGCGCTCGAAATCGGCATCACCATCGCCGGCGGCGCACGGGTGATCCTGCTCGACGAGCCTACGGCCGGCATGAGCCGCGGCGAGGCGGACCAGGCGGTGGCGCTGATCCGCAGGGTGTCGGAGGGACGCACCTTGCTGATCGTCGAGCACGACATGAGCGTCGTGTTCGGCCTGGCCGACAGGATCTCGGTGCTGGTCTACGGCGAGATCATCGCGACCGACGTTCCGGCGCGCATCCGCGACAACGCGGCGGTCCAGGCGGCCTATCTCGGAACCGTGCCCGATGCTTGAAGTCGACGACCTGCACGCGTACTACGGCAAGAGCCACATCCTGCAGGGCGTGACGTTCAAGGTCGGCGCCGGCGAGATCGTGAGCCTGCTGGGGCGCAACGGCGCGGGTCGCTCGACCGCGATCAAGACGATCATGGGGCTGGTGGTCCCCATGGGCCGCATCCGCTTTCGCGGTACGCGCATCGATGGCCTGCCGCCGCACCGGATCGCGCGCATGGGCCTGGGTTACGTGCCGGAGGATCGCGAGATCTTCCCGGCACTGTCGGTGCGCGAGAACCTGCTGCTCGGCATGAAATCCGCGCGTGCATCGGGGCGCTGGTCGATGCACGACGTGCTGACGATGTTCCCGATGCTGCGGGCGCGCATCGACGCACCCGGCGGTGTGCTCTCCGGCGGCGAGCAGCAGATGCTGACGATCTGCCGCACCCTGATGGGCGACCCGGACCTGATCATGGTCGACGAACCGACCGAGGGCCTCGCGCCGCGCCTGGTCGAGACGGTGCGCGATCTGCTCGACCGGATCGCCGCGCGCGGCGTGGCGATCCTGCTGATCGAGCAGAAGCTGACGATCGCGCTGGCCATCTCGCACCGCTTGTACGTGATGGGACAGGGACGCATCGTGTTCGAAGGCAGCGCGCTCGAGCTCCGTGAAAATCACGCGGTGCGCAAGGAGTGGCTGGAAGTGTGAGCAGCCGCGCGGCGCGACGGTGGGATGTGACGCTTCAGACGAGCTTGACCAGTTGCTTGCCGAAGTTCTCGCCCTTGAGGAGCCCCGCGAGCGCGCGCGGCGCGTTATCCAGCCCTTCGACGATCGACTCCCGGTACTTGAGCCTGCCTGCGGCGAGGTGCGCCGCGAGGCCCTGCAGGGCCTCGGCGTAGCGATCCTTCCAGTCGAACACGATCATGCCCTGCATGCGGATGCGATTGACCAGCACCGAGCGCAGCCGCCGATGAGCGTACGGCTCGCTCGCGCTGTATTCGGCGATCAGCCCGCAGACGATCACGCGCGAATGGCGGTTCATCACCCGCAGTGCGGTGTCGAGCACTTCACCGCCGACGTTTTCGAAATCGACATCGACACCGGCCGGACAGGCGGCGCGCAGGTCGTCGTACAGCCTGCCCGCGCGATGGTCGACGCAGGCGTCGAAGCCCAGCTCGTTCACCACGTAGTCGCACTTGGCCTTGCCGCCGGCGATGCCGACCGCGCGACAGCCGTGGATTTTCGCGAGCTGCCCGACAACGCTTCCGACGGCGCCGGATGCCGCTGAAACCAGCACCGTCTCGCCGGCCTTCGGCTGACCGATCTCGAACAGACCTAACCACGCGGTCATGCCCGGCATGCCCAGAACACCCAGGTAGTACGACGCCGGCGCCCGCCGCACATCGATCGGCACCAGATCGGCCGCTTTCGCGACACCGTAGCTCTGCCAGCCGAGCTGCGTCAGCACCTTGTCCCCCGGCTGGAAGCGCGAAGCGCGCGACTCGACGACTTCGCCGACGGTCTGGCCCACCATCACTTCGTCGATCTGCACCGGCGGAACGTACGATTTGGCGTCGCTCATCCGGCCCCGCATGTAGGGGTCGAGAGACAGCCATTCGTTCCTCACCAGGACCTCACCGTCGGCGGGTTGGGGCAGCGGCGCGTCGACGATGCGGAAGTTCTCCGCGCTCACGGCGCCTTGCGGGCGACTCGCCAGGACGATCCTGCGGTTGTCGCGTGCGCTCATGCGCTTCCTTCGCGAGGGTTGGACAGCAAGGCGAAGCGCTCCAGATGATGGTCGGCATCGCCGAACTGCTGAGCGATCGCCGTAAGCCTGCGGAAAGTGTGGCTCACCTTGACCTCATCGCTCATGCCCATGCCGCCGTGCAGCTGGACCGACTCCTGGCTGACTTTTCGGCAGGCGTCGGCAATCCTTGCTTTGGCGGCGGAAACGATGCGCGAGCGCGCCGCGGCGTCGCGTTCGGTGTCGACCGCCGAGCAGGCGAGGAGCGCGATCGACTTCGCCTGTTCGTACTCGATCGCCATGTCGACCATCCGGTGCTGCAGCGCCTGGAACGAGCCGATCGTCACGCCGAATTGCTGGCGCGTCTTCAGATATTCGAGGGTCGCGTCGTTGGCCGACTTGATCGCGCCGACCGCCTCGGCGCAGACCAGCGCCGTGGCGAAATCGACGACTTCCTCGATCGCCGGCAACCCGCTACCCGGTGCGCCGATCAGCGCGCTCGACGGGACGCGCACCGCATCGAATGAGATGTCGGCCGCGCGCGTGCCGTCGAGCATGCGCAGTGCGGTCATCGAAACGCCGGGCGCGCTGCGCTCGACCAGGAACAGGCTCAAGCCCACGGCATCGGCATCCTCTCCCTCGGTGCGCGCCGAGACGACCAGAAGATCGGCGGCGGCGCCGTGCGGGATCGCGTGCTTGGCGCCGGAGATGACGTATCCGGCGTCGCTGGCCAGCGCCCGGGTCGCGACATGCGCCACCGTGTGTCGCGCGGCGGATTCGGCGTGCGCGAACGTGAGCTTGAGCGTTCCCGCGGCGACGGCGGGCAGGATTCGTTCCCGTTGCTGCTCGCTGCCGACCCGCGCGACGAACTGCGCGCCGAGCGCGACGCATGCGAGCCAGGGCTCGACGATCAGCGCGCTGCCGATGGCCTGCATGAGGCCGAACGCGTCGATCGCGCCGCCGCCGAAGCCGCCGTGCGCCGCCGGCAGCGGCAAGCCCAGGAGTCCGAGCTCCGCCATCGCGCGCCATACGTCCTCGCCATAGCCCACGGGCGAGGCGATGAGCCTGCGCCGTATCTCGAACGTATAGTCGCGTTCGACGAAGCGCTCGATCGAAGCAGCGAGAAGCTGCTGCTCTTCGCTGGGATCGAGGTTCATTGCCGATCACAGCCCGAACGCATGCTTGGCGATGATGTTGCGCTGGATCTCGTTGGAGCCGGCGTAGATCGTGGTCTTGCGCATGTTGCAGTAGCGCGGCGCCAGGGCAGCGAGGAAGTCGTCGTCCGACGGCGAGCCGTCGACCGGGCCGAGCACCTGCCCGCGCGGACCGCCGGCCTCGAGCATCAGCTCGGCCAGCGCCTGCTGGATCTCGGTGCCCTTGATCTTGAGCATCGACACTTCGGCGCCGGGTGCCCGGCCGCCGCGCAAGCCGTCGAGGAAGCGCAAATTGGTGATGGCGAGCGCCATCAATTCGATTTCCACCCGCGAGAGCTTGTCGCGGAAGCGCGAATCGTCGGCGAGGGATCTGCCGTTCCTGAATTGTCCGGCCGCGAAGACCTTCAAGCGCTCCAGCTCGCGCTTGGACGCGCCGATGCGGGCGGTGTTCATCCGCTCGTGACCGAGCAGATACTTGGCGACAGTCCAGCCCTTGCCTTCGTCGTGGACACGGTTCTCGATCGGCACCTCGACGTCATCGAAGAAGACTTCGTTGACTTCGTGCCGGCCGTCCATCAGCGGCAGCGGCCGGATGGCGATGCCCGGCGTCTTGAGGTCGATCAGCAGGAAAGAGATGCCGTCCTGCTTGCGCTCGGTCGCCGGCTCGGTGCGCACCAGGCAGAAGATCCAGTCTGCGAGATGCGCGAGCGTCGTCCATGTTTTCTGGCCGGTGACGACGTAACGATCGCCGCGCCGGATCGCCCTGGTTCGCAGCGACGCCAAGTCGGATCCCGATCCCGGCTCCGAATAGCCCTGGCACCACAGATCGTCACCGCGATAGATGCGCGGCAGAAAACGCTGCTTCTGCGCCTCCGTGCCGAACCGGAGCAGCACCGGCGCGCACATCGCGAGTCCGAACGGGACGAGCGGCGGCGCGCCGGCGTAGCCGCATTCTTCCTCGAAGACGTAGCGCTGCACGACGCTCCAGCCGGTGCCGCCCCATTCGGGCGGCCACGACGGCGCGATCCAGCCTCGGCCGGCCAGGATGCGATGCCAGCCCAGAAGGTCCTCGCGGCCGAGCGGCGCGTAGCGCACGACCTTGTCCCGCATCGCCGCAGGCAGGTGATCGCTTAGCCACGCGCGCACCTCGTCGCGAAACGCGCGTTCCTCGGGCGAATAGTCGAAATCCATCGCGTGAGTGCGGCCTGCCGTGCCCGGCGCCATGTGGGAATGTGCCCATTATGGGCCAATCGCTTGCGCGGTTAGGCCGCGCGCCGCTTGCGACGGCGACAGAGGATGCTGTCGGTCGCCGTCCTACGCCGGCCCATCGTTCGCATCAGGGGTCAACTCCATCGAGCGCACGCTACAATCCGACGCATCGACGCATGTTGCCGAGGAATTGAAGCCGGTGCCGCAGTTCGCGATTTACAGGAGATCGTTCTCGTACGTTGGGCAGACCGGCCTGCTCGCGGCGATCTATTTCACGGTCGCCAAGATCTCGCTGCTGTTGGCGATCCCGCCCGGCTATGCTGCCGCCGTGTGGCCGCCATCGGGGTTGGCGGTAGCCGCCATCCTGCTCGCCGGAAGCCGGATGTGGCCGGGAATCTGGCTGGGCGCGGCGCTCGCCAATCTGACCGTCCAGTCCTCGATCGGCACCGCCGTCCTGATCGGCACGGGTAACGCACTCGAAGCGCTCGTCGCCGCGGCGCTGATCCTGAAGTTCATCGGTCTGCCGCGCCGCTTCGAAAGAGGTGAGGACGTTTTCAAGTTCGTCGCGGCGGCGGTCGTCGCTTCGACGGTCGCGGCGACCATCGGCGTGAGCGGCATCGCTTTGACCGGAACCATGACCGCGGTCGATTTCGCCGACAACTGGCGGACCTGGTGGCAGGGCGACGTGGCGGGCATCATCGTGGTCGCGCCGTTGCTTCTTTTCTGGACAGCGGCCCCATCGATGTCGACGTCGAAAAAGTTCGAGGCCACCGCGTTTGCTCTGGTGCTGGCCATCGCCGGTTACATCGTTTTCGGCAGCGGCATGAGCTTGATGGGCTTCTCGCCGGCGCTGCTGCTGCTGACCTTTCCGTTGATCATCTGGGCCGCACTTCGCTTCGACCAGCTCGAAGTCGCGGCCGCGATCAACGCCCTGTGCGCGATCGCCATCGTCTACACGATCGTCGGGCGCGGCCCGTTCGTAGCGCCGTCCGTCAATGCATCGCTCTTGCTGCTGTTGGCCTTTGTCAGCATCGTCGCGATCACCGGCCTGGTGCTGAGCGCGGTGGTCGGCCAGTATCGCCGGGCGACGATGGCGCTGCGCCAGGCGCACGACGAGCTCGAGCTTCGCGTCAGCGTCCGCACGCATGAGCTCGGCGAGGCCAATCGTTCGCTGCAGCGCGACATCGCGGTACGGTCCAGGATCGAGGAGGATCTCAAGCGCAGCGAAGAGAAATTCCGCCTGCTGGTCGAAGGAATCCGCGACTACGCGATCTTCATGCTCGATCCCGAAGGGAGAGTCGCCAGCTGGAACGCCGGCGCGGAAAGCATCAAGGGTTACCGGGCGGACGAGATCATCGGCCAGCATTTCTCCCGCTTCTATCCGCCGGACGCGATCGCGAGCAGGTTTCCGCACCGCGAGCTCGAAGTCGCCGCCCACACCGGCCGGTTCGAGGATGAAGGCTGGCGGGTGCGCAAGGATGGAACCACCTTCTGGGCCAACGTCACCATCACCGCATTATTCGATCCCAACCGCAAATTGCGCGGCTTCGCCAAGGTGACCCGCGACATGACCCAGCGCAGGCGGGTCGAGGCGCTCGAGCATAGCGAGCGAAGGATGAGCGAGTTCCTCGCGATGCTGGGTCACGAACTGCGAAATCCGCTGGCGCCGATCCGCAATGCGATCGACGTGATGCGGCTCCGGGCGGACGACCCTGCCGCGCAGGAATGGGCACGCAGCGTCATCGATCGGCAGCTGATCCAATTGACGCGGCTGGTCGATGACCTCCTCGACGTCGGGCGGATCTCCAGCGGCAAGATCGTTCTGCATCGGGAGCCGATCGAGCTTAACGCCGCCGTGCAGCGCGCGGTCGAGGCGAGCCGTCCCGTCGCGGACGCCTCCGGCCACACGCTGGTCGTGCGCCTGTCGTCCGAGCCGCTGGCGGTCGACGGCGATCTGACGCGCCTGTCGCAGGCCGTGCTGAATCTGCTCACCAACGCGATCAAATACACGCCATCGGGCGGCAGGATCACGGTGGAGGCCGCGCGCGAGGGCAATATGGCGGCCGTGCGTGTCAGGGACACCGGAATCGGCATGTCGGCGGAGCTGATTCCCAACGTTTTCGATTTGTTCGTCCAGGGCGAGCGTTCGCTCGACCGCAGCGAGGGTGGCCTGGGTGTCGGTCTGACCCTGGTCAACCGGTTGGTGACGCTGCACGGAGGCACGGTATCGGCGTACAGCGAAGGCCGGGGCCGCGGCAGCGAATTCGTCATTCGTCTTCCGGCGCTGGCGGAAGCGCCGCTGCCGCGCGAGGTCGTGGCGGCGCGGGAGGCGGCGTCTGCCACGCACCGCCGCCGCGTTCTGGTCGTCGATGACAATCGCGACTCCGCCGACACACTGGCGGCGCTGCTCGAGGCCTGGGGACACGAGGTCCGGACGTTCTACGACGGTCCGTCGGCACTCGAGGGCGCCACCGAATTCGAGCCGGATGTCGTGCTGCTCGACATCGGCCTTCCGAAGATGAGCGGCTACGAAGTGGCGGGGCACCTGCGCCAGTCCGCGAATCGGTCGATGATCCTCGTGGCATTCACCGGCTACGGGCAGGATGAGGACCGGCGGCGGGTGCGCGAAGCGGGGTTCGACTATCACCTTGTCAAGCCGCTCGAGGTCGCAGCGCTCGAGCGCATCCTCGACTCGGTCGTCACCGCGGCCGCGCCGGGCTTGCCGTCCGAGGGCGGCGCCACCGGATAGCGACGCCTCGATTTACCCGCAGTCGACCGCCCAGGGGAAACCGAATCGATCGACCGACGTGCGAAGCGCCTGGTCCGGACATCTCCTGAACGCTGGATCGGCCCAAACCCGCGTCGGGACACACGGTCGAATTCGGCGGCTGGGCGGCTCGCGTCGACTGCTTGGCGCCATTTTCAGTAAGCGTCCGACTTTTTTTGTCCGTTATTCCTACAGGATTTGGCGCCGCCTCGCGCGATACTTCCATAGGGCCGTGTTCGCATCGCGGCCGGGCGGTACCTGCTGGGGTATTCATGGCTATGGTCGAAGCTACGAGCGCGCTCCAGGTCTATATGATCGAGGACTCGCCGATTTTTTCGCGGCTGCTCTCTGCCGCGGTGGAATCGGCGGGGGCGGAATTGGTCGGGCACAGTGACAACGCGGAGCAGGCGATCGCCGACCTCTCGCGCGTCGAGGCCGACCTGATCCTGGTCGACGTGACGCTCGATTCCGGAAGCGGGTTCGACGTTCTGGAAGCGTTGCAAAAAAGCGGCAAGGCGCGTGCCGCCACCAAGGTCGTCCTGACCAATCATACGGCCGCCGAATACGGCAGCCTGAGTTATTCGCTCGGTGCCACGTACTTCTACGAGAAGGACCGCGACAGCTGGCGCGTGCTAGAGTTGATCAGCAGGATGGCAGCCGAGAAATAGCGGGCGCGGAAGTCCAAGCCGCCGCTTGCAGCATACAGCTTGCTGCCGCGCCACAAGCGCTGCGCCAGCCCAGGTCCCGGCGGTGTTTTCCCGATTGCCCGCGTACCGACTTGTGTCGCGTCCGATCGTAGCGACCGCGCTCGCCAAAGCGCGCAAAGGCCGCTAGCATTCGCACACCCTCGCTCGGGCGCCGATCTGGCGAAGCGGCACTGTGGCCGCATGGCGGCTTGCCACCCGGGTGCTCGGTGCCGGGATACTGCTCGACGAGCCATGGCCGACCCTCATCCAGCGGAGCAAACGCGCTCGCCCGCCGCGGCAACCGATGCCGACGGCAATCTTCTGCTGTCCGCGGATGAGGCGCGTGCCCTCTTGCGTGAATGCTTTGGCGAGTTCAAGGCCGGACTGATCTCGCTGGTGCACGTCTCGGTCGAAACGACCAACGATCTGTTCGAGAACAACGCCTTCGTCAGCGAAGCCGAGGTCGCCGATTTTCGCAGCAAGCGCGCGCAATGGCTCGAGCGTTTCGACCGGACGCTCTCCGAACTGCTCGAGCGTCGGCTGGCCGGCACGCGCCGCCAGGGGCGCCGACCCGACTTCGATGCGTCGCTGACGACCTTGCGCGTGCTCAACGCTTTCGATCACGAAAAGCAGGCGTCGTTGACCTCGAGCACGCAGTTTCTCTACCGGCTGACCAAGCGCGAGCTCGACGCGATCGATCTTCGCGTTGGTGTGCTCCTCGGCGAACCGATGCGCGAGATCGACAATCCCTTTTCGCCAGACTACGTGCTCGACGCGATCGGGCTCGCGTCGCGCGCAACGTATCCGAATCCGCGCGTGTGGCGGCCGCTGATGGAGCGCGTTTTGTCGGATGTCACGCTGGGCATCAACAAGGGCTTCATCAAAGTCAATCGCTTTCTCGCTGACCATCAGGTACTGCCGGAAATCAAGGCGCAGTTACGGGCGCGCAGCGAGCTTCGACCGCGCGACGATGCCGAATTGCTGCCGACATTCCTGCGTCTGTTCAAGGAGGCGCGCTCGGCCGCGGCGGACGATCTGATGCGGCTCGACATCGCGGTCCCGGCGGCGTCGGTGGCGACTCCGACGGCACCCGAGGCCCTGCCGCTCCCGGCGGGCCCCGCGGCTTCCGGGCCGACGGCCGGCGCGGCGCCGTCGCCACCGCACGCGATCCCTTCGGCCCCGACGCCGGCCGTCGACACCGCGTCGGTCGCCGCATTGAGCGCGGCGCTCAATCCATACATCGCCGATCTCACCCGCGCGCTGCAATCGTCCGAGGCGCTACCGGTCGCCGCGACCGGTCCATCGGGCCTGCCGCAGGTCGATCCGCTCATGGCGATCGGCTCGCTGTCGGCCGCGGTTGCCGTACTCGATCGCTGGCAGCGCCGCGACCCCGGGTCCGAGCGGGGCGCCGCACCCGACCCCGCCGATGCCGCCGGTCGCATCGCCGCGATGAACCGCATCCCGTTCATCCGCGCGGCGATCGACGACAAGGTGGTGAGCTCGACCGACAAGATCACGATGGACGTGATCAGCCTCCTTTTCGATTACATCTTTCGCGATGCGTCGATACCCGAGGATTTGCGCAATCTCTTCAGCCGCCTGCAGGTCCCGATCCTGAAGACGGCGTTGCTCGATCGCAGTTTTTTCTCTGATCGGAAGCACCCGGCTCGACGACTGCTCGATCACCTCGCTGCGGCCGCGATCGGGGCCACCGGCGACGCCGGCTACCACGCCGCGTTCGAGTTGACCGCGGCAGGCGTCGTCGAGGAAGTCTGTCGCGATTTTCAGGTCGACGTGGCCGTCTTCGATGTGGCCGATCGCAAGGTGCAGGAGTTCGTCGATGCCGAGGTGCAAAAAGGCGCCGGCGCGCTGGGAACCGACGTCGCCGCCGCGCTGGCGGCCGAGGAGGGCGAGGCCGACCGCTCGGCCGTGCGCGCACTGATCCGCGACAGGCTCTCGGGTGTCGGCGTCCCCTTCGACGTGCGCGCCTTCAGCGAAACCATCTGGGCCGATTATCTGACGAGCGTACGCACGACGCAGGGAATCGAAAGCGACGCCTGGCGTCGCGGTGTGCGCACCCTCGACGATCTGTTGTGGAGCCTGACCGCAAAGGAGCGCACCGCGCAAAAAGCCCGGCTCGCCAAACTCGTTCCGGCGATGATCAAGAACTTGCGCGCCGGTGCGGCGGCGGTCCATGTCGGCGACGAGCGCATCAAACCGCTGCTCGACGCGATGTATCAACTGCACATGGCGGCGATCAAGCCCGCACCCGCGCCGGCGGTGCCCGGCGCGCCCATGCCCGACGTCCCGGCCGTCGTCGCCGGCGCGTCCGACAACGGTGGCGCCGATCGGGGTCCCGCGACCGTGCAGCGAATCGCCAACGTCCATGATTTCGTGGCCGACATGGTCGTCGGAACCTGGCTTGCATTCGGACGCGGCGACAAGGCCGTCAACGCGCGCCTGTCCTGGATCAGCCCGCTGCGGAGCAAATACCTGTTCACGACGCGCGAGCGAACGCGCGCGATCGTCGTCACGCCGGAGGATCTGGCCTGGCAACTCGGGGCGGGCAAGGCGAATCTGATCGTCGAGCCGGTGCCCTTGTTCGACCGCGCGGTCAGTGCGGCGCTCGACACGCTGGCCGCGCAAAAGCGGGGCGGTGAGACTGCCGCGGCGGCCTGAACCGACCTGCGCGAAACTGCGCGGACCTGCGCGATCGCGAAAAAAAAGCGAGCCGGGAGGCTCGCTTTTGGTTTCGAATGCCGACTGCGTCAGATCGGGCTGCAGAACGCGACCGCGTTCGGGCCGATGCCTTCGGGCGCCCAGCCGCGGTTCAGCATGGCGCGGCGTACCGACAGATCGATCGAGTAGCGATGGTTGGCGTCGTTGCGGTTGTCGAAGAAGCGATACACCGGCAGGGTTCCCGCGCGGCAGTTGCCGAGCGCATCGGGTAGAACCACGTAGAACGCCGCGCGGCTTTCGAGCAGCCAGATGTTCGCCCAGTGCGAGATGACGAAATTGCATTCGTCGGCGAATGCGGTGAAGAAGTGCGAATCGATCATGGGCAGCGGACTGTAGAAGCGGCATACGGGCACGGCGTCGACCGGCGCCAGCGCCGGATCGATCCACGCGTAGAACAATTCCCCGGTGCGCTGAAAGGTTCCCGCCAGATTGTTGTCGACGAAGGCCTGCTCGGGGGCGCTCGCCGTCATGAAATAGTGGTCCCTGTCGGCGCGATAGTATTCGATCACCGGGACGGTCCCCGCGGGCGCGACGCTGTCGCCGGGGAACGTGCTGGCGAGCGCGAGCCCCATGTCGAGCAGGCCTGTACCGCAGAACGGGCCGCTGCCGCAGGTCGCGCCGCCGACAAACGGCCGCGCGGTGCCGCTGATGATGTCGAGCACCCTTCCCGGCGTCAGATTGGCGTTGCGCGCCAGCATCAACGAAGCGACGCCGGCGACGTGCGGGGCAGCCGCGCTGGTCCCCGCGGCAATCTCGTAGGCCGGATTGCCGGGTGCGCTCTTGCCATCGTTGGAAAGCGACAGGATGAGGCTGTCGCCGTCGCCGCCGTCGCCGCCGGGCGCCGATACGTCGACGCGCACGCCGAAGTTGGAGTAGCTGGCGCGATCGCCGGTGCGCGCGCCCGCGCCGACGGTAATCACTCCGCTGCAATTCGCCGGCGCCGAATCGGAAGCGTTCCCGCTTTCGTTGCCCGCCGCAACGGTGATGACCGTGCCCTGCGCGAGCGCGACGTCGATCGCGTCTTGCAGCGATTGAGGGCAGGAGGTCGCGCCACCGAGGCTCATGTTGATGACCTTCGCCGGATTCGGATTGTTCGGCACGCCGGCGACCGGCATGCCCACCGCCCATAGCACGCCGGCGGCGATGTCGTCGAATGTCCCACCGCACTTGCCGAGCACGCGGACCGGAAGGATCATCGCGCTCCAGTTGAGCCCCGCAATACCCGCGCCGTTGTTGGAATTCGCCGCGATGATCCCGCTGACGAACGTGCCGTGCCACGAGCTTGGCTCCCCAGGCGCGCCAGGGCCGCATTCGCCGTCCGAGGTCGCATCGCCGGGATCGGACGCATCGTTGTCGCGACCGCTACCATCGTTGGCCGAGGTCGGATCGCTGATTAGGTCGAAACCCGGGAGGACGCGGCCGGCAAGCTCCGGATGCTGGGTGATGCCGGTGTCGATCACCGCGACAACGGTGCCGGCGATGCCGGTCTGCAGATCCCACCCGGCCGGTGCGTTGATGCCGCCGACGGGGTCGGCCAGCGCCCACTGCTGCGCGTATTTCGGGTCGTTCGGCATGAGTTTCGCGGTGGCGCGCCGCACCGGGTCGGCATACTGCACCGCGGCATCGGTCTGCAGGAGCTCGGCCATGGCGCCCAGACGATCCTGCGCCACCGTGCCCTGGAGCTTGAGGACCCAGACGTTGCCGATCTGATGGTCGACGCTTAAGGACGAACCGAGCAGCGCGCTCCAACGCGGGAGCAGGCTCGACCAGTCGGGCGCCGGATCGCCGGCGAGCCTCAGCATCAGTTTGTCGCCGACCCCGGTTGCGCCGGTTGGGCTGACCGATTGCGGCCGGACCATGCTCTCGGCCGACACGGGCTCCGCCCATAGCACGCTACGGTCGACACGCAGGCGTCCAATGAGCGCGATGACCGTCGGGCGATCCAGCGGCTGCGCGAGGTCGAATTCCAGAGCGCCGGTTCGCGTCTTGCCGGCAAGCGTGAGTGGCAGTCCGGCGAGTGTCTGGAGGCGCGCTGACGCGGCATCCGGCAGTGCACCGGACGCGGCCGCATAGGGATGCAGCATGACGCGGATGCGCGAGATCGTCTCGGCCTGCGCGCTCGCCGCGACAGCGCCCAAAAGCGCCAGCAGCACAAGCCGTTGCAGCCATCGTTGAACCATGGGTCGCTCCCAGTCCCGGATGTTCGACGCAACGGCGCCACCAGGGGGCGCCGTTGCCAATCGCGCCCCATCCTACACAATGACAATGGAATTGTCATGTCTATTGCCCGGCAAATCCGGCCGTTGGCCGCATTTGGCGCCTGGAAACAACAATGAGTCGAGCAGGGCCGGGTGCGCCCCGGGCGCAACCTCAGGCTTTCTTGTCGGCTACGAACGCGGGCGGCGATCGGAAAGGATCGAGGACCTTTACCATTTGCGCGAAAATCCGCGGATTCGCCGCAACGATCTGGCCGCCGCGCAAATAGTTGCCTTCGCCGGACAGATCGCCGACCAAGCCCCCGGCTTCGAGGATCAACAGGCTGCCGGCCGCGACATCCCAGGCGTTGAGCCCGACTTCCCAGAATGCGTCGTAATAACCCGCGGCGACGTAGGCCAAGTCCAACGCAGCGGACCCCGGACGGCGCAGTCCCGCGGTCTGTTGCATCATTGCCCGCATCATCCCGATGTAGGTTTCCAGGTTGGAACCGTCGCGAAACGGAAAGCCGGTACCGACCAGGCAGTCCTTCAAGTGTTGCCGACGCGAAACGCGCAAGCGATGGTCGTTGAGAAACGCGCCGCGACCGCGGGTCGCCGTAAAAAGATCGTTGCGCACCGGATCGTAGATGACGCCCTGCGTGATCTGCCCCTTGTGCTGCAGAGCGATCGAAACGCAGTACTGCGGAAACCCGTGTAGAAAATTGGTCGTTCCATCGAGCGGATCGATGATCCACAGATGATCGGACGCCGCGTTGGTGCCTTGAGCCGTCCCCTCCTCTGCTAGAATCCCGTGATCGGGATAAGTAGCGCGCAGCGTGTCGACGATCGCAGCCTCTGCGGCGTGGTCGATTTCGCTGACGAAGTCCTTCGGGCCCTTGGCGGTGACGACCAGACGGTCCAGATCGCGCGCGCCGCGATTGATGATGCCGCCGGCGCGGCGCGCGGCCTTGACCGCGATGGTGAGCATGGGATGCATTCGGGTTCACCGCCGGGCCGAGCCCGCAAGCGGCGCATAAAGAAAAGTCCTCGCGCATTCTACCTGCAATCGTGCGACGCCCCGTGACGGACGCATCCGAGCCATCCGTCGATCAGCATCGCGCCAAGCGGCGCAGCGATGCGCTTGCGCGCATTCGCATCGTTCTTTGCGCGCCGAGTCACCCCGGCAACATCGGCGCGAGCGCGCGGGCGATGCGAACGATGGGAATCGCGCAACTGATCTTGGTCGCGCCGCAGCGCTTCCCCGATCCGGATGCCGACGCGCTGGCGTCCGGTGCGACCGGGATCCTGCGCGCGGCACGTGTCGTCGCCACCCTCGACGAGGCGCTGGCCGGCGCGGCGCTGGCGATCGGCTTCTCGGCGCGCCCGCGCGAATTCGCCGGCGGCGCGCTGCCGGTGCGCGCCGCCATCCAGGAAGCGCTGCGCTATGCCGCGCGGGGCGAGGTGGCGCTGGTCTTCGGCAGTGAAATGTCGGGACTGTCGAACCATGAGCTCGCACGCTGCCAGCTGGTCGCGACCATCCCGTCGGACCCGGGGTTCTCGTCGCTCAATCTTGCCGCGGCGGTGCAGGTTGCCGCGTACGAGTTGCGCGTCGCAGCCGGAGGCGACGAGGTCTGGCGGGCGCCCGCGTTCGAGCCGGCGACACAGGACGAAATCGCTCGGTTGTTCGAGCACGGCGAGCGTACGCTGATCGCCCTCGATTTCCTTCGCCCGGCGCATCCCAAGCGCCTGCTGCCGCGGCTGCGCCGTCTTTTCGCGCGGGCACGGCTGGAAAAGGAGGAAGTCAACATCCTTCGCGGCATCCTGGCGCGCATCGACGAGCGACTGCAGCGCGGCCGTGAGGCGGACTGAGGACGGCGGCCATCGAAGCGGCATCCGCCGAGCCTGCGCCGACGACCTGCCGCAATTGCGGAGCGGCAGCCGATGGCGCCTACTGTGCTCGTTGCGGGCAGGAAACGGTGTTGCGCCTGCCCACCTTGCGCGAGTTCCTGCGCGAAGCGGCCGGACGCTACGTGGCCTTGGATGGCCGCTTCTGGCGCACGGTCATTGCGCTGCTGACGCGCCCGGGATTTCTGCCGCGCGAGTACTTCGCCGGCCGCCGGCGCCGCTACATCAGACCGGCGCGCCTCTACCTGTTCGCGACGCTGATTTTTTTCGCCGTGTCGCGCTTGTTCGTAAGCTCCCCGCTCGAGATCCTGGACCTGCGCGCGGACTCGCCCGAGGAAGCCAAGTACCTGTCCCCAGACAAGGGCATCGGCGTGCAGATCGATCCCGAAACAGCGAGGTTCGTACCGCCGGCACTGCTGCAGCGCTGGAACCGATTCAATGCGCTGAGCAGGCAGGAAAAGGCCGGCCAGCTGCGCGAGGGAACCCTGCGTTACGCGCCTTACGCGATGTTCGTGCTGCTTCCCGCGTTCGCGCTGCTGTTGAAGCTCGTCTACCTCGGCCGCCGCCGGCGCCATCCGAAGCGTCCGCGACTCTACGGCGAGCACCTGGTCTTCGCTGCGTATGGCCATGCCTTCCTCTTCGTCGCGGCGACGGCGATGCTGCTGGTGCCCAGCCGCGCGCTGGCGACCGCGATCGGCTGCTGGATCGCGGTCTATGCGCTGTGGTCGATGAAGGCGGTCTATGGCGGGTCGTGGATTGGAATATTTGCCCGCGCATCCGTGGTGGCGACCCTTTATGCGATCCTGGGCGGCCTCGCGACGGCGGGACTGGTGCTCGTCGCCATTCTGTTGCGTTGAAAAGCAGCACCTGCACGATCGACCGCGCAGGCCCCCCCACGAGAATACTTGAGTAATTCTGTCGGATATGGCAAGATCGCCCCATGTTTGACCGCCTTCGAGAAGATATTGCCGTCGTGTTCGAGCGCGATCCCGCCGCCCGCTCGGCCTGGGAGGTGCTCACCTGCTATCCCGGCTTGCATGCGCTGGTATGGCATCGCGCGGTCAGCCATCGCCTGTGGCGCGGCGGCGCGCGCTGGCTGGCGCGCTGGCTGTCACACTGGGGCAGGTGGCTGACCGGCATTGAGATACACCCCGGGGCGACGATCGGCCGACGGGTCTTTATCGACCACGGCATGGGCGTGGTCATCGGCGAAACCGCTGAAATCGGCGATGACTGCACGCTCTACCACGGGGTGACGCTGGGCGGGACCTCCTGGAACGCCGGCAAACGACACCCGACATTGGGCCGCTCGGTGGTCCTGGGCGCCGGCGCCAAGGTGCTCGGTCCGGTGCTGGTCGGCGATGGCGCGAAAGTGGGTTCCAATGCGGTTGTCGTGCGCGATGTCCCTGCCGGCGCGACGGCGGTGGGCATCCCGGCACGCATTCTGACCGGGGACGACGCGGTCCGGCGTGAGGCCCAGGCCACCCGCATCGGGTTTTCCGCCTACGGCATTGGACCCGACATGAATGACCCCATGGTCCAGGCGATCCACTCGCTCCTCGACCATGCCGCGGCGACCGATGATCGCCTGCGCAAACTGATCGAACACCTGCAGCACGAGGGTGTCGATTGCAGCGATGCCAAGGCGACCGCGGACCGTTTCGACCCGGCTCAACTGAACCGCTTACTTGACTGAACTAGTAGGGTTTTTAGTTGACTAAACCAGTCGGGAATTATAAAATTTGACTGTGGAAGGTGGCCGCGAGCGCACGGAGAGGTGAGCAATCATGAGACTGACGACTAAGGGACGCTTCGCCGTCACGGCGATGATCGACGTGGCGATGCACAACGGCAAGGGTCCGGTGACGCTGGCGGCTGTGTCGGAACGGCAAAAAATCTCCTTGTCTTACCTGGAGCAGCTGTTCGGCAAGCTGCGCCGTCACGGGCTGGTCGATAGCGTCCGGGGCCCCGGAGGCGGCTACAACCTGGCGCGCAAGGCAAGCGCGGTGTCGGTGGCGGACATCATTCTGGCGGTCGATGAGCCGATCGACGCCACCCAGTGCGGCGGCAAAGAGAACTGCCTGGACGACAGACGCTGCATGACCCACGAACTTTGGGCAAGCCTCAACACCCACATCTTTTCGTTCCTGCATTCGGTGACGCTCGAGCAACTGGTGCGGCAGCAGGACAAGCCCGATGTCAATGTGCTGCAGGACCACCGTGCGCTGACGGGCAAGAAGCCCGAGCCGGCCCCGGTCTCATGAGGCAGGCAGTCTCGAGAAAACGATGAAGAAACCGATCTATCTCGACTATTCGGCAACGACGCCGGTCGACCCGCGCGTGGCGGCGAAGATGATTCCGTATCTGACCGAGCATTTCGGCAACCCTGCGTCGCGCTCCCACGCCTTCGGCTGGGAAACGGAGAAGGCGGTCGAAGAAGCTCGCGACGAAGTCGCGGCGCTGGTTCATTGCGACCCCAAGGAGCTGGTGTGGACATCCGGCGCGACCGAGTCGATCAATCTCGCGTTGAAGGGCGCCGCGCATTTCTACAAGGACAAGGGCAAGCACCTCGTCACGGTCAAGACCGAGCACAAGGCCACGCTCGACACGATGCGCGAGCTGGAGCGCGACGGCTTCGAAGTCAGCTATCTCGACGTCAAGCCCGATGGCCTGCTCGACCTCGAAGCATTCAAGCGGGCGTTGCGCCCCGACACGGTTCTGGTGTCGGTGATGTTCGTCAACAACGAGATCGGCGTCATCCAGGACATTCCGGCGATCGGCGAGATCTGCCGCAGCCGCGGCATCATCTTCCACGTCGACGCGGCGCAGGCGACGGGCAAGATACCGGTCGATCTGTCGACACTGAAGGTCGATCTGATGAGCTTTTCGGCGCACAAGACCTACGGCCCCAAAGGCGTCGGCGCGCTGTTCGTCCGGCGCAAGCCGCGGGTACGCATCGAAGCCCAGATGCACGGCGGCGGCCACGAACGCGGCATGCGCTCGGGTACGCTGCCGACGCACCAGATCGTCGGCATGGGCGAAGCCTTCCGGCTGGCGCGGCTGGAGATGGCGACCGACAACGACCGCATACGGATGCTGCGCGACAAGCTGTGGCAGGGGCTGTCGCAGATCGAGGAAGCGCATTTGAACGGCGACATGGAGCGCCGCGTGCCGCACAACCTCAACGTGAGCTTCAATTTCGTCGAGGGCGAAAGCCTGATCATGGCGATCAAGGACATCGCGGTCTCGTCGGGCTCGGCGTGCACGTCGGCATCGCTGGAACCGTCGTACGTGCTGCGTGCGCTGGGGCGCAGCGACGAGCTCGCGCACAGCTCGATCCGCTTCACGGTCGGCCGCTTCACGACCGAGGAAGAAGTCGATTACACCGTCGATCTGTTGAAGCGCAAGATCGGCAAGCTGCGCGACCTATCGCCGCTGTGGGAAATGTACAAGGAAGGGATCGACCTGGATACGGTGGTTTGGGCCGCCCATTAGTTGTTATTGCGTCAGCTGGGCTGACGCAATAACTGTCCGGATTGGAAGCGCGGCTTCGCCGCCCCTCAATCCGGACGACGTCAAAGGTAGGACACGAAGGTTTTCTGGAGACTGAAATGGCATACAGCGACAAGGTACTGGATCACTACGAAAATCCGCGTAATGTCGGCTCGTTCGCGAAGGATGACGGCGCGGTCGGCACGGGCATGGTCGGCGCGCCTGCCTGTGGCGATGTGATGAAGTTGCAGATTCGCGTCGGCGCCGACGGGCGCATCCAGGATGCCAAGTTCAAGACCTATGGCTGCGGCTCGGCAATCGCGTCGTCGTCGCTGATCACCGAGTGGGTCAAAGGCAAGACGCTCGATCAGGCGCTGACGATCAAGAACACGCAGATCGCCGAGGAGCTCGCACTGCCTCCGGTCAAGATTCACTGCTCGATCCTGGCTGAGGATGCAATCAAGGCGGCCGTTGCCGACTACAAGAAAAAGCACGGCGAAAGCGAGACGGCCGCTGAGGCGGACGCTGCGCCGCGCACAGCGGCCACGGCGTGACTGCGACGGAGAGCCGGCCGGTATGGCGATTACTCTGACCGAGAGCGCGGCCAGGCACGTTGCCGGCTTCCTGCAGAAGCGCGGCAAGGGGGTCGGCCTGCGCCTGGGCGTACGCACGACCGGGTGCTCGGGGCTGGCCTACAAGCTCGAATACGCGGACGAGATCAAGCCCGAGGATGTCCGCTTTGAAAGCCACGGCATCAGCGTCATCGTCGACCCGAAGAGCCTGGCTTATCTCGACGGCACCCAGCTGGATTTTGCGCGCGAAGGGCTGAACGAGGGATTCAAGTTCAATAACCCGAATGTCAAGGACGAATGCGGGTGCGGCGAATCGTTCAACGTCTGAGCTCGTCGATAAGCTTCGCATAGCCCGCCGCCGCATCGTTGCTGTTCACGCATTTGGCAACTGCGGATCCTTACGTACTAACGTGTACGTTCCGGTCGAAAGTCCCGCGGCGCCGCACGTCGACCTGGCTTCGCGCTCTGCCCGATTATCGATGGACTCGGCACAATGACGTGCAAGACCTGGTCGCCGTTGCGATGATCGATTTCTCCCAGGATTATTTCGCACTATTCGGGCTGCCGCGGCGCTATCGCTGCGATACGGCGCGGCTGGATGCCGCGTACCGCACGCTGCAGAGCGCAGTGCATCCGGACCGCTTCGCCGCCGCGGGCGAGGCGGAGCGAAGACTCGCCGTGCAATCCTCGGCGCGGGTCAACGAGGCGTACCGGGCGCTCAAGGATCCGGTCGGGCGCGCACAGTACATCCTCTCGCTGCACGGCATCGACGCCAAGGCGGAGACCGACACGGCGCTGCCCCTCGACTTTCTGGAACGCCAGCTCGAGCGCCGCGAAGCGGTCGACGATGCGCGGCTCGCTGGCGACGCGGCCCGGCTGGAAGCGCTTCTCTCGGAAGTGCGGACCGAGATCGCCGTGGCGGAGCCGGCGTTGGCCGAGACGCTGGATGGCCGGCAGAGCTGGGAGTCGGCGCGCGCAAGCGTGCGCGAGCTCCAGTTCCTGTCCAAGCTCGCGGCCGACATCGACGCGGCTATCGGCGGGATCGACGGCTGATGGCCCTTCTGCAGATCGCCGAACCGGGTCAGGCGCCCGAGCCGCGCGGGCCGCGGCTGGCCGTCGGCATCGATCTCGGCACGACCAACTCGCTGGTCGCCACCGTGCGCGATGGCAGCGCCGATGTCCTGCCTGACGAGCAGGGGCATCGGCTGCTGCCGTCGATCGTGCGCTATGCGCCGGAAGGCGTCGAAGTCGGCTACAGCGCACAGGCGGAGCAGATTCACGATCCGCAGAACACCGTCGTCTCGGTCAAGCGGATGATGGGCCGGGCGCTGCCGGATCTCGTGGACCCGCGCCGCTTTCCCTATCGCTTCGTCGATGCGCCGGGGGTCGTGCAGATCGCCACGCGTGCCGGCATCCGGACGCCGGTTGAAATTTCGGCCGAGATTCTCAGGACGTTACGCGTGCGCGCGGAAACGGCTCTGGGCGGCGCGCTGGACGGCGCGGTCGTCACCGTTCCAGCCTATTTCGACGATGCGCAGCGCCAGGCCACCAAGGACGCAGCCCGCGTCGCGGGCCTCAACGTGCTGCGGCTGCTGAACGAGCCGACGGCAGCGGCGATCGCCTACGGCCTGGACAATGCGTCCGAGGGAACCTATGCGGTCTACGACCTGGGCGGTGGCACCTTCGACCTGTCGATATTGCGGCTATCGCGCGGCGTTTTCGAAGTGCTGGCCACTGCGGGCGACACCGCCCTGGGAGGCGACGACTTCGATCATCGCATCTATTGCTGGGCGCTCGAGACCGCGAGCGCGGGCCCGCTGCCGCCGGGTGAGGCGCGGATGCTGATGGCCCGGGCGCGCGAAGTGAAGGAGGCGCTGACGACCCGCGACGAGGTCGCGTTGACGGCCACGCTGCCATCGGGGGGCGCGATCGTCGCGACGCTTACCGCCAAGGAATTCGAGGA
Source organism: Casimicrobiaceae bacterium (assembly GCA_036493675.1). GTDB lineage: Bacteria > Pseudomonadota > Gammaproteobacteria > Burkholderiales > Casimicrobiaceae > PALSA-1003. The sequence goes on from DASXPJ010000029.1 coordinate 102,157, forward strand.
GATTACGCAAACGCTGGTCGCGAAAACAATCACTGCGGTGAAGAAGGCGTTGCGCGACGCCAAGCTCGCGCCGGCGGACATCAAGGGTGTCGTGATGGTCGGCGGCGCGACCCGCATGCCGCACGTCCAGAGAGCGGTGGCCGAGTTCTTCGGCAAAGCGCCGCTGAACAACCTGAATCCGGACGAGGTCGTCGCGCTTGGCGCCGCCGTCCAGGCCAACGTGCTCGCAGGCAATCGCGCCAGCGACGAGGATTGGCTGCTGCTCGACGTCATTCCGCTGTCGCTCGGGCTCGAGACGATGGGTGGGCTCACCGAGAAGCTCATCCCGCGCAATTCCACGATCCCGATCGCTCGCGCACAGGAATTCACCACGTTCAAGGACGGGCAGACCGCGATGGCCTTGCATGTCGTGCAGGGCGAACGCGAGCGCGTAGCCGACTGCCGGTCGCTGGCGCGCTTCGAATTGCGCGGGATTCCGCCGATGGTCGCGGGTGCCGCCCGGATCAAAGTCACCTTCCAGATCGATGCCGACGGGCTGCTCGCCGTCGCTGCGCGCGAGCAGACGACCGGCGTCGAGGCCTCGATCGTCGTCAAACCCTCCTATGGCCTGAACGACGCGGACATCGCGCGCATGCTCGAAGACTCGTTCGCCAACGCCGGACCGGACACGTTGGCCCGCGCGCTGGCCGAGGCCCGCGTCGAGGCCGAGCGCATGGTCGATGCGACGGAGGGGGCTCTGCGCGCGGACGGCGATCTGCTCGGCAGCGCCGAACGCGTCGCGATCGAGCACGCGCTCTCGGAAGTCCGTCGGCTGGCCGGGCAGGACGACCATCATGTTCTCGTCGCCGCAGTCGCCGCGCTCAACGCCGCCACCGATGGATTCGCCGGCCGGCGCATGAACCGCAGTGTCGAACGCGCGTTGACCGGGCGCGACGTCGACGCCCTGGGTTGAGGCTGGCGCGCCATGACCGAAATCGTCGTGCTGCCGCATGCCGAGCTCTGTCCCGAGGGCAAGACCTTCGAGGCGACCGAAGGCGAATCGATCTGCGACAATCTCCTCGATCAGGCCATCGAGATCGAGCACGCCTGCGAAAAATCGTGCGCCTGCACCACCTGCCACGTCATCGTGCGCGAAGGATTCGACTCGCTTTCTCCTTCGTCCGAAGATGAGGACGATCTGCTCGACCGCGCGTGGGGCCTGACCCCCGTATCGCGCCTGTCCTGCCAGGCGAAGGTGGGCAGCACCAAGCTGGTCATTGAAATCCCCAAATACACGATCAACTACGCCAAAGAGACGACCAAATGAAGTGGGTTGACTCGCGCGACATCGCGATTGCTCTGGCCGAGCATCACCCTGGCGTGGATCCGACAACGGTGCGCTTCACCGATCTGCATCGCTGGGTGACCGAGCTGCCCGGATTCGACGATGATCCGAAGCACTCGGGCGAGAAAATACTCGAGGCAATCCAAATGCTGTGGATCGAGGAGGGTGACGAATGAATCCAGCACCGATGCCGATGATCAGCGCGCTCTACGCCGGGACCTTCGCCCTCCTGCTGGTCGCTCTTGCCGCGCTGGTCTCGCGCCGCCGCCGCCACAAGGGCATCGGCCTCGGCGCCGGCGGCGATGCCCAGCTCGAGCGTGCGATCCGCGTTCACGCCAATGCCGTCGAGTGGGGACTGCCGCTGTTGCTGCTGCTGCTGATCGCCGAGGAAAACCGCGCCTCGCCGCTGCTGCTCCACATCTGCGGGGTAGCGTTCATCCTGGCGCGACTGATCCACGCCGCCGGCCTGTCGCGAGCCAGCGGTTACTCCTTCGGGCGCTTCGCCGGCACCGCGCTGACCTGGCTGGTTCTGGTCGTGCTGGCCATCTGGGACATCGTCGCGTTTCTGCGGCCCGCGCTAGCATAACCGCGAATCGCTAGACGAACAGATTCAGGACGGCGTCCAGTCCGCAGTGATCGATCGCGTACGTGCTGCGGGCGCGTACCACTGGCTTGGCATGATACGCGATGCTGACGTCCGCGGCTTCGAGCATCGGCAGGTCGTTGGCGCCGTCGCCGATCGCGACGGCCAGCCCGCCGTTCGCGGTCAGGGCAGCGCGAACCCGCTTGAAACAATCGGCCTTGGCCTCGGCGTCGACGATCGAGCCGATCAAGCGGCCGGTCAGCTTGCCGTCAGTGACTTCCAGCGTGTTCGAGCAGGTGTAGTCGAGTCCGAGGCGCGCCTTCAGTCGCTCGGTGAAAAAGCTGAAGCCGCCGGAAACGAGCAGCGACCGGGCGCCGATCGACCGCATGCCGGCCAGCAGCTGCTCGGCTCCTGGAGACAGCAGAAGACGCTCGTCGTAGACGCGCTGCAGCGCATCGAGGGGAAGCCCGGCGAGCAGCGCCACGCGGCGCGTCAGACTTTCCCGGAAATCGATTTCGCCGCGCATCGCACTGGCGGTGATGGCCGCGACTTGCGCCTTGATGCCCAGCATATCGGCAAGCTCGTCGACGCATTCGATGGTGATCAACGTCGAATCCATGTCCAGCGCCAGCAGTCGCACGCGGTCGAGCCGTTGTCCGGGCGGGACGACGCCGTAATCGAGCGCCGCGCGTGCGCAATACGCCATCGCCTCGTCCGCATTGCCGACGGGCGAAAGCGCGAACGCCTGACCGCCGCCGCGCCCCACCGCATCGATGCGCTCGGCGCCGGCAAGCTTCGCTAGGGCCTTGAGCACCGGCGTTTCCACCTCGGGCGCCTGCACGACCAGTCGTGCGCGGTCGGCGCCTGCGGTCATTGCCGCCGATTTCACGGCAAATCCACGGTGCAAACAGGGGATCGCGGCATCAGCTTGGGCAGTCGAATCCGGCGCCCGCGCACACCGGCATGATCATAGAGCCAGCGCTTCTACTCACGGGCGCGGGGGCGGCGTATTATAGGCGCTTCAACCGGTACGACGAGGAGAAAACCATGTCACTGCGTCTGGGCGACACTGCGCCGGATTTCACGCAGGAATCGAGCGAAGGTCCGATCAGTTTCCACAAATGGCTTGGCGACAGCTGGGGCGTCCTGTTTTCGCATCCCGCCGATTTCACGCCGGTGTGCACGACCGAGCTCGGATTGACCGCCAAACTCAAGGACGAGTTCGCCAAGAGGAACGTCAAGGTCATCGCCCTTTCGGTCGATCCGGTCGATTCGCACAAGAAATGGATCAACGACATCAACGAAACGCAGCATACGACCGTCAATTTTCCGATCATCGCCGATGCCGACCGCAAGGTCTCGACGCTGTACGACATGATCCATCCGAATGCCAGCGCCACGGCGACGGTAAGGTCATTGTTTGTCATCGATCCGAAAAAGGTGATCCGGCTGATCATCACCTATCCGGCGTCAACCGGTCGAAACTTCGACGAAGTGCTTCGCGTGATCGATTCACTGCAGCTGACCGAGTATCACAGCGTGGCCACGCCGGGTAACTGGAAAAACGGCGACGATGTCGTGATCGTGCCGTCGCTGCAGGACCCCGAGCTGCTCAAGGCGAAATTCCCCAAGGGGTACAAGGCGCTGCGGCCGTATCTGCGCATGACGCCGCAGCCCAACCGTTGAACGGGCCGAAGCCGCTTTCGTGACGACGACGCGTCAGGGCTTGCGGCCCTGACGCGTTTTCTTTTTCGGGCCGCTCGCGACTTCGCCGCCGGCGAGGATGAAATCGATCTTCGTCGACTCGAGGTCGACGCGGGCGACCTTCACCATGATGCGGTCGGCAAGCCGGTAGATCCTGCCGCTGCGCTCGCCGCTCATCGCATGCCGCACGGCGTCGTAGTGAAAGTAGTCGTTGCCGAGCTCGGTGACGTGCAGCAGGCCGTCGACGTTGAGCCCATCGAGCGTGACGAACAGTCCGAAATGCGTGACGCCGCTGACCGTCCCCATGAAGATCTCGCCGACCTTGTCCTGCATGAAATAGCACTTGAGCCAGTTTTCGACATCGCGCGTGGCGTCGTCGGCGCGGCGCTCGGTCTGCGAGCAGTGCACGCCGAGCTCCGTCCAAGTCGCGCCGAGCGGCCGATAGCGCGTTCCGGCGAGGCACGCCTTGATGCAACGGTGAATCAGCAGGTCAGGATAGCGGCGGATCGGCGACGTGAAATGGGTATACGCATCGTAGCCCAAGCCAAAATGGCCTTCGTTGTCCGGGCTGTAGACCGCCTGCTGCAGCGAACGCAGGAGCACCGTCTGCAGCAGGTTGAAATCGGGCCGGGCCTTGATCTGCGCCAGCAGTTTGGCGTAATCCGCCGGCGAGGGAGACTCGCCGCCGCCGATCGACAGCCCCGAGCCCGCAAGAAACTCCTTCAGGGCGGCGAGCTTTTCCGGCGTCGGTCCCTCATGCACGCGATACAGCGCCGGCTGCTTCTGTCCGAGCAGGTAAGTCGCGGCGCACACGTTGGCGGCCAGCATGCATTCCTCGATCAGCTTGTGCGCGTCGTTGCGAATGACCGGCACAATTGTCTCGATCTTGCCGTGCAAGTCGAACTTGAGCTCGAGCTCGATCGTCTCGAAATCGATCGCGCCGCGACGGGCGCGCGCCGCGGCGAGCACCTTGTACAGCGCGTACAGGTTCTCGAGCTGCGGCAGCAGCGAGGCCGCTTCCTTTGTCCGCGCCTTGGGCTGCGACAGCCAGTCCCACACCTGGTCGTAGGTGAGCCTTGCCCGCGAATGCATGACCGCCGGATAGAAGCGGTAGCTCTCGATCTCGCCGTCCGCGCTGATCGCCATTTCGCAGGCCATGCATAGCCGGTCGACGGCGGGCTTGAGCGAGCACAACTCGTTCGACAGCTGCTCAGGCAGCATCGGGATCACGCGCCGGGGAAAATAGACCGAGGTACCGCGATCGCGCGCGTCGGCGTCCAGCGCGTCGCCGTCGCCGACATAATGGCTGACATCGGCGATGGCGACGATCAGCCGGAATCCCTTGGGACTGCGTTCGCAATAGACCGCGTCGTCGAAGTCGCGAGCGGTTTCGCCGTCGATCGTGACCAGGGGGAGGGTGGTGAGATCGGTGCGGCCCTTGCGGTCGGCCTTGTGCACTTCCTGCGGGATTCGCGCCGCCTGGCGCTGCGCTGGCATGGAGAAACGATACGGCAGGTCGTGCTTGCGCAGCGCAATCTCGATCTCCATGCCCGGATCGGCATAGTTACCGAGCACTTCCTCGACTTTCGCCATGGCCTCGCGGTGCGCCGAAGGCTGCTCGATAAGCTCCGCGACAACCACTTGGCCGGGTCGCGCGCTGCCGCGCATGTCAGGCGGGATGAGGATGTCCTGGCTGATGCGCTTGTTTTCCGCGACCAGATACCAGATGCCGCGCTCTTCGTAGACGCGCCCGACGACTTCGCGGTTGGCGCGTTCGAGCACGTCGACGATCGCGCCTTCGGGTCGGCCACGACGGTCGAGGCCGATCGGCCGGGCCGTCGCTCGGTCTCCGTGCAGCGTCTTGTGCATCTCCTTCGGGGAAAGAAAGAGGTCGGCACCCCCATCGTCGGGTACGAGAAATCCAAAACCGTCAGCGTGTCCCTGCACGGTACCGGTGACCAGATCGAGCTTGGCCACGACGCAAAGCTGTCCTTTGCGATTGGTCATCAACTGGCCATCGCGCTCCATCGCCGCGAGGCGGCCGGCAAAGGCTTCCTGTTCGGCTGCGCCGTGAACGCCCAGCCGCTGCCCGAGCTGTTCCGGCGGTGTCGGCACCCCCTGCTCGCGCAGCGTCTGCAGAATCTGCTCGCGTTCCGGAATCACGACGTCGCCGCGCGTCGGCCGGCTGCGGCGTCCGGACGGCACATCGGCGGCGGGGATCGGTCTCGGCGCGGCGCGAAGCGATTCCGCCGGCGCCGGATCGTGCGGGGACGCGGTCGCTCCGCGTCGCGCGATTTTCGATCCCGTGCGGGAGCGGCTGCTGGTTTGCTTTTTTGACAAGAAAGTCACACTTTCGTAAAATTATTGGCTAGCCTGACACACAGCCCAGATGGCGGAATTGGTAGACGCACTAGGTTCAGGTCCTAGCGGCCGAAAGGTTGTGGGGGTTCGAGTCCCTTCCTGGGCACCAAGATAGCATGTCTTTTTGGACGCAAGCGATCCGCACGGGGCGATGCGTCAAACGCCTCAGTCACCTCAAGCAGCAGAGGCCCGTGTTGAACGCGTGGGCGCGCGGTTCGCCGGATCGGAACGCGCGCTCGCGACGAGGCTAAAGTTGCAATTCGCTGGCGTGTCGCTGTCAGCTTTCCCGATGGCCGAGCCAATGAGTGGATTTGGTCGTCTCTCCTTCGACCATGAACACCTTCGCGCGGTTCAGTATCTCTCGATCCGCCACACTTCCGCGTTCGTGCTGCCGCAGGTGCTCCAGCCACGACTC
>DASXPJ010000030.1:0-1830 GCA_036493675.1 Casimicrobiaceae bacterium
CCGTCCTTCGCGCTCCTGCTGCGCGTTGCGGCGGTTTTCCGAAAAGATCATGCCCGATCAAAGACCCGAAGCGCGATGGCGACAGTCGTTGCGCGTCAGGCCGAGGCGCGCTGCAGCGGCGCTTCGGACGCCGACGCGCCATGCCGGCCATTGAGTTCCGCGGCCGCCGGCGGCTTGCGCACGAGCGGGACGTGCAACCGGCAGACCAGGCCCTCCGCGCGCCAGTCGAACACGGCCTGTCCGCCGAGTTGGGATTCCACGCTTGCCATCAGGCTGCGCGTTCCGAACCCGCGCGAGGTCGGCTCGCGCACTTCGGGGCCGCCGAGCTCTTCCCAGGTCAGCGCCAGCATATCGCTGTCGACCGTCCAGTCGATCGACAACCGTCCCGATAGTGACGAGAGCGCACCATACTTTGCCGAGTTGGTGACGAGCTCGTGCAGGGCGAGTGCCAGCGTCTGCGCGGTTGCGGGCTGCAGATGCACCTCCGTGCCGCTGAGGCGGATGCGGTCGCTCATCGAATAGGGTGCAAGCTCTTCGCTGAGCAGCCTGCTCATCTCCGCGCCCTGCCAGCTCGACAGCGACAGGATCGTATGTACGCGCGCCAGCGCGTTGATGCGGCCCTCGACGGCATTGACATAGGTTTTCACGTTATCTGCACGGGTCAGCCGCACGATCGATTGCGCCAGCGCCAGTGCGTTCTTGGCGCGATGATCGACCTCGCGGGTGAGCAGGTTCTGGCGCTCCTCGGCGTGTTTTCGTTCAGTGATGTCGATGGTGACGCCGCTGACCCGCACGACGCGGCCAGCCTCGTCAAGCGTGGCGGCCGCCGTGCCGACGCACCAGCGGACTTCGCCGTCGGGCCGCTTGATGCGAAACTCGGTTTCGTAGGACCTCGTGCCCTTTTCGAAATGGGCCATGGCTTTCCGGAGTTCGTCGATATCCTCCGGATAGAGCAATGTCTGGACATTGGCCGGCGTCACCGCAAAGGTCGCGGGGTCGACGCCGAAAATCCTGTATTGGCCCTCGTCCCACAGCCAGTTGCCGCTGATCCAGTCCCAGTCCCACGATCCCATCTTGCCGGCCGCGAGCGCGAGGCTTCGCCGCTGCTCGCTCTCGAGCAGGCGCTCATTCGATTTTTCCACCTCGGCGGTGCGGGCGCGCACGCGATCCTCAAGCTCGGCGTTGAGGCGTTCCAGCTGTCGCGTCTTGCGGTAAAGCTCGGCGAACACCTTGATCTTGGCACGGAGCACTTCCGGGACCACCGGCACCGGCACGTAGTCGACCGCGCCCATCTCGTAGCCGCGCAGCCGGTCGATGTCGGAGACCTGGATCGCCGAGATGAAGATCATCGCCGTCTTCTGGAAACGAGGATGCTCGCGGATCATCGCGGCGAGCTCGAAGCCGTCGAGCTCGGGCATGCAGACGTCAACCAGGATGATCGCGATCTCGTTCTTGAGCAGAATCTCGAGCGCCTCGCGGCCCGAGGCTGCGACGATCAGGTTCTCGCCGAGTTCCTTCAGGATGACTTCATAGGCCAGCAGTTTTGCCGGCTGGTCGTCGACCAGAAGGATGTTGACGGTCTCATGGTCCATCATCGAACCCCAATCAGCGATGCAGCCACATCCGGATGGCGAGGAGCAACTGCTCCGTGTTCACCGGCTTCGCCAGATAGTCCGAAGCGCCGGCCTCCAGGCATTTCTCGCGGTCGCCCTTCATCGCCTTCGCCGTCAGCGCGATGATGGGCAGGCGCGCAAAGGACGGGTTCTGCCTGATCACGCCGATAGTCTGGTAGCCGTCCATTTGGGGCATCATGATGTCCATCAGCACAAC
>DASXPJ010000031.1:0-270427 GCA_036493675.1 Casimicrobiaceae bacterium
GCGCGATGAAAAAAGCCGGCCATTGCGGGCCGGCTTTTGGCGGGACGAAGCCGCGCCGCTATTTCTTCGGCGCTTCCGGAGCGGGAGCCGCCGCCGGCATCGGCACCGGTGGCGCAACCGGGCCCGAAGCACTCGGTGCGATCAGGACGACCGGAGCCGGCGCGGGTGCGACCATCTTGTTGAGCGTCCACGCGCCGATCAGCGGAACGATCATCAGCGCGACGATGTTGATGATCTTGATCAGCGGATTGACCGCCGGACCCGCAGTGTCCTTATAAGGGTCGCCGACGGTGTCGCCGGTCACGGCGGCCTTGTGCGCGTCCGATCCTTTGCCGCCATGGTGCCCGTCCTCGATATACTTCTTGGCGTTGTCCCAGGCCCCACCTCCGGTGGTCATCGAGATGGCGACGAACAGACCCGTGATGATGGTTCCCATCAGCAGGCCGCCGAGCGCGACCGGGCCGAGCAGCAGGCCGACCACCACCGGGACCAGCACCGGCAGCAGCGACGGGATGATCATTTCGCGGATCGCGGCCTTGGTCAGCATGTCGACGGCAACTCCGTACTCGGGCTTCGACGTGCCCGCCATGATGCCGGGGATCTCCTTGAACTGGCGGCGCACCTCGACGACGACCGCGCCGGCCGCCCGGCCGACGGCTTCCATCGCCATCGCGCCGAACAGATACGGGATCAGGCCGCCGAGGAACAGCCCGACGATCACCATGTGGTTGGACAGGTCGAAGCTCACGTTGATGCCCGCGCCGGAAAGCGCGTGCGTGTAATCGGCGAAGAGGACCAACGCGGCGAGACCCGCCGAGCCGATCGCGTAACCCTTGGTGACTGCCTTGGTGGTGTTGCCCACCGCATCGAGCGGATCGGTGATCGCGCGTACCGACTCCGGCAGATCGGCCATCTCGGCGATGCCGCCGGCGTTATCGGTGATCGGGCCGTACGCATCGAGCGCGACGATGATCCCGGTCATCGACAGCATGGCGGTCGCGGCGATCGCGATCCCGTACAGTCCGGCCAGCCAATACGAGCCCAGGATGGCGATGCAAACAGCGATCACCGGCCACGCGGTCGCCTTCATCGAGATGCCAAGGCCGGCGATGATGTTGGTCGCATGCCCGGTCGTCGATGCCTCCGCGACGTGCCGCACCGGCTTGAATTCGGTCGCCGTGTAGTACTCGGTGATGACGACCATCGCCGCGGTCAGCGCCAGGCCGATCACGCCGGCGCTCCATAGATGAAGCGTCGTCAGCTCCGGATTGGACCCTACGACGCCGGCCATCAGCCAATCGGTGATGAACCAGAATCCGATCGCCGACAGCCCGCCGGCCACCATGAGTCCGCGGTAGAGCGCGTTCATGATTTTGCCGCCGGTCCGGGCCTTGACGAAAAAGCTGCCGACGATGGACGCCAGGATCGAAAAGCCGCCCAGCGCGAGCGGATAGGTCACCGCGGCCTCGGCGTGGACGGGCAGCAGCAACGCACCGAGCAGCATCGTGGCGACCATCGTCACCGCGTAGGTTTCGAACAGGTCGGCGGCCATGCCGGCGCAGTCGCCGACATTGTCGCCGACGTTGTCGGCGATCACCGCCGGATTGCGCGGATCGTCCTCGGGGATGCCCGCCTCGACCTTGCCGACCAGGTCGGCGCCGACGTCGGCGCCCTTGGTGAAAATGCCGCCGCCCAGTCGCGCGAATATCGATATCAGTGAGCCGCCGAAGGCGAGGCCGACCAGCGGTTCGATGATGCCGTGCAGGCCTTCCTTGCCGGCGTTCGGGACATAGTGGGCCGATTGCACCAGGTACCAGTAGAAGCCGGCGACGCCGAGGAGCCCCAGTCCGACCACCAGGAGGCCGGTGATCGCGCCGCCGCGAAAGGCGACCGACAACGCCTCGTTCAGCCCGGTGCGCGCGGCTTCGGCGGTGCGCACGTTCGAGCGTACCGAAACATTCATGCCGACGAATCCGGCGAGCCCCGACAGCACCGCACCGACGGCGAAGCCGGTCGCTGTGCGCCAGGACAGGAACACGCCGATCACGATCAGCAGAATCACGCCGACCACCGCGATCGTCGCGTATTGGCGATTCAGGTACGCCTGCGCCCCCTGCTGCACGGCAGCGGCGATCTCCTGCATGCGCGCATTGCCGGCAGGCTTGCGCATGATCCAGGTGATCGACCAGCCGCCGTAGACCAGCGCGGCGATCGCGCAGACGAGCGCGAAGACGAGTGCGGTTGACATGTGCTTCCCCTAAAAGTGGCGAGCGAATCGTTGGAATCTTGGCGAATCGTTGCGAATCTTTGTTATGGCCGGCCTGGCCCGCCCCGGGGACGGTTTCGTCGCGCCCGCGGGAGCGAAGCGGACGGCGAGCCGCCCAAACACGCTATTTTGCCAGCGCCCGGTCCAAAAAGTCGAGGCGATCCTGACCCCAGAACGGCTCGCCGCGATAGATGTAGGTCGGCGAGCCGAAGACCTGCCGGTCGATGGCCTCCTGCGTCAACGTCTCGTAGCGCTCGCCGACGACTGCAGCGCCCGCAGACGCCGCCAGAGACTTTGCATCGAGTCCCTGCTCGGATGCAATCGCCGCCAGCGTGTCGACGTCGGCAATGTTGCGTTCCTCCGCCCACACCGCGCGCAGCAGCGCGCCGGTGAGCTTGAGCGCACTGCCGGCGTCATGCTGCGACAGCGCGGCCAGAATCCATTTCGAGGCGGAGTCCGCCGGAACGGGAAAATGACGCGGCTGCGTATTGAGCGGCAGTCCGAGATATTTCGACCAGCGCGCGAGCTCGAACAGGCGATAGGCCTGACGCTGTGGGGCGCGCTGCTTCAGCGGCAAGCCGCCCGATACGCCGAATACCTTGCCCAGGTCGACCGGCTTGACCTCGATCGTCGCGCCGTGCTTCGCGGCAATCGCGACAAATCGGTCGTGCCCCATGTAAGTGAACGGCGAAACCGGCGTAAAAAAGTAGTCGATCGTGCGTGTCACGGGCTTCCCTGACGGTAAGGAGGAATCTGGCCGAGGCTAGATCGTGAATGAAGTCGTCAGTTTTTTCTCGACTGCGACGTTTTTCAGCCGCACGTACTTCGGCAGTCCGTCGCGAAACGGCGGGAACGATTCGCCGCGGGTCAGCGGCGAGAGGTAGTCGCGCGCTTTTGTGGTGATGCCGTAGCCGTCGGCGCTGATGTAGTCGCGCGGCAGGGTCTTCTCCACGTTGGCGACCTTGTCCAGCGGCGCGGCCGCGATCTTCCAGCGATAGGGCTTGTCGGACGTGCGCACGATGGCCGGCATCACCGCGTTCTGGCCTCGCATCGCGAGCTCGACCGCCGCGCGCCCCACGGCGTAGGCCTGGTCGACGTCGGTCTTCGAAGCCAAGTGGCGCGCGGCCCGCTGCAGATAATCGGCGACCGCCCAATGGAACTTGTGTCCGAGCTCGTTCTTGACTACCGAGGCGATCATCGGCCCGACGCCACCCAGCTGGGCATGACCGAAGGCGTCCTTCGTGCCCGCTTCCGCCAGCAGTTTTCCCTGGCCGTCCCGCAATCCTTCCGAGACGCCGACGCAGCAATAGCCGAACTGCTTGACCTTCGCGTCCAGCCGCGCCAGGAACTTCGCTTGGTCGAACGCGATTTCGGGGAACAGCAGCAGCAGCGGAATCGGCGTGCCGGCATCGTCGGCTAGCCCGACTGCCGCCGTGATCCAGCCGGCATTTCGGCCCATGACTTCCAGCACGAACACCCGGGTCGAAGTCTTCGCCATCGATGCGACGTCGAAGGCGGCTTCACGCATCGACGTCGCGACGTATTTGGCGACCGAACCGAAGCCGGGACAGCAATCGGTCACCGCCAGATCGTTGTCGACGGTCTTCGGCACGTGCACCGCGATCAGAGGATAGCTCATCTGAGCCGCCATCCTGGAAACCTTGAGGCAGGTATCGGCCGAATCGTTGCCCCCGTTATAGAAAAAGTAGCCGATGTCATGCGCGCGGAAGACCTCGAGCAGGCGCTCGTACTGCGCGCGGTCGCGATCGATGCCGGCGAGCTTGTAGCGGCACGAGCCGAATGCGCCGGCCGGCGTGTGCATCAGCGCCGCGATCGCCGCCGACGATTCGCGACTGGTGTCGATCAGGTCCTCGGTCAGCGCGCCGATGATGCCGTTGCGCCCGGCGTAGACGCGGCCAATGCTCCCCTTGTGCTGCTTGGCGGTCTGGAGCACGCCGCAGGCGCTGGCGTTGATTACGGCGGTCACCCCTCCGGATTGTGCGTAGAAGGCGTTGCGTCGGCTCAGAGGCATCGGGAAATCTTCGTGTGAACAGCCGGCCGATTGTAATGGACGCACCGGAACGCGTCCAACGCAGCCCTGCGCATGAATACCCGTTCGCGTTACGCGCGCTGGGCGTCGATGGCGGCGAGCAAGTTCCGGGCGGGGACGAAATCCGGCGCCAGCTCGAGCGCGCGCTGAACCGAGCCGCGTGCGTGCGCCAGGTCGCCGCGCGCGCGCTGGATTTCGGCGAGGTTATAGTGCAGCGTCGGGTTGTTGGGCCGCACGGCGACCGCATGGGACTGCGCGCGTTCGGCGTCGGACAGCCGTCCGCTCGCCCGGCAGACCAGCGCCAGCGAATTGAGCGCCCAGGGATCTCCGGGGCTCACCTCGAGCGCTTCCCGGCAGGACGCTTGCGCACGGGCGAAATCCCGGGACCGAAGGCTTGCGGCCGCATCTTCGAGCAAGCGCCCGACGCGCGCCGCCAGCGCGTCGCGCGGACCGCGCCACTTGGCGTAGAGCGCATCGCGAAAACGGACGAAGCGGGCAGCGTCCGCGTTGCCACCGAGCCCGGTTCCCGACGTGCCCAGGTCGACGCGCCACTCGAAGGTCTGTCTCGGCTCGAAATGGAAGCGCGTGTGCTGCGCGCATTGCAGGAAGAAATCCCAATCCTGCATGATTTCGAAGGCCTCGTCGAAGCGGCAGCCGTCGGCAATGAGACTGCGCGCGAACAGTGCGGTCGACAGGTGGATGAAGTTGCGTTCATAGAGCTCGGACAGCGAGTACGGCTTTCCCCAGGACTCCGTACGGCCGTCGGCGAAGCGACCGAGCGCCAGCGTATAGACGAGCCGCGTTCCGGCCGCGTTTCGCTGCGCGGCGACGAGCCCGGCGACGTGGCCGGAGAGCAGCAGGTCGTCATCGTCGAGAAACGTGATCCAGTCGCCGGAGGCCGCTTCGATCCCCGCGTTGGCCGCTTGCGGCCGCGACAGGCGTGTTTCGCTTTTCACCAATTGCAGCGAGTGGGCACCGATCCGGTCGGGCAGCGAAGGATGATCCGGTCCGCTCGCGGCGACCACGATCACGCCCAGATTCGGGTAATCCTGCAGACCGATCGAGTCGAGTGCCGCCTGCAGCGTGGCACGCGCGCTGCTGCGTACGACCAAGCTGACCCGGGGCGAAGAGGTATCGGACACGCGCGCTAGCCTTCGCCGAGCGCGCGCTTTGTCGCTTCGAGAAAGGCCCTGCCGTAGCGCAGGTCCGGCTCGAGGTGACAGCCTTCGGCCCACTCGTTCCAGGCATTGATGAAGACGATGCGCTCGTCAGCGCCGTGCCAATCCCGCGTGATCGCGGCCGCAGCCGCGAGCCAGCGTTCGTAGTTGGCGGGCTCCGCGTTGACGAAGCAGCGCGCCATGTCGGGGACGCGGGCGGTATTGTCCCAGCCCGTCATCACGCCGCGAAAAAGGCGATAGTCCGGCCGGGGTCGGGCCAGCGCGTTTTGCGCGCAGGACACATAGTCGAGAATATCGCCCTGGAAGCCCGGGCGAAGGCTGTTCCCTTCGGGAACGATCTGTTGCGAGCGGGTCAGATGCGGCGGAAACTCCACCGCCGCATCGTAGCCGATCGTCGTCGGATCCATTGTCCGCTGGTTCACGCTTTGGACCAGCGCGAGGTACAGGTCGCGGTGGCCCGCGTCGCGGGCGGCGTCCCGCCAGATCTGCGCCCAGCGCCTCGGATCGGGGATCGCGTCGGGACAGTAAACCAACAGCAGCGGCCTGCCGTCGATGCGAACGTATCGGCGATCGGCGAACGCCGGCAGCAGCTCGCGCACCAGTGCCGCCGCGTCGTCGCTGCGATAACCCTGCGCGATGAGCACGTCGTCGTCGAGGCCGTCCCATCGCCGCGTCCAGGTCTCGTTCGCCCAGCAGACGCAGAACGGGAAATCGGGCATGCCCGACGCCAGCACTTCGTCGAACGGGCGCTGCAGCAGACGCTTGCCGGAAAACCAGTAGTGGTAATAGCAGAAGGCAGCGATGCCATGCGCCTTCGCCAGCGCCGCCTGTTGCGAGCGCGTTTCCGGCAGGCGCAGATCGTAAAAACCAAGATCCGCCGGCAGATGCGGCTGGTACTGGCCGACGAAATTCGGTCGGGCCCGGACGACGTTGCGCCATTCGGTGAAGCCCGCGCCCCACCATGCGTCGTTCTCCGGGATCGGATGGAACTGCGGCAGATAGAACGCGATGGCGCGAACGCCGGCGCTCATCGTTATGCGCGGGACCGGCGAGGCGACCGGCCGTCCCGCCCGTCGACCGCGTCAGCCGAGCGCGGCAAGCACGGCGTCCTTGATGGCGTCGACTGTGCCCATCCCGTCGACGCTGCGATATTTCGGCGCACTCGGATCGCCGCTCGCAGCCCACCGCCGGTAATAGGCGACCAACGGCTCGGTCTGCGCGTGGTAGACGGCGAGGCGCTTTTTCACCGTCTCCTCCTTGTCGTCATCGCGCTGCATCAGCGGCTCGCCGGTGACGTCGTCGCGACCGGCCACCTTGGGCGGATTGAACTTGACGTGATAAGTACGCCCGGACGCAGCGTGCACGCGACGGCCGCTCATGCGCTCGACGATCGCGGCGTCGGGGACGGTGATCTCGAGGACGAAATCGATCGGCACCGTGGCGTCCTTCATCGCATCGGCCTGCGGGATCGTCCGGGGAAATCCATCGAACAGATAGCCGTTGGCGCAATCGGCGGCTTTGAGCCGCTCCTTGACCAGCGCAATGATGATCTCGTCCGACACCAGAGCGCCCGAATCCATGACTTTCTTCGCCGCCGCGCCGAGCGGCGTCCCCGCCTCCACCGCGGCGCGCAGCATATCACCGGTCGAGATCTGCGGAATGCGATACCTCTGTTTGATGAAGGCTGCCTGCGTTCCCTTTCCCGCGCCGGGTGGGCCGAGCAGTATCAGTCGCATGATCGAAGTCGGAATGGTCGGCGGCGCCGCGCCGTCCCGTCGCTCGGCGTCGCGATGCGCGCCGCGATTCTGGCTGGAATCACCAAGCCGGTCAAACCTTTCCGCCTGCGTACAGGACGCGCACGCGGTCGAGGTCCTCCTGCGTATCCACCCCGGGTGCCGGCGCGCCGCGGGTCACGCTGACGACGATCCGGTAGCCATGCCAGAGAGCGCGCAGCTGTTCGAGCGCTTCGAAGCGCTCGGGAGGCGCGGGCGCAAGCGACGGATAGCGCCTGAGGAAAGCGACGCGGTAAGCGTACAAGCCATAGTGCCGGTAGAGCGGCAGCCCCGCGGGGATCTCCCGGCGGTTCGTCGCAAAGGCGTCCCGCGCCCAGGGAATCGTCGCGCGGCTGAAATAAAGCGCGTACCCCGCGTGATCGAGCACGACCTTCACCACGTTGGGATTAAAGGCTTCTTCCGGATCGACGATCGGATGGCACGCGGTCGCGATCGCCGCGTCGGAATGTTCGGTCAGCTTGTCCGCGACCGCGCGGATCAACGCGGGCTCGAGCAAGGGTTCGTCGCCCTGAACGTTGACGACGATCGCCCGTTCGTCGAGGCCGAGCTGAGCGGCGGCCTCCGCCAATCGATCGGTGCCGGTCGGATGATCGGTGCGCGTCATCGCCACGTCGATGCCGTAGCGGGCGACCGCGGAACGTATGCGCTCGTCGTCGGTGGCGACGACGACCTTGACGGCGCCGCTCATCCGGGCGCGTTCGGCGACCCTGACGACCATCGGCTTGCCGGCGATGTCCGACAGCGGTTTGCCCGGCAAGCGGGTCGACGCGTATCGGGCGGGAATGAGAACGGTGAACAAGACGAAGCGAAAAACGCGCTCAGCGCGCCGTTTCGCGTGTCACTCGTATTCTGAAGGCGCGAGCTTTCGCGCCTCTTCCTCGAGCATGACCGGAATCCCGTCGCGGATCGGATAGGCCAGCCGGGCGGTCTTCGAGATGAGTTCCTGGCGTTCGCGATCGTAGACTAGCGGACCCTTGGTCACCGGGCAAACCAGAAGCTCAAGCAGCTTTGGATCCACGCAAGCTCCTCTCGACCAGCGCGAACAGCTCCGGATCGACGATCGCGCTGACCGGCAAAGCCCAGCAGCGGTCATCGGCGAATGCCTTGCATTTTACCGCATCTTTCTCCGTCATCAGGATCGCCGTGGCTCCCGGCAGTGCCAGGTCGCCGGCCGCGTAGCGATGGTGATCGGGAAAAGGATGGCTGCGCGCCGCAATGCCGAGCGCGGCCAGTTGCGCAAAGAAGCGCGCCGGATGGCCGATGCCCGCCAGCGCGTGCACCGAGCCGGAGCGGAAGCGCGAGGGATCGGCGCCGACGGCGGCATCATTGACACGAACGAAGCGTTCACCGACCAGCGTCATGACGAATTCGCGTTCGGCGTGCGCTGCTTCGCCGCCCAGACGCACCACGGCATCGACCTGCTCGAGTCGCGACGCCGGTTCGCGCAACGGCCCTGCCGGCAGGAGCCAGCCGTTACCCAGGCCGCGTCCGGCGTCTATCACCGCGATCTCGACCTCGCGCGCGAGCGCGTAATGCTGCAGCCCGTCGTCGGCGATGATCAGGTCGCATTCGGCATGGGCGGCGAGCAAGGCGCGCGCCGCCTCGGGTCGATCGGCTCCGATCCACACCGGCACGCCGGCGCGCGCGAGCAGCAGCGGCTCGTCGCCGACCGAAGCGGGGTCGTCGTCGGTGCTCACCGAGCGCGGGCCGCTGTTCTTCGCCCGATAGCCGCGGCTCACGATGCCCGGATGCCAACCGCGGCGCGCGAATTCGCGTGCCAGCGCGATCGTCAACGGCGTCTTGCCGCTTCCGCCGACCGTGATGTTGCCGACGACGATGACCGGCGCGCGCAACCGTTCGGTGCGCAGTACGCCATGCCGATAAAGCGTGCGCCGGACCCGGACGGCGGCGCGAAAAACGAGCGCGGCGGGGACAAGCAGCGCGGATAGCGGCGTCAGTCGCGGGGAAAACCAGGCGGCAACGAGGCGTTCGCTCAACCTCATGAGGAGGGGTGCCGGGTCGCCTGATCGGGTTCCGACGCCGCGCGGGGAGCTCCGGCCATCGGGTGCACTGCCGATCGCGGATGGCCGCTTCTGCCTGTCCGCGGGCGAGCTGTCACTTGCCGGGAGTCTGGGTGGCGAATGTGATGTGGATCAGGCCGGCCTGGCGCGCGGCCTCCATGACGTGGATCACCGACTGGTGCGTCGCGTTGGCATCGGCGTTGATGATGACCACCGGGTCCTTGGCGCCACCCGCGGCGCGGCTCAGCGCCTCGGCGAGCGCCCCGACCGTCGTGAACGACATCAGCGTCTTGTCGATCATGTACTGGCCTTGCGCGCTGACGCCGACGTTGATTTCCTTCGGGCGCTGTTGCATCGGGTCGGCGTTGGCCTCGGGCAGCGTGATCTTGAGCTCGGCCACGCGCTGGTACGTCGTGGTCACCATCAGGAAAATCAGAATCACCAGCAACACGTCGATCAACGGAATGAAGTTGATCTCCGGTTCGTCGCGGTGCCGGGAGCCGCGCAGATTCATCGCCGATCGCGCTCTGCGTGAGGCGAGGACGGCCGCTCCGCGAGGAAACTCGTCGCAGCGCCAGCCGCCGCGGCCATTATTTGCGCTCCCCGTGCGCGAGCTCGACCAGCTTGATCGCCTGCAGCTCCATCTCGAGGATCAGGTCATCGATCTTGGCGCGGAAGTGGCGGTAGAAGATCATGCTCGGAATCGCGACGATCAGGCCGAGCGCGGTGTTGTACAGCGCGACCGAGATGCCGTGCGCCAGCAGGATCGGGTTCGACCCCGAGGCCGTCTGCGAGCCGAATATCTCGATCATGCCGACGACCGTGCCGAACAGGCCGAGCAGCGGCGACATCGCGGCGATCGTACCCAGCGTGGTCAGAAATTGCTCGAGTTCGTGACTGACGATGCGACCGACCTCCTCGACCGCCTCCTTCATCACCGGCCGCGGGCTCTTGACGTTGGCGAGGCCGGCGGCGAGCACCCTGCCCAGCGGACCCTGTTGGGCGGTCCTGGAAAGCAGTTCCGGCGTCAGGCCGGTCCGCTTGTACTCGGCGAGCACCTTGTCGACCATGCCCGACGGCGCGACGACGCTCTGGCGCAGCGACCACATGCGCTCGAATATCAGCGCCAGCGCGATCACCGATGCGAAAATCAGCGGCCAGATCGGCCAACCCGCTGCCTGAATGATCGACCACACGAGTGGAGTCCCGTCGAAGCGAAGCGTGCACTCTAGCTTGGCCGTCGCGATTCGGCAAGGCAACGGGACCGCCGCGAACGCGACGCTTCGGCGCGCCGAGGTCCGGGGCCGCGCTCGCGTCGGGCGATGCGGCAAAGCTCCGGCGCTGCCGCGTCATGGCCGGCGCCGCTTGCGACTCCTTCCCCACCGATGCTCGGCCAGTGTCGCCGCGACCGCGGCGCCGACGAGCAGAATGATCCAGCAAACGTATATCCAGATCAGGAAAAGAGGCAGCGCGGCGAGCGCCCCGTAGACGATCTGGTAGGTCCGGACGTGTGTAATGTAGAAAGCGAAGCCGAACTTTGCTCCCTCCAGCGCGACGGCTGCGAGCAGGCCGCCGATGACTGCGGAGCGCAGCGGTACCGGTCGCGCCGGTACCAGCTTGTACGCGAGCGTGAGCAGCACCGCGCCGATGGCCATCGAAAACGGCCGCGCGATATAAGGCAGCGCCGCGGAAGCGAGCGGCACCGCGGCCACCGAGGTATCGATCACCCATGAGGTCGCGTATACGGCGGCGCCGATCAGCGCGGGAACGGCGACGAAGCCCAGCGCATAGACAATAATGCGTCGCGGCAGCGATCGAGCCTCGTAGACTCCCCAGATGGCGTTGATCTCGCGTTCAACTTGGGCGATCAGCAGCACCGCCGTCAGGATCACGATCGTCGTCCCGATACCCTTGAGATCCGCGGTCTTGGCGGTGAATTCGGCGAGGTACTGCCGCGCCGCGCCGCTGCTGCCGGGCAGCAGAAACTTGAGCAGGACCGGTTCGAGCACTTCCTGCCAGTGTTCGAACATGGAGTACGGTGCGGCGTAGGCGAATGCGACGGTGAATAGCGGTACGAGCCCGAGCAGCGTGGTAAACGACAGGCTTGCCGCGATGCGCGCAAAACGGGTCGCGTGCAATCGCCGTACGACTCGCACGACGAACATCACAAAGGCGCGGGTCCGGGCGAACATCGCTACGTCAGCCTGGCGCTCATGCCAGAGCACTCATCAGCAACCAGGCGACCGCCGCCAGGAACGCCGAGCACGGAATGGTGAGCACCCACGCCCAGACGATCCGCTCGGCGACGCCCCAGCGGACGGCCGAGAGCTTGCGCGTCGCGCCGACGCCGACGATGGCGCCAGTGATCGTGTGCGTGGTCGAGACCGGGATGCCCAGGCCGGTGGCCAGGAAAAGCGTTATCGCGCCACCGGTCTCCGCGCAGAAGCCGCCAACCGGCTTGAGCTTGGTGATGCGCATGCCCATTGTCTTGACGATGCGCCAACCGCCGAGCAGCGTGCCCAGCGCCATCGCCGCCTGGCAGCTCAAGACGACCCAGAACGGCACGTGGAAAGTCGGCCCGCCGATGCCGGAGGCGAACAGGATCATCGCGATAATGCCCATGGTCTTCTGGGCGTCGTTGCCGCCATGACCCAGGCTGTACATTGAAGCGGAAACGAACTGCAGACGGCGAAACCAGCGATCGATGCGATGCGGCGCGGTATGCGCGAACATGTGCGCGACGACGACCATCAGGGCCATGCCGAGCAGGAAACCGAGCAGCGGCGAGAGCACGATCGCCAGCGTGATCGTCAGCAGTCCCTTGCCGATCAGCGCGGCAAAACCGCCTTTGGCCACGGCTGCGCCCGCCAGGCCGCCGATCAGCGCGTGCGAGGATGACGACGGTATTGCGTAGTACCAGGTGATCGCGTCCCAGGCGATCGCGCCGACCAGCGCCCCGAGGATCACCTGATGATCGACGATCGACGACAC
This sequence comes from Casimicrobiaceae bacterium, assembly GCA_036493675.1. Classification (GTDB taxonomy): domain Bacteria; phylum Pseudomonadota; class Gammaproteobacteria; order Burkholderiales; family Casimicrobiaceae; genus PALSA-1003. The sequence goes on from DASXPJ010000031.1 coordinate 12,300, forward strand.
GATTACACCGGTGCCGATCGTGTTCGCCACGTGCAGGCCGAAAACCAGAAACGCGACGAAATTGAAAAACGCCGCCCAGGCGACGGCGTAATGCGGACGAAGCACCCGCGTCGAGACGATCGTCGCGATTGAATTCGCGGCGTCGTGGAACCCGTTCATGAAGTCGAACGCAAGGGCGATGGCGATCAGCACCACAACGGTGCTGAAGCCGAAGGTCGACACTTCCATGCGCTCAGGCGTTCTCGAGCACGATGCCCTCGATCAGGTTGGCCACGTCCTCGCACTTGTCGGTGACCGTCTCGAGCAGCTGGTAGATCTCCTTGAGCTTGATGATCTCCTTGACATCGGGCTGTTCGCGGAACAGCTTCGCCATCGCCGAGCGCATCACGTGATCGGCCTCCGACTCGAGGCGGTCTATCTCGGCGCAGATCCCGAGTATCGCGTCGGGATCGCCGATTGCTTGCAGCTTCGACACGGCTTCCTTGACTTTGGCCGTGCAGGCGACGCAAATGTCCGCCAGCCGCCTCGCCTCGGCCGGGACCGCGCGAACGTCATAGAGGAAAAGGCACTGGGCGACATCTTCCGTCAGGTCGAGAATGTCGTCCATGCCGGTGATCAGCTCGTGGATCTGGTCACGATCGAGAGGCGTGATGAATGTCTGGTGCAGCAGAGCGATGGTCTGATGCGTAATGTGATCGGCCTGCTTTTCGTAACGCTCGATGTTGCGGCGGCGCAGGTCGAGGTCACCGATGTTCTCGAGCAGCGATTTGAGTTCCGCCGCCGCAAGCATTGCCAGGTCGGCATGTTGGTTGAAGAAGTCGAAGAACTTCCCCTCCCGGGGCAGCAGGCTGACCATCGTATTTCCCTGTCGGTGGCAAACGGCGCGATTTCCGCGCGTGATTATCGCACCACCCGCCCCGGAGCACGCTCCAATACGTCGTCCGGCGTAAGAAGCGCGGCGTGGGCGACGACCAAGTCGCTCGCGGGCGCGGCGAAAACCGCGCTATCCTGACGCCGGATGAACGAAGGACGACCACGATGACGACCATGCCTGTTGCGACACAAACCGCCGTGCTCGGCGGCGGCTGCTTCTGGTGCCTCGAGGCGGTATTCGACCAGCTCTCCGGGGTGCACTCGGTCGAATCGGGATACGCGGGCGGACGTACGTCAGACCCCAGCTACGACGCCGTATGCAGCGGCGCCACCGGCCATGCCGAGGTCGTGAGGATCAGCTTCGATCCCGCGGTCCTGTCGTTTCGCGACCTGCTGCGGGTTTTCTTTTCCATTCATGATCCGACGACGCGCGACCGGCAGGGCAACGACATCGGCACCCAGTACCGCTCAGTCATCTTTTGCCAGACGCCCGAGCAGAAAAGCGACGCCCAGGCGGTGATCGCGGAACTGACGCGCGATGGAATCTGGCCTGCGCCGATCGTCACCGAGATCGCCGATGCGGCGACCTTTTTTCCGGCCGAGAACTATCATCAGGAGTATTTCGAGCGCAACGGCAGGCAGCCCTATTGCCAGGCGGTCGTCGCGCCCAAGGTCGCCAAATTCAGGAAGCAGTACGTCGACCGGCTGAAACGCTAATGCGCCGCCGGGTCAGGAACGCCGCGCGAACCAACCGCCGCCGGCGAGCGCCGCGCCGACCGACCAGAACACCGGTGCCAGCCCCAGCGTCGAGCCGACCGCGCCGAACAGCAGCGGCACGGCGAACGTCGATGCGTTGATGATGGACATGCGCACGCCGGCCGCCTCACCCATCCTGCCGGCCGGCGCGATACTGTGCAACAGCGACATCACCATCGGCTGTGCGCTTCCCAGCGCCAGGCCCAGCGCGAACGACAGGGTCATCAGTGCACCTGCGCTCGCCACGAACGGGAACAACGCGTAGGTCGCGGCCCCGACGAACAGCGCCGTAGTCAGCACCTGAAATTCTGTGAAGTTGCGGGCAATCCGCGGCATCAGCAGCCGTACGGCGAAGGTCGCGGCGGCGAACGACGCAAGAATAACGCCGATGCGCGAGGCCGACAGCCCGATCGTCGCACCGTAGATCGGAATGAAGAAGGTGTGCAGGTCCCACGCCATCGACAGCAGCGCATTGACGATGAACACCCGCTTGAGCTGCGGATTGCGCATCAGCTGTACGATGCCTCCGGATGGTGCCAGCGCGTGAGGGCGGTGGCGGCCGGGGAGCACCAGACTGCGGCGCGTCAATACCAGAACCGGTAGCAGCGGCAGCAACGCGAAGGCGACGAATGTCGTCCGGAACCCCAGGTTGTCGATAGCAAGGCCCGCCGCTAGCGGTCCGCAGAAGCCCGAGATCGAGTAGCCGAGTGCGAGAAGACCGAAGTTCTTCGCCCGATCGGCCGGCGGCCCCATCTCTCCGGTCGCGTTTTGCACCGAGACCTGGAAGAGCATGAATGCCACGCCGATCAGGGAGGTTGCGGCAAAAAGGACACCGGTTCCGGACCAGATGCATGGCAGCGCCGCGCCCAGCGCGACCCCGCCGGAACCGAAGAGCATCGGACCGCGCACGCCGACGCGATCGGACAGACGACCCGCAGCGACGCTGAGCCAGATCGGCAGGAACGCGTAAAGTCCCATCAGCGTGCCGACCACCAGGGGGGTTGCTCCAATCGACAGAGCATAGAGCGACACCGTCACCCGGCTGCCGGCCAGCACCGAGTGATTGACGATCGCCACCGCGATCAGCACCGGAAAGCTGTAGCGGCTGCGCGCTAACGGTGCGGTCACGGCGCGAGCCGCTCGATCCGCCAGCGCGGGCCTTCGCGCCGATAGGCGATGCGGTCATGCAGCCTCGAGTCGCGACCCTGCCAGAATTCGACCAAGGAAGGAAGGACGCGATAGCCGCCCCAGAAAGGCGGCCGCGGTATCGTAGAATCGGCGCCCGGGTACCGCGCCGCCACCGCTGCACCTTCGCGTTCCAGCCAATCGCGGTCCGGAATCGGCTGACTTTGCGGCGATGCCCACGCGCCGAGGCGGGACGACCGGGGGCGGGAGGCGAAATACGCATCCGATTCCGCACTCTCCACCTTGCTGGCGATCCCCTCGATCCGCACCTGCCGCTCCAGCTCGGTCCAGTGAAACAGCAGGGCCGCGTCGGGATGAATCGCAAGTTCACTTCCCTTGCGGCTGTCGTAGTTGGTGAAGAAGATGAACCCGTCGGGCCCTAGCCCCTTCAGCAGGACGATGCGCGCCGACGGGCGGCCGTCGGCACCGACGGTAGCCAGAGTCATCGCGGTCGGCTCCGGCAGTGCGGCGCGGATTGCTTCCTGCAGCCAGCGTTCGAACTGGCGCAGGGGATCGGGATCGACGTCTGCTTCGGTCAGCGCTTCGCGTTGGTACTCGCGACGCAGCTCGGCGAGGTTCAGGGAGGGCGGCATGGTGCGGGACCGTCATTATCGGCGATTTCGCGCAGACACGTGCGGGCGGGAGGAACCGACCCCTGCCCAGCGGACCTCAGCGGCGCTTCGCGAGGATGGTTTCGACACGGCAGCAACGCGTGCTCAAGTCGCCGCCCGGGTGCCGCCAGTCGGCGCGCGCGCCGCCCCGACCCGACCATCGACGCAACACTGCCGGGAGCGTCCCTCGCAAACCCCGCACATTTGCGTACTATCGCTGCGGGAATGCGGTATATTTGTTCGCATGGAGAAGCAGCAATGACAGGAGGTTGAGCTGACTCCATATTCATCGCCGTTGCATCGAAGCGATTAACCACCAGGAAGGAGTGCTATGGCTACTGCCAAGAAAGCAGCAAAGAAGGCCGCGAAAAAGCCGGCGGCCAAGAAGCCCGCAGCGAGGAAATCCGCAGCGAAAAAGCCCGTGGCTAAGAAAGCACCGGCAAAAAAAGCTGCTCCGAAGAAAGCCGCCAAGAAGCCCGCAGCAAAGCGCAAACCAAACGCGGCATTCATGAAGGCGATGACGCCGTCGTCGACGCTGGCCGCGGTGGTCGGCAGCATGCCGCTGCCGCGAACCGAAGTCACCAAGAAGATCTGGGACTACATCAAGAAGAACAAGCTGCAGGATTCGGTCAACAGGCGACTGATCAATGCCGACGACAAGCTGCGTCAGGTCTTCGGCGGCAAGCGGCAAGTGTCGATGTTCGAAATGACCAAGCTGGTCTCCAACCACCTCAAGTAATTCGTCATCGGCCGACGTGCCGCGGTATCGCGCGCGTCGTGCGGTCCGATCATACGGCCGGTCATCGCCAGGCGATGACCGGCCGTTAGTTTTTCGACGATCGCGCGATCAGGCCGAACGCACCCAAGCCGTGCCTATTTTGGCGCCGCGCGCTTCGGCCAGTCATCCTCGTCGTCGGGCAGGATGCGAATGATGCGCGTTCGCTTGCCGCTGCCGTAGCGCTCCATCTTCGTTTCGACCGGATAGAGCTCGGCAAGCCGCGCCCTCGCCTCGCTTTCGCTGTCGAATGTCAGGATCGTCCCGTCGTCGCCGCGAACGTCGCGCCAAATGCCGTTCGACGCCTCGACCTCGATCTTGTATCTGGTTGGCGTTGCCAACGATCATGTCCCCGCGGTCAGTTCGCCGACCCGCTCGCCTGCAACGCGCGGATGCGCTCCTCGATCGGCGGATGCGTCGCGAACAGTGCCATGAATCCCGACCGGTCGGTAATGCCGAACCCGGTCATCGACTTGGGTAGTTCACCAGGAGGCAATCCGCCGAGGCGCGCCAGCGCGTGCATCATCGGCTGCGGCGTCCCCAGCAGTCGCGCGCTGCCCGCATCGGCGCGAAACTCGCGCCGCCGCGAGAACCAGGCGACGATCATGCTGGCCAATACACCGAGCACGATCTGGGCGACGATCATCGTGATGAAATAGCCCGGACCGCTGCCGCGCTCGGTTCGGAAGACGATGCGATCGACGAAAAACGCGACCACGCGCGACAGAAACACGACGAACGTGTTGACCACGCCCTGGATCAGCGTCAGAGTGACCATGTCGCCGTTGGCGACGTGCGAAAGCTCGTGCCCCAGCACCGCCTCGATCTCCTCGCGCGACATCGAATTCAGCAGTCCGGTCGAGACCGCAACCAGCGCGGAGTTGCGAAACGCGCCGGTCGCAAACGCATTCGGCTCGCCGTCGTAGATCGAGACTTCGGGCATGCCGACGCCGGCCTTGTCGGCCAGCTTCTTGACGGTCGCAACGAGCCACGCTTCGTTCTCGTCCTTCGGCGTGTCGATGATCCGGGCGCCGGTCGACCACTTGGCCATGGTCTTGGACAGCAGCAGCGAGATGATCGCGCCGGTGAATCCGACGACGGCCGAAAAGACGAGCAAGGCGCCGACGTCGAGGCCGTTGCCGGCCAGCGCGCGGTCGAGACCCAGCACGCGCACGACCACCGACAGCACGACGAGCACGGCAATATTGGTGAGCAGGAACAGAAAAATGCGCTTCATCGATTTCTCCGGCAGGCGCGCGGCAGACGGTGGCATGGTAACGCCAACCGCCCGATCGCGGCAGCGCGCGGGGTCAACGCTTTCCCGGCGTATCCTTACCCCAGGAGTCGCGCAAGGTGACCGCGCGGTTGTACACGGGCCGACCGCCCGCCGCGTCTCGGCTGTCGGCGACGAAGTAGCCGTGCCGCTCGAACTGGTAGCGTGCGTCGCTGGGGTCTTTGGCCAGCGCCGGCTCGACGTAGGCCGCGGCCACGCGCTTGGCCTGCGGATTCAGGTCGTCCAGATAATTGCGCTCGGTCGGCTCGTCGAAGTGGCTCTCCTCGTCCACCGACGCCTCGGCGGCGCGAGAAGGCGTCGCATCGCCGGACTCATCGCGCGCCCGACCCGGCCGAGCAACCACGAACAGCCGATCGTACAGGCGCACCTCGGCACGCTCGGCATGCCGCGCGGAAAGCCAGTGAATGTTGCCCTTGACCTTGCGCGTCTCGGCCCCCGGGGTCCCGCTCCGGGTGGCAGGATCGTAGGTACAGTGCACTGTGGTGATGGCGCCGTGCGCATCCTTGTCGGCACCGATGCAGCGAATCACGTAGCCATAGCGCAGGCGGACTTCGGCCCCGGGCGACAGGCGGAAATACCCTTTCGGCGGCTGCTCCCGGAAGTCGTCGCGCTCGATCCACAGTTCGCGGGTCAGCGGCAGCGCGCGCCGGCCGAGCTCGGGACGCTGCGGATGGTTCGGCGCGAAACAATCCTCGACTCCGTCCTCCGGGTAATTGTCGATCACCAGCTTAAGCGGGTCGAGGACCGCGATGCGGCGCTCGGCGCGCTCGTTCAGATCGTCGCGAAGGCAGTCCTCCAGCACACCCAGGTCAATCCACGAGTCGGACTTCGATACGCCGATGCGCTCCGCGAACAGGCGGATCGACTCCGGCGTATACCCCCGGCGGCGCAGGCCAGCCAACGTCGGCATGCGCGGATCGTCCCAAGCTTCCACGTGTCCGCCCTCGACCAGTTCGAGCAGCTTGCGCTTGCTCATCACGGTGTAGGTAAGGTTAAGCCGCGCGAACTCGTGCTGTTGCGGCAGCGGCCGCTGCAGCAACCCACCCTCGGCCAGCCGCTCGATCACCCAGTCGTAGAGGGGGCGATGGTCCTGGAATTCCAGCGTGCAGATCGAATGGGTGATGCGCTCGAGCGCATCCGATATCGAATGCGTGTAGTCGTACAACGGATAGACGCACCACTTGTCGCCGGTTCGATGGTGGGTCGTATGCCGGATCCGGTAGATCGTCGGATCGCGCAGGTTGATATTCGGGCTGGTGAGGTCGATCTTCAAACGCAGCACGTGCGCGCCGTCGGGGAATTCACCCTCCTTCATCCGCCGAAAAAGATCGAGGTTCTCGGCGACCTCCCGCGCGCGGTAGATTGACGCGCGCCCGGGCTCGGTCAGGGTGCCGCGCAAACCGCGCATTTCCTCGGGGCTGGAGCTGTCGACGTAAGCGAGGCCGGCCTTGATCAGATGGCGGGCGAATTCATACAGCCTGTCGAAGTAGTCGGAGGCATGATACAGATGCGGGCCCCAGTCGAACCCGAGCCAGTTGACTGCAGCGCGGATCGAATCCTCGTATTCGACATCCTCCTTGATCGGATTCGTGTCGTCGAAACGCAAATGGCAGACACCGCCGTTTTCGCTCGCCAGGCCGAAATTCAGGCAAATCGACTTGGCATGGCCGATGTGCAGATAACCGTTGGGCTCGGGCGGGAAGCGAGTGACCACTCGCCCACCGTATTTGTGCGTTCGGCCGTCTTCCGCGATGATTTGTCGAAGAAAATTGGATGCGCTTGGCGCGAGAATTTGTCGCAGTGCAGCAGTCATTGCGCTTTGTTCATGAACAAATTACAAACTCAAGACATTCTAACCGGTGACATGTCCTACGTCATCGACGCAATGCCACGAGGAATGGGTCGATGCGGCGAGGTCCGCGCCCAGCAAGGCTTCGCGGGCGGTCGTCGTACCGAGGGCTGAAGTGTTTTCCACAATATCTGTGGATAAAATTGTGCATATCTTGTAAATTCGGCCGCTAAGTTGCACTGCGAGTAGGGAATTCGTTGTCATGCCCAAAATCACACCGTATTTTTACCATTATAATTCAATAGCTTATGTTTGACTCTCGCCGTCTCGCCAATGGTACACCGGAGAGGCTCGCATCCGGGATAACCCGTCGAACTCGTCCCGCGGTCACTTTGCTTGTCCTGGACACGCGTGTGCCATCGGACCCCTCTTTAGACAGCGGCCATGCGCCCGCCTCCGTTGACCGCGTCTGAATCCCAGACCGCGCCATTGGCCCCCGTGGTGCCGGTGTCCCTGTTGGTCAGTTCGGCACGTTTGCTCGTCGAGCGCCACCTCGGATTGGCTTGGATCAGTGGTGAAATCTCGGGCTTTACCCGGGCCGCCTCGGGGCATTGCTATTTCATGCTCAAAGATGCGCAGGCCCAGGTCCGCTGCGTCCTGTTCCGGCAAAAGGCCCAGTTGCTCGATGGGGTCCTCCGGGACGGCGCTGCCGTCGAGGTGCGCGCGACCCCCACGATCTACGAGGCGCGCGGGGAATTCCAGCTCAATGTCGAGGCCGTGCGCGTCGCGGGCCTGGGGGCGCTTTATGAGCGCTTTGCCCGCCTGAAGGCGCGGCTGGAAGCGGCAGGCTGGTTTACGGCTGGACGCAAGCGACCGCTGCCGGCATTTCCCCGCGGTCTGGGGATCGTCACTTCGCCCCGGGCCGCTGCGCTGAGCGACGTGCTGGCGACGCTCGAGCGACGCTTCCCATCGCTGCCGATCATTCTCTACCCGACGCCGGTGCAGGGCCCCGGCGCGGCGGCGGAAATCGCGGCCGCGATTGCCGCCGCCAACGCACATGGACGAGTCGACATCCTGATCGTCTGTCGCGGCGGCGGCTCCATCGAGGACCTGTGGGCCTATAACGAGGAGATTGTCGCCCGCGCGGTCTTCGAATCCCGGCTCCCGATCATTAGCGGCGTGGGCCACGAAACCGACTTCACCATCTGCGATTTCGTTGCCGATGCGCGCGCTCCGACGCCGACCGCGGCGGCCGCGCTGGCCGTGCCCGATTGCGCCGCGCTGCGTCGGCAGGTTCAGTCCGTCCGCGAGCATTGGCGGCGCGCGTTGGCGCGCGCGCTGGAGCTTCGCATGCAGCGCATCGATCTGGCTTCACGCCGCCTCGTCCACCCGGCGGCGCGCCTCGAGCGACAGCGCGCGGGAATCGTGGCCCTGGTCGAACGACTCGCGCGCTCGGCGGCGCTCGCGCAGGACGCGCGGGTGCGACGCTTGGCGAGCCGGGCGGAAGCGATCGCGCGCCTTCTGCGGACTCCGCCGCCAGCGCGCGCCGGGCTGGATCGATGCCGCGACCGCTGGCACCGGGCGGGCGTCGAGCGCCTTGCCTCGACGGCGCAGCGCATCGACGCCTGTGCGCAGAGCCTGCGGCACCTGAATCCGCTGGGGGTGCTCGACCGCGGCTACAGCATCGTTACCGACGAAGCCGGCGCGGTCGTGCAGGATGCCGCCGGTCTGGCGGTCGGCGATAGGCTCAATGTGCGCTTCGCCCGTGGCGGAGCGGAAGCGGAAGTCAAGCGCAAGCGTACCGGGGGATGAACGGACGCGAGCTACGCCTCGTCCGGATCGGGATTGTCGATTGCTTCCTGGCCCTGCGTCCGGCTCACCCGGCCCGCCGGCGCCGCGGCCGCTATCCTCGGCGTCGGACAGTCGACATCGGCATTCTGTGCGCGGTGGCGCAGCGCGTGATCGGTAAGCACCAGCGCGAGCATCGCTTCCGCGATCGGCGTCGCGCGAATGCCGACGCAGGGGTCGTGCCGGCCATGGGTGTTGACCGTTACCGGCGCCCCGGACTTGTCGACCGATCGCCGGTCCAGCCTGATCGACGACGTCGGCTTGACGGCGATCGAGACGACTACATCCTGCCCGGTCGAGATGCCGCCGAGAATGCCGCCGGCGTGGTTCGAAGCGAAGCCCTGCGGTGTCATCTCGTCGGAATGCACGGTCCCCGCCTGCGCCACACTCGCAAAGCCGGCGCCGATCTCCACGCCCTTGACCGCATTGATGCCCATCATCGCGCGCGCGATGTCGGCGTCGAGCTTGTCGAACACCGGTTCGCCCCAGCCGACCGGCACGCCGGAAGCCACGACGGTGATGCGCGCGCCGCAGGAATCCCCGGACTTGCGCAGCGCATCCATGAAGTCCTCGAGCTCGGCGACGACCGCATCGTCCGGTGCAAAGAAAGGATTGTGGTCGACGTGCTCCCACGATTTGAATGGCAGGCTGCGCGGACCGATCTGCGCGAGGTAGCCGCGTACGACGACGCCGTGGCGCTCGCGCAGCCACTTGCGCGCGACGGCGCCGGCGGCGACCCGAACGGCGGTCTCGCGCGCCGATTGTCTGCCCCCGCCCCGATGGTCGCGAATGCCGTACTTCTGCCAGTAGGTGTAATCGGCATGACCCGGGCGAAACGTGTCGGCCATGGCAGCATAGTCCTTGCTGCGCGCATCCTCGTTGCGAATGAGCAACGCGATCGGCGTGCCGGTCGTCCTGCCTTCGAAAACGCCGGACAGGATTTCGACCGTGTCGGATTCGCGGCGTTGCGTGACGTGGCGCGAGGTGCCGGGCCGGCGCCTGTCCAGATCGTGCTGGATGTCGGTCGCGGCAAGCGCGAGGCCAGGCGGACAGCCGTCGACGACGCAGCCAATCGCCGGGCCGTGCGATTCGCCGAACGAGGTGACGCAAAAAAGCTTGCCGAAGGTGTTGCCTGACATCGCGAGCTGGTGACGTTAACCCGAGCGAAGTCTAGCATGCAGCAACGCTCGCTCACGGGCGCCCACTGCCGCAGCGAAATTCACGAACTCATGCCCCAAGCATCATCGACGACGATACCGCACGCGCTGGTTCGCGCGCTGGCCGCCGCGCAACGGGTCGCCGTGCTGACCGGTGCAGGCGTCTCGGCCGAATCCGGCGTGCCGACGTTTCGCGATGCGCAGACGGGACTGTGGGCGCAGTTCGATCCGCTCGAGCTGGCCACGCCCGCCGCCTTCGCGCGCAATCCGAAGCGCGTGTGGGATTGGTACGCCTGGCGGCGCGCGCTGGTCGCGAAGGCCGAGCTCAACGCGGGTCACCGCGCGCTCGTCGATATCGAGCGTCGTGTGCCCGAATTTCTCCTGATTACGCAAAATGTCGACGGCTTGCATCGGCGCGCGGGAAGTCGCTCGGTCGTCGAGCTGCACGGCAACATCGCGCGTGTCAAGTGCTCGCGCGAAAACACGATCGTCGACGACTGGACCGACGGCGACGCGGTTCCCTGCTGCCGCCGATGCGGCGCGTTGCTTCGTCCCGACGTCGTGTGGTTCGAGGAAACGCTGCCGGAAGCCGCGCTCCGCGCCGCCGAGGACGCGGCCCGCCGCTGCGACATCCTGCTTGTCGTCGGCACGTCGGCCGAGGTCTATCCCGCCGCGGCGTTGCCGCGACGCGCGCAGTCCGCCGGCGCCGTGGTGCTGGAGATCAATCCGAACGCGACACCGCTGTCGACCCACGCCGACTACGTGCTGCGCGGTGCGGCGGGTGTGTTGCTGCCGGCGCTGGTCGATGCCGCGTGGCCTCGGGCACTGCCCTGATCGAGCGCGAATTCATCCGGGGCCGGTCCGTGGCGGCGTCGATGCGGCCGGCGGCAGCGGCGACAGATACCCGATCAGGAGCAACAGCGTGCCGACGCCGAGGAAAGCGATCACGCGCGGCAGCCCGGACAGCGTTCCGAGATCGATCAGAAACAGCTTGCCGATCGCGAGCGCAAGCAGCCCGGCGCCTGTCATCCATAACGGCCGCAGCGCACGCCGCGCGGCAAAAAACATGAGGACGACGGCCGTGGCCGTCCACGCCAGCGTCAAACCGGCCTGCAGCAGCTTCGAGGCGAGCAGCGCAGACAGCTGCCACGGAATGCCTCCCCAGTGGTGCGCCGTGCGCAGCGCGGCGCCGTTGAGCAGACCGAACAGTCCGACACCGAGCCACGCATAGCGGGTCGTATCGCGCACGGTGGGCCAACGGCTGCTCCACAGCAAGAGCGCGACCAGCGTCAGCGCGAGCGTCAGCTCGAGCGGATTGAAAAGCGGCACATAGGCAAGAGGCGTCGCCGTGCCCGGCGAAACTGCAGTGGCCATGGCGAACCACAGCGCGGCCATCGCGGCGATCGGTGCGCCAGCGCCGAGGACGTACGCGTCGCGGTGCCTGGTCAGCGGCCAGCGCGCCGCCTCCGCGAAGGCATACATCGCGAGCAGGAACGCGAGCAGAGGTATTACCGCGGCGCAGGCAAGCCACACCGTCCCCGCGGGCGCGATGCGGTCGACCCACTCGCTTGCTTCCCACGCCACCTGCGCGATCAGCGCGATGGCCGAAAGCGCGTGGGCGACATGCAGCTCACCTGGCCTCGGAAACGATGCGGGCGCGTCGGGCCCATCGCGCTGCTGCGCATCGGCGACGTACAAAACGCACCATTGCACGATCCATGCGATCGGCCACACGAGCCAGCCAAAAACGTCCAGTGTCGTGCGCGCCGTCTGCCAATCATTCCATGCCACCAGCCCCATGGCCGGCAACAGCGCGACACCGACCCCGACCAGGCGCGGCCAGCGCAGCGCGCGGGATAGGAGCAGCGCGCCGGCGACGCTGGCAACGACCCACGCCAGCATCGCGTGCGGAGCGTCGATCCGATCGAGATGCCGTTTGAGTTCGAATGCGCCGCCGGCGAGCCACCACACGGCGCCCCACAGCAGCAACAAAGGAATGAAGCCGCGTTCCGACGCCGTCAGCTTGTCGCCCGCACGATCGGCCACGCCGGCGGTGGCAAGCCCGGACAAGGCCACCAGCATTGCGCCGACGAAAAAACTATTGGCGAACGGCGAATCGTCGGGACGGGCCGCTCCGGACCATAGGAAGACCGCGCCCGCGCCGAATTCGACCATCAGTGCGAAGGCACGTACCAGCGGCGTGTTCTGCCGCACGCCCAGCCAGAACGCACAGGCGGCGGCAACGGCCCAAAGGGCGGCGGTAATGCGGTAATCGAAGGCAAGCGGAACGGCGACGATCGCGAAAATCGCAGACAACGCAAGAAATGCGCGTGCGAGCAACGCCAGTCCGGCCTCGGCGCGACCGCGCAGGGGCAGGAACAACAGGCCGTAGGTGAGAGAGAGCGCGACCGCGCTCCATGCCGCGCCGTACTCGATGTCGCGGATCAGCGCGACTTGGAGCCCGAATCCGACCAACGGCACGCCGAAGACCAGCAGGCCGTCGACAGGCGCGCGCCCCTCGAAGCGGCCCCGGTGTGCATACAGGATCGCGATCGCGACATAAAACGCGAAGAACAGGATCAGGAACGGTTCGACCGTCCTGAAATACGCGGGGCGGTAAAAGCGGTAGGCCCAGAAAGTGCCCAGGACGAACGTGAAGACGAATCCGAGCAGGTTGAGTGCGCGCCATGAGCGCACCCAGGCCAGCGCGAAGATCGCCGCGTTGAGGATTGCGAAGTAGCCGAACAGCAATAGCGGCTCGCCGCTGACGTTGCTCAGCATCGGCGCGAGAAAACCGCCGGCGACGGCGAGGCCGGCCAGCGCTTGCGCATCGGCGCGGATCGCGAGCGCGACTGTCGAGGCCGCGACGACGGCGAGCAGCAGCAATCCCGGCACCGGAAGTAAAACGTGGTAGAGGCGAAAGGCGGCAAAGATCGTCAGGTACAGCACGCCGGCTCCCGCGCCCTGCAGCGACAGCCCATAGCCCGGCCGTGCGCCGGCGAGCCTCATCCCGACGCCGATCAGCAGAAGCCCGGCGACACCGACCGCGATGAGCCTCCATTCGATTGGAATCGTGACGATTTCGGCCAAGTAGCGCAGCAGGAACGCCACGCCGAAAAACAGGATCACGACGCCGATCCGCGTCAACGCGTTGCCCCCGGTGAGCCACGCCTGCAGCGGATGCGCTTCCGCCGCCACAGCTTCGGCGCCCTGCGGATCGTCCATGCGAGTTGCCGGGGCAGTCGCAAGCGGCGCGGCGGCGACCGGGACCGCTGCCGTGACAGGCGGGGCCGGCGCGAACCCGCCGCCCGAACCGCCTTTGCGGACGGGGATACCGTCCGGGATGGCGCTCGAAGTGGCCGCGCCGGCATCCGGCGCCACGCGAGCGCCTGCCGGCGCGCGCAGCGGCGCCGCGCCTTGCGACGCGCCCGGATGCGCGGCCAACTTGCGCAGATACGTGCCGAGCAGCGCGCCGACCAGCGCGCCGAGCAGCGCACTTTTGAATCCCCAGCTGCTACCGAAGATGCCGCCGATCAGCAGGCCGAGCCAGGTCATGGTGTCCTCCCCGACGATTTCGGCTAGCGCGAGTCGCCGCGCAGTGCGAGCACGTTCTGCTGCAGGAATTCCGGTGTCGCGCTCTCCGGCGGCACCGGCGGCCCGGCGACCAGCGCGATGCGGGAAAACAGGCCCCGCATCTTACGCATCGCCCGACCGCCATCGGCCCGGCTGAAAAAGCTGCCCCATAGTCCGCGCAGGGCCATCGGCACCACCGGTGCAGGGGCTTGCCCGAGGATGCGCTGCAGGCCGGGGCGAAACGGATTCAACTCGCCGGTCTCGGTCAGCTTGCCCTCGGGAAAGATGCCCACCACCTCGCCCGCCCGCAGCGCGGCAGCCGCTTCAGCGAACGCGCGTTCCTTCATCGCGGCGTCCTCCCTGGCCGGGGCGATCGGTATCGTACCCATCGTGCGGAAGATGAAATTGAGCAGTGGAATCCGGAAAATCCGATGATCCATCACGAACCGGATCGGGCGGGGAACGCATGCCGCGATGACGATGGCGTCGACGTAGCTCACGTGATTGCAGACGATAACGCAGGCACCTTCCGGCGGAATCCGTTCGAGCCCTTCCTTGTCGACGCGATAGATGGTGTGGATCAGCAGCCACGCCAGGAAGCGCATCAGGAATTCGGGGACCAGCAGATAGATATAGATCGCGACCACCGCGTTCATCAGGCCGGTGACTAGGAGCAGCTGCGGAATCGTCAGACCTGCCTTGAGCAACGCCAGCGCGATCGCCGCCGACGCCACCATGAAGATGGCGTTGAGAATGTTGTTCGCGGCGATGATCCGCGACCGAAACGCAGCCTCCGATCGCTCCTGGATCAGGACGTACAGCGGCACGATGTAAAAGCCGCCGAACATCCCGATCAGGATCAGGTCGGCGATGACGCGCCAGTGTGCAGTCACCGCGAAGAACGCCCCGATCCCGGCGAGCCCCTGTGGCGCCAGGCCGCGGCTGGCGAAGTACAGATCGACCGCGAACACCGACAGGCCGATCGAGCCGAAGGGCACCAGGCCGATTTCGACCTTGTGTCCTGAAAGGCGCTCGCACAGCAGCGAGCCGACGCCGATGCCGATCGAGAAGATCGCGAGCAGCAAGGTCGCCACGTGCTCGTCCCCGCCCAGCACGTCCTTGGTGAAGTTGGCGAACTGCGTGAGGTAAGTCGCGCCATAGAACCAGAACCAGGAGATGCCCAGCATGGCGAGCCAGACGACCCGGTTGCCGTGGGCGAAGCGAAGGTTGCGCCACGTCTCGGTGAAAGGATTCCAGTTGATATGCAGCCCCGGAGCGACCGCCGGGGTTTCCGGGATGCGGCGCGACACCAGATACCCGGCGATCGCTATCGCGACGGCGACGGCGCCTGCGAAAACCGGGCCATTCGGCTTGATCGCGACGACCAGTCCGCCGACGATCTCGCCGAGCAGGATCGCCACGAACGTTCCCATTTCGACCAGCCCGTTGCCGCCGACCAGCTCGTCGCTGCGCAGATGCTGCGGCAGTATCGCGTATTTGACCGGTCCGAACAGTGTTGAATGGACACCCATCAGTCCGAGCGCGGCGAACAGCAAGACCAGGTCGCGCCGGTAGAAGCCGATAGCGCCGACGATCATGATCGCGATCTCGAAGGTCTTGATCAGCCGGATCAGCCGCGATTTTTCGTACTTGTCGGCGAGCTGTCCGGCCGTCGCGGAAAAAAGCATGAACGGCGCGATGAAAACGGCCGCGGCGATATTGACCAGATCGTTGGAAGAGAGCGCCGTCAGCGTCGCAGCCTGAAATGCGACGAAGATGACCAGCGCATTCTTGTAGACGTTGTCATTGCCTGCGCCGAGGAATTGGGTCCAGAAGAACGGCGCGAATCGCCTCTCGCGCAACAACTGGAACTGGCTGTGTTCGGCCATCGCTGCTTTCCTAGAGGTGGGACGCCAGGTAGTCCTGGACGGCCGCCAGGGCGGCCTGCACCGCCGCGGCGTCAGGCCAGAACTGTACTTCCTTGCCGACCTTTTCGCTTTTCAGCACGCCAGCCTCGCGCAGAACCCGCAGGTGATGCGCGACCGCCGAACGAGACAAGGTCGACGCGGCGACGATCTGCCCGACGTTCAGGCGCTCGCCGGGCTCGAACATCAACAGTATGCGCTGGCGATGTTCATCGCCCAGGGCGACGAACATCCGCGCGGTCCGGCGCCAGGCGCTCGGAATAGTTCGCGCATAGGCTGGCTTCATGACTATATAACTAGTCTCATAGTTTCGTTAGTGTAGACCGGCCGGAGGCGATGTCAAGCCTCGTCGGCGTACGCGCGAACCGAGTCGAGTGGACTACAATGTCGGGATCCGTCGTCCATCCCGCCCGCCAGGCAGTCGATGCGCCAGTATCTCGAGTTCATGCGCCACGTGCGCGACCAAGGCCGGCGCAAGGACGATCGCACCGGCACCGGTACGCTGTCGGTCTTCGGCTATCAGATGCGCTTCGACCTCGCCGCCGGGTTTCCTCTGCTGACCACCAAGCGCGTGCACACCAAATCGGTGATCCATGAGCTGCTGTGGTTCCTGGCCGGCGATACCAACGTGCGCTATCTGCGCGAGCACGGCGTCACGATCTGGGACGAATGGGCGGATGCCGACGGGGAGCTCGGCCCGATCTACGGATACCAGTGGCGGTCGTGGCCGGCACCGGACGGACGACATGTCGACCAGCTGGCCGACGTCGTCGCGCAGATCAAGAAGAATCCCGATTCGAGGCGCCTGATCGTCTCGGCCTGGAATGTGGGCGACATTCCGCGCATGAAGCTGCCGCCCTGCCACGCCTTTTTCCAGTTCTACGTCGCCGAGGGGAAATTGTCGTGCCAGCTTTATCAGCGCAGCGCGGACGTCTTCCTCGGCGTGCCGTTCAACATCGCCTCGTATGCGCTGCTGACGCATCTGGTCGCCCAGCAAACGGGACTCGACGCGGGGGATTTCGTCTGGACTGGCGGCGACTGCCATCTCTACCTCAACCACCTCGAGCAGGTCGAAATCCAGCTCGCACGCACGCCGCATCCGCTGCCGCGACTGGTGTTGCGCCGCAAGCCGCCGACGCTATTCGACTACCGGTTCGACGATATCGAAATTGTCGACTATCACCATGACCCGGCCATCAGGGCGCCCGTCGCGGTGTAAGCGCATGAGCCGCAGCTGACGGGGAAGGAGGGTGTGATGATTCGAAAGCTTGCCTCGGGCGGTTACCGCCTTTACTCCCGCAAGATCGATCCGAAGACTGGCAAGCGCCGAAACCTCGGGACATTCAAAACCCGGGCGGCGGCCGAAAAGCACGAGCGCGAGGTTCAATACTTCAAGCGGCATTGAGCGGGGCGACGTTTCGGCCGTTCGCGGGGACTTGGCGCCACCGCTGACCAGGACTGCCGCCTTCGCGGGCCAAAAAAAAGCCCGCTGGAGGAAGGAGCGGGCAAGGGGGATTCTGGGAGGGGAGCGATCTAGACCACGCTCCTGGCGGCGTTAACGCGGTCGGCAAGCTCCTCGAGGGCGACCTGTTGCGAGGGGGACAAGGCCTGCTTGGGGCCGTGATCGACCCCGTCGGGCTCGCCGGGCCGCTCGGCCTCGGTGGGCCAGTACGCTGCGAATTCGGGCGAAAATCTGTCCATCACCGTCTCCTGTCACCGCAAGACCGCCGCCAATCTGCGCCGGTCGGTTACGCATGGAGCCTAAGCAATGGTTGTGCCACAACGGGTGACGACCGGCGAATCAGCAGGTTGGCCCGGCGGCGCCCTGCGGCCGGTATACGCTGCAGGTAAAACCGCGCCGCCATTGGATGAATCTGTCGTATCCACACGACAGGGCCGCGCTGCGGCGCGGTAGTTTATTGATTTTGCGTGGGTTTATTTGTCTCTGAACAGAGACAACCACGCGTAAAATGCAACAATGACGATAGTAAGTACCCGCTTAGATGCGACCACGGGACGCGCGCGTCGCCGCGTTAGCCCTTGGCTTCCTTGAACATCGCCGGTTCGAGGCGGTGGCGCTGCAGCAGCTTGTAAAACTCAGTGCGATTGCGCTTGGCCAGCGTTGCTGCCTGGGTGACGTTACCTCCCGTAATTTTCAGAAGCCGCACGAGGTAGTCCCGCTCGAACTGCTTGCGCGCCTCCTCGAAGGGCGCGAGCACCCCAGCGTCCTCGCGCAGCGCCCCGTGAACCAGCGTGGCGGGAATGATGCTGGTGGTCGTCAGCGCGACGGCCTGCTCGAGCAAATTGAGCAGCTGGCGGACGTTGCCCGGCCACGGCGCGCTGATCAATAGCGCCATCGCGTCCGGTGCGAGGGTCGGGACCGGCTTCTTGTATCGCTCGGCCAGTTTGCGCAGGAAGTGCGTGGCCAGCAGCGGAATGTCCTCGCGCCGGTCGGCCAGCGGCGGCAGCTTGAGCGAAACCACGTTCAAGCGGTAATACAGATCTTCGCGGAATTGGCCGCTTTCCTTCTGCGCGTCCAGATCGCGGTGCGTGGCCGAGATGACCCGGACGTCGACCGGGATCGATTGGGTCGCCCCGACCGGCCGAACCTCCCCTTCCTGCAACACACGCAGCAGCTTGACCTGCAGCGGAAGCGGCATGTCGCCGATCTCGTCGAGAAAGATCGTGCCGCCGTCGGCCGACTGGAACAGGCCCTTGTGCGCCTGCACCGCGCCGCTGAACGCGCCACGGGCGTGTCCGAACAGTTCCGACTCCAGCAGCGGCTCCGGAATCGCGCCGCAGTTGAGGCCGATGAACGCTCGGTTGGCACGCCGGCTGGCGCGGTGAATCGCGCGCGCCAGCAACTCCTTGCCGGTGCCGGACTCGCCGAAAATGAGCACGCTCGCGTCGGAGTCGGCGACCAGGCGCGCCTGCCGCATCAAGTCCTCCATGCGCGGGCTTCGCGTGATGATTCCGGCGCGCCATTCGCCGGTGGCCTCGCGCGTAGGCTCGGCCTCGCCGCCGCCCAGGCGAACCGCGGCCGCGACTTTCTGCAACAACTCCTGGCTGTCGAACGGTTTGGTCAGGAAACCGAACACGCCGCGCTGGGTCGCCGAGACCGCCTCCGGAATCGTCCCATGCGCCGTGAGAATGATGACGGGCATGGCCGGATGCTGGCGATGAATGGCATCGAACAGCGCGAGCCCGTCGATGCCCGGCATCTTGAGATCGGTAATCACGGCCGCGGGACGCTGGACCGCGAGCGCGGCAAGCGCGGTTTCGCCGCTATCGGCCGTGCGCACGCGGTAGCCGGCGGAAGTCAGCCGCAGGCTGATCAGCTTGAGCAGATCGGGATCGTCGTCGACCAGGAGGATGTCGCTCGCGTGGGTCATCGGTAAGCTTCCATGAGCGCTAGCGGCCGGTCCCGCCGCCTCCGCCGCCGCCGCCGGCGCCTCCGGCGTTGCGGCTTCTTTCGAGCAGCAGGCTTCGTTCGACCGCACGCAGTTGGTCGAGTTTTTCCTGGGCCAATGCGCTGCGCTTTCGTTCCTCCCCGACATTGCGCGCGCGCTCGGCAATCTGTGCATAAAGCACGATCGCGAGCTGCTTGAGCGGCGATGTGCCGCTCGTCTTGACGGAGACCGATTCGAGCAGTGCCATCGCGCGGGCATCATCGGGTGGACCGGCGGCAGGCATTGTCAACAGCACGGCGAGACGGATGCGGTTGACGTCGGTGCGCACGCGCGGGTTGCTCGCCTGGGCGACCGCAGCGAGTTCGCGGCGCAGCTCGTCGGCGGGCGCACCGGCGTAGTGCTGCAGATCGGCGAGCAGCGCCAGCGTCTGCTGCTCTTCTTCGGTGAGCGGTGACGTCGCCGGTGCGGCTTCCTGAACGATGATGATGGGCGCCGGCGACTGCACCGCTGGGGTGGGCGCCGGAGTAGGGCCAGGCGTGGGCGGCATGCGCTCCGGAACCGGCTGGACCTGGGAGTGCAGCGGTGGAGGCGCGGCTTCGGGAAGGGACGACTGCGCGGGCGGGGGCTGCGGCGCGGGCGCCGCGACGGGTGCTGCCGCCCATGCGGCCAGTCCAACCAGCATTGCCATTGCGACGCCGACGCGCGCTGCGTCCAGCCGCAGGCTCACCCTTCCCCCTGCAAGGTGACGATGGGCTTCGTGTCCCTGCCTTGCGGACGCTCCCCAGGCATCGCCAGGGGGAGCCGCAGGCGGAAGTGCGAGCCGCGCCGGCCGTCGGTGCGATCGATCAGCTCGATGTGGCCGCCGTGCGCCAGCGTGTATTCGCGGGCGATGGCGAGTCCCAGCCCGGAGCCCTTGATCCGGCCCTCCGGCGCGGTCTTGCCCTGATAGAACGATTCGAATATGTGCGGGCGGTCGGCGGCGCTGATGCCGGGCCCATCGTCGACGACATCGAGTACGGCCTGATCGCCCTCCGACCGGAGTTCGATCGCGATCGTTCCCGAACGCGGCGAATACTTGATTGCATTCGACAGCAGGTTATCGACAATCGCTCGGATTTTTTCGCCGTCGCCGACGATCATCGAAGGCACGAGTTTCGCCTCCACGGTGATGAGCCGCGCGAAGGCCGCCAGCTTGTGCTCGCGCACGACTCGGCGAACCACGTCGACCAGCGCGACGGGACCCAGCGTCTGCGGCTCGATGCTACGCGTCTGGTGGTAGTTGAGCAGATCCTCGATCAGCTTCTGCAGCGACAGCGTGTTCTCGCGCACGATACGCACGATCTCCCGCTGCTCGGGCGAAAGCTCGCCTCCCACCCGATCGCGCAGCAGCTCGGCGCCCTCACGCACCGCCGTGAGCGGCGTCTTGAGCTCATGCGAAACGTGGCGCAGGAACCGGTTCTGCTGCTCTTCGAGCTCGTGCAGGCGTGACCGCAGCCATTCGAGCCGCTGCCCGAGGTAGCGCATGTCCTGCGGGCCGTTGACCTCGATGGCATGCGTGAAATCGGCGCTTCCCATCCGGCGAATTGCCTGATCGAGCTGGCGGATCGGTCTGGCGATCAATACCGCGAAGGTGATCGCCAGCAGCATGGCGATCAAGCCGGCTGCGAGCGCGAGGTAGCCCCAGGTCTTACTTCCTTCGGCGGCCGTCTGCTGCAAATGCTCGATCTCGCGTTCGGTCAGCCGATTGGTGGCGCTGAGCATGGACTGTGCGTCTTCGGCCATTGCCGCGTAGCCGTCCGCCAGCGTTTTCGCCGCCCGCGCAGGACGTTGCGGCGTCTTGAGCAGCGAAAAAAGTGCGCTCTCGTTTTCGGCCATTTTCTCCAGCTGGGCGATCTGCGCGCGATCCAGCGGCAGCTGCATCAACTGCTGCGAGGTCTGGCGAAAATCCTGACGCATCCGACTGTAATCGTCGATCAACTGCGGATCGTCCAGAATCAATTGCTGCCGGACCAGTCGCTCGAGCGTCGTGGCCTGTTCGTAGAGCTGTCGGCTGGCTCGCCCGGCCTGCGCGGCCTGCAGGACCGCCTGCTGACTCTGCGTCCCCAGGCGGTCGAGACTGACAATGAGTTCGACCAGCGCGTAAAGCAGCGGCAGACTCACCAGCAGGAAGCCGAGCAGAATGAACTTGAGGAATGAACGCGGGTAGTACACGAAGGGTCGGAGGCGGGGCCGCTATAATCGGGTTGGACGGCACATGACAGCGCCAAAATGTACTCACCAGCGAGCCACGCGTGCACGATACACCAGCCCCTGCCGCCACGCCAAGCGCGGGGCGCCAGCTCGCGCTGATCGCTGCGGTTGCGCGTAACGGCGTCATCGGTCTGCGCGGACGCTTGCCCTGGCGCCTGCCCGACGATCTCAAGCACTTTCGCGCGCTGACCAGCGGGCACGCGATCGTCATGGGACGCAAGACTTGGGAGTCGATCGGCAGACCGCTGCCCGAGCGGCAGAACATCGTCGTCAGCCGACGCCAAGATCATGCCGCGCCGGGCTGCATCGTCGCGCATACGTTAGACGAAGCGATCGACCTCGCGACGATGCCAGCGCCAGTGTTCATCATCGGGGGCGAAGCGCTCTATCGTGACGCTTTGCCGCTCGCCGACCTGTTGTTTCTCACCGAGATCCACCGCGACTTCGGCGGCGATGCGAAGTTTCCCGCCTACGATCCGGCGCAATGGCGCGAGACGTCGCGCGAGGCGCGTCAGGTGGACGGAGACGCCGGCTTTGCCTACGATTTCGCGTCCTATGCACGCGTGCGCGGCTAGGGCGCGCTCGGCGTGCTCGCGGCCGCACACGTCTGAAACGACACAGGCTCGCCGCTAGCCCAGGTTGCGCAGCTCCCGCAGCGCCACCGAAAGCATGGCGGCATCGGGCTGCGCCGCCGTACGCAACTCGCTCAACAGCTGCACGGCACGCTCGATGCCACGGCGATTTCGGTCCTGCCAGGCACCGATCAGCGCGGCTGTCGTCGCGGCGTCCGCGCCGGAGAGAACCTCGGTGGCTATGGTCCGCTGCAGTCCCGACAGATCATCCTGCATCGCACCCCTGGCGAGCATCTGCCAGTGCGCGTCTCCGGGAAGCGCGGCGATCCGGTCGCGCAACCAGGCCAGGCCCAAACGCGTCGCCAGTTCGAAAAAGACGTCGGCGACCAGCTCGACGGGACGCTTCGTGGCTTCCGCCACCTCGATGATGTCGAGCGCCGCATAAAGCGTGTCGAACGTCGCGACTCGCGCCGCCAGCTCGTGCGGGACGCGCGCCGACTCGTAACGCGTGATTTCTTCGTCGATGCGCGCGCGTTCGGCAGGGTCCAGCAGTTGCGGCAGGCGCGAAGCCAATGCCTCGACGCGCGGGGTGAAATGAGCGATCGTCGCCGCCATGTCGTCGCCAAGACGGCGCGAGCGCAGGAACCACATCGTGCCGCGATCGATCAGCCTTCCCGTATCGATCAACATCGCCGATTGCACCGCGTCGTCGACCTTGTTGTCCAGGGCCTCGATCTGCTGCCATAGCGAGACAAAGCCGAAGATCTCGCGGTTGAGTAGGTAGGCGCGGACGATCTCGTCCGGCCGCGAGCCCGTGGTCTCGGATACGCGGTGGACGAAGGTGCTGCCCACGCGATTGATCATGCTGTTGGTGACGTGCGTCGCGATGATCTCGCGCTTCAGAGGATGGCGAGCCATGTGGGCGGCATACGGCTCGCGCAGAGGCTTCGGAAAATAGCGCGCCAACGCGGTACCGACCCACTTGTCGTCAGGCAGCGTCGATGCCAGAAGCATGTCGTAGAGCCAGATTTTCGAATACGCCAGCACGACTGCATGTTCGGGGCTGGTCAGGCCGCGGCCCTGGACGCGCCGGGCCGCGAATTCCTCGTCTTCGGGAAGGTACTCGAGTGCCCGGTTCAGGCGACCTTCCTTTTCGAGGTGCTCGATGAAACGCTGCTGCGCGTCGAGCAATTGCGGCGCGATGCGGCCGGTCACCGAAAGCGCCTGGGTCTGGAAATAATTGTCGCGCAAAACCAGCTCGGCGACAGCGTCGGTCATCGTGACCAGCAGCGCGTTGCGCTGCTTTTCGGTCAGCTCGCCGTCGGTAATCGCCTGGCCGAGCAGTATCTTGATGTTCACCTCGTGGTCCGAGGTGTCGACTCCCGCGGAGTTGTCGATCGCATCGGTGAAGATCCTGCCGCCGGAGAGTGCGTACTCGACGCGGCCGAGCTGGGTGCAGCCGAGATTGCCGCCTTCGCAAAAGACCTTGCAGCGCAGCTCGCGGCCATTGATGCGAACCGCGTCGTTGGCCCTGTCGCCGACCTGCGCATGCGTTTCGGCCGAGGCCTTGACGTAGGTGCCGATGCCGCCGTTGTAGATCAGGTCTACCGGGGCCTTCAGTATGGCGTTGACCAGCTCCGCCGGCGTCAGCGCATCGACCGAAATCCCGAGCGCAGCTTTCACTTGCGGCGTGATTCCGATCGACTTGGCGCTGCGAGGGTGGACGCCACCGCCGGGAGAGATCCGGCTCACGTCGTAATCGGCCCACGACGAGCGCGGCAGCTTGAACAGGCGCGCGCGCTCCTCGAAGCTCGACGCCGCGTCGGCGGCCGGATCGAGAAATACGTGGCGATGGTCGAATGCCGCGAGCAGCCTGATGTGACGCGACAGCAGCATGCCGTTGCCGAAGACGTCGCCGGACATGTCGCCGATGCCCGCTACGGTGAAATCGGTCGTCTGCGTATCGACGCCCATCTCGCGGAAGTGCCGCTGGACCGACTCCCATGCCCCGCGCGCGGTGATGCCCATCGCCTTGTGGTCATAACCGGCCGACCCTCCGGACGCGAAGGCGTCGCCGAGCCAGAAGCCGTACTCCTTGCTGATGCCGTTGGCGTAATCGGAGAAAGTCGCCGTGCCCTTGTCCGCGGCGACGACCAGGTATGGATCGTCCGGATCGTGACGCTTGACTGCCGGCGGCGGCACGATCTTGTCGCCGACCCGGTTATCGGTGATGTCGAGCAGTCCGCGCAGATAGTCCTCATAGCAGGCGATGCCCTCCCTGAGATAGGCGTCGCGTTCGGCCGGCGAAGGCGCGCGCTTGAGCACGAACCCTCCTTTCGAGCCGACCGGAACGATCACCGTGTTCTTCACCATCTGCGCCTTGACCAGGCCCAGCACTTCGGTGCGGAAATCCTCGGGCCGGTCGGACCAGCGCAAACCGCCGCGAGCAACCTTGCCGCCGCGCAAGTGGACGCCTTCGAACCGCGGCGAGTAGACGAAAATCTCGAACATCGGCTTGGGCTCCGGCAATCCGGGCACCTTGGCCGGGTCGAACTTGAAAGAAACGAAGGTCCGACGTTGTCCCGCCGCGTCGCGACGCCAGAAATTGGTCCGGGTCGTGGCCATCACCAGCGCGAGGTATTGCCGCAGCACGCGGTCCTCCGACAGATTGTCGACCTGAGTCAGCGCTGCCTCGATCGCGCGTGCCAGCTCGGCGCTCCGCGCCCCGGTTTCGGCGCCGTGCTCCGGATCGAAGCGTGTCTTGAACAGCTCGATCAGCCCGTGCGCCACCGACGGATGCGCGGCGAAGGTGGCTTCGATGAACGGTTGCGACAGCGGAAAGCCGATCTGGCGCAGATACTTCGCGTAAGCACGAATGACCACGATCTCGGTAGCCGGCAAGTGCGCCGCCAGCACCAGGCGGTTGAAATCGTCGCTTTCGACTTCACCGTGGAAAACGCTGGCGAAGGCCTGTTCGAACACTTCGTGCAGCGCATCGATCTCCACCTCGGTATCGGCGAGGCCCGACAGCATGCCGAAATCGTGCATCCAGACGGGCGGCATGCCTTCGGGCGTAACCCGATGCGGCCGCTCATCGACCACTTTGAGCCCCATGCGCTCGAGCATCGGCAGACTGTCGGACAGGCCGACCGGCTCTCCCAGGTGAAACAGCTTGAAGCGCAATGCGCCCGCCACGGCTTCGAGCGGGCGGTAGAGGCTCATCGCCAGCGGGTCCGCCTCGGACAGGCGGGCCATCATTCGGATGTCCGGCACCGCTTCGCGCGCGGTGAAATCCTCGCGATAGCCGGCTGGAAAAGCATGGCCGAACTGGCGAAAAAGCTCGTTGCCGCGCGCTTCGCCGAGCGCCTCGATCAGCGCCTGCTTCAGATCGTCGTCCCAGCGCCTGGCCGCGTCGACCAGGCGCGCTTCGAGCGCACGCACGTCGACGTCGGGAATCGCCCCCGGAGTCGTGCGTACGGTAATCAGGATTCGCGCCAATATCGATTCCGAAAAGTGGACATTGAAATCGGAGCTCGTCCCGTTGAACGCCTGCAGCAGGATTTGCTGCCATTTCCGGCGGAGCTCGGTCGTATAGTTCTCTCGCGGGACATAGATCAGGCACGACAGGAAGCGCTCGAACGGATCGCGCCGCACGAACAGCCGGAAGCGCTGGCGGTCGCCCAGATGCAATATGCCGACGGCGGTGCGCAGCAAATCGTCCTCGGGGGTCTGGAACAGCTCGTCGCGCGGATAGGTCTCGAGAATGTTGATAAGCGCTTTGCCGGCATGGCTGCCCGGCTCCAGGCCGGCGCGGGCGACGACGTTGCCGATCTTTCGCCGCAGCAGCGGTATCTCCGCTGGATTGGCGCTGTAGGCGGTCGAGGTGAAGAGCCCGAGGAAGCGATGCTCGCCGCTGACTTCGCCTTTGGCGTTGAAGCGCTTGACGGCGATATAGTCGAGATAGCCGGGACGGTGCACCGTCGAGCGAGACGTCGATTTGGTGACGACCAGGAGCTCGGGCCGGCGCGCGTAGGCCTTGACCTCGGGCGGCAACGCGGCAAAGCTCGTCGCGACTTCCTTGTTCTCCCCCTCGCGCAGTATGCCCAGGCTGGAGCCGGGAACGATCTTCAGTGCATCCTCGCCCTCGATGACCACCAGCTCGTGACAGCGATAGCCGAGGAAGGTGAAGTGATCGTCGACCAGCCACGCCAGGAATGCCCTGCCTTCGGCGAGCTCGTCCGCAGGCAGCGGCGGCGCGCGCTTGGTGTTTTCCACGAGCACGGCGCCGACCCGGTCCCGCATCTTCTTCCAGTCCTCGACCGAGGCGCGCACGTCGTCCAGCACGCGAACGATATCGGCGGCGAGCGCATCGAGCTTGACCGGATCGACGATCCGATCGACCTCGACGTGAATCATGGATTCGCGGTGCGCCCCCTCGGCATCGTCGGCGACGCCGACCAGGATCCCGTCAGCGTCGCGCACGACGGCGACGATCGGGTGAATGATCAGGTGCAGGGTCAGGCCGTGCCGATTGACCTCCATCGTCACCGAGTCGACCAGGAACGGCATGTCGTCGTTGACGATCTCGATGATCGTGTGCGTCGACTGCCAGCCGTGCTCCTCGACCGAGGGGTTGAACACCCGGACGCGCGCATGCGCGGGATCGCGATGGCGGGCGAAGTTCCAGTGCGAGAGCGCCGCGCCGTACAGATCGGCCGGAGCGCGATCGGCAAGATCCTCGGGATCGACCTGGCCGTAATAGCGCAGGATGAATGCCGACAGCGTGTTGCGCTGCTCGGCCGGGACCTTCGTCTGCACCAGCCTGAGAACTTTTTCCAGGCGCTGCGCGCGACCGAATTCGGCAGTTGCTGTCACGGAGACGTCACGCCGCGATCATGCGCCGGGCCTGCGGCTGCAGAGTTGAACCAGACCTCTCAGGGGCCCAGCTTCATCTTGACTGTGCCAGCCCATGACACGAGGTTGCCGACGTTGCAGCCCCCGCCCTCTCCTTCCGCCTGCAGGCCCAACGTGTGCGTTCCGGGACCGATAAAACCCAAGCTGATGAAGCCAGTGGTCTGCCCTGGGCCCACGAAGGGGGTGACCGCGATTTCCGTCCCATCGAGAAGAACATGAAGCCGCACATTGGAGCAGGTCAGGGGTCCGGGAGTGAATTTACCCTGTCGCGGGCCGCCGGCGCCGGAGACGTTGATCGAAAACGTAGCAATGTTGTTGCAAAGCTGACCGCCGCCGGAACATGTTTCGCTGACCTGCTTGGCGGCGGTCGCGGGCCCGCTTGCCATGAGCGCGGCGAACGAGACAACCAAAATCGGCATGCTGCGCAGAAGCGCCCCGCAGGGCAGAAGGCCGGGAAGTGTCACGAAAGGTCTCCCTTACATGGTTTTGTCGTCGGGGCCCCTGATCCTCGCCCCACCCAGCGATCCGCGCCGCATCTCGTCCTATGTTACCCCGGATCGCAACGGGTGCGGCCGGCGGCGTTGGTTTGAACTTTCCACGAAAATGCGGGAGGTTGAGCGGCCTGTCAGCAGTCGTGTGGTGCCGGGAGGGGGAATCGAACCCCCACTCTGTTGCCAGAACTGGATTTTGAGTCCAGCGCGTCTACCAATTCCGCCATCCCGGCCGGCAGCAGCAATCGCCCGCGGCGACGCGCCGTCGCGCAAACGTTAGCGCGACGCTGCATTGCCGGCGCGCGGCGAAGC
This sequence comes from Casimicrobiaceae bacterium, assembly GCA_036493675.1. Taxonomy (GTDB): domain Bacteria; phylum Pseudomonadota; class Gammaproteobacteria; order Burkholderiales; family Casimicrobiaceae; genus PALSA-1003. The sequence continues at coordinate 40,035 of DASXPJ010000031.1, forward strand.
CGGCATTATCGCGGAAAGGGCGGCCCGCTTCAAACCGCAAACGTCTTCGAACGCGCCGCAACATGACAAGCAACGGGCGTTATCGGCTCTCCGATTTCGATTTCGAACTTCCGGTCGATCTGATCGCGCAATTCCCCGCGCCGCAGCGCTCGTCGAGCCGGCTGCTCCACGTCGCCGGCGCGAGGCGCGAGGATCTCGCCTTCGGCGCTCTGCCAGGCCTGCTCGCTCCCGGCGACCTGCTGGTATTCAATGACACCCGCGTCGTGCGGTCGCGCATTCTGGGACGCAAGCCCAGTGGCGGGAGGATCGAGTTGATGCTCGAGCGACTCGTCGGCGCGCGCGAAGCCTGGATGCAGGCCCGGGCGAGCCATCTCCCGCGCGTGGGAAGCCGGGTCGATCTGCCCGCAGGCGGCGTGGCCACCGTGTGCGAGCGCGATCAGCGCTTCTTCCGGCTGCGTTTCGATGTGCCGACACCGACGCTGGCGGAGTACCTCGAGGAATACGGGGCCGTGCCATTGCCGCCCTACATCAGGCGCACGCCCGATGCGGCCGATCTGGAACGCTATCAGACCGTCTATGCCCGACACCCCGGCGCCGTTGCTGCGCCGACCGCGGGCTTGCACTTCGATGAGCCGGTACTCGCCGCCCTGCGCGCCCGCGGCGTCAATTTCGCCTATGTGACGCTGCACGTAGGCGCAGGCACCTTTCTGCCAGTGGAAAGCGAGGATCTCGCGCACCATCGCATGCACAGCGAGCGCTTCACGATTCCACCCGCCACGCTGGCGGCCATCGATGCGACACGCGGCAAAGGAGCCATCGTCGCGATCGGCACGACGTCGCTGCGTGCGCTCGAGACTGTCGCGCAAGCTGCGCCCAATGGCGATGAGATGGAGACTTCGCTTTTCATCACGCCAGGATTCCGCTTTCGCGTCGTCGACCGCCTGCTCACCAACTTCCATCTGCCGCGCTCGACGCTGCTGATGCTGGTGTCGGCGTTTGCCGGCTACGACACCATTCGCGCGGCGTACGCGCATGCAATTGCCGCGCGCTATCGATTTTTCAGCTACGGCGACGCGATGCTGCTGGAGCGCGCTGCGGATGCCGGCTAGCGCAGCGTCCGCGAATGCCGTCGCTCGCCTGCTACAATCGTCGCGATGGAATTCTCGGTCAGTGCGCGCTGTGGCGCGGCGCGCAGCGCGCGGCTGGTACTTCGGCACGGAGTGGTCGAGACGCCGGTTTTCATGCCGGTCGGAACCTACGGCACGGTCAAGGCGATGGCGCCGAACGAGCTCGCCGAAATTGGCGCCCAGATCGTCCTCGGCAACACCTTTCATCTGTGGCTGCGTCCCGGCATCGATGTGATCGCCGCGCACGGCGGCTTGCATCGATTCATGGGCTGGGACCGTCCGCTGCTGACCGATTCCGGCGGTTTCCAGGTGTTCAGCCTCGGCCCGTTGCGCAAGGTCAGCGACGAGGGCGTCGCGTTCGCTTCTCCGGTTGACGGCGACAGGCTTTTCCTGACGCCCGAAGTCTCGATGGATGTGCAGCGCGCCCTCGACGCGGATGTCGCGATGGTGTTCGACGAGTGCACGCCGTTTCCGGCGACCCGCGACCAGGCAGCCACGTCGATGCAGATGTCGCTGCGCTGGGCCGCGCGTTCGAAGGTTGCGCACGCCGGCAGTACGAACGCCCTGTTCGGCATCGTGCAGGGCGGCATGTTCGAGGATCTGCGGGACGAATCGCTGGGTCGGCTGACGGCGATGGAGCTCGATGGCTATGCGATCGGCGGATTGTCGGTCGGCGAGCCGAAGGAAGCGATGCAGCGCATCGAAAGCCATGTCGCGCCGCGGTTGCCCGCCGACAAGCCGCGCTATCTGATGGGCGTCGGCACGCCGGAAGACATCGTCGAGGCGGTAGGCTACGGTGTCGACATGTTCGACTGCGTCCTGCCAACGCGCAACGCCCGGAACGGCTGGCTGTACACGCGGCGCGGCGACATCAAGATACGCAACGCCCGGCACCGCACCGACACGAAACCCCTCGACGAGGAATGCGCCTGTTACACCTGCCGCAATTTCAGTCGCGCTTACCTGCATCACCTGCAGCGCGCGAACGAGATCCTGGGGGCGCGCCTTAACACGATCCACAACCTCCATTACTACCTGACGCTCGCAGCCGAGCTCAGGCAGGCGATCCAGGACGATGTGCTGCCGGCCTACGCAGCCGCCTTCCGGACTGCCCGGGCACAAGCCGAGGCGGCCGAGGCCTGAGACCGCCGGCCGTGCGTGACCCACGCGACGACGCGCTCGAGGCGTCGCGGTTCCGTTGACCCGTCGCGTTGCTGCATCCGGCAGGAGGGCGGCCGTATCGACCATGATAGAATTACCGGTTAAATCGGCAGCCCAAATACAATCGGCGGCCGGCTCGCGACAGCGGGCCCGCTTTCGAATCCCGATGCGAGGAGAATGCAAACGTGTTGATCAGCCCAGCGTATGCGCAGTCGACAGGAGGCCTGTTTGGCGGCGATCTGATGGCCTTCCTGCCGATGGTTGCCATCTTCGTCGTTTTCTACTTCCTGCTGATTCGTCCTCAGCAGAAGCGGGCTCGCGAGACCAAGGCGATGCTCGAAGCGCTGCAAAAGGGCGACGAGGTCGTCACCGCAGGCGGGGTGGTTGGCAAGATCTCAAAGATTTCCGAGGGGTATGCGGAGGTCGACATCGCGCCCAACGTGACCATTACCGTACAGCGCAGCGCGATCTCCCTGCTGCTTCCCAAAGGCACGATAAAGAACCTGTAAGCGAGCAACCGGGCGCCGCCCGCGCCTGAAGGCGGGAGCGACGTTCGCGCGATGCGCGCCGCACACTCCCGGATTCCCAATGAATCGTTATCCCCCCTGGAAATACATTCTGATCGGCATTGCCCTTCTGGTCGGAATCCTCTACACGCTGCCGAATTTCTTCCCCGAGGTTCCGGCGGTTCAGGTTTCGACCAGCAAGGCCAGCGTCAAGATAGATACCGGCACGCTGCAAACGGTCGAGGATGCGCTCAAGTCGGCCAACGTCAGCTACAGCGGCGCGCTGCTCGACGCCACCGGGGTCAAGGTTCGACTGCCCGATCCCGACACCCAGCTCAAGGCGCGGGACGTGCTGCAGCAGAAATTCGGCGACAACTATATCGTCGCCCTGAACCTCCTTTCGACCTCGCCACGATGGCTCGCGTCGATCGGGGCGCTGCCGATGTACCTCGGGTTGGATCTGCGCGGAGGCGTCCATTTTCTCCTGCAGGTCGACATGAAGGCCGCCCTCGACAAGGCGGCCGACCGTTATCTGACCGACGTCCGCTCTCTGCTGCGCGAGAAGAAAGTGCTCTATTCTGGCATTGCGCGTGAAGGCCAGAACGTGGCAATCCGTTTCCGCGACAGCGCCGAACGCAACAGGGCCTACAACGAGGTGACCGGCGCCTTTCCGGACCTGCAGCTCAACAACATCGATGGTGGCAGCGACTTCAAGCTCCTAGCCGGTCTGAAACCCGAAGCGCAAAAGCGCATTCAGGAAGGCGCGGTCCAGCAGAACATCACGATCCTGCGCAACCGGGTCAACGAGCTCGGCGTTGCCGAACCTATCGTGCAGCAGCAGGGCGCAGACCGGGTGGTCGTTCAGCTTCCGGGGGTGCAGGACACCACGCGCGCCAAGGACATCATCGGGCGCACCGCCTCGCTCGAAATCCGGATGGTCGACGACGATCCGGCTGCGCAGCAAATGGCGCTCTCCGGCCAGATTCCTCTGGGCGACGACAAGCTCACCGAACCGAACGGCACGCCCATCCTGATCAAGCGGCAGGTCGTGCTCACCGGCGATCGCATCAGCGATGCGCAGCCCGGCTTCGACGGACGCACCAACGAGCCGGCGGTGCACGTCAATCTCGACGGCGCCGGCGCGCGCATCTTCAAGGAGCTCACGAGGGAAAACGTCGGCAAGCGCATGGCGATCCTGCTGGTGGAAAAGGGCAAGGCCGAAGTCATCACCGCGCCGGTGATCCGGGAAGAAATCGGCGGCGGCCGCGTGCAGATCAGCGGGCGGATGAACACCCGCGAAGCCAACGACATCGCCCTGCTGATGCGTGCCGGAGCGCTGGCGGCGCCGATGGAAATCGTCGAGGAACGAACTGTCGGCCCGTCGCTCGGCAAGGACAACATCGAAAAAGGCTTCGATTCGGTGCTGTACGGCTTCATCGTCCTTGCGATCTTCATCTGCTCCTATTACATGCTGATGGGCATCATTTCGACGATCTCGCTGGTGGTCAACCTGCTGCTCCTGATCGCGATCCTGTCCATGCTGCAGGCGACGCTGACGCTCCCCGGCATCGCGGCCGTGGCGCTTACGCTGGGTATGGCGATCGACGCCAATGTCCTCATCAACGAGCGGATACGAGAGGAACTGCGCTGGGGCGATACGCCGCACGCGGCGATACAGGCCGGTTACGAGCGGGCGTGGAACACGATTCTCGACTCGAACGTGACGACCTTGATCGCCGGCCTGGCGCTGCTGATATTCGGCAGCGGCCCGGTGCGCGGCTTCGCGGTCGTGCATTGCCTGGGCATCATGACTTCGATGTTCAGCGCCGTTTTCGTCTCGCGCGGGCTGGTCGCACTGATGTACGGCGGCCGCAAGAGACTCGAGAAGATCTCGATCGGCCAGATATGGAAGCCGGCGACGTGACCGCCGCCACTTTCCGGCAAGCATAGAGACCAACGATGGAATTCTTCAGAATCAAGCACGACATCCCGTTCATGAAGCACGCGTTGGTGTTCAACGTGATTTCGTTGATCACCTTCGTGCTGGCGGTATTTTTCCTGGCGACCCGGGGACTCAACCTCGGCGTCGATTTTCGCGGCGGGACCGTCATCGAAATCGCCTACCCGAGTGCCGCCGACCTGCCCCGAGTTCGCACCTCGATCGAGAAGCTGAACCTGGGCGAGTTCGCAGTGCAGAGCTTCGGCAGCGCCACCAGCGCATTGATTCGCCTGCCGCTGAAGGAGGGCGTGTCGACCGCCCAGTTGTCCGAGCGGGTAATGGCGGCGCTCCGGGCCGACGATCCCGGCGTGTCGCAGCAGCGTGTCGAGTTTGTCGGGCCGCAGGTCGGCAAGGAGCTCTACGAGAACGGCGCGCTGGCGCTGCTACTGGTGAGCTTCGGCATCGTCGCCTATCTGGCGCTGCGCTTCGAATGGCGGTTCGCCGTGTCGGCGATCATCGCCAACCTGCACGACGTCATCATCATTCTTGGATTCTTTGCGCTATTCCAATGGGAATTTTCGCTGCCCGTCCTGGCGGCAGTGCTGGCGGTGCTCGGCTACTCGGTCAACGAGTCGGTCGTGATCGCCGACCGGATCCGCGAAAACTTCCGCAAGATGCGCAAGGCCAGCGTACCGGCCGTCATCAACAGCGCCATCACCAGCACTCTTTCGCGCACGATCATCACTCACGGCTGCACATTGATGATGGTGCTTTCCATCTTCTTCTTCGGCGGCGAGACGCTCCATCACTTCGCGCTGGCTCTGGCCATCGGGATCTGCTTCGGCATCTACTCGTCGGCGCTGGTGATGGCGTCGCTGGTGATGTGGCTGGGTGTGTCGCGCGAGGATCTGGTCAAGCCGGAGAAGAAAACCGGCGCGGCGGGTGCCGAGAAGATCCTGCCCTGACCGGCTGGCCACCGCGGCCCGGCAGGCGCGATGCTGACGACGCTTCTGTATTCGCTGCTGGCGCTCGACCAGACGCTGGCCGAGCTCGCGGCGAGGCACTCGGTAGTGCTGTTCGTCGCGCTTTTCCTGGTGATTTTCGCCGAGACCGGACTGGTCGTTTTTCCGCTGCTGCCCGGCGACTCGCTGCTCTTCCTCGCCGGTACCGTCGCGGCCGCCAGCGGTCTCGACGTGCATCTGCTGGCGCTCGTGCTTTTCATCGCCGCCGTTGCCGGCGACTCGGTCAACTACTCGGTAGGCCACTTTCTGGGGCCGAAGGTTTTCAATCCAACGCCCGGCGGCCGCCTCGCCCGCTGGCTCAAGCCGGAGTACCTGGAACGTACGCACCGTTTCTATGAAAAGTACGGCGGATTGACAATCATCATTTGCCGCTTCGTCCCGATCGTGCGGACCTTCGCGCCATTCCTTGCCGGCGTGGGCGCGATGACCTATCGGCGCTTTCTATCCTATAACGTGATCGGCGCGGCAGTCTGGGTCGCCCTGCTGGTTTATGCCGGGTATCTTTTCGGGAACATACCCTGGGTCAAGGAGAATCTCACCGTCATCGTACTGACCATCGTCGCCATCTCGCTGGTGCCGGTCGCCGTACAGTGGGTGCGCGAGCGACGTCGCGGCGCGCCCTAGAAGCCCGATGCGGCGAGCCGCGCCCGGCCGCCTGTTGACAATCATTCCCGGCGGGCGCACATTTTCCAGGTCCGTACCGACAGGAGGTGGCAATGAGAAAGATACTGACGACAACTGCCTTGATCATGTTCGGCGTCGCTCCGTCGATCGGCGTCGGCTGCGAATACTCTGACGACTCGTCGGCTTCGGCGGCCCCACCCGCCCAGCTGGCCTCGAAGGAGCCCGTGGCCGCAAGCAAGGTGCCGACGTCGACGGCCGCCAGGAGCCTGAAGCCCAGCGCAACGAAGGCGGTGGCGGGCAAGACCCAGCCCGCGGCGGCCGTCCAGAAGGTCGCGGCAAGCACGGCCAACTAGAACTCTCTTTGTCTTGAGAAAAAGCCCGCTGCCGCGGGCTTTTTTTCGCGTCGCCGGAGGCTGGCGTGGGCCTCACCGCACTCGGAGTCAGGACCCCGACACTGGCGCGGATCCCTGTCGGAAAATCTTACGGCTGTCGGGATAGGTCTCGGCTCGCTCCAAGCCGACGATTGATTCGTCAATGGAAAAAGCGAATGGCACGAAACGTGCGATTTGTCACGTCGCAAATTTCGCCGGATCCCGTGCCGTCGCGGGCATCGCCGTTGTGTCACGTAGTCAAAAGCTGGGGAGGAGCCGTGCATAAAACCAAGTTGGCCGTCGGCGCCGTGGCGCTCGCAATCGCAAACGGGGTACTGGCGGGACCTGTCGTGCCATTGGGAGAACCCCTGGGCTCTTCGTTGGGATCCGCTCTGGCCGCGTTGGTCACGCTGGGTCTCCCGCTCGGATCCGGGCTGCCGATTGCCGGCATCGGACTGGTGTCGGTCGCTGCGGTAAGCCTGGTGGTCGGCGTCCGCATCGCTCGGCGCAAGCACAAACGCTAGGTTCGCATTCGCGCGCGCCGCCGCCGTGGCGGCCCGTGTGTTCTATTCCCACGCGGCCCAGCACTGTGCGCGCGACCCACGGATCGCGCCGCTTTCCTCATCGACCGAAAGAAAGTCCTTCGATCGCGCCCTGATCGACAGGGCAACAGGCAAATTCGATGACTGAAGCATTCGAAAGCCTGTATCAGCTTGTTTTCTTCGCCCTCGCGCTGACGCTCGCGCTGCTCGAACGCATTGGCGCGTTGCGACGCCAACCGGTCCAGATCGCAAGGCGCTGGACGAGCAACATAGGCTTGTTCCTGATCGGCAGCGTAGCGACCGCCATCGTTCTACCGGCCGGCCTGTATGCCTTCGCGCAACACCAGGCCCCAGGTCCGCTGTCTCGCCTGGGGCTTTCGTTTTCCGGGGAGTTGCTGCTGACGTTCGTCTTCCTCGACCTCTGGCGGTACTGGGAACATCGCGTCTTCCACAAAGTCCCGCTGCTGTGGCGTTTGCACCTGGTTCATCACAGCGACATCCAGATCGATGTCACCACGTCCGAGCGCCATCATCCGCTCGAGATACTACTCGGTACCGTCGTTCTGATGGCGCTGGTCGCAATGCTCGGCTTGCCGGCACCGGCAGTCGGGCTTTATCTGCTCGTGGCAACGGCCGTGGCGCTGTATTCACATGCGAACTTGCGCCTTCCCGCGCTGCTGGATCGTTCCTTGAGCCTGCTCGTTGTCACCCCGCCCGTGCACGCCGTGCACCATTCCGACCTGCAGAGGCAGACGGATAGCAACTACGGCTCGGTCCTGACGATCTGGGACCGGCTCTTCGGGACCTATGTCGATCCCGCGAGCGCCAGGATTCCTCACTACGGTCTGGCCTATTTCCATCGGCCCAAGGACACCGGACTGGCGCGCGTGTTGCAGCAACCCTTTCTGTTCCAACGCAACCTCGACTATCCCGCTCGTGACAACGCGTTGGGCGAATCGAGGTTGTCGACGAAAACGGCCGCGCGATTCACGATCTCTCGCGAATGGAGGGACACGGCTCTCGGCGGCGCCGCGGGTTGCGTCCTCGTAGCGCTGGTCATGTGGCCGACGGCGCTGGACCTGATCGCCTCGTGGCGCAGTGAACCGTACCAATATGCGTGGCTAGTCCTGCCGATGATCGTGTTCCTCCTCGGGTGGAACCGACCGTCGACCGCCCTGCCCGCTATGCCGCAACCCGATTTCACGGGCGTTTTCGTCGTCATCGTCGCTGCCGCGTGCTGGGTGGCCGGGACGCTGATGAATATCGATATTGGCCGACAATTCGCGCTGATCCTGGCATTGCAGGGAGTCGCCATGTCTACGCTCGGCTGGCGCTCCTATTGGAGGTTGTTTCCGACGCTGGCGCTGCTGTTCCTGGCGATCCCATGCGGCGACCTGCTGCAACCTGCATTACGCATGTTGACTCTCAAGTCCATCGAGCTCTTCGTGACGGCAGCTCATCTGCCCTACAGCATCGACGGGTTCGTCGTCTTCATTGGCGCTCATCGCTACATCGTGCTGGACGATTGCTCCGGCCTTTCCTACGTGACGCTGGCGACTTTTCTTGGCTATTGTTTCGGCTTGCTGCTGTACCGCTCGTTTTTCAGGATCGTTGCCTTGTCATCGCTGGGTGCGTTGCTGGGTATCCTTGCCAACGCGGTCCGAGTCAACGCGATCGTTCTGATCGATTGGCTGCGCGGTTCCCAAATGGATCTCGCTGCGCACGGCGCCATCCAGTGGATTGCGTTATTCGCGACGTTGGGCGCGCTGCTCTACGTTTTGAGTCGACTCAAAATCGACACCACGTCGGAGCAGGATCCGATCACGGACGCGAAAGCACGTCCGAGAGGAAAGTTCGCCCCGGTCGTCGCAGGCTTGTCGGGGTTGCTGATTGCCGGCAGCGCGGTCGGCCTGCCGGTAAACGCGTTGCGGCCGCCGCACGCAGCGAACTCCGGCTTGTTCCCGCAACGTATCGCGGGATATCTCCTGTCCGATCCGACGGCCGTCTGGACGGTCGATCGACATGGTCAAACCGAATCCACAAACCTCGTCTACCGGCGCGACGATCGCGAGCTCCGAGTGGTCATCGTCGAAACGCTGGCGCCCACTGTCAAATTGCCGGAATCCGCGCTTGCTCCCAGCGGCCAGACCGTCTGGCGCGAAAAGCCGATCTATCGTGAAGCGGCCTGCACCGCCGCGCGGTGCTTTGCCTTGCGGCATGCGACCTGGCAAAGCGACAAGGGCCGGCAACTGCGCCATGCCTACTTCGCCTACAGTATCGGCGACTTCGTCACGGACTCGAGGTTCGCACTCCGGGCAGCTCACGGTTGGCGCAGATTGACCGGAAGTCGCGACAATCCACGATTGATCGGCATCATCTCCGACGACGAGGTTCTGACTGCAGACGAGCTTGCCGCAGCGTTCCAGGCGATTCAAGCGGCAGTGACGGCGCCGAGCGGGCAAGCGAAGCAAGCGGCATCACTGCCGCCTGCGCCGCATGGCGAAAGCGTCACCTTCTAGGGCCTGTTAACAGACCCTAGATTCTTTTCGCGAGCGCCGCTGCCTTGCCCGTGTAGTTCGACGGCGTCAACGACTTAAGGCGCGCCTTGGCTTCCGGCGGCAGCGCCAGCGCGTCGATGAACGCGTGCAGCGTCTCGCGCGTCATCCCCGACTTGCCTCGGGTCAGCGACTTGAGCTGCTCGTACGGATTATCGATGCCGTAACGACGCATCACCGTCTGGATCGGCTCCGCGAGCACCTCCCAGTTCGCGTCGAGATCGGATGACATTCGGACCGGGTCGACGGCCAGACGGCCGAGTCCCTGGCGACACGATGCATACCCCAGCAGCGCGTAACCGAACACCACGCCGACGTTGCGCATCACCGTCGAATCGGTGAGGTCGCGCTGCCAGCGCGACAGCGGCAGCTTCGCAGCCAGATGGCGGAGCAGAGCATTGGCGAGGCCCAGGTTACCTTCCGAGTTCTCGAAGTCGATCGGATTGACCTTGTGCGGCATCGTCGACGATCCGACTTCGTCTGCGCTGATCTTCTGCCGGAAGTAGCCGAGCGACACGTAGCCCCAGACGTCGCGATCAAGATCGATGAGGATCGTATTGGCACGCGCAAGCGCATCGAACAGCGCCGCCAGGCCGTCATGCGGTTCGATCTGTGTCGTATATGCGTTGAATTGCATGCCCAGTCGCGCGACCACGCGGTGCGCCAGCGCCTCCCAATCCACATCCGGATACGCGGCGATATGCGCGTTGTAGTTGCCGACGGCTCCGTTGAGCTTGCCCGGAAGCTTGATGTTCACGAATTCCGCTGTCGCGCGTTCGAGGCGGACGACGACGTTGGCGATCTCCTTGCCCAGCGTCGTGGGCGTCGCCGGCTGCCCGTGCGTCCGGGCGAGCATCGGCAGCGTCGCATGCTCGTGCGCGAGCGAGCGCAGGTCGCCAGCCAATGCCGTCAGCGCAGGCATCAACACCGCGCGCCGCGCGCCGTCGACCATCAAGCCATACGACAGATTGTTGATATCCTCGGAGGTGCACGCGAAATGGATGAACTCGGCGGCCCGCGCAACCTCGGGCACCGCGGAAAAGCGTTCCTTCAGCCAGTATTCGACCGCTTTGACGTCGTGATTGGTCGTGCGCTCGATCGCCTTGACGCGCTCGGCATCGACCAGGCTGAACTCGCGCGCTGCCTGCTCGAGCATCTGGCGCGTCGCCGCGCTGAAAGGGGAAACCTCGGCGATGCCGCGCTCGTCCGCCAAGGCTTCGAGCCAGACGAGCTCGACGCGCACGCGCTCGCGGATCAGCGCATATTCGCTGAAATGCTCGGCGAGTGCGGCGACCTTGGCGCGATAGCGGCCATCGAGTGGCGACAGCGCGGTAAGGGTCGAAAGCACCTCGGCGATCGGCATGAAGAAGACGATTTTTCGCTACGGCCAGGTCGAAATCAGTGTATCACAGCGCAGCGACAGCTCAGCCGCGCCGAGTGCGATGCCGCGGTGATATAATCGACGACAAGCCTGCAGTACGCGCCCGCATTGCGCATCCCGATTCCACTATGAAACTGCTCGCATCGCCCACGAGTCCATATGCCCGCAAGGTGCGCATCGCCCTTGCCGAGAAAAAGATCGACTGCGAGGTAGTCGAGGCGTTGCCGTGGGCGGAGGGCTCGATCGTGCCACTGCACAATCCGCTTGGCAAAGTGCCGGTACTGCTGCTCGACGACGGAACCGCCCTCTACGACTCGCGCGTCATCGTCGAGTATCTCGATACGGTGAGTCCGGTGTCGCGGCTCATTCCCGAGCCCAGCCGCCAGCGCATCGCCGTCAAGCGATGGGAAGCGCTCGCCGACGGTATCTGCGATGCCGCCGTGGCAATCGTGCGCGAGGGAGCACGACCGGCAAAACAGCAGAGCAGCGAAGCGGTCGCCAGGCAGCGTGAAAAGATCGATCGCGGCATCGTCGGGATGGCCGCGGAGCTCGGAGACAAGCCGTGGTGCAACGGTGAGGCTCACTCGCTTGCAGATATCGCGACCGGATGTGCGCTAGGCTACCTGGATTTGCGGCATCCGACCATCGGCTGGCGCAGCGAGCACGCCAATCTGGTCGCGTTGTTCGACAAGCTGTTGAAACGTCCGTCGTACACTGAAACCGCGCCACCGGTCGCCTGACCCGTCGCTCGCCTCCCTCGCCCACGGCGGTGCATCCTACGCAAGCGGCCAGCCCACGGCGTCCGAGGGCGTCGGCTACAACGCCTGCTTCAGTTGCTCCAGGATCGCCGGGTTTTCCAGCGTCGACACATCCTGCGTGATGTTTTCGTTCTTGGCGATCGAACGCAGGAGACGGCGCATGATCTTCCCCGACCGCGTCTTGGGAAGGTTATCGCCAAAGCGGATGTCCTTGGGCTTGGCGATCGGCCCGATCTCCTTGCCCACCCAGTCGCGCAGTTGCCTGGCGATCTTTTCGCCTTCCGCACCGTCGGGACGCGCCTGTTTGAGCACGACGAAAGCGCATACCGCTTCGCCGGTCATATCGTCGGGCCGTCCGACCACCGCGGCCTCGGCGACCATCGGATTGGCGACCAGCGCCGACTCGATCTCCATGGTTCCGAGCCGGTGTCCCGATACGTTGAGCACGTCGTCGATCCGTCCCATGATGGTGAAGTAGCCGGTCTTCTTGTCGCGCACCGAGCCGTCGCCGGCAAGGTAGAGCCTCCCGCCAAGCTCGTCGGGGTAGTACGACTTGCGGTAGCGGTCCGGATCGCCCCAGATCGTGCGGATCATCGCAGGCCACGGCCGCTTGATAACCAGGATGCCGCCATGTCCATGCTCGACATCGTGTCCGGTTTCATCGACGATCGCGGCGATAATGCCCGGCAACGGCAGCGTGCACGAGCCCGGTACCAGCGGCGTCACACCGGGCAACGGCGTGATCATGTGGCCGCCCGTCTCGGTTTGCCACCAGGTATCGACGATCGGGCAACGGCCGCCGCCCACGTTCTCGTGGTACCACATCCACGCTTCGGGGTTGATCGGCTCCCCAACCGTCCCCAGCAACCGCAATGTCGACATGTCGTAGTTCTTCGGTGCCGTCTGCGGCGCGACGCCCGACGCCTTGATGAGCGAACGTATCGCCGTGGGTGCCGTGTAGAAAACGCTCACCTTGTTCTTCTGGATCGTCTGCCAGAAGCGACCTGAGTCGGGATAGGTCGGTATCCCTTCGAATACGACCTGCGTCGCACCGACCGCCAGCGGTCCGTACGCGATATACGTATGGCCGGTGACCCAGCCGATATCGGCCGTACACCAGAAAACGTCGGAAGGCTTGATATCGAAAGTCCAGCGCATCGTCAGCGCCGCCCAGAGCAGATAGCCGCCGGAGCTGTGCTGCACGCCTTTCGGCTTGCCGGTCGACCCGGACGTATACAGAACGAACAACGGATGCTCGGCGCCCACCCATTCAGGCGCACAGGTGTCGGGTTGCGCCGCGACGAGCTCGTGCATCCAGAGATCGCGTGGGGCGGCGAAGGCTACCGGTCCGCCGGTCCGGCGGTAGACGATCACCTTGCGCACGGCTTCGCAACCACCCATGCCGAGGGCTTCGTCGACGATGGCCTTGAGCGCCAGGTGCTTGCCGCCGCGCGCCTGCTCGTCGGCGGTGATCACGGCTACCGCGCCGACGTCGATGATGCGCTCCTGCAGCGATTTGGCCGAAAACCCGCCGAAGACCACCGAATGCGTCGCGCCTATGCGCGCACAGCCCTGCATCGCCACCACGCCCTCGATCGACATCGGCATGTAGATGATGACCCGATCGCCCTTGTTGATCCCCAGCGACCTGAGCCCGTTCGCGAATCGGCAGACGCGATGGTAGAGCTCCTGATACGTGATCCGCGTTACCGCGCCATCATCGGCCTCGAAAATGATCGCGACCTTGTTTGCGTTGCCGTTCTCGAGGTTTCGCTCCAGACAGTTATACGAGACGTTCAGCTCGCCGTCCTCGAACCAGGTGTAAAAAGGTGCGTTCCCTTCGTCGAGCGATTTGGTGAACGGCTTGTGCCAGAGCAGATGCTCGCGTGCGAGCTGCGCCCAGAAACCCGAATAGTCGGAGGAGGCGGCGGCGTTGAGCCGCTCGAACTCGCTGCGGCCGACGTTCGCCTGGGCGGAAAATTCGCGCGGTGGCTCGAACACGCGAGTTTCATGCGATACCGATTCGATCGTGGACATGCTGCCTGCCTCCTCGACGATTGGACGACGGACGCAAGGACCTTCATATCGCGACCGCTCGACCGCAGTCTACCGAGTCTTGCCATCGCCGTGCAATTGCCGCCCCTAGCTGCGGCTCGCATCCCGCGCTGACCCGGAGGCGAGAAAAGCGTCGCCGCCGCGCGAGTGCAGCGGCGTACCGTAGGCGCCGCGCTGATAGCCGGTGGTGCCGTGCGTGCCGGTGGGCGCCGTCGCGGATGGTAGAATTGCAGGACTCGCCCGGCCGACTTTTCCGGGCGCTCGACCGCCGTTGCGTCGACCCCCTGCCATGACGACGATCAAGCAACAAGACCTGATCCAGAGTGTAGCCGACGCTCTGCAGTACATCTCCTACTATCATCCGCTGGACTACATCGAGGCGCTCGCGGATGCCTACGCTGTCGAGGAATCGCCAGCCGCCAAGGATGCGATCGCACAGATCCTGACCAACTCGCGCATGTGCGCCGAAGGTCATCGGCCGATCTGCCAGGACACGGGAATCGTCGTCGCCTTCGTCAAGGTGGGCATGGACGTGCGTTGGGACGGCGCGACGATGTCTCCGACCGAAATGATCAACGAAGGCGTGCGCCGCGCCTATCTGGATCCGGACAACACGTTGCGCGCATCGATTGTCGCCGAACCGGCGGGAGCGCGCCGCAACACGCGTGACAACACACCCGCGGTCGTGCACTTCGAGCTGGTTCCAGGAAACAAAGTCGACGTCCGCATCGCCGCCAAGGGTGGCGGCTCCGAAAACAAGGCGGAGTTCGTGATGCTCAACCCCTCGGACTCGATCGTCGACTGGGTGGTGCGGACCCTGCCGACGATGGGCGCCGGCTGGTGTCCCCCAGGCATGCTGGGCATTGGCATCGGCGGCAGCGCGGAAAAGGCGATGTTGCTGGCCAAGGAGGCGCTGATGCAGCCGATCGACATGGCAATGCTCAGGAAGCGAGGCCCCGCCAACGCGCTCGACCAGTTGCGCATCGACATCTATGACGCGGCCAATGCGCTGGGCATCGGCGCCCAGGGCCTCGGGGGGCTGTCCACGGTGCTCGACGTCAAGATTCTCGATTATCCGACGCACGCCGCCAGCAAGCCGGTCGGCATGATCCCGAATTGCGCGGCGACCCGACACGCCCACTTTACGCTCGACGGATCCGGGGCGGTCGCGCTCGATCCGCCCGATCTCGCGCGGTGGCCCGACGTGCACTGGGCACCTTCGCCGACGGCGAAACGTGTCGATCTGGACACGCTGACGCGCGAGCAGGTCGCGAGCTGGAAACAGGGCGATCGACTGCTGCTTTCCGGCAAGCTCCTTACCGGCCGGGACGCCGCTCACAAGCGGATTGCCGATCTGCTTTCTCGGGGCGAATCGCTGCCGCCGGGGGTCGATTTCACCGACCGCGTTATCTATTACGTCGGTCCCGTCGATCCGGTGCGCGACGAAGTCGTCGGGCCAGCAGGCCCGACGACGGCCACGCGGATGGACAAGTTCACCGAGATGATGCTTTCCCGGACAGGCTTGCTCGCGATGATCGGGAAGGCCGAACGGGGGCCGATCGCGATCGAGGCGATCCGCAAGCATCGCGCCGCGTACCTGATGGCCGTCGGCGGCGCGGCGTATCTTGTCTCCAAAGCCATCCGGAGCTCGCGCATCGTTGCATTCGCGGACCTTGGAATGGAGGCAATCTACGAATTCGACGTCGCCGACATGCCCGTGACGGTTGCCGTCGATGCAACCGGATCGTCGGTACACCAGACCGGCCCGCGCGAATGGCAGCGCCGCATCGGAAAGATTCCGGTGGTGGTCACCTGACCGCAGCGAGGGCATTGATCGAATCCCCGCCCAGCGGCATGATGCCTGCCGCCTCCAGACCGTGTGCGATGGCAGCGGACGGATCGTGTCGGGTTCGGCCGACGGGACTTGCCGTGTCCGGCAGCGCGATGGGCGCGGCTGACCGCCGATCGGCCCTCCCGCGGCAATGCGCGTTCTCGCGCACGTTCGCGTCGATCTTAGCCGTCATTGCGCTGCTCGCCAAGCCGGCATTCGCGACCCCTCGTGTGCTTGTGTACGCGACCGTCGACACCCCGCAGATCCGCGCCGCGTTCGCGGGGGTGCGCGAAGCGCTGGGAACGACCCCTGTCGAGGAGATTCCGCGCGGTGACGCCGCTGCGCGCCTGAAGGCCGCTGCAGGCGAAGGCACGGAGGTCGCCGTGATCACATTCGGCGTGCATGCCGCCTCGCGCGCGATCCACGAAGCACCTTCGCTTGCGGTGGTCGACTGCATGTCGACCGCTGCGGCGCCGCCCGCGCAGGCAGTCCCGATCGCGATTCCGTTCGATCAACAGGTTTTCTGGCTTCGCCGGTTGTTGCCGGACGCCCGCTACATCGGCATCCTGTACGACCCGGCGCAGAACGCGGAAACGGTCGATGCGCTCGCCGCGGCGCTGCGACGCGTGGATCTCAATCCGGTGCTGGCACCGGTTGATACGCCGCCGGTTTTGCCCGGCGCGCTGGCCCGCCTGTCGGAGGCGACCGATGCCCTGCTCGCCGTGGCCGACAGCGCGGTCTACACGCCGCAAACGGCAAAGGCCTTGCTGCTTTTTTCGTTCCGTCACAAGGCTCCGCTGATCGGCCCGTCGGAGGCGTGGGTGCAGGCCGGAGCGCTCTATGCGCTCGACTGGGATTACCGCGAGTTCGGCAGGTTCTGCGGCCAACTGGCGCTGCGCCAGTTGGCCGGCAGCCGCATCGCGGCTCCCACGCCGCCGCGACCGCACCTCTTCGTCAATCAGCGCAGCGCCCAGATGTTCGGCTTGCGCTGGGATAGCTCGTTACGCGGCTCGTTCGACAGGGTGGTGCGATAACAGCGATGGCCGGACGCGCAGCACCGGTGCACGAACCGATCGCGCCGACGGATGCGCCTGTCCGGTCGCGTGCGCCGCGGGTCGGACTGCTGACCAAGCTCAATCTGCTGGCCGTCGGATTGATCGTAGCGACCGCCGTCGGCATCAGCGCCTTGCTGGTGGCTCAGCAAATCGACGCCGAGCAGGCACGTCTCAGGACGCAGGGTCAGACGCTTGCGACGATGCTCGCGGATCTTTCCGAATTCGCGGTCTACACCGCCGACGTCGCCGCGCTCGATCGGTTGTTGCAAGGCCTGGAGGGCGACCGCGACGTGGCCTACGTCGCGGTCATCGACGATCAAGGCTCACTGATCGCGTCGCGAGCCTACGGTGACGCGGTGATGGCGGCTACGCCTGCCGCCGAACTGCATCCAGGCGCGATCGACAACAGCGTGCGCACTGTCAAGGGGCGACGCTATCTCGAGCTCGTCGCCCCGATCGCCGAGTCCAAAAGCGGGCCGGCGTCATCGCTCGGCGGCGCGTCGCCGGAGGCCGGCACGCCGATCGGCTACGTGCGCCTGGGGATGAACTACGAGCGCGACCAGGCACAATTGCGCAGCAACATCGTCGGCGCCCTTTCGGTTGTTGCGGCACTCACCTTGATCGCAGTCTTGGCGACCCTGCTGCTGACCAAGCGGTTGTTGGCCCCGATCCACGCGCTGGGGCGCGCCGCGAAGGCGGTCGGCGGCGGCGACCTGGGCGTGCGAGTGCCTACCACCTCCGGTGACGAGCTCGGCCTGCTGACGCGCGCCTTCAACCAGATGACGCACCGGCTGGCGCAATCGCAGGCCGAGGTGACCGGGTATCAGCGCACGCTCGAAGAAAAGGTCGTGCAGCGAACCAAGGAGCTTGAAATCGCGATCGCGCAGGCATACAAGCTGGCGCAGCACGACATACTTACGGGTCTGCCGAACCGCGCGCTTCTCAACCAGCGCCTGAAGCAGATCCTTGCGCAGGCTGCACGCGATGGCCGCCAAGTCGCATGCCTGTTTCTCGATTTCGACCATTTCAAGCGAATCAACGACACACTCGGTCACGATGCGGGTGACCACCTGTTGCAGGCCGTGGCGCAGCGCTTGAGCCATGCCGTGCGCGAGTCCGACACGGTGGCACGGCTCGGTGGCGACGAGTTCGTCGTGGTTCTGCCCGACCTCGACCCGGAGCGGGCGACGATCGAGATCATGGCTGTCCTGACGCGCGTGCGCGAATCGTTCCTGGCGCCGTTCCGGCTCGGCGATCAGACGCCGACCTTGACCTGCTCCATCGGCGTGTCGATCTATCCCACGGATGCCAGAGATCCGGGAGGACTGATCAGGCAGGCCGATACCGCGATGTACTCGGTCAAGGACACGGGCCGCAATACCTATCGCTTCTACACGGCCGACATGAACGCGCGCGTGCAGGCACGCCTGCAGATCGAGACCGACATGCGCCGCGGCCTGATGGACGACGAATTCTTCCTCATGTACCAGCCGCAGATCGAGATGGCGAGCGGACGCGCCTGCGGCGTCGAGGCGCTGCTCCGCTGGCGCGATCCGGAACGTGGCATCATCGGTCCCGCCGAATTCATCTCGATCGCCGAAGAGTCCGGAATGATCCAGGCGCTCGGCGCCCGGGTACTGCGCGATGCCTGCCGGCAGGTGACCGGCTGGCACCGGCAGAATATGCTGCTGCGACTGTCGGTCAATCTCTCGGTGCAGCAGTTGCAGCACGACAGCTGGCTGTCCATCGTCGAAGAAGCGCTCCGGGTCAGCGGGCTGCCCGCACGTTACCTCGACCTGGAAATTACCGAAAGCGTGATCATCACGCACCCAGACAAGGCGGTTTCGACGCTGGTCAAGCTGAAGCAGATGGGCGTGTCGATCACGATCGACGATTTCGGTACCGGCTATTCCAGTCTTTCGTACCTGGCGCGACTGCCGATCCAGGCCGTAAAGATCGACCAGCGGTTCGTGCGCGGAATCGAGCAGAACACGAGCGATGAGGCGATCGTGCAGGCCATCATCGCGCTGTCCCACAGCCTGGGTCTGCGCACCATTGCCGAAGGCGTCGAGACCGCGGCCCAGTTCGAGTTCCTCAAGGAGCATGGCTGCGAGGAGGCCCAGGGATTCCTGATATCGCATCCGTTGAGCGAAACCGAACTTCGCGCGTGGTGGAAAATGCAGGACGAGGAGCATCGCATCGTCGGCCGCCAAGTCGACATGTGGAGGAAGTGAGGCGACTGCGCAGGAGGCAGCACCCGTTGGCCTCGCAGCGATTGGCCAGTAGACGAGCCGCCCGGGCAAGCGTGATCGAGGTCCAGGATCAAGCTTGGCAGCCGAGGAAAAAATTCGATCAATACCCGCTTTCGCACCTGATTTCGTCGATGGAATTTACAGCGCGTCCCGGCAACCAGCGCTGGAAATCGTTATCCAGCTGATCTATCGAGCTTCGTCAAGTCTGGCACGACTTCTGCTCGCCGCTAACAAAACTCGTCAGAAGGAAATGCCCGGGGTTCGATCGAGGGCATGCGCTCTACCCGGCCCTCGCTCCTTCCCCCCGCCTTCTCTCCCGCCTTCTCGAGTACCCGGCCACTGCGCCATTCGAGCACATCCTCACAATTTGCCTGGTCTTCTCCGAAGGAAAATAGCCCGATAGCGGGTATGGGAGGTGAACGCCATGAAAGCAAGTGTGCGACTGATATGCAAACTGGGGCTGGCGTCTTTATCAATGCGCCGTTTCCCCCGTTTCAAATTCGGGCTGTTGGCCATTGCGGCGGCGCTATTTTCGAGCCCGGCATTATCCGCCGCCGTATTCGATGCCGTAGCTGGAATTACCGGCAACGCCAGCGACATTTCTTGCAGTCCCGGTTCTCCCGGCGGAACGTCGGCCTCACCGATCGGCGCGAACGCACAGTGCGACGAAATCTTCGATAACGGCCCAGGGACATTCACTCTCGCTACGGGGGCCGCGACGGCTTTCGCCGGTCCCGGGCACCTTGGGGTGTCGGCGAATGCCGTGGGGTTGGCCGGTTCCAACTATCTGGAGGCCGTTGCAGCGAGCGACCTCGAAAGCACGGTGACTTTTACCGGCCCCGCAGGCGCTTCCGACGTTCTGGCCGGCATGAACATCGATTTGGGAGGCGTGTTCAACGCGGCAAACGTCGCGTTCGCGGACGTAGACTTCAGAGTGGTGCTTGGTCCAAGTCTATTGATTGGCGCAGCCGAGGAGATCACCGGCGACGGCCAGAGCCTTTGCACTGCCCTGGGATCATTCGTATGCAATGGCGCGGAAATCGGCGGGCACTTCGTCACGGGTGTCACCACGGTGCCGCTGAACAGTCCCGTGCTGCTCAGGATGGAGCTGGACACCCTCGTCTTCGCGAGGGGTCCCGGTTCGTCGGCCAGGGCCGAGTTCTCCAACAGCCTGGATCTCCCGCTTGGCGGCATCGTGTTCAATCTGCCGAATGGTTTCACGGCGAACGACCCGGACCTGTTCATCGTGAACAACATTTTCCTTCCGCCTACCGCCGTGCCGGAACCTGCGACTCTCGCGCTATCGGCACTCGGCCTTGTCGGGCTAGGTTTCCTCAGACGGCGGCGCGCCCTTTAGCGTAGCGCAGTGGCGCTATCCGGGAAGATCAAGAGCGCCTCAACAGCGGCACGCCCTCGCGAGAACCCCTCGCGTGGTGCTGACGCGTGTCCGGAAGGTCACAGATCCTCCGGCGTGTCGACATCGCGCAACACGCCCGGATCGTCGACGGCAATCAGCTCGATCTCCGACGTGTGCGCCGCCAACAGGGCCCTTGCGCCCTCGTCGCCGGAAAGCGTTGCCAGCTCGGCGAAATAGCGTGCGCCGATCGCCACCGGATGGCCCCTTGTTCCGCGATGCATGGGCGCCGCGAGGACGGCGCCGCCTCGCAACGCGTTCGCGATGCGCTCCACCGTCGGCGAAGACAGCCACGGCATGTCGGCAAGCGCGATGATCGCGCCTTGCGCCTCTGGAAAGCGCCGCTGAACTTCGCGCACGCCGCAGGCAAGACTGGCGCCCATGCCTTCGGCCGCGTCGGCGCAGATCGCGACCAGCGCGCCTGATTTCCCGAAGAGCGAATGCAACGCAGCGTCGCCGGGACGCACGACGGCGATCACCGAGTCGACGCCAGCGGCGAGCGCGGACAGCGCCGCCAATGCCAGCGGCCTGCCGTCGGCGAGCTTGGCCAGCAGCTTGTCGCCGCCGAAACGCGAGCCGCTGCCCGCGGCAAGCAGCACGCCAACGACCGGTCGTTGCATCGCGAGCCCGATGCTTACTGCGCCAGAAGCCTGAACCTGCCGTCGTTGACGACGACCAGCACCCGCGCCCGCTCGTCCATGCCATTGTGGTTGCCCGCGCTCATGTTGAACACGCCCTGGCAGCCGACGACGCCGTGCTGCTGCTCGAGCGCGTCGCGCAGCGCGATGCGAAACGCCTCGGTGCCGGGTTTCGCCACGCGCAGTGCAATGGGGAGGGCTCGCTGCAGCAGCAATCCCGCATCGAACGTGTTGGCGCCGAAGGTCGCGGGGCGGGTCCCGAACCGCTTCTCGTACGCGCTCATATAACCGCTCGCGACCTGCTTGATCGGATCGGAATCGGCGATGTCGTCGATCACCAGCATCGATCCGGCGACGAGTATCGTTCCTTCGACCTTTTCCCTGCCCAGCCTGATGAAATCGTCGGTAGCCACCGCATGGGTCTGGTAGACGCGCCCCCTGTAACCCTGGTCGTAGAGCGTCGCCTGGGGCAGCACCGCGGGTCCGCCGACGGCGGCGATCAGAACGGCGTCCGGCCTTGCGGCAATGAGCTTCAGCGCTTGCGCGGTGACGGTGGAATCGTTGCGCGCGTAGCGCTCATTGGCAACGATCGCCATGCCTGACTTTTCGGCGAGTGCGCCGAATACCTTGTACCAATTCTCGCCGTAGGCGTCGTTGAAGCCGATGAAGCCGACGGTCCTGACCCGGTTCTTGCGCATGTGCTCGATCAACGCCGAAGCGATCAGGTCGTCGTTCTGCGTGGTCTTGAACACCCAGCGTCGTTTGGCGTCGATCGGTTCGACCACGGACGACGTGCCGACGGTCGCCAGCAACGGTACCTTGTTCTCGGCGATTATGTCCAGGATCGCCAGCGCATTCGGCGTCGTCGACGGACCGATGATGGCGTCGACATGATCTTCGGCGATCAGCTTCCTGGCGTTCTGCACGGCGCGAGTGGTATCGCCTCCGTCCTCGAGTTGCACATAATCGATCGTCGTCTCGCCGATCCGCGTAGCGAGCAGCGTGCCGGTATTCTTCTGCGGAATGCCGATCGCCGCGGTCGGACCGGTTGCCGAAACCATCAGGCCGATCTTGACTTGCGCAACGGCGGACTGACAGCCGAACGCGAGCACAGCGAGCAGCAAAACGATGCGATACGGCATGGCGATCTCCGGCAGCGACGATGAAGAGATGCGAATGCTATGCCCTGCCGTGCGCCCGCGCAAACCGCCGTGGTCGCGCGCAAGCTCGAGGGTCGAGATCGCTTGCGCCGTCGACGTGGTGGCGGTAGAGTGATATCGCGATTTACTTCGCCATGAGGCATGCGATGAGACGCAGACTCTATTTCCTTCTACCCGACCTCCCGAGCGCACGCAAGACGATGGACGACCTGCTGCTGGCGCGCATCGAGGAGCGTCACGTCCACTTTCTCGCCAGGCCCGGAACGCCGATGGAGGGGTTGCACGAAGCCAGCGTGCTGCAGTCGACGGACCTCGTGCACGGCGCGCAAACCGGGCTCATCACCGGTGCGCTGCTGGGCTGCGCAGCCGGCGGAGCGGCGGCGTATTTCCTGCTGGGCGAATCGCACATGCAGATACCGATCGTCATCGGCGCTGCGCTGGTCGGTGCGCTGCTGGGCGCGTGGTTTTCGAGCATGGTCGGCTCGGCGCTGCCCAACTCGCGGCTCAGGCAATTCGAGGCAATGATCGCCGAAGGCAAACTGCTCGTGATGGTCGATGTGCCCGAGCACAGCGTCGAGGAGGTCAAGGCGCGCGTCGGCCGCGATCATCCCGAGGCCGTTCACGGTGGCACCGATCCACACATTCCGGCATTCCCGTAAGCGCCCTAATCATGCGTGCTGTCCGGCAGCGTAGCCCGAAGACCAGGCCCACTGAAAGTTGTAGCCGCCCAGCCACCCCGTGACGTCGACGACCTCGCCGATGAAGTGCAATCGTGGCACCCGAGTCGCCGCCATCGTCCGCGATGACAGCGCGCGGGTGTCGACGCCGCCCAGCGTGACCTCGGCCTTGTTGTAACCGAGCGTCCCGGACGGGAGCACCGGCCAGGCGTGGAGCAGGCCGGCCAGCTGCTGCCGGCGGCGGTCATCGAGCCGATTAACCGGAACCACGGCGTCTTCGGCGGCGCTCCATTGCTGGGCGAAACGCCGCGGCAGGCGCTGCGCCAGCAGGTTATCGAGTCGCGCCGGTGACTGCCGCTCGCTTTCGAGCCAGGCATGCGCGTCACTGCCCGGCAGCAGGTCGATCGACAGCGCGTCGCCGCCGTTCCAATACGACGAGATCTGTAGGATCGCCGGGCCGGAAAGGCCGCGATGGGTGAACAGCAGCGCGTCGCGAAACCTGCCGCGGTTGCAGCACACCTCGGCCTCGACGGAGATACCCGAAAGATCGCCGTAGCGCGCCAGCGCCGCGGGATCGAACGCCAGAGGAACCAGCGCCGGCCGCGGCGGCACGACCGGGAGGCCGAACTGCTCGGCGATACGATAGCCGAACGGCGTCGCACCGATCTTCGGCACCGTCAGGCCCCCGGTGGCGATGACCAGCGCTTCGCCCCGCACGGGCCCCGCCGACGTCGATACGGCAAAGCCGCCGTCCTGGCGGGTAATGGCGTGCACCGCACAGGGCATCCGCCACGCCACGCCGGCACGATCGCACTCGTCCTTCAGCATCGCGATGACGTCGAGCGAGGTCCTGTCGCAGAAGAGCTGGCCAAGCGTCTTTTCGTGCCACGCGATACGGTGGCGTTCGATCAGCGCGATGAAGTCGCGCGGGGTGTAGCGCGACAGCGCTGAGCGACAGAAGTCGGGGTTGGCCGACAGGTAATTCGCCGGGCCGGCGTGCAGATTGGTGAAATTGCAGCGGCCGCCGCCCGAAATGCGGATCTTTTCGCCCAGCTTGTCGTAGTGCTCGATCAGCAGGACGCGGCGGCCGCGGCGGCCGGCAACCGCCGCGCACATCATCCCGGCCGCGCCCGCACCGATGACGATGACGTCGAAGCCGGTGCGGTCTGCCGCAGCGGATGCCGTGCTCACGATATCGGGTTCGGCGACCGGCCGACCGCTCCGGGACCACCGGTCGCATCGCGCGACACCCGGCGTTTCGATGCGGCTGACGTGCTAGGACTCGAAAAACTCCCGCACGCGGTCGAACCAGTTTTTCGCGCGCGGGTTGTGCACGCCAGGATCCTGGGCATTGATCGATTCGAATTCGCGCAGGATGTCCTTCTGCCGCGCCGTCAGGTTGACCGGCGTCTCGATCGCGACGTGACAGAACAGATCGCCTTGCACGTGGCTGCGCACGCCCTTGATCCCCTTGCCGCGCAGGCGGAATACCTGCCCGCTTTGCGTTTCGGCCGGGATCTTGATCTTGGCCTGCCCGTCGAGCGTCGGGATCTCGATTTCGCCGCCCAGAGCCGATGTCGCGAAACTGATGGGCATTTCGCAATGAAGATCGTTACTCTCGCGCTGGAACACCGGGTGCGGCTTCAGGCTGATGACCACGTACAGATCGCCCGGTGGACCGCCGTTCAACCCCGCCTCGCCTTCCGCGCCCAGCCGGATGCGGTCGTCCTGATCGACGCCCGCCGGAATCTTGACCGACAGCGTCTTCTGCTTTTTCACCCGGCCGACGCCGCCGCACGTCGTGCACGGCTCCGGAATGATTTTTCCCGAGCCGTGACACTGCGGGCAGGTCTGCTGAATCGAAAAAAATCCCTGCGATACGCGAACCTGTCCCTGGCCGTTGCAGGTCGGACAGGTCTTGGATTGCGTCCCCGGCTTCGCGCCCGAGCCATGGCAGACCGCGCAATTCT
Source organism: Casimicrobiaceae bacterium (assembly GCA_036493675.1). GTDB lineage: Bacteria > Pseudomonadota > Gammaproteobacteria > Burkholderiales > Casimicrobiaceae > PALSA-1003. The sequence continues at coordinate 65,073 of DASXPJ010000031.1, forward strand.
CCATCGCGGGAACGCGGATCTTCGCCTCCGTTCCGCGCGCGGCTTCCTCGAGCGACAGTTCGAGGTTGTAACGCAGGTCGGCACCGCGATACACCCCGCTGCCGCGTCCCCGAGCACCGCCCCCGAAAATCTCGCCGAAGATATCGCCGAACGCGTCGGCGAAGCCGCCGAAGCCCTCGGGTCCCGCCCCGCGCGCGCCAGCCGCACCGAAGCCGGCCGAAGGATCGACCCCTGCGTGGCCGTACTGGTCGTAGGCCGCGCGCTTCCTGGGATCGGAGAGAATCTCGTAAGCCTCCTTGGCTTCCTTGAATTTGTCCTCGGATCCCTTGTCCGAATTGCGGTCCGGATGGTGCTTCATCGCCAGCCGCCGGTAGGCTTTCTTGATGGCCTCTTCGGTCGCGTCGCGATTGACGCCGAGCGTCGTGTAGTAATCCCGCTTAGCCATGCGTTTCCAGTGCCCCGTTCCCAGCGAATCGATCCGTGCCGACCCGCGCCCCGTAACTGGCCCGCCGTCAAATGACGAATGGCCGGATTGAGCGTCACTTTACATGACGCTCGAATCCGGCCAGATGGTACGTCGCTGCGCGACGTACCATCACTTCTTGTCTTTGACTTCCGTAAACTCCGCGTCGACCACCTTCTCGTCGTCGGGCTGCTTCGACCCGGATCCGTCACCGCCCTGTCCAGCCGCGCCGCCTTGCGCCTGCGCTTCCGCTTGCGATTGCGCATACATCGCTTCGCCGAGCTTCTGCGAAGCCTTCATCAACGCCTCGCTCTTCGCTTCCAGCGCATCCTTGTCCGCCTGCTGATTTTTCAGCAGCTCCTCGGCGTCCTTCAGTGCCGCTTCTATCTTGCCCTTCTCGTCCGCGCCGACTTTGTCGCCGTACTCGCCGAGCGACTTCTTCACGCTGTGTACCATCGCGTCCAGGCTGTTACGCGCCTGCACGGTCTCGAGCTGCTTCCGGTCTTCCTCGGCATGCGATTCGGCGTCCTTGACCATGCGCTCGATCTCGGCTTCGGACAGGCCCGAGCTCGCCTTGATCGTGATCTTGTTCTCCTTGCCAGTCGCCTTGTCCTTGGCGCTGACGTGCAGAATGCCGTTGGCGTCGATGTCGAACGTGACCTCGATCTGCGGCATGCCGCGCGGCGACGGCGGAATGCCCTCGAGGTTGAACTGGCCGAGGCTCTTGTTGCCGGTTGCCACGTCGCGCTCGCCCTGCAGCACGTGGATCGTCACCGCGCTCTGATTATCGTCGGCGGTGGAGAACACCTGCTGTGCCTTGGTCGGGATGGTCGTGTTCTTCTGGATCAGCTTGGTCATCACGCCGCCCAGGGTCTCGATGCCCAGCGACAGCGGTGTCACGTCCAGCAGCAGCACGTCCTTGACGTCGCCCTTCAGCACGCCGCCCTGGATCGCTGCACCGACCGCGACCGCTTCGTCGGGGTTGACGTCCTTGCGCGGTTCCTTGCCGAAGAATTCCTTCACTTTCTCCTGCACCTTCGGCATGCGCGTCTGTCCGCCGACCAGTATCACGTCGCTGATGTCGGACAGCTTCACGCCCGCATCCTTGATCGCGATGCGGCAGGGCTCGATCGTACGCTCGATCAAATCCTCGACCAGCGCCTCGAACTTGGCGCGGGTGATCCTGATCGACAGGTGCTTCGGACCCGATTGGTCGGCCGTGATGTACGGCAGGTTCACCTCGGTCTGCTGCGACGAGGACAGCTCGATCTTGGCCTTCTCGGCGGCTTCCTTGAGCCGCTGCAGCGCCAGCACATCGTTCTTCAGGTCGACGCCGGCTTCCTTCTTGAACTCGGTGACGATGTAGTCGATCAGCCGCTGGTCGAAGTCCTCGCCACCCAGGAACGTGTCGCCGTTGGTCGACATGACCTCGAACTGGTGCTCCTTGTCGACGACCGCGATCTCGATGATCGAGATGTCGAACGTCCCGCCGCCCAGGTCGTAGACCGCGATCTTGCGGTCGCCTTCCTTCTTGTCCATGCCGAAGGCGAGCGCGGCCGCGGTCGGCTCGTTGATGATGCGCTTGACCTCGAGGCCCGCGATCTTGCCCGCGTCCTTGGTCGCCTGGCGCTGCGAATCGTTGAAATAGGCCGGAACCGTGATCACGGCCTCGGTCACTTCCTCGCCCAGATAGTCTTCGGCGGTCTTTTTCATCTTGCGCAGGATCTCGGCCGAGACCTGCTGCGGCGCGATCTTCCTGCCGCGCACTTCGACCCACGCGTCGCCGTTGTCGGCCTTGGTGATCTTGTAGGGCATCAGGCCGATGTCCTTCTGGACTTCTTTTTCGCCGAACTTGCGGCCGATCAGCCGCTTGACCGCGAAGATCGTGTTCTTCGCGTTGGTCACCGCCTGCCGCTTGGCAGGCGCTCCGACGAGGATTTCGCCGTCTTCCTGATAGGCGACGACCGAAGGCGTCGTCCGCGCGCCTTCGGAATTCTCGATCACTTTCGGCGTCGTGCCTTCCATGATGGCGACGCAGCTGTTGGTCGTGCCGAGGTCGATGCCGATGATCTTGGCCATGTTGATTTCCTTCCGCTTTCTGGATGCTTGCTTATGCTGTAGGTGGGGTTTTTCCGGCCCGATTCAAGACGAAGCGCGGGTCAGCCGGCCTCGCCGCTTTGCTCTTTGGGCTTGGCTACCGCCACCAGGGCCGGCCGCAGAATGCGGTCGCCCAGCAGGTAACCCTTCTGAAAGACCTGCGCGACGGTGCCGGCCGGCTGGTCCGATTCGACCATCGTCATGGCTTGATGGCGGTGGGGATCGTACTTGTCGTTCGCCGGATCCACGGCGACGATCTGCGCCTTGTCGAAAGCGGCTTCCAGGTTCTTGAGCGTCAGCTCGACACCGTCGCGCAATGCCTGGATCGAGGCCGACGGCGTCGCCAGCGTCTGCTCGAGCGCGTCCTTGACGGCCAGGAGCTCCTGCGCAAAGCGTTCGATCGCGTATTTGTGGGCCTTGGCGACATCGTTCTGGGCAAGCTTGCGCACGTTATCCGTTTCCGCCATCGCGCGGAGCCATGCATCTTTGAGACGGGAGGCCTCGTCCTCGGCCTGCTTCAGCAAAGCCGCGAGATCGGGCGCCGGGTCGCCGGGGCGCGCCGGCGTGCCCGGAGGCGTATCGGTGGGGACGGGGACGCCGGCCTCCCGTTCGCCGGAAACTTGACTGTTATTGTCGGAATTCGGGTCCATCGCCGCTCCTCTGCAAACGCAAAAGATATGGGGCTGTTTCCGGGTGCTTCAACCCGATCGGCGGTAAAGGACCGAGACGATGCACGTCCTGCCGGCGGCAGCTCGCGGGGGGTCAATGACGGCGCCGGAGCAGTCGTTTAGTCTTCTGCGCCGAGCGCCTTGGCCCGCGCCTGGCTCATTTCGCGCGCGGCGGCATCGGCGGGAATCTCGAGCCAGCCCTGAAGGTTGCGCACGGCGAGGTCGGCCAGCGCCGCGATCCAGCCCGGGCGCTCATTGAGGCAGGGTATGCAATGCAGCTCCTGGCCGCCGGCGCCCAGAAAGGCTGCCCGTCCGCCGTGGCACAACTCCTCCAGCGTTTCGAGGCAGTCGCTGGCAAAGCCGGGGCAGGCGATGTCCACCCGCCGCATGCCTTCGTTCGCCAGGGCGAGCAAGGTCGGCAGCGTGTAAGGCTCCAGCCATCGCGCGCGCCCGAAGCGCGACTGGAACGAGACGACGTACTGCTCGGGGGTGAGACCAAGCTCCTCCGCGACCAGGCGGGCGGTCTTGCGGCATTGGCAATGGTAGGGGTCGCCCAGATCCAGGCTTCGTCGCGGCACGCCGTGGAACGAAAGCACCAGCTTGTTCGGCCGGCCGTTTTTCACCCAGTAGTCGTTGATGCTTTGCGCGAGGGCCCGGATGTAGCCTGCGTCGTCGTGGTACGGACCCACCACGCGCAGAGCCGGCATGTGACGCATCCGCGACGCCGAGGCGAACACGGCGTCCATCGCGGACGCGGTGGTACTCGCCGCGTACTGCGGATACAGCGGCAGCACCAGCACCCGATTGCAGCCACCCGCCTTGAGTCCGGTCATGGCTGCGTCGATCGAGGGCAGACCGTAGCGCATGCCAAGTTCGATCTGCGCATGATCGGAGGGCAGGCCGAGCTCCTTCATCCTTTGTCCGAGATAGCCCTGCAGCAGCGTCTTCTGCCGCAGACTGTGCACGAGCAGCGGCGAGCCATCCTTGCTCCAGATGGTTGCGTACTTCCGCGCGGAGCGCGCCGGACGTACGCGCAGGACCACCCCATGCAGCAGCGGCAGCCAGGCCGCGCGCGGAATCTCGACGACCCGGGGATCGGCGAGGAATTCGGCCAGATAGGCGCGCACCGCCTGATTCGTCGGCGCCGCGGGCGTGCCGACGTTGACCAGCAGCACGCCGATGCGGCGCGGCCGGTCGTGCGCGAAGGGGGGCTCGGTCAGGAAGCGCACGGTTGGCCGTCCGCAGCATCGGCGACGCCGCGCCAGCGAGCTCCTGCCCTGAGCACCGCGCCTGTCGGGCCGGATCTACGCGCCAACGCGTCGTCTGCCGCGGTCAATCTTCGGCGATCTGCTGCGACAACGCGCTCGACAGCAGCTTGGCGGTGACGTCGACGATCGGAACGACGCGCTCATAGGCCATACGCGTGGGCCCGATGACGCCCAGCGTCCCGATCACCTCACCGCCTGCCTCGTAGGGCGCCGTCACGACGCTGCATTCATCGAGCGGCATCAGACCCGACTCGCCGCCGATATAGATCTGCACACCCTCGGCTTGCTGCGAGGCGTCGAGCAGATGCAGCAGCGAGGTCTTCTGCTCGAACAGGTCGAACAGCAGGCGCAGGCGCTGCATGTTCGACGAGAAGTCGCCGGCGTTGAGCAGGTTGCGTTCGCCGCTGACAACCAGCGACTCGTCCCGGTTGAGCGCACCCTCGCCGACATCCACTGCGGCCCTCATCAAGCCGGCGATGTCGTCGCCAAGCGCACGCAGCTCGTCGGCGAGCCTGCTACGTACGGTACCGAGCGGCGTGCCTGCGAAATTATGGTTGAAGAAATTGGTCGCCTCGATCAGCTGCGTTTGCGTGTAAGGGCGATCGGTATGCAGGATCCGGTTCTGCACGTCGTTTTCGGCAGTCACGATGATGAGCAAGACCCTGCGCTCGGAAAGCCGGAGGAACTCGAGGTGTCGGAACGCCGCTTCGCGCCGCTTCGGCGTCATCACCACGCCCGCGAATCGCGTCAGCTGCGACAGCATGATGGCCGCGGCACTAACGATCTGCTGCGGATGGTCCGCATGCAGCCCACCCTCCAGCCGCCGGATCTCGGTCTGGTCCAGAGGCTTCACGACCATCAGTGTATCGACGAAAAATCGGTAGCCCTTGGCGGTCGGAATCCGTCCGGCTGAGGTGTGCGGACTGGCAATGAAGCCCATTTCCTCGAGATCGGCCATGACGTTGCGTATCGTCGCCGGCGAGAGCTCGAGGCCCGACTGCCGCGACAGCGCACGCGAACCCACCGGCTGGCCGTCGGTGACGTAGCGCTCGATCAGCGTCTTCAGCAGATGTTGCGAACGTGGATCCACGATTGTGTATTGTACCGCCGGCCCTGCCGACGTAGCGACCGCGGCGCGGAACGCTCGCGTTTGGTCCACCCGCGCGCTTGTGCTTTAATCGCGGCCATGGGGGATTCGCCAAAGCGCTTCGCGACGGTCGCGCTGATCGGCCGCTACGCGAGCGTGGGCATCGCCGAGCCGCTGCAGCGGCTCGCCGCTTTCCTGGCCGGCCGCGGCCACCACGTAGTCCTCGATGCCGACACTGCGCAATGCACGCCGTTGTCGGGTTATCGAACCGCGCCCGCAGAGGAGCTCGGGCGCACCGTCGATCTTGCCATTGCCGTCGGAGGTGACGGCACGATGCTGTCGATCGCGCGCCGGCTTGCGCCGTTCGATGTACCGCTGATCGGCATCAATCAGGGCCGGCTCGGTTTCCTCACCGATATTGCGCTCGCCGACATGGAGAGCGCACTTTCGGCGATGCTCGACGGCCGTTACGTCGAGGAGACACGTACGCTCCTCGATGCAACGCTGCAACGCGCCGCGGGTGGCAGCGAGCATGCGCTGGCGCTGAACGAGGTCGTCGTCGGCCGCGGCGCGTTGGGAGGCATGATCGACTGCGCCGTGACGATCGACGGCAATTTCGTCTACGCAATGCGCGCCGACGGGCTGATCGTCGCCACGCCTACTGGCTCGACGGCTTACGCGCTCTCTGCGCAGGGCCCGATCGTCGATCCGTTCGTTGCGGCGCTGCTGCTCGTGCCCGTCGCGCCCCATGCGCTGACCAACCGGCCGATCGCGGTGCGCGATTCCGCGGTGATCGAGATATCGCTGCTGCGCGGCAAGGACGCGAGCCTGCATTGCGACGGCCAATCCCATTTCGCGCTGGTCGAGGGCGATCGCGTCGTCGTCCGGCGCGCCGAGCCGCGACTGCGTCTTTTGCACCCGCAGGATCACGACCACTTCGCGATGCTGCGACAAAAGCTGCATTGGAGCGAGACACCGGAACGGCTTCGCCCTTAGGATGGACCTCAGCGTCGCTCACCTTTAGCCTCTGGCATCGGGCCGAGCGCGGCGAGCTGCGTTCCGGCGATAATCGGGGGCAGCCTTCGCCCCGGACGATCGATTCGATGCTTCGCCTGCTTTCCATCCGCAACTTCGCCGTCGTCGAGGCGCTCGAGGTCGAATTCCGCCCCGGCTTTACCGTCCTGACCGGCGAAACCGGCGCCGGCAAATCGATTCTGCTCGACGCATTGTCGCTGCTGCTCGGAGACCGCTTCGAGACTCGGCAGCTGCGTCCCGGGGCCGAGCGCGCCGAAATCGCTGCGGAGTTCGACTGCGACGATGCGCCCGAGCTCCGCGCTTGGCTCGCGGCGCAGGACCTTGCCGACGAGGGCCCGTTGCTGTTGCGTCGCGTCCTGGATGCGCAGGGCCGAAGCCGGGCGTACGTCAACGGACGGCCGGCGACGCTCGCTCAGCTTGCCGAGATCGGCGAATGGTTGATCGACCTGCACGGTCAGCATGCGCATCAATCGCTCGGCAGGCCCGATGCACAGCGGCAGTTGCTCGACGCCTTCGGCGACGCGGAGCCGCTGGCCCGCGAAGTCGGCCTCGCCTGGCGTGCCTGGCGGGAGGCGACGGAGCGGCGCGATCGGGGCAGCCGGGCGGTGGCGGCGCGAAAGGCCGAGGGCGATGCGCTCGCCGCACGACATGCGGAGCTGTCGGCGCTGGGCGCGACCGCCGACGAGTGGCAGACGCTGTCGCAGGCGCAGTCGCGGCTCGCCCATTCGGCGACGCTGCTCGAAGCTGCGGCGACCGCCGCGAGCGAACTCACCGACGGCGATGCGGCGGTCGGGACACGGCTGGCCGCCCTCGCGCACCGGCTGCGGCAAGCCGCGCAGCACGATCCGGCGCTTGCGGACATCGTCGTGCTCGTCGATGAAGCCAAGATCCGCGTCGACGAGGCGGGTCGCGGCCTTCGTTCCTACGGCGACCGTCTCGACCTCGATCCGTCGGAGCTTTCGCGGGTCGAAGCAAGGCTTGCGGCTTTTCACGACCTCGCGCGCAAGCACCGTGTGCGCCCCGACGCACTGGCGGGCCTGGCCGAAGATACCGCACGCCGTCTCGCCGAGCTGGCCGCGGACTCCGACGCCGGCGCGTTGGAGCGCGCTGCAGGCCAGGCCGCCCAGGCGTTCGACGCGCTTGCACGACAATTGTCGGGCAAACGCAAGGCGGCGGCAGCCGCCTTGGGAAAACGAGTCACGGCGATGATGAAGGAACTGGCGATGGCCGGCGGCCGTTGCGAGATCACGCTGACGCCGCTGCCCGAGCCGGCCAGCTTCGGTGCGGAAAACGTGGAATTCCGCGTCGCGACCCACCCCAAGCAGCCACTTGGTCCGCTGGTACGCGTGGCGTCGGGCGGCGAGTTGTCGCGCCTCGCGCTGGCAATCCAGGTTGTGCTCGCGGAGGTCGCCCGCGTGCCGACGCTGATCTTCGACGAGGTCGATGTAGGCATCGGCGGCGCCGTCGCGGCGACGGTCGGCCGGATGTTGCGGCAGCTCGGCTCGCGCCGGCAGGTCCTATGCGTCACCCATCTGCCGCAGGTGGCGGCATGCGCCGACGAGCACTACCGCGTCACCAAGATCGGCAAGGGCGAGGCCGTTGCCTCGGAGCTCGTGAGGCTGCCTGCCGGCGCCCGGGTCGAGGAGCTCGCGCGCATGCTGGGGGGCCACGAAATCACCGCCAAGACGCGCGCACACGCCGGCGAACTGCTCGCTCAGCAGCGCGCCGCGTCGGCGCGTCGCGCGCGCTAGCGCGTCCACATAACGAAACGGCCGCTGTCGCGGCCGTCGCCTGCGACGCGCGATCGACTACAGAGGTCGCGCCTTTCCTTTGGCGGCGGTCGATACGGCCGCGAAGCTGCCGTGCACGCGGTGAGTCACGCGCCGAGTCTTGGCCGATGCGTGCGAGGCCGCCGGCAGCACCAGCGATTCGCCGGTCTCGAGCCAGTATTTGACGCGTTGCGCATCGGCGATACGCGAAAGCTTGCCGTACGAATCGAGCAGCACGATGACGACCGGCCTGCTCGCGATGTTGGCCAGCATCACCAGGCATTTGCCCGCCTCGCGAATGAAGCCCGTCTTGCTGAGCGTGATGTCCCACTGGCCGCCGCGCACCAGCGAATTGGTGTTGTTGAAACCCAGCACCCGACCGCTGGGCTGGACCTCCACCCAATGACTGGCGGTCGTCGTGAACTCGCGGATCAGCGGATAGCCGGCCGCAGCCTGGACCATGCGAGCGAGCTCGCGCGCGGTCGCGACGTTCTCGCTCGACAATCCGGTGGCATCGGTGAAGTGCGTCTGCCGCATGCCGAGGCTTGCGGCCTTGCGATTCATCGCTTCGACGAAGGCCGGCGTTCCACCCGGGTAGTTCCGCGCAAGGCACGAGGCCGCGCGATTCTCGGACGACATCAGCGCGAGCTGCAGCATTTCCCGGCGCGTCATCGTGCTGCCCAGCCGCAGTCTCGAGCTGCTGGCTTTGAGGAGGTCCAGGTCTCCGATGTCGATCGTCAGCGCCTCGTCCATCGGCTGCTGCGCATCGAGCACCACCATCGCGGTCATCAGCTTCGTGACCGAGGCGATGGCGGTCACCGCATCGGCGCCCTTGGCATAGATCGGTTGTCCGGTCTGCGCGTCGAAAACCAGCGCGTTGGCCGATGCCAGCTTGAGCTTGCTGGCGTCGATCGGCGGCGTCGATCCGACCGGCTGCAGGTTATCGGCCGCGCCGGAACCTGTAGCGATCAGAAATAAACCAATAAAAACAAATAGTAAACGAGATTTCATCAAGACAATTCTCATCGAAGACGCACGTTTATAGCACAATCAAATGGATATGCCAACGGGTTAACGGCCGGGTGGCTTCAGGCGATGACCTGGGCCGATGGGCCGCCCGGATCCAGCGGCTCCTCATCGACGGCTTCGCGGCGCTGTTGCTGAAGCGCCCACATGCGTGCGTACGAGCCGTTGGCGACGAGCAGCTCTTCATGCGTTCCGCGCTCGGTGATCCGACCGTGCTCGAGCACCAGGATCTGATCGGCGCCCACGATGGTCGACAACCGGTGCGCGACCGTGAGCGTCGTGCAGCCGGCCGATATCTGTTCGAGCTCCGCCTGAATCAACTTCTCCGACTTGGAATCCAGCGCCGAGGTCGCCTCGTCGAAGATCAGGATGCGCGGGTCCTTCAGAATGGCACGCGCGATCGCCACACGCTGCTTTTCGCCGCCCGAAAGCTTGAGGCCCCGCTCGCCGACGGGCGTCTGGTAGCCCTCGGGCAATCCCGACACGAAATCATGGATCTGCGCGAGCCTGGCCGCAATGACGACCTGCTCGTGGGTCGCCCCCGGGCTGCCGTAGGCGATGTTGTATTCGATCGAATCGTTGAACAGAACCGTGTCCTGCGGCACGATGCCGATCGCCGCGCGTACGCTCGCCTGCTGCACCGACCGCAGATCCTGGCCATCGATGGTGATGCGCCCGTCGCTGACGTCGTAGAACCGGTAGAGCAGCCGCGCGAGCGTCGATTTGCCCGATCCGCTCGGACCCACCACGGCAACCGTGCGGCCCGCCGGAATCACGAATGACACGTCGAACAGGATCTGTCGGTTCGGCTCGTAATGAAAATCAACGTGCTCGAAACGAACCTCGCCGCCGCCGGCGGCGAGTGGCGGCGCGCCAGGGGCATCGCGGACCTCGGCGTTGACCTCGATCAGGTTGAACATCCGTTCCATGTCGGCCAGCGCCTGCTTGATTTCCCGATAGATGACGCCAAGGAAGTTCAGCGGTATGTAGAGCTGAATCATGAACGCGTTGACCAGGACCAGATCGCCAATGGTCATCGTGTGCCGGACGACGCCGAGCGTCGCGCGCCACATGATCAGCGTGACGGCGACGGCGATGATCGCGCTCTGCCCGATGTTGAGCAGCGACAGCGAGGTCTGGCTCCTGACGGCCGCTTCCTCCCATCGCCGCAGGCTTTCGTCGTAGCGCCGCGCCTCGAATTCCTCGTTGTTGAAATACTTGACCGTCTCGTAATTGAGCAGGCTGTCGATCGCGCGCGTATTGGCCTTGGAGTCGAGCTCGTTCATCTGGCGGCGGAAGCCGGTGCGCCATTCCGTGATCGTTACCGTGTAGACAATATAAAGGACGAGCGCCGCCAGCGTGATGCCGATGAACCACAAGTCGTAGCGTGCGATCAGGATCGCCGACACCAGTGCGATCTCGATCAGCGTCGGCAGGATCGAGAAAAGCGTGTACCCGATCAAGGTCGAGATGCCGCGCGTCCCACGCTCGACGTCGCGGGTAAGACCGCCGGTCTGCCGGGCCAGGTGAAAGCGCAGCGACAGCGCGTGCAGGTGGCGAAAGGTCTTGAGCGCGATCGTGCGGACGGCGCGCTGCGTGACTTTGGCAAACAGATATTCGCGTAGCTCCGTGAATGCAGTCGTCGACAGGCGCAGCGCGCCATAGGCGGCGAGCAGCGCCAGCGGCAGCACCAGCGCCTGGCCTCCGGTGACCGTGGTCAGCCGATCGACGATCTCCTTCAGGACCAGCGGCACGCCGACGTTGGCGAGCTTGGCGGCAATCAGACAGCCGAGCGCGAGCAGCACGCGGCCCCTGTAGGCAAGCAGATAGGGCAGCAGCGTGCGGACGGTGTGCCAATCACCGCGACTGCGTTGGAATTGGCCGGCCGGAGCGGGAAGTGGTAGCGAAGAGCTGTGTCGCATCAGCAGTGGGAGAACGCGGTGGGCGGCAGCGGGCAGTCGCCGGAGGGGCCCGCACCATGATACTTGAAGCGGGCCCTCGTGCGCCGCAAGCGGCAGGGCGCCCGGCGCCGACGCAGGACGCCGCGGCGCCTTTCGCACGGGCCTGCTAGTCCTTGGCGCTCTCCCTGAACCAGTCGTTGCCGCCGTATCCGATCAGCCCCATCGCCATCCGGACGATCCCGTAGGCGATCCAGATCGCGGCCTTGTAAAGACGAGACCGGCTTTGCCAATCGCCGGGGACGACGCGGCGTGAGCCGTCGGCGATCAGCGCGCGAAGCTGCCCCTTCAATTCCGCGTTGAAGCCGCGATCGCGTACGATGACATTGGCCTCACGCGCCATCAGCAGGCTGTAAGGATCGATGTTCGACGAGCCGACGGTGGCCCAGACATCATCGGCGACGGCGACCTTGGCATGCAGCATGCTGCGGTGATATTCCTCGATCACGATGCCGGCCTGCAGCAACTGTCCGTACATCGCGCGCGTGGCCAGATGCAGCAGCAAATATTCGACCCGTCCCGGCAGCAGCAGGGTGACGACGACGCCACGCGATGCGGCCGCGACCAGCGCGCGGCGGATACGAATGCCGGGGAAGAAATAGGAGTTGGCGATGATGACCTCGTTCTTCGCGGTCCGAATGGCAGCCAGGTAGGCTCGCTCGATATCGCGACGATGACGGAGATTGTCGCGAACGACGAACTTCGCGGTCTGTGTACCGACCCGCTGAGCGCGACGCAGCTCCGGAAACAGCGACACATCGGAGGTGCCCGTTCGCACCAGCTGCACGAGGCCCCACACCCGCTGCATCGTCTGCTCGATCTCCGGCAACAGCGGACCTTCTACCGCAACGGCGAAGTCGATGCGCGGCGGGGTTTGCCGCGGCGTATTGGTATCGTCGATGACGTTGATACCGCCGACGAATGCGATCACGCCATCGACCACGCACAGTTTTCGATGCAGACGACGCAGGCGATGCCGCCGGAACTGCCACGGCGCCACCTCGGGCCGATATTTCTGCAGGTCGACACCGCCATCGCGCATCTCCTGCTCGAGCGCGGTGGAAAGGTAGAACTTGGCTCCCCAGCCGTCGACCAGCGCTCTGACCTTCACTCCGCGCTGCGCGGCGCGCATCAACGCGGCCGCGACCAGTCGTCCCGTCGCGTCGTCGGCGAAGATATAGGTCTCGAACCAGACGGCTTCGCGCGCGGCGTCGATCGCTCTCGTCAGCGCCGGAAAATACTGGTCGCCGTTGCTGAGTAGCCTGATGCGGTTGCCCGGCAGGAAGCGGTTCATCGAGCCGCCTTCGGACGATCAGCGCGAGGCTGCGCTGGAACGCGTGAGTTCGAACGTCGCGGCGAGCGCGGCATGATCCGACAGTCGCGCCAGAGGATAAGCATAGTGCACGTCGGCAGCGAGGACCCGAAGTCCACGCGCGTAGATGCGGTCGAGGCGGAAGACGGGGAGGACCGACGGAAATGTCCTGGCCGGCCGGCCGCGCGCCGCTTCGAATACTTCGACGACGCCGAGCTCTTCCTGCAGCAGGCGATCGGCCTTGCGCCGCCAATCGTTGAAATCGCCCGCGATGATAAGAGCCGCGCTGGACGGCACCGATTCGCGGATGCGCTCGCACAGTGCCCGCACCTGCCACGCCCGTCCGCGCTCGAACAGCCCGAGGTGAACATTGATGCAATGCAGGGGCGGGAGCCCGCGTTGCACCTGCATTACGCAATGCAACAAGCCCCGGCTCTCGAAAGCGTGCGCCGAAATGTCCTGGTTCGCCTGCTCGACGATGGGAAATCGGGAAAGGACGGCATTGCCGTGGTGGCCGTGCCGGGTGACCGCGTTGCGCCCGTAGGCCACTTCTCGCCAGACCTTGTCCGCGATGAAGTCGTGCTGGGCCTTCAGCGGCCAGTCGCGGTAGCGGCCTGCGTGCCTGCGATGCACGCCCTGCACTTCCTGCAGGAATACCACGTCGGCGTCCAACCCGTGCAGCTTGTCGCGGACCTCGTGGATGACCACTCGACGCGTCAGGTGGGAAAAACCCTTGTGGATGTTGTAAGTGGCGACGGTAAAACGCATGGCAGGCGGAGGCCGCGAGGACTCTATGGTAACGGCAATTCGCCGCAGCCGTGCTCGCGGGGCCCTTGGCCAGGCGCTGAAATCGGCTGGCCCGTCGCCTCGATGCCCGGAGGGATCTTATTGATGTCGACAATCGTGTAAGGTGGCCGCTATCGGGACGACCAATGCCCCGGATGGGCGTGCGTCCGTCTCTCACCGACTTTTCGGTCACTGCATAGGAGACCCGTCATGAACCAGCAATCCACCATTCAAGCGGCCGTTGCAGGCCTGTTGGCCCTCGGCTTCGCCGCGTCGGTCTCGGCCCAGCCGGTCCCGCCGCAACCGGGCAAGGACAAGTGCTACGGCATCGCCAAGGCCGGCCAGAACGACTGCGCCGCCGGCAAGCACGCCTGCGCCGGCCAGAGCACTGTCGACAACGATCCGGTCTCCTGGAAATACGTCGCCAAAGGAACGTGCGAAAAGATTGGCGGCAAGACCACCGCCCCCAAGTCCTAGGTCTATCCGGCACGTCAGCCGCAGACAGCGTCCGGCGCATTGTTGGCCGTCGCACAACATGGCGCCCTTGCGTGCGCTTCCCGCCGTCGCCGGCATCGGTCTGCGCACGCCGCATGTCGCCGAGGCTCGCCGCTCTCGTCCGGCGATCGGCTGGTTCGAGGTGCACAGCGAGAACTATTTCGTCGATGGCGGTTCGGCGCTCGCCGCGCTCGAAGCGATTCGCGCTGACTATCCGGTTTCGCTGCACGGCGTCGGCCTCTCGCTCGGCTCGGCGGATGATTTGGACGCGAGGCACCTCGCCCGCCTGAGGCAGCTTGCCGCGCGCATCGAGCCGTCGGTCGTCTCCGAGCACCTGTGCTGGAGCCGCGTCGACGGCCGCCATCTGAACGACCTGCTGCCGCTGCCGCTGACCGACGAGGCCCTCGCCCTGGTCTGCGACCGGATCGACGCGGTGCAGTCGGCGCTGGGCCGTCCGCTGCTGGTCGAAAACGTGTCTTCCTATCTGCGTTTCGCCGACGACGCGATCGCCGAATGGGACTTCGTCGCCGCCGTTGCGGCGCGCAGCGGCTGCAAGCTGCTGCTCGACATCAACAACATCTATGTCAACGCCGTCAACCACGGCTTCGATCCGCAGTCCTATCTCGCGGCGATCGCGGCTGACAGCGTCGCCGAGATCCACCTCGCCGGCTTCGACGCGAGCGGCCCGTGCCTGATCGACACGCACGGCTCGCCGGTGGCCCCGCCGGTGTGGGCGCTCTATCGCGGCGCGATCGCGCGCTTCGGCCCGAAGCCGACGCTGGTCGAGTGGGACACCGATCTTCCCGCACTCGGCGTTCTGCTGGGCGAGGCGGCGCAGGCACAAGCCATCCTGGACGAGCAGTGCGATGCCGTCGCTGCGTGAGCTTCAGCGCGGCATGTCCGCCGCGACCGTATTCGGCGACCATGCAGCGCTGGCCGCGCTCGGCATCGTCCCCGGCACCATGGGCGCCGCCGCGCGCATCGCCATCTATCGCAACAACATTCTCGGCAACTACCGCAAGGCGCTGGCGGCAACGTTTCCGGTGCTCAGGCAGCTGGTCGGTGCGGCGTTCTTCAATGCGGTGGTCGATGCGTTCGTGCGCGCACATCCGTCGACCCGCGGCGACGTCAATTGCTATGGCGGCGAGCTGCCCCGTTTTCTGTCGACCTACGGGCCGGCGCGCGGGCTGGCCTACTTGCCGGACGTCGCGCGCCTGGAATGGTGGATCGACCAGGCGGCTATCGCCGCCGATGTGCCGGCGTTCGATATCGCGGCACTGGCCGCGCTGCCCGAAGAAGCGCACGCCGGCTTGCGCTTTGTGCTGCATCCTTCGGCGCAACTCCTCGAATCGCGCTATCCCATCCTGCACATATGGCAGGTCAACCAGCCGGACTGCGCCGGCGCAGAAAGCGTCGATCTCGGCGAAGGCGGGGACTCGCTGCTGATCGCCCGCGGCGAGCGCGGTGTGGGCGTCGAACGGCTGAGTCCGGGTGAATCCGCCCTCCTGCGCAGCTTCGCCGCCAAGCTCGCGCTCGACACGGCCGCGCATCGCGCCAGTGAAGCCGAACCCGCATTCGATCTGCCCGCCGCGTTGCGGCGCCACGTCGCCAACCGTGTCTTGGTCGCGTTTCGGGCGCCGGACCCCATGGTCAAAGGAACCGAGCAATGAACGCCGGCGCGTCGCCAACCCTCTCCGGCCGCGTGGCCGCCCTTTACTGCGGTTTCAGCCGTCTGGTCGACCGACTGCAGCCGCTGCTGGCGCTGGGCTTGCGACTCTACGTCGCGCGCGTCTTCCTGCTGTCCGGGCTGACCAAGACGCATGACTGGAGCGTCACGCTGGCGCTGTTCGAGAACGAGTACCACGTGCCCCTGCTTTCGCCAGCGGTGGCGGCCGCGCTGGGTACCGCGACCGAGCTGTCGATGCCGGTGCTGCTCGCACTGGGACTCGGAACCCGCTTTGCCGCAGGCGTGCTGTTCGTGTTCAACATCGTAGCCGTCGTGTCGTATCCCGAGCTGCCCGACATCGCCGTCAAGGACCACATCCTGTGGGGGCTCATGCTGCTGGTGCTGATCGTCTACGGTGCGGGCCGTATCTCCGCCGATCGTTGGCTGGAGCGTCGGTTCAGCCGCCCCGCCGGAGACTGATTCTCCGCATCGGCCGCTAGGTCACGGCGCCAACGCCGCGAGCACCGGCTGACTCGCCGGCCTTGACTTGTGTTGCGCCGCTTGGCGTTACACTCATCGCTGGTCGCGCGGGAGGTTTTGATGGCCGAAAGTTACGACGCGATAGTCATCGGCACCGGACAGGCGGGTCCGCCGCTCGCCGTTCGCCTGGGCAACGCCGGCCGCAGAACGGCGATCGTCGAGCGCAAGCTGATCGGCGGTACCTGCGTGAACGTCGGCTGCATTCCGACCAAGGCGCTGATCGCCAGCGCGCGCGCGGCGCATGTCGCGCGGCGGGCCGCCGACTTCGGTGTCGTGCTCGACGGCCCCGTTCGACTCGACATGGCGCGGGTCAAGGCACGCAAGGATGCCATCGTCGGTCAATCGAATGCCGGTGTCGCCAAGTGGATCCGTGACGCGCCGAACGTCACTTTCATCCAGGGGCACGCGCGCTTCGAAGGTCCGCGCGCCGTTCGCGTCGGCGACCGTCTGCTCGAAGCACCGCGGATTTTCATCAATGTCGGCGGCCGCGCCGCGACGCACGGCATCGACGGCCTTGCCGACGTGGGCTACCTCACCAATACCGGAATGATGGGCGTCGACTTCCTGCCGAAGCACCTGCTGATCGTCGGCGGCAGCTACATCGGTCTCGAATTCGCGCAAATGTACCGCCGCTTCGGCTGCGCGGTCACGGTCGTCGAGATGGGACCACGACTGATCGCACGCGAAGACGAGGAAGTTTCCGCAACGATCCAGGCGATCCTCGAAGCGGAGGGCATCGCCTTTCGCCTGAACGCCCAATGTCTTGCCGTCGCCCCGGGCGGCGATGGCGTGTCGCTCCGGATGAGCTGCGAGGAAGAACCGCGCACGATCACCGGCTCGCACCTGCTGCTCGCGATCGGTCGCGTGCCGAACACGGGCGATCTCGGCCTTGACCTGGCCGGTATACGCACCGACGCTCGCGGCTATATCGAAGTCGATGAGGAATTGAGAACCAATGTCCCCGGCATCTGGGCGATGGGCGACGTCAATGGACGCGGCGCCTTCACCCACACGTCGTACAACGACTATGAGATCGTCGCCGCCAACCTGCTCGACGGCGAGCGGCGCCGGGTCAGCGACCGCATCCCGACTTACGCGCTGTTCACCGATCCGCCGCTGGGGCGGGTTGGCATGACCGAGCGCGAGGTACGCGCGTCCGGACGGCCGGCACTGGTCGGCAAACGCTTGATGTCGCGGGTGGGGCGTGCGCGCGAGCGCAGTGAAACCCAGGGCTTCATGCAGGTGCTGGTCGACGCTGAATCCAGGAAGATTCTTGGCGCGGCGCTGCTCGGTATCGAAGGCGACGAGGCTGTGCACAGCATCCTCGACGTGATGGCCGCCGGCGCGTCGTATACGGTGCTGCAGCGCGCGATGCACATCCATCCCACGGTTTCGGAGCTGCTGCCGACCCTGCTCGGCGACTTGCGAGCGCTTGAATAATCGCCTCACCCAACTCGGGCGGTGACGAGCGGCCGCAGGCCGGCACCCGGTCAAGGACGGTTTGCGCGAGTTCGGCGCAGTCGCAGTCCTACATGATCACCCGATGTCTGCCCCAGCCGCGTTCGAGCATCGGACAGTCGACGCAGTCGAGTGTCCGAAAGCTGCAATAGCGGATGTCGCAGCGGACCTTGCGTCCTTCCAGGATCAGCCGGACGCGATCGAGCTTCTCCGGAGCGCGCCCCTTGATCAGCAGCACGTCCCCCGGTAGCAGGAGCTGCGTCAGCGCTGCGGCGGCATCCTGGACCGTGCGGCCGGCATTGACGACGGAGGTCTTGGGCATGCCGGCGCGCCGCGCGCCGGACCAGTAGGGAGCAAACTCGTGATTGAAGACGACCAGATGCGACGCGATGCCAGCGACGCGCTCGCCCAACGCCTGATACATCTGCCGCTGGATCCCGGGCGGCTCCGACACGGCGCCTAGCAGCGCGATCCGCCGCGCCCGCGGAACCTGAGCCAGGACGTCGAGCGCCGTGTGGACGGTTTCCAGGCTCGACTTGAAATCATCGCGCAGCACGGTCACGCCGTTGGGCAAGGCCACCGGATCCATCCGTCCCCGAGTGGGCGGCAGATCCCGCAAGCGGGCCAACGTCTGGTCCAGCGCGAAGCCTTCCAGTCCGGCCACTGCAATCGCGGCGAGTACGGGATAAATCATATGGCGGCCGATCAGCCGCACGGTGACGTCGCGCTCTTCGCCGAAGGCCGACAGATGGAACCGGGTGCCTCTCGGCCAGTCTAGCCGAACATCCGCGGCGCGCACGTCGCACGCGTCGCCAAAGCCGAAAGTGACGGTGCGAGCCCGCGTCTTTTCCTTCATCCACATCACGTTGGGATCGTCGCCGTTCAACACCGCCGCGCCCGAGGCCGGCAGCACCTGCAGCATCCACGACTTCTCCGCGCGCGTCACTTCGAGCGTGCCGAGGCTGCGATGGTGCTCGCTGCCGACGGCGGTCATGACCACCAGGTCGGGGCGCACGGTGCGCGCGTAGCCCTTCATCTGTCCTCGATCCGAAATGCCGGTTTCGATCACCGCGTAGCGCTGACCCGGGCGGATGCGCAGGACCGCAAACGCGATCCACTGCCAGGAGTTGAACAGGGTCGCACGGTGCAGCGGCGCACCGAGCGCCGCCGTCACGGCGCGCGTGGTCGTGGACTTGCCGAACGATCCGGCAACCGCAATGACGCGGGTATGGCGCACGACGGTGCGCCGGTACAGCCGGGCCGCCCGTGACAGCAAGGGCCAGAGCCGGTAGGCGATGCCGTGGCGGATATGCAACCGCCCTGCCGGCGTGCACAGCATCTCGGGCACGTCGCGCAGCCGGAATCTCATGGCGGTGCGAGATCGCTCGAGGCGCCGCCGCGAAAGAGCTGGTGCCAGACCTGTACGCCCAGCACCGCCGACAGGATCGGCCCGTAGTTGCCTTCTCCCGCCCGGTGCCGCTTCAGAAGTCGCTCCACCTTGTCCGGATCGAAATAACCACCGGCGCGCAGCGCCGACGCCGACATTCGCTCGGCGGCGAACGCCGGGAGTCCGCGCCGCAGCCAGTTGTCCATCGGCACGTCCAGACCGCGCTTCTTGCGGTTGACGATATCGGGGGGCAGCACGTTTTCCATCGCGCGGCGGAGCACGTGCTTTTCCCGAAGCCATTTCACTTTCACCCACGGCGGGATGCGCGCGCAGAATTCGACCACGTGATGATCGAGAAACGGGACCCGGGCTTCGACGGAATAGGCCATCGAGGTCCGGTCGAGTCCGAGCACGACGCCGTCTCCCATCCGGTGCTTGATGTCGAAGTACTGCATGCGCGCGAAGGGGTGCCAGGTTTCGAACTCCGCCGGTAGCGGCGTGGCGTCCGACCCCTCCTCCACTTCCGTCCCGAGGTCGCCGGCGATTTCGGGCGCCAGCACGTCGCTGCCGTCCGGACGGCCGCGCAAATGCGTGATGCTGCGCGAAAAGCGCTCGAAGTTCATTTCGCGCGGCCCCGCAATCGTCGCCGCGGCGCCCGGCCATCTTCGCTGAATGGCGGGCACGCCGGCGATCAACCGGCGCACTGCCTGAGGCAGCAGAAACGCCGGCGCGAGCAGGCGCAAGGTCGGATACCATGGGTAGCCGCCCAGAAGCTCGTCGGAACCTTCGCCGGTCAGCACGACCTTGACCTCCGCCGCGGTCGCTTGCGCGACCATCAGCTGACCGACACCGATACCGCCAAGCAGCGCGTCCTCGGCGTGCCATATGAGCTTCGGCAGACGCTCCATGTCGGCATCGCGGCAGACGATGCGATGTCCGGCGAGGCCGTATTGCGGATAGTCGTCCAGTCCTTTCTGATCGCGCAATTCGTCGAATTCGGGATCCTCGAAGCGCAGGGTGAAGGTCTGGATCGGACCCGGGACGAGGCGCGACATCAGCGCTGTGACCGAACTCGAATCGATCCCTGCGCTCAACCAGGCCCCGAGCGGTACGTCGCTGCGCAAATGCAGCCTCACGCTCTGGTCGAGCTTTTCTCTCAGCCCATCGGCCCATTCCTCCTCGCTGATGCGACGCTCGTACTCGTCGCGCGCGGGGAAGCTCGCGTCCCAATACTGACGGATATCGGCACGTCCGGCGTCCCAGCTGAGCGTGTGGCCGGCGGGCAGGCGGCGAATCCCGGTGACGATCGTGCGCGGCGCGACGATGCGCCCGTACGAGAACAGCTGGCGGAGCGACTCGACGTCCGGCCGCGGCTCGACGGCGCCCGAGGCCAGAATCGCTTTCTGCTCCGAGCCGAAGAAAAGACCGTCCGCCGTGATCGCGTAGTGCAGCGGCTTGATGCCGAGCCGGTCGCGCGCGAGCACCAGACGCCGGCGCGGCGCATCCCACAATGCGAGGGCGAACATGCCGCGCAGATGCGTTACGAAATCGAGCCCGTGCTCCTCGTAAAGATGCACGATCACTTCGACGTCCGATGAAGTGGACAAGCGGTGGCCTGCCGCGGCGAGCTGCTGGCGCAATTCCACGTAGTTGTAGATCTCTCCGTTGCAGATGACGGTGACCGTGCCGTCTTCGTTGGAAATCGGCTGATCGCCGGTCTTCAGGTCGAGGATGCTCAGGCGACGAAAACCGAGGCCGACACCCGGTGCGACGAGGAAGCCTTCGCTGTCGGGGCCGCGATGCCGAAGCGAGCCGGCCATACGTTTGAGCGTGTCCGCGTTCGTCGGTCGGCTGACATCCGACCAGGCGATGCCGCAAATGCCGCACATGCTTGGCTCTCCTCGCCGAGTCAGCGACGCCGAGGCGGCGACAGTCGGAAAATCCGCTGCCAGCGCCCGAACTTGACGCGGGCGATCGTGCCGTACACGCGAAATCCGCCCCGCGCGTCGTCGCGAAGCGATGAGGCATTCTCGGGCAGCACGGCACCGGTGGCACGCCGGAAACCCGCGTCCTGCAGATACCGCAGATGGCGCGTGCGCACGGCGTTGGCAATGCCGTGGCCGCGAAACGCGGGAAGGGTGAACTTGTCGTAAATCTGCGCCTCGCCCGGCGCCGTGTCGATGTGGCACTCCAGAAACGGTACCCAGACCGGCTGCGCGGCGATCCAGGCGGCGGCGACGATGCTGCGATCGTGCCACGCCACGAAGCACCATTGCCCGGAATGGAGCCGAGCGGCGATCTCCGTGCGCGCAGCGGCGGGCCGAAAGGCGAGATAGGCATCGATCTCGTCGGGTGCGAGCATCGCCACGTCGACCCGCAGCGCAGGCGCGAAGTCCGCGATGGGTAGATCGAGTGGCCGTTCGAGCAAGAGCAGGCGCCGGTAGCCGCATTGGGCCAGCATCTTGAACCAGAAGCTTCTCAAGCCCTCCTCGCGCAGAATCACCCAGGCACGCCGGACCGCGCTACCGGTCGGGTAGACCGATCGCCCGCCGCGGTTCAGAACCTCGATCGCGGCGGACGTTCGACGCTCGTCCTCGTGTTGGCGCGGCAACATCTTGCGCGCGTTGATACCGACAAAATAACCGGTCAGATAGCGCGTCGGCCAGCGCGCCAAACGCTCCCAGCGCAGCGACGCACGCAGGAAGCGCGTCCTCGCCTGCGGCGTGCCTAGGCGCTCGCAGCGGCGAGCGAGCGCAACCGACAGCGCGCGCGGGCAGTGCAGCAGCGCGGCGGTGTCGAGTACCTCGAAACCGGCATCGGTCAACATTCGGCGCAGGCGTCCGGGCCCGGCGGTCGCGCCGATCGGGTAGGCGACCAGCCTGAGCCGGCGCAGCAGCTTGAACGACAGCGCGTTGCGCAGCGCAACCGCCGGATTGGCAAGATTGTCCATCGTCAGCAGCAGCCGGCCGCCGGGGCGAAGTACGCGATGGAGTCCGCGCAGCGACGCGAGAATTTCCTCGTGCGTGTCAAAGTGGTCCAGCGTGGAATTGGACACAACGACGTCGAACGCCGCATCCCCGAACGGCAGCCGCCGCACATCGGCGGCGACGGCCAGCAGATCGGGGTGGCGCACGGTCGCCGCGGCGAGCACCGACGGCGCGACGTCCAGGGCGGCTACGCGAGCGGCCCGGGCGCGCAGCAGCGGGTACAGCCCCGTTCCCATCGCCTCGTCAAACAGATCGGTCTTGAGGAGGTCCGCACACGGCTCCGCGGGAAGCCAGCGGGCGAAAAGCTCCGCATTGACCGCATCGCTATGCAGCCGCCACAAGCCCTCGCCGGGTGCGCCGAGCAGCGATTCGAGCGCGTTTTCCCAGCGCCGCGGTTCCCCGGCGGCCGGTCGGATGCCATTGCCTTTCATTGCCGCTCGTCGTCAGTTCGGGTCGATGCCGCTGGCTCGATTGCGCGCGCTGTCGCGACTGATTAGACTGCGTCGCAGCTTTGTCGTACGTCGCGGCGATCAGCGCGGCTCATTATAGGGCTCGCGTGGGCGAAAGCGACCGCTGCGTCC
This sequence comes from Casimicrobiaceae bacterium, assembly GCA_036493675.1. Classification (GTDB taxonomy): domain Bacteria; phylum Pseudomonadota; class Gammaproteobacteria; order Burkholderiales; family Casimicrobiaceae; genus PALSA-1003. The sequence continues at coordinate 87,656 of DASXPJ010000031.1, forward strand.
ATGCGAGGCGGATCCGGTAACCGCGGCGGAGAAGCGCGCTGAACCCAGTCGAAGTTAGTGCCCGGACGGCGTTCACCATCACCGTCATCATGCCCGTGTACAACGGCGGCGCGACGTTGCGACAGAGTATCGCACCGCTGCTGGCAATGCGTCGAAACGGGGAGATCGAGCAAATCATCGTCGTCGACGACGGCTCGGACGACGACACCGCGGCGATTGCGACCGCCCTGGAAGTCACTGTGCTCGCCTCGGGTGGCCGGCTGGGCCCCGGCGGCGCGCGCAATGTCGGCAGCCGCGCCGCAACGGGCGACGTTCTGTGGTTCGTCGACGCGGATGTCGTTGTCCACGCAGATGGAGCGCGTGTTCTCGCGGCCGCGCTGCGCGCGACCGGTGCGGCGGCCGTATTCGGCAGCTACGACGACGAGCCGCCGGCGCCCAACTTTCTATCGCAGTACAAGAACCTGGTCCATCGTTATCATCACATCCGGGCGAAAGGCGAGGTGGATACCTTCTGGGCCGGCTGCGGTGCGATTCGCAAAGATGTTTTCGTGGAGGCCGGCGGATTCGATGCGGACAAGTACCCGTACTCGTCGATCGAGGACATCGAGCTCGGCATGAGGCTGCGCCGCCGCGGACTTCGCATCGACGCCGAGCCTGCCCTGCTCGCAACCCACCTCAAGGTGTGGCGCCTGCGCAATCTGCTGCATACCGAGGTGTTTCGCCGCGCCGTACCCTGGTCGCGCCTGATCGTTGCGAACGACGGATGGTCGGACAGTCTCAACACGGGCGTTGCGGAGCGTTTACGCGCGCTTCTTGCCGTTGGCTGCCTGTCGGCCCTGCTGCTGGCGGCAGTCGGGATCGTGCCACTCTGGCTCGCGGCGACCGCGCTGGCCGCGATCGCCGTGGCGAACGCACCATTGTTCAGGTTCTTTCAAAGCCGGCGCGGCATCCTGTTCGCGATCGGCGGCGTTCTCTATCACCAGCTCTATTACCTTTACAGCGCGGCCGCCTATGCGTGCTGCCAGCTGGTCCCTTCGTGGTCTTCGCTCCGTCGGCGCGTTGCGGACCGGTCGGATGCGGCATGACGACGATCGAGGCGGAGCATCGGCTCACCGTGCCGGCACTCGCGCGGGTACGACCTGGACGTCGAGACCGCTGCCCGAACCCTTCTGCCATAGCATCGCCAAATAGAATGCCAGCGCCGGCACCATATGCAGCGGTAGACGATTGACCAGCGTCTCGTCGATGACGCCGAACGCGGCGCTGCTGTAGAAGAATACGACGAACACGAAGGCGAACGCACCCAGCATCAGGATCGTCATCGGCGCCATCGCCGGGCTCAGCATCGCGCGCCAACGCAGCGCGATCACGGCCAGTGTCACATACCAGAGCAGATGCCAGTTGTCCATTACGAACAGGTGCTCGAACAAAGGCCGCGACACGTTGCTGAACTGGGTGCGAAGCGTGTAACCCAGCACATCGACCTCCCGCGGGCCGAACAGCAGGTACATGACCGTCACGGCACCGAGCAAAGCCACGACGCGCAAGCCGACCCGCCGGTCGATCGCAACGAGCACAGGCGGCAGGAGCGTCAATGCCCAAAGGATCCCTTCCTTCTTGATCGCGATGCAGGCGATCGCGCAGACGAGCGCCAGCACGGCATCGGTGCGCTCGCGCGTGCGGGTCCAGTGCGCGAACGCCATCGCCGCCATGCCGTAGGCTGCGGCGATGAAAATATCGACGTAACCGGCAACCGCGACGTGCAGATCCACGAAAGGTATCGACAACAACAGATAGCTCACGAGCATCGACTCCGCCATTGCCGTCCCCAGACGCCGTAATTGCGCATAGAAACCGAAGCCGAGCGCCGACAGGATGGCGAGCCATGGAACGTTCATCAGCGATTCGTCCCACCGGCCCAGACACAGCGCGGTCCAGACCTGCAGCAAGGGAACGGTCCCGGGGTAGTCGGGGTGCGCGTCGACGAACTGCATCGCGCTGCCGGATTCGAGCCACTGCGCCGGATTGACGAAGGCCGCAAGCCGCCCGTATTCGTACCAGACGCGGGCTTTGGTTGCCCACTGCGCCCAGGCGTCCCACGGCAGCAGTGGTCGCCACGCCAGTTCGAGACCCAAACCGCACAAGCGGACGACGATCAGCGCGAGGCAGGCGAAAAACAGCAGGCGCTGCGGTGGTGGCAAATTTGTGAGCCGGTTTCGGCAAGCTCGCCAGTGCTCGCGCAGCGCCGCGGGCGATCGCGACCGGCAGAAACCGAGGGCGATCGCGGCGAGTGCCAGCAGTTGCAATGCGATCAGCGCCGCCGTCCATCGCACCGCCATCGCATCGAGCGCCCGCATTGCCAGCGTTGTCGCCAATGCGCCGAGCAGATAACCATAACCGGCGGCGAGGACCAGATCGCGCCGCGCCGCATCGCGCTGCAGGGCGAGTACGCAACAGGCGCCAGCGAGCCAGGGCAGCGCGATACTCACGGCGATGGCGATCAGATCGTGCACGCGTCCTCGGTGTCGATCGCGGGTGTCACGGCCGCAGCTTCATCGCATACGCACCAGCGTGAGCCCCGGCGGGCGCGTCAGGATCTCCTCGGCGGGCTTGCGACGGCCATCGGGCCATGTCAGCTCGTGGGTCGATCTGTCGTAGCCCAAGTCGCCGGTCAGAAAGAGCAGCACATAGTCGCCGCGGTGCAATTCTTCCGGCAGGGGCTTGCGTGCGCGCGTCGTTTCGCTGTGGTAGACGTTCTGCGGGTAGAGGAAATACGATCCGCGGGTGCGCAGCGCCAGATCATCGGCGACAAAATGAATTCGCACCGGCGGCGCCGGCAACGTCCCGCTCACCTCACGCATCAGCGAATACAGCTGCCGGTCATCGGAGGCGAGGTGCTTCTCCTCGGTCGTCTTTCCTGCGAACATTGCTTCGGTTCGCGCGAGCTGACGCCAGAGGTTGAGCTGCCAGCGCATATCCAGGATCAGCCAGCCGGCGATGAGGATCACGCCGTACACGCGCGGATCGGGTCGCAGAGCGCGACGCGTCATCAGCCAGTAAGCTGCCGCCGCGGCGAACCCGCCGAACGCGATCGTCGCCAGCATCGTGGCGTAATGGCTGCGCTCGTCGTCGAACGGCAGCGTCACCGAGGCCGCGACGATCGGAATGAATGCCGACCACTGCGCGACGACATCCGCGACGACCGTGGATATCGATACGGCCGGGACCGTTAACGATTCCAACACCAGCGGCCGCGGCAACGACCCCCGCACGACCAATGCGACTCCGGTAATCGAGCCGACCCAGCCGTCGTCCGCGCCAAGCTCCACTGGCGCGATACGGGTGCCGGTCCAGGTCAGCGTCTTGGAAAAATTCCGGTTCGGCCGCTCCTGCGTCCGCCACAGGAAAACCAGCTCGACCGGGAGCACATCGGTCGAATGCAGATCAAGATCGACGCGAGGGTGACCTTCTGCTGAAAACGGCGAGACCCGGGCCGACAGCACCGCCAGCCGTTCGGTATCGGTTGCTTCGAGCACAAAGGCGCCGCCATCGCGATGGCCGCGTCCTCGCACCGGCGAGAATTTGGCACCGTCGATCGCGATCGCGGGCGGACCATCGCGCCAATTGCCACCCGAATGAACGATCGCAACCAGAAGGACCGACAGCGAAATCCCGGCAAGGAGGAGTCCGCCGCCGATGGCCCACGGATTGGCCCGGCTGCCTGGCGGCGCGACGTCGGCCGGTGCACTCAACGGCGCTGGTCCATCGTGCGCCGCGGACGGCCCGGTGTCGTGTGCATGGTCATGCATGGCCTCGAGACAGACGACCGGCCCTCCGCTCGCACATCGCATGCGGCGCACGCCCGGGACCGGCGCAACCGGACACTAGCATCCGCGGCGCTCGAGTGCCATATCAGTCCGACCGCGCGCGCCCGGGATCGTCGCTGGCTGCGGTCCGCCTTCGCCTACAATGCGCAACCATGGGGGAAGCGCGACAAACCGCGGTCATCGTCGGCGGCGGCCCGGCGGGATTGACCGCCGCGCTGCAGCTCCTACGCCAGACCAACATCCACCCGATCGTCGTCGAGTCCGGTGACATGGTCGGCGGCATCTCGCGCACGATCGATTGCGGCGGCTATCGCATCGACCTCGGCGGCCATCGCTTCTTCTCGAAGTCGGACTGGGTGATGAACTGGTGGCAGGACATTCTCCCGCTCGACCCCAGCTCCCGGGTCGCCGGTGACACGATCAGCGTCGGGTACCGCAATCGGAGCCGGAGCGTTCCGGTTTCCGTCTCGGACGAGCCGGGCTCGAATGGAGATCGAGTGATGCTGGTGCGCAACCGCCTGTCTCGCATCTACTTTCTGCGCAAGTTTTTCGACTACCCGGTCAAGCTCAATCTGCGCACGATCGCCAACCTGGGCCCGTGGCGCTTCGCGAAGGCCGCCGCCAGCTATGCCCGGGCATCGGCGTTCCCGCGCCGTCCCGAGCGCAGTCTCGAAGACTTCCTGATCAACCGCTTCGGCGTCGAGCTCTACCGGACCTTTTTCAAGTCGTATACCGAGAAGGTTTGGGGTGTTTCCTGCGATCGCATCAGCGCGGAATGGGGAGCGCAGCGGATCAAGGGATTGTCGCTGGTCGCGGCGGCGCGACACGCGCTGTCGCGCATGTCGCCGCAATCGGCACGGACGTCGCGCCGGATTCGCACGAGCCTGGTCGAAAGCTTTCTCTATCCGAAATTCGGCCCCGGCCAGTTGTGGGAGGAAGTCGCCCGCCGGGTGCGCGCGGACGGCGGCGAGATCCGGTTGTCGCAGCGCGTCGACCGGATCGGTCTGATGCACAACCGGGTGGTCGAGGTCGAGGTGCGCGATCTGACAACCGGAGCCCGCAGCAGTCTGAAGGCGGACTACCTGATTTCGAGCATGGCGGTGCAGGACCTGATCGCTTGCCTGGATCCGGCGCCCCCGGCCGAAGTGCGCCGCGTCGCGAGCGAACTCCCGTACCGCGACTTCGTCACCGTGGGATTGCTCGTGCGGCGCATGAAGAATCGGAGCTGGGCGACAGGGAACGGCGACATGAGCTTTCCCCCCGACAACTGGATCTATATCCAGGAGCCCAACATTCGTGCCGGCAGACTGCAGATCTTCAACAACTGGAGTCCCGCGATGGTCGCCGACCCTGCGCTGATCGCGCTGGGCGTTGAATATTTCTGCAATCGGGATGACGAGCTTTGGTCGCGGTCCGATGCCGAGATCCAGGCGCTTGCGATTCGTGAGCTGCAGGAGATCGAGCTGATCGACGATGAAGACGTGGTCAAGGGCATCGTGGTTCGAGTGCCCCGGGCCTATCCCGCCTATTTCGGCGCCTACGCCGAATTCGGCCTCGTTCGCGCCCACGTCGATACGATCGAGAATCTTTTCCTCGTCGGCCGCAACGGCATGCATCGGTACAACAACCAGGATCACTCGATGCTTACCGCAAAGGCCGCGATCGACAACATTGCCACCGGACGAACCGACAAGCAAAATATCTGGGAAGTCAATGTCGATGATGAATATCACGAGGAGCGGGAACCCGCCTCTGCCTGAACGCGAGCGGCGGGCGAGAAGGCTTGTCCCGTGGTGCTAAACCGGGTGCGCTGGGCCACGCATTTCGCCTGGCACCTGCGCGGGCAATCGCGCTTCGCCTTCCAGCCGCCGCGACTCGTGCAGCGGCGGCAAAGCGAACGGGTGCGGCGGATGGCCGAGTACGCGTTCCGCACCGTGCCCTACTATCGCGAGACCATGCGCCGGCTCGGACTCGCTCCCGCCGATTTCCGAAGCGCCGGCGACCTGGCGCGCCTTCCGATACTCGAGCGCGAGCACATGCAGCGCGACCCCGAATATTTCTGCTCCTCGGGGGTGCCGCGCCGCGATCTGCTCCGAATCACCAGCGGCGGCAGTTGCGGCGCCCCGCGGCTGGTCCTGCACGATCCGCGCGGTGTCTTCGAAAATGCGGCGCACGGCGAGCGGGAGCGTTCCATCTGGACCGCGATCATAGGCCGCCCTACCGGCTACCGCGAGCTGGTGGTCGCACCTCCCTACAGCACGACCTTGAAGGTACAGCAGTATTGCCGGGAGCGCGGACTCTATCCGCGCGGCGTCGGCATCGAACGCGAATACGCGTCGCTGCTCGATCCGCCGCATGTCACCGTGCAGCACATCAACGCATTCAAGCCGGACGTCCTGCACAGCTACGGGTCGCATCTGGCCATTCTGTTCGGGCATCTGGCGCGCACCGGCCACCCGTTCCACCACCCGGCCGTCGTGACCTATACGTCGGACAACCTCTCGGCGGCGGTGCGCTCGCTGATCGAGCAACGGTTCGGCATTCCCGTGTTCACGACCTACCAGGCCGTCGAAGCGTTCAAGATCGGCTTCGAGTGCGAGCGGCATCGGGGCGTACATCTGAACATCGATCTCTATCCGTTGCGGGTGGTCGATGCCGCCGACCGCGACTTGCCTCCCGGCGAGAGCGGCGAAGTGATCGTCTCGAACCTGGTGAATCGCGGCATGGTACTGCTCAACTACCGGCTCGGCGACATCGTGCGGCGGCTGCCGGATCGTTGCGAGTGCGGAAGGTCGCTGCCATTGTTGTCGTATCCTGAGGGACGGAGCGACGACCTGATCGAGCTCGCATCGGGCAAAATCATCCATCCGCAGGCGATCCGCACCCTTTTCAACGACGAGCCGGCGGTCTGGGAATATCAGGTCGAGCAACGGGCCGACGCCGACTTCCGCGTCGCGCTGCTCTCCGCCCCGGCTTGCGATCACCAGGCGGTTCGAGAGCGCGTTGCCGCCAAGCTGTCGGGCTTGCTCGGTGCCGTGCAGGTCGACGTCGAATTCGTCGCTGCGATCGATCGCACGCTCGGCGGCAAGTTTGCCCCGGTGCTCTCGCGCCGCGCCAGACAAAAACGAGCCGCCGCCGGGTGACGGCAAGCCGGCGGATCGCTACCGCATCCAGCCCGACGCGCCGTGCTCGTTCTCACCGGCTGCGGCGCGCGACCATGTCGATTTCGATTCGCGCGCCTCGGGCCAGGCCGCTGACGCCTATGCAGGTGCGCGCCGGCCGGCGGCCTTCGGGAAAGTAGCCGGCATAGACCGCGTTCATTCGCGCGTAATCGTCGTCGAAGTGCAGCAGATAGACGCGTACCGCCGCAACGTCGGCGAGGCCCAGGCCGCAGCCTTGGAGCACCGCCACCAGGTTCCTGATCACCTGGTGGGTTTGCTCCTCGATCGTCGCCGGATAGGGCGAGCGGTTCGACGTCCCCTCGAACGGCATCTGGCCGGTCACGAATACCCAGCCGTCGGCTTCGACGGCGTGACTGAACGGCGCGACCGGCTCCGGCGCGCCGTCGATCATGTGGAACAGGAGGTCGGACATCCGTTGCGCCTCGCTTTGTGGGCCTCCATCCAACCCCTCCGCCCCTCTTGCACCGGGCACCGAACGCAGTGCAGCGAGCGGCGGCGTGTCGATCGGATAAGCTTGCAGCATTCTACCGACCGGAGGGTCAGGTCATGCGGCCGATACCTGTGGGCGCCAAGGGCTCGTTTTCACTGGTCGTGAAGCCCGAGCACCTGGCCAATCGCTTCAAGGATGCGATGCTTCCGCCGGTTCTTGCGACGCCGGTCATGGTCATGGCGATGGAGAATGCCGCACTCAACGCCATCAAGGCTTATCTCGACGTGGGTGAGAGCGCCGTAGGGACGCGAGTCGACGTCCGGCATCTGGCCGCCACGCCGGCCGGGCGCACCGTCACCGCGAGCGCGGAAGTCACGCGGGCCGGAGGGCGGCAGGTCTCGTTTCGCATCGACGCGTTCGATGGTGCCGAACACATAGGCAGCGGCACGCATGAGCGCATGGTCATCGACCTGGACCGATTCCTCGCTCGCCTGAACGCCAACCCGGACCAAGCGGCGACGCGCGCCACCTGAACGTCAACCCGGACTAAGCGGCGATGCGCGGAGGACGCGCGCGGGGCCGCGGGCGGCCCGTCCGCGCCGGGGCCACGGCTGCACCGTCGGCGAGGACCGCAGCCCGACCGTGACCGCCCATCCATTGCTGCAGGGCCTTGCGACCATGCTCGGCAACGACGATGACGCGCGAATCCTTTGCCCGCCTGACCCAGCCGAGCTCGATCATACGGGCGAGCAGCGCCGCTCCCAGCGCGCCGGCAAGATGGTGACGACGCTCGCTCCAGTCCATGCAGGCGTGGCAGAACTTCCTCCGCTGCGAGGTCAGTCCGAGCGTATCGATGCCCAAATCCTGCAGCACTCGATGTCCCGTTGCCGTGAGAGTCAGGCCATCCGGCGACGAAGCGAGCGCGCGCCGGGCCAGCAGTCGCTCGTGGATTGCCACGCCCAACTCGCCGGCGAGGTGGTCGTAACACACGCGCGCCTGGCGCAATGCGGGCTCTCGCGGGCTTGGCCGTAGACGCAGAGCACCGGTGCGGAACGCGACGCCCATCAGGGACTCGAGGAGCTGTGCGACATCGCGATCGGCCAGTCGGAAATAGCGGTGCCGTCCCTGCCGTTCGGCGATCACCAGTCCCGCTGCCAGGAGCTTGGCGAGGTGCGCGCTGATCGTCTGCTTGGTCACGCCCGCGACGGCCGCGAGCTCGGTCGCGGTGAGCGCGCGGTCGGTCATCAGCGCGGTGAGCACTTCGGCGCGGGCGTGGTCGCCGATCAGTGCCGCGATGCCGACGATGTTCGGTCCATCTTTCATGGTTCGATGCTAAACGAACCATCCACGCTGCGCAAGCGCTATCATCCGTTGCAAGGGTCGCCCACCATGCGACGAGGACACCGATGACCATCGCCTGCTTTATCCGCTACGAAATCGATCCTTTCCAATGCGAGGCCTTCCGCGAATATGCGGCGCGCTGGGGAGAGATCATCCCGCGCTGCGGCGGCGACCTGGTCGGCTATTTCGTCCCGCACGAAGGCACCAACAACGTCGCGTGGGGCTTGATCGCATTCGAGGGGCTCGCCGCGTACGAAGCCTACCGCACGGCACTCAGGGCGGATGCCGACGGACGCGCCAATTTCGCGCTGGCGCAGTCGAAACGGCTGATCCTGCGCGAAGAGCGGACCTTTGTCGAAGCTGTCGGCGGAACATTCCGGATGTCCACCGGTGCCTCCGAGCGATGATGCCCGACCCGACGCCTCCAGGGCTTGCGGCAGCGATCGTCGATCAGGCGCCGGACGCGGTCATTTTCGCCGATCGAGACGGTTCGATCCGGGTCTGGAATCGCGGCGCCGAACGGATCTTCGGCTATTCCGCTGCCGAGGCGCTTGGCGCGAGTCTCGACCTCATCGTCCCGGAGCGGTTCCGCCGCGCGCATTGGGAAGGTTTCCGTCGCGCGATCGAAACAGGTGCCACCAAATACGCCGATCGCGTGCTAACCACGCGCTCGGCCCGCCGCGACGGCAGCAAGCTCTACGTGGACTTGAGTTTTGGTTTGGTGCGGGACGATGCCGGTTCGATCCTGGGCGCACTGGCGATCGGCCGCGATACCACGGCGCGTTATCTCGCCGACGCCGCGCTGCGATCGCGCCTGGCCACACTCGAAGCCACGGACACGGGGAAAGCGGGAGACGCCTAGGACTGCGATCCGGCCGCCGCGCGCGGCGCACGCGCCATCGGAGCAAGCCAGTCGAGAAGCGCCCGGGCATCCATCGCGCCCGCCCGCCGCGCCACCTCGCGCCCATGATCGAATACGATCAGCGTGGGGATGCTGCGGATTCCGTACCGGCCGGCAACGTCCGTGGCGGCTTCGGTGTCGAGCTTCGCAAGACGCAGGCGCGGCTCGAGCTCGCCGGCTGCTTGCGCAAAGTGCGGGGCCATCATGCGACACGGCCCGCACCATGCCGCCCAGAAATCGACGACGACCGGGATATCGTTTCGGCCGATATGGCGGTCGAAAGTCTCCGCCGTGAGGACGGTCGGCTCGCCGACGAAGAGCTTCTTGCCGCAGTGACCGCACGAGGGCGCCTCGCCAAGGCGGGCCTCAGGTACCCGGTTGATCGTATTGCAGTGCGGACAGACGATGTTCAATGCGGTATTCATAGGCGAGCTCGCCAAAGGCATAAGCCGAAGATTGGCGCCGGAAAGCCGTTTTGCAAGCCCGTGGGCATCCCCTTGGCGCGAGTATGATCGCGCCGATGCGCTACCGTATGAAAGACATCCCGGCGATGCTCACCACGCCGGCGGGCCGCCGCCAGGTGGCCGACGGCATCGCATTTCGCCTCTGGCCGGTTGCGTCACGGCTGGCGCGCGGCTATCGCGCGACGATCGTGCGCAGGACGCGTATCGTCGCCGTGGTCGGATCGTTCGGCAAGTCGACGACGACGCGGGCCATCGCAGCGGTTCTCGCCGCGCCGGGCCACAAATCGATGTCGGCCAACGCCTGGACGTCCGTCGCGCTGGCCGTTCTGCGAATCCGGCCGGCACAAACGCATGCGGCGATCGAAGTCGGCATCGGTGCCCCAGGCGAAATGGCGCAGTACGCCGCGCTGCTGCGCCCCGATGTGACCGTCGTCACCTCGATCGGCAGCGAGCACCTAAGACGCCTTGGCACGCTCGAGGTGACCCGCGCGGAAAAAGCGCGTATGGTCGCCGCACTTTCCCCGGCCGGCATCGCTGTTCTCAACGGCGACGACCCCAACGCCGTGTGGATGCAGGCGCAGGCCCCGGGGCGCATCGTCACATTCGGCTTCGGCATGGGCTGCGACGTGCGGGCCGACCATGTCCGCCTCGACTGGCCGAATGGCACCCGGTTTCGCCTCCATGCCTTTGGCGAACATCGAGAGGTAACGGTGCGCCTGATCGGCCGCCCGATGATCTATGCGGCGCTGGCAGCGATCGCCGTTGCGCTCACCCAGCGCGTCGCGCTGGATGCCGCGCTATCGCGCCTGGCTGCGTTGCCGCCGACCCGCGGGCGGATGGAGCCCGTTCCGCTGCCGAATGGTGCCATTGTTCTTCGTGACGACTACAAGTCGACGCTGGAAACCATCCACGCCGCACTCGACGTATTGGCGGAGATCCCGGCATCGCGCCGCATCGTTCTGTTCGGCGACCTGTCCGAGCCGATCGGCCCCGAGCGACCGATCTTCCTGGCGCTGGGCATACGCGCAGCGCGGGTCGCTTCGCATCTGGTGGTGATAGGCCGCGGCTTTCGGCGCTACTGGGCGGGTGCGCGGCGCGTCGGAATGCCGCGCACCGCGGTGACGGATGGCGGCCGTACCGTGCACCAGGCCGCCGCGGCGCTGCAAAAAATATTGCAGCCCGGCGACGTCCTCCTGCTCAAGGGCCGACGTCCGCAGAAGCTCGATCGCGTACGGATGCTTCTGCAAGGACGCCCGGTGCGCTGCGACATCCCCTTTTGCGACATCCGCTCGATGGAATGCGAGGATTGCCCGATGCTCGAGCGCGGTTGGGGAAAACACCGCGTGATCATGTAAAGCTCGCGCCGGCCTCTGGCGGCGGGCGCCTCAGCCGTCGGCGGGAATGGCCCGCACCGAAAGCACACCGCGGATGGCCGCGATCGCCTGAATCAGCGCATCGTCGATGGGGCTATCGACGTCGACCAGCGTATAAGCCATCTCGCCCCGCGACTTGTTGACCATCGTATGGATATTGAGCCCCTCCTTCGCCATGGCCGAGGAGATCTGGCCGAGCATATTGGGGACGTTGGCATTGGCGATGGCCACGCGATGTGGCGCCTCGCGGGGCATATCGACATCCGGAAAGTTGACGGCACGCGCGATCGTCCCGTGCTCGAGATATTCGCGGACGTGATCGACCACCATCACGGCGCAGTTCTCCTCGGCCTCGGCGGTCGATGCGCCCAGATGCGGCAACGCGACGACGTTGGGCTCGCTGCGCAGAGCCGCGCTGGGAAAGTCGCACAGATAGTATTTGAGCCTGTGCGTGCGTAGCGCCGCGATGACGGCGGCTTCGTCGACGATTGCGTCGCGCGCGAAGTTGAGCAAGGCCGATCCGGGCTTGGCGACGGCCAGCCGCTTGTCGTCGATCAGGTGCCGCGTCGCCGCCAGCAGCGGAACATGCAGCGTGACGAAATCCGAATGCTTGAGCACCTCCTCGATGCTGTTCGCCTTGCGTACACTGGAAGGCAGCCGCCACGCCGCTTCCACGGTGATTTCCGGATCGAATCCGATCACCTTCATGCCGAGCTTGATCGCGGTGTCGGCGACCAGGCTTCCGACCGCACCGAGCCCGATAATGCCGAGCGTCCGCTGCGGGAGCTCCACCCCGGCGAACTGCTTCTTCCCCTCCTCGACACGTACCTCGAGATCCGGCGCGTCGGAAGCGAGCGAATCGACGTAACGCAGTGCCGGCACGACATTGCGCGCCGCGAGCAGCAGCGCGGTCAACACCAGCTCCTTGACGGCATTGGCATTGGCGCCGGGCGCGTTGAATACCGGCACGCCGCGTGCCGACATGGCCGCAACCGGTATGTTGTTCGTTCCTGCGCCGGCCCGGCCGATCGCCTTCACGCTGCCGGGAATCGCCATTGCATGCATGTCGTGCGAGCGCACGATGATCGCATCGGGCAGGTCGATCGCCTTGCCGATCGTATAGCGCGCCGAAGGGAAGCGATGCAGTCCGTGCGTCGAGATCTGGTTGAGGGTGAGGATCCGGTAATGGCTCATCGCGTCAGCCGTGCCGTCGCTCGAAGTCCTCGAGGTAGCCGATCAGCGCCTGCACGCCCTCCAACGGCATCGCGTTGTAGATCGAGGCACGCATGCCGCCCACCGATCGATGGCCCTTGAGCTGCACCATGCCGCGCTCCTTCGCGCCCTGCAGGAATGCCTCGTCGAGGGAAACGTCCCGGAGCTTGAACGGTACGTTCATGCGCGAGCGATCTTCCTTGCGTACCGAGGTCAGATAGAATTCGCTGCGGTCGAGACAGTCGTAGAGGAGTTTCGCCTTGGCGATATTCCTGCGCTCGATCGCGGCGATGCCTCCCTGGGCAAGAAGCCACTCGAAGACCAGACCGGCAATGTAGATGGCGTAGGTCGGCGGCGTGTTGACCATCGAATCGTTCTCGGCCTGTTGCTTCCAGTGGAACGCCGACGGCGTGATCGGCAGCGCCCGATCGAGCAAATCGTCACGGACGATGACCAGCGTCAGACCGGCCGGCCCGACATTTTTCTGCGCGCCGCCGTAGATCACGCCGAACTTCGCGACATCGATGGCGCGTGACAGGATATGCGACGACATATCCGCCACCAGCGGAATCCGCCCGGTGTCCGGCGTCCATTGGTATTCGACACCGCCGATCGTCTCGTTGCTGCACACATGCACGTACGCTGCGGCCGCGTCGAGCTTCCACGTCTCGGGTGCGGGAATGTAGGTGAAATTACGATCCTCGGCGGACGCGGCGACGTTGACCACGCAATATTTTCTGGCCTCCTGCATCGATTTTTTCGACCACTGGCCGGTATTGACGTAATCCGCAGCCTTCCTGTCGCCCAGCAGGTTCATCGGAACGATGGCGTTTTCCGCGATTGCGCCGCCTTGCAGAAACAGCACCTTGTAGTTCGCGGGAATCGACAGAAGCGTCCGCAGATCGGCCTCGGCCTTGGCGGCGATACCGACAAACTCCTTGCCGCGATGGCTCATTTCCATCACTGACATGCCGCTGCCGTGCCAATCCAGCATTTCATCCGCAGCCCGGCGCAGTACTTCCTCGGGGAGCACGGCGGGCCCCGCGCTGAAATTGAACACTCGCATACGAAATTCCGGAGAGAATCAGAGGCGATGCGCCCGCATTGTAACGCGTCGCAGGCGGCCCCCAGGCATGGCGCGCGCGGCCGCGAGAGCAGGCAGCCCCGCGGCGGCGCGATCGCTGAAGCTACAGATTGTCGGCGATAAACCGGGCGTAGTCGCCACGCCACAACGTGACTGTCGGACTGTTCAGACGGAACGGCAGACCGGTGAAATTATCCTTGATGAATTTGCGCTCGCCGCCATCCGCCGCGCAGCTGAAGTTGCCCGTCGTGTTGATCGATGGACGCGGCTGGCCCACGGTCCAGGACGCCGTCTGCCCGGTATCGTTGTTCACAAAGGTCAGCATCATGAGTTCCTTTCGTTGATTGGTCGCGGCGCTGCTAAAGCGACACAGGTATCCCCCAGCGCCAGCATAAGCCGATTCGGGGGAAAACGGGAAGCCGGCCGAAGGATCAGACCGGCCGATCGTTCGGTCAGGCCTTCAGGCGTCGAAGCAGCGCGTCGATGATGTCATCGTGGTCGGCCGACCGCATCCGGTGCTCGCGCAGGACGCCGACCAGCTCATCCCTGTCGATGGCGTCGTAGTCGGCGCGGATGAAGATGCCGGCGATCGCTCTCTGAACACTGAGCGATCTCGCATGCGGAAACAGGCGCATCAGTTCATCGAGGCTTTCCGGATCCGAAACGTGCTCCGCCGCCAGTGCATTGAGAGCGCGCACCTGCGCGTCGGGATCCGACATCTGTCCGATCCCGACGGCAGCCGCACGCAGCTCTTCGATGTCCCTTATCGGTCGATACCGCAGGAAAACCTGGGCGATCTGGACGTCGGCCCCGTTGGAGCCGGTCAAGGCCTGCAGAACGCGCGGGCGCGCGTCGACGCTCCCCAGGCAGCCCAGGACCGCCGCGGCGGGCACCGTGTCGACCTGCGTCGGCGGCAGCTCGAGCCGGTCCAGGCCCCCGTCCAGCGCGTGGTCGCGGTTCAACGCGCAAATCAGGTCCACTTCCGCCGAGCCCACCTTGTTTGCCGCCAGCAGATCGCCGGCCATCCGTATCAGCTCGTTCCGTTCGTCCTCTGCGGAGAGCCACCCCAGCCTGTGCGCGAGCTTGATCATGCGAGCGCGAAGCGACGGCTGATCCTCGTCGCGGGCAAATGCCAGAAAGCGCTCGCGCGCCCGCTGATCGCGGGCAAGCTCGTCGAGCGCGCTCGCGACCGACGGCGTCTGCCGTTCCGCTTCGCTCAGCGACGCGGCAAAGCTTTCGATGCGGTCCAGAAACATCCGCGCTTCGACCAGGTCACGACCGAGCATCTGGTGGATGAAGCGAAGCGTCTGCGCCGGCCCCTTGCGCTCGTCGACAAATTGGCAGACTTCCTGCCGGTAGTCGGCGCGGGGATCCGAGGCACGCATGCCGCCGGCGGCAGTCATCCGGTTCGAGGAAAACTGGCTGAGGAGCTTCGAGCTCGGGTGCCCGCTGCCGATCTCGCGGCTCGACGCCGATTGAAAGTAGCGGTTCAGCGTGCTCGCGGCCGCCGCGCCCACCGGAGCGACCGATGAAAAGCCGTAAATCACCGGAACGTTGACGAAGATACGGCGCATGCCGTCGCGGTTGCTTTCGCTATGTCGCTCATTCAGCGCGCGTGCTGCGCGCTCGGCATCGGCTTTCGACTGCCCGCCGCGGACCAGGCTTCGAGCGACTTCGGCCGCCGCGCTGGCGCCTGCTTCGGCGTTCAGGGTGTTGCAGCCGAACAGATAGACTTCTTTGAGATGCGAGAAGAGTCCTGGGCACGACTCGCTGCAGGAAGCGCGTTCCATCTCGGCCACCGGCAGAAATTCATTCGAGTCGAGATGCTCGGAGAAGAATTCGGTGCCGTTGAAGTGGCCGGAGATGATCAGGACGTCGCAGCGGACGTGCTGCCTGCAGGCCGAGGCCAGCCAGTCAGGGCGGCCGCGCTCCACCAGCTCGACGAATTGATACTTATCTTCGTGCAGGTAACGCCGGAAAGTTTCCTTCTCGTCGGCGGAATTGACGGTGATCGTGCAGACAGTAGTTTTCGCGGCACGTGCCTGCGGCAAGAAGCAGATCGCAGCGAGCAATGCGAGCCAAAGCGCGACCTTTGTAACGGTTGGCATGATCGAAGAACCCGATCCAGGGCACGAATGGAACCGTAGCGAAAGCCGCTCGAGCTGGGTATCGGAATGCCTCTGAACCGCATGTAGGACCCCACGAAGGGGCAGCTAGGACGCAGGCGACTCGCGCCGCCATCTCCTGCAGCGAACGCGGGGCGGTTTCGATACGACTGGCGAGCTGCCGGCCAGGCCTGGCGGCGATCCTAAGCCTGCAGGCGGCGGATCAGGACGTCGATCAGGTCTTCGCCGTCGGGCGACTTGATCCGGTGCTGGCGGAGCATCTCCAGCAGATCGTGCCTCGGCAACTCCCGGTAATCGGAGCGGAGGAAGACCCCGGCGATCGCTCGCTGCACGCTGACTGACGTTGCACGCGGGAATAACCGCGTCAGCTGATCCAGACTTTCGCGGTCGGAAAGATAATAGTGGGCAAGCGTGTCGAGGGCGTGAACCTGCGCCTCCGATCCAGCCATCTGCGCGATTCGCGCGGCCAACTCGCGCAGCTCGCTGATATCCGTGATGGGGCGATGACGGAGGTACACCTGTGCCACTTCGATGTCGCCCTCATCGTCGCTGGTCAATGCGTGCAGAACCTGGGCGCGGCCTTCCCCGCTCCCGAGACACGCGAGCAGAGCCGCATGCGGAACGCTGCGCGTGTGCAGCAGCGCCGGCCTGAGCCGGTCGAGCGTGCCATCGAGCGCGCGGTCCGCGTTCATCGAGCAGACCAGATCGACGTCGGCCGGGCCGATGGTCCTCGTCGCCAGCAAATCAGCCGCAATGCGCGCGATCTCGGCCAGTTCGTCTTCTGGCGAAAGCCAGCCCAGCGCGCGCGCCAGGTGCACCATCCGGGCGCGAATCGGGGGGCGATCGACGTCGCCGGAAAAGGCCAGATACCGATCCCTGGCCGGTTGATCGCCAGCGATCGCATCGCGTTCGCGAATGAACGCGGGCGACTGGCGATCCTCGTCGGTCAACGATGCGTAAAACGACTCGATCCGGTCGAAGAACATGCGTACTTCGGCCATGTCCCGCTGCAGAACCTGGTGAATGAAGGCGAGCCTCTGCGCGGACGATCGTTGCTCGTCGAACAATTGGCAGACCTCGCGGCGATAGCCGGAACGAGGATCGGAATCGCTCATGCCGGCGGTGGAGATCATCGAGCTCCCCGCGAACTGGCCGAGCAACCGCGAACTGGCCCGCCCGCTACCGAATTCGGTCTCGGCGCTCGAATGCAGATACCGTCCGAGGATGGGCGCCGCCGCCGCGCCGAGCGGCGCCATGGCGGAAAAGCCATAGATCACCGGCACGTTGGCGAACACGCGGCGCATGCCGTCCCTGTTGCTCTCGCCATGGATCCGGTTCAGGGCCTGCGATACGCGCTCGGCATCCGCTCGGGAATGCCCGGAGCGAACGAGGCTTCGCGCGACCTCGGCCGCGGTGCTCTCGGGCGTGGCCGCGTTCAGCGTATTGCAGCCGAACAGATAGACCTCCTTGAGCTGTGAGAACAGTCCGGCACACGAAGCATTGCACGACGCGCGTTCCAATTCCGCGACCGGCAGCGATTCGCGCGCGTCCAGGCGATCCGAGTAGAACTCCGTACCCCCGTCAAAGTGACCGGAGATGACCAGAACGTCGCAACGGACCTTTTGCCGGCAGGCCGACGCCAGCCAGTCGGGCCGGCCGCGCTCCACCAGCTCGACAAACCGGAATTTGTCTTCCGGCAGCGTCCGGCGCAGCGTTTCCTTTTCGTTGGGAGAATTGACGGTCACCGTGCATACGGTGCTCTTGGCGGCATAGGCGCCCGCCATGCAAAGCACGGCCAGCAATCCCAGCAGAGAGGTGAGGGTCGTGCGCGTAGCCATTGCTCGAAGATGTCGCCAAACCTGTTGGCGGGCGACAGTATTCCACAGCACGGGCACCAGGAACAGGCTTTTCATCCGCTCACCGAATACTTCCGGCGGGAGCCGGCGGTGCGGGTGGCGCTTCGGTCCTCGCGGTGGACGATGGCGCCGGGGCGTCCGGTTGAGACGCGAGGGCCCGGCGTCCTCGGCGCGACGCGGACCCCCGGGGTGGTCGCTGCGACGGTCGGACAAGCCCGGGGAGCAAGAGACGATGCGCTGCCGGATGAGCGGACGGCCGGTGGAACTCGAAACGAGCCGACGTCGCCAGGTTCGCGCTACTTGATCATTCCTCCCGCAATCATATGGTCGACGCAGTCGTGGACATGCGTCGCCAAAGTCTTCTGCGCCGTTTTCCAGTCGCGCCCCAGTGCGCATTCAAGAAGCCGTCGATGCTCGCCGGCTGCAATCTTGCCGCGAAAGACTGCCGCGATCATCTGGTACCGCAGGTACTTGTCGTAAATCGTCGCATGCGTTTCCAGCAGTACGCGGGACCCGCAGGCCGATATCAGCGCGTGATGGAATTCCCAGTCGTAGCGCTTCCAGGCCTCCGCTTGCGATCGTTCACCGGCCGCCATGCGCTTTTCCATCGAGGCCAGCTTGTGGTGAGCCGACACGACGCGACCTTCCCACTCCATGTCGCCCGCTTCGAACGACTCCCGAAGAGCGTGGGATTCGAGAAGGTGGCGCATCGCCGCGACTTCACGTAAATTGCCTGCGGACGTCGGTGTTACTTCGAAGCCCCGCGAGCCTTCGGCGATGATCAGACCTTCGGACGAAAGGCGGTTCAAAAGCTCGCGTAAGGTGCCGACACTCGTACCATAGGCTTGCTTCATGCGATCCAGCGTTAGCTTTTGCCCCGGCGCGAGGCGGCCGAAGATGATATCGGCCCGAATTCGCCGGTATGCATTTTCGCCGATGGACGCGGTTTCCAGTGCTTCGTCGAGCATCGTTTGTCGCGGAAAGAGTCGCTCCGTCGCCAGCTGCGGACTGTCCCGCCGGACAGCCTCGAAATCATACGCGTGGGAACCGGAGAGGGCTTGCATTTCCCATGTTACTTGTTATCCTCATACAAAACCAATAATGTCTGACGATCGTAGTTTCATATAGCAGTCGCCGTCCCCCCAGGTCTGGAGCGGCGGCTGCCGCTGCTCGCACGAAACACCCGAAGGAGGAGTGCAATGAAACCCAAGATGACACGCCGTTCCCTGATCGCTGCCGGTGCCTCGTTGCTCGCGCTCGGCGCTCTGCCTCCGGTGCGTGCGCAGAGCAAGACCAAGTTGCGGTTCAGCAGCGCGTTCAACGAGCAGGACCTGCGCGCAGAAGCCTACAAGGCCTTTGCCGCCGCGATCAAAGACAGTTACGACTTCGAACCGTATTGGGGCAACACGCTGTTCAAGCAGGGGACGGAGCTCGTGGCGCTGCAACGCGGCAACCTCGAGATGGCCAATCTCGCGCCCCAGGACATTTCCAAGCAGGTCCCCGCATGGTCGTTGATGACCTCGGCCTATCTGTTCCGCGATGCCGATCACATGAAGAAGACGTTCAAAAGCGACGTCGGCGGGGAGTTCATCAAGATGGCCCGGGATCAGCTTGGCATCCAGATCGTTACTCCCGTCTACTTCGGATCGCGCCATGTCAACCTGAAACCCGACCGTCAGATAAGGACGCCGGCGGATCTCGCCGGCATCAAACTGCGCATGCCACCCGGCGAGTTCTGGCAATTTCTCGGCGAATCGATCGGCGTCAATCCCACGCCCGTCGCATTCGCGGAGGTGTACACCGCGCTGCAAACCGGCGCCATCGACGGGCAGGACAACCCTCTCGTCCTGAGCAAGCTCATGAAGTTCTATGAGGTGACGACCCAATTCGTCCTGACCGGCCACGTCGTCGGATACGATGTGATGGCGATTTCGTCCAAGATCTGGGACGCGATGCCTGCCGCGCAGCAGGCCAAGTTCCAGTCGGACGCCGAAAAGGCGATCGACGACTATACGGCCAAGCTCAACGCGCAGGAAAAGGACGTCGTCGAGTTCTTCAAGTCCCAGGGCAAGAAAGTCTATACGCCCGACGTCGCCGCGTTTCGCACCTACGCACAGAAGAAATATGTCGACAAGTACGGTCACGACTGGCCGAAGGGCGCGCTGGAGCGCATCAACGCGCTGTAATCCGGGATAACGGTCCTGTTTGCGGACCGGGCGTCGGCCACTGCCGAAAGGGTGGCCGGCGTTCCGAAACGCAACACTTGTGCACGTCGAGCCGTTCGCACGAAAATGGCTGAGGATCGGATGACGTCACGTCCCTGGCTCGCGGCCTATGCATGGCTGCGCAGGAGAGTCGAGAACATCGCGGTCGCGCTGATCGCGACGATGTTCATCTGCTTTCTCCTTCAAATCGCCTTCCGCTATCTTCTGAACCAACCGCTGGGCTGGACCGAGGAAGTCACCGTCCTGTGCTGGCTGTGGGGAGTGCTGTGGTGCGCCTCGTTCGTCCTGTCCGACGAAGAGGAGGTCCGCTTCGACGTGGTCTACGAGCTGGTTCCGGTGCGGGTCCGGCGAATCTTCACCGTGATCAGCAGCATCGCGCTGATCCTGCTGCTCGCGGTCTCGCTGCCGGCGACATGGAAGTACGTGACCTTCATGAAGCGCGAACATTCCGCCTATCTGCACATGCGATTCGACTTCCTTTATTCGATCTATCTGATCTTCGCGGTCGCCTGCATTGTCAGGCACGCTCGGCTGGTGTGGAACAGAGGGAGACCCTCCGCGCCGGAAGCGCCGGATCAGAGTGCCGGCCCATGATGCCCAGCACCTTCACGCTGTGCGTCATCGTTCTCGTCTCCCTGGCGATTCTGGGCCTGCCGATCGGCCTTTCGATGATCTGCGCCTCGGTCTTCTACCTGCTCTTTGCCGGCCTCGACCTCGGCACCGCCGCCGAGCAGCTGCTGAACGGCCTCTACAACAGCTACGTCCTGCTCGCGGTGCCGTTGTTCATCCTCGCCGCGGACCTGATGAATACCGGCAGCCTGACCGACCGCCTGCTGAACTTCTGTCTGGTGCTCGTCGGTCGCTTCCGCGGCGGCCTCGGTCACGTCAATGTCGTGGCCAACGTCATCTTCGCCGGCATGTCGGGGTCGGCGATCGCCGACGCGGTCGGCATCGGCCGGATCATCATACCCATGATGACCCGCGAAGGAAGATATCCGATAGCCTACGCTGGCGCGATCAGTGCGTCGGCGGCGATCATCGGACCGATCATTCCGCCGTCTATTCCGATGGTGGTATACGCGCTGGTCGCGGACACCTCGATCGGCTACCTGTTTCTCGGTGGCGTCATTCCCGGGTTGATGCTCGGTGTGGCATTCATGATCATGAACACGGTGATCGCCCGGCGCAGAAACTATCCGGTGGAACCAGCCGTTTCGTTGCGGCAGGTTCCCAAAGTTGCGCTGGACGCATTTCCCGCGCTGATGCTTCCGGTGGTCCTGCTCTTCGGCATCTATGGCGGCGTGATGACGCCGACCGAAGGCGCGGCGGCAGCGGCCGCCTACGCGCTGCTCGCGGCGGCGCTGATCTATCGCGCCATGTCGTTCAAGCAACTGTACGGCGTGCTGCGCTCCAGCGCCAAGGCCACGACGTCGGTCGGCATGCTGATCGGCGGCGCGCTGGTCTTCAACTACGTGGTCACGATCGAAAACGTCCCGGTTTCGGTCCAGCACTTCATAGCGGGGTTCCACCTCTCCGGGTTCACTTACCTTCTGCTGGTCAACGCGATCCTGCTGGTCCTTGGCTGCCTTCTCGAGGGGACGACGATCCTCCTGGTGGTCGTCCCGATCATGATTCCAACCGCCAAGGCTTTCGGCATCGATCTCGTGCATTTCGGCGTCGTCGTCGTCGTGAACATCATGATAGGACTATTGACGCCCCCCTTCGGATTGTTGCTGTTCGTCGTTGCGAACATGACCAAGCAACCTCTTATAGCCATCGTCCGCGAGGCTACGCCGTTCATCCTGGTGGCGATCATCGTTCTCGCGTTCATCACCTTTGTGCCGGAGACGGTCTTGTGGCTGCCGAGAGTGATGGGATACAAGGGTTGACGCGCCGTCTGTACGAGGACAGTGGAATGCGCCGATGAGCAAGCCGCTCTACATTCTCAATGGACCCAATCTCAATCGGCTTGGCAAGCGCGAGCCCGAGATTTACGGAACGACGACGCTTTCGGAGATCGAGGCCGAATGCAGGAACGAAGCCGGACGGCAGGCGATCGAGTTCCGACAGACGAACAGCGAAGCCCAGCTGATCGACTGGATTCACGAAGCGATCGACTTCGGCGGCGGCATCATCATCAATCCCGCGGCGTATTCGTTCACTTCGATCGCGATTCTCGATGCGCTGAAAATGTTTCCGGGGCCCGTCATCGAAGTCCACATCACCAACATTCATCGGCGCGAGGAGTACTACCATCGCTCGTACGTGTCGAAGATTGCTACCGGCGTGATCGCCGGATTGGGGACCGAGGGCTACAGGCTTGCCGTCCGCGCGTTACAGCGCATGTTGCGATAGGTATCGGAAGCCTTTGCGCTGTTCGGTTCGGGGCTCGACAGCGCGCAACATCATGCCGCGAACAGGCGGCCCGTTGCCGTGGCCAGGAAACTGGCGAGCGGTATCTCTTCCTGCTTCAGAAAGCCGCGTTGCGGCAGCAGCCGGTCGCGGACCAGTTCGATGACGGCGACGACGGACGCCGATGTGGTCCACGCAATCGCGGTTTGCATGCTTCCGACCAGCTCGATCGGACGATAGGCTCGAACGAACTCGCGGCGTTGCAGACCGGCATCGAGCAGGCCCTCGGCCGAGACGTGGACGTAGACGATGTCGTCGCTGACCGGCGGCTTCGCGTTGGTGAGTATTTCGCCGGCGAGCTCCCGCCGTTCCCGCATCAGGAGCTCGTGAAAGAAAAAATTCATCAGCCGCATGTGTCCGGGATATCGCATCGTCTTGTAGTCGATATTGGCGACCTTCCCGTGAAACGTCTCGCAGATCGTCCCCAAACCACCCGACGTCGTGAAGGCTTCCAGCATGACGCCTTCCACATAGAGAGTCTCCAGCCACTCCATCGAGGACACCATCTTGCGAACTCCGCCTTCGATCACTTCGCAGTCATTCAGGTATTCGTTGACCACGCCTTCGGGCGACCAGTTGAATGCATAGCCCATCAGGCCGGTCGGATTCTGTGGCAGCGCACCGACGCGCAGGCGCAGCGAGCGGCACTGGTCGAATGCCGCTACCTGAGACGCACCTACGATTCCGACGAAGCCCGGTGCCAGACCGCACTGTGGCGCCATCAGCCCGCGCGACGTCTTGCCGAGCTCGATGATCTCCCGCGTCGTCGGCACGTCTTCGGTGAGATCGAAGTAGTGCATGCCTTGGGCATGCGCAGCGCCAGCGATCCGCTGGTTGATTCGATACGGCAGGCACGACAGCACGGCGTCGAATCCTCGCGTTGCCGCGCGCAAACCGTCCTCGGATGCAAGGTCCACCGCCTGCACGGCGAAGGCCTGCGTTTCTCGTGGCGTGCGGTGGTCGAAGCCGACGACCTCGAGGCCGGTTCGATGGAGGAGTTTGGCAGCGAGGGCCCCCACTTTTCCGAGGCCGAGAACCGCGATCTTCTCCAGTGGCATCGTCGTTTCCTCAGATCTCGAATTTGATGCCCTGGGCGAGTGGCAACGCGCGCGAATAGTTCACCGTGTTGGTCTGCCGGCGCATGTAGGATTTCCAGGCATCGGACCCGGATTCTCGGCCGCCGCCCGTGTCCTTCTCGCCGCCGAATGCGCCACCGATTTCAGCGCCCGACGGACCGATGTTGACGTTCGCGATACCGCAGTCGGAGCCAACCGCCGAAAGGAAGGTCTCCGCCTCGCGAAGGTCGGTCGTGAAGATGCACGATGAGAGCCCCTGCGGCACCTCATTGTGCATGGCGATCGCCTGGTCCAGCTCTCGATATTTCATGATGTAGAGGATCGGAGCAAAGGTTTCCTCGCGAACGATCGCGGTTTGGCTCTCCAATTCGACTAATGCCGGTCGCACATAATAGGCGTTGGGGTATGCGGTCTCCAGGACCCGTTCACCGCCGGTCACACGTCCGCCTTGCGTTCGCACCGCGGCGAGCGCGCGCTCCATCGCGCGGAACGCGTTGCCATCGATGAGCGGACCGATCAGCGTGTGAGCGTCGAGCGGATCCCCGATCGGGAGGCGACCATAAAGGATCTTCAACCTCGGCACCAGCGCTTCGTAGATTCGTCCATGAACGAGCAATCGCCGCAGGCTCGTGCAGCGCTGACCGGCCGTACCCACCGCCGAGAACACGATGGCTCGCACGGCCATGTCGAGATCGGCCGACGCCGCCACGATCATCGCGTTATTGCCGCCCAGTTCGAGGATGCATTTGCCGAACCGTGCCGCCACCGCCGGGCCGACTGCACGGCCCATTCGCGTCGACCCGGTCGCCGAGATCACCGGCACGCTACGGCTCGACACCAATACGTTCCCGACGTCGGCGCCGCCGACAATCACCTGCGAAAGCGCATCGGGCGCCTCGCCGAAACGCCCGACTGCGCGCGCGAAGACCTGCTGCGTGGCAAGTGCGGACAACGGGGTCTTCTCGGACGGCTTCCAGATCACCGGGTCCCCGCAGACCAGCGCCAGCGCCGCATTCCAGCACCATGGCGCCACCGGAAAGTTGAAGGCCGTAATCACGCCGCACGGGCCGGCCGGATGCCAGGTTTCGCGCATCGCGTGGCCGGGCCGCTCGGAGGTCATCGTCAAACCGTAGAGCTGTCGCGACAAGCCCACGGCGAAGTCGCAGATATCGATCATCTCCTGCACCTCGCCCAGGCCTTCCTGCAGGATCTTGCCGGACTCGAGCGTCACCAGCGCCCCGAGGTCGGCTTTGGCCGCGCGCAGTTCTTCGCCCAGCAGCCGCACCAATTCGCCGCGCCGCGGCGCCGGGACGATCCGCCAGATCCGGAAAGCAGCCGCCGCGCGGGCAACCATCGATTCGACGTCGGCGGCCGTATGTGGCACCAGCGTGGCGATGCGCGTCCCATCGACAGGCGTCGTGACGGTGAAAGCGCCTCCGGTATTCGCGAACCCGAAGCGATTCAGAATTTCATGATGTGACACGGGTGATCTCCGTTACGCAACCAGACGAGTCTGTCCGACGGTTCCGATTTTCCAGCGTTGGAACACATTGGGATGCGGCGCGCCTGTCTTCGGGCAAGACACGGTGCACGAGCAATATCCTACCGTGCAGGGAGGATGGGGTGGCTGATGGGACTCGAACCCACGACAACCGGAATCACAATCCGGGACTCTACCAGCTGAGCTACAGCCACCACGGTTACCGCCGCCTGCCGCAGCGCGTCGATGATTGGCGCGCCCGACAGGACTCGAACCTGTTACCCCCGGCTTAGAAGGCCGGTGCTCTATCCGAATGAGCTACGGGCGCCTTGCACGATCAGAGCCTCTTGCTTGAAGCCGATCCAGTCGGTGGTCGGGGTGGAGAGATTTGAACTCCCGACATCTTGCTCCCAAAGCAAGCGCGCTACCGGGCTGCGCTACACCCCGAAAGGGGGCAATTATCGCCGTTACGGGCATGACGGGTCAATTCATGTCGCGGCCCGCGAATTCCGCGAGCGCTATTTGGCGAACCGGCGGATCACTCCGATCGCTTCGGCAATCGCATGGTCGCCCTGCCCCGACTTCACCGCGTGCTGCACGCAGCCGTGCAGATGATGTTCGAGCAACTGCAGGCCCAGTGAGTCCAGCGCGGATTGCACGGCGCTCAACTGGGTGAGGATGTCGATGCAGTAGCGGTCCTCGTCGATCATCTTTCCGATGCCGCGCACCTGGCCGGCGATCCGGTTGACCCGTTTGGCCAGCGCGGACTTGTCGGGCCGCGAGACGAGCGGATGCGGCGCAGCATCCGCCGCGGTCTTACGCAACTTCATAGCCTGCGTCCTCGATCGCTGCGCGCAGCGCGGTAGGATCGGTCTTCGTATCGTCGTAGGCCACCTGCGCCGTTCCGGCCTGCAGGCTGACGGTCGCGTCGGAGACGCCCGGCAACGCAGTCAACACGCGGGTAACGCTGGCGACGCAGCCGCCGCAGCTCATGCCTTCGACTTTAAGGGTGATCGTAGTCATCGTTGTTCCTTTGGTCAGATTCACAGCTGGGGCCGCCAGCGCCGCAGCAACAGCGCATTGCCGACCACCGAAAGCGAGCTCGCCGCCATCGCCGCGCCGGCGAACACCGGATTGAGCAAGCCAAACGCCGCGAGCGGAATGCCAAGCACGTTGTAGACGAATGCGAAAAACAGGTTCTGCCGGATCTTTGCCAGCGTGGCACGCGACAACAGGATCGCGTCGACGACGGCGTTGAGGTCGCTGCGGACCACCGTGATGTCCGCGGCCTCGACGGCGACATCCGAACCCGTGCCGATAGCGAAGCTGACGTCGGCCGCCGCGAGTGCGGGAGCGTCGTTAACGCCGTCTCCGATCATCCCGGTCACCTTGCCTTGGGCGGCGAGCGCGCGAACCATTGCCGCCTTGTCGGCCGGCAATACCCCGGCGCGAAAATCCACGATCCCGACCTCCTCTGCAACGGCCGCGGCAACCTGCGCGTTGTCGCCGGTCAGCATCAGCACGTCGATAGCTGCTGCCCTGGCGCGCGCGATAGCCTGCGGCGAGGTCGGGCGCACGCGATCCGCCAGCGCGATCATGCCGATGATGCGGCCTCGGGACGCGACCCCGACGAGCGTGTTGCCGATGCTTTGCAGCGCGCCCGCGTCGGGGATGGCGATACCCTGCTCTGCCAGAAAGGCGAGCGTGCCGGCAATCACATCGGTCTCGCCGCCGGCCACGTCGACTTTGCCGCGGGCACCCTTGCCGGGAACCGATTCGAACGCGGTGAGCGGACGCGGCACGACTCGATCGCGCGTCGCCGCCTCGCGTATGGCGTTGGCGAGCGGATGCATCGATCCCTGCTCCACGCTCGCCGCGAGTTCCAGCACCTGCGCCCGGGTGGCCCCTTCGAGCGCGATGACGCCGGCGACGACGGGTTTGCCCTCGGTCAACGTCCCGGTCTTGTCGATGACCAGCATCGACAGCCGTCCCGCCTGCTCGAGTGCCGCGGCGTTGCGGATCAACACGCCCAGCTGTGCACCGCGTCCGGTTCCGACGACGATCGCCGTGGGGGTCGCCAGCCCCAGCGCACAGGGGCATGCGATGACAAGTACGGCAACGGCGTTGATCAAGGACGCGCTTGCATCGCCGCCGAACCAGTAGCTCAACACGCACGTCGCGATCGCGATAACCACAACCACCGGAACGAACACGCCCGCGACGCGATCGGCCAGGCGCTGGATCGGCGCTTTCGACCCCTGCGCTTCGGCGACCAGCCTCACGATGCCCCCGAGCAAGGTTGCGCTGCCGACACCGGTCGCCTCGCATTCGAGCAGGCCTTCCTGGTTCAGCGTTCCTGCAAATACCGGCGATCCCGGCGCCTTCACGACCGCGCGGCTCTCGCCGGTCACCATGCTTTCGTCGACGCTCGATGTGCCTTCACGCACGATGCCGTCGACCGGCATGCGTTCGCCGGCGCGCACGATCAGTCGGTCGCCGAGGACGACGGCGGCAAGCGGCAAGTCGACCGACCCGTTTGCGCGTCGGACGTGCGCCGTGGCCGGTTGCAGCCGCGACAGTCCCTCCAGCGCCGCCGACATGCCTGACCGGGCGCGCGCCTCGAGCAGCTTGCCGAACAGGACCAGCGTGATCACCGCGGCGCCGGCCTCGAAATAAACGTGGCGCTCGTCCTGTCCCAGAAGGGTGATCGCAGCGCTCAGCGCCCAGGCCATCGTCGTGCCCAGCGCGATCAGGACATCCATGTTGGCGCCGCCGCCGCGCAGCGCGTGCCAGGCTCCCACGTAGAAACGGCGGCCAAGCCAGAACTGCACCGGTGTCGCCAGCACGAGCTGGAGCCAGCGCGGCAGCCACTCGTCATGGGCGTTTTGAGCACCCAGCCATCCTCCCGCGGCTAGCATCGGCACCATCTGCAGCAGCAGCGGCAAGGTCAGCGCGGCGGCAAGCCAGGTCTCGCGGCGCAGTTGTACGTACGCGGCAGCCTTGCGCGCGCGATCGGCCATGCGCTCGGACGAGGCATCACGCCGCAGGACGGCGTGGTACCCGGCGCGCTCCACCGCGGCAAGCAATTGCTCGGGGTTGACCGCGGGGGCGAGCGTGGCCGATGCGGTCTCGGTCGCGAAATTGACCGTGGCATCGACACCCGGAATGCGCCGCAGCGCCTTTTCGATCCGCACGGCACAGGCGGCGCAGGTCATCCCCTCGACGCCGAGCTCGATTTTGCCGGCCGCTTGCGGCGGCACGATGACAGTGCCTGTGGCGATCGAAGCATCCACAGCCGCAATACTATACCCCTGGCGGGTATATGTCAAAGAGCGCAGCTGCTAGAAGGGAATCTTGCCGGTTAGGACGTCACGGAACATCGCCCAGTCTCCGATCAGACTGTAGATCGGGTGACTGAACGTCGCTGGCCGGTTGTGCTCAAAAAAGAAGTGTCCGACCCACGCAAATCCATAGCCCGCGATCACCGCGCCGCCCAGCCACCACGCGTCTTTGGTCAGCATCGCCAGCGCGAGACACGCCAGGACGACGGCGGACCCGACGACGTGCAGCCGACGGCAAGTCCGGTCGCGATGCTCTGACAGGTAGAAGGGATAGAACTCGCGAAACGAGCGGTAATCCTCGGCCATCGCCTGATCCTGCGCAGCTGACGGAACTTCCTTACTCTACTCCCGGAGCATATCGCCGCACGGCGTTCCAGGCACGCAGCGCTCGCGCAGCTTCAGCCTTCGCGCTTGAGTTGCGGAAACAGGATGACGTCGCGTATCGACGGGCTGTCGGTGAGCAGCATCACCAGCCGGTCAACGCCGATTCCTTCCCCCGCCGTCGGCGGCAAGCCGTATTCCAGCGCGCGGATGTAGTCCGCATCGTAATGCATGGCCTCCGCGTCCCCCGCCTCCTTCGCCCTCGCCTGCTGCTGGAATCGCGCCGCCTGATCCTCGGGGTCGTTGAGCTCGGAAAAGCCGTTGGCGATTTCCCGGCCCGTGATGAACAGCTCGAACCGGTCGGTCACCGACGGATTCGAGTCATTGGCGCGAGCGAGCGGCGAAACGTCGGTCGGAAACGCAACGATGAAAGTCGGTTGCACGAGCTTGTCTTCGGTGATCGCCTCGAACAGCTTGAGCTGGAGCACGCCGACGCCGTCGCCAGGCAGCACATCCACGCCGATCGCGGCGAGCGTCTGTTTGAGGTAATCATGCCGGGAAAGCGCCGCCAGCGAATGCTTCGACTCGTACCTGGCGATCGCCTCGGGCATCGTCAGGCGATCGAACGGCTTCCCCAGATCGATCGGCGTATCCTGGTATTCGACCGTCGTCGTGCCGCAGACCTGCTGCGCGACCTCGCGCAGCAGCTCCTCGGTCAGGTCCATCAGATAGCGATAGTCACGAAACGCCTCATAGAACTCGAGCATCGTGAACTCGGGGTTGTGCCGGGTCGATATCCCCTCGTTTCGAAAATTGCGGTTGATCTCGAAGACCTTTTCCAAGCCGCCCACGACCAGCTTCTTCAGGTAAAGCTCCGGGGCGATCCGCAGGAACAGGTCGGTATCCAGCGCGTTGTGATGGGTGACGAACGGCCGCGCCGCCGCGCCGCCCGGAATGGGATGCATCATCGGCGTTTCGACCTCGAGGTAGCCGCGTGCGACAAAGAATTCGCGCATCGTCTGCACGATCTTCGAGCGAGCGGCGAAAACGCGCCGAGACTCCGGACTGGTGATCAGGTCGACATAACGCTGGCGATATTTCTGCTCCTGGTCGCTAAGACCATGGAACTTCTCCGGCAACGGACGCAGCGCCTTGGCCAGCAGACGCAGCTCGGCGACTTTCACCGTCAGTTCGCCGGTCTTGGTCTTGAACAGCGTGCCGCGCGCGCCGACGATATCGCCGAGGTCCCAATGCTTGAAAGCCTCGTGCGCCTCTGCACCGAGCGAATCGGTGGTGAGATAGAGTTGGATGCGGCCGCTCATGTCCTGCACGGTGGCGAAGCTCGCCTTGCCCATCACACGCTTGAGCAGCATTCTCCCGGCGACCGCGACGCTCATGCCCAGCTGATCGAGCTGGTCGTGCGTGTGTGCGTCGTATGCGTCGTGCAGCTCGCGCGCGAACGCATCGCGGGTGAAGTCGTTGGGATAGGCATTGCCCCGCGCGCGCAGCGCCTGCAGCTTTCCCCGCCGTTCGGCGATGATCTGGTTCTCGTCTTCCGCCGTCCCGTCCGGCTTCTTGTTCTCATCCACCTCACACCCCCTGCTTCAGGCTTGCTGCGATGAACTGGTCGAGATTGCCGTCGAGGACCGCCTGCGTGTTGCCGACTTCGACATTGGTGCGAAGATCCTTGATCCGCGACTGGTCGAGCACGTAGCTTCTGATCTGGTGCCCCCAGCCGATGTCTGTCTTGGCGTCCTCGAGCTTTTGCTGCTCGGCCTGGCGGTTGCGAAGCTCCAGCTCGTACAGTCTCGACTTGAGCATCGCCATCGCCTCGGCGCGGTTACGGTGCTGCGAACGGTCGTTCTGACACTGCACAACGATGTTTGTGGGCAGGTGCGTAATGCGTACCGCCGAATCGGTCTTGTTGATGTGCTGGCCGCCGGCGCCGGACGCGCGAAACGTGTCGATGCGAATATCCGCAGGATTGATCTCGACCTCGATCGTCTCGTCCACTTCGGGATACACGAATACGCTGGCGAACGACGTATGGCGACGCGCGTTGGAGTCGAAGGGACTCTTGCGCACGAGGCGGTGAACGCCCGTCTCGGTGCGAAGGTAGCCAAAGGCGTAGTCGCCGGTCACCTTGACGCTCGCGCTCTTGATGCCGGCAACTTCCCCGGGGGACTCCTCGAGGATTTCGGTCCTGTAGCCGCGGCGTTCGCAGTAGCGCAGGTACATCCGCAGCAGCATGGCCGCCCAGTCCTGGGCTTCGGTGCCCCCGCTGCCCGCCTGAATGTCGATGAAGCAGGCATTCGGATCCATCGGATTGTGGAACATCCGTCGGAATTCGAGATCGTCGACCGCACCCGCCACGCCGGCGGCATCGCGCTCCAGCGCGACGAGCGTCGCATCGTCACTTTCGCCACGCGCCAGCTCGAACAGCTCGGTCGTGTCCTTGAGCGTCCGGTCGATGCGCCGGAGGCTGTCGACCACCATTTCCAGCCGCTTCTTTTCCTTGCCCAGCTGCTGCGCGCGCTCGGGGTTCTCCCAGATATGCGGGTTTTCGAGCTCTCTCGCGACTTCCTCTAAGCGCGATGCCTTCACATCGAAGTCAAAGATACCTCCGCAGGTCGGCGGCGCGATGCCGCAAATCGGCAAGCTGATTGGCAATCTGATTCAGGCGTTCGGCTTCCATCTGCGGGTTTTCCAAATCCGGTGGCGATTGTTGCGATTATACCCGCCGCCATACCGGTCCCGGCTCGAGAAAGGAGTCCGGATGTTTCCCATGCCCGCCGGAATCCCCTATGATAGGACGAGGTGCTCGGCGCCCCAGGTCGATGCGGTTCGAGCGAGACCAAGCAAGGAGGAAGATGAACAAGCTGCTGAAGTCATTGTTCGCACTGGCGCTTGTCTTGGCTGTTCACCAGGCGGAGGGCGCCGATCCCGGCGTGACGCCGACATCCATACTGATCGGCCAGTCGGCGGCGTTTTCAGGGCCGGCGATGGAATTGGGCACCG
Organism: Casimicrobiaceae bacterium; assembly: GCA_036493675.1. GTDB lineage: Bacteria > Pseudomonadota > Gammaproteobacteria > Burkholderiales > Casimicrobiaceae > PALSA-1003. The sequence continues at coordinate 119,325 of DASXPJ010000031.1, forward strand.
AAATGCGGGCGGGCGCTCTCGCCTACTTTCAGACGATCAACGCCGCCGGCGGTGTCAACGGGCGCAAGATCGAGCTGCGTTCGCTCGACGACGGATACGAGCCTGACCGGGCCGCTGCCAATACGCGCAAGCTCATCGACGACGGCGCGTTCCTCCTGTTCGGATACGTCGGCACGCCGACGTCCAATGCATCCAAGCCGATCTTCACCGCGGCGCGCGTGCCATTCGTCGGTCCGTTCACGGGCGCAGAGTCGCTGCGCAATCCGCTGAACCGGTACATCTTCAACATTCGCGCCAGTTACTTCGACGAGACCGACAAGATCGTCGCCCAAATGACAGGGCAGACCCTCGACCGGATCGCCGTCTTCTACCAGAACGACGACTACGGCAAGGCAGGACTGGCCGGCGTGCAGCGCGCGATGGACAAGCGCAACCTGAAGATCATTGCCACGGGCACGGTCGAGCGCAATACGGTCGACGTCGCCGCCGCGGTGAAAGCAGTTGCCAAGGTCGAGCCGCAGGCGGTGATCATGATCTCGGCGTACAAATCCTGTGCCGCTTTCATCAAAGCGATGCGGGCCGCCGGCTCGAATCCTCAATTCATGAACGTGTCCTTCGTCGGCAGCAAGGCGCTGGCGCACGCGACCGGCGCCGAGGGGCGCGGCGTCGGAATTTCGCAAGTCGTGCCATTTCCCTGGAATTTTTCGGCTCCGGTGGTCAAGGAGTATCAGCAGTTGATGGAAGCATCGACCAAGAAGCAGGATTATTCGTTCACCAGCCTGGAAGGCTTCATCGCCGCCAAGACGCTGGTCGAAGGTCTGCGCCGCACCGGCAACGATCTAACGCGCGAACGCTTCATCAATGCGATGGAGTCACTGCGCGATTTCGATCTGGGAGGCTACTGGATCACGTTCACGCCGACCAGCCACAACGGATCGAAATTTGTCGAGTTGACGGTCATCGGAAAGGATGAGCGGTTTCTCCGTTGACAAGACGATGAACACACCCGCCGGATTCGAACCCGGCGTCGTGATGCCCGCCGAGCTCGCGGCCGAGACGCTCTGCTTTGTCTGGCGAGACGACCGCATACTGGCAGGGACGGCAGAGCCTCCGACGCTGCCGACGCTGGCCGACGTCGTCCGGCTGGGCATTGACGGTGTGCGGCACTATCTGGGGCGCTACCGCGGGACCGATTGCGTGGCCATTCATGTCGCCGGCGACTCGCCCGAGTTCGAAGGCTGGCAGTGGCGCGGATTGCGCTCGCTGTTCCTGCAGCTGCCGGACGCGGAACTGGCGTTGGCGGGACGCTCGTTCCAGATCTCCGAATGGGACCGCAGCCACCGCTTCTGCGGCCGCTGCGGAGCGATGATGCGCGACAAGCGCGGCGAGCGCGCCAAGGAGTGTCCTGTGTGCGGACACGTCGCCTACCCGCGCATTTCTCCCGCAATGATGGTGCTGGTCACGCGCGGCGCCGACCTGCTGCTGGCACGGGCCAATCGCTTCCCGGGCGCAATGTACAGCGCGCTGGCAGGATTCGTCGAGGCCGGCGAATCCATCGAAGACTGCATTCACCGCGAAGTGCGCGAGGAGGTGGGCGTCGACGTGCGCGACTTGCGTTATTTCACGAGCCAGGCATGGCCGTTTCCGCACTCGCTGATGATCGCCTACACGGCCGAATATGCAGGCGGTGACATGCGTCCGTGCGATGCCGAGATTGCAGATGCGCAGTGGTTCCCGGTGGACTCTCTGCCGCAGCTGCCGTCGCCGGTGAGCATTTCGCGCAAGCTGATCGATGCGACCGTCGAGCGAATCAGGCAGGCTCGCGGCGCATAGCGCCGCCGCGGCCCTCCACCGGGCTCTGCTAGAATTGCGTGTCCCATCCGGCCTGCAGCTCTTTCCGTGTCTACGCGATCATGGCTCCTTGCCGCCGCCGCACTCGTCGTCGGCAGCGCGGCTTTCGCCCAGCAGGCGCCACCTCCGCCGCCGAGCTCGTCGAACACGCCGCAAGCACCGCCGCCCGGTCTGTCGGTGGAGCTGGCCGATGCCGCCAAGCTCGTGCGCGAGGGCCAGTACGACCAGGCACGCGCGAAGGTCGACGCCGTCCTCGCGGGCGACGCGAAAAATCCGCAAGCCCGTTTCATCCGTGGTGTGATCGAAACCGACGAGGGTGATGGCAACGAGGCGATGGCAACGTTTCAGGCATTGACCGAGGACTATCCCGAGCTCCCCGAGCCGCACAACAATCTGGCGGTGATCTGGGCCAAGCAGGGCAGCTACGAGAAGGCACGGATTGAACTCCAGGCCGCGCTTGCAATCAATCCCGACTATGCGATCGCGCACGAGAACCTGGGCGACGTCTATTCCCGTCTCGCCAGTGGCGAATTCGAGCGGGCGACCGCGCTCGACAAGGGCAACAAAAGCGCGCAGGCCAAGCTCAAGCTGGTGCGCGAGCTGTTCACCGTGCCGCCGTCGGAGACGCCGCCCAAGCCTGTTCCACCGAAGCCCGCGGCGAAGCCCAAACCGAAGAAGTAGCTTTAGCACCGCCGCGCCCGATCGTGCGGCGGCAACACAAACCATAGCAAAGGAGTCATCGATGTTTCATCGCTTCATCACCATTGCCATTGCGGCCGTCGGCCTTGTCGCCGGCATTCAGGCACATGCCGCCAATCCGCAGGTCGACCTGGACACGACCGCCGGCAAGATACGTCTCGAGCTCGATCCGGCGGCGGCGCCGAAAACGGTCGAGAATTTTCTCGCCTATGTGAACGCCAAGCAGTACGACGGCACGCAGTTTCACCGCGTCATACCTCGATTCATGATCCAGGGCGGCGGATTCACGGCTGACTTCAGGCAGAAGCCGACTCGTCCGCCGATCAAGAATGAGGCCGAACAGAGCAGCAAGGCCGGTCTGCTCAACGTGCCCGGAACGATCGCGATGGCGAGAACGAGCGATCCGAACTCGGCGACGGCGCAGTTCTTCATCAACATCAACGATAACAAGTCGCTGAACTTCCGCGAAGCGACCCCCCAGGGTTACGGGTACGTCGTGTTCGGCAAGGTGATTCAGGGCATGGACGTCGTCAACAAGATTGCCGCGGCGCCGACCGGCAGCGGTGGCCCGTTCCCGACGGACGTGCCGGTCGAACGCGTGATCATAACGAGCGCGACCGTGGTCGCGAACTAGCATGCCTGTCATCCTCCACACCAACCACGGCGCGATCACGATCGAGCTGGATCAGGCGCACGCTCCGAAGAGCACCGCCAATTTCCTGACGTATGTCCGCGCCGGTCATTTCGACCACACGCTCTTCCATCGCGTGATCGATGGCTTCATGATCCAGGGTGGCGGCTTTGGCGCCGATTTCCGGCAAAAGCCGACATCCGGCCCGATCGCGAACGAGGCGGCCAATGGTTTGAAGAACCAGCGATACACAGTAGCGATGGCGCGTACTTCGGATCCGCATTCGGCGACCGCGCAGTTTTTCATCAACGTCGCCGACAACGACTTCCTCAACCACCGCTCTCCGGATGCCAATGGCTGGGGTTATTGCGTGTTCGGTCGCGTCATCGGAGGAAAGGACGTCGTCGACCATATCAAGAGCGTCCCCACCGGCAAGCGCGCGGGCCATGACGACGTGCCGATCCAGGAAGTCGTGATCGAGCGCGCCGAGGTCGTCGAGAGCTGAGTCGCGTCGCAGCCGGACCAGCGCCCCAGGCAGACAGCCCCGTGCCGCCGACGCTGCTCATCTCGGACCTGCACCTGTCAAGCGAGCGGCCGGCGCTGGTCGATGCGTTTCACGCGCTGCTGGCCGGCCCGGCGCGCGGAGCGACGACGCTGTACGTGCTGGGTGATCTGTTCGACACCTGGCTGGGCGATGACCAGCTGCGCGACGCCCTCGCTGCCGACGTGGCCGCGGCACTCGCCGCCACAGCCAGCGCCGGCGTTCGCGTCCACCTGATGCGCGGCAACCGCGACTTTTTGCTGGGTGATCGTTTCGCGCGAGCAGCCGGCGCGACTCTGCTTCCCGACGCCGTTGTCCATTCGCTATACGGCACGCCTACCTTGCTGATGCACGGCGATCAGCTTTGCACGGGGGATTCCAAGTATCAGCGTTACCGCGCTTGGTGGGCGGAGCCCGCGCATCGCCGGCGCTTCCTGGCGCTCCCCTACTTCGCGCGCCGCGGCATTGGCGCAGCGCTGCGCGGCGCGAGCCGCCGCGCGAACCAAGGCAAGCCCGAGGCCATCATGGACGTCAGTGGGGACGCAGTCGCAGCCGCGTTGCGCGAGCATGGCGTTACGCGTCTGATCCATGGCCATACGCATCGGCCGGCGCGGCACGACTTCAGCCTGGACGACGTTCCTCGGGAGCGCCTGGTGCTGGCGGACTGGTACGATCGCGCGAGCTATCTCAGCGTCAGCGAAAAGGGCAGCGAAGCGATCGTTTTCCAGGGCTAAGCGCGTGCTGCAGGGACTTGGCCGATGTGAGCAACCAGTCGAACCATTCCGCTGATTCCCGCCTCGCGATGAACGTCGAACCCATGGACTCGAGCGCGGCGACCGGACGTTCCGGCGTCAGCCGCAGCTTTTGATAGCGACTGACGCGGGTTTGCCGGCCGTCGGATACGAATGGGCCGAGCGGCGCCGGCGCAGCGCCGCTCTAGCCGCATCAGTTCTTCGTGACGACGACTTCGAGGTATTCCCCGGGCACGACCAGCGATGTCGCACCAGCGATATTCAACTGTTCCAGCAGCGCGATGATGTCGCGCTCCAGTGCCGGCCTCGCGGCCTCGCTCAGCGCCGCAAAAGCCTTATGCGTGGGTCCGTAGAAGTCGCGAAAAACCTGAACCCAATGTGACGCCGAGCGATAGCGGAAATTGAACGTTCGCCGTTCGCATCGGATCTCCGCCGACCGCGTTCCGAAGAGCTCGACGATATGCGACTCGCTGCCCCACAGTGCGGGCGACTTGAGCCCCGCCGGCGGCGGAACGTGGGCGCCGATCACCTTGAACAGTCGGCCGATGAAACCCTCCGGCGTCCAGTTCGCCATGCCGATGCGGCCGCCGCGGCGCAGCACGCGCAGCATCTCGCGCGCGGCTTTACCATGATCCGGGGTGAACATCGCGCCGAAAGTGGAGAGCACCACGTCGAAGCTCCCCGCATCGAAGGGAAGCGCTTCGGCGTCCGCCACTCGGAACTCCACCGGCAACCCTTCTGCCTGAGCCCGTGCGCGACCCTTGTCCAGCAGGGCCGGCACGTAGTCGGTGGATGTGACCATAGCGAATCGCCGTGCCGCAGCGAGCGTCGCGTTGCCGTTGCCCGCGGCCACGTCGAGAACCCGTTCGCCGGAACGCACGTCGGCTGCTTCTGCAAGCGACTCGCCAACGATCTGCAGGGTCGTGCCGATGACCGCGAAGTCGCCGCTCGCCCAAGTCGCTTGCTGGCGCTGCTTGATCGCGTCGAAGTCCGGCGCGGAGGGTGGGGTATCGATAACAAGACTCATGGAGCTCTCCGACTAATGGGTGGCAGATACTGCCTGGGACACACTCGACGCAATATTGCGGCGACCAGGCCATTGTTCGGATTCAATGGTGTTGACGCATCACCCGATGTACTGCAAATTTGCTTCCGCGTCCTTATCTTCAGGATCGATTGACCGATCGTCCGTCATTCTTGATCAAGGCTCCGTTCGCGAACCCATAATGAAGAGCGACCCCCTGTCCGACGTGCTGCGCAGCGTGCGTCTGCGCGGCGCCGTGTTCTATTACATCAGTTGCGGCGACGAATGGGTTGCCGAGACGCCGGCATCGCCTGAGCTCGCCAAAGCCCTGATGCCCGGTGCCGAGCACGTTCTGGCTTATCACTGGATTGCCAGGGGCGGCGGCTGGGCGGCGATCGACGGGGTGCCGCCCGTACGATTGGCGGGTGGCGACATCGTGATGTTTCCGCGCGGTGATGCTCACATGATGTCGAGCGCGCCGGGTATGCAGGCGCGGCACGACGATAGCGACTGGCGCTTCACGACCCGCAACGACCCCAAGCCGATCGCCGTCGCGTACCACCGGGGCGTACTGCGCCCCGGTACGGCTATCCCGGTTGAAGAGGCAAGTACGGTCGTCATCTGCGGCTTCGTCAGTTGCGATCTTCGTCCCTTTAATCCGCTGATCGAAGCCCTGCCGCGCCTGCTGCACTTACCCGCCGGCGGCGTCGGCGCTTGGGTGGCTCCGGTGCTGCACCAGGCGGTGACCGAATCGCGCGAGAGCCGACCCGGCAGCGCAGCCGTGCTCGAGCGCGTCAGCGAGATGGTGTTCGTCGACGCTGCGCGCCGCTACCTTGAGTCGCTCTCCGACGGCGGCTCGGGTTGGCTGGCCGCGCTGCGTGACCGTCACGTCGGCAAGGCGATCGGCCTGCTGCACGAAAAGCCTGCCGAGCCGTGGACCGTGGATGAGCTGGGTCGGCAGGTCGGCTTGTCGCGCTCGGCCCTGCACACGCGCTTCGTCGCGCTGGTCGGGCAGCCGCCGATGCAGTACCTGACCAACTGGCGCGTGCAACGTGGCGCGAGTTTGTTGCGGGAAGGCCGCGCGACGGTGGCGACAATCGCCCAGGAGGTGGGCTACGAGTCCGAGGCCGCTTTTGCGCGGGCTTTCAAACGCCTGGTCGGCCAGCCCCCGGCCGCCTGGCGGCGAGCGAACCGTTTGCAGTGAGCGACGAACCGCGCGGCCGCGATCAACCCAGGGCCTGCGTAAAATCGGCGATCAGGTCTTCCTGCTCCTCGATCCCGACCGAAAGGCGGATCAACGAGTCGGCAATTCCCATGCTCGCCCGGCGCGCCGCACCCATCTCGTGAAAAATGGTGTGCGCCACGGGAATCGCGAGCGTGCGATTGTCTCCCAGGTTGGACGAGAGGACGACGCAGCGCAGCCGGTTGAGAAACTCGAAGCAGTCGCGTCCTGGATCGAGCTCGAATGAAAGGAGCGCGCCGTATTTGGCGAACAGTTCGCCCGCCAGTCGATGTTGCGGGTGCGACGGCAGGCCCGGGTAGTAGACGGCGCGCACCTCGCGCCGCGCCTGGAGGAACCGGGCCAACGCGAGCGCGTTCGCGCATTGCCTGTCCAGGCGCAGTGCCAGCGTCTCGGCGCCGACGGCGAGGTGGTGCGCCTGCTCGGCAGCGAGCGTCCCTCCCCAGTCGCGCAATCCCTTTTTCCTGATCTGGGTGATACCCCAGAGCTCGGGCTTCGGGCCTTTGTAGCTGTCGTAGACGTTCGGATAGCGCGTCCAGTCGAAGAGGCCGGTGTCGGTGATGCTGCCGCCGAGCGCGTTGCCATGGCCGCCGATGTACTTCGTCAAGGCGTTGACGATGAGGGTAGCCTTGACCGCCTTCGGTCGGAAGAGGTACGGCGAGGTCATCGTGTTGTCGACCACGTAGACGATGCCCCGCGACGCGCAAAGATCGCCAATCCTGGCCAGATCGGCGATCTGCGTGCGCGGATTGGCGATGGTCTCGACGAAAACGATGCGCGTGCGGGGCGTCAGCGCCGCCTCGACGGCGGCGACGCTGGTCGCATCTACGAAGCTCATGCGGTCGCCATGCGTCGCGAGCGTGTCGAACATGCTGTTGGTGTTGCCGAACAGGAACGCGCTGGCGACCACGTGGTCGCCTTCGCGCAGCAGCGCGAGCAGAAGGGCGCCGATCGCGGCCATGCCGGTGCCGAAGCAGACAGTCGCGACACCGTCCTCCATGCGATTGACTTTTTCCTCCAGAGCGCCGGTTGTCGGATTGCCCTGCCGGCCGTAGACGTAACCCTGCGCGCGGCCCTGGAACACGTCGACCAGCTCGTGCGCGTCGCGGTAGCCGTACGCGACCGATAGGTGCAGCGGCTTGTGCAGCGCGCCGTGCTCGACGGCAGACGCCCGGTCGGCGTGCAGAATCGAGGTGGTGAATCCTGTTTTGTGCGACATCGAATCGCTCCAGCGAAAAGGCCCGTCAGCTTGCGCTAAACGGGCCCCGGATCGATTCGTCGCCTCGCTTTAGCTGGATTTGTATAGCGCCCGCAAGCTGTGAAGCCGCCCATTCCGGCAGCTCCGATTCAAATCAGCGCTCGAATTCAGTATCGCAGCAAACGGCCCCGGAGTCAATGCCCACTAGCCGGGAGCGAGCAGGGACTCTTCGCTCTCGCCGCGGGTTTCATCGCGCTCGCGCGCGAGGTGCGACAGATAGTCGGCGGTCACGTCGCCGGTCACGTAGTAGCCGTCGAAGCACGAGGCCTCGAACTCCTTCAGTCGGGGATTCGCGGCCCTCACGGCGCGCTTCAACGCCTCGAGATCCTGATAGATGAGCAGATCGGCACCGATCTCGTTGGCGATCTCGGCCTCGGTGCGACCGGTCGCCACCAGCTCCCGCGCCGTCGGCATGTCGATCCCGTAGACGTTCGGGTAGCGCACCGGCGGACTGGCCGACGCGAAATAGACCTTGCGTGCGCCGGCTTCGCGCGCCATCTGCACGATCTCACGGCTGGTGGTGCCGCGGACGATCGAGTCGTCGACCAGCAGCACCACCTTGTCCTTGAACTCGATGCCCATGGGATTCAACTTCTGCCGCACCGACTTCCGCCGGATCGCCTGGCCCGGCATGATGAATGTGCGCCCGATGTAGCGGTTCTTGACGAAGCCCTCGCGGTATTTGAGGCCCAGCGTGTTGGCGAGCTCGAGCGCCGACGGCCTGCTGGAATCGGGGATCGGGATGACGACGTCGATGTCCTGCGCTTCGGGCATGTCGCGGATCTTTTTCGCGAGCTCGCCGCCCATGCGCAAGCGAGCCTCGTACACCGACGCACCGTCGATCACCGAGTCCGGCCGCGCCAGGTAGACGAATTCGAAGATGCACGGCATCAGCTGCGGGTTTTCGGCGCACTGCCGCGCATGAAACTTTCCCGTCTGGTCGACATAGATCGCTTCACCGGGCGCGACGTCGCGCAACACCGAGAAGCCCAGCGCCTCGAGCGCGACCGACTCGCTGGCCACGACGTATTCGGTGCCCCCCATCGATTCATTGACGCCGATGATCATTGGCCGGATGCCGAACGGATCGCGAAACGCGAGCAGCCCGTAACCGGCGATCATCGCGACGATCGCGTAGGCGCCGCGACAGCGCTTGTGCACGGCGGCGACCGCCGCGAAGATCGCGTTGGCGTCGAGCTTGGCGTGATGCGCTGCGCGCTCGAGCTCCAGCGCGAGCACGTTGAGCAGGACCTCGGAGTCGGAATTGGTGTTGACGTGGCGGAAATCGAGCTGGAAAAGCTCGCGCTTCAGCGCCTCGCTGTTGGTCAGGTTGCCGTTGTGCGCGAGCGTGATGCCGAACGGCGAGTTGACGTAGAACGGCTGCGATTCCAGGTCGGACGAGGCGGAGCCGGCTGTTGGATAACGGCAATGGCCGATGCCGGTGCTGCCCATCAGATCGCGCATGTTGCGCGTGCGGAACACGTCCCGCACGTATCCCGGACCCTTGTACATGTGAAAGACCGGACCTTCGCTGGTCACGATGCCGGCCGCGTCCTGGCCGCGGTGCTGCAGCAGCAGCAGGCCATCGTAGAGGAGCTGGTTGACGGGCGTGTGCGTAACGGCGCCGATGATTCCGCACATGTCAGTGTCCTGCCACTAGCGCGCTCCTGCCTGGAGGACGCCTTTGGCCGGCCCGGGATCGGCCGGCGGAAAAGCCAGTTGCTCGGCCCAGGCTTGCGGCAGCCAGGGCCGCAGGTTCAGTGCCGCATCCACCAGAGGCGGGGCGAACATCGCATGCCGCCACCACTCCTGCTGCGGGAAGGTCGTGAGCCCCGCGATGAGCACGCCGATGACGACGATCAGCACACCGCGGGCGAGACCAAGTACGGCGCCAAGCGATCGGTCGAGAAACCCGAGCCCGATGGCGCGCACGAGACGAGAGAGGAGCCAGCCGAAAAGGCCGCCGATCAGCAGCACGAGAGTCACGATCAGTACGAAGGCGGCAATGTAGCGAACGTGTGGCGAGCCGCCCAAGGCAGGCAGCCAGTCGGCAATCACGTCGGCATACTGGAAGGCGGCAACCAGCGCCACCACCCAGGCCACCAGCGAGATCACGACGCGAACGAAGCCGCGGGCGAACGCGAACACGGTCGACAGGCCGACGATCCCGATGACGATGAAATCGAATGCGGTCATTGTGAAGTGACGATCGCGCTGCCGTATCCAGCCGCTTTGATGTTGCTCAGCGCCACCTCGGCGGCCTCGCGCGACGCATAGGCGCCGACTCGCACCCGCTGCACCGGACCCTGGCGAGTCTCAACCGGCTCGACGTGGGCCGGAAAGCCGGCTGCGGCCAGCTTGGCCGCAAGCTCCTCGGCCGCCTTGCTGTCGGCCAGCGCCGCCACCTGCACGAACAGCGACCCTCCGGCCGGGGCGCTCTCCGTCCCGGCGGCCGCGGCGCCGCTCGGCGCAGACACCGCCGGTGGAGCCTGCGGACGCATCGCCTCGGGCGCGGATGACATGATCGCCGGTGCGCGGGGCGCGCCGGATTGGCCCAGCACGCGCTGCTCGGCCGCGGACAGCCTGCGCTCAGGGACGGTCGCTCGGCCAGCGCTATTTGCCTGCGGCGCGGCGGGCTGCGACTCCCCCGCGGACTTGACGCCGCCTGCCTTGTCCGGCGACAGCGGCGTGACGAACTTGCCCTGATCGATCGGCGGAATCTGGATCGACACGTCGTTGCCGAGCGGCTTCGGATCGCTCTCCAGCAGCATCGGCAGCACCACCGCGGCTGCCAGCGCGAGTACGACCGCCCCTACCAGCCTGCGACGCGCGCGCCGCTTGAGCTCATCGACTGCGGGGTCGGCAATCTCGGGACGGGTCGCCATTCGATTCAGTTGGGGCTGGACGCGGTCGAATCAAGCGATCGATACAGCGCGTTGCCGCCGGGCGGCAAGGATTCAAGGGCGTATCCGCGATGCATCGTGCGCGCTGCTGGCCGGAACGGGTCGCTCCCGCGCCAATACCGAGGCGACGGTGAGAAACGACCCAAAGACAACGATTCTATCAGCTTCCGTCGCCTCTTCGCGCGCCGCGATGTACGCGGCGGCCGGATCGGCGTACTCACGCACGGCGTCGGGCGCGACCCCGGCTTCTTGCAACCGTTGTCGCAGCGCCGCGGCCGTCGCGCCGCGCGGCGGTGGCAGCGTCGCTGCATGCCACAGATCGACGCGCGGCAGCAGCGCCGCGATCACGGCGGCGATGTCCTTGTCCGCCAGCATTCCAAAGACGGCGATCGTTCGCGGATGAAACCCCATCGCGCCCAGATTGTCGGCCAGCGCGTGCGCGGACTGTGGATTGTGTGCGACGTCGAGCACCGTGACCGGACGTCCCGGGAGGACCTGAAACCGCCCCGGCAACTCGATGCCGACCAGCGCCGCACGCACCGCGCCCATCGACAGGGGCAGCTGGTCGCGCAGCGCATCGGCCGCGGTCAACGCGGTCGACGCGTTGGCGAGTTGATAATTGCCGCGCAGCGCCGGATGCGGCAGGCCATGCCGCGCGCCGCCTGGGCCCCAGTAATCCCATTGCGCCGCCCGGGCGGTATACCCGTAGTCGCGACCGATGCGCGTAAGGGGAGCGCCGATGGCGGCGGCATGCGCGACGAGCGAAGCAGGCGGATCGCGATCGCCGCAGATTGCGGGCTTGCCCCGACGGAAAATGCCCGCTTTTTCGCGACCGATGTCCTCGCGGGTCGAGCCCAGATAGTCGACGTGATCGATCGCGACCGTCGTGACGACCGCCACGTCCGGTTCCACGGCGTTGACTGCATCGAGCCGTCCGCCCAGTCCGACTTCGAGGACCAGCGCGTCGAGCTTCTGCCGGGCGAACAGCCACAGCGCTGCCAGCGTGCCGAATTCGAAATAAGTGAGCGGGGTCCCGGCACGGACTGCCTCGACCGCTCCGAAGGCCTCGCACAGCGCGGCATCGCTTGCCTCGGTGCCGCCGATGCGCACCCGCTCGTTGTAGCGCAGCAGATGCGGCGAGGTGTACATGGCCACGCGATAGCCGTCCGAGCGCAGCATGTGTTCAAGCAGCGCGCAGGTCGAGCCCTTGCCGTTGGTTCCCGCGACCGTAATGACGGGACAGGCTGGAGTGCCGCCCAGCCGGGAGCGGACGCTTTGCACGCGCTCGAGCCCAAGCGCGATCGTCTTCGGATGCAGCGTTTCGAGGTAGGCGAGCCACTCGGCGAGGGTGGAGGGCGGGCTCACGTGGCGACGGCGCGGGCGCCGCAGGTCGGAGGTCAGCTCGCAGGCAGCGGCTGCCGCTGCAACAGCGTCAGCAGCTTCGGCAACTCGTCCTTCAATTGGCGGCGATCGACGATCATATCGATTGCGCCTTTCTCCAGCAGAAACTCGGCGCGCTGGAAGCCCTCCGGCAGCTTTTCGCGAACCGTCTGCTCGATCACCCGCGGGCCGGCGAAACCAATCAGCGCACCGGGCTCCGCAATCACGACGTCGCCGATCATCGCGAAGCTCGCGGACACTCCACCCATGGTCGGATCGGTCAATATCGTGACGAATGGCAGCCGCGCCTTGGATAGCTCCTGCAGCACCGCGGTCGTCTTGGCCATCTGGAACAGCGAATTGACGCCCTCCTGCATGCGGGCTCCCCCGGTCGAGGTGATCGCCACGAACGGAACGCGGTTGTCGTACGCGACCCGAACACCGCGCACGAAGCGCTCCCCGACGACCGAGCCCATCGAGCCACCCATGAACTCGAACTCGAAGACCGCGAGCACCAGCGGCGTCGACTTGATGCTTCCTTGCATCACCACCAGCGCATCAGTTTCGCCCGTCTCCTCGAGTGCGGCCGACAGGCGTTCCGGATACTTGCGCGTGTCCTTGAATTTCAGGGTGTCTACGGGCAGCACTTCCGAGCCGATCTCGTAGCGCCCTTCCGGATCGAGCAGCTGATCGACGCGTTCGCGCGCAGTCAGACGCGCATGATGGTTGCACTTGGGGCAGACGTTGAGGTTTTTTTCGAGATCGGTTCGATACAGCACCGCTTCGCAGGACTGGCATTTGACCCACAGCCCTTCGGGCATCGATTTCTTGCCGGCGCCGGGCGTCGCCTTGATGCGCGGCGGCAAGAGCTTCTGCAGCCAACTCATGCGGTCTCCCAGGCTCGAGTCATGCCGCTTGCTTGACGACTTTGTCCATGGCCGCGCGTATTGTAGCCAACCAGGCGCCGGCGCGCGCCGCGGCCTCGCCGGCCGGGGCTGCCTCGATTTCCTCGATGATACGGCTGCCGATGACGACGGCATCGGCATGGGCCGCAATCGCCTGGGCGCTGGCCGCATCGCGGATGCCGAACCCGACGCCGACCGGGAGAGCGACGTGCCTGCGTATTTCCGTGAGCCGCGCGGCGACCTCCGCCGTATCGAGATGACCGGCGCCGGTGATGCCTTTGAGCGAGACGTAGTAGACGTAGCCGCGCGCCATGGCGGCGACGAGGGACATGCGCGCGATCGGCGTCGTCGGCGACAAGAGGAAGATCGGCGCGAGGCGTCGCGCCACGGCGAGTGCCGCGAAGTCCCGCGCTTCCTCGGGTGGATAATCGACGACGATGACGCCGTCGACGCCGGCCGCACTCGCCCGATCGACGAATTCTGCGGCGCCCATCGCTTCGATCGGGTTGGTATAGCCCATCAACACGATCGCCGTCGTCGCGTCGCGCTGGCGGAACGCGGCGACCATCGCCAGCACGTCGCCGAGCCCCACGCCCTGCGCGAGCGCGCGCTCGGAAGCCCGTTGCACCACCGGGCCGTCGGCCATCGGATCGGAGAACGGGACACCCAGCTCGAGCACATCGGCGCCCGCATGCACCAGGGCGTGCAGCAGCGATGGCGTCACCGCGGGCGACGGGTCGCCTGCGGTGACGTACGGGATCAGCGCGGTGCGGCCGGCCGCTCGAAGCTTGGCGAAAGTCGCGTCGATACGGTTCACCGGGAGGATTGGCCGTCGGCTGGCCTCACCGCAGCGAGGGATCGCATTCGGGCCGGCAATGGAAGTGCAGGCCCGCGCGCTCGGCAACGGTGTTCATGTCCTTGTCGCCGCGGCCCGAGAGGTTGACCAGCAGCGCCTTGTCGCGCGGCAAGCTCACCGCCAGCCGCGCCGCATGCGCGAGCGCGTGGCACGATTCGAGCGCCGGAATGATGCCCTCGATCCGGCAGCAATCGTGAAACGCCGCCAGCGCCTCGTCATCGGTCACCGTGACGTACTCGGCGCGGCCGCTGTCCTTGAGCCAGGCATGCTCGGGCCCGACCCCAGGGTAATCGAGACCGGCCGACACCGAATGGGTCTCCACGATCTGACCGTTCGCGTCCTGCAGAAGGTAGGTGCGATTGCCGTGCAGAACGCCGGGCCGTCCGGCGGTCAGCGACGCCGCGTGCCGCCCGGTCGCGATGCCGTCGCCGGCCGCCTCGACGCCGATCAGCCTGACCCGGTCGTACGGAATGTAGGGGTGGAAGATTCCGATCGCATTCGAGCCTCCGCCGACGCAGGCAATCACCGCATCCGGCTGGCGACCGATCATCTCCGGCATCTGCGCCAGGCATTCGCGGCCGATCACGGTCTGGAAATCACGCACCATCATAGGATACGGATGCGGTCCGGCGACGGTGCCGATGATGTAGAAAGTGTCTTCAACGTGGGTCACCCAGTCGCGCATCGCCTCGTTCAGCGCGTCCTTCAGCGTCTTCGACCCCGACTCGACGGGAACGAGCTCGGCGCCCAAGAGCTTCATGCGGAAAACGTTCTGCGCCTGACGTCTGACGTCCTCGGATCCCATGTACACGACGCATTGCATGCCGAAGCGCGCCGCGACGGTCGCGGCCGCGACGCCGTGCTGGCCGGCACCGGTTTCGGCGATGACGCGCCGCTTGCCCATCCGCCGTGCCAACAGCGCCTGCCCGATGCAGTTGTTGATCTTGTGCGCGCCGGTGTGATTGAGATCCTCACGCTTGAAATAGAGTTGGGCGCCGCCCAGCTTTTCCGACCATCTGGCGGCGTGGTAGACCGGGCTCGGCCGTCCGACGTAATGCTTGAGCTCGTAGTCGAGTTCGGCGACGAACTCGGGATCGGTTCGATAGCGGGCATACTGCTCGCGCAGCTCGTCGAGGGCGTGGATCAGCGTCTCGGCGACGAAGACGCCGCCATAGGGTCCGAAGTGGCCGCGCTCGTCGGGAAGCGCGTACGGTACGTCACCCATCTGCATCACGCACTCCTCGGATGAATGCGGCGATCCTGGCCGCATCCTTGATGCCTTTGCGCGGTTTGCCGTCGTCGCCCCTGACCTCGACGCCGCTCGATACGTCGACCCCCCATGGGCGCAATGCGCGAATGGCGGCACCGACGTTGAGCGCCGTAAGCCCGCCCGAAATCACCGGCGGTCGCGCGAGTCCCATCGCGAGATGCGATGCAAGCGCGTTCCAATCGAAGGTCCGTCCCGTGCCGCCAGGCATTCCGTCGGATTGAAAGGCGTCGAACAACCACGCCCGCGCATCGCCGTAACGCGAAGCATATTGTAGCAAATCGAGGTCGGGCCGCACCGGGACCGCCTTGATGTAAGGGCGTCCGAAGCCGGCGCAAAGCGCCTGCGGCTCGTCGCCGTGGAACTGCAGAACATCGAGCGGCACCGCGTCGAGCGCCGCATGCACCGCCGCGGGCTGCGGATCGACGAACAGGCCGACCACGGTCACGAATGCGGGCAGCGCCGCGGCGATGGCGCGCGCCTGCTCGAAATCGACGCGACGCGGCGTGCCAGGCCAGAAGATAAGACCGATCGCGTCGGCGCCCGCGTTCGCCGCCGCGAGCCCGTCGTCGATGCGCGTGATGCCGCAGATCTTGACCCGGGTGCGCGATGAAGGCTTCGTCATCCGGATCAGGCTCCGAACAGGCGCGCCGCCGCGCGCGTCGCGGGCAAATTCCAGTGCGGCGCGTAGTCGATGCCGGTCAGGTACAGGCCGGCCGCGGCGAAGGTCGGTGCAGCGCGCGTGCGATCGCGACCGGCGAGGAGTTCGGCGATCCAGCCCGGCGGATGGCGCCCGCTACCCACGTAAACCAGCGCGCCGATGATGTTGCGCACCATATGCTGCAGAAAGGCGTCGGCATGCAGATCGAAGCGGATCATATCGTCCTCCCTCGTGATGTCGAGCCGGTCGAGCATTCTCGTCGCCGATCGGGCCTGGCATTCGGCGGCGCGGAAAGCCGAAAAGTCGTGCCGGCCCAGCAGTGCGTCGGCGGCCGCTCGCATCGCGCCGAGCGCAAGCGGGCGATGGTACCAGCCGACGCGTCCGGCGAGCAGTGCCGGGCGGACCGGCCGATCGAGCAGCAGATAGGCGTAGTGCCTGCCGGTGGCGACGAAGCGCGCGTGGAATTCCGCCGGTACGTCGAGCGCCCACCGCACGGCGATCGAAGACGGCAGCAGCGCGTTGACTCCGCGCACCCACGCCGTTTCGGCACGGCGCGCGTCGGTGTCGAAGTGCGCGACCTGGATCCCCGCATGCACGCCGGCGTCGGTGCGTCCTGCCGCGACCGTTCGCACCGGCGCATCGGCTATCGCGCTAAGCGCACGCTCGAGCGCGTCCTGCACGCCGGTTCCGTCGGGCTGCGTCTGCCAGCCGTGGAACGGCTTCCCGTCGTATTCGAGGCCCAGGGCAACTCTCATCGCACCCGCTCAAGCGCCATTGTCATCGCCCCGCCGCGAGCACGCCACACGCCGTCCACCGGCAAAAAAAACGGCGGCATGCGCTGCCGCCGTTTTTTGCCCGGGCCGGGGCGCTCAGGCCAGCTTGGACAGCAGCGTCTTCGCCTCGGATTTCTGCTCGTCATCGCCCTCGTGCAGCACTTCCTGCAGGATCTCGCGCGCGCCTTCGACGTCACCCATCTCCTGATATGCCTTGGCCAGGTCGAGCTTGGTCGCCGCATCGTGCCACTGGCCATCCAGAACCGATGGCGTGGGATCCTCGAAGGTGGAACGGTCAGGATCGAACGCGAGGTCGAGCTTGTCGAGTTCGATCGCCGCGGCAGGACGCGCCAGTTGCGGCGCCGGCGCGCCGGCCGTTGCCAGCACGCGCTCGGGGGCGTGTTTCGTCTGCGGCGCCGGAGGCGCCGCGCGCACGGGTTCGTCCAGATGAAAGTCCAGGTCGAATTTGGGAACGGATTCGGGCTCAAGGCTCACGCTGTCATTAAGCGGCACGAACTTGTCGCTCGCGCTCGCCTTGCTGCCGGTGAACGGGGCATCGATCCGGCTGTCTGCGGCGCGGCTGGACTTGGCCACCTCCTGCGCTGCTCCCGCGAGAATCGCAGCCGGCGTCTTGGGCTCTTCGCCAGAGCTCGGCGCGAGCGAGATGTCGTCGTCGAGCGAAAAATCGAGCGGTGTCGCCGCGCGTGGTTCCGGCTTGATCTCCGGCGGAACCGAGAAGACTTGCGTATCGCTGGGCGGTGGCTCCGCTGCAGCGACGGCCGCCGCTGCTGCCACAGGCGCCGCCGCAAACGCCGCGCCGCCCGCCTCGGTGAATAGCGGATTCGATGGATCGAGCTGGCGGCCGAGCGCCATCGCCTTTTGCCACACCTCGCCCTGCCCGCCCGATACCGAGTACAGCTCGCTCGCGACGGTCTCGAACGCGGAGGGCTTGTTGTGCTGCGAATGGATCTCCAGCAGCTTGAGGTAGATCTCCTGGCGCTGCGGGTCCTTCTTCAGCGCATCCTTGAGAATTTCCTCCGCTTGCGCGTCGCGGCCGTAGGCGAGATACACCTCGGCCTCGGCGATCGGATCGACCTCGTCGGTGTCGATGTTCCCCAGCCCTTCGCGGCTGAAATCGCTGGCCAGCGAATTGTCGCCCGTGTTGACGACACCACCGCCGGTCGACCCGAAAACGGTGTTGGTCTTGATGTCGGTACCCGAGATGATGCTGTCTTCGAACCGGGTCGTCTTGCGACGGCGTGCCGCGATGATGCCGGCAATTCCCGCCAGCAGCACCAGCGCACCGCCCCCGATCGCCCACGTCGGCGTGTTCCCGAACAGATCATCGATGAACGAGGGCTCGGGCTTCGGCGAAGCCTTCTTCGGCGGAGCCGCCTTCGGCACGACTGCCTTCGGCTCAGCCTTGACCTCCGGTGCCTTCGTCTCCGGCGATGGCGATTCCGTTGCCTTGGCCTCCGTCGGCGACGGCGTAGCCGCCGGCATGGCAGGCGGTGGCACCACCGCGGCCGGCGCAGGCGGCGACGCGGCGGCAGGGGTCGATGCAGGTGTCGGGGCGGGCGTCGTGGTTGCTGCAGTCGGCGCGGCGACCTTCGGCTCTTCAGCCGGGCGCTCGGCCGCCTTGCCCTTCGCCGCTTCGGCGCTCGCCTGCAGCGACGACATCGTCTGGTTCTTGAGCTCCACGGCGCGCTGCAGATCGCGCACCGTTTTCTCCAGCTCCGCGACGCGCGAGTTGGCTTCGCTCAAGGCCTTGTTCTTGGCAGCGAGGTCCTCGGCCAGCGCGGTTCCAGCCGCCGCGCCGGTGCCCGCTTGCCGCGAGACGCGCAACTGATCCTTGCCTGGCTGCGCGGGACCTGCCTTGTCCTCGACCGCGGTGGTAATCCTGCCGCTCGCCGATTGTTTTGCGGCGGTTTCATCGGTCGCCGGCGCAGCGCCTGCGACCCGAGCGCGATACGCGCGCCAGTCGGCAGCCTGCACACGGACGACTTGCGTCGCCTCGCTTTGCGGTATGCCCGCGATCTGGTCCGCCTGCGGAATGCTGACGATCTGGCCAGTGCGCAGGCGATTCATGTTGCGTTCGTCGAACGCGTTCTCGTTGCTGCGGAACAATGCGACCAGCATCTGCTCGAGGCTGACGTTCTCCGGCCGAGCCTGCTGAGCGATCTTCGAGAGGGTGTCGCCACGCTTGACCGTATAGCTTCCCCCCGCGGATGCAGCCGCTCCGGTTGCCGCGGCCGCCGGTCTGCGGGTACCTCGCGCGGCCTCGGACGCAGGCGCGCCCGCGGCCCGTATCGGCGCCGCCGGTTCGACGGCCTGCGTGTCGGTGCCGCTCGGCGGGTCGAGCAGGAAGGTATAGTCGCGCACGACGCGGCCTGTCGCCCAATTCAGTTCGACGAGGAGGTCGAGGAAGGCGTCGTTCACGGCCTGCGAGGTCGTCACGCGAAGATACGGGGTGCCGTTCGCGTTTTGTTCGACCACAATGCGGGCTCGCGACATCGCGGCCGGGTATTGAACGTTGTTGTCGCGATACACGGCCGGATCGGCGATTCGCGCGCGCAAGGTATCGAGCTCATCTTTTTGCGCGGATGTCAGCTCGATCGTTGCGGACAGCGGTTGTCCGAGGCCCGATTGCACCGTGAGCTTTCCCAGCCCCAGTGCGAACACCGAGACGGGAAGCGCTAAGGCGCCCGTCAACAGCCCGCAAGTGATATAGGCTTTTGCTCGCATGCCGACCTCGATGTGCTTGTTTCCTGACCTAACTTAACATCATGGAGTTAGCGGTGCAAGCTAAACCTCGGTATTAGCTTGTTTTTTTGCTCGAAAAGTCGGCTGCTCCAAAGGTCTCTTCGCGTCGCCGCGTCGGCGATCCAAGCGCTACCCGTAGGGTCCGTCATTCCGCTGGATACAAGTTCTTGTAGGCCCTCAGGGTAGCGGGCAGGCTCTGGCGGCTGTTGTAAGGACGTCGCCCCGCTGGGACCGGGCGGCCGCCAGTTTAGCGCCAACGCATAAAACCGGCCAAAAACCCGGCGTTAAGCCGACCGGCCGACCGGCATGTCATAAGCCAAAGCCACAGGTCACCGCGCACGGATTTTCAACGGCTCAGCAGAATACGCAGCATGCGCCGCAGCGGTTCGGCGGCACCCCACAGCAGCTGGTCGCCGACGGTAAAAGCGCCAAGATAGCCCTTGCCGAGGGCGAGCTTGCGCAGCCGGCCGATGGGGATCTCGAGCTTGCCCGTCACTGCGGCCGGAGTCAGCTCCCGCATGCTTGCCTCGCGCGTATTGGGTATGACTCTGATCCATGCGTGCGCAGCGGCCAGCATGTGTTCGATTTCCGACAGCGGCAGATCGCGCCTGAGCTTCACCGTCAGCGCCTGGCCGTGGCAGCGCATCGCACCGATCCTGACGCAGATCGACTCCACGGGAATCGGCTCGGACTGGCGACCGAGGATCTTGTTGGTCTCGGCGCCGCCCTTCCATTCCTCCCTGGAGAGGCCGTCGCCGAGGTCCTCGGCAATCCAGGGGATGAGGCTTCCGGCGAGCGGAACCCCGGTGTGCTCGGCGGGGAAACGCCCGTCGCGCAGGATGCCGGCGACTTCACGGTCGATGTCGAGGATCGAGGAGGCCGGATCGTCGAGCAGGTCCTTCGCGACGAGATGCGCTTCGCCCATCTGCTGCAGCAGCTCGCGCATGCTCTGCGCGCCCGCGCCCGATGCGGACTGGTAAGTCATGCAGGTCATCCACTCGACCAGATCCTGTTTGAGCAGGCCGGCGAGCGCCATCATCATCAGGCTGACCGTGCAGTTGCCGCCGATGTAGTTGCGGACGCCACGTGATAGAGCCGCCTCGATGACGTCCATGTTGACTGGATCGAGGATGATCACGGCGTCGTCAGCCATGCGCAAGGTCGACGCGGCGTCTATCCAGTATCCGTCCCAGCCGATGCCGCGCAATTTCGCGTGCATCGGCTTGGTCCACTCGCCGCCCTGGCAGCTGATGATGGTATCGAGCTCGGCCAGCGCCCGAACATCGGCCGCATCCTTCAGCGGTCCGTTCGACTTTCCGATCCTGGGCCCCGGCGCGCCGGGGGTCGAAGTCGAGAAAAAGACCGGGTCGATCAGATCGAAGTCGCCTTCCTCGCGCATGCGCTGGACCAGCACCGATCCGACCATCCCGCGCCAACCGACCAAGCCTACCCGCATCATCTTTGCCTCTCCATGGAACCTGATCCCCAGCGGGCGCGCCGCCCCGTGCGGCCTCCGCGCACCATCGTCTGCATCGGTTGCGGCGGCCTCGATATCATCGGTTGTCCAAGGTCGCTGCGAAGGAAGGCCGCAACCGCGCCATGAGATAAGCGTCGACGTAACTGCCGTTGCGATACGC
The DNA here is from genome assembly GCA_036493675.1 of Casimicrobiaceae bacterium. Classification (GTDB taxonomy): domain Bacteria; phylum Pseudomonadota; class Gammaproteobacteria; order Burkholderiales; family Casimicrobiaceae; genus PALSA-1003. The sequence continues at coordinate 140,466 of DASXPJ010000031.1, forward strand.
ATAGGCACGGCAGGTGCCTTCGATCGCGAAGCCGAACTTGCGATACAGCGCCAGTGCCGCGAGGTTGTCGGTATAGACCGTAAGCTCCAGCCGCGAATAGTTGAGCCATCCGTCGGCGAGCTCGATCGTCGCTTCCATCAGCGCCGTGCCGACGCCGTGTCGCTGCCGATCATCGCGCACCGCCATACCGACGTCCGCGACGTGCCGCCGCCGCGGCGACTTCGACGCAGCCTTGAGGCCCAGATTACCGACCACCTCACCGGCGATCGTGGCGACAAGCAGATAGTCGGTGGTCACGCCCTCGGCGAGGCGGCGCCGCCACATTTCCAGCGAGGGGTACGGGAGCTGAAGCGTGCCGGCGATCGCCCGGGCGCCGAGGAACGTCGCATGAATCCCCTCCGCGTCGCCCGGCTCGGCGCGACGTACGACGACCGGATGACCGGCGATGCTCATCGCGCAAGCCAGTCGACTGATGCGGAATCGCGGCGCGAAAAGCAGGCGGCGATGCGGCGAAGCTCGATCATTGCAAGGCGGCGAGAACGCCGTCCCCCATGGCGCGGGTTCCGACGACGCGTTCGCCGGGCAGCGCAATGTCGCGGGTACGCAGACCCCCTGCGAGCACGCTGCGCACCGCGCCTTCGATGCGGGTCGCAACCTCGGCGCGAGCGAAGCTGTGACGAAACATCAGTGCGAGCGACAGGATCGTCGCCAGCGGGTTGGCCAGATCCTTTCCGGCGAGGTCAGGTGCGGATCCATGGATGGGCTCGTAGAGTCCCTTCCCGTTCGCATCGAGCGACGCCGACGGCAGCATGCCGATCGAACCGGCGAGCATCGACGCCTCGTCGGACAGGATATCGCCGAAGATATTTCCGGTCACGATGACATCGAACTGCCTGGGATTGCGCACGAGCTGCATCGCCGCGTTGTCGACGTACATGTGCGACAGCTCGACATCCCCGTATTCGGCGGCGACCGCGGTCACGACTTCGCGCCACAGTATCGAGGTGTCGAGCACGTTCGCCTTGTCGACCGAGCAAAGCTTCCTCGCGCGCCTGCGTGCAATCTCGAAGCCGGCCTTCGCGATCCGCCGGATCTCCGACTCGCTGTAGACCATCGTATCGAAGCCTTCGATGTCGCCGGCCGCGTTTTTGCGGCGTCCGCGCGGCTCGCCGAAGTAAATGTCGCCGGTCAATTCGCGCACGATCATCAGGTCGAGCCCCGCCACCACCTCGGGCTTCAGCGTCGATGCGTCGGCGAGCTCGGGATAGAGCAAGGCCGGGCGCAGATTCGCGAACAGCTCCAAGGACTTGCGCAGGCCGAGAATGCCCTGCTCCGGGCGAAGCGGCCGCGGCAGTGCGTCGTACCGCGGGCCGCCGACGGCGCCGAGCACGATCGCGTCGGCGCGCCGGGCGAGATCGAGCGTCGCTTCGGGCAAGGGGTGGCCTGCCGCGTCGTAGGCGGCCCCGCCGATCGGCGCCGTCTCGATCGTCAGGTCCAATCCGTCGCTGCGGAGAAGCTCGAGCACGCGCACGGCCTGGGCCACGATTTCGACGCCGATGCCGTCGCCGGGCAGAACGGCGATCTTCATCGCAACCGCCGCCGGCATGACCTCGCGAGGCGCACCGCGGGCTGGGTCGTTACTGCGCGCTGTGCCCGGGTCGGTTCATGCCATCTTCTGGTCAGAAGAGCCACGGCTGCTCGGTTTTTCGCTTCGCCTCAAACGCCGCGATTTCGTCCGCGTGCGTCAGGGTCAAGCCGATTTCGTCGAGCCCGTTCAACAGGCAATGCTTGCGGAACGGCTCGACCTCGAAGCCGAAGGCCGTGCCGCCGTCCGGCGTGGTAACCGACTGCCGTTCGAGATCGATCGTCAGCCTGAACCCGGGAAAAGCGGCGGCCTCGTCGAACAGGCGGCCGACCTCGCTCTCGGACAATACTACGGGCAGCAAGCCGTTCTTGTAGCAATTGTTGAAGAAGATATCGCCGTAAGACGGCGCGATCAGCGCACGGAAGCCGTAGTCGGCGAGCGCCCACGGCGCGTGCTCGCGCGAACTCCCGCAGCCGAAATTCCGGCGTGCGAGCAAGATCTGCGCACCGCGATAGCGCGGCTGGTTCAGCGCGAAGTCGGGATTGTTCGGTCGTTGCGCGTTGTCCATCCCCGGCTCGCCCTTGTCGAGATAGCGCCACGAGTCGAACAGATTCGCGCCGAATCCCGAGCGGTGGGTCGACTTCAGGAACTGCTTGGGAATGATCGCGTCGGTGTCGACGTTGGCGCGGTCGAGCGGCGCGACCAATCCGGTCAGGGTGCGGAACGCTTGCATTGGCGCCTCGCTCCCGCCTCAAGAAAGTCGACGCACGTCGACGAAATGACCGGCGATCGCCGCCGCGGCAGCCATGGCCGGGCTGACCAGATGCGTGCGGCCGCCGGTGCCCTGGCGGCCTTCGAAATTGCGGTTCGACGTCGATGCGCAACGCTCGCCCGGCTCCAGCCGGTCGTCGTTCATCGCGAGGCACATCGAGCAGCCTGGCTGGCGCCATTCGAACCCTGCCGCCACGAACACTCGATCGAGGCCCTCGCTCTCGGCCTGCGCCTTCACCAGTCCCGAGCCGGGTACGACCATCGCCAGCCTGACGTTGTCCGCCTTGCGCCGCCCGGTGACCACCGCCGCTGCCGCACGCAAGTCCTCGATGCGCGAATTGGTGCACGACCCGATGAATACCTTGTCGATGTGGATGTCAGTCATCGGCGTGTTCGGGGCGAGCCCCATGTATTGCAGCGCTCGCTCGATGCCGTCGCGTCGCGTCGGATCGCGCTCCTTGTCCGGGTCGGGCACCCGCCCTTCGATCGTCGTGACCATCTCGGGCGACGTTCCCCAGGTGACCTGCGGCGCGATCGTCGTCGCATCGATGGTGACGACGCGGTCGAATTTCGCGCCGGCATCGGAGGACAGCGTCCGCCAATAGGCGACGGCGCGATCCCACATCTCGCCGGCGGGCGCGAACGGAAGCCCGCGCAGGTATGCAATCGTCTTGCCGTCGACCGCGATCATGCCCGCGCGTGCGCCGGCCTCGATCGACATGTTGCATACCGTCATCCGCCCTTCCATCGACAGCGCCTGGATCGCGGAGCCGCCGAATTCGATCGCATGGCCGCTGCCGCCCGCCGTCCCGATCCTGCCGATGACCGCGAGCGCGATGTCCTTGGCCGTGCAGCCGAACGGTAGCGCGCCGTCGACCTTGACCAGCATCGCTTTCGACTGCTTGGTCAGCAGGCACTGGGTGGCCAGCACGTGCTCGACCTCGGAGGTCCCGATGCCGAAGGCGAGGCACGCGAAGGCGCCGTGCGTGCTGGTGTGCGAGTCGCCGCAGACCACGGTCATCCCGGGCAGGGTCGCGCCGTTCTCCGGTCCGATCACGTGGACGATGCCCTGCCGCCGGTCGCGGAATGGGAAATAGGCCTTGGCCCCGTACTGGCGCATGTTGGCGTCGAGGGCGTCGACCTGTACGCGTGAGGTCGGATCCTCGATGCCGCGATCCCAGTGCCGGGTGGGCGTATTGTGATCGGCCGTGGCGATGATCGATCCGGCCCGCCAGGGTTTGCGTCCCGCCAGCTTCAGGCCCTCGAACGCCTGGGGACTGGTCACTTCGTGCACCAGATGGCGATCGATGTACAGCAACGCCGTACCGTCGCTTTCGCTGCGAACGACGTGACTGTCCCACAGCTTGTCGTAAAGGGTACGGGCGGTCATCGGTGCGAGGCGGCGGATCGGTTGAATCGGCAATTATTGCACAGCAGCAACGTGGCGATAAGCGGCACGGCGCGCGGCAGCACCCTTGGCCTCAGGCCACGCCGCGGCCGGCGAGCCAGCTGGCGACGGCGAGCGCCGGCCGCGGGGCAAATGCGTCGAAGGTCTGTCCCTCCAGCGAACGCAGCCAGGTCAATTGCCGCCGCGCGAGCTGACGGGTCGCCGCAATCCCCCGCTCGCGCAGCGCCGCCGGGTCGCCGTCACCATCGATGAACCGCCAGGCCTGCCGATAGCCGACGCAGCGCATCGACGGCATCGATTCGACAAGGCGGAAGCGCCGCCGCAAGCCGGCGAGTTCGTCGACCAGGCCGGCAGCGAGCATGGCATCAAAGCGCGCCGCGATGCGCTGGTGCAGATGCGCCCGATCGTGCGGTATCAGCGCCAGAGCAACGAGATCCCCGTCGGGGTGGCGCTGCCGGTCGCCCTGCAGCGCAGAAAGCGGCCGCCCCGACAATTCATGCACCTCGAGTGCGCGCTGGATACGCTGGCTGTCGGTGGGGTCGAGTCGCGCTGCCGTCGTCGGATCGATGAGCGCAAGCTCGGCGTGCAGCGCGGCCCATCCGCGCTCGGCGGCGCGCGAGTCCAGACGCGCGCGGATGACGGCATCGGCCGGCGGCAGGTTCGACAAGCCTTCGCGCAGGGCCTTGAAGTAGAGCATCGTGCCGCCCACGAGCAGCGGGATGTTGCCGCGCGCGCGAATGTCCGCGATGGCGGCCATCGCGTCGGCGCGGAATCGCGCGGCGGAGTACGCCTCGTCGGGATCGATCAGGTCGATCAGGTGATGGCGCACGCGGGCGCGCGTCGAGTCGTCGGGCTTGGCGGTCCCAATGTCCATACCCCTGTAAACCTGCGCCGAATCGACGCTGACGATCTCCATGGGCAGCCTCGCGGCAAGCTCCATCGCGACGGCGCTCTTGCCCGACGCAGTCGGTCCCATCAACAGCACCGCTGGAATCATCGGCCCCGCATGAACAGGCGATCCAGGTCGACCAGCGTGAGCTGGTACCAGGTTGGACGGCCATGGTTGCACTGGCCCGCCCGCTCGGTCGCCTCCATCTCGCGCAGCAGCGCGTTCATTTCCGGGACGGTCAGGGCGCGATGCGCGCGCACGGCGCCGTGGCAGGCCATCGTCGACAGCAGCTCGTCGCGTTGCACGGTCAGCACGCGGCTGCCGCCGTATTCGCGAACGTCGGAAAGCACCGCGCGCGCCAGCGCGACCGTATCGGCGTCGGCGAGCAGCGCCGGGATACCGCGCACCGCCAGCGTCGCCGGCCCAAGCACCGACAGCGCGAAGCCCAGCGCCGACAGAATCGACGTGTTCTCCTCGGCGGTCGCGACGTCCAGGGGGTCGGCGGCGAAGCTCGCTGGAACGAGCAGCGGCTGCATCGGCATCGTGCGATCGAGCGCCGTCTTGAGTCTCTCGTAGAGGATGCGCTCGTGCGCGGCATGCATGTCGATCAGCACCAGTCCGTCCCGATTCTGCGCAAGCACGTAGATGCCGTGGAGCTGCGCGAGCGCGAATCCGAGCGGATGTTCGGCGCCGTTCGGAAGATCGGGCCCGTCGCGGGAAGGCGACCGCTGCTCGAACAGGCGCGCGTAGAACGACGCGGGTTCCGCGGCACCGAGCGCCATCCCTGCCTGTACCGCGTCCGCGCCGCGCCAGTCGCCGCCGCCGAGCGGATCCGGCATCCGCGCAAGCGGCGGGATACGTGCCGCGGCCGCGCTCAGGCGCTCCGCCGCCGATACCGCCGGTTGCTCGGCCGCGGTCGCCGCCAGTGCTTTTTCAACGGCGCGGCGGACGAACTGATGGACGGCGCCACTGTCTCGAAAACGCACTTCGCTCTTGGTCGGGTGCACGTTGACGTCGACGATGCGCGGCTCGACCGCCAGCCATAGCGCATAAGCCGGTTGGCGGTCGTGGTGCAGCACGTCGCGGAACGCTTCGCGCAACGCATGTGAGAGGATGCGGTCTCGAACGAAACGGCCGTTGACGAACAGGTACTGCGCCTCGCGCGTTGCGGCGGCGTAGGCGGGACGCACAACCCACCCGGCGAGATGGAGTCCCGGCCCGGGTTCGTCGACGGGTGCCGCGTGCGCGGCGAACGCGTCGCCGAGCAACGCATCGATGCGGGCGCGACGCCCCTGCGCCAGCAGGCGGTACCGTACGCTGCCGTTGTGCTGCAGCGTGAAGCCGACGTCGGGATGCGACAGCGCCGCGCGACGGAACGCCTCCTCGCAGTGGCCGTATTCGGTGGCGTCGGTACGCAGGAACTTGCGCCGCGCCGGCGTGTTGAAATAAAGCTCGTGCACGGTCACCGTCGTGCCGCTCGCGAGCGCCGCCGGTTGCGTCGCAGCCAATTCACCGCCGTCGACTTCGATGCGCCACGCATGCGCCTTGCCGCGCAGGCGCGAGGTCAGCGTCAGGCGCGACACGGCAGCGATGCTGGCGAGCGCCTCGCCGCGAAAGCCGAGCGTCGCAATCGCCTCGAGGTCGGTCGCGGTGGCAATCTTCGAGGTCGCATGCCGAGCCAGCGCGAGCGGCAGATCCTCGCGGTCGATGCCATCCCCATCGTCGGCGACGCGGATCAGCTTGACGCCGCCGCCGGCCAGATCGATATCGATCTGCGTCGCGCCGGCGTCGAGGCTGTTCTCGAGGATCTCCTTCAACGCCGCAGCAGGGCGCTCGACGACTTCGCCCGCGGCGATCTGATTGATCAACTGATCGGGCAGCGGTCGGATCGACGCCATCAGCGTGCAAGCCCGTGCGCCCAGTGGGCGTAAACATCGTCGGCAACGGTCGAGAGCGCCGCCAGTCGCGCATCGAGATCGCGGAAGATATCGGCGCGACTCTGCCTGGCGCCGTCCGAGCGGGGCGGGAGCTCGGATGCGCCGCTCTCGCACCATGTCTCGACCATCGCGCGAGTCATTTCAATGTGACACTGGAAGCCGATGTGTCTTCCGCCGAGCACATACCCTTGCTGCGGATTGAAGCTGTTGGTCAACACACGGCTGGCGCCGGGCGGCAGCTCGAAGATGTCGTAATGCCACTGAAACGTCGTGAATCGTTCACGGCCGCCGAGCCAGGGCAGCGCGGCGGGGTCGGCGGCGCGTACTTCGCCCCAACCGATTTCTGGAATCGCCGTCCGCAAGACGCGCGCGCCGAGCGCCTTGGCGAAGAGCTGTCCACCCAGGCAGTGTCCGACGATCGGGATGTCGTTGGCTACGGCATCAAGCAGCAGCGCGCACAACGGAGCATTCCACGCAAGCTCGTCGTTCGCGCTCATCGGACCGCCCATCATGCCGATGCCGGCGAACGCCTTGGCCTCGCCCGGAACCGCTTCGCCTTCATCGAGCGCGACCAGTCGCGACGGTACGCCATGCCGATCGAGCCACTGCCCGAAGTGGCCCGGTCCTTCGGTGGGAGAAAAGCGGAAGATCGCGACCGGACGCATGGAGAATCGGCCGTACACGCCGTTACAATGCCGCATTCTAGCAGTCGCGGCGACAGCGACGACGTCGGTACGACCCATCAATCGAGGAATATCGATGAGCGAGTTACGAACGCGTTTCGGCCGTCCCTTGCGCCTGGCGATCGTCGGCGGCGGGCCCGGTGTATGGATCGGACACACGCACCGCACGGCGGCCGAGCTCGATGGCTATTGGCGGGTCGTGGGCGGTGTGTTTTCCAGCGATGCCGCGCGCTCCCGGAGCGCCGGGGTCGAGCTGGGCTTCGAGGGGGGCCGCAGCTACGGCGATCTCACCGAGCTGCTCGACCGGGAAAAGCAGCGGGCGGACGGCGCCGACGCGGTCGCGATCATGACGCCGAACGATACGCACTATGCGCTCGCCGCGGCGGCCCTCGACGCCGGTCTCGACGTCGTCGGCGACAAGCCGGTGACGCAGGACGCGGCGCAGGCGCGCGATCTGGTCGCGCGCACCCGGAAAGCCGGCAGAATCTATGCGATCGCGCATGGATATTCGGCTTATCCGATGACCCGCTACGCGCGGCGCCTGGTTCGCGATGGCGCGTTGGGCGCAGTCCGCCTGGTCCAGGTCGAGTACATCCAGAGCGGTCTTGCGACGCGCCTCGAAGACGGTCCGCCGAGCAATCGGTTGTCATGGATTCTCGATCCGAAGCGAAGCGGCATCTCGCTGGTCATGAGCGCCATCGGCTGCCACGCCCAGCATCTGGCATGCTTCACCTCGGGGCTCGCGATCGCGCGCGTCGCTGCCGATGTCGGCGCACTTCTGCCCGGCCGCAAGGTCGTCGACTACACGTCGGCGCTGATGGAATTCGAAGGCGGTGCGCGCGGCACGTTGACGGTGACGCAGGCGGCGGCCGGGGGCGAGAACGACATAAGACTTCGCATCTATGGCGAAAAGGGCCTGCTGGACTGGTCGCATCGGGACGCCAGCTACCTGCGGCTCGCGCTGCAGGGCGAGCCGGCCCGCCTGATCGGCCGCGGCGATCCAGGCCTGCCGCCCGAGATCATTGCCGCCGGCCGGACGCCGCGCGGGCACCCCGAGGGCCTGCGCGAAGCCTTCGCCAACATCTACCGCGAAGTCGCGCAGGAGCGGATGGCGCGGACACTGGGCGAGCCGATGCCCGACGCCCCCTACCCCCGCATCGAGGAAGGAGCCCACACGATGGCATTCATCGAGGCGTGCATGGAATCGCAGCGTCGTGGCGGCTGGGCCGCGGTCGCGGCCTGACGCTAAGGATTCCTACAACAAGATCAGACCGCCGCTGATGGCGGCTGCAGCGGGCGGCGCGCACGCTGTGCGGCGTCATCGTCGCTCCGGATGCCGGCGTGCGTGTCCCGATCGTCTTGTTGGGCAGCCTGTGTAGCGTGGCGCTTCCTCTGGCCGCGCCGGCACAGGCAATCCACAAGTGCGTGGCGCTGACAGGCGTCGCGTACCAATCGGCGCCGTGCGCTGCCGGCGAAGCTGACATCCTGATCGACATCCGCCCCGGTGCCTCCGGACCCCGGCCGTCGGCCCCGCACACCATGCCCTCGACCCAGCCGGCCAAACGCGAGCCGGCGATCGGAGTCAAACGCCTGTTTCAGAAGACGCGGATTGCGATCGGCATGACGGACGACGAGGTGCTGAACCTGCCGAGCTGGGGCAGGCCGAGCTCCATCGCCCGTAGCAAGTCCAATCGGATCTGGCACGAGGAATGGCTGTATCGCTGGAGCGGCGCCGTGACGAGCCGTCTTTCGTTTGCCAATGGCAGGTTGACCGGCATCGAAAGCGACGGCACCGTCGCCGATCCGGCGACGCCGGTCAGCCTGACGCTTCGCTAGCACGCCAGCCGGTTGCCGTAACGCGAGTCGGACATTGTCCGCGGCCCGGAGCGCGCCCGCCGCCTTGCCAGCTTTTCGCAGTCGCGAGAGCGATCGGTCGTCAGCCGCGGACGATCTCGGCGTAGGCGGAATGATTGTGAATCGACTCGAAGTTCTCTGCCGCGACGCGAAAGCCGTGCAGGCGTGCATCGTCGACCAGCCGCGCCGCGATGCCGCGAACAAGGTCTTCGACGAACCGCGGACGGTCGTAGGCGCGCTCGGTCACGAATTTCTCATCGGCTCGCTTGAGCAGGCCATAGAGCTCGCACGACGCTTCCGCTTCCGCCAGCGCGATCAATTCGGCAAGGGGGATCTGCGCGCCCGCCCGCGGTCGCACCATCAGCGTCAAATGCGACCTTTGATTGTGCGCACCGTAATCGGCGATCGCTTTCGAGCTCGGGCACAGGCTCATCACCGGCACGACGATCGTCAGCTCGACCGAACGCTTGCCAGGGGCGATGTCCGCCACGAGTTGCACGTCGTAGTCCATCATGCTTTGCGCTCCGGTCACCGGCGCGCTTTTGCGGACGAACCACGGAAAGGCGATGTCGATGCGGCCCGCAGCGGCTTCGAGTCGCCCGAGCAGTGCGTCGAGCAGGTCCGGCAGCAGCGCGACCGACAAAGGTTCGCGCAACTCGTCGATCGCAGCGACCAGGCGCGACATGTGCGTGCCCTTGCGGTCCGCCGGCAACGCCACGTAGACGCTGCAGCTGGCGATGGTCGCCTGCGGTGCGTCGCCGCCGTCGTCGAATCGAATCGGATAGCGAAGGCCGCGTATGCCGACCCGGTCGATCGGCAGCTCCCGAGCATCGGGGTGCGACTGGACGTCGGGTATCAGCGGTGCTTCGGGGCGATTCATTGCGGCAGGGTCGCGTAGAAAGCGCTTGGCGAGCCTGTTATTGTCTCACAGCGCCTGCGGCGCACATCAGCGCGTGCGCAACGCGATCCAGTCCGCCAGCTCAGTCAGGCGGCGCGACGCCGCGACGCCGCGCAGTGCGGAACGCGCCTCGTCCCGCAGAAGCCCGATGCGCTCCCTGGCGGCGGACGGGCCGAGCAGCGAAGCGTAAGTCGTCTTTCGCTGTACCGCGTCCTTGCCCGCAGTCTTGCCCAGGCTCGACGCCGTGCCTTCGACGTCAAGGACGTCGTCGACAATCTGAAAGCCAAGCCCGACGGCCGACGCGTAACGGTCGAGTGCGTCGTTCTCGTCGGCATTCATCGGCTGGCCGCAAGCAGCGCCAAGGCGAACCGCCGCCCGGATAAGCGCACCGGTTTTGAGTGCATGCATGCGCTCGAGTTCATCCAGCGTTGGCGTCGTTCCGGCCGCCGCGAGATCGATCATCTGGCCTCCCGCCATGCCCGAAGCGCCGGACGCGTGCGCAAGCAGCGCGACCTGTGCAGCGGGTTCGCGCGCCGGCGAGCGCGCCAGCAACTCGAAGGCAAGGCTCTGCAAGGCGTCGCCGGCGAGCATCGCCGTGGCCTCGCCAAATGCAACGTGGCAGGATGGCTTGCCGCGGCGCAGGACGTCGTCGTCCATGCAGGGAAGATCGTCATGGACCAGCGAGTACGCGTGGATCAGCTCGACCGCGGCGGCCGGGCCGTCGACGTGGTCCCGATCGGCGCCGGTCAGCTCGCCGCCCGCGTAGGCGAGCAGTGCCCGAACTCGCTTGCCGCCGCCGAGCGCGGCATAGCGCATCGCCTCCCGGAGCCGCGGTGTCGGCGCGCCCGTCTCGTTGAGCGCGTGTTCCAGGACGCCCTCGATACGCCGCGTCCGCTCGCGTGACCATACCTCCCACGCGAGATCAGGGTTCATCTTCCGCGGCGGCCGCACTGGGGTCCGGCGCGAACGCTTTCAGCACGCCGCGCTCGAGGACCTGGACCTGCTGCTGCGCGTCCTTCAGCGCAGCCTGGCAATACTGCAACAGCTCCGCACCGCGCTTGTAGGCGGCCAGGGATTCGGCCAGAGGCAGCTGGCCTCCCTCCATGGTCGAGACGATGTTTTCCAGCTCGGTCATCGCAGCTTCGAAACTCATGGGCGCCGCGCTGGTCTCAGGGGTGGGCTTGGACATCGGCCGAGTTGCGCACCGGCGGGCTGACGTGCGGCGCGCTGCTTGAAAGTTGCACAAGAATACCCGATTTGTGTGGTGCGGGAAATGCACGCGGCCGCTGCCGCGCGGGTTTGCCTTAAGTGGCGCAATCCCGCTATAATTGTCCGTTCATTTGACGACGCAGCCTTGATACGAGCTTTTCGTAGCGGGCTGACTTAGCAAAGCGGTTGGGAGGCGGTTTTTTAAGCCTCTTATATTGTTTGTTGGGTTGGCGGTTCACGGAAGGGACAGGCTGATGTCGAATCTCGCTACTGCGGTTCGGCTGCGACAAGCTACGTCGCAGCTGCCGGTGTCCGCGTATTGCGATCCGAACGTCCTCGCCGCGGAGCAGGAGCTGCTGTTCGCGGGCGGGCCGGGCTACGTCGGGCATGAGCTGATGGTCCCGAACGTGGGCGACTTTCACACGCTGCCCTGGCGCGACAACGCCCAGATGCTGGTGCGCAATGCCGGCGGCGTCGAACTGCTGTCGAACATCTGCCGGCACCGCCAGGCGATCATGTTCGACGGACGCGGATCGGTGCAGAACATCGTCTGCCCCATTCACCGCTGGACCTATGATCTGTCGGGCAAGCTGCTCGGGGCGCCCCACTTCGACGAGCAGCCTTGCGTCAAGCTGCACAGCACGCCGCTCAAGCACTGGAACGGGCTGCTGTTCGACGGCGTGCGCGACGTCGCCGCCGATCTCGACGGGATGCGGGCGCGGCAATCGCTCGATTTCTCTGGCTACATGCTGGATCGGATCGAGACCAAGGAGTGCAACTACAACTGGAAGACGTTCATCGAGGTCTATCTCGAGGACTATCACGTCGAGCCGTTCCACCCGGGGCTCGGCCAGTTCGTCAGCTGCGCCGACCTGGCGTGGCAGTTCGGAGCCCGTTATTCGCTGCAGACGGTGGGCGTCAACAGCGCGCTGGCCAGGCCTGGCAGCCGCAACTACCAGCGCTGGCACAAGGCTGTGCTCGACTATTACCGCGGAGAATTGCCGGCGCATGGCGCGATCTGGCTGACGATCTATCCGAACATCATGATCGAATGGTATGCCCATGTGCTTATCGTAAGTACTTTGCATCCGCGCGGCGTCGACCGGACGACCAACATCGTCGAGTTCTACTATCCGGAAGATATCGCGCTGTTCGAGCGCGAGTTCGTCGAAGCGGAGCAGGCGGCGTACATGGAGACGGCCGTCGAGGACGACGAGATAGCAGAGCGCATGGATGCCGGACGGCGCGCGCTGTTCAAGGCCAGACGAAACGAAGTCGGACCCTACCAGTCGCCGATGGAAGACGGAATGCAACACTTCCACGAATTCCTCCGGCGCGAACTCGGGCCGAGTCTCTGACTCGCGTGCCGCGGCCGCACCGTCGGCGGGCTGGCGACGGCACGGGTGGCTTGCCGATGCGTCCATTCCGACGATTTTCCTGCAACCTGCCCCGCCTGAAGCCGGACGGTGCCCGTTTTCGAGGTAGCCCATGTTCAGGCTCCTGTGTCTTGCCGGTCTGGTCTCCGTGCTGAGCATCCCTCTCGCCGCCGCCGAGCAGGCGCCGACGATTCCCTACGAAAAGTACCGGCTGCCGAACGGGCTGGAAGTCATCCTGTCGCAGGACCGCACGCTGCCGCTGGTCACCGTCGATATCTGGTATCACGTGGGCGCCGCAAACGAGGAGCCGACACGCACGGGCTTCGCGCACCTGTTCGAGCACATGATGTTCACCGGAAGCAAGCATGTGCCTCGCGGTCTCGCCGACAAGCTGCTCGAAGCGGCTGGCGCGTCCGATTCGAATGCGACGACCTCGTTCGATCGCACCAACTATTACGACACCGTACCCGCCAACCAACTCGAGCTCGCGCTCTGGACGCACGCCGACCGGATGGGTTATCTCCTCGATTCGCTCGATCAGAAGGCGCTGTCCAACCAGCAGGACGTCGTCCGCAACGAGCGTCGCGAGCGCATCGAGAACCAGCCCTACGGCATTGTCGACGAGGCGGTGTTTCGCAGCCTCTTTCCGCCTGGGCATCCGTATCGCCCGTACATCATGGGCTCGCACGCCGACATCCAGGCCGCGCGCCTGACCGATGTGCGGGATTTTTTCAAGCACTACTATCGTCCGAACAATGCCACGCTGACGATCGTCGGCGACTTCGACGCGGCGACGGCGAAGCGTCTGGTGAGCAGGTATTTCGGCTCGTTCCGGCGCGGGCCCGCGGTGCCCAGGCCCGCCATCATCACGCCGCAGATCGTGGGCGAGCGACGGGAGACGGTGACCGATCAGATCGAGCTCGAGCGCGTCGACCTGGCGTGGCTGACTCCGTCCAGGTTCAAGCCCGCTGACGCCGAGTTGAGCATCGCGGCGCACGTTCTTGCCGGAGGCAAGTCGAGCCGGCTGTACAACAAGCTCGTCTACGAGCTGCAGCTCGCGCAGGAAGTCAGCGCCGCGCAGGATGCCTATGCGCTCACGTCGATCTTCGACGTGCAGGCATTCGCTCGTCCGGGGCATACGGCGGCGGAACTGCAGGCCGCGATCGACGTCGAGCTCGACCGCTTCGCGGCCGAGGGGCCGACCGTGGCCGAGGTCGAGCGCGCGCGCAACCAGATCGAACGTGCGATGTATCAGGGGCTGCAGAAGGTGTACGGCCGCGCGGATACGCTCAATATGTACAACCAGTACACCGGCGATCCCGGCTACCTTCCCAGGGATGTCGCGCGCTACGCGGAGGTGACGCCGGCGACGGTCCAGCGCGCCGTTCGCACCTATTTGCGCAAGGATGGTCGCGTCGTGGTCTTCGCCGTCCGCGGCGCCAAGAAGCTCGACCCGGAGCCGGCGTCCGCGCCTCCGGTCCGCGCGCGCGCAACCGAGTCGATCAATGCCGACGAGCCCTGGCGAAACAAGCCGCCGCCTGCCGGTCCCGCCCGCGTCCCGACCCTGCCGGTACCGCAGTCTTTCAACCTCGCCAATGGATTGACGGTGCTTCATCTGCAGCGCCCGGGGCTGCCCATCGTCACGGCGCAGCTGATCATCAACGCCGGACTCGCCGCCAACGATCCGCGGCTCCCGGGCGCTGCGGACTTCACGGCGGGGATGCTCGAAGAAGGGACGAACACGCGCTCTTCCGTGCAGATCGCCGAGCAAATGGAACAACTCGGCGCCGGCTACGCGGCGCAGACCCGACGCGACGCGACGTCGCTGCGGATCGATGGGCTGACCCGCAACTTTCCGGCGGCACTGGAACTGATGGCCGATATCGCGCAGCATCCGACGTTCCCCGCGGAAGAAGTCGAGCGCCAGCGCAAGGCGCATCTGTCGGAAATCGTCGAAGCGCGTGAGGACGCAGGAACGCTGGCGGAAGTCGCTTTTGCGCGCGCGTTGTACGGGCCGGATCATCCCTACGGCCGCAGCAACCTCGGTACCGAAGACTCGATGCAGCGGGTCGGCGAGGCTGATCTGCGCGAATTCTGGGCTCGCTGGTTTCGGCCGGACAATGCGGCACTGGTCGTGGTCGGCGCGATCGACGCCGCGACGCTGCGCCCGATGGTCGAGCGTCTGTGGGCGTCATGGGCGCCGGTCCCGTCGGCGAAGGCGGGTCGGAGCGCCGAAAGCAGCCCCGCACCGAGCGCCGCCCGCGTCGTGATCGTCGACAAGCCAGGCGCCCCGCAGGCGGAGCTGCGCATCGGCAGGATCGGGACCGTACGGGCGACGCCCGATTTCCCTGCGCTGCAGGTGCTGAACGAGGCCATCGGCGGTGGGTTTACCAGCCGACTCAACCTGGACCTGCGCGAAGAGAGGGGCTATACCTATGGGATCGGCTCGCGTTTCGAATACGGACGCCGCCCCGGTCCATTCGTGGTTCGAACGGCGGTGAAGAGCGACGTCGCCGTGCCCGCGATCGAGGAGATCCTCGCCCAGCTCAAGCGCGCCGGCGGCGCGCCGTTGCAGCCTGAGGAATTGCAGCGCGCCCGCGGCTCGCTGACGCAGTCGCTGCCGGCGATGTTCGAGACCAACGGCGCGATTGGAAGCTCTTTCGGCGAATTGTTCGCCTATGCGCTGCCGCTGGACTATTTTCGGCGGCTGCCGCAGCAGCTGGGCGAAGTTCGCGCCGCTGACCTTGTCCCGCTCGCGCAACGCTATTTCGATCCATCGTCGATGGTCGTGATCGCCGTGGGCGATCGCGCCAGCCTGCAGCCGGGTCTTGAAGCGCTGAAACTGGGTCCGATGGAAGTCTGGCCCATCGGCGGCACACTGTTTTGAAGACTGCGCAAAGCAACGACGTCCGAGCCGACCGAAGGGCGTCCGCCGCATCGCGGCCCGTCGCTTGCCAGACGGCCCTTATGCCACGATGTATACGGCGCTGATTTCTACCGACGTGCTCGCGCGGCATCTGGCAGACCCGGTATGGGTCGTCGTCGATTGCCGGCACAATCTGAGCGATGTCGATGCGGGCGAGCGCGCCTATCGCGCAATGCATCTGCCCGGCGCGCGCTTCATGCATCTGGATCGCGATTTATCCGGCGCGCGGACCGGATTCAACGGCCGCCACCCCCTGCCCGACGTCGCCGTGTTGTCTGCGATGCTGGGCCGCGCCGGGATCGACGAATCGAAACAGGTGATTGCCTACGACCAGAACAGCGGCATCTGGGCCTCTCGCGTGTGGTGGCTGCTGCAATGGCTGGGCCATGAAGCGGTTGCCGTCCTGGACGGCGGCATGGACAAGTGGGTCGCCGAGGGACGCCCGACGACTGCCGAAGTGCCCGCGGTAGAGCCGGTGCGTTTCAATCCGATGCGGCCGCGGCCGGTCGTGAGCAGCGACGATATTCTGCGGCAGCTGGGCGAGCGTCCGTCGCGGCGACTTACCATCCTCGATGCGCGCGCGCCCGAACGATTCCGTGGCGAGGTCGAACCGTTTGATCCGGTCGCGGGTCACATTCCCGGGGCAATCAATCGTCCGTCGGGCGCCAACCTGACGTCGCAAGGAACGTTCAAGTCCCCGGCGCAACTGCGCGCCGAATTCGCGGCGCAGCTTGGTGCAGCGTCCCCCGCCGACGTCGTGCATCAATGCGGGTCGGGCGTGCAGGCAGCGCACAACATGCTGGCGATGGCGGTGGCCGGGATGCCGGGCTCGCGCCTGTATCCCGGCTCATGGAGCGAATGGGTAGCCGATCCTTCCCGCCCCGTCGCCAAAGGCGGCTGACGCGCGGTATTCAGCGCAGCCGATCGAACGGCAGTCGGGCCAACACGCGATACACCGGTCCTTCAATTCGCGTATCGGAAGCGACGAGCGCCAGACTGTCGATCGGCCATTGGATCGTCGACGCCAGACGACGGCGCACCGGGGTCGTGATCTTTCGGGCGAGCGTCACGTGCACCGCGAACGGACGCGGGTCGTCGGCCATCCCGAATTCCGCGAGCGCGATGACCAGCGATTTCCGCAGCGACGCGAGAGCCTCGGGGATCTCGCTCGCGCCCAGCCAGGCGACGGCGTTCTTGCGCCAGCAGTCGATGAGGTCGAGGGTCAGGACGAACGCCGATGCATCGATCGCGCCGGCGCGCGCCGCGAGCTCGCCAGCGCGCTCCCGAGGCTGCGCCCCGAGGAATGCAAGCGTCAGATGCACGTTGGATGGCGCCGTCGCGCGCCCGCCCGTCTCGGCGGCCACGCGCTCGGCCAACGAGGCGAGCGCGGCGCGGATCTGCGGATCGGGCCACAGCGCGAAGAACAGACGCAGCGACGACTCAGCCATCGTCCGAATATAAAACAAACGGCGCGCACCGTTGCCGGCCGCGCCGTTCGTTCTTGTCGCGCGAAGCGGTCGTTCGCCTAGCCGTTGGCGACCGACAGCTCAGTCTTGGGCCGGTCGAGGAATTGTGCGTCCTCGGTCGAGCCCTTGAGGGCGGTCGTCGACGATTGGCCACCCTGGATCGTCTGCGTGACTGCGTCGAAGTATCCGGTTCCGACCTCGCGCTGGTGCTTGACCGCGGTGAAGCCCTGCGCGACGGCCGCAAACTCGGCTTCCTGCAGCTCGACGAATGCGCTCATCTGGTTGCGCGCGTAGCCCTGGGCCAGGTGGAACATCGAGTAGTTGAGGCTGTGGAACCCCGCGAGCGTGATGAACTGGAACTTGTAGCCCATCGCCCCCAGCTCGCGCTGGAACCGGGCGACGGTCGCGTCGTCCAGGTTCTTCTTCCAGTTGAACGAAGGCGAACAGTTGTATGCCAGCATCTTGTCCGGAAACGTGGCGTGGATGCCTTCGGCGAAGGCCTTGGCGAACTCCAGGTCGGGCTTGCCGGTTTCGCACCAGAGAAGATCCGCGTACGGCGCGTATGCCAGACCCCGCGACACGGCCTGCTCCAGGCCGCTGCGGGTCTTGTAGAAGCCCTCGACGGTGCGTTCGCCCGTGCAGAACGGCCGGTCATTTTCATCGATGTCCGACGTCACCATGTCGGCGGCTTCGGCGTCGGTCCGCGCGAGTATCACCGTCGGCACGCCCATGCAGTCGGCGGCCAGCCGGGCCGCGACGAGCTTCTCGATTGCCTCGCGCGTCGGTACCAGCACCTTGCCGCCCATGTGCCCGCACTTCTTCACCGACGCGAGCTGATCCTCGAAATGGACGCCTGCTGCGCCGGCGTCGATCATCGCCTTCATCAGTTCGAAGGCGTTGAGCACACCGCCGAAACCGGCCTCGGCGTCGGCCACGACCGGCGCGAAATAGTCGATCTCGCCGTTACCTTCCATGTGCTGTATCTGGTCGGCGCGGGTCAGCGTTGCGTTGATCCGGCGCACGACCGCAGGCACCGAGTTGACGGGATAAAGCGACTGGTCGGGATACATCTCGCCCGCGATGTTGGCATCGGCCGCAACCTGCCATCCCGAGAGATAGATCGCCTTGAGCCCCGCCTTTACCTGCTGCATCGCCTGATTGCCGCTCATTGCGCCGAGCGTATTGACGAATGCTTCCTCGTTGACAAGCTTCCAGAGCTTTTCCGCGCCGCGCCGCGCCAGCGTGTGCTCGATGTGCACCGAGCCTCGGAGCCGCACCACATCCTCCGCGTCGTAGCCGCGGCGGATCCCCTTCCAGCGAGGGTTTTCCGCCCAGTCCTTCTTGAGTCTTGCCGCTTCCAGGTCGTAATTCATCGCTTCTCCTGTCGTCTGCGTGAGGCCCAAATCGGCGCAGCCCACCGTCCGAGCGCAGATCTGATCGGGGCACTCTTCCGCTGGACGTTAGCAAACGGACCCGGCAATTACAAGCGGATTTTGCGCAATGCAGTATGATAAATATTACAAAAAATCATCGGGTTAAAAAACACTTCCGCTTGATGGAACGAACTGTGCAGAAAACAACCCGATTGTTGCTGCGCCGCACCAGCCCTGACGCCAGGATCGAGGTCGCTTTACCATAACCACTTGATTATCCTGGATCGGGTGATCGCCGGACCGGCATTACTTGCTGGGCGCCGCCGGTCATTGCATGGAAATCCGTTCCGCGCCGGCGCGGCGATGGGCCCTTTCGCTACGCTGCCTCAGCCCAGCATGTCGAACCAGATATTGCGCGCCCACGCCTCCGCATAGATCGCTTCGTCCGCACTCGCGGCTGCCGACAGTCCGCCGCTGCCCGGCACGAGCAGCATCGTCTTTTGACCGGGATCGTAGGCGTGCACGGACGCGATATGGACGACTTCCCTGTCGTCGATGTAGCTGTAACAGGCGTTCGAGATCAACGGCGACGGATTGACGTCTGTGCCCTGCAGCAACGCGATGATCGCGGCAGCGCACACCTTGCCGTGCTGGTTGGCCATGTGGCCCGACTTCGGCATCAGCGGTGCGACCTGAATCGCATCGCCCAGTACGTGAATACCGGGTTGCACGGTTGATTCATACGAGAGGAAGTCAACCTGGCAGAAACTGCCGTTGGCGTTTGCGATCCCCAATTCGCGCGCGATCGCCCCGGCGCGCTGCGGCGGAATGACATTGATCACATCGGCCCGAACGTCCTCGAAGTCGAGCTTAAGGGTCGAACTCGCTGTATCGACGTCGACCAGTTCGCTGTTGGGCCGATATTCGACCAAGCCTTTGTAGCGACCGCCCCACGCTTCCGTGAACAGGGCCTTTTTCGACTGCACTTCTTCGTTGGCGTCGAGAACGATCACTTTCGACCTCGCCTTGTGGCGCAAGAAATAGCTGGCCACCTGGCAAGCGCGCTCGTAAGGCGCAGGGGGACAGCGATAGGGCGCCCGCGGCACGTGGATCGCGAAGACGCCGCCGTCGCGCATTGCCTCGATCCTCGCGCGCAGCGCAACGGTTTGCGGACCGGCCTTCCAGGCATGAGGCACCCGCGCCTGCGCCGCGGCACTGCGCAACCCGGGAATGCCGTCATAGATGACGTCGACGCCCGGCGACAGAATCAGGCGATCGTAGGAGACGGCATGACCCTGCGCGAGGCGGACGGTGCGCGCCGTTGCGTCGATCGCGACAGCTTCACCGCGAATCCGTCGGACGCCCCACCGCTCCAGGCCCTCGTAGCCGATGGTGATATCTGCCAGCCGCCTGCTGCCGCCGATCACCAGATTGGACACCGGACAGGAAACGAACGCGCCGTCGCGCTCGACAAGCGTGACGTCGATCGTGCCGCCGCTCCACATGCGCAAGTAGCGGGCGACCGTCGCGCCGCCGAAGCCGCCGCCCACGACGACGACTTTCGGCGCCGTTGCCGGCGCCGCAACAGCACACGCGCCGAGAGCGCGGGCGAGCAACGCCGCGACACCTGCGTGGAGCACGCGGCGGCGCGTGGGGCTGCGAAGGCCGGGCGTCGTCAAGGCTTTTGCGTGGCCAGATACGCGGCGGCGGCCTCGATTTGCGCGTCGGTATACCCTTTGGCGAGCTCTTTCATGATCGTCGAAGGACGCACGCCGTCGCGAAATTCCCGCACGCGCCTCACCAGGGCTGCCTTGTCCATGCCGGCCAGCGACGGGACTGGGGCGCCGGCGCGGCTATCGCCGTGGTGACAGGTTGCGCAATTGGCGGCAATGTCACGCCCCGATTCGTCAGCCGCGGCGACGCCCGGGAAGCCCGTGCACACGCCAAATGCTCCGGCGAACACATACGGCAGCAACGTCACCCTCATCGCCGCATCGTCGCCGATTTCGCACGCCGATTCAATCGCGCGTACCAGGACATAAAAACGGGAGCCATCAGGCTCCCGTCGATCGCGCGAATCGGTCCGACCTAAGCGACCGGTGCAGCCTCTCTGGTTTCGTCGAACTCGAGCGTGATCTTGTCGTCGTCGCCGATGTCGATGGTTACCTTGCCTCCGCCGACCAGTCGGCCGAACAGGAGCTCCTCGGCCAGTGCCTTGCGGATCGTGTCCTGAATCAGACGCGCCATCGGGCGCGCGCCCATCTGAGGATCGAAGCCCTTCTTGGCCAGGAACTCGCGCAACCGCGGCGTGAACGAGGGCTCGACCTTCTTTTCGTGCAGCTGGTTTTCCAGCTCGAGCAGGAACTTGTCGACCACGCGCAGGATGACCTCGTGGTCGAGGGAGGCGAAGGAAATGGTCGCGTCCAGCCGGTTGCGGAATTCCGGGGTGAACATGCGCTTGATCGACTCCATCTCGTCGCCGGCCTGCTTGCTGGTCGTGAAGCCGATCGAGGCCTTGGAAAGCAGATCGGCGCCCGCGTTGGTGGTCATGATGATGATCACGTTGCGGAAGTCCGCCTTGCGGCCGTTGTTGTCGGTCAGCGTGCCGTGGTCCATGACCTGCAGCAGAATGTTGAAGATGTCCGGGTGCGCCTTCTCGATTTCATCCATCAGCAACACGCTGTATGGATGCTTGGTGATCGCCTCGGTCAGTTGGCCGCCCTGATCGAATCCGATATATCCCGGCGGCGCGCCGATCAGGCGCGATACGGCGTGTCGCTCCATGTATTCGGACATGTCGAAGCGCAAGAGCTCCACACCGAGACAGAACGCCAGCTGGCGCGCGACTTCGGTCTTGCCGACACCGGTCGGTCCGGAGAAAAGGAAGTTGCCGATCGGCTTGCGCGGATTGCCGAGCCCCGAGCGCGCCATGCGGATCGCCGCGACCAGCGCGTCGATCGCCAGGCCCTGCCCGAAGACCACGTTCTTGAGGTCGCGATCGAGCGTCTTCAGCGCATTGCGATCGTCGGAGCTCACGCTCTTGGCGGGGATGCGGGCGATCTTGGCGACGATTTCCTCGATCTCGCCCTTGTTGATGATCTTCTTCTGCCGGGATTTCGGCAGGATCTTTTGCGCTGCGCCGGCCTCGTCGATCACGTCGATGGCCTTGTCGGGCAGATGCCGGTCGTTGATGAAACGGGCCGCGAGCTCGGCCGCGGTTGTCAGCGCAGCCGGCGCGTACTTGACGCCGTGATGCTGCTCGAAGCGCGTCTTCAGTCCCTTGAGGATCTCGATCGTCTCGGCGATCGACGGCTCGGGCACGTCGATTTTCTGGAAACGCCGCGACAAGGCGTGATCCTTTTCGAAGATCACGCGGTATTCGTTATAGGTGGTGGCGCCGATGCACTTCAGCGCGCCGGTCGACAACGCGGGCTTCAGGAGGTTCGACGCGTCGAGCGTACCGCCCGAGGCGGCGCCCGCGCCGATGATCGTGTGGATTTCGTCGATGAATAGTATCGTTCTCGGGTTTTCGGTCAACTGCTTGAGCACCGCTTTCAAACGCTGCTCGAAATCGCCGCGGTATTTGGTCCCGGCCAGCAGTGCGCCCATATCGAGCGAGTGCACGACGAAGTCCTTGAGCATCTCGGGAACGTTGCCGTCGTTGATGCGGCGCGCGAGCCCCTCGGCGATCGCCGTCTTGCCGACGCCCGCCTCGCCGACCAGAAGCGGATTGTTCTTGCGGCGACGGCACAGCACCTGAATGACCCGCTCGAGCTCATACTCGCGCCCGATCAGCGGATCGATCTTGCCGGCCTTGGCCAGATGATTGAGATCCACCGTGTACGCATCGAGCGCACCGGCGGGCTGCTGTTCGCTCTCGGCTTCTTCCTTCGAAGCCTCCTGCTTTTCCTGGCCCTTCTGCGGCGTCTTGGTAATGCCGTGCGCGATATAGTTGACCACGTCGAGCCGGGTCACGCCGCGCTGGTTTAGGAAATAGACGGCGTGCGATTCCTTTTCTCCAAACACGGCGACCAGGACATTGGCGCCGGTGACCTCTTTCTTGCCAGACGACTGCACGTGCAGTATCGCGCGCTGGATAACGCGCTGGAATCCCTGCGTGGGCTGCGTATCGGCATCCGAGTGCGGCGACAGCCGCGGCGTGTGCTCGTTGATGAAATCGGTGAGCACGCCACGCAGCTCTTCGATGTCGACGCCGCAAGCCTTCAGTACTTCGGCAGCAGACGGGTTGTCGAGCATCGCGAGCAGCAGATGCTCGACCGTGATGAACTCGTGCTGCTTTTGCCGGGCTTCGACAAAAGCCATGTGTAGGGAGACTTCCAGTTCCTGCGCAATCATAGATTCTTTCCGACCTCAATCTCGGCAAGAGCGCTTAGGCAGCGCATCCCGCCCTCAACCCTAGGTTTCCTCCATCGTACACTGCAACGGATGCTGATGTCTGCGTGCAATACTTACAACCTGATCGACCTTGGCCGCCGCGACTTCGCGCGTGTAGGTGCCGCAGACGCCCATGCCTTCGCGATGAATCTGCAGCATCACCTGGGTTGCCTTTTCGCGGTTCATGGCAAACACAGTCTGCAACACGACGACGACAAAGTCCATCGGCGTGTAATCGTCGTTGAGCAAAATGACCTTATACAGCGGCGGGGGTTTGAGGCGGGTCTTCTCGGCCTCGAGGACGCTGCCGTCATGCTCGTGCATCGCCACGGTGCGCCCGCGAGATCGCTAGCCGATGCGCTGAGGCGCAAGACCAATCGACGCCTTTGCGCTCCATCGGCGACAAGGCTGGCCCGCGCCCGCCGCAGCGCGATCCGCCCGGTGGCCACGATGCCGCAGAGTAAAGGAGGATGTCGATAACGCCACTAGGTTGATGTCTGCGCCGCGCTTTTCAAGAGACCGGCCTCCACCGGAAATTCAATCGCCTTCACCCGAACATTCATCGTGCGGGGCGAGGGCACGATGCCATTCTTCGACGGAAGCACGCATAAGGCAAGTCCGCAGGCCAACTGGTTCAATCGTATGCCGTCGGCTGGACTCCCACTGGACCGCGGCCGCCCGTGGCGCGCAAGTCCGGGCCGCGGACCGGCGCTCGAATGGCGACGGGCGGTTTAGAATCGATCGCGGGGCGGTAACTCGCTGCAGCGCAGCGGCGTTGGATTTGTGCAACAACTCCGCTGCGCGGGAGTTGCCCGCGCCCGTCCATGCCGCGCCGGATGCCGGCGCCGGCTCTAAACACTACGACATCCGCTCGATCATGGCCTTACCGAATCCCGAGCAACTCACTTGCGTCGAGCCGGGCATCAGGCGCGCGAAGTCGTAGGTCACAACTTTGTCGGCGATCGCCTTCTCGAGGCTCGACACGATCAGCGCGGCAGCTTCGGCCCAGCCCATGTGGACGAGCATCATCTCGGCGGACAGAATTTCCGACCCGGGGTTGACGTAGTCCTTGCCGGCGTACTTCGGCGCCGTTCCGTGCGTCGCTTCGAACATGGCAACCGAATCCGACATATTGGCCCCGGGTGCGATGCCGATGCCGCCGACCTGCGCGGCGAGCGCGTCGGAGATGTAGTCTCCATTGAGGTTCAGCGTCGCGATGACGTCGTATTCCTCCGGGCGAAGCAGGATCTGCTGCAGAAACGCGTCGGCGATGGCGTCCTTGACGACGATATCGCGCCCGGTCCGCGGATTCCTGAATTTGCACCAGGGACCGCCATCGATGGCGACCGCGCCGAATTCTTTCTGCGCCAGCGCATAGCCCCAGTCGCGGAATCCTCCCTCCGTGAACTTCATGATATTGCCCTTGTGCACCAGTGTCATCGACTTGCGGTCGTTGTCGATTGCATACTGGATCGCCTTGCGCACGAGTCGCTCCGTGCCTTCGCGCGACACAGGCTTGATGCCGAC
The DNA here is from genome assembly GCA_036493675.1 of Casimicrobiaceae bacterium. Lineage (GTDB taxonomy): Bacteria > Pseudomonadota > Gammaproteobacteria > Burkholderiales > Casimicrobiaceae > PALSA-1003. Next base: position 164,763 of record DASXPJ010000031.1, read on the forward strand.
GCCGGAGGTCGCCGGAAACCGGATCTTCTTGACGCCCATGTCGTCGATCAGGAACTTGATCAGCTTCTTCGCCCCGGCCGACTCCGCCTCCCATTCGATGCCGGCATAGATATCCTCCGAATTCTCGCGGAAGATCACCATGTCGGTCTTTTCCGGCGATTTGAGCGGGCTCGGTACGCCGGCGAAATACCGGACCGGCCGCAGGCAGACATACAGGTCGAGCTGCTGGCGCATCGCGACATTGAGCGAGCGAATGCCACCGCCGACGGGCGTGGTCAGCGGCCCCTTGATCGAAACGACGTATTCCCGGAGCACCGCCAGCGTCTCGTCGGGCAGCCACACGTCCGCACCGTACACCTTGGTCGATTTCTCTCCGGCATAGATCTCCATCCAATGGATCCGGCGCTTGCCCCCGTACGCCTTGGCCACCGCTGCGTCGACGACCTTGATCATCACCGGCGTGATGTCGACGCCGGTCCCGTCTCCCTCAATGTATGGGATGATCGCTTGATCCGGGACAATCAGGCTATAGTCTTTGTTGACCGAGATCTTCGTGCCGCCGCTCGGGACGCTGACGTGCTGGTAGGTGGGCATGAACACTCCTGAAGCGGACATTTGCAAGCCGCACAAGTTGCTGATTATCCGCGATTTCGTCGCGCCCTGCCACGCCGCCGTGGTATGATCGTGTTTCGCGCCGCCTCCTTCTGCCGGCGCCCGCGGGCGTCGCGTGCGTCGCTGCCGCAATCCGCCTCCAAGCCTTGATCGCGTTGCATCCTTACCCTCGTCCCGCGCGCCCGGCCTCACCGCCGCTCGCGTCGGCGAGCGCGCGGCCGTTGAATTCGCGAGGACGATGATTCGCCGTCTTCTCGCGCGCCTCGTGCCCGGACGTATTGCCGCGGAACCGCGCATCTATGGTCCAAGCGCGCATCCTGTCCGCCGGGCGCAGATTTCGCGCGGCGCGCAGGAAGTCGTGCGCAAGCTACAGCAGGCCGGATTCAAGGCCTTTGTCGTCGGCGGGGCGGTGCGCGATCTGTTGCTTGGAATCGCGCCAAAGGATTTCGACCTGGCGACCAACGCGACGCCAGAACAGGTCAAGCCGCTGTTTCGCCGGGCCTTCATCATCGGCCGGCGATTCCGGCTGGTGCACGTCCTGGCCGGCGCGGAAACGATCGAGGTCGCGACATTCCGGTCTCGGCAAACCGGCGATGACATCGCCGATGAGCATGGGCGACTTTTGTCCGACAACGTGTTCGGAACCCAGGCCCAGGATGCGGCCCGGCGCGACTTCACCATAAACGCGCTCTATTTCGACCCGATCACCGAGGAAGTCTGGGACTACGTCGGCGGGGTGGCAGACGTCAAGGCGAGGCGACTGCGGCTGATTGGCGACCCCGTGACGCGATACCGCGAGGATCCGGTGCGCATGCTGCGCGGTGCCCGACTCGCGGCGAAGCTCGGCATCAGCATCGAAAAGAAGACCGCGGCGCCGATTCCGCTGCTCGCGCCCTTGATCGACAACGTTCCCCCCGCCCGACTGTTCGACGAAATGGAAAAGATCCTGCTATCCGGCCACGCCGCCGAATCGGTCAAGGGCCTGCGCCGCCATGGCCTGCATCACGGCGTGCTGCCCCTGTTGGATGTGATCCTCGAACAGCCGCTCGGGCAACGCTTCGTCGACCTCGCGCTCCTCAACACCGACCAGCGCGTCCGCGACGGCAAGTCGGTGACGCCGGCATTCCTTTTCGCTTCGCTGCTTTGGCACGAGGTCCTCGCCAGCTGGAACGCGGCGCGGCAGCGCGGCGAGCGGCCGATACCGGCGCTATTCGATGCCATGGATCGCGTACTGGAGCAGCAGGCCCAGCGTCTGGCGATCCCGCGCCGGTTCGAGGCGACGATCAAGGAGATCTGGGCGCTGCAGCCGCGCTTCGAACAGCGCGCCGGACAACGTCCGTTCCGCCTGCTCGAGCATCCCCGCTTTCGCGCTGCCTACGACTTTCTCGTCCTGCGCTCCGAAAGCGGTGAATTGCAAGGCGATCTGGCCGGACTCGCGGACTGGTGGACGAAATTCCAGGATGCGGAGACCGCCGAGCGGGAGCACATGCTCAAGCCGGACGAAGCGCCGAAAAAGCGCCGCCGCCCTCGCAGCCGGAGTCGCAAGCGCGAGCCGGCGGCGAACGAGGCTGCGGCGAATGCCGCGACCGAGGGCGACGAAAGCGCCGAGTAGTGTCTTGTTTCGTCAGTTCCGACCAGAAAGGAGACGGCAGGATCGGCCGCCGCGCGAGGCCGATGACGCAGCTTGTGCTACGGTGAGGCCAACCAAGGTCGCACGGCGGCTGATCCTGCCGCGAACTATCGAGCGAATTCGCGTGACAGGATACTAGTGCGGCACCGAATCGGGCCTTCGCCTGGCGCCTCGCTTGCCTACGTCGGCATCGGCAGCAATCTTGCCCATCCGCGTCGGCAGCTGGCGCGCGCAATCGCCGAACTGGCGCGACTGCCGCGCACGCGCATGGTCGCGGTCTCGCCGAATTACGCTAGCGCGCCGATTGGCGCCCACGGCGTCCAGCCCGACTATGTCAACGCGGTCGCCGCGCTGATGACCGCGCTGCCGGCGCCGGCGCTGCTCGAGCGCATGCGTGCGATCGAGCGTCGCCATGGCAGGCCGCCAGTAGAACGTCGCCGGCGCAACGCGGCGCGTACGCTCGACCTCGATTTGCTACTATTCGGCCGTCGCCGCTCGAGGCAGCTGCTGCTTACGTTGCCGCACCCGCGCATGCATCAGCGAGCGTTCGTGCTCAAGCCCCTGCTCGACATCGCGCCTGCGGCGGTCATTCCGGGTCGCGGCGCGGCGCGCCGCTGGCTGCGCGAACTGCGCGGACAACGCATCGCGCGCACCCGCCAACATATCCGCCCGTAGCGATCTCGAAATGGACATCGGCAAATGCCGCTACATCGTGGTCGAAGGCCCGATCGGTGCGGGCAAGACGAGCCTCGCGCGGACGCTTGCGCATGCGCTGGGCGCCGATGCCTTGCTCGAAGCGCCCGACGAGAATCCGTTCCTGGCCAAATTCTACGAGGACATGAAGCGTTTCGCGCTGCCGACGCAGCTCAACTTTCTCTTTCAGCGCGTCGACCAGTTGCGGGGCATGTCGCAGCTCGACATGTTCGCCCGGCCGACAGTGGCCGATTTCCTACTGGACAAGGACCCCCTGTTCGCGCGGCTCAATCTGACCGACGACGAATTCGCCCTGTACGACAAGGTCTATTCGCACCTGAAGGTGCAGACGCCGACGCCCGACCTGGTGATCTACCTTCAGGCACCGGTGACGACGCTGATCGAGCGCGTGCACAAGCGCGGCGTCGGCTACGAGCGCGGGATATCGGAGCACTATCTCGCGCGGCTTGCCGACGCGTACAGTCGCTACTTCTATCAGTATTCCGTCGCGCCGCTCCTGATCGTCAACAGCGAGCGCCTCAATTTCGTCGACGATCCGGGCCATCTGCAGCTCCTGCGCGGTCGAATCGGCGCCATGCGCGGCCAGCGCGAGTTCTTCAATCTGGGCGCGAGCTGAACGATTTTCGGCGCGCTGCCGCCACCGGCAGCGCCAGCGCGTTGCCTGCGATGGCCAGCACGACGCCCATGGCGCTTATCCAGGTCCATCGGTAACCCTCGAACAAGGTCGACAGCAGCAATGCGATGACCGGCGTCGCCACCGCCGTGTACGCCGCGCGAGCCGCGCCGATGTGCCTGAGCAGCGTCAGATAGGCGCCGAATGCGATGACGCTTCCAAACACCGCGAGATAGACGAGCGAGACGAGGTAGCCGGCGGACGTGTCGAAGGTCCAGGTCACGCCTTGCACCAGCCCCGCCAATCCCGCCACGACCGCGCCGTAGGCCATTCCCCAGGCGTTGCCGGCGAGGATCGGAATACCGGCGCGCTGATTGCGCTGCGCGATCAGATTGCCGCCGCTGGCGATGACCGTCGCGCCGACGCCGAACGCGACGCCGTACGCGGCGTTGCCGCCGTCGCCCGCCTGCGCGAGCTCCGGCAGGAACAACAGCGCGACCCCGGCGACGCCCGCCGAGGCCGCGACGAACGTTCGCACGGTCAGCGGCGTGCCAAAGAAAATGCGCATGCCGATCGGGTTCAGGAACACGATGGTCGAGAACAGCACCGCCACCAGCCCCGAGGTCACATACTGCTCGGCCCAATAGATGCCGACATAGTTGAGCCCGAATATCGTCACGCCGACCGCACCAAGATAGAAGTGCTGGCGCCGCGAAAAGCGAAGCGAGCGGCGGGTGGACAGACACCATGCGGCGAGCAGCGCCGCCGCGAGCGCGAAGCGGTACGACACCGAAACTTCAGGCGCGACGCCGGTCAGCTGGTACTTGATCGCGAACCACGTCGATCCCCAGATCGCCGACGCGACAAGAAAGAGCCACATCGCTCCGTTTCGGCGTGACCTTGCCGACCCCATCAGGCGGCCCGGAGCGCGTCGACGATGGAGAGCCGCGCCGCGCGCGCCGCGGGCAGGACGCCGCCGACAAATCCCATGACCAGCGCGAATGACAGGGACAGGACGACGATGGCCGGGGTCAGCACGAAACCGAAGGCGAGCTCGGCGAAGGTCTGGAAATTCGTCGTCGAGATCGAAAGGGCCTGCATGAACGATGCGGCCGCCAGCCCGACGATGCCGCCGAACAGGCCCAGCAGCAGCGCTTCGCCGAGAAATGCCGCGAGCACCGCGGTGCGGGAGAACCCCAGCGCGCGCAACGTACCGATTTCCGCGGTGCGGCTCGCCACGCTCGCGTACATCGTGATCATGGCGCCGATAATGGCGCCGATCGAGAAGATCACCGAGATCGTCGTGCCCAGGTAGCTGATGAACTTCGACATCGCCTCGGACTGGTCGGCGTAAAAGCGCGTTTCGCGCTTGGCCTCCAGAGTCAATCGCGGGTCGGACTCGATCGCGCTCTTCACGGTAGCGAAGCGGTCGGCGGCGGTCAGCCGGAATACGAGTGCGGAGAAGCCGGTCCGGCGGAAGGCCTGCAGCATCTGTTCCGCGTCGCCCCATATCTCGGAATCGAACTCGGTGCGACCGGCGTCCAAAACGCCTACGACCGTCCAGTCTCGCTGCGCGAAATGCAGCGTATCTCCGAGGCCCGCGCCCTGGAATCCGGCTGCGATCGCGCGCCCCGCGACGATTTCGGAGGTGCCGGGGCGAAACATCCGGCCTTCGCGCAGGTGCACCTGCGACCGAAGCACGAGCCCGGTCGCGGACACGCCGCGGATGACGACGTTGGCGGGCTTGCCGGTGTCGCGCTTGGGCAGATTGATCAGCACGACCGGCTCCTTCGAAAGCAGACGCCTGCCGTCTTCTGTCATCGCCACTTCCGGCATGCTTTCGACGATGCCCGCCTGGCTGCGGTCGATAAAGCTTTGCACCTCCGTCTGCGAGCCGCGCCGGATCACGATCACGTTGTCTTCCTGTCCGGTGGCAACGAGCGTCGCTTCCAGACCGGCGGACAACATCAGCACCGTCGCGAATACGTAAACGACCAGCGCCATGCCCGCGGCAGTCAACAGCGTGGTGAGACGGCGCGCGACCAAGTTGCGCACGACGTACGAGACCGGTATGGCCATCAAAACAGGCACTTCATCCGATCGCCCGCAAGCCGTCGACGATCCTGAGCGTCCCCGCGCGCCAGGCAGGCAACGCGGCCGCGACAACACCGATTGAAATCGCCGCGGCGAACTGCAACCCCACGGTTTCGTCGCTGACGTAGAAGATCGGCAGGAACCTCCCCATCGCCTCCGCGAAAGCGCGCGTCAGAGGATAGGTCAGCGCGACGCCGAGCGCGCCACCGGTAAGCGCGATTGCGAGCGACTCGGTCAGTATCAGCAGTGCGACCCGTCCCCCGCCAAAACCCAAGGCCTTCATGGTCGCGTACTCGGATCCGCGCTCGCGCGCGGTCATCGCCATGGTGTTGGCCATCACCGTCATGATGATGATGATGACTACCAGCGAGACGGCCTGGATCGCCAGCAGGATGGCGTCCGCCATCGCCACGAAGCCGAGCTGAAACGCCTTTTCGGTTTCGGTCAGAGTTTCCGCCAGCGAGTTGCGGAATGTGGCATCGATCGCCGCCGACACGGTGGCCGCCTCGCCGGGTTCCCTGAGCTGCGCGATGAAGACGCCGGTCTGGTCGCCGCGACGCGGAGACCGCTTCTTGGTCGTTTCGTTCAGCAGTGCCCAGTGGAAATACATCGTCGACTGGTCGGTCGTCTTGTCGATTCCCTCGTAGATGCCTCGCAGATTGAACGTCCAGGTGCCCGGAAAAATCGTGCCGCGCAGCGGGATCTGATCGCCGACTTTCCATCCGTACTGATCGGCGAGCTTGCGCCCGACGATGCACCCCTGGCGATCGACCAGGAAAGCCTTTCTCTGCTCGGGCGACAACACGAATTCGGGATACATGTCGAGATAGCTCGCCGCGTCGATGGCGAACTGCGGAAAAAAATTTCGCTCGGTGATGTAGACGCCGCCGAACCAGTTCGCCCAGGATACGGCGCTGACGCCGGGCACCTGGCGGATACGCTGCGCATAGTTGAGCGGCAGCGAGAAGGTCAGTGAAATTGCGTTACGCGTGATGAGCCGCGCGCTCGAACTCGCATTGGCGCCGGCATACCAGGCGTCGATGATTGTACGCAACAATCCGAACGCCACGATCGCGACAATAATGCCGACGACCGTCAACGCGGTTCGCAGCTTGTGGCGCAGCGCGTTCCTGAAGGCGAGAGCGAAGAGATACAAGGCAAACGAGCGTGGAGCGCTGCAGGCAGCGACCCGCAAGCTTAACGCAAGGCGCACGTGCCGGCCCCGCTCGGTTGTCGGCATGGAACTTGCTCGATGGAGTGCGGGAGAGACCCGAGTCGGGTGGCAGCCTGCATGCGTCCGGCGTCGGTTCCCATTTTGCTCGAGGCTGTCATGCGAAATTCGACCTTGCTCGCTGCGCTGACCCGGCTCCTGGCCGGAGGCTTTGCGTTGCTCGCGGCGCCCTGTGCGCCGGCACTTTCACTCGGAGATGCGGCACCGCAATCGTCGCTGGGACAGCCGCTACGCGTCGTTGTCCCGATCGGGGCTGTAAGCCAGCAGCTTAGCGCCGCGTGCGTCCACGTCATCGCCGACGCGGCCGGCGGCAATGCGCCGCCGCGCCTGCTGACGGGCAGAGTCACTATTGATCGCAGCGCGGCCGAGCCACGGCTGCTGGTAACGACCACCCGCCCGGTGAACGACCCGGTCGTCCGGCTCGCGGTCCAGGCCGGATGCGACGGGACGACCCGCCGCGACTACGTCCTGCTGCTCGATCCACCGGGAGTCGGCGAGAAGAAGTCCACCGTCGCCACGCTTGCCCGCCGTACCGCCGACGCGATGCCGTTCGCGCCGCGCGGTCTTCCGCGCGATACCGCGGTGCCCGATGCGCGGCCGATGGTGGTGGCAGTGGCCGCCGCGCCAAAAGCGGCCGCGGCTGCGCCCCCGCGCCAGCCGATGACGCTGCTGTCGAGTCCCGGCGGAAGCTCGTTCATTCCCGAAGCTTCTGCGGCAGGATTGCCGCGCGCCGCGACGGCTCAGGGCACGCTGGCCGCGTCCAACGTCGAACCGCCAGTTGCGCCGTGGTGGCCGCTTGCTGCTGCGCTGCTGGTCGTCGCCGCGCTGGCGCGGTGGCTGGTCCCGATGCGTCGCCGGTCCGCACTCGAAACGCCGGCCTGGGTCGCGCCGACCGCGCGCACGGAACCGAATCCCTCGATTTCCGGCAGGCCCGGCGTGAAAACCTCGACCAAGCCCGGCTACTTCGCCGCGATGACCGAACCGGGGCCCGGGTTTCCCCGGGGCGTATCGAAAGCGGCGCGAGCAGCGCCGGAGAACGAGTTGCCGCCGGCCCAGTCCAAGCCCGCGACGGTAATACCCGCATCGACCGTCGAGGATCCGCGCTTCGCTGAATTCGACGCCGACCTGGTGGAAGAGCAGACGATCCGCGCAGAGTGGGCCAAAGCCGTGAACGACGGCGCGATCGACATCGGCGGCGATTCGATACTCAAGGCGATCGACGATGCCGAACGCGCAATCCAGGGAGGACCGGCGCATCCTGCGCAGGTTGCCCTCGATCGCTCGCTCGACGACGAGCTGCTGCCGCACAAGCCGCGCCGCTGACGACCGCCTCGTGGCCAGATTGCCAGCCGTCAGTCGGCCAGCACTCCTTTTTCCAGATGGACGATCCGTCGCGCGGTCTCCGCAGCCTTGGGATCGTGCGTCACCATCAGGACGGTCTTGCCCAATTCGCGGTTAAGCCGCGCCAACAGACCCAGGATCTCGGCACCGGTGACGCGATCGAGATCGCCGGTCGGCTCGTCGGCGACGATCAGCGTGGGATCGCTGATCAATGCCCGCGCGATCGCGACGCGTTGCTGCTGACCTCCCGATAATTCGTTCGGATAATGCCGGGCCCGGTCGGCGAGGCCAACCAGGCGCAGCGCGACGTCGACTCGATCGTGCCGCTCGCGCCGTGACAATTCCGTGAGTTGCAGCGGCAGCTCGACGTTCTCGAACGCGGTAAGTACCGGCATCAGATTGTAGAACTGGAAAATGAAGCCGACGTTCGCGGCACGCCAGCGCGCGAGCTCGCCTTCGGTCAGACGCGCGATATCGACCCCGCCGACCTCGATCGTGCCGCCGCTCGGCTTGTCGATGCCCGCGATCAGGTTGAGTAACGTGGTCTTGCCCGATCCGGACGGACCCATCAGCGCGAGATGGTCACCGACGGCGACGTCGAGGTTGATGTCGACCAGCACCGGAATGATCTGCTCGTCGCGGCGGTAGTATTTCGAAAGCCCCCGGATCGCCACCAGCACCGGTCCGGCTCCCCGCGTCATGACCCGGCCGGTGTTGCACGTGCCGGAGATACCCAGACGAGCGCACCGACCCGCGATCCGCAACGCAGGAGTCGGCGCCGACGGTGCTCGATACCGCGCACGAAGCTATTTGGTCGCAGACTTGACCAGCACGCCGTCCTCGAGCTCGGACGGGGGATTGAGCACGGCCTTCTCGCCGCTTTTGGCCTGGCCCGCAATCGCGGTCAGTTCGCCAAGCTTCCGGCCGGTCGTCACCGCGACTTCCGCTGTCTTGTCTCCACGCACGACAAACACCACCGTCCTGCCGTCCCGTTGCACCAACGCGCCGGGACTCACCGCGGTGATGGGGACCTGCTGGTCGGCGGTGACTGGCTGCGACAGGAACGAGACCTTGGCGCTCATTTCCGGCAGCACACGCGGATCGATGGCATCGAAGCGCACCTTGGTCATCACCGTCGCCTTGGCACGGTCGACCGTGGGCACGATGCGGGCGACCCTCCCCAGAAAGCGCGCGTCCGGCAGCGCGTCCAGCGTGATCTCGCAAGGCTGGCCGACGCGAACCTTGGACAAGCTGGATTCGGAAACGTCGGCTTCGACTTCCAGCGTGCTCATGTCCGCCATGCTGACGACGGCGCCCTTGGAATCGGCGGCGGACGAAAACGGCGTCACCAGGTCTCCGACGTTGGCGCTTTTCGACAGGATGACGCCATCGAACGGCGCGCGGATGAGCGTGTAGTCGACGGCGACATCGGCATTGCGGGCGTTCGCTTCGGCGGCAGCCAATGCCGCCCGGGCGCTGGCGACGCCGGCAACGGCGCGGTCGGCGCGCGCCTTTGCCTGGTCGAGTGTCGAAGGGGATACGAATTTCTGCGCGATCAGGTCCTGCGTTCGCTTGAGCGACGCCGCTGCGTCGCGATTCTCCGCCTGGGCCTGCTCGAGCGAAGCGCGCGCCACTTGCACGTTGGCGGCCGCGCCCTCCTGCTGCGCCTTGACGTCGCGCGCGTCCAGCCGCGCAATGACGTCGCCCGCCTTGACGCGCGAGCCTTCGGCCACGCCCAGCCATTCGAGGCGGCCGGAAGCCTTCGAGGATATCGCCGCCTTGCGCTGTGCGACGACATACCCGGTCGAATTGAGCACGACGAACTGCTGCGATGGATAGACGGTGACGATCGGCGTCGTCGTCACGAGCAACGCGTGCGGCTGCATCGCGTACCACGCGGCGCCGACAGCGCAGATCAACGCCAACGCGGCGAGCCACCACCAGCGGCGTCGGCGCCGGCCGCGCGCCGGCGCGAGCGTGCGGTCGATCTTCAGGCGGGAAAGGTCGTCGTCGGACACGAAAAGCGATGCGTTGTACTGCGGTCGGGGAGTATAGCCCGCCGCGATGTTCGGCGGCGACGGCGGCGACGCCAGGCTGTTTCGATCGGTCGCGCCCGAACGTCGTCGCGCTCGCGGAACCACCTGACGATGCGGGCGCAGGCTCCCGCGCTCACGCGGCGAGAAACGGCTCGATCGCCGCCGCGACCCGCGCAGGCTGGTCATGGTGCAGCATGTGCCCGGCGTCGGCGATGGTCATCAGCCGACCGTCGCGGAACGCGGCGATCCGGCGTTCCAGCCCCGCCTGATCCTCGCCAAGCCAGCGCCGCACGAATGAATCGCTGGCGGCAACCCATAGCACCGGCGCGTCGACGCGCTGCCACGCCGCGTATATCTCTTCGATCCGGTAGACGGTGGGAAAGGGCAGCTTGTGACGCGGATCGGAGCGCAGCCGCGCGCTGCCGTCGGGCAGCGCCTCGGCCCAATGCTCGGCGAGGAACTCGGCGTGGTCGCGTGCCATGCGGGGATTGTTCTTCTGCAGGCGGTCGGCGACCGCCGCGAGGCTCGCGTAGGGCGCGAACGACGGCGGATCGCGCAGCGCATCGAGCCACTTGGCGAGCTTGTCCGGTGCGAGCGCGGGCTTCTCGAAGGGAACCCCGAAGCCTTCGAGAGATACCAGGCGCGCGACGCGTTGCGGCCGCACCCCGCCATAAATGCAGGCGACGTTGCCGCCGAGGCTGTGGCCCATGATGCGCGCCGGCGCATCCGGCGTAAAGTGCTCGAGCAGCACATCGAGATCGGCGACGTAATCGGCAAACCAGTAGCCGTCGGCGCTCCACGCGCTTTGGCCGAAGCCGCGCCAATCCGGCGCCAGCACGTGCCAGTCGCGGGTCAGCGCGTCAACCAGGAACTGGAACGATGCGCCGACGTCCATCCAGCCGTGCAGCATGAAAACCTTCGGCGCAGCGGGATCGCCCCAGGCTCGGACGTGATACGACAGACCACGCACCGCGACGAATTTCGATGCGGATGCCCTGATGGCGGCGCGGGCCGCGTGGGTCACTGCAATTTTCGCCCGCCGGTCATTTCTTCTTGCACAGGAAGTTTCCGTCCTGCCATCCGGTGCGGTATTGCCCGTCACTCTTGAATCGCGCGGGATCCTTGTGCTCGACGTTACCGACGCTGGCGCAGCCGTCGGCGTAGCCTTGACGATACGGCAGCGGAAAACCCTGCAGGTTGACGTTGGCCGGCGGATTCTGGTTCTTGGTCGGCGGTGCCTGCGGCTTCGGCGGCGCGGCCGGCTCCGTTCCCGGAGCGCCGGACCCCGGCCCGGATGGTGTCGGCAAGGACGGCGATGGCGGGACGGAAGCGCATGCGGCAATAAGCACGCACGCAAATGCGAAAAGGGCGCGGCGCGCCGATAGCTGCCAGGTCGCGGTCATCGGAGTGGTTTGCGGAAGCGAGTAAAATTGTACCTTATGAACGTATCGGCGACCGCCCCGCGGTTCATCCATCTGCGGATGCACAGCGAGTATTCGATCGTCGACGGCATGGTGCGCATCGACGATGCAGTCGCCCTCGCGGCTGCCGACCGGATGCCGGCGCTCGCATTGACCGATCTGGGCAACGTGTTCGGGATGGTCAAGTTCTACAAGGCGGCGCGCTCGCGCGGCATCAAACCCATCGTCGGCTGCGAAGTGTGGATCACTCACGAGAGCGAGCGCGACGCGCCGCATCGTCTGTTGCTGCTTTGCCAGTCGCGAGCGGGCTATCTCCGCCTGGCTGACTGGCTGACGCGAGCGCATCGCGGCAACCAGCATCGCGGACACGCGGAGATCCGGCGCGAGTGGTTCAATGAAGGCACCGAGGGATTGATCGCGCTGTCGGGGTTCGCCGGCGGCGAAGTCGGCCAGTCCCTGGCGCAGGGCAACGCGGCGGCTGCGGCAGACGCGGCGGCGGCGGCGGCCAACGCCTTCCCTGGGCGCTTTTACCTCGAGGTGCAGCGCGCCGGGCATCCCGACGACGAAGCGTTGACCGCGGCGACGCTGCCGCTGGGTGCGCGACTCGGACTGCCAGTCGTCGCCACGCACCCGGTGCAATTCGCGACGCGCGACGAGTTCCGCGCACACGAGGCGCGCGTGTGCATCGCCGAGGGGCACGTGCTGGCCGACCCGCGCCGCCCGAAGCGATTTACGCCCGAACAGTATTTCAAGTCCCAGGCCGAGATGGCTGTGCTGTTTGCCGATATGCCCGAAGCGCTGGCGAACAGCATAGCGATCGCGCAGCGCTGCAATCTGACAATTCCGCTCGGCAAGAATTATTTGCCCGCGTTTCCGACGCCGGAAGGCGTCAGCATCGAGCAGCATCTGCGCGATCAGGCCACGGCGGGACTCGGGCGGCGGCTGGCGGCGCTTTATCCCGATGCCGACGAGCATGCGCGGCGTCAGTCCGAATACGCGAGCAGGCTCGAATTCGAGGCCCGGACGATCATCCAGATGGGTTATGCCGGCTACTTCCTCATCGTCGCCGACTTCATCAACTGGGCGCGAGTGAATGGCGTTCCCGTCGGGCCGGGACGCGGTTCGGGCGCGGGATCGCTCGTCGCCTACAGTCTCGGCATCACCGATCTCGACCCGCTTCGCTATACGCTGCTGTTCGAGCGTTTCCTCAATCCGGAGCGGGTGTCGATGCCGGACTTCGACATCGATTTTTGCCAGGACGGCCGCGACCGCGTCATCGACTACGTCAAGCAGAAGTACGGCGCCGAATCGGTCTCGCAGATCGCGACCTTCGGCACGATGGCCGCCAAGGCGGTGGTGCGCGACGTCGGCCGCGTGCTGGACCTGCCTTACAGCTTCTGCGACGGCATCGCCAAGCTGATCCCGTTCCAGCCGGGACGCGTGGTAACGCTCAAGCGCCGCGGCCCGGATGCGCAGCCGAACACCGTGTACGCGCGCGAAGTCGAGCCGCTGCTCAACGAACGGGAAGCGGCCGAAGAGGAGGTGCACGAGCTGCTCAACCTTGCCGAGCAGCTCGAGGGTCTGCCGCGCAACGTCGGGATGCACGCCGGCGGCGTGTTGATCGCACCGGGCAAGCTCACCGATTTTTGTCCGCTGTATACACAGCCGGGCTCGGATGCGCTGGTCTCGCAATTCGACAAGGACGATGTCGAGCTCGTTGGTCTCGTGAAGTTCGACTTCCTCGGGCTGACGACGCTTACGATCCTCGACTGGACGCTGCGTTACATCCGGACGCTCGATCCGGCCTCCTCGCTTACGCTGGATGCCCTGCCGCTGGACGATCAGGCGGCCTACGACATCTTCCGCAGCGGCAACACGACGGCCGTGTTCCAGTTCGAATCGCGCGGCATGCGCGAGCTGCTGCTGCAGGCCCCGCCGAAACGATTCGACGACGTGATTGCACTGGTCGCGCTGTACCGGCCGGGACCGATGGAGCTCATTCCCGATTACGTGCGCCGCAAGCAGGGCGCCGAGCGCTTCGAGTTCCTCGATCCGCGCCTCGAGCCAATCCTTGCGCCGACGCACGGCGTGATGATCTACCAGGAGCAAGTCATGCAGATCGCACAGGTGATCGGCGGCTACACGCTCGGCGCCGCAGACCTGCTCCGCCGCGCGATGGGCAAGAAGCTTCCCGACGAGATGGCCAAGCATCGCCAGGGCTTCACGGCCGGCGCCATCGACCGGGGCTTAAGCTCGGCGAAGGCGACCCAGCTCTTCGACCTGATGGAAAAGTTTGCCGGTTACGGCTTCAACAAGTCGCATGCCGCTGCCTACGCGTTGATCGCGTATCAGACCGCTTACTTCAAGGCGCACTACCCGGCGGCATTCATGGCCGCCAACCTGACGGCCGTGATGGACGATACCGACAAGTTGCGGCAGTTCTACGACGATGCTGCCGCAACCGGCCTCGTGCTGCTGCCCCCTGACGTCAACGCGTCCAACTATCGCTTCGAGCCCGTCGATGGCGGGCACATCCGCTACGGCCTGGGCGGCATCAAGGGCACGGGCCGGGCGGCGATCGAAGCGATCGTCGCGGCACGCGCCGACCGACCGTTTACGGATCTCTTCGACTTCTGCCGCCGGGTCGACAAGCGCAGCGTCAATCGCCGCGCGGTGGAAGCGCTCATCCGCGCCGGCGCATTCGACGCCATCGACCCGCGCCGGGCCAGCCTGCTGACATCCGTCGGCGCCGCGCTCGAGCACGGCGAGCGCGCCGAGCGCGCAGCATCGCAAGTCTCGTTGTTCGGCGAGGAAATCGGCACGGGGGCGGCGGCGCCGGCCTTGATCGCGGCCCGCGAATGGTCGGAGGCCGAGCGCCTGGCGCAGGAAAAAACGAGCCTGGGCTTCTACCTGTCAGGGCATCCTTATCACGCCTACGCGGAGGAGCTCGCCCGGCTGGTGCAGCAGCCGCTGGGGGCGCTCAAACCCACGCAGACGCCGGTTCGGATCGCCGGCATCATCGTCCAGTTGCGCACGCAGACATCGCGTCGCGGCAAGATGGCGTTTGTCACGCTGGACGACGGGCGCGACCGGCCGGAGATCGTCATCTATAACGAAACGTTCGACGCGAATCGCCACCTGCTGCGCGAGGATGCCGTGCTGGTTGCGGAGGTGAAAGTGCAGCAGCGGGTCGGCGACGACGGGCAAGTCCAGGGCCTGCGCATCATCGCCGATGCGGTCTACGATCTCGCGGGCGCGCGGCGCAAATGGGCGCGCGCGTTGCGCCTGTCGTGCAACGGCTCGAGCTCGGCCCAACGCCTGTTCGATCTGATCGAGCCGTTTCGTCGCGGCCATTGTCCGGTAACGATCGACTACCGCAATCAGGCAAGCGGCGGCGACATCGAGCTGGGCGGCGACTGGCGCGTCAATCTCGACGAGCATCTGCTCGCCGGATTGCGCGAATGGCTGGCCCCCGAGAATGTGACCGTCGTCTACTGATCCGGCGGCCGGGCCAAAGCAATCGGCCGCGCGATGCTTGCTCCCTTCATGTTCGACGACTTCGTCGGTCGCTACAGGACCTTTCTGCGCCTGCCGGATGTGGCGCGGCTTCTGATCGCCGCCTTGGTGACGCGCCTGCCGATCGGCAGCCTCACGTTGGCGATGTTGATGCACATGCGCGCATTGACCGGATCGTTTGCGCTGGCGGGTCTGGTAGTGGGCGTCGATCTCGCCGTGTCGGCCATTGCCGCCCCGGCGCTGGGTCGCATCGTCGACCGACGCGGACCGCGCGCCGTACTGCTGACCACGGGTATCGTCTGTCCGCTGGCCCTCTTGTGTCTGCTGTGGGCCGATCGGCTGGGGCTGTCGGTCGCGGCGCTCCTCGCGGTCGCTGCGATCGCCGGCGCCTTCGCGCCACCGATCACCGTGTTGACTCGCACCGTCTGGCGCTATCGCTTCGACGACCTCGGTCAACGCAAGACGGCCTTCGCGCTCGACGCGGTGCTGATCGAACTGGCGTTTACGCTGGGCCCGCTGCTCGTGGCCGCGCTGCTCTCCGTCGCGTCGCCGCGCGCCGCGTTCGGCGCCGCCTGCATCCTGGTCGCGCTGGCCGTGCCCGTGTTCGTGCTTTCTCCCGCGCTGAAGTACTGGCGCCACCAGCCCGGCGTCGAGCGACATCTGCTGGGCCCTTTGGCCGATCTGCGTCTGCTCGTCGTTTTTGCCGTGACGTTCCTGTTGATGTTGGCGCTGGGGTTGCTGGAAATCGGCTATGCCGGCTTCGCGAGCGCCGCCGCGATGCCCGCTTTCGCAGGCGTGCTCATCGCCGTCAATTCCGTAGGCAGCGGGGCGGGCGGCTTACTCTACGGCGGCGCGCAACCCGCCATGCCGATCGAGCGGCAGCTCCCGAAATTGCTGCTCGTCGTCGTGCTGCCGCTGGCGGCGCACGCAGCGACGAGTGCGCCTTGGCTTCTCGTCGTGCTGGCGCTGCTCGCCGGCATCGGAATCGCCCCGGCCCTGACCGTGGTGATGCTGCTGATCAGCGCCAATGCGCCGTCCCGTTACGCAACGGAAGCCTTCACGTGGTCGACCAGCTTCCTGGTGGGCGGACTCGGCGCGGGGCACGCGCTGGGCGGCAGGATCGTTGACCACTACGGCGCGCGCGGTGTTTTCGTCGTCGCCGCCGGCGCGGCCGCGCTGGCGGCGATCAGTGCGTTGGGCGTGCGACAGCGCAAGCGCGGAACCGCGCGTCCCGAACCCTAGACAGCCGGGTCTTTCGGTACACGACGCACCGGTCTCGAAGCGCGACCGCTTCCTCAGGCCTTGCCGGATCGGGTGCGAGCCGCCTTGCGGGCCGACGCCGAACGGGCCGCCGGGCCGCGTTTCCGCGCCACCGCTTTGGCGTGCCGCGATAGCGCCGTCGGACTCGCGGCACTGCTGCCTTCACGCTTCAACGCGTTGGTGGTCGCCCGCGATCGACGTGCGGATGGGCCGGCCGCCTTCCGTGCCCCGGCGGCGCTGGCGAGCTTCGCGCTGCGTCGGGTCTTCGCCGACGCTTTTCCCGCAGCGGGAGGCTTCAGCGCCACGCCGGCGCGCCGCGCCTTCGACAGGCCGATCGCGATCGCCTGCTTGGCCGACCGCGCGCCATGCTTCCCTTCCCGCACGTGCTCCATTTCCTCGCGGACGAATTCGCCGGCCTGCGTGCTAGGCGACTTCCCTTCGCGTTTGTCTTCCGCGGCGCGCTCGAGCGTTTTCCGGTCTGGCATCGATGGCTCCTTCAATCAGATTCGAGGAATGGGGTAAAGCTTACAAGCCGCAGCAAAACTTGCCGGCCGCCGGCAACCCCCGCCGTTGCACCGCCTTGCATCAACTGCGCTTGCATGCCGCGTGGCCGCACCCGCATCCGGAAGCCGACGACGCCGCGCTTCCGGCGTTTTTCTCGCAAAAGTCCGAGCAATAGCGTTTCCCGGGGGCCACATCGCACTGGCATCCAGGGTGCCCGCACTTGGCATAGCCTGCCGAACCCATCGACCCTTGCATTTGCGCCATCGCTATCTCCTGTAAAAAGCGCGCGAAATCGGCTCGCTTGAGGTGGCGACAGCAAAAAACGTTCCGGAAGAAGCTCGACCCCGGGACGGCGCCCGGGTGGCGCCAGGTCAGCCTCTAGCCAACCCGCTCGAGCCGATAGACGAAATGCTTGGTGTCGCCGAAAAACGACCAGTGAAAATACTTCTCGTGATAGAAGAGCTTGACCTTCGCATTCGCCGCGATCGCATCATCGATGTCCTTGCGCACGGCGTCATCCGCGTCGCGCAGGCTGAAGTCCCACAGGCGCGTGGCGACGCCGGAAACCGGGTCCTGCTGCAGGAAACCAAAGTCGAGCGTGCCCTCCCACGTCTTGAAGACGTAGCCGGATCGCGATAGCTTGATAACCTGCCCGACGCGGTATCCGTCGCTGTAATCGGCGGCGAACGCGATCCAGGCCGCGGCGGCGAACACGGTGAGAACGACCAGGAGAGCGACTAGTTTTTTCATGGGATCGGCCGCGGGCCAAGTGTAGCCCGATCTTCTGCGCGGGGAAATGCGGCGCCGGCCTCGGCTACAATGGCCTTCCTGCTTCGCCCTGCCTCGCCCGAAATGCCTGCCGCCATTCCTTCGCAGATGCGCTACGTCGCTGCGCGCGAGCCCGGCCCCCCCGAGGTGCTGGCGCTGGCCGAGACGGCCACGCCTCCCACCAAACCGGGAGAAGTTCTGATCGAGGTGGCGTACGCAGGCGTCAATCGTCCGGATTGCATCCAGCGCGCGGGCCACTATCCTCCTCCCCCCGACGCATCGCCGATCCTGGGTCTCGAAGTGGCGGGAAGCGTCATCGCGCTGGGCGAGGGCGTCACCGAATGGCAGGTGGGCGACCGGGTCTGCGCGCTCACGCCAGGCGGTGGCTACGCCGAGTATTGCGCGACCCCGGCCACGTTCTGCCTGCCCTATCCGAAGGGTCTGTCCGCGCTCGAAGCGGCGAGCCTGCCGGAGAACTACTTCACGGTCTGGAACAACCTGTTCGATCGCGCGCATCTGGTAGCCGGCGAAACCGTGCTGATCCATGGCGGCTCGGGCGGCATCGGCTTGACCGCGATCCAGCTCGCCCATGCGCTTGGGGCCAGGACGATCACGACGGTCGGGAGCGAAGACAAGGCGGCGTTTTGCTGGACGATGGGGGCCGACTACGCCATCAACTACCGGAAGCAGGATTTTGTCGCCGAGGTCGCCGCGATCACCGGCAAGCGCGGCGTGGACGTCGTCCTCGACATGGTGGGCGGAGACTACATCGAGAAAAATCTGAAATGCCTGGCGCTGGAAGGCAGGATGGCGATCATCGCCTTTCTGCAGGGCAGCCGCGTGACCGCCGACTGGCGGCACATCATGATGAAGCGGCTGACCGTCACCGGATCGACATTGCGCGCCAGTCCCGCCGAGAGGAAGGCCGCCCTGGCGCAGGCGCTGCGCGACAAAGTGTGGCCGCTATTCGCCTCGGGCAAGTTGAGGCCCGTCATTCACCGCGTCTTTCCGCTGGCCGAAGCGGCGGACGCGCATCGGCTGATGGAATCGAGCGAGCACATCGGCAAGATCATGCTGGCGGTACGGCCGTAGCGCCGTTCGATACGCCGGCCCGACGGCGGCCCGTCGCGGGATCAGAAAGTCGCCCGCCCACCCGACAGGTCGAACACCGCGCCGGTGGAAAAGGAGCATTCGGCGGTGCACAGCCACGCGACGAGTGCCGCGATCTCGTCCACGGTCCCGAAGCGGCCGAGCGGAATTTTCGACAGCATGAAATCGATGTGCTGCTGCGTCATCTGATCGAAGATCGCCGTCTTTACCGCGGCAGGCGTCACGCAGTTGACGCGAATGCCCGTGCGGGCGAGTTCCTTGCCCAACGACTTGGTCAGGCCGATGACCGCCGCCTTGGACGCGCTGTACGCGCTCGCATTGGGATTGCCTTCCTTGCCGGCCACCGAGGCGATGTTGACGATCCGCCCGTAGTCCCTCGCCAGCATCAGCGGGACGACGGCTCGATTGCAGTGAAACACGCCGTTCAGATTGACGTCGATCACCCGTTGCCACGCGTCGACGGGATATTCCCAGGTCGTCGTGTTCGGGCCGGTGATCCCCGCCGAGCAGACGAGCGCATCGATGCGTCCGAGCTTGGCCGCGGTCGACTGCGCGGCGCGAGCAACGTCCGCGCCGTCGGCGACATCGACGATCTCCATGGCGGTGTCCGGCCCGAGGGACGCCGCGGCGCGCTGCAAGGCCGCTTCGTCCCGGTCCCATAGACTGGCGCGACCGCCGCTCGCCACCAGCCGGCGCGCCGTCGCCAGGCCGATGCCCGTCGCACCCCCGGTGATGACCGCGACCCCGCCTTCAAAGTCCAGTCGATTCATCGCCGCCAGCGCACTCCACGAGCCGCGATTTGCGGATCCATCGCAATCGTAGCACGCGCGCAGTGCTCGATGGCCGAGCTGCTCGATCGATTCCTACAGCAGAATCGGACGACCTCCGATAGCGCTCGCCGCCAACGCGGCCTGATACTGGAATCCAGATCAAAGTGCCGCGCCTGCCGCAGCGCTTTTGCTTTTGCGTGCATGCTTTTTCACGCACCTTGACGAGGAGATCCTCATGGGACAAAGCCTAGCGCGGTCGGGATACAACCCGAAGATCGAGAATGCAGCGCAACACGCCCATCAGCAGGTCGATGCCGCCGCCGACAGGGCAGTCTCCGGCGTCGGCCGGGTCAGCGATTCGATGCACCGCGCCGTCAACACGACGGCGGATACCGCTGCGCTAGCTGCGGAATGGGCGAGCCACGTGCCGGAAAAAGCCCGGCATGCGCAGGATGCGTTGGCCGAGGCGGCATGCAGCTCGATTCGGGCGCGACCACTCGGCATTGTATTCGGCGCGCTCGCGGCAGGCTACGTGCTCGGACGCATTGCCCGCTGGTAAGCAGGCGAATTCCACCGCTCGCGTCGCGCATTCGCCGCGCGGCCGATTCAACTTGGGCGATGTGCCGTTCCGGTCGCGTCGACGGCGATATAGTCGAGGCCTTCGCGCGACAAAAAAGCCTCTGCGTCCGCCTCTAGCAGCATGGCGATCGTGGCGCAACTGCCGGCAACCACACACAGCGGCGCCATGGCGCTGACCGACTGCCAGTGCGTGGCCGGCGAGCCGGAACGCGCGTCGATGATATGGCAGTAGCGGCGGCCGTCGATCTCGAAAGACCGCTCGTAGTCGCCGCTGGTCGCCAGCGCCCCGGAGGCGAGCTCCACCGTCGCCAGCACCTCGTTGGCCAGCCGCGGGTGCGAGATGCCGACCCGCCACGGTGCTCCATCCCTTTGCGGACCCGCGACTCGGATGTCGCCGCCAAGGTTGGCCAGTGCGTGCACGGCGCCGCCTTCATGGCAGATCGTCGCCATGCGGTCGGCGGCATATTCCTTGCCGATGCCGCCGAAATCGATTTCCATGTTCTGCCGCGGCAGCCGCACGCTGTGCGTCGTCCATTCGACGCTCGGCCAATCGATGAGTGCGACGGCGACCGCGATCTCTGCAGCGTCGGGCAGGCGCGGCGGAGAGCGACGAAAATCCCAGGCCCGGCGCAGCACGCCCGACGTAATGTCGAACCGCCCGGAACTCAGTCGATGGCACTGATCGGCGTAACCTAACAGAGCAAAGGTCTCGGCGTCGATGGCGACGGCCGCGCCGCCTGCGGCGCGATTGATGCACGTGGTCACGCTGTCTTCCCGGTAGCGCGAATACTTGGCCTCGATACGCCGGACGTCGGCAATGGCCGCGTCGGCCACCTGGCGCGCACGCGCCTCGTCGTCGTGCCAGATCTGCAGCTCGTTGGGCGAAGCCATCGCATGGAAGTCGAAGCGGAAGAGCGGCATCGCGTAACTATGCCCGACCGTGCCCGCCGCGGTCGACTCGCCCCGCGATCAGAAGGTCTTGCTGATTCCCGTCTGGATCCAGCGGGCAGACAGGGGTTCCAGTCCGGGGCTGCCATTGGCGCCGGCGCGCCAGTCTGCGCGCTGCCGATAGAACTCGACTTTGAGATCGACCTGCCACCCGTCGGGCAGCGTTTTGGCGAGGGTAACGCCCGGCGTCAGCGCACCGAAGGCCGAAAGGCGCGTGTCGGCGCTATACGGTTTGCCGAGTGAGAAGCCCTGCGGAAAGGGCGGATCGAAATAAAAATCCGCGGCGGCCTGCGTGTAGTACCGCAGCGCCGGCTTGACCGACCAGCCGTCGGCAAGGGGCTGATACCACGCCGCTTCGACGGTATGCGAGTCGCTGCCGAACGAATCGAGCACGTAACGATACGACAGCGAAACCGTGGAATCGAAATAAGGCAGATGCTGGTTGTAGCGCGTCAGCCAGGCGAGGATGCGTCTGCTGTCCGGTCTGATATCGAGGGTCTTGTACGGATCGGAATAGTAGCCATGTCCGGTCGACCAGGTCAGGTTGGACTGAATGATCGCTTCGGAAGACAGCGCCTGAGTCACGCCCATCAGCAGATCGACGGTACGTCGGTGCTTGTCCTCGGCCAGGCCGTTGGTGCTGTCGATGCGATCGCTCGCCCCGCCGACTCCCAATGCATACGTGCGGTTGCGATCGTCGCTGGAAAGCCGGACATCCATCGACACAGCGCGCGACAGATAGTCGCGCTCCGATGAAATCGCCGCGCCGACGCCGATCGCGGCGCGATCCAGGTACTTGGTGACTTTCACGTCGCCTGCCGTGCGGTAGTCGACCACGCCGCCCTTGCCCGAGGCGCCGGACAGGGTATTGTGGTACAGCGGCGAAGCACCCGAGATGCTGTCGTACACGAGTGAACCTTCCGCCGCGAGCGAGTCCGAAAGCGGCTTCAGCACGTACAACGACGGCGTGTGCACGTGGATGCGGTCGGCTCCGGGCTGCCAATCGCGATAGTCGAGGTATTTCAGCGCGACCAGCCCTTGGTCCGGCGCGGCCTGTGCGAGCGCCGACGAAGGCATGACGCCCGGCAGCGCGAGCGCGGCTGCGAGAAGCGCCCCGGTGGGGCCCACCTGACCCGGCGCGCGAGATGCGCGAATGGCGTCCGGATCAGTTGCAGCCACAGCCGCCGCCACCCACGCCGTAGCCTCCGCTGGCTGCTTCCTTGCTGGTGTAGATGTGGTCGCTCAGGCGCGCATTCATCGGGTCCGCATCGAATTGCATTTCGGGACGCGCCAACTGTCCCTTCTCCCAAGGCTTAGGTGGATGAACGGTCGCGCAGGCGGACAGGACGAAAGCCAGCGCAATCAGCGCGCAACATCGCGCCGAGCGCGAAAGATCGGGTAGGGACCGCAGTCGCATCAACGCGCCGCGAGCAAGGACCGAATGCGCTGTTCGAGCGCGTCCTTGCGGTCATCGTGGAATCCCTGCTCGACATCGACGATCCTGCCCTGCGGATCGACCAGATACGAGCTGGGCATGCCCGCGACGGCATAGGCGGCCGGCGTTGTGCCGTCGCGGTCGTAGGCGATCGCGAATTGCGCCGGGTTGCGCTCGAGAAAGCGAGCCGCATCCACGGCGTTCTTGTCGACGTTGATCGCCACGATGGCAAGGCCCCTGTCGCCATAGCGGTGTTGCAGTTCGTTCATCCAGGGAAATGAGCGGCGGCACGGACCGCACCACGACGCCCAGAAGTCGACATATACGACGCGGCCGCGCAGCGCTTCGAGCGTTACGGCGGCCCCGTACGCATCGCGCAACGCGAAGGGAGGCGCGGCGTCACCGACGCCGGCCGCGAAGCTTGCGACGGCAACCCCAGCGAAGGCCAGTGCCAGCGCTGCCCGTCGGCCCCGCAGCCACCATCGCGACCTCATCGGTGTGCGGTCATGCACCGGCTCGCGAGCCTACTGGCATGTCGTGCCGGGAGCGACGAATACCTGGCGGGTGATGGTCTTTGTTTGTGTGACGCCGTCGATCGTGTAATTGAACGTCGCGGTGTTGCCGTCCATGAAGGTGAACGAAGCATTGCCGACGATCGTGAACACCGGCCCCCCGGGCGCTCCCAGCGGCGGGAACGGCATGGTGTTGAAAGGCGGCCCGGTGAGGCGCGCAATCTGCGTTGCGGTGAACACGCCTGGAGCAGACATGCTCGCGGTGCCGACCAGCCACATTGGCGAATGGTCGTGATCGAAGGTGAACCAAGTCGCGAAAATGAGATTGCCCTGCTGCGTCAGGTTGATTCCCCAGCCCGCTTCCGACCCCGCGGGCGCGGCCCACCACAAGGCGGTGTAATTGGCGGTGTCGAGGGCAAGATTGGGCTGCGCTCCGAACGTGCAGGCCGCCGCCGACCCCGGCCCCAGCAGCTGCCGGGTAATAGCCTTGACCTGCGTCACGCCGTTCAACGTGTAGGTGAAGGAACCGTTGTTCGCATCGGTAAAAGTCAGGATCCCGGGGCCCGTCAGGCCGGACGCCGTCGCGCCGCCGGGGCTGCCCAGCGGAGGAAACGGTACCGCATCGAACGCGGGACCGGTGCCCTGGATCAGCGTCCCTATGTAGGTATTGGGCGCGGTCTTCGTCGCGGTCATGACGAGCCACGTCCCCTTGCCCGTCAGGTCGTAAGTAAACCAGGAGGCAAAGATAAGATCCCCCTGATGCGCAAAATTAATGCCCCACCCCGCTTCAGCCGGGTTGAACCACAGCCCCTGGTAATTGATGGCGGCCACGCCGGCCACGGAGGCAGAACCGCCGGCGAAATTGGTCGCGACATTGGGGACCACCGTGCCGCTGCGGGACAGCGCGCTGGTGCCGTCGGTCGGAAGCGACGCGAATGTGACCTGGTCGACGGAGGCGTAGTTGAGCGTACCCCCGTTGACCGGGAGGAAGCCGTTGGGAACTATGTAATCCGGCGTAACCAGATTGAGGTCGGCGAATCCCTGGGTCGCGATGAGCACCCGCCGGTTTGCGGTCGGGCTGGGCGAGCAGCCATATCCGATGTCACATCCGCCGCCCGGCAGATTGTTGGGAAAGACGTAATTGTTTGTAACAGTCATGTTGGTACTGGTCAGCAGGTGGCCCGCAAGAAAATTCTCGCCGTTCATGCCCTGCGATTCGTGCAGCACGACGTATTGCACGCTACCGTCGCCGTTCGAGTACATCTCCTCGATCTGGAAGGTGTGGAATTCGGCGCGAGCAGCCGTCGCCACCAGCGCAAGCGCTACAATCGGTAACCAGCGTGGCGAGTGGGGCATAGCGATCTCCTGCAGCAAGTTGAAGCGAGCCATGGTCGAGGCGCCGGCGGCGGCCCTTCGTGGCGGGCTAACAGCCGCTCCGTTCCCGGTATTCCTCTGCGCCGCTCCGCCGGAATAACGGCGGCGACCGGCTGTTGACGAGGCCTTGAAGATGCGTGCGACGTCTGCAGTTGGCAAGCAGCGCGGTCCGAGGATGGTGCTTTGGCTGATGCTTCTGTTTGCGGCGGCCGATGCGCAATCGCTGATCGTGATCAATCAACCCTGGGTACGTCCGGCCGGCGCGGGTCAGTCGACCGAGGCCTACATGAACCTCACCAGCACGGAAGGCGCGACGCTCGTTTCTGCGCGTAGCGACGGCGCGGCGGACGTGACGCTGCATCCGCCGGGAAGCGGCCACCGCAAGACCGATCGGATCGCGCTGCCCGCGCAGACGATTGTCGAGCTGGCGCCGGGCAAATACCGGTTCACGCTGCGCGGGCTGACCAGGAACGTACGTCTGGGCGACATCGTCCCGCTGACCTTGACCATTCAAGGCGCCGATGGCGCCCATCAGGAGATTGCCGTGGGCGCGGTGGCGCGACTGCGCTCACCGGTGGACGACGAGCGGCGCGCGCACGCCCATCACCACTGAGGCCGCGTTCCAAGGACCACCTGGCAACGTAAGTCGTTCTCCTATCGAGAGGAGCGCGGCGCCTACAGGCGAAAGCGCGGACGTCCGATAGCCGGTCCCGCCTCCTCGGATCAATATGGATGCGTATCTTTGACCAAGGAGTCTTATCGTGCATGCGCGACGCAAGCTTCTCCTAACCGGATTGACCGCGGCTTCGCTGGCGCTGCCGCTGGCCGCTCAGGCAAGGGTCGACGTCGACATCAACGTGGCGCCGCCGGCGCCTCGCTACGAGGTCGTGCCCGCGCCGCGCGTCGGCTTTGTCTGGGCGCCTGGTTACTGGGCCTGGGACAGCGGGCATCATCACCATGTATGGCATAGCGGGCGCTATATTCACGAGCGGCACGGAGAGCACTGGGTCCCCGATCGATGGGCGGAACGGGATGGACGTTATCGTTACGAACCCGGCCGTTGGGAACGCTGATCAGCGACATTCAAGAAGCGAAAGCCGGCGTGTTGCGCCGGCTTTTTTTCGCCGGTCGATCCGAGTGCGCCGAGCACTCATAGGCCCGAATCGGGCTCGGCTATCTCCCGCCGCACGAGATATTCGCGCCAGATCGCCCACATGATGACCAAGTCGACCGCGGCGAAGACGAGCAGCGCCACGGCATGCGTGTGCGTAAAGCGGTAAATCGAGTAGCCGACCAGAAGGCTCATGAGCAAGAGGGCGGCAGGAAACGCCCAGATTTTCTCGCGCCACAGCGAGTAGACCAGGAAGATCTTCACGATCCCGTGCGCCAGCAGGTAAAAGCTGGCGTAGAGCTTGGTTCCCATCGACAGGTTTTCGGTCGCATGCTCCAGGACGCCGGCCAGCCAGTCCGGCAGGTCGTCCTCCCACTCCGAGGCGATCACCCAGAGCACCAGCCGGTTGACCGTCTGCAGGGGCACGAAAAACGCAAGCGTGCCGCCGGCGAGCTCCACGATCCCGTTGAGTCCTTTGAGCACCAGGGCCATTTCGAACAGGCGGTGGGTGCGGACGACTTCGGTCGGCGACTGCGGCGTTGTGTTCATCGTCGTTGGGGCCGGCGCCGACGCGCGGGAAGGCAACCGAGCGCCATCATACTTTAACGGCTGCGACGACACGCGGCCGCGAAAAGCGCCAGCGCTCGATTGCCCGCCAACGTTGCCGAGCTCAGGCCAAACCGTGCGCGCGTGCGAGCGCCATGATGCGCTCGGCACGGCGCAGGTGCGGAACATCGACCATCCTGTCCTCGAAGCGAAACGCGCCGTCGTGTCCTTTGGCCGCGTCGAGCATCGATTGCGCGTGCCCGATCTCCGACGCCGTCGGCAAGAAAGCGTCGTTGATCGGCCCCAGCTGTGCCGGATGTATTGCGAGCTTTCCGGTAAAACCCATTGCCGCTGCGTCGCCGGCTTCGCGTTCTAAAACATCGGTTGCCGCGAGCTCGATGACCGGCGAATCGACGATGCCGACGCCTGCGGCGCTGCCCGCGAGCAGTGCCAGCGCACGGACTACGCGAAATACCTCCAGCATGGCGCCCGACTCGTCCTTGATCCGCCGCGACCCGATGGCCGCCGCCAAGTCTTCATTGCCACACATGATGGCCAGGACCCTCGGATCGGCGGTGCAAAGCGACTCGAGCCGCGGTATCGCGCAGGGGTGCTCGGTAACGATGGGTACAATCGCGGTCGATCCGAGACTGACTCCTTGCTCGGACTCCAGGGCCCCAAGCCGCGCGGCCACGTGCCGTATGTCGGCCGGGTCGCTTGCCTTCGGCAGTACGTACGCGTCCGGACGGCAGCGAAACGTTTGCGCGATGTCGTCATCGGCCAGGCCGGTATCGATGGCGTTGATGCGTATCGCCACGGCGAGCTTGCCGCGCGAAGCCGCGGTAATCGCCGCAGCGGCGATGTCGCGTGCCGCGGCCTTGCGTCCGCCCGCGACGGCATCCTCCAGATCGACGATCAAGGCGTCGGCACCCGCGGTCCAGGCCCTGGCCAGCTTGCGTTCCGAATCGCCGGGCACGAACAGCCACGAACGAAGCAGACGATAGTCAATGGGCATCGACTCTCTCCATCGCTATCGATGGGACCGTTCCGGCGGCATGTTCAGCTTTTCCCAGTCGCGCCACTGCGCGGGATACTTTATGACATATCGTTCAAGCAACGCGCCGAAGGTTTGCGCCGCGGCGTCGAGCGCTTGGTCGCTTGTGCCCGTGCAAACGCGCGACAGCGCCGGCTCGATGACGACTCGAATCGTGTCCTCATCTGCGCCGCGCACCGTAAATACCGGAAGCAAGGACGCGCCGGTAAGACGCGCGAGACCGGGCGCGCCGACCGCCAACTCGAGCCGCCCGCCAAAGAAATCGATCTCCGCGATGCGCTGGCCCTCCCAATCGCCGGCGGTGATCGAGACGATCCCGTTGCGCTTCAATACCCGCCGTGCCGCCAGCGCCGCCGCGCCCGGGCGGGCACGCTCGAAGACGATGCGCCCCGCCAGATGCTCGCCTTCGGCGCCGACCCGAATGCCGTTGAACAGCGCGATGCCGAGCGTGGATCTGGAGAAGCCATGCTCCGGACGGCTCACATGCCAAACAGGATAGCCGGCGAGTCGCAGCGCCTTTTTCGCCGCCAACGCGTGGAAGCAGAAATGCGCAACCCAGAGCACCGCACCCCTGCCCGCGCCGAGCGCTGCGTCGAGATGCTCGGCGCCTTCCAGACGTGGCAGGGCGGACCACCCGCCTCGGCTGCGGCTACGCAGAACCTGAAGGTGGTGCTCGGTACAAGCCGCCGCCGCCTCGATCGCAAACGCCCCCGCATCCACCGAAGCGCGGCCCAGGACCCTGGCGAGCGTGCGACCGTCGCGCGGCCGGTTGATTAGACCCAAACCCGCCCGAACTGCCTCGACGCGATAGCACAGGGTTCGCCACCTGTGCTCGCGAACCGTCAGCGCCAAGACCCACAACACCGGCAAGGCCACCGCCAGCTTGACGTCAGCCAGCGTGACCCATGGCCTTTTCTGGGTCGATCGCTTGCGTCTCCTGATGGGCATCGCCTCGAAATTCCGGCAGCGTTGTCGCCGCACGCATTATGGAGGCTTCCCGACTCCTCACGCCATGCGGTCTCGAGCGAAATCGCATGCCGACCGAGAGCGGTCGCTTCGACCTGCCGGGACATACGGTCCCCGCTTTCCCGCGTGCGATGGGGTGCGGTCGCGATCCGCGGTGAGCAGGTCGCTAGTGGCCGCTGAGTTGGCGGCGGATCGACGAACGCCAGTCCCGGAGGCGCGCCGTGGGTTGCGGCGACGCAACCGCGTCCTCGTGGGCGCGAAACGGAACGCTGAAGGGTCGCTCGATCGACGCGGTGTCGGTAACAAGATGAACGAAGATGAAGCCGTTCAACGCGCGCAGGGCTGTGCGGACCTCCGCCGAACCCTGGGCCTTGGTGATCGGCTGCCGGAGACGTCGGGGTCGGACCTCGGCGCGAACTCTGACGACCGGCCACAGATTGAGCTCGGCGATCTTGTCGCTGCGACTCATGTAGCCGCCCGACACCCCAATCATATCGATCGTCACCGGGTTCCATGTCCAGTCGGCATTGATCTGTGTCGCCAATCGACAGACTTGTTCGATAAGCCCCTTGGCTTCCGCCCTGCTGAGGGGCGCGACGATCCGCGCTTGCGCGTATTCGTGAAAGCGCTCGGTGAGGTGGTAATCGGTGGTCGAACCGTGCTCCGTTTCCAGCAGGCCGGCCGTCACCAGCGCGCGCAGGAGCGCATCACCCGCCGCCGGATCGACGCGGAAATCCTCGCGCAGGGAGCGCGCAGTCACTCTCAAGTGATCGGAGGGAAGGCCGCCGATTCGCGCGAGCGTGCGTTCGGTACCCCGGCGAAGCACGAGGGGGTCCAGACCGAAGTAGAGCTGGCTCGAAACGAGGATGCGGTTCTTCATGCCGTGCGACTTGCCATTGGCATAATCCTAGCCGCAATCCGGGGGAAAAAGCAAATATCTGATATAGCATTGTTATCTACAAATCGGTGGACTGGCTCTGGAGGCAGGAGTGGCTCGTCACTGCCTAGGTGCGCCGGGTCCGCTTAACAACACTTCATATTCAAGATGATACTTGGATAGCGCCGAGTGGAAACGGTCCGAAAGACCAGCCAAGAATGGCGTGTGCCGGCGGGCTGGGTCGAAAACTGTACGCTAGAGACGTGCTAGTTGCCCTCGGGCGTCGCCAGCGAGTCGCACGGCCGTTGGAAGCCACCCGCGTTGGCGACCGAAGTCTCGATGCGAGCTTCTATTCGAAGCTTCCGAGTCGGGCCATCGCGCTTATTCTGCTGCCGGGTGGCCATCCCCAAGGAATGGAGGATGATCTCTCCGACGGATCGCATTCTCTCCCGCCGGGCTCGCGCCACCCGGTCGTGGTCCGATCCGCCATCGGTGGCGCCGTTCGATGCAATAATCGGCTTGAATCGGTGGGTCATCGCCCGCCTTTTCTTGGCGAAGGGTCGCGCCCCCGGGAGGCTTGCATGGTACGGCTCGGCCGGCATTTATGCGCGGTGCTGGCGCTGGCGCTTTGCTGTGGCGCCGGAGCGACCGACGCCACCAAGATCTTGCGCGTGGCATCGCCGGACATCGACACGCTCGACCCCCAGCAATTTTCGGATGACCCGTCGTTCCGAGTCCTGATGGCGTTGTACGAGCCATTGTACGAATGGGACTATCTGGCTAGACCGCCCAAACTTTCGCCGCTCACCGCCGCTGGCCCGGCCGCGATCAGCGACGACGGCAAGACATGGACCATCCGGCTGAAGTCCGGAATTTTCTTCGTCGATGATCCCGCATTCAAAGGTAAGCGGCGCGAGCTCGTCGCCGACGATTACGTTTATTCGTACAAGCGTTGGCTGGATCCGAATCTGCGCCGCGGCGGCGCGCCAGTCACGGCCGACCTGATTATGGGTGCGCGCGCTGTGGTCGATGCGGTGCGAACTACCGGGAAATTCGATTACGATCAGCCGATCGAAGGCTTGCGCGCGCTCGACCGCTACACGCTGCAGCTCAAGCTCAACGAGCCCAACTATCCGATCATCCGCGATCTTCTCGGCTTCGTCGGGGCTGCCGCCCGCGAAGTGGTCGAAGCGGCCGGTGGCGACATCCGCACACGAGCGGTAGGAACCGGCCCGTTTCGCTTGCGCGAGTGGAAACGAGGATCTCGCATTGTGCTCGATGCCAATCCTGCCTACAGACCGACCCGCTTTCCGGAGAGCAGCAACCCGGCGGATGCGGCGCTGGTACGCAGCATGCAAGGAAAGACCTTGCCGCAAATCAAGACGGTTGAGGTCGACATCATCGACGAAGACCTGCCACGGGTTCTGCAATTCGAGCAGGGCGGGCTCGATTACATCATTGTCAGGGGTGAAGTCGCGAACAGGCTGCTCACAGACGGGGCGCTCAAGCCCGAATACGCACGGCGGGGGATAACGCGGCGCGTGTACCCGGAGCCGTTTCTGTTTTCTTTCTATTTCAACGTTGGCGATCCCACCGTCGGGGGCATGACGGCCGAGCGCATAGCGCTACGCCGCGCGATCGCGTATGCGCTCGATGTCAATACGCTGGTCAAGGTCGTTTATGCGGGCCAGGCACTTCCGGCGAATCAGATCGTGCCGCCGGGCGTGGGCGGACACGATGCCACGCTTGCTCCGAAGCCTTTGTACGAACCCGCCA
The DNA here is from genome assembly GCA_036493675.1 of Casimicrobiaceae bacterium. GTDB lineage: Bacteria > Pseudomonadota > Gammaproteobacteria > Burkholderiales > Casimicrobiaceae > PALSA-1003. The sequence continues at coordinate 195,561 of DASXPJ010000031.1, forward strand.
CGGCCAAAGCTCTATTGGATCGTTTCGGCTATGCCAGAGGAGCGGACGGCTACCGGAGCAGGCCGGATGGAAAGCCGCTGACGGTGACCCTTACCTTGCGCTCCGGGCCGGTCTCGCGTGAAATCCAGACACTGACCAAGCGGGATATGGATGCGATCGGCGTGCGTATGGATTTTCGGCTGACGCCCTTCCAGGACGCCATCAAGGAACTCGAGAGGGGCCAGTTCCAGCTGTACTTCGGAGGCTTCGGTGGCTCGCCCTCGGGCTATGCGGAGCTCCTGCAGCTCTATAGCAAGCAGCCGCAGCGGGTCAACGTCTCGCAGTTCCGGCTGGACGAGTACGACCTGGCGGCGGAGAAGTTCCTTCGCAGCGCGAGCGATGCAGAGCAAGTCGCCGCCGCCCGTCGCATCACCGAGCTTGCGCGTACGTACATGCCGGAGCTACCGACGATCTTCCGCCTTGAAAACGACTTTGTTCAACCGTGGCTCCTGGGGTTCAACCCGCCGGTGTTCTCCACCTACTGGAAATATCTGGACATCGATCCGGCACGGCGCAAAGCAGCGCGATAGGGGCGGGTTTCGTGCGCAAGCAGCGGGCACGCCCGCCTGGCCGCGTCCACGTCGGCGCCGCCGTCTATGCCGGCATCGCCGGCGGTATCCTGGGCACGATCGTGCAGATCGTCCTCTGGGCCGTCTTCGCCGAGAACTGGCCGACGATCCTTTTCAGGGACGCACGCTTCGCCGCTGCGATCGTCATGGGGCGCAGCGTCTTGCCGCCGCCGGCCACTTTTGACTGGCCGATCATGCTCGTCGCGACGCTGGTGCACTTCGCGCTCTCCATCCTCTACGCGCTTATTCTGGCCGGACTGATTGCCCGCCGTCCCACCGCCTCAGCCGTCGTCACCGGGGCCGTGTACGGACTCCTGCTGTACGCCGTCAACATGTTCGGCTTCACTGTGATCTTCCCGTGGTTCGCTGCCTCGCGCGACTGGATCACCGCCGCGGCGCACGGGGCCTTCGGGGCGGCGGCGGCCGGCGCCTACCGTCTGGCCGTCGGCGCGTCGGAGAAACGCACGCGACGGTGACCGCCCCGGGGGCAAGCCAGACACTCCTACATCATATTCAGACGCTGGCTGATGTTTCGTCCACGCCGTCCGCCGTAGCATTGGCCATAGGTTGGTCGGTGAATAGAAGGGTAGTCGAGAAATGTTGCGGCTGTTGCTGGTGGTTCTGCTGACTGCGTTGCTGGGCTCGGGCGGCGTGGCAGCGGCGTCGGTGGCGAACGTTCCTGCGCTTGTCCAATTTCTTTTTATCGGTTGCCTGACGCTTTTCGTCGTCGCGCTTGCGCGCGGTGCCTTGACGACCTCGGACTCGAGCGGCGCGAGGTCGCACGTTGGATCGGTCGGCCGAGTCGGCCCCCTCCGCGAAGACAAGCGCGAAGAACTCGAAGCGCCTGACCGGCCGCCCGCACTGGCGCCGTAGCCAAGGAATGCGAGCCGGCAGCGGGAGTCGAGCCGGACATTTCTCCGCGCTGTATCGGCCTTTGACGCTATCGTAGCTACGAACCGAAAGGACAAACCATGACACGCAGGCCACAGGTGGCAGTTGAGCCACGCGCAAAGGGGCGTTGGGCGGTGCAGACCGATGGCACCCAGCGAGCTGACTCTTTGCATGATCGGAAGTCCGACGCGGTCGTCCGCGCCCGTGCACTGGCGGAGAACAAGAAGGCTGAAATTGTGATGAAGGATGAGGGCGGACGAATCGTTGCGAAGGATAGTCATGGCAACGATCCTCGGCGGATCAAGGGATAGGCACCGCTCTTGCCTGTGAGCGCAGGCGTCTGCGCGTTTTCTCGAGCCCGACTAGCATCCGGAGTAGCGTCGACTTGCCACAGCCTGACGGCCCCACCAAGACCATGAACTCGCCGTCGCGAATGTCATGGATGACCTTCGTCGTGCCGTAGGCCTTCTCCACCTTATCGAACGAAACTGATGCCATCCTTTGCTCCTTCCGACGAGTTGAACCGCGTGAACGCGGTTCCCGTTAGGAGTCTGCCCTTTGCAACGGTTACGGCGTGCGCTGGCTAACGTTCAACTCCACGATCGACCCACCAACGCATCCATCGGCGAATCAACAAACGGGCTTGGCAAGGATTCGATACCAGCGCTTACGATGTCGTCACTTCCAGGGTGCTGGCGGTTCGGCGAGATCCCATGTTCCATAGACCGCCGGCTCATTGATCTCGATCACTTCGAGATCATCGGAACGTGAGATCACGTTGTGCGGAACGCCAGCAGGTTGCGAAAGGCCGTCACCTTCATGGAGCATAACCTCGCCGGTGGCGCCGGCGAAGCGGAACGTGATCCAACCGCGGAGCACGTACAGGTAGTGTGCGGTCATGTCGTGCCAATGCCAGCCGGTGGGCTCCGCCAACGGCTTCAGAGCCCGAATGTGCTTGGCGCCGATGCGACCCTTGGTCACGGCGGCGAGCCCGAGGTCGCGATACTCGGAGTCCTCGCGCAGCCCCTCGTGGTGCCAGGTCGCCCCGGCCGCGCTCGAGTACGCGAACGCGGTCAGCGATTGCGCGAGCTCGCGCGGGCCGTCGTAACGCGGTGTTCCTTCGTTGTGCGTATGCCTCGTCCCTGTATCGCCATATTCGTATGCGCCGCCAACTTCCTTGATAGTCATGTCGCTTCTCCGATCTTCATGTTTTTGCAAACGACGCCGCTGCGACGTTCTGTTGCGTAGTTCGCCTATCCCTTGACGGCGCCCGCCGTAAGTCCGGCGATGAACCATTTCTGAACGAGCAGAAACATCAAAATTACGGGCAGGGAGGCAATCAGCGCGAACGCCATGGTGAAAGACCATGAAATACCGACGGCGTCGAACACTTGGTTGACCAGCGCAACCTGCAGTGTCCGTTTCGTGGTGTCCGGCGCGAATACGGCGATGGTGATGTAGTCATTCCACGTCGTAATGGCCCCAATCACAGCAACGGCCGCTATTCCCGGACGGATGAGTGGCAGCACGAGCTTGGTCAGAATCTGCCAGCGGCTGGCGCCGTCCATATGCGCGGCCTCATCGATCTCCAGGGGTACGGCGTCAATGAAGTTCTGCATGAACCATACCGTTTGAGGTGCGATGCGTGAGGCCAGAATGATGAGAAGGACGAAACGATTGTTCAGAAGACCGAGGTGATCGAGCAGATAGAAAGTTGGAACAAGAAGCGCAACTCCCGGGACCATCGATGTCGCGAGGATGATCAGCATGACGGAACGCTTGCCAGGAAATGTGTATCGCGAAGCCACGTATCCCGCCGGAATTCCTACCGCCAAGGCGATTGCGACGGCACCGGCCGCATAGAGGATGGAATTCAGAAGGTCGGTTACGAACGTCTTGTGCGAGAAGACGCTGAGATAGTTGGAAAAGGTGGCCGGCGACGGAATGAGGCTCGGAATCGCCGACACCGCGTTCACCTCGTTCTTCAGGGAAGTCGAGATCGCCCACAGCATCGGACCGAGCGCCGAACCCACCACGAGCGCGGCCAGGATAATGAGCGTGGCGCGATTTCGAACCCTGCGGGTGTTTGCACGCATGAGCATCGCCCCGCTACGCCGTCACGCGGCCAGTGAGACGCATGTAGAGCACGCCCAGTGCGACGTTCGCCAACAGAATCGCGATGGAATAGACCGCGATCGGGCCAATGTTAACTGCCTGGACAGTTCCCCGGAAAACTTCGAAGCTCAACGTGGTAGTGGCTCCCAGAGGTCCGCCTCCCGTGAGCACGATCAGCAGGGTAATGAGCGTCAGATACAGAATGCCGAGCGTAAGGGCTGTGCTCCCGAGCGTGGGAATCAGATGCGGCCACGTGACGTAGCGAAGCTTGGCACGCCAACTGCCGCCGTCGATCGAGACCGCTTCATAAAGCTCCCTCGGGATGGACTGAATCGCTGCCGTGACGATGACCATCGCATAGGGAAACGACCACCAGCTCGTGACGAGCATGGTGAGCCAGAGTGCAAGTTCCGGATCGCCCAACATGAGACCGGGAGAGAGCCCCACCTGCCGCATCGAGTAACTGATCGGTCCATACGACGGGTTGAACAACCATAGCCAGATCGTTCCGACTACCGCCATCGAGAGCGTCCAGGGAACCAGCGTGAGCACGCGCAGCACCGCACCGCCGCGTCTCAGGTTGTTCAGGACCAGCGCGGCCAACACCCCAAGTCCGAGCGATAGCACGAGCGATCCGGCCATGTAAACGAGCGACGTGTAAGTCGTCTCCCAGAATGCGGGCGACGACAGCGTAGCCAGGTAATTGGCGATCCCGACGAAGCCCGTGAGCTCGTAGAACTTAGTCTTCTGGAAGCTCATCCATAGGACAAACAGTGTCGGATACAGCGTCACAGTTAGAAGGAGCAGCAGGACGGGAATGAACCACAGCATTGGCCGCAGCTCTCTCAGCCGCCTCCGAGCGCGCGTCGGTCGCGCGGGTGTTGGCGTGGTCGCAATCGTCGCAGTGTGCTGAGCCATGGGCCCGACCTCCGCCGGTGCGTTGAGCGCTGAGCCTTACCTGTCTCGGTGTCTACGCGACCGCGGACCTCTGGCGGCGTCGTGCCTCAGGCGCCATCCACGGCATGATCCAGCCTCGATCGGCTTCGTCGACGATGCTGCCGGGCGGATTACATGCGTCGATCGCGTTGAGTACGTCATCCGTGAGACGCGTACCAAAGCCCGCTGTCGCATCGTTGAACTGACGCATGTTGCGAACCCCGAAATTGACGCCGGTCACGCCGGGATGAGCCAACGGAAAAGCCAGCGCCATCTGCGCGAGCGACATACCGGCCTCGCTCGCAATAGTCGCCAGCTGCTCAACCATGCCGAGCTTGCGTTGATTGCCGGGTCGCGACAGGTCGAACCGCGTGCGAAGGATTGGATAATGCTCGCCCCACTGCCCTTTTACGAGACCTGCCCGCGAATCGTTTGGAACCGCGGTGTCGCGACGGTATTTTCCGGTGAGCCATCCTCCATTCAACGGGCTCCATGCGAGCATTCCCATGCCGAAAGCCTGAACGGCCGGCAGGACGTCGATCTCGATATACCGCACGAAAATCGAATACGGCGATGTTTCGGACACGAAGCGCTTCAGGCCACGCTGCGCGCTAATCGAATGCGCTTGCGCCTGGTACCATGCCGGGAACATCGAGCAACCGAAGTACCGGATCTTGCCGTCCCGCACCAGGTCGGTCAACACATCGAGCGTCTCCTCGAGGTCGGTGTCGAGATCGGGCCGATGGATCTGATAGAGGTCGATGTGGTCGGTGCGAAGGCGTTTGAGGCTCGCCTCAACCTGACGCATGATCCAAAGCCGTGACGCGCCCTGTTCGTTCGGGCCATCTCCGGCACGCAAACGCACCTTGCTCGATAGGACGATCTGGTCGCGATGGCCAGCAATGGCTTTTCCTACGATCTCCTCCGCCTCGCCATGTGAATACGTGTCCGCCGTGTCGATCAGATTTACTCCGGCATCCAGCGCGGCGTGCACGATATCGATGCATTCCTTTTCATTGGGGTTGCCATCGGAGCCGAACATCATCGTTCCGAGCGCATAAGTGCTCACGCGAACGCCAGTTCTTCCGAGCGTGCGATATTCCATGTCGTTTCCTCGTAGGGCTGCGATTAGCGTTAACTCATGTAAAAGCTGTCTGAATAACCATGGTTAGCCCTACGGCAACCCTAATCTCGTCGCCCTGCAGCTACGCAGCGGCGACATCCATTTGCGTTTGCGAGGAGCGAAACGGCCATATCGCGGCGATTTCATTGGCCGCTTGCATTACCAGGCTCGCATTTCGCACGATGTCTTCCGCGCCAAAGCGCATTAAGGGTCCTGCGACGCTGCATGTTGCGACCGCAGGTGTATTCGGGCCGAACGGACGAATCGCCGCCGCGATGGCCGCGATGCCGCGTTCGCCCTCCTCGTACGACATCCCCCATCCGCGCGCCCGTGTCTCGTGGATAGCCGCAGAAAACGCGTCGATCGATTGAATGGCACGCGGGCCATAACGCCCCGGCGGTGGGAAGCCCTCCTCGCGCACGATGCGCATTGCCTCCTCGTGAGGCAGCGTCGCAAGCCACGCCTTGCCGTGCGAGGTAATGGTCAGCGGCGCTCTGCCGATCATCTCCGACTGGTAGATCAATCCGGTGTGGCGTCCCTGTACAAAGGCAACCCAACTCAACCGCTCGCCTTCCACGATCGCCATGCGCACTAACTCCTGTGATTCCTCGGCCAGCTTTTGCAGGATCGGCCGCGTGAGATCGGGAATGCGCGTTGCGAGGAGCACGCGCTGTCCCATGATCGCGAGCCGCAGCGTGAGGCGATAGAAGCCCGTCTCCGGCTCCTGCTCCACCCATCCCATGCCGCAAAGGGCAGCAAGGAGCCGGTGTGTGGGGCCCTTTTGCAACCCCAGTCTTTCACTGATGACGCCGAGGCGATACGCGCGGGGCTCCTCCGCGAGGAACTCGATGAGCTGAAAGCATCGCTCAAGCAGGGGATTGACGACCTTCATAGATTAGGAATGGTGTTTCACATCTTGGCTTCGAACCGCGACTCTGTGTCTCTGTGTCGAGCCTCGGGGTTGACATCGCGTGTTTATCTGGAATATCGTTACACATCCAGTGCAATAAGGCAAGAGGTGCCAGCGGACGTTAAGCCGGCGTTGCCCGGATGGGGGTTTCTCCGCCCCGCCCGGAACCGGTCCGGGATCGCTGCCGCGCCCTCATCAGAAGTCGTCCACAACCGCGAACACCGACACCGGAGGAAACAAATGAATGTAGTGCCCGAGAGCCAACCGTTTGCCCAACGCAACACAGCGCTCCGCAGTTCCTGGCGGCGCGTCGCCGACGTGATCGCCGCATTCGCGCTAGTCGCGATGACACCGATGGCGCTCGCGCAGCCGGTCGAGATCGCCTACAACACGTTTCTCGACCCGAACAACACAAACGATCCAAGGGCGGCGGCGCAGACGAAAATGATTGCGGAGTTCGAGCGTCAGAATCCGAACATCAAAGTTCGTGTCGTGGTCGACCCGACGGGTGCCAATGGTGCCCGGACCCTGCGCACGCATGCGGATTCACCCGACATCGTGCGCGCGACGACCTTTCAGATGCCGGAGTTCGTCGCCACGGGCGCGCTGCTGCAGCTCGATGACCTCGTCAAACGCGACAAGATCGATCAGAACGACTGGCTGCTGCCGTTGGCGGCCGGCACGGTCGGTGGGCACGTCTTCGGGCTACAGCAGGATTACCGCATTCCCATTCTGATTTACCGCAAGCATCTGCTCGAGGAGGCGAAGGTCACACCGCCTCGCACATGGACGGACGTCTGCGAAACGGGCGCCAAGCTCTCGAAGAACAACGTGGTGGGGTATGCCATTCCGATTGGCACGACCGGTGGCATTGGCGGGGCTCAGGCGTTTGGCGAGTTCCACCTCAGCACGCTGCTGGCAGCACCCGACGGCAAGTATTTTGGCGACGACAACAAGACCATCGCCTTCAGCAAGGAATCGTTCGTGCGCGGCGCGCAGGTGATCAAGGATCAGTTCCTGAAATGCAAATCAACGCCCATGGCGAGTCTGCAGTTCGGATTCAACGAAGTTCACGATGGACTGCGCTCCGGCACGATCGCGATGGCCACGTTCGGGCTGTATCGGTATCGCTCCATTCAGGCGCAGGGTGCCGGCGCCGACCTCTCGTGGGCTCCGCCCCCCGGATTCACGCCGGACGAGCGCGAGACCGTGTACGGCTTCCAACTCACAATCAATAGCTTCTCCAAGCAAAAGGATGCGGCCTGGCAATTCGTGAAGTTCATGACCACTCCTGGCGCTCAGGCGATTGCCGCGCAGGGCGGTGAAGTCGTTGCCCGCGCTTCCGCATATAACGATCCGTATTTTGCGTCACCTCAGGGACGCGATCAGCGCGCCTGGGCGGATCTCATCAAGACGCGCGGCCGGCAAGTCAACTACTCGATCATCCAGTCGACCTTCCATCAGATCGTCGCCGATGCGTTCCAGCGCATGATCCTGCGCAACACCACCCCGGAGGACGCCTATCAGGAAGTGATCACCAAGTACAACGAGGCGCTCGAGAAAACGAAATGAGTCACACCTTGTTTCGCATCCAATCCTATGGACTGTGGCGATGAGCCTCGCGGGACTAGGCGCAGTTTGCATCTGGCACGACCTCTTGCCTGAGGCACGCGACGACCTCCATCAGTGGCACAACCGCGAGCACATGCCGGAGCGAGTCGGCATTCCAGGATTTCGTCGCGGCCACCGCTATGTGGCCGTTGCGAGCACGCCAGAGTACTTCAATCTCTACGAAGCGGACAGTCCGGAAGTGCTCGGTGGCCAGGACTATCTGAACCGCCTGAACTCGACGACAGAATGGACGCGGCGCGTCGTGCCGTCCTTCCGCAATGTGTCGCGCTCGATTTGCCGCGTGGTCTACACGGATGGAGTCGGCCAGGGCGGGTTCCTGCTCACACAACGCTTCGATGTCGGCGAGCGCGACCGTTCACATGTGGGGACGGCATTGCGGCAGCGCTTGCTGCCGCCACTTTGTGACAACAACGGCATCGCGGGTGTCCATCTCTGCCTCGCTGATGACTCCATCAGCAAAGTGGAGACAGCTGAGAAGAAAGCGCGCGCGGACACGACACCAGTCCCGACCTGGATCATGTTGTTGGAAGGCGATTCTTCAGCGGACGTCGGGGCAGCGGGCGGAGCCCTCACCCGGGAGCTGGAGCTCTTGCTGGGCGCGCATGGTGCTGAGATCGCGACAGCGGTGTATCAGCTGGAATTTTCCCGCTGCAAGACGCCGGGGAGCGCCGGCTGACCTGCATCTCGCCATGCATATCAAAGGAACCACTCGACTCTATGGCTTGCTAGGCGATCCACTGACCAAAGCCAGGTCGCCCGAATTGTTGAATCGGCTCTTTATCGAACAGCGTGCAGACGCGGTTTGCGTCCCGTTTCGAGTCGAAGCGGATGACTTGTCCGCATTCGTCACCGGCGCACGAGCGATGAGAAATCTCTCCGGCGTGCTAGTGACGATGCCACACAAGCAACGCATGTTGGCTTTTGTCGATGAACTAGATGTGACTGCTCGTCAAGTCGGCGCACTCAACATCATCCGCTGCCATGCCGATGGACGCTGGGTAGGTGCCACGTTCGACGGTCTCGGTTGCGTACTGGGAATGCAGTGGGAGGGCAATCATCCCTCGAACAAATCCGTTCTTCTCATCGGCGCCGGAGGCGCTGGCAGAGCTATCGCCTTTGCGGTCGCGGCCGCGGGTGCCCGAACACTTACCATATTTGACGTCGACGAACGTCGCGCTGCCAGCCTCGCGAAGTCCGTCGCTGCCGCAACCGGCTGCAGCACATATGTGGGCGCACCGGATCCGCACGGGTGCGAGATCGTGATCAATGCTACGCCGCTAGGCATGAAGCCCGACGATCCGCTGCCCGTCGATCCTAATCGGCTCGAGCCGGGCAGCACCGTCGTAGACATCATCAATTCGCCGGACCCGACGCCCCTTTGCCGTGCCGCCCGCGCGCGTGGTTGTCGTACCCAAGATGGACGCCCGATGCATGAAGGACAGGCGGTGCATGCCTTGCGCTTCCTGGGATTCGATTACGTCCCCGAAGGGAAATCAGCATCAGACATCGGCTTACCGTAATTCGCGGCTGAGGTCGGCACTACCTAAGCCGCTTGTGCACTGCCCGGAAGGAAAACACGGATGAAAGTTGCGTTGCTCGAGGCGAGCCATTGGCACGTACCGCTCTATCTTGACCCGCTGGAGACGCCTGGGATCGAGGTGGTGGCCATTTCGGATGCGGAGCAGGTCAAGGGACAGGCAATTGCAGCGCGATTTGGAAGTAGGCTCTATTCATCAAGCTATGAGCTTCTCGAGCGCGAGAAAGTCGATTTTGCGTTTGCGTTCGGCCGGCATTCGGAAATGCCGGCGATCGCGGAAGCGTTGATCGCACGAAAAATTCCGTTTGCCTTGGAAAAGCCATGCGGCGTCAGCATGTCGCAGGTCACCCGGCTCCGGAAACTGACCGAGGAAGCCAACCTCTACTGCGCGATACCATTCATCTTCCGGAGCAGCGACCTGCTCGCCGCTCTCAACGATGCTGAGGGCCGCATCCCTTCGAATTTCAACTACATGTCATTCCGTTTCATTGTCGGTGCGCCCGACCGCTACGAAACTGCAGGCGCCGGCTGGGCACTCGATCCCGCGATTGCCGGTGGTGGATCCACGATAAACGTCGCTACGCATTTCATCGACTTCTTCAGATTACTCACAGGTAAGGAAATCGCTCGAGTCTCGGCCACCATGCATGCGCGAACGCACCGCGGGGCCGTCGAGGACTATTCCCTGGTGACATTGCAAACGGCGGATGGCGTTATCGGGCTCGTGGAGACTGGATACAGCTTCCCGAGCACCTCCGACGAGCAGCGCGAGTTCTCGTTCACCCTTTCATCCGATCGGATGTATGCGAAATCGGGCCCCGACCGTATCGAGATTCGCGACCGCAAGAATCTCTCCGCCGGCACCCGAAGCCTCCGGATCCGGATAGAAACCGACGTTTATTACCCACTGTTCGTGAAGCGGGTGCTTGCTGAATGTCGCACCGGCGCGAAGCCGCTTGCATCATTGCGCGACGCTGAAGCGATGATGCAGGTCATGGACGCCGCGTATGCTTCGGCCCGACAAGGGGGTGCGCCACAGACGCTCGTGCCAATTCCCGCCTGATCCGAGCTTGGGATCCTTCACGCGCCCGAGCAGGGAACAAGACACATCCGGTGGTTGCTGTTATTGGCAACGCGAGCCGGGGGCTGACGACGAATAACCGCTATCGGTCGTCGCCCTTCCACGCGTCGCTTGCGAAGTTCTTCCGATGGCGTCAATGACGGGCGCAGACCCAAGCGCATCAAGAAGCAGGGCCATTAGCGCTCGTCCTTCTCTTCCATGGCGAACGCGGTCATGCTCGATCCCGGCCTCGGCTAGCGAACTCGGGTAGACAACGCAATACTCGTATGCACTATGAAGTTGAAAATGAAACGGCCCCGTTCGGGGCCGTCATAGTCAGTTGGGTGCCGGCAGTAGGAATCGAACCCACGACCTTCGGTTTACAAAACCGCTGCTCTACCAACTGAGCTATGCCGGCCCTGCTGCGAGCGTGGGCTATTTTACAACTTGCAGGTGCTTCGGCCGATTGCGGGGCTTGCTGTTCGGCGATGCGTCGTCGCTAATCGCGTCCGACATGGGCGCAGTTGCAGCCTCGAGCGAGGCGACAGGATCGGCGGGCACGGTGAACGCGAATCCATACCCCGACTCCTTGGCGAAAATCCCGGAAACCGTCGCGACCGGGACGGCGACTTCCTGCGACGCACCGTTGAAGCGCGCGGCGAAACGGACCCAGTCGTTATCGATCGTCAGCCGCCGGGTCGCGCCGCGGCTGATGTTGAGCACGATTTCGCCATTCTTCACGTGCGCGGTCGGCACGCGGGTCTGTGCATTGACTTTCACCGCGAGATACGGCGTCAGACCGTTGTCTGCGCACCATTCGCAGATCGCGCGGATCAGATAGGGCTTGGCGGATTGCTCGGACATGAGACAAGCATACTACAGGGGCTGACCGCCTTGAAATAGCCGCCGATGGCGGCCTCATTGGATTGCCCCGTGAAGCGAAAACTCGCGCGGCGGCCTCTTTCACCACCAGACGAGAACATCGATCGCGTGTCGGCCGCGGCCGCGACTCACAATTCCCCGTCGATCCCCATGCCGCGCATGGGGCCCCTCGCCGGGTCGCTCGCGCGGCGGCCTCTTTGAACATATCGATCGCGTGTCGGCCGCGGCCGCGACTCACAATTCCCCGTCGATCCCCGTGCTTCGCATGGGGCCCCTCGCCGGGTCGCTCGCGCGGCTACTTCCGCATTCCGCGCTCGGCCGACGTCAGCGCTTCGATGAACGCCGGACGCGAGAACAGGCGCTCGGCGTATTTCATCAGCGGCGCCGCGGGCTTCGGCAGCTGGATGCCGTAGTAGTCGAGCCGCCAGAGTAGCGGCGTGATCGCGACGTCGAGCATCGAGAAGTCCTCGCCCAGCATGTACTTGTGCTTGGCAAAAACAGGCGCGATCTGCATCAGGCTGTCGCGCACGAGGCCGCGCGCTTTTTCCAGCTGCTTCTGGTTGTTCGCCTCGAGCGTGTCGATATGCGAGAAGAGCTCCTTCTCGAAGCGATGCAGGAACAGCCGCGCCCGCGCACGCATCACCGGATCGGCCGGCATCAGCTGCGGATGCGGAAAGCGCTCGTCGATATACTCGTTGATAATGTTGGATTCGTGCAGCACCAGATCCCGTTCGACCAGCACCGGAACCTGATTGTACGGATTCATCACAGCCAGGTCCTCCGGCTTGTGGTCCAGGTCCACATCGATGATCTGGAAATCCATGCCCTTCTCGTGCAGGACGATGCGGCAACGCTGACTGAACGGGTCGGTGGTCCCCGAATAGAGGGTCATCATAATTTTTCTCCCTGTGACGCGAAATGCGACACGTCGTGCAATATTGGCGGCAGGGGCGGGGTCCCGCCCGGGACGTCACGCGCCGTCAGTGAATGTCGTTCCAGTAGTTTCGCTTCAGCGCATAGGCCAAGGTGAACAGGACGCCGAGGAAGATCAGAACCGCGATGCCGACGTTGATCCGCTCGTTGCGCGCGGGTTCGGCGATAAAGTCGAGGAAGTTGACGAGGTCCGCAACGAAGCCACGATATTCGTCCGCGGACATCTCGCCTGGCGAATCCTGGACCAGCGTCTTGACGACGTACTTGCCGTCGGCCAGCCGTTCGGACTGGACGAGACTTTCGGCGGCGATCGCCGCCGCTTCCGCCTTTTCAAGGTCTTCATATTCGGTTTCGACCAGCTTGTTCGTGCCCTGCAGCATCCAGAGCGCGTGCGGCATCGCCACATTCGGAAAGACCAGGTTGTTCCAGCCTGTCGGTGCTTTATCGTCGCGGTAAAACGCGTTCAGATAGTTGTACAGCCAGTCCGCGCCGCGCACCCGCGCCTCGACCGAGAGATCGGGCGGCGCGGTGCCGAACCACGCGGCCGCGTCGGCCTTGGTCATCGCCACCGTCATCGTCGAGCCGATTTTGTCGGTGGCGAACATCAGATTGTCCTTGATCTGCTGTTCGGTTAAGCCCAGGTCAGTCAGGCGGTTGTAGCGCATGTACTGCGCGCTGTGGCAGGTCAGGCAGTAGTTGACGAAGTTTCGCGCCCCGCGCTGCAGCGACTCGTTGTCCAGCCTGCGTACCGGCGCCGGCTCGAAGCGCAAACCGGATGATTCCGCCGCGAGCGCTCCGCCCGCGCTCAGGAGGAGCAGCAGCGCGACCCAGCGGCTCAGCGCGCCCATGTCAGGTCACCCTTTCCGGTACCGGCTTGGTCACATCGCGCGTCGTGTACCACGGCATCAGCAGAAAGAAGAGAAAGTAGACGAGCGTCAGAACGCGCGCGACGACGGTAGCGCGATCGGCGGCGCCCATCATGTCGCCGAACTGGCCCCAGACGGTGACCGGGACGGTGCCCAGGTAACCGAGCACCAGGAAGCAGATGACGAAGACGGCCAGCCAGACCTTGAAAACGGCGCCGCGGTAGCGGATCGACTTCACCCGGCCACGATCGAGCCATGGCATCAGGAACAGGATGACGACGGCCGCGCCCATCACCAGCACGCCCCAGAACTGCGACTCGAGGAATGACGGCACTGCGCGCAGCATCGCGTAGAAGGGAGTGAAATACCAGACCGGGGCGATGTGCACGGGCGTCTGCAGCGGATTGGCTGGAATGAAATTGTCGGATTCGAGGAAATAGCCGCCGCCGGCAGGCCAGAAGAAGACGACCACCGACAACACCGCGAGAAACACGACGACGCCGACGAGGTCCTTGACCGTGTAATACGGGTGAAACGGAATACCGTCGAGCGGGTGGCCGGTCAGCGGGTCCTTCCTCTCCTTGATCTCGATGCCATCGGGATTGTTCGATCCGACCTCATGGAGCGCCATCAGGTGCACGACGACCAGGAGCAGCAGCACCAGCGGAACGGCGACGACATGGAAAGCGAAAAAGCGGTTGAGCGTCACATCGGAGATCGTGTAGTCGCCGCGTATCCATGTGCCGAGGTCGTCGCCGATCAGCGGAACCGTCGAGAAAAGGTTGACGATCACCTGCGCGCCCCAGTACGACATCTGCCCCCAAGGCAGGAGGTAGCCGAAGAACGCCTCCGCCATCAGGGCGAGATAGATGAAGCAGCCGACGATCCAGAGCAGCTCGCGCGGCTTGCGGTAGCTGCCGTAGAGCAGCGCACGGAACATGTGGAGGTAGACAACAATGAAAAAGGCCGATGCGCCGGTGGAATGCAGGTAACGGATGAACCACCCGCCGGACACGTCGCGCATGATGTACTCGACCGACTCGAAAGCTTTCGCGGCGTCGGGCTTGTAGCTCATCGTCAGGAAGATGCCGGTGACGATTTGCATGACCAGCACGACCAGCGCGAGCGACCCGAAGAAATACCAGAAGTTGAAATTCTTCGGCGCGTAATACTCGGAAACCTGCGACTTCCAAAGCGCGGACAGCGGAAAACGATCGTCGATCCAGTTGAGCATCTTCTGCATGATGTTGGCTATGCCTTCGTCTTCAGTTCGTCTTCGCCGATCAGGATTCTGCTGTCCGACAGAAACTTGTACGGCGGGATAACCAGATTCGTCGGCGCCGGCACGCCCTTGAACACGCGACCCGCCAGATCGAACTTCGACTGGTGGCAGGGGCAGAAAAAACCGCCAAGCCAATCGGGACCAAGATCGGCAGGCGCCACCTCAGGCCGGAAGGTCGGTGAGCAGCCCAGATGGGTGCAAATGCCGACGGCGACGAATATTTCGGGCTTGCGCGAGCGATCCTCGTTCTTGGCGTACGGCGGCTGGTGATCGACATTCGAGTTCGGGTCGGCCACCTTATCGTCGAGCTTCGGCAGGCTGGCCAGCATCGCCGGCGTGCGGTTGAGGATCCACACGACCTTGCCGCGCCACTCGACATTGATTTTCTGGCCCGGTTCCAGCTTGCTGATGTCCGCTTCCACCGGCGCTCCCGCAGCCTTGGCGCGCTCGCTCGGCCACAGACTCATCGCGAACGGAACGGCGACCGCAACCGTGCCCACCGCGCCGACCGCGGTCGTGGCTCCGATCAGGAACCGGCGTTTCCCCTTGTTCACGCTGCCCGTGTTGCTCATTGACCGACCCTTTGCGAAGCCAGACGTCGCAAAGCTGTGAATTATAAATGATTACGCTCGGCCGTCGGAAGCCCTGAAGCAAAAAAACTCTCTAAAACAGGAGCTTGGGTCGCTGCGTCCAGTGGCCTGCTGCGCCGCCGCACAGGCGTTTATAATCGCTTTTTAGTTGCCACGCCGGCTTCGGCCGGCCCGCCATGCTCCGCCGGTTCTGGTTGCTTTTCGCGCAGGTCGCTACGATCTGCGTCGCCGCGCTGTTCGTCGTCGCCACGCTGCGTCCGGACCTGCTCGCACGATTTGCCGGCAAGAACAATGTCGTACTGGTACAGGAAACGCCGCTCACGGTGCTGGCGCCGAAGATATCAAGCCTCGCCGATGCCGCGAAAAAGGCCATGCCTTCGGTGGTCAACATTTATACCAGCAAGGAGGTCCGACATCGCCAGCCTTTGACTGACGATCCCATCCTGCGCCGATTCTTTCCGGGACTCGACGACAGCGAGCCACGCCGCACGACCAGCCTGGGTTCGGGCGTGATCGTCAGCAGAGAAGGCTACGTGCTGACCAACAATCACGTGGTCGAGGAAGCCGACGACATCGAGCTCGTGCTTGCCGACGGCCGGCGCATGCATGCGGCCGTGCGCGGAAGCGATCCGGAGTCCGATCTGGCGGTGCTGAAGGTCGACGGCAAGAACCTGCCGGTGATCACGTTCGGCAAGCTGGAGAACGTTCAAGTAGGCGACAGCGTGCTCGCCATCGGCAGCCCGTTCGGATTCGGCAGCACGGTCACGCATGGCATCGTCAGCGCCCTGGGACGCAGCCATCTGGGTATCAACCGTTTCGAGGACTTCATCCAGACCGATGCGGCGGTCAATCCAGGCAATTCCGGCGGCGCGCTGGTCGACAGCAGCGGCAACCTGGTGGGCATCAACAGCGCGATTTTTTCGCAAAGCGGCGGCTCTCAGGGCATCGGGTTCGCGATTCCGGTGTCGCTCGCCCGCAACGTTCTCGAGCAGATCATCAAGGATGGCGAAGTGACCCGCGGTTGGCTGGGTATCGAGCCGCAGGACATCACCCCCGAGGTCGCTACCGCGTTCTCGCTGCCCAAGACCGACGGCGTTCTGATCCGCGGCGTGCTCAAGAGCGGACCGGCCGACAGGGCCGGCATGCAGGTACGCGACGTGGTCCTCGACATCGACGGCAAACCTACGCGCGACGTCGCCTCGCTGCTCGCGCAGATTGCCTCGCTGACGCCGGGAAGTCAGACCACGCTCACGGTAATGCGCGCGCAAAAGCAGGTCGGCATCGACGTGATCGTCGGCAAGCGGCCCAAGCCGCGCGCGTCCTAGCCGCCGCGCCGAAAGTCTAGCCGGCCGCCTTTTCTTCGCCAGCCGCGTCGCCGTCGCGTCCGGGAACGGAGATGAAGCGCGCGACCAGAAGTCCGAGCTCGAACAGCAGCCACAGCGGCACGGCCATCATCAGCTGCGACAAGATGTCCGGCGGGGTGAATATGGCACCGACCACAAACGAGCCCACGATGACGTAGCCGCGAATGGCACGCAATTTTTCCAAGCTCACCACGCCCAACCGAACCAGTACGATCACGATGACCGGCGTCTCGAACGTGATGCCGAAGGCGATGAACATCGTCATCACGAACGACAGGTATTTGTCGATGTCGGTCATCATCTGTACGCCGGCCGGCGCATAGCCGGCGAAAAACCCGAAGGCGATCGGAAAGACGACCAAGTACGCGAAACACATGCCCAGCGCGAAAAAGACGACGCTGGAAACAATGACCGGCAGTGCCAGCCGCTTTTCGTGTCGATAGAGTCCCGGCGCGACGAACGCCCACACCTGGTAGAGCACGTAGGGCAGCGCGATCAGGAATGCCGCCATCAGCGTGACCTTCAGCGGCACCAGAAACGTGCCTGTGACGTCGGTGGCGATCATCGTCGCGCCCCTTGGCAGCGCCTTGATCAGCGGCGCGGCGAGCAATGCGTAGATGTCCTTCGCCCAGGGGAACAGGCACAGCAGCACGACAAAAACGGCGACGATCGAGTGCAGCAAGCGCGTGCGCAGCTCGATCAGGTGCGAGATGAAGGTTTCCTGCGTGCTGTCCGGAGCGGGGGTCGTGTCGTTCATCGAAGGCGAACCACGCGTAACCGCGCGCCGGTCATTGTAGCGCGGCGGGCAGCCGCGCGCCGGCGTGCGGCTCCCTGGAAATCAAATGCGGTCGAATCCCGGCAGCGCTGTCTGCCGCGGCGTGGAGTCGCTCCCGGCCTGCGGTGATTCCGGCGGAGGAATCGGCTCGGCGACGGGGCCCGGCGTCGGCGACGCCGCGGATGCGCCGGCCTCGTTCAATTCGGTCTCGACCGCACGAACGCCGCGCTCCGCGTCCTGCGCGGCCTTGTTGATCGAGGATTCGAACTCGGTCGCGGCCGATTGCACTTCCGTGCGGAGCTTCCTCAGCTCGTCGAGCTCCATTTCACGGTTGATGTCGGCCTTGACTTCGTTGACGTAGCGCTGCAGGCGGCCGAACATATGACCCAGCGTACGCGCCACCTTCGGCAGCCGTTCGGGTCCGATCACGATCAGCGCGACGACGGCGATGACGACAATTTCGCTGAAGGCTATGTCAAACATCGGAGCCGTCGCGTAGCTTGCGCGAGTCGGCGCGAAATCGCGCTCGAATCGAACCGACCTACGACGTCTTCTCCTTCTTGACTTCACCCTCGATCGTCTGACCGCCGATCTGCTGTGCCGGTGCGCTCCCGGGCGCGGGCTGCTCGGTCTCGGGAGATTTCATGCCTTCCTTGAAACCCTTGACCGCACCGCCCAAGTCCTGACCGATGTTGCGCAGCTTCTTGGTGCCGAAAATCAGCACGACGACCAGAAGTACGATCATCCAGTGCCAGATGCTCAACGATCCCATATTCCCTCCTTTAGGGAACCTCTCAATTGGTCCCGCGCCATCGCGACGGCGGCTTGCCGGGGCTCACGGGCCCGACCGGGGCAGCATCGGGCCGAGCGGGCTCGGGCCGCCGATGACGTGTATGTGCAAATGCATGACGTCCTGCCGGCCGATGCGTCCGGTATTGACGATCGCGCGGTAACCGTCCGGCGATCCCTGTTCCCGGGCGAGGCGTCCCGACAAGGCGAGCATTCTGCCGAGCACGGCGGCATCGTCTTCGGCGTGAGCCAGCGAATCGATGTGCCGTTTGGGTATCAGCATGAAATGCACCGGCGCCTGGGGCCGGATGTCTCGAAAGGCCAGGACGTCGTCGTCCTCGTATACCTTGTCGGACGGGATTTCACCGCGCACGATCTTGCAGAATATGCAATTGTCCATGTTCAGCGCAGATAGGCTGCGAACCACGCGATTCAGCCGCGCGCGGCCTTTTCGGCGAGACCGGAAGTCCCTTCCCGCCGCTCGAGCTCGGCCAGCAGGTCGTCGGGCCCCAGCCCCATGCATTCGAGCAGCACCAGGCAATGGAACCACAAGTCGGCAAGCTCGGCCGTCAAACGGATTTTATCACCGTCCTTGGCGGCCATAACCGCTTCGGTCGCCTCCTCGCCCACCTTCTTGATGATCGCGTCCGGGCCCTTCGCGAACAGCGTCGCGACATAGGATTGCACGGGGTCGACCTTGCGGTGGGCCGCGATGGTCGAGGCAACACGTTGCAACACGTCGTCAGTCGCCATAGATTGCCTTCGGATCCTTGAGCACGGGTTCCACGACGCGCCAGGCGCCGCCCTCGAGCCGCTGAAAAAAACAGCGGTGACGGCCGGTATGACAGGCGATGCCGCCCTGCTGTTCCACCACCAGCAGCACTGCGTCGTTGTCGCAGTCGAGCCGGATTTCGCGCACGCGCTGCACATGGCCGGACCGCTCGCCCTTTTGCCACAGCCTGCCGCGCGAGCGCGACCAGTAATGCGCGACGCCGGTCCGCTCAGTCGACGCCAGCGCCTCGCGGTTCATCCACGCCAGCGTCAGCACGGTCCCGGTTCCGGCTTCCTGAGCGATCGCCGGAACCAGGCCGTCGTCGGTCCATTTCACGTCGTCGAGCCAGCTCATCGGGTCGGGCGGATCTCGATACCGGCGGCCGCCATCGCCGCCTTGGCCTCGCCCACCGTGTGCTCGCCGTAATGGAAGATGCTGGCGGCCAGGACGGCGTCCGCGCCACCCTGGAGAATTCCATCGACCAGATCGCGCAGGGCGCCCACCCCACCGGAGGCGATCACCGGCACATCGACGGCGTCGACGACCGCGCGGGTGAGGGCTAAGTCGAAGCCGCTTCTCGCGCCGTCGCGGTCCATGCTCGTCAGGAGAATTTCGCCGACGCCGAGCTCGACCAGCCGGCGCGCCCAATCCACCGCGTCCAGCCCGGTCGCGGTCCGGCCCCCATGGGTGTACACCTGCCAGCGCCCGGGTTCGGACTGCTTCGCGTCGATGGCTCCGACGATGCACTGCGCGCCGTAGCGGCTGGCCGCTTCGCCGATCAGCGCGGGATTGTTGACGCCGGCGGTATTGATGCTCACCTTGTCGGCGCCCGCAGTCAGCAGCGCGCGGATATCGTCGACATGGGTGACGCCGCCGCCCACGGTCAAAGGGATGAACACCTGGTCGGCAACGGCCTCGACCATGTCATAGAGCAGCGGCCGCGATTCGACGCTGGCCTGGATATCGAGAAATGCCAGCTCGTCGGCACCCTGTTCGTCGTACCGCCGCGCGACCTCGACCGGATCGCCGGCATCGCGCAGATTGACGAAATTGACACCCTTGACGACGCGTCCCTTGGCGACGTCAAGGCACGGAATGATGCGCTTGGCGAGACCCATGGATTCGGTTTGGAGCACTGCCGCACGAACCGCCGGCAGATCCCGCACTAAGCGCCTTTCGCCGCCTTGAGCGCCGCGATGAAATCGAGCTTTCCCTCGTAGAGCGCACGACCGGCAATGGCACCGCTGACGCCTTCGCTTTCATACGCCGCCAGCGCCTGGATGCATTCGATGCTGTTGATGCCGCCGCTCGCAATCACCGGTACCTTGAGCTCGCGTGCAAGCCGCACCGTGCCTTCGACATTGACGCCGGTCAGCATGCCGTCTCGCCCGATGTCGGTGTAGATGACCGCTTCGACGCCATAGTCTTCGAATTTCTTGGCCAGGTCGACGACGTCGTGCCCGGTCAATTTCGACCAGCCGTCGGTCGCCACCTTGCCTTCGCGCGCATCCAGGCCGACGATGATGTGGCCGGGAAACGCCGTGCAGGCGTCGTGCAGGAAGCCGGGGTTCTTGACCGCCGCCGTGCCGATGATGACGTAGCTTATGCCATCGTCCAGATAGCGCTCGATCGTGTCGAGATCGCGAATGCCTCCGCCCAGCTGGACGGGGATCTCTTCACCGATCACGCTGACGATCTCTCTGATCGCCTGCTCGTTTTTGGGCTTGCCCGCCAGCGCGCCATTCAGATCGACCAGGTGCAGCCGCTTCGCGCCCTGCTCGAGCCAGTGCTGGGCCATCGCCGCAGGATCCTCGGAAAATACGGTGGCAGACTGCATCTCGCCTTGCTTGAGGCGAACGCAATTACCGTCCTTGATATCGATCGCGGGAATGATCTGCATGGCGGAAGTTGTGCGACGGGGTGTCGCTACCGTGACGACGGTCGGCGTCTATATCTTGTCAGGCGCGTCCGTCCCACGTAACGAAATTGGCGAGCAACCGAAGACCGGCGAGGTGACTCTTCTCGGGATGGAACTGCACGGCAAAGATATTAGACCTTGCAATCGCGCAAGTAAACGCCACCGGATAGTCGGCCGTCGCCGCGGTCAACTCAGGCGACGCCGGGACCGGGTAGTAGCTGTGCGCAAAATAGAAACGGGTTTCATCGGGCACGCCGTGCCACAGCGGGTGGGATCGGCGCCGCCGGACCGGACTCCAGCCCATGTGCGGGACCTTGAGGCGTTGCCCCTCGCGATCGAACATCGCCGCATCCCGGAAACGGACCACTCGCCCGGGCAGAGCACCCAGGCATGCCGTCGGACCCTCCTCGCTGTCATCGAAAAGCATCTGCAGCCCCAGGCATATGCCGAGAAAAGGCCGGTCCTGCAGCGCCTCGAGAACGACCCCGCGCAGTCCGCTCTCGTTCAGGCAACGCATGCAGTCGGGCATCGCGCTCTGACCGGGCAGCACGACCCGCGGCGAACGGCGGATGACCGCCGGGTCGGAGGTGACCTCGACCGTGCGCGTGGGAGCGACATGCGCCAGGGCCTTGGCGACCGAGCGCAGGTTTCCCATTCCGTAGTCGACGACGGCGATGTCGGGCATCAGGGATCAGAGGTCAGAGGTCAGGGATCAGAAGACAGCTCGACATCCGGGGCGGCGGACAGTTTCTTTTGTCTTGGCCTCTGCTACCCGATCCCTGATCCCTGGCTACAGCGTCCCCTTGGTCGAGGGAACGACCCCGGCAGTGCGCGGGTCGAGGCTCACGGCCATGCGCAGCGCGCGGGCAAACGCCTTGAACACCGTCTCCGCCTGGTGATGGGCGTTGTCCCCGCGCAGATTGTCGATGTGCAAGCTGATCAGCGCATGGTTGACGAAGCCCTGGAAGAACTCGTGCGTCAGGTCCACGTCGAAGGCGCCTATCATCGGGCGGGTGAACGCGACGTGATACTCGAGCCCCGGCCGGCCGGAGAGGTCGACGACGACGCGCGACAAGGCTTCGTCGAGCGGGACGTAGGCGTGTCCGTAACGCGTAAGTCCGGCCTTGTCCCCAAGCGCCTGCTTGATCGCCTGTCCGAAGGTGATGCCGATGTCCTCGACCGTGTGATGGCCGTCGATGTGCAGGTCGCCCTTGGCATCGACGGTCAGGTCGATCATGCCGTGGCGCGCTACCTGATCGAGCATGTGGTCGAGAAACGGGACGCCGGTCGTGATGTTGGCGCGACCACTGCCGTCGAGATCGACGGTGACGGCGATCCGCGTCTCCCGGGTCGCCCGCTCGACGCGTGCCTGGCGGGAGGCATTGCCGGCGGCAGCGGACGCGGCGGTGGCGGAGGCGCTCATGAGTTCTCGAGGAGGCCGCTCATCGCATCGAGGAGCTGATCGTTCTCGCGTGGCATGCCCACGGTGATGCGCAGGCAGTTCGCCAGAAGGGGGTGCCAACCATGTACATTTTTCACGAGGATGCGGCGTTGCCTGAGTCCATCGTACAGAACGCCGGCATCGGGCACCCGCGCCAGCAGGAAATTGGCCTGCGTTTCGAATACGGTCACGCCGGGCAGCTGCTTCAGCGCCGCGGCAAGCCGCTCGCGCTCGGCGCATATCGTCGCGGCCTGCCCGGCGATCCACCCGGAATCCGCCAGCAGCTCCACGGCGGCCGCTTGCGTCAGCGCGTTCACATTATACGGCTGGCGCAGCTTGTTCAACTGCGCGATCCACTCCGGCGCGGCAATCGCGTAGCCCAGGCGAATACCCGCCATGCCGACCTTCGACAGCGTGCGCAGGACGAGCAGGTTCGGAAATGCCTCGACGCGCGGCAGGAAGCTCGCATCGGCGAACGCAGCGTAGGCCTCATCGACCACGACCAGTCCGGGCGACGCGCGGATGATCGCCGCGACGTCCTCTGTGGCGAACAAGTTGCCGGTCGGATTATTCGGATAAGCGAGAAAGGTGAGTGCCGGCCGCTCGCGCTCGATCGCAGCCAGCATCGCGTCGCGATCGAGGCGGAAATCGCCCGCGAGCGGCACGCCGATGAATCGCATGCCCGCATGGATCGCGCTGAGGCGATACATCACGAACGATGGCTCCGGCGCCAGCATCGCCGCGCCGGCGCGAGCGAGCGCCGAGGTAATCACCTGGATCAATTCGTCCGAGCCGTTGCCGAGCAGTATCCCGAGGGCGGGCGGAATGGCGAGCGAGCGCGACAGCGCGCGCTTGACCTCGTCGGCGTCGATGTCCGGGTAGCGGTTCACCGCGACACGCGCCAGCGCGGCATTCATCCGGTCCCGGACGGCGTCCGGCAACGGGAACGGATTCTCCATCGCATCGAGCTTGATCATGCCTTCGGACGGCGCGACTGCATACGCGGACAACGCGCACAGTTCCGGACGCACGACCGCCGCCACGATCGCGGCTGCGTCCAACCCCGGGGGACGGTCGCTCATGAGCTGGCCGCTGGGGTGTGCAACACGGCACCGGCGCATGGCGCGGGCGCACGGCAGAACCTGAGGAAGAAAGGCATCGCCGCGATCCTAGTCGATGCGGTACTGGGCGCTCGCGGCGTGCGCCGGAAGTCCCTCGCCCCGTGCCAGTGTCACCGCGATCGCGCCCAGCGTACGCGCGCCTTGCGGCGACACCGCGATCACGCTCGTGCGCTTCTGAAAGTCGTACACGCCCAGCGGCGACGAATAGCGCGCGCTGCGCGCGGTCGGCAGCACGTGGTTCGGCCCGGCGCAATAGTCGCCCAGTGCCTCCGAGCTGTGATGGCCGACGAATATCGCGCCTGCGTTCCGGATCTGCGGCAGCAGGTCGTCGGGGGCCGCGACCGCCAGCTCGAGATGCTCGGGGGCGATGCGATTGGCGAGCGCGCACGCCTCGGCCAGATCTCGTACCCGGATCAGCGCGCCGCGCTGGCCGAGCGAAGCGCCGATGATCTTCTGCCGCGGCATCGTCGGAAGCAGCTTCGCCATGCTGGCCGCGACCTGATCCAGGAGTTGCGTATCGGGTGAAAGCAGAAGCGCCTGCGCCGCTTCGTCGTGCTCCGCTTGTGCGAAGAGGTCCATCGCCACCCATTCCGGATTGGCGCTCTCGTCGGCTATGACAAGCACTTCCGAAGGGCCGGCGACCATATCGATGCCGACAGAGCCGAACACGCGTCGCTTGGCCGCGGCGACATAGGCGTTGCCCGGCCCGACGATCTTGTCTACTTGCGCAATCGTCGCCGTGCCGAAGGCAAGCGCGGCAATGGCCTGGGCACCGCCGATCGTATAGGCATGCGTGATGCCGGCCAGGTGCGCGGCGGCGAGCACCAGCGCGTTCTTTACCCCGTTGGGCGTCGGCACCACCATGACGATCTGGTCGACACCGGCGACTTGCGCCGGCAATACGTTCATCAGCACGGATGACGGATACGCGGCCTTGCCGCCGGGGACGTATACCCCGACGCGCTCGAGCGGCGTCACGCGCAAACCCAGATGCGTGCCGTCGGGCTCGGTGAACGACCACGATTCGACCCTCTGCCGCGCATGATAGGCGCGGATGCGCTCGGCGGCCTGCGCCAGCGCGTGCTTCTGATCGTGGGGCAGCGCGTCGTGCGCCGCCTTGAGCTCCGCCGCGGACAGCTCCAGCGCCCCCACGGACGTCGCCTTCACCCGGTCGAACAAGGTCGTGTATTCGAGCACCGCGGCATCACCGCGCGCGCGCACGTCGGCGATGATGCTGGCAACGGAGGCATCGATCGCGTCGTCGATCGCCTTGTCGCGCGCAATGAGCTTCGCGAACGCCGAAGCGAAGCCGGGATCCGACGTATCGAGACGGCGGATGTCAGACATCGCGTCGGACTGCAGCGGCGACCGCGTCGAGTATCGGCTGCACGGCATCGCGCTTGAGCTTGAGCGAGGCGGGATTGACGATCAAACGCGCACTGATCGGCCGGATCTCCTCGACCACTACCAGGTCGTTGGCTTGCAACGTGTTCCCGGTGCTGACCAGGTCGACGATCAGATCGGCCAGACCCACCAGCGGCGCGAGTTCCATCGAACCGTACAGCTTGATCAGATCGACATGGATGCCTTTGGCGGCGAAATGCCCGCGCGCCGCGACGACATATTTGGTGGCGACCTTGAGCCGGGCGCCGCGCTGTACCGCGCTCGCATAATCGAAATCCCGACGTGCGGCCACCACCAGCCGGCAACGGCCGATGGCCAGGTCGACCGGCTGATAAAGCCCTTCGCCGCCGTGCTCGAGCAGAATGTCCTTCCCCGCCACGCCCAGGTCCGCCGCGCCGCGCTGAACGTAGGTAGGGACGTCGGAGGCGCGAACGATGACGAACCGCAGGTCGGCGTGGTTGCTCGCCAGTATCAGCTTGCGCGAGGTCTCCGGATCCTCTTCCGGCACGATACCGGCGGCGGCCAGCAGCGGCAGCGTCTCAGCGAAGATGCGCCCGCGGGAGAGGGCGATGGTGAGCGGCGACATGGCGGACGGCAAACATGCATTCTAGCGCACTCGCCGCCACACCCGGCGATGGATCGTCAGCTTACGCGACGGATACGCGCGCCAAGCGCCGAGAGCTTCTCTTCGATACGTTCGTAGCCGCGATCGAGGTGATAGATACGATCGATCACCGTCTCGCCTTCGGCGATCAGGCCGGCGATCACCAGACCCGCCGATGCCCGCAAATCGGTCGCCATCACGTTCGCCGCGGTCAGTTTCTGCGCGCCGCGGATGATCGCCGTATTGCCTTCGACCTCGATCGCAGCGCCAAGACGCTTCAGCTCCTGCACGTGCATCATCCGATTCTCGAATATCGTCTCGGTGATCATCGCCGCGTCGTCGGCGACCGTCATCAGGGCCATCAATTGCGCCTGCATATCAGTCGGAAAGCCAGGGTACGGCGCGGTGCGCATCGAAACCGACCTGAGCCTGCCATTGCGCCGGATCCGGATCGTGCTGTCCGCGATCTCGGTGACGACGCCCGCCTCGGCCAGCTTGTCGAGAACGGCGCCCAGCGTTTCAGGGCGCGCGCCGACCAGCGCGATTTCGCCTCCCGTCGCAGCGGCGGCGACCAGGAAGGTCCCCGTTTCAATGCGATCGGGCATGATCCTGTGTGTCGCGCCCGACAGGCGCGACACGCCCTCGATGACGATTCGGTCGGTGCCTGCTCCGGAGATCCTGGCCCCCATCGCATTCAGGCAATCGGCGAGGTCGACGACCTCCGGTTCGCGCGCCGCGTTGGCCAGCACGGTCGTACCGTCGGCAAGCGTTGCCGCCATCATCAGATTTTCGGTCCCGGTCACGGTCACCACATCGAAGACGAAGTGGGCGCCGGACAGTCGCGTGGCCTTCGCGTCGATGTAGCCATGGTCGAGATTGATCTCGGCGCCCATCGCCTGCAGGCCCTTGATGTGCTGGTCCACCGGACGCAGGCCGATCGCGCAGCCGCCCGGCAGTGACACCCGCGCCTCGCCGCAGCGCGCGAGCAGTGGGCCCAGCGCGAGGATGGACGCACGCATCGTCTTCACCATCTCGTATGGCGCGAGAGGCCAGTCGATGTCGGCCGCGGAAAGCGTCAGCGCATCGTCGTCTGCGTCGATACGCACGCCCATCTGCGTCAGGAGCGAGCGCATCGTGCGCACGTCGTTGAGCTTCGGCACGTTCCTGAGCGCCAGCGGTTGCGGCGTCAGAAGAGCGGCGCACAGGATGGGTAACGCCGCATTCTTGGCGCCGGAGACCCGGATTTCGCCGCGCAGCGGCATGCCGCCGGTGATCGCCAGCTTGTCCATCGAATTACCCCGCGGGCGGCGGCCACTGCGCCGGCGTCAGCGTCCGCATCGAAAGCGCGTGAATTTCCTCGCGCATGCGCTCGCCGAGGATGCCGTACACGAGCTGATGCTGCCTTACCTTGCTCAAGCCCGTGAATGCGCTGCTGACGATCAGAGCCTGAAAATGCCGGCCGTCGCCATCGACCGCGACGTGCTCGCATGCGAGCGCCGATTCGATCGCGCGCTTGATGTCGTCCGGAGTAACCGCCGTCATTTCAATGCCGAAGTTTATAACCGCGCTTGAGCAGGATCAGGGTCAGCGTGCTCAAGACCGCGCAGAAGAAGACGACGACCGCGAGGCTTATCCCCGGCGCCACGTCGGACAGTCCGAAAAAGCCGTAGCGAAACCCGTCGATCATATAGAAGAACGGGTTGAAATGCGACAAGGTCTGCCAGAACGGCGGCAGCGAATGGATCGAATAAAACACGCCGGACAGGAACGTGAGCGGCATGATCAGAAAATTCTGGAACGCCGCCAGCTGATCGAATTTGTCCGACCAGATCCCGGCGATCAGGCCCAGCACGCCCAGGATCGCACTGCCCAGCAACGCGAAGGCAAGCGCCCAGACGGGATTGGTCGGTGCGATCGGCGCAAACGCGAGCGTGACGACGAACACGCCGAGGCCGACGACCAGGCCGCGCACCATCGCGCCCAGCACGTAGGCGCCGAACATGTCGAGCGGCGACAGCGGCGTCAACAGGACGAAGATCAGATTGCCGGTGATTTTCGACTGGATCATCGAAGACGAGCTGTTGGCGAATGCATTCTGCAACACCGCCATCATCACCAACCCCGGAATCAGGAACGCGGTGTAGGAAACCCGCCCGCCGAACACCGAGACACGGGATTCGAGCACGTGCGAGAAAATCAGCAGATACAGCAGGGAGGTCAGCACCGGCGCGAGAATCGTCTGGAAACTCACCTTCCAGAAGCGCAGCAGCTCCTTGTACAAGAGCGTGAGCCAACCCGCTCCCCGTCCGGGAAGCAGCCGCACCGAACCGCTGGCGGGATGCGTCGACTGTCCGCTCGTGTTCATTCCTGCCGCGCCATGATGCGAAGGAACACCTGCTCGAGATCAGCCTCCTGCAGCGACAATTCGGCGATGGCGATCCGTGCTTCGCGCAGTGCGGCCAGCATGCTCTCCAGCTCGGCGTAATCGGCCAGGGTCAGGAGGTAAGTTTGGCCGTCGCGTCGCAACACCCGGCCGGGCCACGCGCCGGGGAGCGGATCGGAGATAGTCAGGCGGACGGTGAGCCCGGCGAAGGTCGACAGCAGCTTCTGCTTGGTATCGAGTGCGACGATCCTGCCCGCTTTGAGCATTGCGATGCGTCCGCACAGCGCTTCCGCTTCTTCGAGATAGTGCGTGGTCAGGATGATGGTGTGCCCGTCGCGGTTGAGCTTGCGGATGAACGCCCAAAGGCTCTGCCGCAACTCGACGTCGACACCGGCGGTGGGCTCGTCGAGGACGATCACCGGCGGCTTGTGCACCAGCGCCTGGCCGACCAGCACGCGACGCTTCATGCCCCCGGAAAGCGCCCGCATGTTGGTGTTGGCGCGCGAGGTCAGGCCGAGGTGGTGCAGGATTTCGTCGAGCCAGTCGTCCTGGTCGCGAATGCCGAAGTATCCGGCCTGGATGCGCAAGGTTTCGCGCACCGTGAAAAAAGGATCGAACACCAGTTCCTGGGGAACGACGCCGAGCAGCCGCCGCGCCTGCCCGTAATCGGACACGACATCATGGCCGAGCACGCGCGCCTGGCCTCGGTCGGCGCGGATGAGTCCGGCAACGATCGAGATCAATGTCGTCTTGCCCGCGCCGTTGGGGCCCAGCAAGCCGAAGAATTCGCCCGGCTCGACCGCCAGATCGACCCCGGCCAGCGCCTGTACCGGACCGAAACGGCGCGCGATACCGGCGATGTCGACGGCGGCCGTCATACGCGCGGGGCCCGGTTGGCGGCCGATGTGGTTGCGCGCGGCCAAGCCACGGCCATCGGGTCGAGGGTGCGCGCGCACCTCCCGGGGCGCGATTGCGCTGTCATCCGCGCCAAGGCGACTTCAGGCGAGAGAAAGCAGTCCGGCGACGCCGTAGAGCTCGGCGAGCGAGGCCATGCTCGGCAGGACATTCTCGAAGACCAGCGCGGTGCGCTCGGCGCCGGCGCGGCGCTTCCATTCGAGCAGCAGCGCCACGCCCGCCGAATCGACGCGATCGACGCCCCGGAGGTCGACGCGTCCGGTCTCCGGCAGCGGCATACCAATGCTGGATGCCAGTACCTCGGCCACACTGCTGATGGTCAGCGCACCGGCGAGGACCCACCGGCCATCGGCGGCGCACAGGGCCTGCGCCACCGGTTCAGCAACGTCGGGATGCGCGTCATGCGTCATTTGGCCGTCGGTCCCTTGTTCTTGTCGGCCAGCGTCTTGATCAGGCCGTCGATGCCGGAGCGCTTGACGGCGTCGTTGAATTCATCCCGATAGTTGGTCACCAGGCTCACGCCGGCGACGATGACGTCGTACGCCTTCCAGCCTTCCGGCGTCTTGGCCATGCTGTAATCGATCTGCACGGGCGCCTGGCCGGGCCGTCGCACCGACGTCCTCACCGTGACCTCGGTGTCGCCTGTGTTCATCCGCAGCGGAGCGTAATCCATCGTGTTGTCGCGATAGTTCGACAGCGCGCCCGAATAGGTGCGCACCAGCAGGGTTCGGAACTCGTCGGTCAGGCTTTTCTGCTGCTCGGGGCTCGCGCTGCGCCAGTTTCGCCCCATGGCCAGCGCCGTCATGCGGGTGAAGTCGAAATGCGGCGCCAGCTTGCTCTCGATCAGCTGCTTGACTTTGGCCTGGTTGCCCGCCTGCAGATCCTTGTCACTCCGTATCGTCTGCAGCACGTCTTCCGACACGCGCTTGACCAGCGCGTCCGGTGCTTCCTGGGCGTGCGCGCTCAACGCCAGCGAAGCCATGAACGACATCAACACCCATTTGCGGATCATCGTGAACCTCGTTGAACGTTCATACTGAAGCGTCGACCGAACGACGCATTACGGCTGCCCTGGTCTATTGCTTCCATCACTCGTCTTCTTCTTCCGGCGGCGGCTTGCCGTCGTAGACCTGGTAGCGCCGCGCCCTTAAATAGGCGTTGCGCAGGTAGCGATACTTGTCGAGCGCCGCGGCATCGAGCACGCTCTCCGCGCTCAGCAGCTGTGCTCTCGTATCCAGATACCCCAGAGCGTAAAGCCAATTACGCAGCGGCACGTTCGGAATATAGCCGGCAGGACCGACGTACAGCCTCAACAGCCAGCCGGTACCGTCCCGCACGGTCGTCGGCCCAAACAACGGAACGAAAAGATACGGCCCCTGGGGCGCGCCCCACTTGCCGAACGTGATGCCGAAGTCGGTCTTGTCCTTGGTGATGCCCATCTCCGATGCCAGGTCGAAGATGCCGATAATGCCGAAGGTCGAATTGAGCAGCACGCGCCCGAAATCGTCCCCGGCGCGGTCCTTCTTGCCCTGCAGCACGTGGTTGATACCCGTGAACAAGTCGTCGATGTTGCCGAAGAAGTTCGACACGCCGGTACGAATCGGCTCGGGAGTGGCCTTCACATAGGTCTGCGCGATCGGCTTGATCACGTTGCCGTCGACGACCTCGTGAACCGAGTACATCGCGCGGTTCCAAGGCTCGAACGGATCGACGCGAGACGGTGCCGTCGCGCAGCCGGCGAGAAGCGCGCTGGCGAGGGCCAGCGTTGAA
The DNA here is from genome assembly GCA_036493675.1 of Casimicrobiaceae bacterium. Taxonomy (GTDB): domain Bacteria; phylum Pseudomonadota; class Gammaproteobacteria; order Burkholderiales; family Casimicrobiaceae; genus PALSA-1003. The sequence continues at coordinate 226,182 of DASXPJ010000031.1, forward strand.
GCGATGCTGCGAGCAGACGAATTCACTTGGTGGCGCCCCCTTCCGCCGCTTTGTCGAACAGAAACTGGCTGATCAGCTTCTCGATCACCACTGCCGATTGCGTCTTGGCAATCCGGTCGCCATCTTTCAACATTACCGTATCGCCGCCGGCATCGAGCCCGATATAGACCTCGCCGAGCAGCCCGGAGGTGTTGATCGACGCGATCGTGTCCTTGCTGAACACATAGTCGCGATCGATGCGCATGGAGACCACCGCCGCATAGGTCTTCGGGTCGAGGCGAATCGATTCGACCCGGCCGACGATGACCCCGGCCGCCTTGACCGGCGAGCGCAGCTTCAGTCCGCCGATATTGTCGAAGCTCGCCTCGACGTGATAGCTCGGCGTCCTGTCCAGCGTCAGCAGATTCCCGACTTTCAGCGCGAGAAACAGAATCGCACCCAGCCCGATCGCGACGAATACGCCGACCCAGAGGTCGATCGCAGCACGGTTCATATACCGACTCCCCTGAACATGAACGCGGTCAGCACGACATCCAGCGCGAGTATTGCGAGTGACGAAATGACGACGGTCCGAGTCGTCGCGTTCGACACCCCTTCTGCCGTCGGCTTGGCATCGTAGCCCTCGAGGACCGCGATCAGTGACACCGCGGCGCCGAAGACGACGCTCTTGATGACGCCGTTGGTAACGTCCGGCCAGACCTTGACGCCGGCCTGCATCTGCCCCCAGAACGCGCCGGCGTCGATGCCGATCATGCGTACGCCGATCAGGTAGCCGCCGAAAATACCGAAAGCCGAGAACAGCGCCGCGAGCAGCGGCATCGAGATCACGCCGGCCCAGAAACGCGGTGCAATCACCCGAGCGATCGGATCCACTGCCATCATCTCCATCGCCGACAACTGCTCGGTCGCCTTCATCAAGCCGATCTCGGCGGTGATCGCGGACCCGGCCCGGCTCGCGAACAACAGACCTCCGATCACCGGTCCGAGTTCCCGCACCAGCGACAGCGCGACGACCAGACCGAGCTGCTCCTCAGCGGCATAGCGCTGCAGCACTTCGTAGCCCTGCAGCGCCAGCACCATGCCCACGAAAAGGCCCGACATCAGGATGATCACCAGCGACAAAACGCCGGAGAAATAGATCTCCCGCACCGTCAGGTGCAGGCGGCGGAAGGCCATCGGCGTATACCAGAGGATGGCGCCGAGAAAGCGGGCCATGTATCCCAGCCGCGCAACGCCCCCGGTCACCGTGCCGCCGAGTCGGCGCAGCGCCAGCGCGACATCGTCCAGGGAATTAGGGCCTGTTAACACTATCTCTACGATTGCGAACGGGTGGCCTGGGGCGCCAATCAAGGCGCTTGACGAAGCTAAGACCGGGCGTCTTCGCGAGGAAAGCAACGCCGAGTGGCGCCCCAGGCTGCCCGTTCCCTTCGGGTTGCGGCGAAAATGGCCCTGCGCTTTGTTGCCAAAGCTCGCCGGGCTCCCGGCCCGCCTTCGCTTTCGCGCCTCGCGCAGAACCATTTTCGCTCGCAACGCATTTCGCAGACATAGTGTTAACAGGCCCTAGTCGACATCGGCAAGCAGAGCCTTGTTGTAGGGCGGTGCCGGATAGTGGAACCGCACCGGCCCATCGGGCTGACCGTCGACGAACTGCCGAACAAATGGATCGCTGGAGGCGCGCACTTCGTCGGGCGTCCCGCTCGCGACTATCTTGCCGTCGGAGACAAAATACAGGTAATCGACGATCTTCAGCGATTCGTACACGTCGTGCGTCACGACAATCGATGTGGTGCCGAGCGCATCGTTGAGCCGCCGAATCAGCTGTCCGACCACCGCCAGCGATATAGGATCGAGACCGGCAAACGGTTCGTCGTACATCACCAGCATCGGATCGAGCGCAATCGCCCGCGCGAGCGCGACCCGCCGCCCCATGCCGCCGGACAATTCCGAAGGCATCAGCATGGCCGCGCCGCGCAACCCGACGGCGTTGAGCTTCATGAGGACGAGATCGCGAATCATCGATTCCGGCAGATCGGTGTGCTCGCGCATCGGGAAGGCGATGTTCTCGAATACCGTCATATCGGTAAACAGCGCGCCGAACTGGAACAGCATGCCGAACTTCCGCCGCAGCGCGTACAGCGCGTCGGGCTCGAGGTCCGGTACCGATTGCCCGCTGACCACCACCTTGCCCTTTTTCGGCTTAAGCTGGCCGCCGATAAGACGCAGGATCGTCGTCTTGCCGCAGCCGCTGCCGCCCATGATCGCCACGATCTTGCCGCGTGGCACGGTCATCGTGATGCCGCGCAGCACCTGGCGGCGGTCGTAGGCGAACCAGACGTCGGAAAGCTCGATCGCCGCCGCAGCGGGATCGAGCCGGCGCGTCGGGCTCAGGACGGCATGCGAATCCGCGGTTGCTGGGACCGGCATCGGAACGGTGAAAATCCAGGGAGGGCGATGATTGTAGCCCGTTCGCGGCGACGCAACAACGCTGCGCGGTAGGCCAAGCGAGCGCGTCAGCCGCGCAGCAAGCGCCGCTCGGCGAAGGCGAGGTCGCCGGGCTTGCCCAATAACACGAGCACGTCGCCTGCTTCAAAACGGTAATCGGCGGCCGGCGCGGCGGCACGCGCGCCGCGGCGCCGGACACTGGTGACCTCCGCGCGTCCGTCCAGGCCGATTTCAGCGAGCGATCTGCCGACCGCGGTCGAACGCTCGGTGAGGAGTACCGAATGCAGCCGCGGCTGCAGATTGTCTTCGGCGTCAGCGGCGTCGGTGGCACCGTGGAAAAATCCGCGGAAAATACTGTAGCGTTCCTCGCGCACCGCGCGAATCCGTGCCAGGACCCGGTTGAGCGGCACCCCCAACAGCAGCAGCGAATGCGACGCGAGCATCAGGCTGCCCTCGAGTATCTCGGGCACGACTTCGGCCGCACCCGCCTTGAGCAGCCGGTCGAGCTCCGTATCGTCGAAGGTGCGCACGATTACCGGAACCTCCGGGCGCGTGTGCTGCACGTGATGCAGTATTTTCAGCGCGGACGCCGTGTCGGTGAAGGTGATCGCCACCGCGCGTGCCTTCTGCAAGCCGCCCGCCGTCAGTGCTTCCCGCCGGCTGGCATCGGCGTAGACGACGTTGCCGCCGTCAGCCGTCGCCTCGGCGACCCGCTGCGGGTCCGAGTCGAGCGCGAGAAACGGTATGCCTTCGGTATCGAGCAGCCGCGCGAGATTCTGTCCGGTGCGCCCATACCCGCAAATGATCACATGGTCCTGTCGGGAAATGGTGCGCGCTGCGATCTGGGTGACCTGGGCGGCGCGGGCGAGCCAGTCGTCGGCGGTCATCCGGCGGACCACCGGCTCGGCGAGCTGAATCATGAAGGGCGCTGCGAGCATCGACAGGACCATTGCCGCGAGAACCAGTTGCGGAAAGGTCGAATCCAGGACGTGGCGATCGGCGGCGAGGGCGAGCAGTACGATCGCGAACTCACCGGCCTGCGCGAGGTAGAAACCGGTGCGCAGCGCCGTTGCCAGCGGCGAGCCGAACGCTCTGGCGAGGACCACGATGAGCACCAGCTTGGCTAAGACGGGGGCGACCAGGAGCATCAGCACCCAGCCCAGGTTCTGCGCGACGACACCCAGATTCAGGTACATGCCCACGCTGACGAAAAACAGGCCTAGCAGAACATCGCGAAACGGCTTGATGTTCTCCTCGACCTGGTAGCGATACTCCGTTTCCGCGATGAGCATGCCTGCGAGAAAGGCGCCCAGCGCGAACGACAGCCCCTCAAGCTCGGTCACCGCTGCCAGCCCTAAAGTGACCAGCAGCACATTCAGCATGAAGAGTTCGGACGAGCGCAGTCGGGCAACGATGAAGAACCATCCGTGCATCAGCTTCTGGCCGAAGAACAGGATCGCGGCGAGCGCGACGGCGGCCTTGCCCGCGGCGATTGCCAGCGACTTCCACAGATCACCCCCCCCCTCGGCGAGCGTCGGCACCGCAATGAGGAAAGCGACCACCGCGAGGTCCTGGAACAACAGGATGCCCATCACGTCGCGGCCATGGGGCGAGTTGAGCTCGGCGCGTTCGGCGAGCAGCTTGGACACGATGGCCGTCGAGCTCATCGCCAGCGCTCCGCCGAGCGCAAACCCGGCGAGCCAGCTGAACTCCATGAAATGCAGTCCGATCATCGCCACCAGCGTGGTGATGGCGACCTGCGCGAGTCCCAACCCGAACACGGCGCGGCCCATCGTCTTGAGCTGCGGCAGACTGAATTCGAGACCGATCGAGAACATCAGGAATACGACGCCGAATTCGGCCAAGTCGCGCACGTTCGTGTCGTCCGGCACCCAGGCCAGCGCATGCGGCCCGACCGCAATCCCGATCGCGAGGTAACCGAGAATCGGCGGCAGTCGCGCCAACCGGCAGAGGACCACTGCGACGACCGACGCGGCCAGCAGCAGCAGGATCAGTTGCAGCGTATGAGTCATCGTTTGGGTACGGGCATCGGATGCGAGACGCCGCATCGCACCGGTCGCCGGTGGCATGGCACCGCGCGCGTGCGGTGCGAATGTAGCACAGAGCAAGTGCCTTCCCGTGACGGTATACTGGCCGCATGCCGACACCGATCCGCGCACACGCTCAGGCCGCGCCCGGCGCCGCGCCGGGTGTCGATGCCCGCCGCGCGCTCGCGCTCGGCCGCAGCGTACTCGCTACCGAAGCGGCGGCGATCGATGCGCTGCAGCATCGCCTTGGCGCCGCGTTCGTCGCGGCGGCCGAAGCGATTTACGGCTGCCGCGGCCGCGTCGTCGTCACCGGCATCGGCAAGTCCGGTCACATCGCGCGCAAGCTTGCGGCGACGCTCGCCTCGACCGGTACACCCGCGTTCTTCGTTCATGCCGCCGAAGCCGGTCACGGCGATCTTGGCATGATCACCAATGACGACGTAGTGCTCCTGCTGTCGAATTCAGGCGAGACCGACGAGCTCGTGTTGCTGATCCCTCACCTGAAGCGTCAAGGCGCCAAGCTGATCGCGCTGACCGGCAACGAGCAGTCGTCGCTAGCGCAGTCCGCCGACATGCATCTCGACGCCAGCGTCGATGCCGAAGCCTGTCCCTTGGGCCTCGCGCCCACGGCCAGTACGACGGCGGCGCTGGCGCTGGGCGACGCGCTGGCGTTGACCGTACTCGATGCTCGCGGCTTTTCGGTCGAGGATTTCGCGCGTTCGCATCCGAACGGCATGCTGGGACGGCGTCTGCTGACCCGGGTGCGCGACGTCATGCGCGTGGGCGGCGACCTGCCGGTGGTCGCGACGGACGCGTCGCTTGCCGATGCGGTCGTCGAGATGAGCGGCAAGGGAATGGGCATGACGGCGGTCGTCGACGGCGAGCTGCGCGTGGCGGGGATCTTTACCGACGGCGACCTGCGCCGCTGCCTCGGCCGCGTCCGCGACTTCGGCGCCACATGCGTCGCCGAGCTGATGACGCCCAACCCGCGAACGATTGCCGCCGATGTTCTGGCGATCGACTGCGTCGAGCTGATGGAAACGCCGCCCAAGGTCAGTCAGCTCCTCGTCGTCGACAACGAGCGGAAGCTCGTAGGCGCATTGCACGTGCACGATCTGTTCCGCGCCAAGGTCGTGTGATGCCGGCCGATCTCGATGCCCGGGCGCGCCGGGTACGGCTTCTCTCGTGCGACGTCGACGGGGTGCTCACCGACGGCAGGATCTACTACGCCGCCGACGGCAGCCAGCTCAAGGCTTTCTCGACCCTCGACGGTTTCGGCCTGAAGATGCTGCAGGAAGCGGGTGTGACCGTAGCCTGGATCTCAGGCAGCCGCGCCCCGGCCGTGACCCGCCGGGCCGAGGATCTGGCAGTCGCGCACGTGGTGCTGGGCGCCGACGACAAGCTCGCCGCGTGGGAACAGCTCAGGCGGCAACTGGGCGTCGACGCCGATGCCTGCGCCCACATCGGGGACGACGTGCCCGATTTGCCGGTGATCGTGCGTTGCGGACTGGGAGCGACGGTGCCGCACGCCCCCGCGGCTGTGCGCCGCGCCGCGCACTATATTACCCGCGCCGACGGCGGCGCCGGCGCGGTGCGCGAGCTCTGCGAGCTCATTCTCACCGCGCAGGGCGCGCTCGAGCCGCTGCTGAAAGCGTTTGCGCAATGAAGATTCGGCAGCCGTTCCTTGACCGGCTCGTTGCGTGGTCGCCCGCGCTGCTGCTCGGCGCATTGGCCGCGATGACGTATTGGCTCGACGCGCAGGTGCGTACTCCGCCGCCGAAATTCGACGGCTCGGGCAGGCACGACCCCGATCTGTACGTCGAGAATTTCAAGGCGGCCAGCCTCGATGAAAAGGGCCGTGTGCATCAGGCTCTGATTGCCCGCGGCGCACGGCACTATCCGGACGACGACTCGACCGCCCTCGTGGAACCCCAGATCACGTTCAACGATCCGGGCAAGCCGCGCCTGGTCGTGACGGCGGACCGGGCGACCGTGAGCGGCGACCGCGAGCACGTCACTTTCACAGGCCACGTGAAAGGAGTTCGCGAGGCGTCGTCGGAAACCGCGCGTGACGGGCCGACGACGATCACCAGCGAGTATCTGCTAGTGCTGCCGAAAGAGGACAAGATCGTGACCGACAAGGCGGTGACGATCGCCGACCCTCGTGGGATAATCAACGCGACGGGGATGGAGTACGACAACAAGAGCAAGATCATCAAGCTTCGCTCCCGCGTCAGCGGACAAATCGAGCCCCAGCAGAAGTAGGTCGATGATCGATCAAGCGATTTCCACGCCGCTCGCCTTCCGCCTCGCGCGGATTTTATGTGCTGTCGCATGCTTCGGCATGGCCACGCCGCCGGCGTGGGCCGAGAAGGCCGACCGCGACAAGCCGATCAACTTCCAGGGCGATACCGGCGGCGGCAACGCCGAGACCAAGAATGGAGAGCTCGCCGGTAACGTCGTAGTCACGCAGGGGACCCTGTCGATTCACGCCGATCGCATCACCTTCCACCAGAACCCGGACAACTCGTTGTCGGCTGTCGCCTACGGCAATCCCGTCACGTTTCGCGAAAAGCGCGACGGCATCGACGAATACTACGAGGGCTTCGCGCAGCGCATCAACTACGACGGGCAGAAGCGATTCGTCGAGCTGTTCGACAATGCGCTTCTGAAAAAGGGCAGCGACCAGATTCGCAGCAATTACATCTCCTACGACGCGGCTACCGAGGCCTTTAAGGCGGAAGGGCGGCCGGATAGCGGACCCACCGCTGCCGGAGAAGTCCCGCTCGGAGCGCGGGTGCGCGGTGTATTCCAGCCGGAAGCCAAGGACGGCAAAAATGCCAAGGGCGCGGCCGGGGCGCCGCCTGCGCCGAAGCCCAACCCGTCGCTGCCACTCAAGCCCGACGACAAGATCAGCCCGTCCGCCGGCAAGTGACGCGCCGGCGAACGCAATGAGCACGCTATCGGTCGCTGCGCTGAACAAGCGCTACAAATCGCGCGTCGTCGTCCACGACGTCTCGCTCGCGGTGGGCAGCGGCGAGGTCGTCGGACTTCTCGGGCCGAACGGCGCTGGTAAGACCACATGCTTCTACATGATCGTCGGGTTGGTCGCGGCGGACGGCGGAACGATCGAGCTCGACGGCGAGGACCTGACACGAATGCCGATTCATGCCCGTGCCCGCCTGGGACTGTCCTACCTGCCCCAGGAGGCCTCAATTTTCCGCAAGCTGTCGGTGGCCGATAACGTGCAGGCGATCCTCGAGCTGCAGGGGATCGACGGCGACGAAATCGCCAACCGTCTCGATGCCCTGCTCGAAGACCTGTCGATCTCGCACCTGCGCGATGCGTCCGCGGTGAGCCTCTCCGGCGGAGAGCGGAGGCGCGTGGAAATTGCGCGCGCGCTGGCGACCAGACCGCGCTTCATCCTGCTGGACGAACCTTTCGCCGGGATCGATCCGCTGGCGGTCCTGGACATCCAGAAGATCATCGGCTTTCTGAAGGAGCGAGAGATCGGCGTCATGATCACCGATCACAACGTGCGCGAGACCCTGGGCATCTGCGACCGCGCCTACATCATCAACGAGGGGCGCGTGCTGGCATCGGGAACGCCCGACGAAATTGTTTATAATGAAAACGTCAGGAAGGTCTATTTGGGAGAGCATTTCCGGCTCTAGCGATGGTTACGATTGACTCGGGCAGGCGCAGGCTCCTGCCGGCCAGGGGGCCCCGCCGCCCCGCCGGAGGCCATTTCGTGCCCGTTTGCGTACCCCTGCGGCCGCTGCGCCCCCTCTTCCCCGCCCGCGCCGCGATGCGCGAGTCCGCCCGCATTGGCAAGCCGGCACGATGAAACCGACGCTCCAGCTCAAGCTCAGCCAGCATCTGACGCTGACGCCGCAGCTGCAACAATCGATCCGTCTGCTACAACTGTCGACGCTGGAGCTCAACGCCGAAGTCGAGCGGCTGCTGCAGGAAAATCCACTGCTCGAAAAAGCCGAGGACGACGAGCAAGTCGCTCCGCCGCCGGAATTCGCGCAGTCGGCAGCGACATCGGCGACCGTCGACGAACCGTTGGAGCGATCGGACGGCACGCTGCAATCGGATTTCGATTCGATGACCAGCGCGGCGGGCGACGGCGACTGGGGCAGTTCGACCGGCGGGACCGATGACGACGACGACAATTTCTCGCCGCAGCAGGTCGCGACCAGCTCGCTGCGCGACCATCTCAATTCGCAGCTCGCCGAGCTCAACCTTCCGCTGCGCGACCGGCAGATCGTATCGGCGCTGATCGACGCGTTGAACGACGACGGTTACCTGACGACCTCGCTTGAGGAGATTCTCGAGCTGTTTCCGGAGGAGATCGGCATCGAGGCCGACGAGCTGTCGATCGCGCTCCGCCACGTGCAGAATTTCGAGCCCGCCGGTATCGGCGCGCGCGACGCCGCCGAATGCCTGGCCCTGCAGCTCAAGGTCATGCCGCCGACGACGCCCTATTTGTCCGAAGCGCTGAAGCTGGTCGAGCACCATTTGCCGTTGTTGGCCGCGCGGGATTTCGGCAAGCTGAAGCGGCTGCTGCACATCGACGACGCGGGCCTGCGCGGCGTACGCACGCTGATCACCAGCCTGCACCCGCGTCCGGGCGGCGAATTTTCCAAGACCGAAGCGAACTATGTGATTCCGGACGTGGTCGTAAGGAAGGTAAGGGGCCGCTGGGTCGCGGCACTGAACGAAGCGGCGATGCCGAAGCTGCGGCTGAACCGCATCTATGCCGATATCCTCACGCGCAACCGCGGCTCGTCGAACCAGCAACTTGCAGCGCAGCTGCAGGAGGCGAAATGGCTGATCCGCAACGTGCAACAGCGGTTTGAGACCATTCTGCGGGTATCACAGGCCATCGTCGACCGGCAGCGGCACTTTTTCGATCACGGCGAAGTGGCAATGCGCCCGATGGTCCTGCGTGAGATCGCCGAAATTTTGAATCTCCACGAGTCGACGATCTCGCGCGTCACCGCGCAGAAGTACATGCTGACAATGCGCGGCACGTACGAGCTCAAGTACTTTTTCGGAAGCCATGTCGCCACCGACACGGGTGGCGCCGCGTCGGCTACCGCCATCCGCGCGCTGATCAAGCAGCTGATCGGCGCCGAGGATGCGAACTCGCCACTGACCGATAGCCGCATCGCCGATCTCCTTGGCGACCAAGGCATCGTCGTTGCGCGTCGTACGGTAGCCAAATACCGGGAAGCGTTGCAAATACCTCCGGTAAATCTGCGCAAGGCCATATAGCGAACGCTAAGGAGAACGGATGAACCTGAGCCTGAGCGGACACCACCTTCTGATCACTCCCGCGATTCGAGACTACGTCAGGTCAAAGCTCGATCGAGTGACGCGGCATTTCGATCATGTCATCGACGTCAATGTGGTGTTGTCAGTCGACAAGCTAAGGCAGCAGGTCACCGCCAATCTGCACATCCGCGGCAAGGATATTCATGCCGAGTGCATCGAGCCGGATATGTACGCTGCGATCGATGCGCTCGCCGACAAGCTCGACCGGCAAGTGCTCCGGCACAAGGAAAAAAAGAACGGACACCGGCACGAGTCCGGCGCGATCAAGCGCACCGCGAGCGTCCCGGTGCCCGGCAAGCCGCGCCCTCAGTAGGCGACTGGCCGCGTATAATCGCGTCCGGCGGAGCGGCGCTCAGGCGCCACTCCGTATCCAGTCGACTATCGATCCCAGAGATGAACCAGATCGCGCAGCTTCTGCCCGAAGCAAACATCGCGCTCAACCTCGAAGCGACCAGCAAGAAGCGGTTGTTCGAGCAGATCGGAACGCTGTTCGAGTCTCACTCGCAGATTGCGCGCGCGGTCGTGTTCGACAGCCTGTTCGCGCGCGAACGGCTCGGTTCGACGGGACTGGGCCAGGGAATCGCAATCCCGCACGGCCGCATCAAGGGCCTCAAGCAGGCGATGGGTGCGTTCGTCCGCCCGCAGCAGCCGATTCCGTTCGACGCTCCCGACGGCAAGCCGGTCGAGCAGGTGTTCGTCCTGCTGGTGCCGGAACATGCCACCGAGGAGCACCTGGAGCTGCTCTCCGAGCTCGCCCAGATGTTCGGTGAGCGTTCGTTCCGCGAACAGGTAGCGATGGCGGCTGATCCCGCCGAAGTGCACCAGGTCTTTGCGGCATGGCAGCCTGAACAGTCATGAACCGGGACGGCGCAACGCGGCAGGTCAGCATAGAGCGCCTGATCGCCGACAACCAGGAGCGTCTGGGCGTGAACTGGCTCGCCGGCAGGCAGGGTGGCAACCGGGTGCTTACCGGCGAAGCCGCGCTCAAGCCGACGATCGGGCAAGTCGGCCACATGAATTTCATCCATCCGTTTCGGGTGCAGATGATCGGGGCGGCCGAGGCGAGCTACTTGCGCAGTCTTCCCGAGGATGCGCTGCAGCAGGCGATCTCGCGGTTGTTTACCACCGACCTGGCCGCGATCATCGTCGCCAACGGCGAGGAAATTCCCAGGTATCTTCTCGACGCCTGCAATCGTCATCACATGGCGCTGCTGACTTCGCCGCAACCCTCGCCGCACGTAGTCGACGTAATCCGTCTGTATCTCTCGCGCATGCTCGCCGAATCGACGTCGCTGCACGGCGTGTTTCTCGACGTGCTCGAGATGGGGGTGCTGATCACGGGTGCGTCTGCGATCGGCAAGAGCGAGCTCGCGCTCGAGCTGATTTCGCGCGGCAACGGACTCGTCGCCGATGACATCGTCGAGCTGTATCGGATTTCGCCGGACACCCTCGAAGGGCGATGCCCGGCGGTTCTCAAGGATTTCCTCGAAGTGCGCGGCATCGGCGTGCTCAACATCCGCACGATTTTCGGCGAGACCGCGGTGCGTCCGCGCAAGCTGCTGAAGCTGATGGTTCATCTCGAGGACCACAGCGACGAGCAATTCTCCGAGCTGGATCGCCTGCAGGTGAGCGCGACGTACCAGGAGATCCTCGGGGTGCCGATCCGCAAGGTGACCATTCCGGTGGCAGCGGGACGCAACCTCGCCGTCCTCGTCGAGGCGGCGGTGCGCAACTTCGTTCTCAACCAGCGCGGCATAGACAGCACGAAGGAGTTCATCGAGCGGCAGCAGAAGCTGATGGAAGACGGGGACTGACGCGATGCATGTTCGCGGACGACGCAACCGATCCGCGCCGCGCACGCCGGTGCGCGATGGCCCAACATGGACCTGGTCCTGATCGGCGGGGTCTCGGGCTCGGGCAAGAGCGTCGCGCTTGCGGCGCTGGAGGACAGCGGCTACTACGCGGTATCGAATCTCCCCTCGACGCAGCTCGGCGGCCTGCTCGATCATCTGAAGCGGGCGCAGCAGGATCGGGTTGCGGTCGCGCTGGACGTCAAGACCGATCCCGCGCTCGACGGATTGGCCGCCGCCATCGACGCCGCCCGCGCCGACGGCTGGAAAGTGCGCTTCGTCTATCTCGACGCCAAGATCGAGACGCTGGTCAAGCGCTTTTCGGAAACGCGGCGTCGCCATCCATTCTCCAGCGACGACCGGACGCTGCGTGAGGCGATCGAGTTCGAGCGCGCACGCCTGGTCAACATCCGCTCGCTGGGATACAGCTTCGATACCAGCGATTTGCCGGCCGCCGCGCTGCGGCGCTGGATCAAGGATTTCATCAGCGTCGACCCGACGCGAATGACGCTTCTCTTTCAGTCGTTCGGATACAAGCATGGCGTCCCGCTCGATGCCGACCTCGTATTCGACGTGCGCTGCCTGCCGAACCCGCATTACGAGCCGGAGTTGGCGCCGCTGAGCGGCAAGGATGCCGCGGTAGTCGCTTATCTCGAGCGGCACCCCGAAGTGGAGCGCATGTACACCGACATCTACCATTTCGTCGCGAGCTGGCTCCCCGACTATGCGCGCGACAATCGCAACTACCTTACGGTAGGCATCGGCTGCACCGGCGGCCGGCATCGCTCGGTCTATCTGGCGGAGCGCCTGGCGCAGGCATTTGCCGGCCGCTATCAGGTGCATACGCGTCACCGCGAGATCGGCTGACCTTTTGCGCGCTCGGACGCTGCCGAGTGCCGCGACGGTGCGCGGGAATACGATAGAATCGTCCCATGAGCGCTGCGAAAACCATCGCCGTCGCCTTCACCGGCGCGTCGGGACTGCCCTACGGCTTGCGTCTGCTCGAATGCCTGCTCCAGGCGCAGAGCCGCGTGTTCCTGCTTTATTCGCCCGCGGCCCAGGTTGTGGCCAGGCAAGAGCTGGATCTCACGCTTCCCACGCAACCAGCCGCGGCGGCGGCCTACTTCGCCGAGCGATTCCGCGCGCAGCCCGGACAGCTCACCGTTTTCGGGCGCGAGGACTGGTTGAGTCCGGTCGCCTCGGGATCCAATCCCGCTGACGCGATGGCGGTCTGCCCCTGCAGTATGGGGACGCTCGGAGCGCTCGCGGCGGGTCTGGCCGATAATCTGATCGAGCGCGCGGCCGATGTGATGCTCAAGGAGCGCCGGCCGCTGGTGCTGGTTCCGCGTGAGACGCCGCTATCCGCCATACACCTCGAGAACATGCTGAAGCTCTCGCGCGCCGGTGCGGTGATCCTGCCGCCCTCGCCGGGCTTCTATGGACACCCGCGCACGATCGGGGACCTCGTCGATTTCGTCGTGGCGCGCGTGCTCGACCAGTTGGGCGTCGCCCATTCGCTCGGCCCCCGGTGGGGCGCTGCGCGCGTCGCACCGCCTCGCTTCGAACGCGCCTAGCGGAACCCGATCGTGCTGTCCTTCCGGCGTGGCGCACCGTCGCGCGAGCCGCTGACCCTGCCGCTGTTCCCGCTGAAGACGGTCCTCTTTCCTGGCGGTGTGCTGCCCTTGAAAGTGTTCGAGCAGCGCTATATCGACATGACCAAGCGCTGCATCAAGGACCAAACGCCATTCGGCGTGTGCCTGCTCACGCGAGGCAATGAGGTCGCACGGCACGGTCCGGCTGATCCTCCCGAATTCGCGACGATCGGAACGCTGGCGCGCATCACGTCGTGGGACATGCCGCAGCTCGGGATCCTTCAACTCAAGACCGAGGGCGGAGCCCGATTCCGGGTGCAATCGCATCGCACGGCGGACGACAGCCTGATTCTCGCGCAGGCGACTTCGCTCGTCCCCGAGCCCGATGTTCCGCTGCCGGAAATGCACCGGCCGCTCGCGAGCCTGCTCGAGCTGATGATCAGCCGCGTCGGTCGCGAACACTTTGCCGGCGAGCTGGCGCTCGACGATGCGTCGTGGGTTGGATATCGGCTGGCCGAACTGCTGCCTCTGCCGGCGACGATCAAGCAGGCGATGCTCGAAATCAACGACAGCGAAGTTCGCCTGAAGGCAATCGCCCAGTTTCTCAAGAAGCAAGATCTGCTGTAAGCGCGCTCGCCCCGCGCATGGCGGCCAATCGCCGCTGCTATAATTTACGATCGGGCACGACGGCGGGACGCATCATGGCGGGCCACAGCAAGTGGGCGAATATCAAGCACAAGAAGGCTGCCACCGACGCCAAACGCGGCAAGATCTTTACGCGCCTCATTCGCGAAATCACCGTTTCCTCGAAGCTCGGCGGCGCCGATGCGTCGACCAATCCGCGACTGCGGCTTGCCGTCGACAAGGCAATGGACAACAACATGCCGAAGGACACGATCGAGCGCGCGATCAAGCGGGGATCGGGCGGCGCGGAGGACGCGAGCTACGAGGAGATTCGCTACGAAGGCTACGGGATCAACGGCGCCGCGGTGATCGTCGACTCCCTGACCGACAATCGAACGCGAACCGTTGCCGACGTCCGCCACGCCTTTTCCAAATACGGCGGTAATCTCGGCACCGATGGTTCGGTGGCGTTCCTGTTCCGACATTGCGGTCAAATCCTGTTCGCGCCTGGCACGGAGGAAAACCGGCTGATCGAGGTCGCGCTCGACGCGGGTGCGGAAGACGTCGTTAGTCACGAGGACGGTTCGTTGGAAGTGATCACCGCGCCGCATGACTTGGTCGTCGTCCGGCAGGCGCTCGCCGATGCGGGGCTCAAGTCAGACTTTGCCGAAGTGACGATGAAGCCGACCGTCGAAGTCGAATGCAAAGGCGAAGATGGGACCAGGATGCAGAAGCTGCTCGACGCGCTCGAAGCGCTCGACGACGTCCAGGACGTCTATACGACCGCGGTCATCGTCGAATGAACGAGGTCCAACTGGCGCGCCGGATACTGGGCATCGATCCCGGCCTCCGGGTGACGGGCTTTGGGGTCATCGTCTGCACGGGCAACCGCCTCCAGTATGTTGCGAGCGGCTGTATCCGCAACACCGCTGGCGAGCTGCCTGATCGGCTCAAGCTCATCGCCCGCGACTTGGCCAGCGTCATCGGCGCGCACCTGCCGACCGAAGTCGCGGTCGAAAAAGTGTTCGTCAACGTCAACCCCCAGTCGACATTGTTGCTCGGCCAAGCGCGTGGCGCGGCGATTTCGGCGGCTGTCCTGGCCGAGCTTCCGGTCAGCGAGTACACCGCGCTGCAGATCAAGCAGGCCGTCGTCGGCCATGGCAAGGCCGCGAAGGAGCAGGTACAGGAGATGGTGAGACGCTTGCTCGCGCTGCCGACCGCACCATCGGCCGACGCGTCAGACGCGCTCGCGTGCGCTATCTGCCACGCCCATGGCGGCGCCGGTATCGGCGGCTTGCGCCGCGGCGGCTACCGCGTTCGGCGAGGTCGCCTCCTTTGATCGAGCGCTGGCCGGAGGCCGTCATCTTCGACATGGACGGCCTGATGCTCGATACTGAAGGGCCCGCGCTTCGCGCGTGGGAGCAAGCGGCGCGCGCGATCGGATGCGAGTTCGACCTTGGACTCTGCCGCCAGATGATCGGACGGACCTTCGTCGATTGCGTAGCGCTGATCCGCGCCCGGCACGGGTCCGACTACCCCGTCGATCAGCTGACGCGGGTCTGGGCGACCGGTTACGACGCGATCGTCGCCGCCGAGGGCGTCGCGCTCAAGCCCGGCCTGGACGAGATTCTGGATCTGCTGGAAGAACGCGGCATCGTCCGCGCGGTCGCGACGTCGACCCGGCACGAGCGCGCCCGCGCCAAGCTGGAGGCCGCGGGCCTGCTGCACCGCTTCGCAGCGCTCGTCGGCGGCGACGAAGTGCCGAACGGCAAGCCGGCGCCCGACATCTTCATCATGGCCGCCGCGCGACTCGGCGTTGACGCCCGCGATTGCCTCGTGCTGGAAGACTCCGAGCCCGGCATGCGCGCCGCCGCGGCGGCAGGCATGCTGCCGGTGATGGTGCCCGATCTGCATCCGCCGAGCGCCGACCTTCTCACGCGCTGCCCGCTGGTGTTTCCATCGCTTTCAGCCGTCGCCTCACAACTGCGAGCGATCGAACCATGAAGCCGTGGCGTCGGATGCCGGCATGGCCGCCCGTGCGTGCGATAATCGCCACCATGCGGCGCGTCGGCCCTCTCGATCCCATCGGTATCGCGGGCACGGGGAACGGGCGCGCACGTACCTTGTCGGCGGCGGCGCGATGATCGGGCGGCTCGCCGGGACCCTGCTGGAGAAGAACCCGCCGCAGATCGTCCTCGACGTGCAGGGCGTCGCCTACGAAGTCGATGTCCCGATGAGCACGTTCTACAATCTGCCGAATATCGGCGACAAGCTCACCCTGTTCACCCATCTGGTGGTGCGTGAGGATGCGCATCTGCTGTTCGGATTCGGATCCGAGAACGAGCGTCGGGCATTCCGGCAGCTGATCAGAATCAGCGGGGTCGGCGCGCGCATCGCGCTGGCTGTCCTGTCCGGCCTGTCGGTTGCCGAGCTCGCGCAGGCGGTCAGCATGCAGGACAGCGGAAGGTTGACCAAAATTCCGGGCATCGGCAAGAAGACCGCGGAACGGCTCCTGCTCGAGCTCAAGGACAAGCTCGGCGCGGATCTAACCACCGCGGTCGGAGTGCATCGGCCGGCGCCGGTGGGCGCCGATGTATTGAACGCCTTGCTGTCGCTCGGCTACAGCGACAAGGAAGCCGCCCATGCGGTGAAGCAACTGCCCGAGGGGATTCAGGTCGGCGACGGCATCAGGCAGGCGTTGAAGCTCCTGGCGAAAGCATGACGCCGGTCTCGTCGAGCAAGGTTCCCGCGGGCACTGCAGGCATAATAGTCGGATGATCGAGACCGATCGCCTTATCGCCGCGGCCCCGGCGAGTCCGCAGGAGGAAGTGCTCGAGCGCACGCTCCGACCGCGCGCGCTCGAGGAGTACATCGGACAGGAAAAGATCCGCGGCCAGCTTTCGATCTTCATCGAGGCGGCGAAGAAGCGCAAGGAAGCGCTCGACCACGTGCTGCTGTTCGGTCCGCCGGGCCTCGGCAAGACCACGCTTTCGCACATCATCGCCCACGAGCTCGGCGTCAATCTGCGGCAGACTTCGGGGCCGGTGCTCGAACGCGCCGGAGACCTGGCCGCGCTCTTGACCAATCTCGAGCCGCATGACGTCCTGTTCATCGACGAGATCCACAGGCTGTCGCCGGTCGTCGAGGAAATCCTCTATCCGGCGCTCGAGGACTTCAAGATCGACATCATGATCGGCGAGGGGCCCGCCGCGCGCTCGGTCAAGCTCGACCTGCAGCCGTTCACGCTGGTCGGTGCGACCACGCGCGCCGGCATGCTGACCAATCCCCTGCGCGACCGATTCGGCATCGTTGCACGGCTCGAGTTCTACACGCCGGAGGAGTTGACCCGCATCGTCACGCGCTCGGCGCGCCTGCTGCAGATCCCCATCGAGGGCGACGGCGCGATGGAGATCGCGAGGCGATCGCGCGGCACGCCGCGCATCGCCAATCGCCTGCTGCGCCGCGTGCGCGATTTCGCCGAAGTGCGCGCGGCCGGCAACATCACGCGCGCGGTGGCCGATCAGGCTCTCCAGATGCTCGACGTCGACGGGATGGGGCTCGACGTGATGGATCGGAAGCTATTGCGCTGCGTCCTCGACAAGTTCGGCGGCGGCCCGGTCGGCGTCGATAACCTGGCGGCGGCGATCGGCGAGGAACGCGATACCATCGAGGACGTTCTCGAGCCGTTCCTGATCCAGCAGGGTTTCATGCAGCGCACCAACCGCGGCCGGATCGCCACCGCGCTGTCATATCGCCATTTCGGTCTGGCGCCGCCGACCGCGGCAGGCGAGCTCTTCAGCGAATGAGCGCGGCCGAGCCTCGACCCTTCCGCCGTTCGGCTGGCGTTATCTCGAGGTTACCGACCCTCGCGGCATCAGCGCGATGCTGACGCGCACCAGCGGGATCCCGCCCAACCCCGCGGCTGGCGCCAGGCGCGCGCCGTCCGCCCCACGAATCGAGGCTGAAGCTTGAACCTGCATCCCGATCTCTCATTCGTCGCCATGGTCGCGCATGCCAGCGTGGTCGTGCAGGCAGTGATGGTGCTGCTGCTGCTGCTTTCGCTCTGGTCGTGGTGGCAGATCTTTCTGAAGATGTTCGCGTTGCGCCGAGCGGAAGCCGGCACCGATGCGTTCGAGGACGAGTTCTGGAAAGGCGGCGACCTGAATGCGCTCTATCAGCGCGCGAGCCAGTCGCGGGACGGCGGCGCGCTGGAACGCGTGTTTTCCGCAGGCTTCCGTGAGTTTTCCAAGCACCGCAAACAGGGCTCCTCGTCAGCGGCGACGATGGACAGCGCGCGACGCGCGATGCGCGCGTCCTACCAGCGGGAGATCGACGCGCTGGAAGCCAACCTCTCAGGTCTCGCCACCGTCGGCTCGGTCAGCCCCTACATCGGACTGTTCGGCACCGTCTGGGGAATCATGAACGCGTTTCGCGGCTTGCAGAGCGTCAGCCAGGCGACGCTGGCGCAGGTGGCTCCCGGCATCGCCGAGGCGCTGATCGCCACCGCGTTGGGGTTGTTCGCCGCGATTCCCGCGGTGGTCGCGTACAACCGCTATACGCACGACGTCGACCGGCTGGCGACGCGGTTCGAGACTTTCATCGAGGAATTCTCGAACATTCTGCAGCGGCAGGGGTGATCGATGCGCCGCCCACGCAAGTCGATCAACCAGATCAACGTCGTTCCTTACATCGATGTGATGCTGGTGCTGCTGGTGATTTTCATGATCACCGCGCCGCTGATCACGCCGGGAGAGATCAGGCTGCCCAGTGTCGGCGGTGCGCTGACGACGCCCGTGGCACCGATGCAGATCCAGATCAAGCGTGACGGCGCGTTGCTGTTCAAGGAAGGCACGGCGTCGCCGGTGCGCGTGTCGCGCGACGAGTTGATCGCCCGGATACAAGCGCGGCAGCAAAAGGATCCCGACCAGGCGGTAGTGATCGCCGGCGACAGCGACGTGCGCTATGAAGAGGTCGTCGCGGTGCTCGACATGCTGCAGCGGAACAAGGTGAGCAAGGTGGGCCTGCTCGCGCGCAAGCAGCCGGGCTAGAGGCCCAGCCTGTGCCTCCGTCGCGTCCGGCGTCGAGCTGGTCGGTCGGCAAGTGGGTTGCCGCGATCCTGGCGGTCGCGGTTCATCTCGCCTTCGTCGTATTCCTGATCTTTAGCGTGAACTGGCAGAACCACGAGCCCGAGCCGGTCAGCGTCGAACTCTATGCGCCTCCGAAGGAAGCCGTTCCGGCGCCGCAACCGCCGAAGCCGGCGCCCGAACCGCCAAAACCCCAACCTGAGCCGCCCAAGCCGCCGCCCGAACCGCCCAAGCCGCCGCCCGAACCGCCCAAGCCGGCGCCCGAACCACCGAAGCCGGTCGCCAAGCCCGAACCGCCTCCGCCGACCAGGGCCGAGATCGCGCTGAAGGAAAAGCAGGAGCGAGAGCGCAAGAAAGAGCAGGCCGACCGCGAGCGCAAGGAAAAGGAACGCATCGACGCCGAAAAAAAGAAAGCCGAGGAAAAACGCCTCGCGGAAGTGCGCGAGCGCCAGGCACGGGAGGCCGAAGCCCTCAAGGCGCAAGCCCAACGCGAGCTGGTGGCCGCGGCGCGCGCCGCCGACGCGGCGAAGAGCAAGTCCAACGAGGACTATATCCGCCGGATCCAGGCGAAGGTCAGGGGCTACGTCGTCGTGCCGCCGGAGATCGCCGGTAACCCCGAGGCGATTTTCGACGTGGTCCAGTTGCCGACCGGAGAGATCATCGATGCGCAACTCAAAAAATCCAGCGGCAATCGCGCGTACGACGAAGCGGTGCAGCGCGCCATCATCAAGGCGTCGCCGCTGCCGCGACCCGATTCGCCGGACCTCTTCCGACGCAGCCTCACGCTCAAGTTCAGACCACGGGATTGAGCGCCGATCCGCGGCGTCGACGTTCTACTATTCTTCGCGCGCCTTCTTGTCGACGAGCTGGATCGTCGCCCAGCTCCAGTCGGGCCGCTGCTCGACCAGATGGCGCATCGACACCGTGTATACCGACCGCGCCGTGGTGAGCAGAACGTTGCGACCTTCGGCGTACTCGGAGGTCGGCACGATCACCGTTTTCATCGCCAGCGGCTTGTCGGGACGCGAAGGCGGCGGCAGGTAAAGCCCCTCGAAGCGCTCGCCCATCGTGGACATGTCGAGTCCGTCGATGATGTAGCCCATATCTTCGTTCGCACGCCGCTTCGCCGCCAGCGTCACCGCCACGACCCGCTCGGCGATGATATTGACGCCGGCCTCGACTTCCTCGTTGGAAACCTTGTTCAGCCGGCGCACCACGCCAAGCAGCCAGCCACCTACGTCGGACTGGCGCACGGCGACCAGCGCGCCAAGCGTCAGGCTCTGGCCGATGCCGCCGGTTGCCGCGATGCGCAGCCCCGCAACGCTGCGGTCCTTGATTTCCCACGTCGGATCGCTCCATGACGACAGACTTACGGCGAGCGAATCGTCCTCGGAAGGGAGCTTGCGTCGGATCCGGGGTGCGCCAGCGACGGCAAAAACCTCGATCTGCTCGGTGCCGGGGTTGACGTCACCGCTGCCCTCGTCGGCCGCCTGCGCACCGAGATCCTGGCAAATGCGCGAAAGGCCGATGCGCACCCTCGCCGACACGGCAACCGCCACGCGCGGATCGCGCCGCAGCTCGGTCTCTGTGGTCGGCGCAACGGCCGGCTGAATCTTGCGCAAGACCGACAGACGTTGCTGATTGATCGCGGCGACCGGACCCTGATCGGTCAACTCCGCTTCGCGCAGCGAGCTGATGGCGCGATCGAGGCCCTCGGCGAGCGGCGTCGTATCGAGGTAGCGCAGTACCGATCCGCGATCGTTGCCGGTGCGCCGCACCAGTCCCTCGCGTCCGGCCAGATCGACGAAAAATCCTTCGAGCGAACGCGGAATCTGTTCGAGCGCCAGTCGGCGGGTCCAGGCGCGCAGCTGCGAGCCGGCCCAGTCGATCTCGGTCGGATTGAGATTGCCCGTGTTAAGCAGGTGCACGAGGAGTACGTACAGGTACTCCTGCTCGACCGACCATTGCTGTGCCGCCGTACCGGCAGCCGGCAGAACGACCGGCTGCCGGTCGCAGTGCATCTCGCACGCGCGCAGGTAGGCCTGATGCAGCTCGATCCATTTGGCCGGAATCCAGCGCTCGTACTTGAATACGCGAAGCTTGGCGTCGGTGCCCTGGAAATGCACGAAGCGCACGAACAGAAGAGGCAGCAGCGCCCGCCAGCGTGCGTTGCTCGCCTGCGGCAGCGCGCTCTCGAGCGCATGTTGATACGCCAGCGTGAACGCCTGGCTCATTTCCCACAGCGCCTGCCAGATGCGCTCGGCGAGCTTCGGCGAATTCTCGATGTTCTCGATGTACTGTTTGATCAGCTGCCGGCGATCGGCGCCGAGCGCAGCATCGACGAAGGCGATCGCGTTGATCCGGTTGATGTCGATCGGCCGCGTTCCGCGCAGCTCGTCGAGCGCGCGAATCACGTGCTGCTGCCGCCCGATCACGTCGAGCGCCGGTAGCTGGCGCAGCCATGCCGCCGCTGCCTTGGAGCTCTGCAGCGGATCGGTCGAGCCTTTGCCGTGAGGTGTCAAAAATCCGAACATCGATTTCATCGAGCCAACTTGACGACGTTGTCCCTGCCCTGAGTTATGACCACCGCTCGTGCCGGACATCGCGCTCATTGCGGCTCCGTCGAACAGATTGCTTTAACTGCGGAGGAACCCTGATTTATAGCCGAAATCCGTCAGTCGCGCAAAAAACAGCAACAGCTGGAGTAAAATTGCGCCTCGGCGAAATCCTAGCGCGCCTTTTTCCCACCGCGCTCATCCCGGAGGTCTAGTGATACGCGTCTCATTTTCCAAGAGGCATCTGCCGTTATGTATTTCAGCAGCGATGCTACTGACGAGTAGCATCGCGCTCGCGCAAACGGGCGCACCCGACCCTTCCACCACATCAAGCAAGATGGATGCCAAATTGAATGAATTGCAAAAGATCGACACCAAAATCGGGACCGGGGCAGAAGCAAGCAAAGGTGCGTCGGTAGTTGTTCACTACACCGGTTGGCTATACGCGCCCGCTGCATCCGACCACAAGGGTGCCAAGTTTGATTCTTCACGGGATCGCAACGAGCCGTTCAGCTTTCCGCTCGGGGCGGGTCGTGTCATACGCGGCTGGGACGAAGGCGTCGCCGGGATGAAGGTCGGCGGACAGCGTACGTTGATTATCCCGCCGGACCTGGGGTACGGAAGTCGAGGCGCCGGCGGCGTCATTCCGCCCGGAGCAACGCTGCTCTTCGATATCGAGCTGCTCGAGGTCAAGCGCTGATGCTCCCGCGCGATGCTGCGCCGCCAGTCGTATTGCGCCTGGCTTACTGCCCGCCTTCGCACCTCGTCGACGACGTCGAGCTGTCCTTCGAACTGGATCCACGGGCGACGCGGGTTTCAGCGCGGTTCGCCTACCGCCGAAACCCGGCGGCGGAGCCGGGAATGCCGCTGGTGCTCTGGGGTGAGCAGCTGCGGCTGATCGACGTCGAGCTCGACGGCCGGACGCTAGCAGCGTCCGACTATGCGCTCAATGCTGGCGGACTAACGTTTCGGGCATTGCCTGAAACCGGTGTACTGCACATTGTCTCGGAATGCTGTCCGGAGGCTAACAGCGCACTCGAGGGCCTGTACCTGTCGTCGGGCATGCTCTGTACGCAATGCGAAGCCGAAGGGTTTCGTCGCATCGCGTTCTTTCTCGATCGCCCGGATGTGTTGGCGCGGTACACGGTGACCCTCATCGCCGACCGCGACCGCTACCCGGTGCTGCTGTCGAACGGCAATCTGGTCGATCGGGGACCCGTCCCCGGCGATCCGCGCCGGCATTACGCGCGCTGGCACGACCCGCATCCGAAACCGTCCTACCTGTTCGCGCTGGTGGCCGGCACTCTGGCGTCGCTCGATGGCGAGTTCACTACGGCGTCGGGGCGCAAGGTCGCCCTTCGCATCTTCTCGACCCAGGCGAACCTGGCCAAGTGCCACCACGCGATGGCGGCATTGCAGCGCGCGATGCGCTGGGACGAAGAGCGCTATGGCCGCGAATACGACCTCGACGTCTTCATGATCTTCTGCGCCGACGACTTCAACATGGGCGCGATGGAGAACAAGGGACTGAACATCTTCAACAGCAAGCTGCTGCTGGCCAATCCGGAAACGGCGACCGATGCGGATTATTCGAGCATCGAGGGCGTCATCGCGCACGAATATTTCCATAACTGGACCGGCAATCGCGTCACCTGCCGCGACTGGTTCCAACTCTCGCTCAAGGAAGGCCTGACGGTGTTCCGCGATCAGGAATACTCGAGCGACGTCGGATCGCGGGCGGTCGAGCGGATTCAAGCGGTCGACTTCCTGCGTGCGCAGCAGTTCGCCGAGGACGCCGGCCCAACCGCGCATCCGGTGCGACCCGACAGCTACGCCGAGATCAACAATTTCTATACGGCGACCATCTACGAAAAGGGCGCCGAGGTGATTCGCATGCAGAATGCGCTGCTCGGGGCGCAGGGATTTCGCAACGGCATGGACCTGTACTTCGACCGGCACGACGGGCAGGCGGTGACCTGCGACGATTTCGTGCAGGCGATGCAGGATGCCTCCGGGATCGACCTCACGCAATTCCGCCTGTGGTACAGCCAGGCCGGTACGCCGACGCTCGCGGTGCACGGCAGCTACGACGCGTTGTCGCGTACCTACGTGCTCGAAGTTGCCCAATCGTGTCCGCCGACCCCTGGCCAGCCGAACAAGCATCCGCTGCACATTCCGCTGGCCATGGGGCTGGTCGCCAGCGACGGCCGCGATCTGCCGATTCGTCTCGAAAGCGGCAGCGCGGCGCACGCGATTTCCGGAACCACCGCCGTACTGCACGTGCGGGAGGCGAGGGAATCGTTTCGCTTCGTCGACGTCCACGAGCCTCCGGTGCCGTCACTGCTGCGGGGATTCTCCGCCCCGGTCAAGGTGATGTACGCCTACAGCGAGGCGGATCTCGCGCTTCTGGCGGCGCACGATTCCGATCCGGTTTGCCGCTGGGATGCCGCGCAGCGCATTTTTTCTGGGGCGATCCTCGGTCAGGCAAAGCGCGCGTTGGCGGGCGTCACGTTTGAGCTGTCGCCGGCGCTGCTTGACGTGGTTCGAGCTCTGCTCGCCGATCGGTCAAGCGATCCGGCTCTGCTCGCGCTCGCGTTGCGGCTGCCGCGATTGAGCATTCTCGCCGATCAGCAGACACCAATCGACATCGACGAGCTCCATCGCGCGCGAATGGCGACAATGGCAGCGCTGGCGCGAGGGCTCTCGCCCGAATTCGAGCGTACGTTCTCCTCCGGCCGTCGGTGCGGCGCATACTCGGCCGAACCGGCACAGGTCGCGCAGCGTTCGCTGCACAATATCTGCCTTGCGTACTTGGTGGCGCGCGACGATGCGGCGTCACATGCGCTGGCGCTGGCGCAGTTCGACGCCGCCGACAACATGACCGACGCGGTCGCCGCGCTGATGGCGTTGAACGACACGAGCGCGGAAGCGCGCCGCGATGCGATGACACGATTCGAATCGCGCTGGGCCGACAATCCATTGGTGATGGACAAGTGGTTCGCGCTGCAGGCCACCTCGTGCCAGCCGGGGACGCTGGCCCGCGTGCGCGCTCTCTTGTCGCATCCAGTGTACGACGCGCGCAATCCCAACCGGATCAGGTCGCTGGCCGGCGCGTTCGCCCAGTCGAACCTGCCCGCATTCCATGCGGCGGACGGCGCGGGTTACGAGTTCATCGCCGATCAGGTGCTCACGGTCGACCGTACCAACCCACAGGTCGCCGCGCGTCTGGTGGCCGCATTCAACCGCTGGCGTCGATTCGACGGCGCGCGCGCCGCCCTGCAGCGCAGCGCGCTCGAGCGTATCGCGGCCGCGACCTCGCTATCGACGGACGTAGCCGAAATCGTCGCGCACAGCCTGGCAGATTAGAAAGCTGGCTGGAACTACCAGTACGTCTCGACCGTGTAGTGGCCTGGCTCCCGGCGGCGGTGGCGGCGCATGCCGCGGAGCTCGAGCACGGCCTGCGTATCGCGCACCATGTCGGGATTGCCACAGAGCATGGCGTGCGCGTTCTCTGCGGTAAGCGGCTGGCCGGTCCAAGCTTCGAGACGTCCGTCGCGAACCGCGTCGGGGATCCGGCCGGACAGCGTACTGCGATCGGATTCACGACTGACGAACGGAGCGAACGCGAACCGGCCTGCGCGCGTGCTCGCAATCTCGGCGATTACTTCGCCGTACGAGAGATCCTGCCGGTAGCGCACCGCATGCACGAGCACGACGCGGTCGAATTTTTCCCAGGGGTCGAGCGTGCGGAGGATCGACAGGAAAGGGCCGATGCCGGTGCCGGTGGCGAGGCACCACAGCACCGAGGCCGCCGGCACTTCGGGCATGCTGAAAAATCCGTTCGCGCGTTCGAGCAACCAAACCGGCGCGCCGGCATCGAGCGCGGCGAGCCGCGGCGACAGGGGCCCCTCGGGCAGTACGTTGAAGTAGAACTCGTGCGGCGCGCGTTCGGGCGGGTTGACGAACGAATACGGTCGTCCCAGCATCGGTTCCTTCGATCCGGGCGGCGCCGGCAACGCAACCCGAGCGAACTGGCCGGCGACGAAGGTTAGCGCGGGCGCGGCGACTTGCAGCGAGAACAGCCGGTCTGTCCACTGTCGCTTGCCCGTCACCCTGCCTTCGATCCAATGGCTCATTGCCAATACACCCTCGCGGTAAGATGCGCATTATGCCAGCCCCGAAGCACGCGCTCGCCGTCGGGCCGCGCGTCTACTTGCGTCGGCCGGGTCCGCGCGACGCTGTTGCATTCATCGCCGGCGCGCGTCTTTCCGACCGGTTGCATCGAGGCTGGGTGCAGGCGCCGACGACCGGCGCGAGCTTTGCCGCCTACCTGCGCCGTTTCGCCGGCCCGAGGTCGCGCGATGTCGAAAGTGCGACGCATGTCGGCGTTGTCGTCTGCAAGCGGGAAGATGGCGCGCTGATCGGCGTGTTCAACTTCAGCGAGATCGTCCGCAGCGCGTTCGAAAGCAGCTACCTCGGCTACTACGCTTTCGCGCCGCACACGGGGCAGGGTTACATGTCCGAGGGGCTCAATCTCGTCCTTGCGCTGGCCTTCGGCAAGCTCAAACTGCATCGCATCGAAGCCAATGTGCAGCCGACCAACCGGCCGTCGGTGTCGCTGGTTCGGCGCGCGGGATTCACCCGTGAGGGCTTTTCCCGCCGCTACGTCAAGATCGCCGGACGCTGGCGCGACCACGAGCGCTGGGCAATGCTGGCCGAGGACTGGCGCCATCTGCGCCGGAACGTCCGATGAAGGTTCGAAGCGGACCGGTTTCGATCGCCGTGGCCGCGACGCTTTGCACCGCCGCCTGCGCCACCGCGCCCGATCGACTGGACGTCCCGAAGATCGTCAGCGGCCTCGAAATCGCGCCGTATGGCGTGTACGAGGAATGCATCGAGATGCAGACCGGCCAGCGGGTAGGCTATTTGTTTCGCGCGGCGGTGCCGGTAGCCTTCAACGTCCATTTCCACGACGGCAACGCCGTGATCGAACCGGTTTCCAGCGCGCACACACAGGGCGAATCCGGAGAATTCAGCGCCGACCGCGACCAGGTCCATTGTCTGATGTGGGAAGCCGGCCCCGGCGGAAGCGTGCTCGAGTACCGAGTCGAAAAGCTGCGCAAGTAACCGAGCGCGGGAAACACCTGTTACAGTTCCTTGTACAGGTAGGTTCGCCCGTTGTCGACCTCGCCGAGCACCAGCCTGTCTACGATCTTTGCCGCGACGACGTCGGGTGGGACGAGCTGGCCCGACGTGTGGAACTCCCGGAACATGTCGACGTTGGCGAACGCCTCGCGCGGTTGCGCGCGCATGAAGGCCTGCATGCCGGTATCGATAATGCCGGGCCGAACCGAGATCGCGCGAAAGCCCGGCGCTTGCTTGTCTGCGACCACCTGCCGAGTCAACATTTCCAGCCCCGCTTTGGCGATCGAATAGGGACCGCTGCCCGGAAGCGCGCGGTCCGCCAGGCCGGACGAGATGTTGATCACCAGGTATTCGCCGTCGCCGGCGGCAAATGCGCGGCAGAACAGGTTGGTCATCAGCACCGGCGCCGCCAGATTGACCGCGAAAGCCTCGGCGATCGAGCCGTTTTCCAGCGCCCCCAAGCCGCCGACCGGTCCCGCGACGGCGGCATTGTTGATCAGACAAGTCGAGCGCGGGCGTGTCGCAGCGATTTCGGCGAAGACCGACACCAGAGCCGGCGCGATCCCTGCGACTTCGGCCAGGTCGCAGCGCACAAAGCGATAATACTCGCCACCCAGTCGTGCGGCGCTCGAACGGCCGACGCCGGTCACCGCGAAGCCGCGCGCGAGCAGCGCCGCAGCCAAGGATTCTCCCAGGCCGCGGGAGACACCGGTCACGATTGCCGCTTTCATGGAGAGCCTCGCGATATCCGAGCACCTGGCACGGGCATCGGCTCGTCAGCGGTGCGTGCCAAGCGACAGCACGATGATCACCGCAATCAGGATGGCGATGCCGAGCAAGGTGAGCTTTACCCAGCTCTTCGGATACTCGCCCTGAATCGCGCCGGTGACTCCGTTCATCACCGCCTGGAAGCCGCGCGATCCGAAATTGTAAGTAAGCAACCAGATCGGTGCGAGTATGTGCTTGAAGGTCTGTGCCGAGTAGGAAGCGCGAACATCGAGATTGCGATAGGTATCGCCGGGGATTTGCGCGGCGCACAGACGCCGCAGCTCCTCGTCCATCGCCTCGCGCGCCGCCTTCGCCGCATTGATCAGGTCGATCTGATAGCGCTCGACCACCCAGCCGGCGAGATAAGCTGCGTCGTAAGGCTTTAGATCTCCCGTAGGAAACGGCTCGACGCCGCGCAGCAGCGCCGGATGTACGCCGACCGAGGCACAGACCAGATCGTCGTCGAAAGCATGCGGCAGGCGGCCCGCCTCCGGTTCCCACCTTGTCTGGCGCACTTCGCGCGTCTGCGTGCGCCCGTTGCCGTCGGTGTACGTTTCGCTCGTGTAGTAGTAGTGACCGGCTTCGGCCGTCCACGAGGCATCCGCCTTGGCGTCGAACGTCCAATATGGCAGATAGACGCCTTTGACGCTATCGGTCAGCGCGCCGCGCTTGAGCTTGTTCGGCGCGAGCCAAAGTCTTCCGTACCAGCTCCGGATACCATCGCGCGCCTTGTCCTCGCTGATCGCGAACGGGAGCACGCTTTCGGGCCGAAAAGCGTCCTTGACCTGGTCGTAGGGTACCAGCTGGGCCGAGCCGCAGAATTCGCAGCGCTGCGCCTGCCGGCTCGCGTCCAGCACCGAAATCGCCTGGCAGCTGCCGCATTTGACGTAGCGCTTCTCGACCCGCCACCCGCGCTTGTCATCGCCGATACCGCGCAGCGCTGTGACGAGATCGTGCTCGACGATCGTGCCGGTTGGGTCGATCGCCGCCGGAGATACCGTGCCGCAGAACGCGCAAACCAGCGCCTGCCGCGCGGGATTCCAGACCGCTTCGGCGCCGCAGGCGGGGCAGGCGAATTTCTGCCGCGCCGACTCCTCGGCCGCGCCGCCGCCGGCGCCGGCCGGTGCGGCGTCAGCCACGACCGAGCCGCCGGTGCGCCGATAGCCGCCCCGGGCGCGGGACCGCGAATGAGGTCAGCGAATGGAATAACCGATCACGCGCCACGCGCCATCCACCTCGTGTTCGAGCGTCACCGTCTCGCTTCCATCGCGCTTCTTGGCGAAGTTCGTGCGAAACAGGACGATCGCATAGTCACCGTCGGGCGCGCCGGGGAAGGTCTTGCGGAATTGCGTCGCGATCGCCGTGCGTTGCGACAATTCGCCAAGCGGGGTGCGCACCTGCTTGAGCGATTTCGCCCAGCGATCGACGCTCATGGCGTCCTGGAACTTCTTGCCGGCGCTCTTCCAGCTCTGCACAGCGGCGCCCCGATCAGTCGCGGCGAGCCAGGTTCGCGCCGCTTCCTGGACCAGGCTTCCCCGTGGATCCTGCGCCGCGAGGGGTCCCGCGCAGAGCAAACCCACGCCAAGCACCAGCAGCGCACGCAAGGCGCGCAGATCACGTCGGGTCGCCGCCATCGGACCTCACCCCAGTTGAAGATGGATCAGGAATGCAGGAATTGATCGACTGCGGCGCGGGTCACGCGCCATTGCGTGCCGATCAGCTTGCCCTTCAGATCGCCTTTTTCGAGGCTGGCTATCACGTCGGATTCGGCGACCCCGAGAAGCTGCGCGACTTGCGCCGGCGTCAATAGTTGCGGCCCCTGCCCCGGAGGCGTCGACGCGGCGACTGGCGGCGTCGCCTGCTGCCCCATGATACCGCCGGATTGGGTCATCATCTGCTGGGCCATCGCCATGCCCACCGCCATCTCGGCCGCCATGCCGCCCGGTCCGCCGTTACCCTTCTCGAGGCCTTGCGCCATCTGAAACTTGACGTAGTCATTCAGGCTACCGACCGCCGCCATGCTCGAACGTTTGTCGATCGCCTGCTCGACTTCCGGCGGCACCGACACGTTCTCGACGACGAAGCTGGTGATCTCAAGACCGTATTTGGCCGTTGTCTGCGGATTGATCAGCGGCAACAGCGCATTGCCCAGCTCGGCATAGCGAGCGGCAACGTCCAGCGCGGGGATCTTCGACTGCGCGAGCGCTTCCGAGAAGACACTGACGATGCGCGAGCGCATCGTATCGCTGAATTCGTCGAGACGAAAATGATCGTCGGTGCCGGCCACTTCTTTGAGAAAGAGCTTCGGATCGGTGATACGGAAATCATAAATGCCGAATGCGCGCAGGCGAACGATGCCGAAATCCTGGTCACGCATCATCACGGGATTGGCCGTGCCCCATTTGTTTCCAGTGAAAAGACGCGTAACGACATAGTAGACGTCGGCCTTGAACGGCGATTCGAAGCCGTACTTCCATCCCTTGAGATCGCTCAGCACAGGGATGTTGTCGGTGGTCAGCGCATACTTGCCCGACCCGAAAGTGTCCCCGAACTGGCCAAGGTAGATGAATTGAGCGACCTGCGATTCGCGGACGATCAGCTGCGCACCGCGCTTGATCTCCTTGTCGTCATCCGGGAAGCGATAAGACAGCGTGTCGCGCGAGTCATCGGTCCACTCGATGATGTCGATGAACTGTTTCTTGATGAAATCCATTAGTGCCATGACATCTCCCGCGTGTGTGCAACCGCTAGCGGCTCGCCGGCGGTTTTTTTTCCGCTATCTCGGCCTTCTTGAGCTCGCCCTCCAGCCGGTCGAGCGGCAGCGCACCGGGGACGATGCTGCCGTCGGCGAAGACCAGCGTCGGCGTTGCGCTGACGTGGTACTTCTGGCCGAGCTGCGCGGTTTGCGCGATCGGTGTCGCGCAGTCGCCCTTGTTGTTCGGCAACTTGCCCGACGCGAACCAGTCGTCCCAGGCTTTGGTCCTGTCGGGCGCGCACCAGATCAGCGCCGACTTTCGCGACGCGTCGGGATGCAGCTGATCGATGGGAAACAGGAAGGTATAAATGGTCACATTGTCCAGCGACTTCATTTCCGCTTCCAGCCGTTTGCAGAACGGGCAATCGGCATCGGAAAATATCGCGAGCTTCCGCGCGCCATTGCCCTTGACCTTCTTGATCGCGAGATCCAGCGGTAGCTGGTCCCAGGCGATGCGGTTGAGCTCGCGCAGGCGCGCATCGGTGAGGTTGCGCTTGCTGTCGGCGTCGAAAATCGCTCCGACCACGACATAGGTCACTTTCGCATCGGTATAGATCATCCGATCGTCGAACTGCGCCTCGTAGAGCCCGAAGTAAGGCGACCGGGCGACGTTGGTGACCAGGGCGCCGGGAAACTTGGACTCGATGAGCTTCTGGACTGCGGCGACGTCGGGCACACTGGCTTCGGACCGCGGCGGTGCGGACTGGCTTTGCGCCGACGCCGACAGCGCGCCGAGCAGCACACCGGCCGCGACGCCGGCGAAAGATCTGAAAAATCGCATTGCGAGCTCCTTTGACCGATCAGTTTACCGTAGCGCCGGCTGCGCCAGCATCCTCTTCAGCGGGCCCAGCGCACCCACGGCCTGCATGCCACGGTTGCGCGTCGCGCGCAGCCATGAAGCGCGTGCGTCGAATAGCCGGACCAGACCGTCGGTGACGGCCTGCATCGCGAGCACCGGCGCTGCGCGCCGGCGAGCATAGCGCTCGAGCAGAATGCCGGCACCGGCGTCGGCGACCGGACCGCGCGCGCCGAGAATCGCGGCGAGCGCCGCGGCATCACCGAAGCCCAGGTTGACGCCCTGCCCCGCGAGCGGGTGCACGCCGTGGGCGGCATCGCCGACCAGCGCCAGCCTGTCGCTGATCACCGAGGTCACTCTCAGGAACGAGAGATCGAACGCCGCCGCCGGTGTGATGGCCGTCAGCGAGCCCAACTCGTGACCGCCGGCTTCGGCAACTCGCGCGGCCAAGGACGCCGGTTCCAGCGCCATCAATTCGGCGGCAAGCGACGAGGGCGCGGACCACACGATCGAGATACGCGGGCCCGGCAGCGGCAGCCAGGCAAGGACGCCGCCGTCGGGTAGAAACCACTGGAAGGCACGGCCGCGATGTGATCGCTCGATATCGAAGTTGGCCACGACGCCGGATTGGCCGTAAGCGCGCGCTACACCGCGCAAGCCGGCTTGCTCGCGCGTCCATGAACGCACGCCATCGGCACCCACGATCAATCGCGCCGACAGCGTCGCTCCGTCGTCGAGCCGCAACTCGGCGGCTCCAGCACGCCAGGAGATCGCCGCGGGCATGCAAGGCGCGACGATGTCGAGTCCCGGTACGACGCGCGCAGTCTCCACCAGAGCGGCATTGAGCGAGCGGTTCTCGACAATCCACGCCAGTGCACGTTCTCCGAGCTCGTAGGCGGAGAACTCGACCCTGCCGCCGTCGTCGCCGCGCACATCCATCGCTTCGATCGGCGCCATGCGCTCGACCGGCAACGACTGCCACACGCCGAGGCCGTGCAGGAACAAGGCGCTGCCGGGGCTTATGGCGTAGACACGCTGGTCCCAATCGCCGCCGTCGGCGTCTCGCGGTGGCGACGCGGCCGCGACGCTGCCGCGATCGGTGATCGCGACCCTCAAGCCTGCCCGCGCCAGGGCCGTGGCCAGGGCAAGGCCGACCAGACCGGCACCGACGATAACGACGTCGCGAACGTCGACGTTGGCGTTCATGCAAGCACCTCGATCACGTGATTCTGGTTGGTATAGATGCAGATATCGCCCGCGATACCCAGTGACTGCTTGACGATTTGGTCGGCGGGCAGATCGGTGTGGTCGAGCAACGCCCGTGCCGCAGCTTGCGCGTATGCTCCCCCGGAGCCGATCGCGACGATGCCGTACTCGGGCTCGAGCACGTCCCCGGTACCGGTGATCACCAGCGAAGAGGTCGCGTCGGCGACTGCCAGCATCGCTTCGAGGCGGCGCAGGATGCGATCGGAGCGCCAGTCCTTGGCGAGCTCGACGGCGGCGCGCTGCAATTGTCCCTGGTGCTTCTCGAGCTTCGCTTCGAAACGTTCGAACAAGGTGAAGGCGTCGGCTGTCGCGCCGGCAAATCCCGCGAGCACGCGATCGTTGTAGATGCGGCGTACCTTGCGGGCCGTTGCCTTGATGATGACGTTGCCGAGCGTGACCTGCCCGTCGCCTCCCAGCGCAACTTGGGCACCTCGGCGTACCGAAAGTATCGTCGTGCCGTGAAAGATATCCATATCGAACGCGGGGATCGAAGGCGCCGCTTCGCGCCGCCCAGCCGCCTTGCCTTCGGAGCGCAGCGGCGACCCGCGCCTAGGTCGCTTTCTTGACGAAATGCCTCGGCGAGATGCCGATCAGCAGCAGCAGCGCCCGGATGATCGGCGATGCGCCGATGATCTGAATCGATTTGCGCTGCGATTCGGCGCGGCTCATGGCGTTGAAGAGCGCTCCTGCGCAAACGAAGTCGATGCGCTCGATGCCGCCCATATCGATCGGGATCGCGTGTCGTCCCTCACCGAAGGTCGCGAGCCGCGCGAGCTGCGGATCGGAAGGACCGGCAAGCGTTCCCTGCCAGACGAGCATTTCGGCGTTGTCGGCCATCGCCTCTGCGCCCGCGTTACCTGCCGACTCCGGAGGCAGCAGAGACGGCGGGGGCTCCCAGGAGGGAGGCGATACTTCGAACGCAACGGCGAACTCGACCGCCCGGTCCTCGAAAACCCTGTGGTCGTTCTGCCATTGCAGCAGTTCGAGCAGCAGAATCCAGTAACCTTCGCCGGCGCTGCGGCCCTGTACCACCGAGTGCTCGAGCGCGTTGCGGATTTTTTCGGGGTGTTGCAGCGTGAGCGGATAGCGCCGCTTGCGCAGCTGTGCAAGCGCATCGGCCAGCAGCTTCGCACCCGCATTGTCCGCGCCCGTCAGCGATCCGAGATCGAGCCGGACCTGTGCCTGCTTTTGTGACGCGGCGAGGAGATTGGCTATCTGCGGTGCGTGTCCGGCGTTGAGCTTGCCGGTCAGGCCGACATAGCCCGCCGCGACCGGACGCGCGCCTTGGCGCGCGTGGACGCCCAGCTCCTCGCGCGACGGCGCTGATCGCTCGAAGGCGACCACGTATTGCAGCGACAGGCGATCGTACTCGGCGTGATCACCCAGGCGTTGCAGCAAATCGAACAGGGCAAGCCAGGCAAGCGGCGATACCTTGGCATCGTTGTCATTGGCAATGCCGTCCTCGAGGACGAGACGCGCCTGGGCGGATTGCCCGTTGGCGTACAGTAGCGCCGCGTTTTCGAGAACCGCGCACAGGCCCGGGTTGGCCTCGGCGACCTGGATCTTCCGGTTGGCGCCCGGCGTCCATTCGATCAGGCTCGGCGGACCGGTAACGGTGATCTCGCGCTCGTTGTCCCCCGCCCGCGGATCGCCGCGCTGCACTTGCGCCGGCCGCACGTGCATCTTGGCGGCAAGCTCCCGCGCGGACCCTGGCGGCGAGCGCGGATCGGCGCGCGCTCCCGTGTCCTGCCGGGGCTTGGCATCGCCGCCCTTTCCCTTGACGGGGGGCTTGGGAAACAGGTTGAACGCCATCGCAGTCCGGGTCGTCCGCAGCGGAGTCGAAAGGCTCCGATTATGGGCCGATCGCCACCCGCCAACAAGCAGGCGCCCGAATCGCGAAGGCGTCCGGCAGGGCGAGTCAGCGTGCCATCGCCGGCTGGGACCCCTTGACGGCGCCGACGTTGGCGAGGTTGTCCGCAGCGAACTGCCAATTGAGCAGCTTGTCGATTACGGCATTGACGTAGTCAGGACGCCGATTCTGGTAGTCGAGGTAATAGGCATGCTCCCAGACGTCGATCGTCAGTAGCGGCGTCATTCCCTTGGTGAATGGAACCTCGGCGTTGCCTGTCTTGACGACCTTGAGTGAATCGTTCTCGACGACCAGCCAAGCCCAGCCGCTGCCGAATTGCGTCACCGCGGCTTCGGAGAAGGCTTTCTTGAACTGTTCGTAGCCGCCGAACGCTGCCTCCATCCGCGTTGCCATCGCACCCTGCGGCTTGCCGCCGCCCTTCGGTTTCATGCACTGCCAATAGAACGCATGATTCCAGCTCTGCGCGGCGTTGTTGAATATTGCGGTCGAGCTCGCCTTCCCGGCGGTCGCGGCGATAATGGCCTCAAGCGGCTGCCCCTCGAATTCGGAGCCCGCAACCAGTTTGTTGAGCGTATCGACATAAGTCTTGTGATGCTTGCCATAGTGAAAGCCGATCGTCTGCGACGAGATTACCGGCGACAGCGCGTCTTCGGCGTACGGCAATGGAGGGAGTGTGTAAGGTCGTGCCATGGAGTCCCTTTCGATCATCGGTTCATGCGATGCATGGCCTGGACGACCCGGCCCCTCCCATCGCCGGCGGCCGGCCTGCCCCGGATCAAGATGGCTTGATCCGTTGCTGCTTGCTACAATCGAGACGACAGCTTCGATGCGTTAAAGTTCGCCTTAAAGTTTCCGCAACGGCCACCGCCGAGCCAGCATTCATTGCACGGCGGCCGGCCATACCATGGGAGAACACGATGAAAAATCCACTCGATTCGCTGTGGGGCACGATCATCTCCGGACTGGTTCTGACCGCAATTCTGTACTACGTCGTCAAAAGCATTCCACTTTGACCGGAGACCCCCATGGATATGGTTCCCGCACTTGCGAGATGGCTGCATTTCATGGCCGGAGTCATGTGGATCGGCTTGCTCTACTATTTCAATTTCGTCCAGGTCGCCGCGCTCAAGGCCGCCACGGCTGACGGCACCAACGCGGGCATCACCAAACACGTTGCGCCGCGAGCGCTCCTGTTCTTTCGCTGGTCCGCGGTCGTGACCTGGCTCGCCGGCGCCGCCTTGCTCGGCAATCAGTTCGTCAATGCATTCACGCTAAGCAAGGGTATGGCCGGCATCGGCGTGGGCGCCTGGCTGGGCACGATCATGCTGTTCAACGTGTGGGTCTTGATCTGGCCGAATCAGCAGAAGATCCTTGGCATGAAGCCGGCCACCGACGAGGAGAAGGGAAAGGCGCGCCGCGTGGCCTTCCTGGCATCGCGCGCCAACACGGCCTTATCGATCCCTCTCCTGTTTTTCATGGCAGGAGGCTGGTCGCACCGCGCGATCTTCGGTTTGTAGAAATTACCAGCAGCGGCGCCGAGGCAGCGCGGCGGCGCCGCGCCGCCCGAGCGCGCCCCGCCGGGGTGGCAGCGAATGCTCAGTCGCCGTATAGCTTTTGCACGCGCTCGCGGCGCTCCTGGGCCTCGAGCGAGAGCGTCGCCGTGGGCCGTGCGAGCAGGCGGGGAACACCGATAGGCTCGCCGGTCTCCTCGCAGTAGCCATAGCTGCCATCGTCGATCATCTTCAGCGATTTCTCGATTTTCTTGAGCAGTTTGCGCTCGCGATCGCGGGTACGCAGCTCCAGCGTGTATTCCTCTTCCAGCGTCGCGCGATCCGAGGGGTCGGTCGTCACCTCGTTCTCGCGCAAGTGCTGGCCCGTGTCATCGGCATTGTTCAGCAGTTGCGCGCGAAGCTCGAGCAGGCGCTGGCGGAAGAACGCCAGTTGCTCCTCGCTCATGTATTCCTTGTCGCCCGCCTTGAGAAGATCTGGCTCGGTCAGCACCCTGACCTTTTTCACTACGCTTTTTGTTGCCACTTTTCCACCTTCCCCGCCCTATGCATCCGCACCGAATCTTGCCGTACGATGAATCCGACATGCCCTCCTGGCCACGCCGGATCGCCATCGGCGGACCGCGTCGGGCCAAGAACCCCGATGGGCCGCCGTACTAAACCGTGCATTATATCGCGAACGGGCCGCTGCAAGCCAAGGCGGCGCGCGCATGGTTCGGCTGGCCGTCCGCCGACGGTCAGCGCCGTATAATGCATGCAAAAACAGTGCCTGCGATACCGACCCCGTTGACCCATGTCGACCCGATGCTGACAATCACCCGCCCGGACGATTGGCACGTCCACGTCCGCGACGGCGAGCGCATGCGCTCGGTTGTCACCGAGACGGCTCGCATCTTCGGGCGCGCGGTGCTCATGCCGAATCTCGATCCCCCCGTCACGACCGTCGCGGCGGCAGCGGCCTACCGCGATCGGGTCATCGCCGCGCTGCCGACGGGTTCGCCATTCCGGCCGCTGCTCACGCTCTATCTCACCGACGGGACGAGCCCCGCCGAGATCGAGCGGGCGCGCGGCGCGGGGTTCATCATCGGCGTCAAATATTATCCAGCCGGCGCAACGACCAATTCGGCGTCCGGCGTGACCGACTTGGCGCGGGTCCAGCCGGCGCTCGCCACAATGGAGCGTCATGGGCTGCCGTTGCTCGTCCACGCCGAAGTTACCGATACCGACGTCGACGTGTTCGACCGGGAAAGCGTGTGCGTCGAACGGGTTCTTACCCGGATCGTGCGCGACTTTCCGGCGCTCAGGCTGGTCGTCGAGCACATTACGACGCGCGAGGCCGCGCAATTCGTTGCGGCGGCGCCCGCCCACGTTGGCGCGACGATCACGCCCCAGCATCTGTTGTGGTCGCGCAACGCGCTGTTCGAAGGGGGTCTTCGTCCGCATGCCTACTGCCTGCCGATCCTCAAGCGCGAGGCACATCGCCAGGCGCTCATCGCCGCGGCGACGGGCGGTAATCCCAAATATTTTCTTGGTACCGATTCCGCGCCGCACACGAAACACGCCAAGGAAAGTGCTTGCGGCTGCGCCGGATGCTTTTCCGCCCCGGTCGCCATCGAGCTCTATGCCGAAGCATTCGAAGCAGCCGGCGCACTGACCCGGCTCGAGGGTTTCGCGAGCTTTCACGGCGCGGATTTTTACGGTTTGCCACGCAATACCGACACCATCACCGTTGCGCGCGAACCCTGGACCGTCCCGGCGAGCTACGCATTCGGTGCCGAGACCGTCGTGCCGCTGCGCGCCGGAGAAACCCTGCGCTGGCGTGCCAGCTAGCGCCTGTTAACAGGCCCTAGGCGCGCGCAAGGGTGCTAAACTGACCACCGAAGTCGGCCAGACCGTCGCTGTTCGCGCGGGTGCGAATCCGCGCTGGCAGAGGAAAGTCCGGGCTCCGCAGAGCGGGATGCTGGGTAACGCCCAGACGCAATAAGTCGTTCGCGAGAGCGGCGATGAAGGCGAGGAACAGGGCCACAGAGACGAGTCGCCCCCGGTTCGGGTCACACCGTTCCAGGAGCGGGTGAAACGCGGCAACCTCCATCCGGAGCAACACCAAGTAAGCGGACATTGACGCTGCTCGCCGAGTCCGCGGGTAGGTGGCTTGAGCGCCGCGGTAACGCGGCGCCTAGACGAATGACGGCCATAGGACGCGCCCATGGCGCGTTCCGTAACAGAACCCGGCTTATCGGCCGACTTCGATGTATTTGGTGCACTCGATGACGCCCCGCGACAGCCGCGGGGCGTCGCCTTTTGCGAAGGCGTTCTTCGCGGTTCAGGCGTGCCGCCGCCGGCGCAGGTCGTACAGAATTTCCCGTGCCGCGTTGTGTCCCGGGACGCCCGTGACCCCGCCTCCGGGATGCGTCCCGGAGCCGCACATGTACAGACCCTTGAGCGGCCCGCGATAGTGGCCGTAGCCGAGCACCGGCCGCGCCGAAAATAGCTGGTCGAGCGACAACGCGCCGTGAAAGATGTCGCCGCCGATCAGGCCAAACTCGCGTTCGAGATCCAGCGGAGACAGCACGCGTCGTCCGAGCACGCTGCTCGCGAAGTTAGGCGCTTCGCGATCGATGGTCGCGATCATCAAGTCAGCCACTTCCTCCCGAACGTCGTCCCACGAGACGCCGTTCGGCAGCGACGGCGCGGCATGCTGGCAGAACAGGCTCGCGACGTGCTTGCCCGGCGGAGCGAGCGTCGGATCGATCAGCGAGGGAATCAGCATCTCGATGATCGGCTCGCGCGACCAGCCGTGCTGCCGCGCATCGAAATAGGCGCGCTCCATATAGGCAAGCGAAGGGGCGACGATAATGCCCGAGCGCAGATGCGCTCCGTCCCCGGGCAGGCAGCTGAAGTCGGGAATGGTGTCCAGCGCAACATTGATGCGAAAGGTCGCCGACGCGCACCGGTAGTTCTCGATGCGCTGGCGGAAGTCGGCGTCGAGCGCGGCGGCATCAATCAGCTTCAGGTAGAGGAGCTTCGGATTGACGTTGGCGACCACGCGTTGCGCAGCGATCTCCGCTCCGTCGTCCAGCACGACACCCAGCGCCCTGCCGTCGCGTGCCTGGACGCGCGCGATGGGCTCCTCGGTGTAAATCTCGACGCCTCGATCGATCGCCTCGCGCGCCATCGCCTGCGTGATCGCGCCCATACCGCCAAGCGCGTGTCCCCACTGCCCGCGCTTGCCGTTGACCTCCCCGAAGACGTGGTGCAGCAGCACGTACGCGGATCCCGGCGTATACGGGCTCGCGAAGTTGCCGACCACCGCGTCGAAGCCGAGCGCCGCCTTGATCGCATCGGACTCGAACCAGCGATCGAGCACGTCGCCAGCGCTCTTGGTGAAGAGGTCGAGGACGTCGCGCCGTTCGCGCATCGGCAGGCGCTTCAATCTCCCGCCGATCTTCCATGCCTGAAACAGCTCGTGCGCGCCGCCGCCGACATTGGGCGGCGTTTCCAGCAGCAATGCGCGCAGCACGTCGGCCACGCGTCCGAGCATCTGGTAATACGCCGGCAGCGCCGCGGCGTCCTTGTGCGAAAACCGCGCCACCTCGGCCTGCGTGCCGCCGCGGCCGTCTGCGGATGAACCTCCCATTCGCAAATACTCGCCACCCGGCAGCGGCAGGAAGTTGGCCATGGGCCGCTCGACGATCTTGAGGCCGTGCTCCTTCAAGCGCAATTCGTGAATGACCTTGGGATGGAGGAGGCTCACCGTGTAGCTTGCGGTCGAATTGCGGAATCCGGGATGAAATTCCTCCGTCACCGCGGCGCCGCCCACGATGGCGCGTCGCTCGAACACGGCGACTGACAAGCCGGCACCGGCCAGATAGCAGGCGCACACCAGGCCGTTGTGGCCACCCCCGATGATGACCGCGTCGTAGCGGTCTTTCAGGCGCGGGGGAGCTTTGCCCGACGCGGATTCGGCTGCCGGCGGTGCCTTCATCCGCGCCGACGACTACGTGCGCCGCGCCGGATCGAAGCGGTTCCCCACGATCGGCTGCGAATCGTTCACTGCTCGCCCATGCCCGCGGCGACGGTCGAAAAGCCGCAGTCGACATAGGTGATTTCGCCCGTGATCGCGCTGGCGAGATCGGACAGTAGAAACGCGGCGACGTTACCCACTTCCTCGATCGTCACGTTGCGACGGAGCGGCGCGGTCTTCGCGACGAAATGAAGAATGCTCGAAAAACCGCCGATGCCGGCCGCGGCGAGCGTCTTGATCGGCCCGGCTGATATGGCGTTGACGCGGATCGCTTCCGGACCAAGACATTGGGCGAGGTAGCGGACGTTGGCCTCGAGACTCGCTTTGGCAAGCCCCATCACGTTGTAATTCGGCATCGCTCGCGCCGCGCCCAGGTAGGTCAAGGTCAGCAGCGCGCCGTGTCTGCCTTGCATCAGCGCGCGCGCACCCTTGGCCAGCGCGGCGAAGCTGTAGGAGCTCACGTCGTGCGCGACGGCGAAGGCCTGGCGTGAAATGCCATCGAGAAAGTCACCCGCCAGCGCTTCGCGCGGCGCGAACGCGATCGAATGCAGCAATCCGTCCAGGCCGCCCCATTCGCGCTCGACGGCACTGAACAATGCGGCGATCTGGTCGTCGTTCGTCACATCGCAGGGGAGCACCGGTGCGCTCCCGAAGTCGGCTGCCAGCTTGACGACGCGATCTTTCAGGTCGTCGTTGACGTAGGTGAAGGCAAGCGCCGCACCTTCGCGCTTGCAGGCAAGCGCGATCCCGTAGGCAATCGATCGGTTGGACAGCAAACCGGTGATCAGGATCTTCTTGCCGGAAAGAAACCCCATGAGGATCCTTGTCGATCGGTGCGTGCCGCCGGTCCCTTGCCGGACCGAGCACGCCGCCGTGCTCAGCGTGGTTCGATGATGCCGCAGGCGAGCCAGTCGTTGGCAACGCCGTATTCCGGCTTGGGATCGGGATCGACCATGCCGTGAACGACCACCGAATGTCCGATCACGTCGTTGGGGGCGCCCGTGCCCACCGACAGCCCGGTCACCTGGACCGAGAGGTTCGCGCTCTCCTCGTGCCGGACGACGAGATTGGGCAATTGTCCCGAGCGCCGCGCGCCGGGAGTCGAGTCTTTGGCGTTCCATACCGGTCCCGCGCTCGCCGCATTCGGCGAGCTGCAGTTGCCCGTCTCGTGGATGTACAGGCTGTGCGCGCCGCCGGCGAGATTGAACACCTGCGCCAGCACCGCCACCTTGTCGCCGCGCTGCGTGAACAGGACCGTGCCGTAGGTCGTGCTTCCGTTCCTGGGCCAAATGCTCGCCAAGGCCTGCTTTCCGGTCGCTGGCACGATATCGCCCATCTTGGGCATATTCATGCTGCCGCACGCCGCCAGGACCAGGCCCGCGAGCGAGCATGCGACCGCCCGCCTTGATGGACCAAAGGATGCAGTCGGCATCAACGCTTGCGGATGACGCCGCAGGCGACCCGCGCGCCCGAATTGCCGGTCGGCTGCGTCGCGTAATCGTCCGGATCCTTGTGCACGATGACCGACTTGCCGACGATGTCGGTGACACCGCCGCCGACGCTCATCGGCGCGAGCTCGGCACGCATGGTCGCGTTCCCGGACGCGTCGGCGATGAGCGCCGGCATATCGCCGGCATGGTGCTCGGCGGAAGTCGGGTTGCCGTGCCGCTTGCCCGTCGGATTGAAGTGACCACCCGCGCTCATGCCATCGCTCGAGTTGCAATCGCCCTTTTCGTGGATATGAAAACCATGCGCACCCGGCGAGAGACCCGCCAGTCGGGCGTCGACGAGGACTTTGTCCCCTTGTTGCTCGAAGCTGACGTTCCCCGACACGCCGTTGCCCTGCGTCGGTTCGACCTCGGCGACCGCCGACTGGGCGTGCGCCGCGACCGCCGCACACACGGCAAGCAATGCAATAGCCGCCGAACTCAGTACAGGTCGTCTCATCGAATCTCCAATTGTCGTCTTTGGCCGTCGCTACGGGCCGCGGTGCGGCGTCCGTCGCATCATAAGCGAAGCGCCATGGGTTGCCAAACACGAAAGCGCCACGCTTCGCGCACCGCATCGCCCCGCCGGTCGCGAGAAGAAACCCGCTCGCCATCGAACTATGGCCGACGATGCGATACACTCTTACGTGGTTCGGATGCCAGAAGCTGCTGCGCAAGCGTTGATCGCAGCCAAGCGGCAGACGCCCCGCCCCCCCAGTGCCACGCCGAGCCAATCCGACCGCCTGGTCGGTACCGCGTCGCAAGTCGACCGGCCTGGACCGCATGCTCTTTTCGATTCGGAGGTAATGATGTTTGTTCGAAGCTGTTGTTTGTTTGCACTCGCGCTCCTGGTTCCAGCCGCGGCGGCCGCGGCAAGCCGGTGCGATCAGTTGCTCAAGGCTTTCGGCAGCCAGCTCACCGATGCGAGCTGTTTCGAGAGCACCGATCTCACCACCGCGAATCCGTTGACCACGCCCGCTGACGACTCTCTCGGGCTGCCCGCAGGGGCGTTCAGGCCGCAGACAGATCGGAAGGTGCTCGTCGACATACCCGGCGGCGACATCACCCCGATTACGATGGCCGTGCCGGGATTGCAGATCTCCGGCTGGTTCGCCTCCGACCCCGCTCACGAGGCGCGGTTCCTCCTCCGGCTTCCGAATAACTGGAACGGCAAGCTCGTGGTCGCTGGCACGCCGTCGCAGCGTAGCGAGTTCGCCAGCGACTACGCCTGGAGCGATTACGTCGTGCAAAAGGGGTACGCCTACGCTTCGCAGAACAAGGGCGTCTACGCATTCCGTTTCGTTGCTGCTCCGACGCCTCCGGCCATCGTCCCGAGCGATCCGCTGGCGTGCCGGTTCAGCCCGACATTCCTTAACTTCATCTGGCTCCACTTCTACGACGACGATCCGGACAAGCCGTTTACGCAATGGGCGCAGTATATGATCGACACCGCGAAGCTCGCGCGAATCGGGACCGAAGCGGTCTACGGTAACGACCCTAAATTCACCTACGCGGTCGGCACGTCGAACGGCGGCTATCAGGTACGGCGCGCGGTGGAGCTGGCTCCGCAATTCTTCGACGGCGGAGTGGATTGGGAGGGCACCTATGTCGACGCTGAGGCCCCGAACCTCCTCACGGATCTGCCGCCGGCGGTGCTCAACTATCCCGACTATGAATTATCCGGATTCAGCGCCAGCAGCACGGCCGCGAAAAACATCCAGCTCGCCGGGTATCCGCCGGATATCGTCGGCGCGGCGACGACACTCTGGAAACTGCACTACGAGAACTACTGGGAACTGACCGCGTGCCAGTGGCAAAAGCGCCTTGATCCAACCTACAACACGTACGGCACCGACCTCACGGGGCTCGCAACGTACAACTACACTTCGCGACTTTCGGTCTCGGACGTCGGCGCTGAGCTCGACGCATTCGCGACTACGGGCCTTATTCAGAAACCGTTGATCACCGTTGCGGGGACGGAGGACTCGCTATTGCCGATCGATCACCATGCTCGTGCCTACGCCCGCGCCGTGGCTGCCAGTCTCGCCGTGCAACCGGGATATCCGCACCGCCCGCAGCCGGCGTATCGCCTGTACGAGGTGCAGAACGGCAACCACATCGAGAACTACAAGAGTGTCTTTCCGTCGCTCGAATACATCCTGCCGCATGCGCAGCACGCTTTCGATCTGCTCGTCGATACCGTCGAGCACGGTTCGACGCTGCCGCCCAGCCAGTGCGTTCCGAATCACGGCGGCACGATCTCGCCGGCTCCGGCGCAACCTGGGCATTGCGAAAAGCTCTTCCAGCCGTAAGCAACAGGTTCCTCGTACCGGATAGCGCGAGAGCAACAAGGTAAAATAGGACGGCCGCCCCAAGTGGGCGGCCGCTTCTTTTGCACGACCCACGAGCCACCGCCATGTCGTCGATGACCCCGCAGGAGATCGTTCACGAGCTCAACAAGCACATCGTCGGTCAGGATGCGGCCAAGCGCGCCGTCGCCATTGCGCTGCGTAATCGCTGGCGGCGCCAGCAGGTCGCCGATCCGCTGCGGCAAGAGATCACGCCGAAGAACATCCTGATGATCGGACCGACCGGCGTCGGCAAGACCGAAATCGCGCGGCGGCTCGCGCGGCTCGCGCAATCGCCGTTCGTCAAGGTGGAGGCGTCGAAGTTCACGGAGGTCGGCTACGTCGGACGCGACGTCGAATCGATGGTGCGCGACCTCACGGAGCTCGGCGTGGACATGGTGCGCGAGGAGCGGCTCGAGGAAGTGCACGTCAAGGCGGGGCAGAACGCCGAAGAGCGTCTCCTCGACATCCTGCTGCCGCCGCCGCGCCCGAACGGGCCGGGCGAGGACGCGGGCGCCGCCCGCGAGCAGCAGCAGCAGACGCGCGAGCGGTTCCGCGAGCAACTGCGCGCGGGGCGCCTCGACGCGAGGATGGTCGACATCGACGTGCGCGAGAAATCGTTTCCCTCGTTCGAGATCGTCAGCGGCACGTCGGTCGAAGAAGTGGACATCAACCTGAAGGACATGCTGCCGGGGCTCTTCCAGGGCAAGACGAAGAAGCGGCGCGTGAAGGTGCCCGAGG
>DASXPJ010000032.1:0-152919 GCA_036493675.1 Casimicrobiaceae bacterium
AAGTGAGTGAAGGCCTGTGTCAATTTCGGCCCAGTGGCGAGTCCTCCCTTGTCGAGGTCGTGGACCTGATTACCGAGGCGATCGCGTATTGCCCTGAGCGACGGATCGACAAACTGTATGACGATCGCTGTGTCCGTATTAACATTGCTCTTTCCCAAGCTCGAATGCCGGCTCGACGCAATCTCTTCCGCTAGTCCAAAAGCACTAAGTCTCGATTGGCCAATGCCCGGTCAATCTCCTGGGCAGCCATGACCGCGGACAATTCCCCCTCGTCCCCCCAAATGACAATGGCCAGACCGCCGGTTAGCGCTTCCACCAGACACGGGCCGGTTGGAATGTCAGCGCGGCGACCTTCGGGTTGTCGATAACGCAAAGGGTTCTTCAGGGTGGCGCTATGAATGGTGCCCGCCATGATTGATTCCTTTTTGAAAGAATGAATTGCAGCCCGCACCTTTTGCCGAGGACTTGCGGTGCCACAGCGCTCCGGTCGCCTGTGTCTAGGCGACCGGACAAGCATCAGTCGGCGGATCGACTACTCGTTGAAGGGAGAATTGAGCAGATAGTCAACCGTCGACGCTGGTTT
Source organism: Casimicrobiaceae bacterium (assembly GCA_036493675.1). Taxonomy (GTDB): domain Bacteria; phylum Pseudomonadota; class Gammaproteobacteria; order Burkholderiales; family Casimicrobiaceae; genus PALSA-1003. The sequence goes on from DASXPJ010000032.1 coordinate 584, forward strand.
GTAGCCTGGCACGAAGCGCTCGCCGAAATCGCGTGCGAAGTTGTCGTACGTCGTGCCGGCGCGCGTCTCGACAATGCGGCAGACGGCGCGCGTGAATCGCTGCTTCATGTCCAGTCGAGGAAACGCGCCGACGATTGCCGCCGCCTGAGCCTGCGTTAGTTTGTCGTAGCCCCAGCCGCCCCAATCGAGCCCGATGCCCGCTGTGCACAAAGCGACCTCGGTCTCCTTGTGGAGGCTGATGGACGGTGTCGAGTTGAGCGCGACACCATCCCAGATCAACTGGCCCCGACGATCATCGACGCCTTCGTCACGTGCGAATGCGCGCGCAGCATTGGCCCCCTCCACTTCGAATCGCAGAGGCCCGTCAAAGGCTTTGGCCAAGCCCAGGTCATGCAGGATAGTCGTCACGGCCAAAACCTCCGCGTCGTGCGCGGACTCGCTCTGTTGCGCGAGAATCACTGCAAAGAGCCAGGAGCGCATGACGTGATTGAACAGATAGGGCTCAGAGTGTTCTCGCGCGTACTCTATGGCGCGGGAAATCAACGGCGTATCAGGCACGGAAACTCCTGCCAGTAAACGTGTTGCGATGGCAGGACGCAGGTTCGGGTCGACGGCATTCATCTCAACGCTCCCTCATGTACGTAGTCCGCTCTCACTCTTCGCTGAGCGCCGTTGCCGGCTCTTTACGTCGATCGGAAGTGCCGCGTAGGAATGCGAGCAGCTCCTTATTCACCTGATCCTGATGCGTGGCGGTGAGGCCATGTGGCGCGCCGGGATAGTAGACGTCCTTCACACCCTTGATGAGCCTGGCAGACTTTCTCGAGGAATCTTTCACCGGCACGATCTGATCATCCTCTCCATGGAGGAGCAGCGTCGGTACGTCGAACTTCTTCAGATCCTCGGTGAAGTCGGTTTCGGAAAATGCCTTGACGCTGTCATAGGCATTCTTGAGTCCGCTCTGCATGCTCCAGAGCCAGAACTGATCGAGAATCCCCTGAGAGACCTTCACTCCTGGCCGATTGGCACCATAGAACTGAATGGCCAGGTCCCTGTAAAATTGGGAGCGATCGGCGGTTAGACCCGCGCGAATGGCGTCGAACACTTCCATCGGGAGCCCTTCGGGATTCGCGGCCGTCTTAAGCATGATGGGCGGAACCGCGGCAATCAGTACCGCCTTGGCCACCCGCTTCGTTCCATAGCGTCCGATATACCTCGCCACCTCGCCGCCGCCCGAGACAGTAGACGACTGGCATGTGGAACGCTTTTCCCTGCTGCGTTCCTTGCTTGAGTCACAGGTCGATGAATGTGGCAATCCGCTCTTTGCGGTGACGACGCGCAATCGGCTCGGCGTCGAAAGTGATCCGGTTCTGAGCACGCTCGATAGCTCCGACGTCGATGAGCTCTGGTTAATCGCGGCAGACGAGGGAGACGGCATGCCGATCGCGGACCGCGAAGGCATTACTCGCTTTCACCGCCGCGGCGGTGGGTTGTTGGTAACCCGAGATCATCAGGACCTTGGGTCGTCGGTATACAACCTGGGAAGCGTGGGCGGCGCGCATTTCTTTCATAGTAAGAATCCAGAACCCGACGAATCTCGACATGTGCCCGACGATGTCGAGACGAAGGCGATTTCCTGGCCGAACTACCATTCGGGACGCAATGGCGACTTCCAGAAGATAACGCCGGTCGAGCCGGTGCACGAGTTGCTGCTGCGTCCGGCCCCCCATCGCTAACGACTCCGGGTCGGAACCAGAGCCAGCGCCCGATGTCCTCGTCATCTAGGTCTCGGGAGGGCATGCGAGTTCCATCGGTCTCTACAATGAAGTGAGGGCGTGTCTGATCCGGGTCGCCTCTGACACGCACACTCTGGCCCTGGCTGTTGATCCATTCATCTCGCCAAAACTCGCCTTCGACGCGGACGCCTTCATATCCACCGCGGTGACCTTCCCTGTGTTCGGACTCAGTGTTCTCATCTCCTTCTGGCCCCATTACCGGCGCATCCTCCTCCGGGTCAACGTCAGTCCTCCAGACCCGGAACGAGGCCCAGCTACCACCGAAGACGTCATTCAAGCTGCGAATGCGCAGCTCGAAGCGACCGCCATCCCGCCGTTCTTCTCGATCGTTCAGTTCTGCGTAGCCGCTTTCCTTAAGTGCGACGACGTTCTCTACTCTCTGACGGCAGTAGGACAGGCGAAGTGAAAGGTCTCTCGCGGCCAGGTAGTCCAACAGGAACTCTCGCTTGATCTCGATTTGACTATGACTTCCGTCCTCGTCGATTATCTCGCGAGCTGCGACAACAAAGTCTTCCTCGGGCCGAACCCAATTGTTTCCCTGCTTTATGAGGCGAAGAGCAATAACCAAATCCGGGTTGAGGATCCATTGCCTCCCACCCACTACTGGTTGTTCATGCTCGAAAACGAGCTCAACGCCGATTGCCTCCTTGTCGTTGTATTGATATTGATCGACCGGCGAGTAGTGGCCATCCTCGTAAGCGAAAGGGCGAGCACTGTGACCGATCCCTATCTCACTCCAGCTCAGACGTTCCGCGACCTCGCGGTGTTGCGGAGGGAACGCTACCGATCCGCAAACAAAGTACTCGCTGACGTGGCCGATCTCTGTAACCTCGGGATGACCTTGCTCAACTTTGACAGACGCTCTCAACGGAACCCACGTTGAGTTGGCGAAGAGTCGTCGAGTTTCACGGCTCTGAAGTATCCAGTCTCGATTCATAGGTTCACACTATGGGGGCTGTCCATAAGCAGCCGGTAGCTCAATCTTCTTCACGACTATGCCTGGAGATTGGGCAAGAAGGACGACGCATGGATATTCTAAATAGCTTTTCTTGGACTGCCACAGATCGCCTGACCCCCCTCGCTGACCGACATTAACGCTCAAAGCGCTCAGCAATCTACCGTGCTGATCAGGTTATCCACATTTTTGCGGAGCAAAGCCGGAATTGCGGAGCAAAAAGAAACGGCCCGCATTGCTGCGGGCCGCATGTAGCTTGGCTCCCCGACCAGGGCTCGAACCTGGGACCTGCGGATTAACAGTCCGTCGCTCTACCAGCTGAGCTATCGGGGAACAGCCTTCTATTATATCGAGGCGCTCGCGAGCGGGTCAATTCAACCTGGCCGCGACAGTGGTTCCGGGCGAACGGATTACAGTGGCGGGTCCCCGCGCGATCCTGACGCGAGATGTGGTGCAGCCAACCGCAGATAGTGAACCATCGACCACAGCGTCAGCACCGCAGCGACCCACAACGCGAGCTTACCCAACAACTTGGTATCGATGCCCGGGATGACGGGTTGATAAAGAAGAAGGGCGATGATGGCGGTGATCTGCGCGACCGTCTTGACCTTGCCGATAAAGGCGACGGCGACGCTTTTTGACTTGCCCATTTGCGCCATCCACTCGCGCAGCGCGGACACGGCGATCTCGCGTCCGATGATGATGATCGCGAGCCAGGGCTCGGCGCGGTCGAGCCAGACCAGCATGATCAACGCCGCGGCGACCATCAGCTTGTCGGCGACAGGATCGAGGAATGCGCCGAATGCCGACGTCTGGCCCCATCGTCGGGCAAAGTAGCCATCGGCCCAGTCGGTGATCGCGGCGAGCGCGAAAACAGTCATCGCCACCCAGTTCTTGGCCGATATCGACAGCATCGTCGCCGGCAGATAGTAAACGCCGACGAATACGGGAATCAGAACGATCCGCAGCCAGGTCAGCGCAGTGGGAAGGTTGAAGAGCATGGGTGGCCGCGCGGCTGCCGCGCGGTAAGCGCATTCTACCTCGCTGGGCGAAGGCGGAGAGAACGACGCGTCAGCGGCAGCGCCACCGGCCTCGGCATGGCGGCGAGCTTCAATGCAATTCGGCGAAAATGCGCTCGGCCAGCGCGCGGCTGATGCCGGCCACACGCGCCAGATCATCGACCCCTGCGGACTGAACGCCTTTCAGGCCGCCAAAATGCGCGAGCAGCGCCTGTCGCTTGCGCGCGCCGATTCCGGCGATACCCTCCAGGGTCGACGTCGTCCTCGTCTTGCCGCGGCGTGCGCGGTGCCCCTGAATCGCGAAACGGTGCGCTTCGTCGCGGATCTGCTGCAGCAGGTGCAGCCCCGGATGGTCGGCGGGCAATTGCAGCGTCTGGTCGCTGCGCGGAAAGACGATCTCTTCCAGCCCCGGCTTCCGCTCCGGTCCTTTGGCGATGCCGATGAGATGCGTCGCGTGCAGACCCTGCTCCGCGAGCACGTCGACGGCGACGGCGACCTGCCCTTTTCCCCCGTCGATGACCAACAGGTCCGGCACCGGATATTCCCCCGAAACGATGCGCGCGGCCCGCCGCGTCAGTGCTTCGCGCATCGCCGCGTAATCGTCACCGCCGGTCAGTGGCTTGACGTTGAAGCGCCGGTACTCGCCGGTCTGCATCGCCAGGCGATCGAAGATCACGCAGCTTGCCACCGCTGCTTCACCCATCGTATGGCTGACGTCGAAGCATTCGATGCGCTGCACCGATTGCGGCAGCGCCAGCGCGTCCTGCAGCGCCGCGAGCCGCTCGTCCTGCGTGGCTTTTTGCGCAAGCTTCTGGCGGATCGCGAGCTCGGCGTTCTCGAGCGCCATGGTCACCCACACGCGTCGCTCCCCGCCCGGATGGGTGACGAGTTGCACCTTGTGTCCCGATTGCGCCGACAGAACCTCCGCCAGTACCGGATCGTCACGCCCGCCCGATGCGACGATGGTCGGAGGCGTCGGCCGTTCCAGATAATGCTGGACGAGGAATGCCGGAATCACTTCGTCGAGCGTCGCTCCGTCTGCGTGCTGTGGGAAGAAGGTCCGGTCGCCCACGTGCCGCCCGCCGCGGATCATCACCAGGTTGACCGCCGTCAATCCCCGCTCGGCCACGCCGGCGATGACATCGACGTCCCCGGCGGTGGGGCTTTCGACAAACTGGCGCGACTGCAGCTGCTGCAACCGCGTGATCTTGTCGCGCAGCCGGGCCGCACGCTCGAAAGCGAGCGACGCCGCGGCCGCGTCCATTTGCCGCTGCAGCTCGGCCAGGACCTCGGTCGTCTTGCCCTGAAGAAACAGCGTCGCGTTCCTGACGTCCTCCTGGTAGTCGCCCTCCGAAATCAAGCCGACGCATGGGCCGGTGCAGCGCTGGATCTGGTGCAGCATGCATGGGCGCGATCGGTTGGCGAACACGCTGTTTTCGCACGTGCGAAGCTGAAACACTTTCTGCAGCACCGCCATGCCTTCGCGCACGGCGCCGGCGCTGGGAAAAGGTCCAAAATAGCGGTGCGGCTTGTCGAGCTTGCCCCGGTGGAAACGCAGCTGCGGAAACGGTTCGCCGGTCAGGCAGATAAACGGATAGCTCTTGTCGTCGCGGAAGACGACGTTGTAGCGCGGCTGGTGCGCCTTGATCAGGTTGTTCTCCAGCAACAGCGCTTCGCCCTCGGAGCGGGTGACTGTCACCTCCACCCGCGCGACCTGTCTCACCATCGCTTCGGTCCGCGGCAGATGTCCGGTCTTCTGAAAATAATTGGAGACGCGTTTCTTGAGATCGCGCGCCTTGCCCACATACAGCGTGTCGCCGGCCGCGTCGAGCATGCGATAGACGCCGGCGCGTTTGGGCAGCGACGCGAGCAATTCTCGAGCGTCGAAGGGCTCGCTTTTCGTGCGGATGGAATCGTGCTCGGCCATCGGCTCAGCTGTCCTGCGCGGCGAGGGTCGGATCCGCGCGGAATCGGGCGATCGATCGGAACACCTGTTCGAACATCGCTGTCGTCAGCCGCCTTGTATTGGTGTTGTAACGACTGCAGTGGTAGCAGTCGAACAGGCGCGCAGTGCGCTCGGGCCGGGATAGCGCATGCTCGGCGCCGTGCGAAAAAGGATACGCCCGCGGCGCGAGTCCAAGCGCAAGCAGCGTCGCATCGTGCGCAATGCGTCCAAGCGCGAGGATCGCCGCACCATCGGGCAGCGCCCCGAGTTCGGCAGCCAGATAGGTATTGCAGTTCCGTATCTCGTCCGGTGCGGGCTTGTTCGCCGGCGGCAGGCATTTGACCGAGTTGGTGATCCGAGCGTCGGTCAGCTGGAGTCCATCGTCCGCGCCAAGCGATTGCGCGCGACTGGCATAACCGAATTTATGCAGTGTGGAATAGAGCATGATGCCCGCGTAATCGCCGGTAAATGGCCTGCCGGTGGCGTTGGCGCCATGCATGCCCGGGGCAAGGCCGACGATGACCAAGTGCGCGTTCATGTCGCCAAACGGCGGCACCGGCCGGCAGAAGTAGCCTGGATTGGCGAGCAGTACCTCGTCTAGGAAACGGGCGAGCCTCGGGCAGCGACGACAGTCGACGTCGTAGGCGGCGGCCGGGACCGCGGCATGATCGGATGCGCGGCGGTGCAATCGACTCATGTAGAATGGCGCGTCGTCCCGCCGCGGCATGATTGCTGCAAATTTGCCGGAGCGTGCGCCGGAATGAACGGCGGCGGGCGACGGCAATCTTAGCATGCTCCGCGCGGTCGGACCGGTCTCCCAATGCTCCCTCCCGAATCACGGCTCGAAGTGCGCGCGCGGCTGCCCGGGAAACCCTCCGCGAAGCCGCCCCTGCTTTTCGTGCACGGCGGCTACTGCGACGCATGGTGCTGGGAACCTTATTTCCTACCTTGGTTCGCCGCGCGCGGCTACGCAGCGCACGCTTTGAGCCTGCGCGGCCACGGTGCCAGTGGCGGGCGTGAGGCCCTGTTCGTCACCGGCCTCGACGACTACGTTGCCGATGTCGAGCACATCGCCGGCACTCTACCCTCGCCGCCGGTGCTCATTGGCCACTCGATGGGCGCCGCGGTCATCGAGCGCATGCTGACCACCCGCCCGATACGCGCGGCCGCGTTGCTCGCCCCGATCCCTCCAGCGGGGCTTGCGCCGGTGGCGCAGCGTCTGCTCGCGTGGCAACCGGAATACCTGGTCAATATGCAGCGTCTCGATGCGCCTCATCTGAGCGGCGACGTCCTGGCGGCGCTGCGCCCGATGTATTTCAGTGCGAATGTTCTACCCGAGCTCCTCGCCGAGGCGGTTGCGCATCTGACGCTCGAATCGCCGCGCGCGCTGATGGACCTGAGCTTGCGCCTGCACGGCGGCGCCCCGGTCGCGCCCGCGCGGCTGTTCGTGCTCGGCGCCAACGACGACCGCATTTCGACGCCGGCCGACGTCAAGGCGACGGCATCGCTGTATGGCGTGACCGCGGTGATTGTGCCCGGGCTCGCCCACATGCTGATGTTGGAACGCGACTGGAAAAGTGTCGCGCAACCGTTGCTCGCGTGGCTGGAAGCCGACGCCAGCCGCGGCTTCGCCAGGCGGATTTAACGTCCTGTTTCGTAAGTTTCGACGATAAAGGAGCGTGCGGGATCGGTCGCCAGGCAAGGCGCGAGCCCGAGACCGTAGCTCGGGCTACGGTGGGGAACGCAACGCAGCATGGCGGATAAAGCCGCCGCGAACCATCAACCGAATTTCTGATTCAGCCAACTAGTGGTGCTTGGCGGCGAACTGCGCGAATTCGTCCGGCGCCATCGCCTCGCTGAACAGGAAGCCCTGGAAGCAGTAACAGTCCCGAGCCTCGAGAAAAGCCAGTTGACCGCTGGTGCCGACACCTTCGGCCACGACGTTCAGGTTGAGGCCGCGGGCGAGCGCGATGATCGCCTCGGTGATCGCCGCATCGCCCGGGTCGGTCTCCAGATCGGCGATGAACGAAATGTCTATTTTCAGTGTATCGATCGGAAAGTGCTTCAGGTGCGACAGACTGGAATAGCCGGTGCCGAAATCGTCGATGGCGACCGAGAAGCCTTCGTCGCGCAGCCGCTGCAGAACCTTGCGGATTGCATCGAGATCGTGCAGGAGGCTTGACTCGGTGACTTCGAGCTCGATCCACGATGGCTCACAGCCCGCATTGCGCACGATATCCAGGATGCGCTGCGCCAGGTCGTCGCGGTAGAACTGTCGCCCGGAAAGATTGACGGACACCTTCAGTGCGAGACCTGCCTTGCGCCACGCAGCGCACTGCTCCGCGGCGCTCCTCAAGACCCAGTCGCCGAGGATGTGGATCAAGCCCGATTCCTCGGCCAGCGGAATGAACACCTGCGGCGCGATCTCGCCGTGTTCCTCGTCGTGCCAGCGTAACAGCGCTTCGGCGCCGACGATCGCCCTGCCGGCGATGCGCACGATCGGCTGGTAGTGCAGCTTGAGCGAACATTCCTTGACGGCGGTGCGCAAAGCACTTTCCAGCGTGTGCTGCTTGAGCCGCCGCGCCGCAAGATCGGCATCGAAGAACTGATAGGTGTTGCGTCCGAGCTCCTTGGAGCGATACATCGCGACGTCGGCGTGCTTGAGCAGGCCCTCCGGGTCGTCGCTGTCGTCCGGATAGATCGAGATACCGATCGACGAGGTCACGTAGATGTCGTGCTCCTCGATCTGGAAAGGCTGTGCGATCGCGTCCTGGAGCTTCTGTGCCACGCGATTGAGCACGGCCGCATCGTCGAAGTCCTCCACGATGACCATGAACTCGTCGCCGCCGAGCCGCGCCAGCAGGTCGGTCTCGCGCAACGCTCCGGATAGCGACTTGGTCACCTGCTTCAGGAGCTCATCGCCGATTCGGTGTCCCAGCGTATCGTTGACGTTCTTGAAACGGTCGAGGTCGATGTAGAGCACGCCGACGTGGCGTCCGTTGCGCTTCGCCTGCGCGATCGCCTGTGCCAGCCGCTCCTGCAGGAGCAGGCGGTTCGGCAGGCCGGTCAGCGCATCTCGCGTGGCCAGGTACTGCAATCGTTCCTCCGCCTGAATGCGCGACGATACGTCCTGCACGAACGACAGGATCGACACGATGCGGCCCTGCTCGTCGTTCAGGCACGAGTGGTACCACTCGCACCAGATCGTCTCGCCATCCTTGCGATAGTTGCGGTTGAGGCCGGTCGCGCGCGGCTGCTCACCCGCCATCAGCTTCTCGATCAGCTCGGTTACCGTCGGACGATCCGCCTCGTGCGTCAGCTGGCTGCCGGTGATGGGCATGCCCAGCACCTCTTCGGCCCGCCACCCGAAAATGTTCTCGGCCTGCGGCGACCAGCGCACGAGACGGAAATCGCGGTCCCATTCGAGCACCGCCAACGGTGTGTTGTTGATGTGCGACGAAAGCATCCAGTTGGCACGCCGCAGCGCCTCTTCGTTGCGCTTCTGGTCGTGGATGTCGGTATGGACCGCGTAGATCCCGATGACGTTCCCTTCGCCGTCGCGGTTCGGCGCGAAGTGGACCGATTCCCATCGCTGCTCGCCGTTCGGCTGCACCAGGAGCTGCTCGGTCGAGATCGTCTCGCCCGCGAACACCCGGCTCAGGAGCGGCTCGAGCTGCCGTGCGCGGGCATCGCCGACGACTTCGCCGATGCGGCGACCGGTGAGGTCCTTGCGGCTTTCCGAAAGCCATTCCTCGTTGTGCCGGTTGAGAAACCGAAAACGCGACTCGCGGTCGATGTAAGCCACGCGCGCCGGCACGTTGTCCATGATAAGTCGCAGCTCCCCTTCGCTGGCGCGCAAAGCTTCCTGCGCCTGCTTGAGGCCGTGAATGTCGTTCATCAACACGAACGCGCCGTTGACCTCGCCGCCAGGCGCGGTATCCGGCACGACGCGAATGGTCATCCACCGCCGGTCGCCACCGGCGCCGGGAACGAGACGGTCGAACGACGTGGATTCGCCCTGCAGCGCTCGCGACAGCAACGCCTGCGCGCTGGCGTAGATGCCGTGCCCCACCACGTCGCGCAGACGCAGCGCGGCCACCTCCTGCGCGGTCAGGCCGAAATATTGCAGGAACGGTCGATTGACGTACTGGCAGCGCTCATCGCGGTCGATGTAGGCGACCGGCGCCGGCACGCCGTCCATGATCGCGCGCAGCTGCGATTCGCGCGAAGCCAGCGCGTCCTGCGTCTGCTTCAGGTCGGTGATGTCGTGGCCGACGATGTAGTAACCCTTGATCGTCGCGTCGAAACGCATGTCCGGAACGATCTTGTTGCGCAGCCACCGCTGCCTGCCGTTGACGTCGAGGGTCTCGCGTTCGTAGGTCACGCTCTCGCCGCGGGCGGCCCGGTCGATGAACGGCTGCTGGAACTCGGAGTCTTCCGGACCCAGCACGTCCTTGACGCTCTTGCCGATGATCTCGTCGCGGCTGATGCCGACCAGGCTCACGAAGGCGTCATTGACGAACGTGTAGTTGCGATCGAGGTCGACGTAGACGACCGGTTCCGGAATGTTGTCGGTGAACAGGCGCAGCTGCTCCTCGCGGGCCGCCAGCGCCTGCTCGGTGAGCTTGAGGTCGTGGATGTCGTATTCGGTGCAATACAGCCCGCGCACCTTCGCCGCAGCATCGAGGTCGGGCGCGATGCGGCCGTGCATCCAGCGCCGCTTGCCGTCCGCGCTTGCGCCGACGCGCTCGTACTCGACGTTCTCGCCTTCGAGCGCGCGCTTGATGATCGGCCGCAGGAACGCGTTGACGTCGTGCGGCATGATGTCGTAGGGCGTCTTCCCGTAGATCTCGGCCTGCGGGCGGCATACCCAGTTGGCAAAGGCCTGGTTGACGAACGTGTACTTGAGCTTGCGGTCCAGGTAGGCGATCGGGCCGGGAATGTTGTCCGCGAACAGACGCAGTTGCGATTCCTGCGACTTCAATGCCTCGCGGATGCGGACGTCGTCCTCGATGTCGTTGATCACCGCGAACGCGCCCCCGGTCTTTCGGCCCGGCTCCCGGTCCGGGAACAGCGTGATGCGTGCCCAGCGCAGCTCGCCGCTGGCCGGGCGCTCGCGGCGATCGTAGCTGACGGTCGCGCCGGCGAACGCCCGCTCGACGTACCCCATCATCTCTTCGAGCGCGTCGGCCGCGACGAAATTCTTCAGCGGCTGGCCCAGCAGGTCGTCGACCGCGACGCCCACGTACTCCCCGTAGGGCTTGTTCGCGAAGCGCAGGCGGAAGGCGCGGTCGAAATAGAAGATCGGCAGACTGACGCTGTCCGTGACGATGCGCAGGCGGTGCTCGCGCTCGCCCGCCTCGAGCTCCATCCGCTTGATGTTGTCGACGTCGGTGTAGGTCGCCAGCACGCCGCGAATTTCGCCGCGCGGCCCGCGATCCGGGTAATAGTCGACCCGCACCCAGAAGGCATTCCGTTTGACCGACGAAAGCTGGCGCTCGAAACTGACCCGCTCGCCCTTGAGCGCCGCTTCGAGATAGGCGTGATAGAGCTGGTAGAGCTCGCGGCCGTCGACTTCGACCACCTCGCGTCCGATAACCTCGGATTGCGGCTTGCCGGACCAGTCGAGAAAAGCGCGATTGACGAAGCGATAGCGCTGATCGACGTCGATGTAGCACACCGGCAGGCCGAGCGCATTCAGCTTGCGCTGTGACAGCGCAAGCAGGGTTTCCCTGTCCAGACCTTCGCCGACCGTTTGCTGCGTCGGCAGGTCCAGGCGAGTCAACGATCGGGGTAGCGCCATGGCACCGGGTCGAACCGCCTGCCCCCATTCCCGGAGACCCGCGGCCCAAGCAGTCTAAGTGTCGAATCCGCCACTTACAAGCAAGTAGTCTGCCATCGCCGCCGGCGACAAAGAAACCCGCGGTAAAACCGCTTTTTCGGGCCGCGAATTGGCGCTCGGGGGTCGGCGCGCTACAATCAGCGGCACAAAAACCCGGCGTGCGGCACTTTTTGCTGTTGCACCCTGCTCCCGTCGGACGGCCCCGGCTCGTCTCGAGGCCGTGCCCGCGCCGCGCGACCTTGCGCGGCAGCCGAGCATTCAGGAGGAAATCGATGTCCCGCGTCCTGCGTCAGATCGCCAGCTTGACGGCGACCTCCGTGCTGTTGCTGCTCCCAGGGATAGCCGGCGCCGCGCCGGTCGAGCCGCCGGCCCTGGGGGGCATCCCGATCGATTTCTTGTTGTTCGCGCTAACCCTCGCCGGAGTCGCTCTGCTCCATCGGCATACGCTGCCGATCGCCGTCGGCGGGATGCTGGTCATCACCTTGTTCAAGATCGCTTTCTCGCCGTTCGCCGAGGGACCCGGTGTCGCGGGCTGGGCCACGCACTTGGGCCACGAGTGGGTGTTGATCGCGAACCTCTTCGGGCTGCTACTCGGCTTTGCGCTGCTGTCCAAGCATTTCGAGGCCAGCCACATCCCGCTTTGGTTACCCAAACTGCTGCCGGACGACTGGAAAGGCGGACTGGTGCTGCTTTTGATGATTTTCGTGCTGTCGAGCTTCCTGGACAACATCGCCGCCGCTCTGATCGGGGGCACCATCGCCCGGGCTGTGTTTCGCGATAAGCTGCATATCGGCTATCTGGCCGCCATTGTCGCCGCGTCCAACGCGGGAGGGTCGGGCAGCGTCGTCGGCGACACGACGACGACGATGATGTGGATCGACGGAGTCAATCCACTGCAGGTCATCGAGGCCTATATTGCTGCCGGCACGGCGATGCTGATCTTCGGCATTCCCGCCGCAATCCAGCAGCAGCGCTACTCGCCGATCGCGCGCGAAGCACCGGCCGGTGTCGTCATCGACTGGGCTCGCGTGTTCATCGTCGCCGTGATCCTGATCGCCGCGATCGTCGTCAATGTCGTCGTCAACGTCCACTACAGCGACATCGCCTCAGAGTTTCCTTTTATCGGAGCTGCGGTCTGGGTCGCGCTCCTCGTCTGCGTGCCGTTGCGGCGGCCATCCTGGGAGGAGTTGCCCGGCGCGCTTCGCGGCAGCATTTTTCTGCTCTCGCTGGTGCTCGCCGCGTCGATGATGCCTGTGCACAAGCTGCCCGACGCGTCGTGGCACGTCGCGCTGGGCCTGGGCTTCGTGTCCGCCGTGTTCGACAACATTCCGCTGACTGCGCTCGCTCTGCAGCAGGGCGGCTACGACTGGGGCTATCTGGCATACGCCGTCGGCTTCGGCGGATCGATGATCTGGTTCGGCTCGTCGGCGGGTGTCGCGCTGACGAACATGTATCCGGACGCCAAGGACGCGATCGCCTGGGTCCGCGGCGGATGGCACGTCACGGTGGCCTACGTCATCGGCTTTGCGGTGATGCTGACCGTACTGGGCTGGTTCCCGCAGCCCAAGCACGAGGTGCCCACGATCGGCGGGAGCGCGACGGTCGTATCTCTCGCGCGCTGACCGGCGGCCGCCCGCTCGGGGCAGATCGCGGTCGTCGTCCCGGCGCGTTCCTCAGCGCGCCCAGTACCCGCGACGCAAATGCCAGCGCCCGTTGGGAGCCTGCACCCAGGTCTCGGGCTGCCAGCGCCAGCCGCGCCGCTCGTGCACCCATGAGCCGTTTATCCAGACGTGCCGTCGCCCATTCCACCGCCAGTATCCCGGCGCCCAGACATAGCCGACGCGGGGCGCCGGCACGACTTCGACGCGGGGCGGCGGTGGTCCGACCTGAATCTCGACGACGGTCTTCGCCGCGCTCGGCAGCGCCAGCGTCGCCGCACCCAGTGCGAGGGCAGCCAGCAGTATCCGATTGCGTAGTGGCATGTTCTTCTCCCCTAAAAGTCGCCATCGTTCCGGCGGCGGCGCCGAGCGATGTTGCGATGCCACCGTTAACGTCTGGACGCCCGTGGCTGTTGACAGCCTCGCTGCAGGCTTGGGGAACTTCCACAAGTCCGACGTGAGCCCCGTTTCTCACGCAATGGCCTTGGGTTCCTCAGCCGCCGACAACCAGGATATGGACCCGGTAGGGCCCGTGGGCCCCCAGCACGATTGTCTGCTCGATGTCGCCGGTGCGCGAGGGGCCGGAGACCATGTTGACGGCGCGTGGCAAGATTCCGCACTCCTCCCGAATCAACGCGAAAGCTTCCTCCATGCCGGCGACGATGCGCGCCGCGGAGACGACGGCGACATGCGTGTCCGGAAGCAGCATCGTGCCGGTCGGCGTCGCGGCGCCGGAGAGCAGTACCAGCGTACCGGTTTCGGCGATCGCGCAAAACGCACCGGTGATGCCCAGCCTGTCGCTGCCGGTGGTCGGACGCGGCTCGATCTCGAGGCCCGCGCCGACCCAGTCGAGGTCGGCGAGCTCCGGCCAGCAGACGCCCTGGCGCGAGCGCTGCGCGGCGAGCGCGGGCGGCAATTCCAGCGCATCGAGGTATTGCGCCACGCGGGCCGGAATCTCGCGGCGGTCGGCAATGCGGACGACCGTGCTTTCCATGTCCGTCGCGCGCTGCATGAAACGTGCGACCAGATCATCGGGCATGCGCGGCCTTGGACCCTGGGCGTGCGCGGTGACATATGCTTCGGCGTTCGCGCGCGCGATGGCCTGGTCTCTCGCCACGCCGGATTTTGCCAGCGCGTCGCGCACGCGGCCGAGAATCCTGTCTCGCGCAGGGTCGCTGCCGCCGGCGCTCATCGGCTGCTCGTTTTTATGAACGAGGCAATGCGGTCGACGCCCGACCGGATCGCCGCCGGCGAGGCCGCATACGAAAAGCGCACATGCTGGCCGTCGCCGGGCACGCGTCGCCCGAAATGGATGTCGGCCAGCACGGCCACGCCGGCCTCATTGAGAAGGCGTTTGCGGAATTCCTCCGAATCCGCGCAGCCGGTGCGCTTGCACGCCTCCGTGACGTTCGGCCACGCATAGAACGCGCCGCCCGGCGTCCTGCAGCTGATGCCCGGAACCTCGTTCAACAGTGCGACGATCAGGTCGCGTCGCTCCAGGAACGAGCGCCGCATCGACTCGGCATCGTCCTGAGGCCCGGTGATCGCCTCCAGCGCCGCCCATTGGCTGATTTGCGACGCGCAGGAGTCGGTGTTGGTGATCCAGCGCGTGAACACCGGCGCCAGCGCGCGGTTGGCGACGTAGCCAAGACGCCATCCGGTCATCGCCCAGGTCTTCGACGCCCCATCCGAGATGATCGTCCGCTCGAGCATGCCCGGCAGCGCCGCGAGCGAGGCGAATTGGCCGTCGTAACACAGACGCGAATAGATTTCGTCGGCATAAACCCATATCTGCGGATGCCGCTGCAGGATTGTCGCGATCGCACCCAGATCGGCGGCCCCGAGGCTCGCCCCCGTAGGGTTGTGCGGTGAATTCAGGATAAGGAGCCGCGTCTTCGCCGTGATCTTCGCTTCGAGCTCGTTGGGATCGAAGGCGAAGTCGCGGCTTTCGCGCAGATGGATCGGCACCGGCAACGCGCCATTGGCGACGATCTGGGATTCGTAGATCGGAAAGCCGGGAACGGGATAAATCACCTCGTCCTCGGCGCCGAAGTCGGTGACCGACGCGATGGCGTAAGCGATGAACGGTTTGGCGCCGGCACCCACCACGACGTCTTCCGGCTCGATCGTCAGACCGCGGCGCGACCCGATGTCGCGGGCGGCGGCCACGCGCAGTTCGTCCATGCCCGCCGATGGCGTGTAACCGTGCTTCCCTGCCCGGATCGCGGCGATGGCAGCGTCCTGGATGTTGAGCGGAGTCGGGAAGTCGGGCTGCCCGATGCAGAAAGAAACGATGTCGCGGCCCTGGCGGGCGAGCGCGTTGACCTCGGCCAGCACGACAAAGGCGTTCTCGGTGCCGAGGCTTTCGCCGCGTCGACTGATCCTCGGCACGGTCTTGACCGCGTCGCGTGGCGCGTTCATCGCTGCCTCCCATTGGCTCGCCCCGCGGCGTAGGTCTCCCGAAAGGTCCGTCCTGCCGGTGCCGGCATATCGCGTCCCTCGGTCCAGCCGCCGCCGAGGGGCAGACGGTGAATGAGGTGATCGGCCCCGCCCATCCAGCCCAGCACGCGTACGCCGACCCGGGTCAGTGCGCCGAAAAACCGCGGGCGCGCGGCCAGCCACGACCAGAGGCGCAGGCCCGCGCGCTCGGCCCAGGGCCGCAGCCCTCGCGCGAACTGCTGCTCGCGCAGTTTTCGCAAGAGATCCGGCAGCGGAATCTTGACCGGACACACCACGCCGCATTGATTGCACAGGGTCGATGCCTGCGGCAGGTCGAGCGCGTTTTCCAGACCGATGTACGATGGCGTGAGGATCGAGCCGATCGGCCCGGGATACACCCAGCCGTACGAGTGCCCGCCGATGTTCTGGTACACCGGACAATGATTCATGCAGGCGCCGCAGCGGATGCAGCGCAAGGCTTCGCTGACTTCGCTGCCGAGCACCGCGCTCCGGCCCGCGTCGACGAGAATGAAGTACATGTGCCGGGCCCCGTGAAACTCGCCCTCGCCGCGGGTCCCCGTCAGCAGATCGACATAGTTCGCGATCGACTGACCCGTCGCCGAACGCGGCAGCAGCCGCATCAAGGTCGCGACGTCCTCGAGTGTCGGGACGATCTTTTCAATACCCGAGATCGCCACATGCACGTCGGGCAACGTCGTGGTCAGCGTCGCGTTCCCCTCGTTGGTCACCAGCACCACCGAGCCGGTCTCGGCGACGAAGAAATTACCGCCCGAGATGCCCATGTCGGCCGCCAGGTAGTGTTTGCGCAGGACCTGGCGCGCTTCGAGGCAGAGCTCGTTGATCTCCATTTTTCGCGCGGTGCCGTGCACCTTGGCGAACAGATCCGAGACCTCTTCCTTGCTCTTGTGCAGCGCCGGTCCGATGATGTGCGACGGCGGCTCGTAGTCGTTGATCTGCAGGATGTACTCGCCGAGATCGGTTTCGACGACTTCGGCGCCGGCCGCCTCGATCGCGCGATCGAGCGCCGATTCCTCGCTCACCATCGACTTGGACTTGATGATCCTGCCGGCACCGTGGCGGGCGGCGATATCCAGCACGTGGCGATTGACGTCGGCGGGCGTCTCCGCCCAGAGCACCGTCGCGCCGCGGGCGACGGCGTTGCGCTCGAACATTTCAAGCCAGACGTCCAGATTGTCGAGAGCGCGCTGTCGGATCGCACGCCCCGCCTCGCGCGTCGCCTCGAAATCGTCCAGCTCGACCAGCGATTCCAGTCGCTTGGAGACGAATTTCCCCTTGAACTTCTGCAGGTTGCGCTGCAACTGGACGTTGCCCAGGTTGTCGTGCGCGCGCTCCTTGAAGTGCATCGACGCGATCTGCATGGAGTCTCCGGAAGAGCTAGCGCGGCTTGGCCATGGCGCCGGGGAGCGCGACAGGCGTCCTGACGGCGCGCCGGAGCGCGCTCACACTTGGTCTCCGGCCAGCAATTCGGCGATATGCAGCACGCGCGTCCGTCGATCACCGCGTCGGCGGAGCCTGCCTTCGATGTTGAGCAGGCAGCCCAGATCGCCCAGGACCAACGCATCCGCATGGGACGCCGCGATATGCTCGCATTTGTTGTCGGCCAGACGGGTTGCGATTTCGCCGTATTTGATCGAGAACGTTCCGCCAAAACCGCAGCAGGTCTCGCACTCCGCCATTTCGTTCAGTTGGACTCCCGGCATCCGGGCCAGCAATGCGCGGGGCTGTGCCTTGATTCCCATCTCCCGCAGTCCCGCGCAGCTGTCGTGGTACGTGACCGTCCCGGCGAAGGTACCGGGCACCGATTCGAGCTTGAGCACGGTGACCAGAAAATCGGTCAATTCCCAGGTTCGTTCGGCCAGCGCCTCGGCGCGTCCGAGCGCCGCCGGGTCATCGCGAAACAAGTCCGCGTAGTGGGTCTTGATCATGCCGGAGCACGAGCCCGACGGGGCGACCAGATAGTCGCAGCCTTCGAATTCTCCGACGAGCTTCTTGGCCAGCGCGATCGCGGCAATACGATCACCGGAGTTGTAGCTGGGTTGCCCGCAGCAGGTTTGAGTCGGAGGGACGTACACCTCCGCGCCTCCAGCCTCGAGAAGGCTGATCGCCGCGAAGCCGATCGTGGGCCGCATCAGGTCGACGAGGCAGGTAACGAAGAATCCGACGCGCATGTTGATCCCGAAGACCGCCAATCTTAGCAGCTGGTCCCACCGCCGTCAGTAGGATCGGGTCAACGCGACGACGCACATGCCAAGCAGCCATTGCGGAAAAATGCCCAGCAGCAGCAAGGCCAGTCCGTTGATCGACAGCAGCGCCCGCGTGTCGCTTCGCGCCTCGAGTGGCGCCGTATCCACCGGGTCGTCGAAATACATCAGTTTGACGATGCGCAGGTAATAGAACGCGCCGATCAGCGACGCTATGACCGCGACGACGGCGAGCCAGACCAGTCCGACGTCGACGGCAGCCTCGAGCACGGCGAATTTTGCGTAGAAACCCACGGTAGGCGGAATGCCGGCCAGCGAGAACATCGCCAGCAGCATCAGGAACGCAAACCACGGGCTGCGCTGGTTGAGACCCTTGAAGTCGTCGAGTTGATCGGCTTCGAACCCGGCCCGGGAGAGCAGCAGCACGACACCGAAGCTGACCAGCGTCGTCAATACATAGGTGATCATGTAGAACATCGCCGCGCTATAGCCGTTGATGTTGGCGGCGAGGAAGCCCATCAGCATGTAGCCCATGTTGGCGATCGTCGAATAAGCCAGCATGCGCTTGATGTTGGTCTGCGAAATCGCGATGACGTTGCCGGCGATCATCGACAGCAGCGAAAGGATCAGCAGCATGCCCTGCCAGTCGAACGCCAATGCCGCGAGCGAGCCGACCAACAGGCGCGTCATGAAGCCGAACGCGGCGAGCTCCGGAGCCGAACCGACGAACAGCGTCATCGCGGTCGGTGCGCCTTCGTAGACGTCGGGGACCCACATGTGGTACGGCACCGCGCCCAGCTTGAACGCGATCGCCGACACGACGAACACCAGGCCGAACGCCAGCATCGTCTTGTTCGACCCTCCGGCAAAAACGGTCGTCGCCACGCGTGCGACGTCGAGGGTCCCGGTAGCGCCGTAGATCATCGACATGCCGTACAGAAGCAGCCCCGACGCGAGCGCTCCCAGGACGAAATATTTCATCGCCGCCTCGACCGCGCGACCCGAGTCGCGTTGCAGCGCGATCATCGCGTATAGCGACAGCGACATCAGCTCCAGCCCCAGATAGAGAAGCAGAAAATGATTGGCCGAAATCATGACCATCATGCCGAGCAGCGCAAACATCATCAGCGCGAAGGTCTCGCCGCGAAACAAGCCTCGCGGCTCCAGATAACTGCGCGAGTAGAGGAGCGTCAGCGCCACGGTGACACAGCTCAGGAATTTCAGCACGTCTGCCAGCGCGTCGGCGATGAAGGTGTTGCCGAAGGTGTGCGCCGGGGATTCGTGGAAGACGTAGAGCGACAGCCACGCGGAGACCAGCACCCCAACCTGTGCCAGCCAGTAGCTCCAGCTGCGTCGCGTCTCCGGCAGCATCATGTCGACGAGGAGCACCACGCACGCCGCAACCAGCAGCGCGATCTCCGGCAGAGCCGGCAGGAAATCGAAATTCTGGACGCCTGCGCCGACCATCACAGCTTGCTCTTGGCCACGTGGGCCAGCAACTCGGTGACGGACGCGTGCATCACGTCGGTGAATGGCTTCGGATAGACGCCGATGACCAGTACCACCGCGGCGAGCGCCGCCAACAGCCAGAACTCGCGCCGCGACAAGTCCTTGAGCGCGGCGACGCGCTCGTTGACCACGGCGCCGAACCAGACGCGCTTGTACATCCACAGCGTATAGGCCGCGCCGAGGATCAGCGTGACCGCGGCCAGGAATCCCACCCAGAAATTCGCCTTGATCGCGGCCAGGATCACCATGAACTCGCCGACGAATCCGCTCGTCCCCGGAAGCCCGGCGTTGGCCATTGCGAACAGCATCGCAAAGGCGGCGAATCGCGGCATCGTGTTGACGACGCCGCCATAATCGGCGATCTGCCGGCTATGCATGCGGTCGTACAGCACGCCGACGCACAGGAACATCGCAGCCGAGACAAAGCCGTGCGAAACCATCTGCACCAGGCCGCCTTCGACGCCGAGCTGGCTGAAGAGAAAAAAACCCAGGGTGACGAACCCCATGTGGGCTATCGACGAGTACGCGATCAATTTCTTCATGTCGGCCTGCACCAGCGCGACAAAGCCGATATAGATCACGGCGACCAGGGACAGCGTGATGATGAAGCCCGCCAGGAAATGGCTGGCATCGGGGAGGATCGGGAGGATGAAGCGGACGAAGCCGTAGGCGCCCACCTTCAGTGTCAGCGCGGCAAGCACTACGGAGCCGCCGGTTGGAGCTTCGACGTGCGCGTCCGGCAGCCAGGTGTGCACAGGCCACATCGGCACCTTGACGGCGAACGAAAGCAGGAATGCGATGAAAAGCAGCAGTTGGGTTCTGAGCGAAAGCGGCAGCTGGTACCACTCGAGGATCGAGAAGCTTCCACCGCTGATCGAATACAGATAGATGAACGCGACCAGCATCAGGAACGAGCCGAGAAGCGTATACAGGAAGAACTTGATCGCCGCGTAGACGCGGTTCGGTCCACCCCATACGCCGATGATGAGATACATCGGTATCAGCATCGCCTCGAAGAACACGTAGAACAACACGCCGTCGAGCGCCGTGAATACTCCGTTGATCAGGCCCGACATGATCAGGAACGCCGCCATGTATTGGGCGACGCGCTTCTCGATCACAACCCATCCAGCCCAGACGACCAGCACCGTGATGAAGCTGTTCAGCAGGACGAACAGCAGCGAGATGCCGTCGATGCCAAGCAGATAGTTGACATTGAAGCGCGGGATCCACTCGACCGCCTCGACAAACTGCATCTCGGCGGTGCCCAACGCGAAATGCACGTAGAGCGGAATCGTGACGGCGAATCCGGCGACCGCCCCGACCAGCGCGAGCCATCTCGCGGCCGCGGCGTCGGCATCGCGGTTGACCGCGAGCACCAGCAGGCCGGCGACGATGGGAACCCAGATTGCGAGGCTGAGATAGGGCAGCATCAAACCGCCCTCAGCACGACCCACCAGAACAGCGCGATGAACACGCCCAGGATCATCGCGAACGCGTACAAGTACATGTACCCGGACTGAATGAGGCGCAGCGCCGCCGACGCGGCTCCAACGGCGCGCGCGCTGCCGTTGACGAAGAAGCCGTCGATCACCGAACGGTCGCCCACCTCGGAAAACAGGTTTCCGGTACGGCGGAATCCCCCGGCGAAGAACCAGTCGTTGAAGCGATCGACGTAGTAGTTATTGGCAAGCAGCGCGTACAACGCTTCGGTGCGAGCCTGGATCTTCGCCGGCAGGTCGCGCCGGCGGACATAGAGCAGCCAGGCGAGGCCGATGCCGGCGAGCGCAAGCCAGAACGGCGCACCGCTCAGCCCATGCACGATGAACTGGCCGGCGCCAGGCCACTCCTCGCGCAGCGTCGCCATGCCCGGGTGCGACGATGCGATGACGATCGAGCTCCCGAAAAAGCCGCCGAACAACACCTTGTCGACGTATGCCCAGCCTGCGTAGACCGAGGGGATGGCCAGCAGGATCAGCGGCACGGTGATCACCCACGGGCTCTCCCGCGGCGGACCGGACGGTGCATGTTGTTCGCGTCCGGGTTCCTCGCTCGCGGCCGCAGCGGGATGCGGTTCGCTGAAGTGCTCTTCGCCGTGAAACGCGAGGAACAGCATCCGGAAACTGTACAGCGCCGTGACGAACACGCCGAGCGTGAGCGCAATCCTCGCATACGTGTGGCCGGTCACGGTGGAGAGTTGCACGGCATCGATGATCGCGTCCTTGGAGAAGAAACCGGCGAACGGCGGGATCCCGGCCAGAGCGAGCGACCCGATCACCGTCGTCCAGTAGGTAACCGGCATGTATTTCTTCAAGCCGCCCATCCGGCGCAGGTCCTGTTCGTGGTGCAGGGCGATGATCACCGACCCTGCGGCCAGGAAGAGCAGCGCCTTGAAGAAAGCGTGCGTCATCAAATGGAAGATGGCCGCCGAGTACGCCGAAACCCCCAGCGCCACCGTCATGTAGCCCAGCTGTGACAAGGTTGAGTACGCGATGACGCGCTTGATGTCGTTTTGCACGATACCCAGAAACGCCATGAACAACGCGGTCGTGGCGCCGATGATCGTGACGAACGACAACGCGGTCTCGGAGAGCTCGAACAGCGGGCTCATACGCGCTACCATGAAGATGCCCGCGGTCACCATCGTGGCGGCGTGAATGAGCGCAGAGATCGGTGTCGGGCCCTCCATGGAGTCCGGCAACCATACGTGCAGCGGCACCTGCGCGCTCTTGCCCATGGCGCCGACGAACAGGCCAACGCAGATCGCCGTCAGCACCGACCATTGGCGGTCGCCGAGGAGGTTGATCGTGGTGGCGGCACTCTGCGGCGCAGCGCTGAACACGGTGGCGTAGTCGAGGGAGCCGAAGTAGGCGACGATGAGCCCGATGCCCAGCACGAAGCCGAAATCGCCGACCCGATTGGCCAGGAACGCCTTGAGGCTTGCGTAGTTCGCGGTCGGGCGCGTGTACCAGAATCCGATCAGCAGGTACGACACCAGGCCCACCGCTTCCCACCCGAAGAAAAGCTGCAGGAAATTGTTCGCCATCACCAGCATCAGCATGCTGAAAGTGAACAGCGAAATATAGGCGAAAAAACGCGTGTAACCGGGGTCGTCGGCCATGTAGCCGACGGTGTAGACGTGGACCATCAGCGAGACGAACGAGACAACCGTAATCATCAGCGCCGTCAGCGGATCGATCAGAAATCCGATCGCGAACTTGAGCTCGCCCGATGACATCCAGGTATAGACGTCGCCGTTGAACGTGTTTCCGGCCAGTACGTCCTTGAGCACCCAGGCCGAAGCGGCTGTCGAAACGCCGACGCCGAGTATGCATATCCAGTGCGAAAGGGCCCGCCCCAGCCTCGGACCCCACAGCCCGACCAGCACCGCGGCAAACAGCGGCGCCAGAGGTATCAGCAGATAGAGTTGCAGCCTCGTCATCGGTTCGGTCAATGCTTGAGCGTCGCCAGGTCCTCGACGTCGATCGAGCGCACCGTGCGAAAGAGAAGGACCAGGATCGCCAAGCCGATTGCCGATTCGGCCGCCGCCACCGTCAGGATGAAGAAGACGAAAACCTGTCCCGCGGGGTCATTGAGGTAATGAGAAAAGGCGATGAAGTTGAGATTGACCGCCAGCAGCATCAGCTCGATCGCCATCAGCATCAGGATGACGTTGCGCCGGTTGAGGAAGATCCCCACCACGCTGATCGCGAACAGGATCGCGCCGAGGACCAGGTAATGCGTCAGCGTCGGATGCCACGGAAATGCCAAGTCTCTGCTCCCTGCTGGCTGCCGGCCGCACCTGCGGCCGTCGCCGTTGTTATTGGCCGCAATGGCTTTCGCGCGCTCAGCGCTCGTTCTTCTCCACCGGCATGTCGAGCACCCTCAACCGGTCAGCGCGCCGCACCTTGACTTGCCGTCCGGGATCCTGACGCTTGGTCGCCCGCCGCGTGCGGTGGGTGAGTGCGATCGCCGCGATGATCGCCACCAGCAGGATCACCGCCGCGATTTCGAACGGATAGGCGTAGTCGGTATAGAGCATCAACCCGAGCATGCGCGTGTTGCTGTAACCGGCCGCCGCGGCGGCAGGCCCCGGGCCCGCCGCCGGCGCGAAATAGCCTCCGACCAGCACCAGCGCCATCTCGACCAGGATAAGAATGCCGACAGTGGCCCCGACGGGGACATAGCTTCGGAAGTGCTCGCGCATCTTGGCGAAATTGACATCGAGCATCATCACCACGAAAAGGAACAGCACCATCACCGCCCCCACGTAGACCAGTACCAGCGCGATCGCCAGGAACTCCGCCTGCAGCAGCAGCCATATCCCGGCCGCGCTGAAAAAGGACAGCACCAGCCACAGTGCCGAATGCACCGGGTTGCTGCTGCTGATCACGCGCAGCGCCGCAAAGACCAGCACCGCCGCGAACACGTAGAAGACGGCTGGTTCGATGTTCATTGGTCGCTCATCGCTACTATCGGTACTTCGCGTCCGCGGCGCGGTCGGCTGCGATCTGCGCTTCATACCGATCACCGACGGCGAGGAGCATTTCCTTGGTGTAGATCAGATCGCCGCGCTTCTCGCCGTGGTACTCGAGTATCCGCGTCTCCACGATGGAGTCGACCGGGCACGATTCCTCGCAGAATCCGCAGAATATGCATTTGGTGAGATCGATGTCGTAGCGGGTCGTCCGCCGGGTACCATCGTCACGCGCCTCCGACTCGATCGTGATCGCCAGCGCCGGGCACACCGCTTCGCAGAGCTTGCAGGCGATGCAGCGCTCCTCGCCGTTCGGATAGCGACGCAACGCGTGCAGGCCGCGGAACCGCGGGCTCATCGGCGTCTTTTCCTCGGGAAACTGGACGGTGATCTTGGGCCGGAACATGTTCGTCAGGGTGACGCGCAGACCCTGCCAAAGCTCGATCAGCAGGTAGGCATTGAAGAAATCGCGGACTCTCTGCAGCATCGCTTTTCGCTCAATGGAAGAGGAATGCCCAGCGCGTCTGCATCATCGCGCCCAGGAAGACGATCCACACCAGCGTCACCGGGATGAACACCTTCCAACCCAGTCGCATAATCTGGTCGTAGCGGTATCGGGGAAACGTGGCGCGTATCCAGAGAAAGATGAACAGCATCGCGCAGATCTTGACGAACAGCCACAGAAAGCCGTCGCCCAGCGGATGGATTCCGGCGAACCCGATCTCGTTCAAGACCGGCAAGGGCGCCAGCCAGCCTCCGAGAAACATGATCGATGCCAGGGCCGAAATGAGGATCATGTTCATGTATTCGGCCAGGAAGAAAACGGCGAAGGTGACGCCGGAGTATTCGACGTGGAAGCCCGCGACGATCTCCGATTCGCCTTCGGCGACGTCGAATGGATGGCGGTTCGTCTCGGCGATGCCCGACACCAGGTAGACGACGAACAGCGGCAGCAGCGGCAGCATGTACCAGTGCCAGAAGCCGCCCGTCTGGCCGCGGACGATGTCGCTGATGTTCAGGCTCGACGCCGCCATCAGCACGCCCACCAGCGCAAAGCCCATCGCGATTTCGTACGACACGATCTGCGCCGCGGAGCGCAGACAGCCGAGGAACGCATACTTGGAATTCGATGCCCAGCCGGCCAGGATCACTCCGTAGACACCGATCGACGTCATCGCCAGCAGATAGAGCAGGCCGGCGTTGATATTGGACAGCACGAGGCCGTCGCCGAACGGGATCACCGCCCACGCGGCGAGCGCAGGACCGAGAGACAGGAGGGGCGCGACGAAAAAGAGGCTTCGATTCGCCCCCGACGGGACGATGATTTCCTTGAACACGAGCTTGAATACGTCGGCGAAGGGCTGCAGCAACCCCAGCGGACCGACGCGATTGGGCCCGATCCGAACCTGCATCCAGCCGATCACCTTGCGCTCGGCAAGCGTCAGATAAGCGACGGCGATGATCAGCGGCACGGCGATGGCGACGATCTTGGCGAGCGTCCATACCGCCGGCCAGGTCGGGCCGAAGAAATCCTGAACCGGGGCGAGCATATCGCTCATCCGACAGGCTCGACCGCGATCGGACCGAACATCGGGCCCAGCATGCTCGTCGCCGGATGCGCCGCCGCGATCCGAACGCAGCCGTCAGGCACGGTGGCGTCGACGGCGACCTTCAGCATCGCCTCGCCCTCGCCGCGACGTACGCGGGCGGCGTCACCATCGGCAAGCCGCAGCTGCGCCAGGGTCGCCGCATTGGCGCGAACGGCCGGAGTCAGCGCAACGCGCGTTTTCTGCAACGAAGCGGCACGCCGGACCAGCGGATCGGCAAAATACATCGGGACGTCGGCGATGCGCTCCGGCACGGCATCGACAACGACCGGCGCGACGATGGCAACGTTCGTTGCATTCGATAAGGCAGCCGCAATCGCGCTCGCCGGCGGCAATTCGCCACGGACGGCCTCGATCCCGTCCTGCGCGAAGCCGTCCAGGCCGAGCAGCGAGCCCAGCACGCGCAGCACCTTCCACGCAGGACGAGTGTCCCCCAGCGGCGGCGCGACGCCGTTGAACGGCTGCAGGCCCCCTTCGCAGTTGACGAAGCTGCCGGCAGTCTCGCTGAACGGCGATACCGGCAGCACGACGTGGGCGCGCGTGGCCGCGCCTGGGTGGAACGGCGAAAGCGCGATGACCAACTCGGCGGCGTCCAGGGCGGAACGGGCTTCGCCAGGGTCTGCTGCATCGAGGTCAGGCTCGGCATGCAGCAGCAGATAGGCCTTGCGCGGCGAGGCGAGCATCGCCTGCGCGTTCCTGCCGCCTTGCTGCGGTAACGCGCGGGCGAGGTAACCGCCGAGCGAATTCGCCGCCTCGGTCAGAAAGCCTTGGGTGGCGCCGGTCAGCAGCGCGAGTTCCTGCGCAAGCGCATGCAACTGCGTTGCCTGCGGGTGATGCTGAGCGAAATTACCGAGGAAAATGCCCTTGCGGGAACCCGACGCGAGGCTGGCCGCGATGGCTTTAGCCGACTCGGAGGGCGAGATCGCCGCGAGCGTTTCCGGCGGCGTCTTCCCCGCCGCCGCCGCGGCTGCCACGACAATCTGCGCCAGCATGCGCGGCATCCCCGAAGGCGCGACGATGGCCTTGTGCGCGACCCGTATCAGGAGCTCGTCGTCGCTCGCATGCAGCACTGACAACTGGGCGCCCTTCTTGGCAGCCTGGCGCAGACGGTGCGCAAGCAGCGGATGATCGTTGCGCAGGAAGCTGCCGATCACCAGTACGCGGTCGAGCGAGGCGAAGTCCGCGATCGACATGCCCAGCCACGGCACGCCGCGTCCGGAGCCCGCCGACGCCGCGTCGGACGAAAAGTCGGCTTGGCGAAGACGGAAATCGACATTGTCGCTGCCCAGCGCACGCACGAGTTTCTGCGTCAGATGAAGCTCCTCGAGCGTCGCATGCGGCGACGCCAGTGCGCCGACGGCGTCGCCGCCATGCTGGTCGCGCACGCGCTTCAACTCGCCGGCAGCATATTCGAGCGCCGTCTGCCAATCGGTTTCGACGAGCTTTCCGTCGCGCCGGAGCAACGGCCGCGCCAGCCGGTCATGCGAATTGAGTCCCTCGTAGGAAAAGCGATCCTTGTCCGAAAGCCAGCACTCGTTGATCGCCTCGTTTTCCAGCGGAACGACGCGCATGACTCTGTCGTTCTTGACCTGGACGACCAGATTGCTGCCCAGGCCGTCATGCGGCGACACCGATTTTCGCCGTGCGAGCTCCCAGGTCCGCGCCGTGTAGCGAAACGGCTTCGAGGTCAAGGCGCCGACCGGACACAGGTCGATCATGTTGCCCGACAGCTCGGAGTCGACCGTACGGCCGACGAAGGTCATGATTTCGGCGAACTCACCTCGGTTGGCCATCCCCAGCTCCATGACGCCGGCGATTTCCTGGCCGAAGCGCACGCAGCGCGTGCAGTGGATGCAGCGCGTCATGTCGGTGGCGATCAGCGGGCCCAAGTTCTTGTTGAGCACCACGCGTTTGGGCTCGTCGTAGCGCGAGCTCGACGCGCCGTAGCCGACGGAGAGATCCTGCAGCTGGCACTCGCCGCCTTGGTCGCAGATCGGACAGTCGAGCGGGTGGTTGATGAGCAGGAACTCCATCACGCCCTTTTGGGCCGTGACGGCAGCCTCCGAATGCGTCCATACCTTCATGCCTTCCGAGGCAGGCGTCGCGCAGGCCGGCAGCGGCTTCGGTGCCTTCTCGACCTGGACCAGGCACATGCGGCAATTGGCAGCGATCGTCAACTTCTTGTGCCAGCAGAAATGCGGCACGTAGATGTCGAGCTTGTGCGCGGCATCCATGACGGTGCTGCCGCTGGGGACCTGGACGGACCTGCCGTCGACTTCGAGCGTCAGCATGGCCGAATCCCAGCGCTTGCGATCGAGACATCACACATACGCGGGCACCAGGCACTGCTTGTGGTCGATGTGGTACTGGAACTCCGCGCGGAAGTGCTTGATGAAGCTCTTGACCGGCAGCGCCGCCGCATCACCCAGCGCGCAGATGGTGCGGCCCGCGATGTTATCCGATACCGACAGCAGCAAATCGAGATCCTCGTTCTTTCCCTTGCCGTGCTCGATGCGGTCGACGACGCGCCACAGCCAGCCGGTGCCCTCGCGGCAGGGCGTGCACTGCCCGCAGGACTCTTCGAAGTAGAAATACGAAAGCCGCAAAAGCGATCGCACCATGCACCGCGTATCGTCCATCAGGATGACCGCGCCCGAGCCCAGCATCGAGCCGGCCTTGGCGATCGAGTCGTAGTCCATGTCGGTGGCGAGCATCACCTCGCCCGGAAGCACCGGCATCGACGAACCGCCCGGAATGCAGGCCTTGAGCTTGCGCCCCGCCCGCATCCCGCCCGCCATGCCGAGCAGCTGGGCAAACGGCGTACCCAGCCTGATCTCGTAATTGCCCGGTTGCGCGACATCGCCCGTTACCGAGAAGATCTTGGTGCCGCCGTTGTTCGGCCGTCCCAGCGCAAGGAAGGCCTCGCCGCCATGCTTGATGATCCACGGGATGGCGGCGAAGGTCTCGGTGTTGTTGATCGTCGTCGGCTTGCCGTACAGGCCAAAGCTCGCCGGGAACGGCGGCTTGAAGCGCGGCAGGCCCTTCTTTCCTTCGAGCGATTCGAGCAGTGCCGTCTCCTCGCCGCAGATGTACGCGCCGTAGCCGTGGTGGTTGTACAGGTGGAAGGAAAAACCGCTGCCGAGAATGTCATCGCCGAGAAATCCCGCCGCGTAGGCCTGCTCCAGCGCCTGCTCGCAGCGCTCGTAGGTGTCCCAGATCTCGCCGTGGATGTAGTTGTAGCCGCGCTTGCAGCCCATCGCATATGCCGCGATCGCCATCCCCTCGATCAGGATGTGCGGGTTGTAGCGCATGATGTCGCGATCCTTGAAGGTTCCGGGCTCACCCTCGTCGGAATTGCAGACCAGATATTTGTCCCCGGCGAACTGCTGCGGCATGAAGCTCCACTTGAGGCCGGTCGGAAAGCCGGCGCCGCCCCGCCCGCGCAACGCCGACTTTTTCACCTCCGCGATCACAGCGGCCGGCGCGATCTTCTCGGCCAGGATCTTTTTCAGCGCCTCGTATCCGCCGCGTGCGATGTAGTCGTCCAGCGACCAGTTGCGGCCGTTGAGTCCCACCATCAGGATGGCGTCGGGGCCATAGTCGAGAAATTCGGATGGCGCGTTCACCGGCTCGCCTCCGCCGAGAGCTCGGCCAGGAGGCCATCGAGCTGCTCCGGGCGCATCCAGCTGCACATGCGCTTGTTGTTGACCAGCACGACCGGCGCATCGCCGCAGGCTCCGAAGCACTCGCCCTGCTTCAGCGTGAACATGCGATCCGGCGTCGTCTCTCCGAATCCTATGCCGAGCTTCCTTTTCAGATGTTCGGCCGCCTCGCTCGCATTCTGCAGCGCACAGGGCAGATTGGTGCAGATCGTGAGCTTGTATTTGCCGATGGGCTCGGTGTTGTACATTTCGTAAAACGTGGCGACTTCATAGACGGCGATCGGCGGCATATCGAGATAGCCGGCCACGAAATCCATCGTCTCGGTCGACAGCCAGCCCTTTTCGTCCTGGGCGATCGCCAACGCGGCCATCACCGCCGAGCGTTTCTGGTTGGCCGGGTACTTGGTGATCTCCCGATCGATCCTTTTCAGTCCGTCAGCGCTGAGGATCGTCGGCGGGTGAACGAGCGAATCGCTCACGTCTCGCCCGTCCAGTAGTCCAGGTGGTCGCCGGGTCGAGTCATGTGGCGCAGGCCACCGTCGCCATAGGCACCAATCTTGTTCGAATCCGGGTATTCGCAGACCTCCGCGGGCATCATCGTGCTGATCGAAAGGTAGGCCAGCTCCGCGTCCGAGTCGTTGACGATCTGATGGGCGGAATCCGGGCCGCCGGGCGGGCAGCAGATGACATCGCCGGCGCGAAGCCTGCGCGTCTCGTTGCCATAGCGAAGCGTCCCGGTGCCTTTCACGATGAAGAACATCTCTTCCTCGGCGCGGTGGCTGTGGAACGGACACGAGCGCTTACCCGGCGGCACGACGTCGTACGAATATCCCAGATCCTTGGCGCCGAGCAACGGCCCGATGCGCAACGCATTGCATTCGAATTTGTCGCCCTTGGAAAAGTGCTCGAGCTTCAATTCATCGATATTGATAACCCGGCTATTGATTACGCTCATCGATCGATCTCTCCGAACACGATATCCTGGCTACCGATGATCGCGACCACGTCGGCGATCATATGCCCGCGCGACATCTCGTCCAGCGCCGCGAGATGCGGGAAACCGGCGGCGCGAATCTTCATCCGGTAGGGTTTATTGGCGCCGTCCGACACAAGGTAGATGCCGAATTCGCCCTTCGGATGCTCGACCGCGGCGTAGACTTCGCCCGGCGGCACGTAGATGCCTTCGGTGAAGAGCTTGAAATGGTGGATCAGCTCTTCCATGTTCGCCTTCATTTCCTCGCGCGAGGGCGGGGCGATCTTGTGGTTGGCGGTGATCACCGGTCCGGGGTTGACACGCAGCCAGTCGATGCACTGCTTGATGATCCGGTTCGCCTCGCGCATTTCCTGCACGCGCACCAGATAGCGGTCGTAGCAGTCGCCGGTCGTTCCCACCGGTATGTCGAACTTCATCCGGTCGTAGACCGCGTACGGCTGCTTCTTGCGCAGATCCCAGGCCACGCCCGAGCCGCGCAGCATCGGTCCGGTAAAACCGAGCGCCTTGGCGCGCTCCGCCGTGACCACGCCGATCCCCACCGTCCGTTGCTTCCAGATGCGGTTCTCGGTCAGCAGGATTTCGTATTCGTCGACGTTCTTCGGAAATCGCCGCGCAAAATCCTCGATGAAGTCGAGCAGGCTTCCCTGCCGATTCTCGTTCATGCGCGCGATGGCCCGAGCATTGTGGACCGGCGAAGCCTGGTATTGCGGCATCCGGTCGGGCAAGTCGCGATAGACGCCGCCCGGGCGATAGTAGGCGGCGTGAAGGCGCGCGCCCGACACCGCCTCGTAGCAGTCCATCAGGTCCTCGCGCTCGCGAAAACAGTACAAGAACGGCGTCATTGCGCCGACGTCGAGCGCGTGCGCCCCCAGCCACAGCAGGTGATTGAGAATACGCGTGATCTCGTCGAACATGACCCGGATATAGAGCGCACGGATGGGTACGTCGATGCCGAGCAGCTTTTCGATCGCCAGGCAGTAGGCGTGCTCGTTCGACAGCATCGAAACGTAATCCAGCCGGTCCATGTACGGCAGCGACTGGACGTAGGTCTTGTATTCCGCGAGCTTCTCGGTGGCACGGTGCAAGAGGCCGATGTGCGGGTCGGCGCGCTGGATGACTTCGCCGTCGAGCTCGAGCACCAGACGCAGCACGCCGTGCGCCGCCGGATGCTGCGGCCCAAAATTCATCGTGTAGTTGCGGATCTCGGCCATTCAGCGCATGCGCAGATGCATTTCGGTGCTCGGCTGCGCCGGGCGGCCGGAGGCACAATTCATCGGGTAGTTCCAGTTCTCCGCCATGTCCTTTAGCCCTTGCGGAACCCTTCGCTTTCCGCGTAGCTGTCCTCGCGGATGATGCGCGGCACGACCTCGCGCGGCTCGATCGTCACCGGCTGGTAGATGACGCGGCCCTGCTCGGGGTCGTAGCGCATCTCGACGTTGCCGGACAGAGGAAAGTCCTTGCGGAACGGATGGCCGACAAAACCGTAATCGGTCAGGATGCGGCGCAGATCCGGGTGACCGGTGAACATGACGCCGTAGAAATCGAATGCCTCGCGCTCGTACCAGTTAGCCGACGGCCAGACTTCGATCACCGACGGCAGAATCGGAAAATCATCGTCCGGCGCGAAGGCACGCACGCGCAGGCGGTGGTTGTGCGCGAGCGACAACAAGTGATAGACGGCGGCGAAGCGGTCGCCATGGACCCGCGCGATCGGCTCCGCTGGCGTCGCGTCGGAGCTCGAGTAGGCGAGCCCCCGCGACGTGGAGCCATAGGCCGAATAGTCGACCCCGCACAGATCGATCAGCGTCTCGAAGCGGAATTCCGGCAGGTCGCGCAGTGAGCGCATCGTCGCGACCAGCCGGTCCGCGCCGACCACCGCGGTGACGGCTCCGAATGCCGTCTCGACGCGGACCTTGTCCGCAAACACGGAGGCCAGCGCATCGGAAAGCATCGCGTTGTTCATCAGCGCGCGATCGTGTTGGTGCGCCAGATCTTGTTCTGCAGCTGGATGATGCCGTAGAGAAGCGCTTCGGCTGTCGGCGGGCAGCCGGGCACATAGATGTCGACCGGCACGATGCGATCGCAGCCGCGAACGACCGAGTACGAATAGTGGTAGTAACCGCCGCCGTTGGCGCACGATCCCATCGAAATGACCCAGCGCGGCTCCGCCATCTGGTCGTAGACGCGCCGCAGCGCCGGCGCCATCTTGTTGCACAGCGTGCCGGCGACGATCATGACGTCCGATTGTCGCGGGCTTGGGCGAAAGACGACGCCGAATCGGTCGAGGTCGTAGCGTGCCGCACCGGCATGCATCATTTCCACCGCGCAGCAGGCGAGCCCGAAGGTCATCGGCCACATCGAGCCGTTGCGCGACCAGTTGATCAGCGCGTCGAGCGAGGTGGTGACGAAACCTTTTTCAAGGATGCCTTCAATGGGCACGGCCGGCCCCCCTCTTGTTCCCTCTCGCTGCTCGAGCCGCGGCCTCTTTGGCCGCTTTGCGCGGCATGCGCCGTCGCGTGTCGGCCGCCGCGCCCACTCGCGGACGCTCGACCTCCACGCGCTTCGCGCGCGGGTCCTCCTCTCTCGCTGCTCGGGCCGCGGCCTCTTTGGCCGCTTGGCGCGGCATGCACCGTCGCGTGTCGGCCGCCGCGCCCACTCGCGGACGCTCGACCCCCACGCGCTTCGCGCGCGGGTCCTCTCTCGCTGCTCGGGCCGCTACTCCCATTCCAGGGCACCCTTCTTCCATTCATACACGAAGCCGATCACCAGGATGGCGAGGAAGACCATCATCGACCAGAAACCGAAGATCCCGATGTCGGGCAGAACGACCGCCCATGGAAACAGGAATGCGATCTCGAGATCGAACAGGATGAACAGGATGGCGATGAGGTAGTAGCGGACATCGAACTTCATCCTCGCATCCTCGAAAGCCTCGAATCCGCATTCATAGGGAGAGAGCTTCGCGGCATCGGGACGGTCGGGTGCGACCAGCGTTCCGACGGTCAGCATGAGCAGCCCGATGCCGACGCCGACCAGAATGAAAAGCAGGATCGGAAAGTACTGTTCCAGCATGATCGGATCTACGCCCCGTCAAAACGCGGCGGCAGCCCTGTACCGCCGTCGCAACGTACTGCTCGCCCAGCGCCCGCGCGCCTTGTCATTCTGGTGCCGACGGGGAGACTCGAACTCCCACGGCTTACGCCACTGCCCCCTCAAGACAGCGTGTCTACCAATTTCACCACGTCGGCTTGTCAGCGCTATGCTCGGTCGGTTCATCCGGCAAACCATGAGCTCCCGATTTTGGCGGATCGCGGCAAGCTTGCCGCCAACCGCCGCTATTTCGGTATCTCCCCCGCCTTTGACTTCGGATCGCCAGGAGCGGGCGCAACCGGCGCGGCCGGCTGCGGCAGGTCGCCCGCCTTCGGAACGGTTGCCGGCGCCTTGGGCGTCACGCCCTGCATCAGATCCTTCGCCGCCTCATGGTTGCTCGCCAGATAGGTCAAGCCGAGACTTGACAGGAAAAATACCGTGGCCAGAATCGCGGTGGTCCGTGACAGGAAGTTCGCCGAGCCTGCCGCCCCGAAAAGGCTGCCCGATGCGCCGCTGCCGAACGCGGCACCCATGTCGGCTCCCTTGCCGTGCTGCATCAGTATGAAGCCGATCAGCACCGCGGCAATCAGAAAGTGCACACCGATCAAAACCGTTTCCCAGATCATCCTTCGTTCCTCGTAGCCTGCCGCGCGTCCGGCGAACGAGCCGTCGCTGCGCGGCGTCGCGCCCTGTTAGGCACGCGCAATCGCCAAAAATTCGTCGGCCTTGAGCGATGCCCCGCCCACCAGGCCCCCATCGATATTCGCACATGCAAACAACGTCTTGGCGTTGTCCGCTTTGACACTGCCTCCGTACAGCAACAGCATGTCGTGCGCCGCGTCGCCCAATACAGCCTCGAGCGAGCGGCGCAGCAACGCATGCACCGCTTCGGCCTGCTCCGCCGTTGCGGTCCTTCCGGTGCCAATCGCCCACACCGGTTCGTAGGCGACGACCGCTTTTGCCAGCCCCGCACCGAGCAGCGCAACGACGGCATGCAGTTGGCGGAGTACGACCGTATCGGTCGCGCCCGTCTCGCGCTCGGCCAGCGTTTCGCCGACGCAGACGATCGGCGTCAAACCGGCCGCCAGCGCCGCGGCCGCCTTGTTCGCCACCATCGCGTCCGTCTCGCCGTACAGCGTACGCCGCTCGGAGTGGCCGACGATCGCGACGCGGCTGCCGAATTCGGCCACCATCGCCGCGGCCACCTCTCCGGTGAATGCGCCGGAAGCATGCTCGCTGACGTTCTGCGCGCCCCAGTCGAGCGTCGAGCCGGAAAGCGCCGCCTGAGCCTGCCAAAGATAGGGAAATGGCACGCAAATCGCTATTCGCCGCGACGGCATCGCCGTCCAGCCCGAACGCAAGTCGGCAAGCAGCGCGTCGTTCTGCCGCAAACTGCCGTTCATTTTCCAGTTGCCGACGACCAGTCTGCCGCGCATTGCTCGCTTGTAAAACCGCATTTGGCCGCAATTGCGGCCGGCCGGGCTATAACTTGTGGATTTTACCCTGCCGCACGGGGCGGGGTCAACGCGCTGCACCGCAGCATCGCGAGTCGAGGCTCGTCAGACGTGGGCCAGCACGAAGCCGCGCAGCGCGGCGAGCAACGCGTCGAGGTTTGTGCGCAGCGCCGCGAAGCCACCGTGCCGGTCGAGCGTGGCTTCGTCCATGTAAAGGCGTCGATTGACCTCGATCTGCAAACTGTGCCGGCGCTCGTGCGGCCGCCCGAATTTCCGCACCAGCTCGACGCCCTTGTACGGGTCGTTGATCGCGACCCCGTAGCCCATCTCGCGGAGCGTCGCGGCCACGAATGCGGTGAATTCGGGCGCGCAGGTCGTCGCGTCGCGATCGCCGAGGACGAAATCGGCGCGAGCCCGTCCAGGATCGTCGGCGAATACGTCACCCTGCGCCGGCATCGAGTGGCAGTTCAGATGCCAGACTGCGCCGAACGCGCGATGGCGCTCGTCGAGCGCTTCGGCAACCGCCGCATGATAGGGAGCGTAACAACGCTCGATGCGCCGCTGCACCTCGGCGGTCCGGAGCCGTCGCGCGTACATCGGCGCCCCGCCGTGCGCCAGGCGCCAGACGAGCCCGACGCCCTGCTCGGTCTTGCGCGACGGCGTCACCGGACCGGGCCACGCGTCCTCGAGAAGCTTCGTGTCGATATCCGCGAGGTGCCGGTTGGGATCGATGTAGGCACGCGGGAACCGGGCTTCGATCAGCGTCGCGCCGACGTGCGGCGCCGCGGCGAACAGCTCTTCCACGTACGTGTCCTCCGCCTGTCGCACCAGCGCGCGCGGCGGCGCATGATCAAAATCGGCCGGATAGTCGGTCCCGCTGTGGGGCGAGTCGAGCACAAGCGGGATCGAGTCGCCCGCTTCGGCGTGGCGCCGAACGGCTTCCATCAGTGCCGCACCGTGTCGTTCAAATGGCAGGCCGACCATCGTCCCGGAGCGATCTCATCCAGCGGGGGCGACACGTCGCGGCATATCGCCATCGCGTAGGGACAACGCGGATGGAAATGGCATCCGGGCGGCGGGTCGAGCGGCGACGGGATTTCGCCGCGGATCGGCACGAAGCTTCGTTTTTTGGGCTCGATGCGCCCGATCTCGGCCAGCAGCGCCTGGGTGTACGGGTGATTGGGCGCAGCGAAGAGCTCGAGCGTCGGACCGGATTCGACGATCCGCCCGAGGTACATGATCACGACCCGATCGCTGATGTGACGTACGACGCCCAGGTCGTGACTGATGAAAAGATAGGTGAGGTTCAGAGCCGCGCGCAGATCCATGAACAGGTTCAGGACCTGCGCCTGGATCGACACGTCCAGCGCGGCGATCGATTCGTCGCAGACCATGAATTCCGGCTTGACCGCCAGCGCCCGCGCGATGCCGATGCGCGCGCGCTGACCGCCCGAGAACTGGTGCGGAAAGCGCCGCATCAGCGTCGGATCCAGCCCGACCCGGTTGAGTTGCAAGCCGACGTATTCGACCTGCTGCTGCGGCGCGATCAGGCCGTGCACGACCGGCGCTTCGCCGACGATATCGACCACGCGCAGGCGCGGGTTCAGCGACGCGTACGGGTCCTGGAAGATCATCTGCATCTTGAGCTGCTGCTGGCGCGCGCGGCCAGCCGGCTTGTCAAACATCGGGGCGCCCCGCCAGCGCCGCTCGCCCTCGGTCGGCGGCAACAGGCCGACTGCGATCCGGCCCAGCGTCGACTTGCCGCAGCCCGACTCGCCGACCAATCCGACAACCTCGCGTTCGGCCACGCTCAAGTCCACGGCATCGACCGCCTGAACGGTCTGGTCACGGAACCCGCCTCCGAGCAGGTTGGCGATGCGCGCCGGGAAGTCCAGTGGCTTGACGAAGCGCCTGGACACACCCCGGAGCTCGAGCAGCGGCGGCCCCTGCGCCGGACCGGCGTCGGCGTTCATCGGCGTCTCGCGGCCATCGCGCGCTCCCACATCGCATCGAACGCACTCTCGACGGCTCGAGCGAATCCCGCCGTGTCGAGTAGCGGCGAGGCGCGCAGCCGCCCTCGCAATGCCGCGCGCAATGCGCCAAGCCGCGCAGGATCGCGCGCGAGATCGATCGCCGCGCTCGCGTATTCGTCAGGTGTGCGCGCGATCAGATCGGTCAGGCCGGCGTTGCGCAGCAAGCTCGCCCCGCTGCGCGAAAACGGCCGATCGCCCGCCAGCGTCACCACGGGCACACCCATCCACAATGCATCGCAGGTCGTCGTCCCGCCGGCACAGGGCAGGCTGTCGAGCGCGATATCGGCGCAACGGTATCGCGCGAGATACGCCTCGACAGGCGCCTCGCCGACTTGCTCGATGCGTTCGGCGGCGATACCCAGCGCCGCGAAAAACGCCCGCACGTCGGCCCGCTGGCCCTCGTACGGCGTCGCCAGCAGCATCAGCCTCGAGTCCGGTAGCGCAGCCAGAATCCGGGCCCAGAGCGCCAGCGCCGTGCGCGAGATCTTGGTCGGATGATTCAGGCAGGCGAACGTCACCGTGCCAGTCGATGCCGCCGGCAGCGGACCGACTTCCGGTGCCTCGACATAAGGGAGGTAGCACCATTGCGTCTGCGGCAGCCGCCAGAGCGATTCGGCGCCGGCAGCCCCCGGCTGCGGCGGCGGATCGGTGTAGACGTCGGTCAGGCGGTAATCGATGGTCGGCACGCCGGTGTCGCCCAGATAGCCGAGCCAAGTGACCTGAATCGGCGCCGCCTTGAGGAAGAAAAGCGGCAGGCGATTGTGCGCGGTATGCCCATTCAGGTCGACGAGAATGTCGATCGCATCGGTGCGAATGAGCGTGGCGGCGTCGGCATCGGACAGCGAGGCGATCGATACGAACCGGTCGGCCAGGCCCGCGATCCGCGCCGTGACATCGTCACCGCCGGAATGGTTCTGATAGCAGAATATCTCGAACCGGTGTCGGTCGTGTGCGGCGAGCAAGGGTTCGGCAAACACCGCGACCGCGTGACGACGCCAATCGGACGAGACGTAACCTATGCGCAGACGGCGGCCCGTTCGCGGCGCCGGCGCGATCGCGGGCAACGGCGCAATGCGCGCGGCAAACCTCGCTCCGAACGCGCGGTGCTCGACGGCGATCTCGTCGGCGGTCGCTTGATCGGAAACGTTGAGCGCGAACAGCAATGCGCTCCAGTGGACGGCGCGATCGGGCGCCAGCGCAACGGCGCGCCGGAACGAAGCGATCGCGGCGTCGGTCGCGCCGATGCCGAATTGCAGCATGCCGAGGTTGCCGTACGCCTGGGCGAAACGCGGGTCGATCTCGATCGCCCGACGGTACGCGGCGATCCCGGCATCGAATTGCCGCTGCCGTGCGCGCAGGTTGCCGAGGCTGTTTTGGGCGATCGCGGAGCCCGGATCGGCGGCCAATGCCGCCTCGATCTGCGCCTGCGCGCCCGCGACGTCGCCTTCTTCCAGCATGGCGTTGCCCAGATCGAGCCTGGCGTCGAGGAGCTTTTCGTCAAGAGCGACGGCCCGGCGCAGTGCCGACAGCGCGTCGGAGCCACGTCCCAGGGCGAGCAGCGCAAGTCCATGCAGATGGTGCGCGCGGGCTCGGCCCGGGTCGGCCGCGATCGCGCGCTCGGCGTAGGCGAGCGCCGTGTTGGCGCGCCCGCCGCGGAGGTCCAGCAAGGCGCCGAAAGTCAACGCCGAGGCATGGTTCGGAGCCAATCGCAACGCGTCCGCGAGGATTGCCAGTGCCTCGTCGGGGCGTCCCGCAAGCTGCGCGCCCGCGGCGCGCGAAACGAGCCGATCGATCGCCGCCACTGAAGACTCGGCGCCCGTCCGGGGCTGCATCGGGCCGCCCGGTTCTTCGGTGCCGCTCATTGCACCGCCGCGGCCAGCGGGTGGAAGCAACGCAGTGCATGCTGACGCCCGTCAATCGGCGTCATTTCCGGTGTGCGCTCGCAGGCGGCGGTCGCGTACGAGCAGCGGGCGCGAAACGCGCAGCCTGCGCCGATCTCCAGAGGCGACGCCGCCGTGCCTGGTATCTGCCGCAGGCGCTTGTACTCTTGCGCCTGCCCGGGCACGGAGTCGAGCAAGGCGCGCGTGTAAGGGTGACGCGGTGCGCTTAGCACGTCCTCGGTCGTGCCCTGCTCGACGATGCGGCCGGCGTACATCACACCAATGCGATCGGCCAGGCCGGCGATCACGGAAAGGTCATGGGTGATCCATATCAGCGCGGTGCCGGTCTCGCGCGTGAGCTTCTGCATCTCGAACAGGATCTGGCCCTGGATCGTCACATCGAGCGCCGTCGTCGGTTCGTCGGCGATGATCAGGTCGGGACGATTCAACAGCGCGATGGCGATTGCCACGCGTTGCCGCATCCCGCCGGAAAACTGATGCGGATAGGCGGCGAGCCGCGCGTCCGGCGAGGCGATGCCGACTTGCAGCAGTGCGGCTCGGGCACGCGCCACCGCGGCTTGCCGCGACACACGGTCGTGCGCGAGTATCGTCTCGACGAGCTGCGTTTCGATGCGCAGCACCGGGTTGAGCGTCATCATCGGATCCTGGAAGATCATCGCGATCCGGTTGCCGCGGAGCTGACGCATCGGTTCGGCCGCGAGCGACGTGAGCTCGACGCCCCCATACATAATCCGGCCGGCGACGACGCGACCCGGCGCGTCGACAAGTCCCATGATCGAGTAGCCGGTCATCGACTTGCCCGAGCCCGACTCGCCAACCAGGCCCAGCACTTCGCCGCGCGCGAGGCTGAAGCTGACGTCGTCGACCGCCTTGACCACGCCCGCCTTGGTGAAGAAGTGCGTGCGCAGGCCTTCGACGCTCAATACCGCGTCGGTCACAGGATCGTCCCGCGCGTGCGGCTTCGCCGCCGCTCTGCTCCCCGACGGCGCTTAGCGCCTCGAGGCCGCTCGGCGGCGCTCATCGCTGCAGCCTCGGATTGACGACGTCTCGCAGCTGATCGGCGACCAGATTGATGCTGACGATGGTCAGCAGCAGTGCAACCCCGGGGAAGAAGCTTATCCAGTACTTGCCGGACAGCAGATATTGGTAGCCGTTGGCGATCAGAAGACCCAGCGACGGCTCGGTGATCGGCAGGCCCAGTCCGAGAAAGGACAGCGTCGCCTCGAGCGCGATGGCCGCCGCGACCTGCACCGTCGCCACGACGATCAGCGGCGGCAGGCAATTCGGAAGCATATGGCGAAACACGATGCGCGAAGGCGGTAGAGCGAGACAGCGTGCCGCCTCGATGTATTCCTTGCGTTTCTCCACGAGCGCGGCGCTGCGTACCGTCCTTGCGTAATAAGCCCATTGGACGGTTACCAGAGCCACGATGATCTTCAGCGTCCCCTGTCCGAGCACGGCGAGCAGGATCAGCGCGATCAGGATCGCCGGAAACGAAAGCTGGATGTCGGCGATGCGCATGATCAACGTCTCGACCCAGCCGCCGAAGTACGCGGCCGCGAGCCCCAGCGCGAGGCCCAGCGCCAGCGCAAGCGCGGTGCTCGCGATGCCGACGGTCAGGCTGATGCGCAGACCGTAGAAAATCGCGGACAGCATATCTCGTCCCTGATCGTCGCTGCCCAGCCAGAACGTCGCTCCGTTGGCCGACGCCGATCCGGGCGGCAGTCGGCCGTCAACGACATCGAGCTGCGCCAGGTCGTAGGGGTTCTGCGGCGAGATCAGCGGCGCTATGATCGCGATCATCAGCATCAAGCCGAGCAGCGCCAACCCGAACATCGCGAGCCGGCTCTCCGCGAAATCCGAGGCGATGCGGTCAAGCGGCGTCTGTTGCGCTGCGCTGGTCAACGCTATCCCCTGCTCTCGATCAGGCGAACCCGCGGGTCCAGTGCCGAATACAGGACGTCGACCAGGAGATTGATCACGATGAACATGAATACCGTGATGAGCAGGTAGGCCACGATGACCGGCCGGTCGAGGAGATTGATGGAATCGATCAGGAGCTTGCCCATGCCCGGCCACGCAAAGACGCTTTCGGTGACGATCGCGAACGCGATCACCGAGCCGAACTCGAGTCCGACGATGGTGACGATCGGGATCAGGATGTTGCGCAATACGTGGACGCCGATCACGCGGGTGTTCGACAGTCCCTTGGCGCGTGCGAACTTCACGTAATCCTGTAACAGTGCCTCGCGGGTGCCGGCCCGCGTCAGACGGATCAGCAGCGCCAGCTTGAAAAGTGCGAGATTGGTCGCCGGCAGGATCAGGTGGCGCCAGCCCTCGAGCGACAGGAAGCTGACCGGCATGCCGAAAAATTCCTTGGTCGGCCCGCGCCCGTTCGAAGGCAGCCAGCCCAGCATCACCGAGAACACCATGATCAGCATCAGCCCGACCCAGAACGTCGGCAGCGAAAACCCGAGGATCGAACCGGCCATGATCGAGCGGCCGGCGAACGAGTGCGGCTTCAATCCCGCCCACAGGCCGAGCGGAATGCCCAGCGACACGGCGATCAGCATGGCGACCAGCGCGAGTTCCAGCGTGGCGGGCATGCGCTCGAGGATCAGTCCGAGCGCCGGGGTGCTGTGCACGAACGATCGGCCGAGATTGCCGTGCAGTGCGCCGGCCAGGAATTTGGCATATTGCGTCCACAGCGGTTGATCGAGCCCGAGGGCCGCGATCGCGTGCTCGCGCTCGATCTGGTCGGCGAGCGGATTGATCAGAATATCGATCGGGTTGCCGATCGCGTAGACGCCGACGAAAACGAGTATCGACATCACGAACATCACCAGCAGGGCCTGCAGGCTGCGGCGTATGACGTAGACGAGCATGGGCGGATCGGCAGCCGGCGTCGGGAGTGTGTAGATTACATGAAGGACGATGCGCTCGCGGGCCGGCTGTTATTTCCTACAGTTGACCGCGCGCGCCAAGCATCTAGAGTACGGCGACGCTGTGGACATTCATAGCTTCATCTTCACGTCCTGGGGAGAACGATGAAGATACTCGTCGTCGACGATCATCCGCTGATTCAGGAAGCGCTGAGGCACGTGCTCACCGAGCTCGACGCGGAGCTCGATCTGGCGCAGGCCGAGGACGCGTCGGATGCGCACGCTGCACTTGCGGCCGCGCCGGACACCGAGCTGATCGTGCTTGACCTGACGCTGCCGCGCAGCGATGGCTTCGAGCTGCTCGCCGAATTGCGCCACGACTGGCCCGGCATTCCGCTCCTCGTGCTCTCGGCGACGCACGATCGTGCGACGGTCGAGCGCGCGCTCGATCTCGGAGCGATGGGCTTCATTCCCAAGACGGCGAACACGAGGGTGCTGATCGATGCATTGCGGCTGGTCCTGTCCGGCGGTGTGTACGTACCGGCCGACTGCCCTGGAGTCGGCAACGCGCGGTTGCGCGCGACGGCGCGCGCCGAGGACCTCGGCCTCACGCTGCGCCAGTCCGACGTTCTGCGCCTGCTGGTGCAGGGCAAGCCAAACAAGCTCATATGCCGCGACCTCAGACTGTCGGAAGGCACGGTGAAAGTGCATGTCAGCGCGATCTTGCGCGCGCTGAATGTGCATAACCGGACGCAGGTCGTGATCGAGCTCGCGCGACGAGGCGTCAGGCTCGACCCGCACACCGCGCGATCGCGCTAAAAACCGCCGCGGACCGTGGCGTCGCTCACCGCGCTGTCGCCGCCGCTGCTGCGGCGTGCCCGCGCCGACCAGGTCGCGACGCTTTTCACGCAATGGCCGCGCACGACCGCGGCGATGGCGCTCGGCGGTGGAATCCTGATCACCGTCATGTGGGGCGCGGTCTCCGCGCCGATATTCGCCGCATGGTTCGCGGCCATCGTCGCCAATCAGCTGTGGCGGTTCGAGCTGGTACGCCGCTATCGCGCCGCGTCGCCGGACGAAGGCTCTTCCACTCGGTGGGGCCGCGCCTCGGCGCTTGGCTCGACGGTGGCCGGCGCGTTGTGGGGATGCGGCGGCGTCATGTTGTTCGTGCCCGACGATCCCGGGCGCCAGGCGTTGCTGATCGTCTGCCTGTTCGGCGTGATCCTGGGCGGCCTCAACCTCACGTCGGTTTACAAGCCTGCGTTCTACGGCTTCGTCCTGCCCGCGCTCTTGCCGCTGATTGTGCGCGTTGCATCCGAAGGCGACAGGCTGCATTTCTACATCGCGGCGGTCATGCTGGTCGTGCTGGCGTTCATCGTGGGTTTCGGTCACAACCTCAATAACCTGATGACCCAGTCGCTCACGATTCGTTACGAGAATGTCGACCTGATCGGCGAGCTCACCGCGCAGACTGCGGCAGCCGACCGCGCGCGGGCCGCGGCCGAAGCGGCCAACCGGGACAAGACCCAGTTCCTCGCTGCGGCGAGTCACGATCTGCGACAGCCGTTGCATGCGTTGGGGCTGTTCGGCGCGGCGCTCTCGGCGCGAGTCGACGAACCAACAACCCGCGAGATCGTCGACTGCATCAACGCGTCCGTCGAGGCTTTGGAACGGCAGTTTACAGCGCTGATGGACATATCGAAGCTCGATGCCGGCGCAGTCACGCCCTCGCGCGCGACGTTTCCGCTGGCGCCCGCATTCGCGCGGCTCGAGCGCGAATTCGCTCCGCTCGCGGCGGCAAGGCGACTGCGCTTTACCATCTCACCGACGCGGATATGGGTTGAAAGCGACCCCGTGCTGCTCGAGCGTGTACTGGCCAATTTCGTCTCGAATGCGGTGCGTCACACCGAACATGGCGGCGCGGTCCTGGGCGTGCGACGCCGCGGCGCGCACGTCGCGATCGAGATCCGCGATACCGGCGCCGGCATTCCGGTCGCCGAACGCGAACGCATATTCGAGCCGTTCTATCAAATTCGGCCCGCGCCCGCGCGCGCCGCCAAGGGAATGGGGCTCGGACTCGCGATCATCCGTCGGCTCGCGGCGCTGCTCGACCATCCGATCGAGGTCGATTCGACCCCCGGGCGCGGA
Source organism: Casimicrobiaceae bacterium (assembly GCA_036493675.1). Taxonomy (GTDB): domain Bacteria; phylum Pseudomonadota; class Gammaproteobacteria; order Burkholderiales; family Casimicrobiaceae; genus PALSA-1003. The sequence goes on from DASXPJ010000032.1 coordinate 44,235, forward strand.
TCGCGCTTTGCGATCGTGGTACCGCGTGCCGTTGCTCGGGAAACACCTTGTCCGCAGGCGTACGACCAGAGGGGGCCGGGATTGCTCGCGGGCGCGCTGATCGCCGTGATCGACGACGAAGACGCCATCGTCGATGCCATGCGCTTCTGGTTCGCGGAATGGGGTGCGCGCGTGTGCGGCGGCGGGTCGGGCGACGAGGTGCTGGCCGCGCTGGGCGAGCTCAGCCGATATCCCGATTTGATCGTGGCCGATTACCGGCTCGCGGGCGGAACGCTGGGCACGGATGCCGTCGCGCAGTTGCGCGCCGAGTTGGGTCGGCCGATCCCCGCGGTCCTCATCAGCGGCGACGCCTCGGCCGAAGCATTCCGGGCGATGCGCTCGACTGCCGGGGATGTGCTTCTGAAGCCCGTCTTGCCTGGCGACCTGCGCCTGCTCGCCGAGCGCATCCTCGGCGCATCGGCGCCTCTTAATGGCGAGACGGCTGCCGCCGTGGCCCTTTGAAGCGCCGAGCCTGATCAAAAAAAAGCGCCTCCGCGAAGGAGGCGCGTGAGGACAGACCGAGTTCGTAGACCCAATCGGGCCCTGGGGGAGGACTGGACCCGGCCTGCGAAGAGATCCGGCGCCGTCGTTGCAGCGGACGCCCGTTATGACAATAGCATTGTCGGCCGACCGCCGGTGAAGGCAATGCCGTTCGTCGCCACAGGATGCCGCGCATCGCGCGGCATCCTGCTGGCGGTCGCTCAATGACCGTGCGCGGCCCGCATCTGCGCGTGGAACGCCTCGACCTGAGCGATGCGCGCACTGATCGCGTCGCGCACCGTCAGCTTCTGGTCGGCTGACAGCGTGTCGTAGAGCGCGAGCCAGGATGCGCGAGCCTGCTTGCGCAGTCCGCTGTTCTGCTGCTGGATCTGGTCGGACGTCGAGGCCAGCGACGCCAGGTCAGGGGCGCTCTTGGCAAGCTCGGTCTGCGTCGCGGCTTTGAGTTGTGCGAACCCGCTGCGCATCGCGGTGTGTGCGGCCTTGCTTTGGGCGAGAGCGTTGTCAAACTGAAGTTGCTGTGACGTGTTGAGCTTGAGCTGCGCTTCCAAGCCGGCGATCACGCTTACCGGGTCGGTATCGTGGCCGTGGCTTACGCCTTGGGCCCAGGAGAGCGCGGCGATGGCGGACATCGCAAATACTGCCAGGAGGGCAACCAGAGTGCGTTTCATCGTGGGACCTTTCATCGGAGTCGGTGATCATACGCGCCACACTGGCGCGGCTGGCGAACGAGGTCGACTCTAGGCGCCGGCTGTAACCGAAAGATTGCTGAAGCGCGGCGATTTGTAACCGTTCGTTCGCGATTGTCGGACGCTTTTCGGGCGAGCGCGGCAGTCTAACCATTCGTTGCCCGTTTGCCCGGGCGTTACAATTCGTGACAAGTCGTCCCAGCCCTGGAGACTCGCGCCCGCGATAATCGGACGATGAAGCAGCCAACGCCAAAAATCCTGGTCGTCGACGACGATCCGCGCCTGCGCGAATTGCTGGTCCGGTATCTTACCGAGCAGGGCTTTCAAGTACAGGCCCTTCCCGATGCCCGCGAACTCGACAAGAAGCTGCAACGCGACCCGCCGCATCTGCTGGTGCTCGACTTGATGCTGCCCGGCGAAGATGGCCTCGCGGTCTGCCGCAGGCTGCGCGGCGCGGGCGAAACCGTCCCCATCATCATGCTGACTGCGAAAGGCGAGGATATCGATCGCATCGTCGGCCTCGAGATGGGTGCCGACGATTACCTGCCCAAACCATTCAATCCACGCGAATTGGTCGCACGCATCCACGCCGTGCTGCGCCGCCAGATCGAGCGCCTGGCGCCCGGTGCGCCCGTCGGCGAGGGTCGCATCAGTTTCGGGCCCTACGTCCTCGATCTGAGCACACGGACGCTTACTCGCGACGGGACGACCCTGCCGATGACCACCGGCGAGTTCAGCCTCCTCAAAGTGTTCGTCACACACGCACGGCAGCCGTTGGCGCGCGAAAGATTGATGCTTCTCGCCCGCGGCCGCGACCACGACGTGTTCGATCGCGCGATCGACGTCCAGGTCTCGCGTCTGCGCAAGCTGATCGAGCCCGATCCCGCGGCGCCGCGGTACCTGCAGACCGTCTGGGGTTTTGGCTACGTGTTCGTGCCGGACGGAGTTCCGGCCAGTAGCGACGCGGACACTGGGGCGGGCCCGTGAGGCTTTGGCCCGGATCGCTGTTCGGACGGCTCGCGCTGCTGTTGCTGATGGTGATCGTCGTCAGTCAAGGGACGGCGATACTGCTCTACCGGCATGACCGGGCGGCCCTGGTCGCGCGCCAGTTCAGCGACACCAAGGTCCTGCAGTTGCAGGCGCTGCGCACGGCGCTGGCGGCAACCGAACTGCATGAGCGCAGCGAAACACTGATCCGGCTCGGCCAGGAATACGGGGCTCGCATCGTGAGCGACGACGCGCGCGGATTCGTCGGCGCCGTGCCGCAGAATCCGCTGCTGGTCGAGCTCGGAGAGCGCCTGCGAAACGAGTTGGGCCCGCAGACCGAATTGCGGCTGCAACCGCGTCAGCAGCTTCTGTGGATCAAGCTGCAGGCCGGCGACCACGCCTACTGGGCCGGATTCCACTGGCCGCGCCCTTCCGACGCTGCGCAGTCGCGCGCGTTGGAATGGAGCCTTATCGCGCTGGTCGTGCTGCTCGCCAGCGCCTATGCGTTCGCACGCTACCTCGCCCGACCTCTGCGACAGCTGAACGAGGCCGTGGCCAATGTCGGTGCCGGCAAGGCACAGGCGCCGCTTCCGGAAAAAGGCCCCTCGGAGATCGTCAACCTCAATCGCGGATTCAACCAGATGCTCTCCAATCTGCGGCAAGCCGAGCAGGACCGGGCGCTGCTGCTGGCGGGGGTGTCGCACGACTTGCGCACCCCCTTGGCGCGCCTGCGGCTGGGCGTCGAGGTTGGCACCCATGACGAGTCGATACGCGAGGGCATGGCGTCAGACATCGACGAAATGGATAAGATCATCGGGCAGTTCCTCGACTTTGGCCGAGACGATCGCGACGTCGCGCTGGAAGCGCGCCCGCTGGAGGAGGTGATCGCGCCGCTGCTCGAACGCTACCGTCGCGCAGGCAGCGAGGTCCGTTACAGCGCCAGTCCGCTTCCGCCGGTGCCGATGCGAGTGACGGCGATGTCGCGACTGTTGTCCAATCTGATCGACAACGCGCTTCGTTACGGCGGCACGCCGGTCGACGTTTCGGCACGCAGCGAAGGGCGAGCGGTCGTCATCGAGGTCGCCGACCGCGGTCCGGGCATTCCGCCTGACCAGGTCGATCGCCTGAAGCGTCCTTTCACCCGCGGCGACCCGGCACGAAGCGGCGCCAGCGGCGCCGGCCTCGGACTGGCGATCGTCGAGCGCATTGCCCGGCTCCACGGCGCGCGTTTCGACGTGCTCGCGCGCGAGGGCGGGGGCACGCTGGCACGGGTAACGATGCCGACCGGGACGGCGCTTTAGCGAACCTAGCGGCTCGCAACGAGCAACACCGAGACCATCGCAGCGATGCCTTCGCCGCGGCCGGCGAAGCCGAGCCGCTCGGTTGTCTTGGCCTTGATGTTGATCGCGCCGACAGCGCATCCGAGATCGGCAGCGATGTTTTCTGCCATCGCCGCAACGTGGGGTGCGAGCCTGGGCGCCTGCGCGATGATCGTCGCGTCGACGTTTCCGAGCTCGAATCCTGCGCCGCGCGCGAGCTCCCGGACACGGCGCAACAGGACGCGGCTGTCGGCATCCTTGTAGGCGGCGTCGGTATCGGGGAAATGCATGCCGATGTCGCCGCGACCGCACGCGCCGAGAATGGCATCGCAGATCGCGTGCAGCAGAACGTCGGCGTCGGAGTGCCCGGACAGGCCGCGCTCGAACGGTATCGTCACGCCGCCCAGCACCAGCCGGCGCCCGGACACCAGCGCGTGAACATCGAAGCCCGTGCCGACGCGCACCGCGGCGATGGTCAGCCCGTCCTGGCGCGGGCGGTCAGGATCGCCTCGGCCACCGCGATGTCTTCGGGGTAGGTGATCTTGATGTTGGCCGGGCTGCCCTGCACGAGACGCGCCTTGACGCCCAGTGCCTCGACTGCCTGCGTTTCGTCGGCCAGCTTGCTCACGTCGGCCTTACGCAGCGCGTGGTTGAGAATGGCATAGCGAAACATCTGCGGCGTCTGCGCGCACCACAAGCCGTCCCGCGACTCGCTCGACGCGGCTCGCAAGCCAGCTCCCACTTCGGCGCGCTTGAGCGAATCGCAAAGGGGAATCGCAAGCAGACCGCCGACCGGCTCGTCCTCAAGCTCATGCAGCAGGCGATTGAGCGTCGTGACGTCGATGCACGGCCGAACCGCGTCGTGCACCAGCACCCAATCCTCCGCCGCGGCCCGCTTGCCCACTGCGGCGAGCCCGTTTCTTACCGACTCGCCGCGCGTCGCGCCACCCTCGAACACCGGGACGACGCCTGCGATCGATCCGATCCGCTCGGCATAATGCTTGTCGCCGCGCGCCAGCACGACGAAGATCGCTTCCAGGACGATCGAACGGTTGAGCGCCGCAATCGTATGCGCGAGCATCGGCAGCCCGGCGATCGGCGCGTACTGCTTCGGCAGCCCGCCGCCGAAGCGGATGCTGTTGCCGGCCGCGGCGATCAGCCCATAACGGCGCGTCGTGGCGGTCATCGGCGTCCAGCGTCGTAGGCGCCGGCGCGGCGGACGCCGGTGCGTCCGGCCGGGAGGCGGGCGCGGCTTGATAATTCCATTGTCAGGGCGGTGCGCTGCTTCCGTGGACTGGGGCGCGATTGTACGCCCTTGGGCGATCGTCCTCAGTCGGACGCGACCAGCGGTCCCAGCGCGGCACGGATGGCCTCCGGCACCGGTACGGGGCGCCGGCTCGCGCGATCAACCCAGACGTGAACAAAATGTCCACTCGCGGTGGCGTCTTCTTCGCCGCCGGCGAAGAGGCCCAACTCGTAGCGTACCGATGTCTTGCCCAGCCGGGCGACGCGCATGCCGGCATCGACGGTTGCCGGAAAGGACAGCGGCCGATGAAAGCGGCAGAAGGTTTCGACGACCAGACCGATCACCGGACCATTGCGAATGTCCAGTCCACCGGCGCGAATCAGGTGCTCGTTCACGACGGTGTCGAAGTACGCATAGTAGACGACATTGTTGACGTGGCCGTAGCAGTCGTTGTCGATCCAGCGCGTCGGGATTTCGAGAAAGTGCCGGTAGTCGCCGCGTCGCGAAAAGGCCGCGTCGCTCATGATCGAGGCAGATCGCGCAGCCGCGACTCGAAAATTTCCACCCAATGCAGCACCGGCCGTCGGGCTCCGCCCGCGAGGTGTGCGAGACAGCCGATATTGGCGGTGGCGATCACGTCCGGCTCGCCGGCCTCCAGCGCAGCGAGCTTGTTGGCCTTGAGCACGCTCGAGAGCTCCGGTTGAAGTATCGAGTATGTACCGGCCGAGCCGCAGCACAGATGCGCGTCGACGACCGGCGTCAATTCGAGCCCGATCGCCTCGAGTATCTCCTCGACGTCGCCAATCAGGCGCTGGCCGTGCTGCAGCGTGCACGGCGAGTGGAACGCCACGCGCTGCGGTCCGTGATCCATCGCGACCTGCGGCGCGAAACGCTTCCATTCGGCGGCGATCACCTCCACGGGATCGCGGGTCAGCCCCGCGATGCGCCGCGCCTTGTCCGCATACGCCGGATCGTCGCGCAGCAGGTGTCCGTAAGCCTTGACGACGACACCGCACCCGCTTGCGCTTACCACGATCGCTTCCGCGCCGCGCTCGATATGCGGCCACCAGGCATCGACATTTGCGCGCGCGTGGCCGAGCGCTTCCTCGTGCGCGCCGAGATGGTCGCTCAGTGCGCCGCAGCAGCCCGAACCCGATACCCGGACCAGCGTGATGCCGACGCGGTCGAGCGCGCGCGCCAGCGACGCGTCGATACCGGGCGCGAGCGCGGGCTGCACGCAGCCGGCAAGCAAGAGCATTCGCCGCGCGTGCCGAGGCGGCGGCCAACGCTTCGCGGGCCGCGACGCGGGAACCCGCTCGGCAAGGCCGCGGGGCAACAACGGGCGGACGAGGCGGCCGGCCGCCAGCGCGACGGCGAATGCGCCCCGGCGTTTTAGTCCCTGGCGCAGCAGCCAGCGACGAATACGGGCGACGGCGGGGCGCTCGATCCTCTGTTCCGCAACGCGGTGTCCTATATCGAGAAGGCGCCCGAAGCGCACACCGGACGGACAGGTCGTTTCGCAACTGAGGCAGCCCAGACAGCGGTCGAGGTGCAACCCGGTCGTCGCGCTGACGGGTTCGCCTTCGAGCATCTGTTTGATCAGATAGATGCGCCCGCGCGGACCGTCGAGCTCGTCGCCCAAGAGCTGGTACGTCGGACAGGTCGCCGTGCAGAAGCCGCAATGCACGCACGCGCGCAATATCGATTCGGCGTCGCGCCCGTCGGCGGTATCGCGGATGAAGTCGGCCAGGTGCGTTTCCATGGCTTCAGAGTTCCGCGTACATTCGGCCGGGATTGAAAATGCCGGCAGGGTCCAGCGCCGCCTTCAACCGCTGATGCAACGCCAGAAGCGCGGCCGGCAGCGGTTGAAACGCGCCGGCCGATTTGTCCGCGGCACGGAACAAGGTCGCATGGCCTCCATGGGCCGCCGCCCAGGCGCGCGCCTGCTGCGCATCGCCGCCGTCCGGCGCGGCAAGCCAGCGCAACGCTCCGCCCCATTCGATCATCGTCGCGCTGTCGCATTTCTTATGGGGAGCGGTCGCCCGCACCGACAGCCGCCAAAGCGTCGGTTCCGGCTGGTCCGCCGCCTTGTATGCATCCCGCCGCCGAAACGGCGCGAAAAAAGCATGTGTCTGGTCGCGCACCGCGGCCCAGTAGCCGGCGGCGTCGTCGAGGGCCTCGCCGCCCAGGCGGCGTGCGGCGGCCGCCACCGCGCTGTCGGCACCCGACAGACGAATATGCAGGCGCCCATCGTGCCAGCAGCTCGCGGACAAGGGCAACGGTACGGCACTCCAGGCATTGAGCCGCCGCAGCGTCTCGTCGGCGGGCAGCTCGAAAGTCCGCGTCGCTTCGGCGCGCGGGATCGGCAGACATTTGAGCGATACCTCCAGGATGACACCCAGCGTGCCAAGCGATCCCGCGATCAGGCGCGAGACATCGAACCCGGCGACGTTTTTCATCACTCGCCCGCCGAACTCCAGCTCATCGCCCCGCCCATCCAGCAGTCTCACGCCGAGCACCAGATCGCGCACCGCACCGGAGTACGGCCGCCGCGGTCCGGCCAGGCCGGCCGCGATCGCGCCGCCGATGGTTGCCTTCGATCCGAAGCGGGGTGGCTCGAAGGCGAGCATCTGGCCCGATTGCGCCATGACATCCTCGACATCCGCAAGCCGCGTGCCGCAGCGCGCCGTAATGACCAGCTCAGTCGGATCGTAATCGACGATGCCCGTATGCGCGGCGACTTCGAACATTTCTCCGGCAAGGCGCTGGCCGTAGAAGTCCATGCTGCCGCCGCCGACGATGCGCAGCGGCGTGGTCGCTGCGGTCGCCGCGCGCACGCGATCGCGCCAGGCGGCGACAAGATCGCTCATTCGACGCCCTGCCCCGTCATTGCTGCTGCGCCTGTGCCATCGTCCCGTCGAGCATCGCGATGTGCTCGGTCTCGCGCGACGCGTCGTCGGCCCATTCGCCCATCGCCGACAGCGAGAGCAGCGCCCGGTGATACGCGGCCGACACATCGTCCAGCGCGACGCCGTAACCGGCGAAGCGATAGGCAACCGGGCAGTAGAAAGCATCGACGATACCGAACGCGCCGCAGAGGAAATCGCCGGCGTGCCCAAAACGCGCGCGGCCCTCCCGCCACAGTGCGACGATGCGCGCGATGTCGCTCTGCACGGCCGGGGACGGCTTGCGTTTCTCGTGAATACGGAGGTTCATCCCGAATTCATTGCGCAGGTCGCTGTAGCCCGAATGCATCTCGGCGGCGACGGAGCGCGCCCAGGCGCGCGCGCCGGCAGCCTGGGGCCACATGCCGGGATGTCGCTCGGCCAGATACTCGGCGATGGCGAGCGAGTCCCAAACGATCGTGTCGCCTTCATGCAGGCACGGCAACCTGCCCGACGGTGAATGGACGCGTATCCGCTCGGACGAATCGGGTTCGTACAGAGTGATCCGCTGCTCGCGGAAGGGAATGCCGAAGGCTTTCAGCAACACCCAGGCGCGAAGCGACCATGACGAATAGTTCTTGTTGCCGATGTAGAGCGTAAGCATGGAATTTCGCGTCGTTGGAGTTAGCCGGCCGGAGCCAGCTGTTCGCTACTCGCTATCAGGAACGATGGTCAAAACGGTACCGTCTTGCCGGGATTCATTATCCCGCGCGGGTCGAGCGCACGCTTGATCGAGCGCATCAGGTCGACCGCCTCGCCATGCTCCTGCGCGAGCAGGTCGAGCTTGTGCCAGCCTATCCCGTGCTCGCCGGTGCATGTCCCGCCCATCGCGATCGCGCGCATGCTTACAGCACGGGCGAGTGCGTCGGCACGCTGGCGCTGCTGAACGTCGGCGGCTTCGTAGAGAACGATCAGGTGGAAATTGCCGTCCCCGACATGGCCGACGATCGTCACGGTCAATCCGCTTTTTTCGATGTCTTGCTTGGTTTCGAGTATGCATTCGGCGAGCCTCGAAATCGGCACGCAGGCGTCGGTGGCCAGCGACGTCGTTCCGGGCCTGAGCGCCAGCGTCGCATAGTACGCGGCGTGTCTCGCCTTCCAAAGCCGCGTTCGATCCTCGGCCAGCGTCGCCCACTGGAACTCGCTGCCACCGAATTCATCGCTGATCGCGCGCATGGTCGCCGATTGCTCGCGCACGCCTGCTTCGCTGCCATGGAACTCGATGAACAAGGTCGGCAGAGGCTGGTAGCCCTCGAGTTTCGAGTAGCGTATGCAGGCGTCCATCTGGACGTCATCGAGCAACTCGATGCGCGCCATCGGAATGCCTGTCTGCATCGCCGCGATCACCGTGTTGACCGCGCCGGCCAGGTCCGGAAACTGGCAGACCGCCGCGGCTATTGCCTCGGGCACGCCGTACAGGCGCAGCTGGATTTCGGTGATCACGCCGAGCGTTCCCTCGGCGCCGACGAAAAGCCGGGTCAGGTCGTAACCGGCGCTGGACTTGCGCGCCCGGCCTCCTGTTTTGATGACACGGCCGTCCGAAGTCACCACGGTCAGTCCCATGACGTTCTCGCGCATCGTCCCATAGCGCACCGCGTTGGTACCCGACGCGCGGGTCGACGCCATGCCGCCGATCGTCGCGTTGGCGCCGGGATCGATCGGAAAGAAAAGTCCGGTGCCCTTGAGCTCGGCGTTGAGCTGCTCCCGCGTGACGCCCGCCTGCACGCGGCAATCGAGATCCTCGGCGTTGATCTCCAGCACGCGGTCCATCTGCGACAGGTCGAGGCACACGCCACCGTACAGCGCGGCGACGTGGCCTTCGAGCGACGTGCCGACGCCGAACGCGATCACCGGCACGCGCGACAAGTGACACAGGCGCACGATAGCCGTAACTTCATCGTTCGACCGGGGAAATACGACGACGTCAGGCAGCGCCGCGTCGGACAGGCCCTCGCCGTGGCTGTGATGCTCGCGCACGGCGTGCGTGGTCACGGCGCGTTCGCCATAGTCGCCGCAGATTCGCGCCACCAGGCGCGCGACGACGTCCGGATCGGGCCGCACGATGGTATTCGTGTCCATGCCGCAGGTCATTGTCCTTTGCCAGTCAGAAGCGAGGCAAGTCAGGATACGGCAACTGGCCGGCGTGTACGTGCATCCTGCCCATCTCGGCACAACGATGCAGCAACGGGACCGCCTTGCCCGGGTTGAGCAGGCCCTCGGCGTCGAAGGCGCGTTTGATCGCGTGAAAGCGCTCGAGTTCCGGCGCGGCGAACTGCGTGCACATCTGGTCGATTTTTTCCAGACCGACGCCGTGCTCCCCGGTGATCGTACCCCCGACCTCGATGCAGAGCTCGAGGATCTTTGCGCCGAATGCCTCGGTCTTGGCGACTTCGTCGGGCACGTTGGCATCGAACAGGATGAGCGGATGCAGATTGCCGTCGCCGGCGTGGAAGACGTTCATGCAGCGCAGGCCGAATTCGCGCGACAGCGCCTCGATCCGCTTGAGTACCGGCGCCAGGGACCGGCGCGGGATCGTGCCGTCGATGCAGTAGTAGTCGGGCGAGATGCGACCGGCAGCCGGAAAAGCCGCCTTGCGGCCGGACCAGAACTTGAGTCGTTGCGCTTCGCTCTGCGACACCTGGATCGTCGTCGCGCCGCTCGCTTTGAGCAGCCCTTCCATCAACGCGATCTCGGCGACGACTTCGTCCGGCACGCCGTCGGATTCGCATAACAGGATCGCCGCCGCGTCCAGCGGATACCCGGCGTGGGCGAAAGGCTCGACAGCTTCGACCGTCAGGCGGTCCATCATTTCCAGACCGGCCGGGATAATGCCTGCGCCGATGATCGCCGCGACAGCATCGCCCGCCTTTTCGAGATCGTCGAAGCCGGCCAGCACGCACGTCGCCTGCAGAGGTTTCGGTGTCAGCTTGACGGTGACTTCGGTGATGACGGCCAGAAGTCCTTCCGAGCCGGTAATGAGCGCGAGCAAGTCGTACCCGGCGGCGTCCAGCGCATCGCTGCCGAATTCGACCACATCGCCGTCGATAAGCACGGCGCGCACGCGTCGGATGTTGTGCACGGTGAGCCCGTACTTGAGGCAGTGCACGCCTCCGGAATTCTCGGCAACGTTGCCGCCGATCGTACAGGCGATTTGCGACGACGGATCGGGCGCGTAGTACAGGCCGTAAGCGGCGGCCGCTTCGGAGATTGCCAGATTGCGTACGCCGGGCTGCACGACCGCGCTGCATGACAGCGGATCGATCGAGAGAATGCGCTTGAATTTGGCCAGTGACAGGACCACACCCTTGCGGTGGGGCGTAGCACCTCCCGATAGCCCGGTGCCCGCGCCGCGGGCGACGACCGGCAGGCGCGCCGCGTGGCACAAGCGCAGGATGCCGACCACTTGTGTCTCGTCCTCGGGAAGAAGCACCGCCAGTGGTTGCTCACGAAACAGCGGGAGCCCGTCGCATTCATAGGGTCGCGTCCCCTCCGGCGTGGCGACGATCGCCGACGCGGGAAGGATGTGGCCAAGCGCAGAAAGCAGGGCTGGATCGAGCATCGGAGAACACGCGTCCTACCAGGCCGATTATTCCATAAACGGTGCGCCGGCACTATGCAGCTTGTACCGTGCAAGTTCGCTCCGTCATGCCATGCGCATGGCGGCCTCGTCTATAATCGCCTCCTGTTTGGTGATCGCGGTGTCGATGGGGCCAGCGGGAGATCAGACGATGAATCCTGATGAGATCTACGCCAAGACCGAAGAGGGTTTGCGCGAGCTCAAGGAACGAACGCACAATCTGCCGATCACGCTGCGCAGCCTGCTGATCATGGTCGACGGCAATCGCACCGTCGCCGAAGTTCTCGAACGCGGCCGCGCCGTACGCGCAGATGCAGCCGCGCTGGCCACGCTGGAACGAGTCGGCCTGATCGCCAAGCGCTTCAGCGCACCCTCGTCGGCCGCCGGCGAGGTGGCAGCCGCGCCCCGCAGCGAAGACGAGGTGCAGCGCTTCATCGCCGCGCAGCAACAGATCAGCGACGCAATCAACAGTCACCTCGGATTTCGCGGCTACCTGATGATGATGAGGCTGCAGCGAGCCGAGAATCTTCGTGATCTACGCGACTTCCTGCCCGACTTCGCGCAGGCGCTGGTCAAACGGATCGGTCCGGCCAATGCCGGACAGATTGTTTCCAGCATCGAACGACTCATCACGCTCCGCGGCTGAGCGCTCCGCCGGGTTTCATCCTGCCGGCGGTGCAACGCTCGCCGACGTCCGTTTGATGCGCGGCGCCCTCGGACCGGCCTTCGGCGTCAAGGCTTCGGGGGGGCCGTACACTGGCCGACGCCCTGGCCCATGCTCGCTGCCGGCGCGAATCGCCTCGGTACCTCGTCCAGCGCGATGCTCACTGCGCTCGACTGGGGTCGTCCGGTGGCGCAGCCGAACGGCAACACGCCACCCGCTTCATTTCGCCGGACGGAACTTGTGCGCCAGTGTATTTTCGTCGGTGCGCGGCACATAGGTGATTCCGTTGCGCGTCGCCCATAGATTCACCTGGAAATGCAGCGGAATGATCCCGGTGTCGTCGATGGCGATCTCGGTGGCCCGTTGCAGCAGCGCCTCGCGCTTGGGGTCGTCGACGGTCGCGAGTGCCTGCTCGAGCAGTGCGTCCACCCTCGGGTTCGAATAGCGGCCCCGGTTTGCCGTGCCGAACCCCTTGTCGCGGTTGTAGGTCGCCAGCAGCGCCTTCAAAGGGCTCGACGCCTCGCCGGTTCCGGAGCTCCAGCCGAGCAGCATGAAGCTGAACTTGAGATCGGTTGCCTGCGGAAAATAGGTCGCCGACGGCATTGCCTCGACCCGGGTCGGGATGCCGATGCGGGTCAACATCTGGGCGACCGCCTGCGCGATCTTCGCGTCATTGACGTAGCGATTGTTCGGCGCGTGAATGGTCAGTCCGAACCCGTCCGGATAGCCGGCCTCGGCTAGCATCCTTTTCGCTCCCGCCGGATCGTACGGCTCGACCTTGAGGTTCTTCGTCGTGCCGAACATGCCGTCGGCCAGCAGCTGGCCCGCCGCGACCGCCTCGCCTTCCATCACCTTGTCGACGATCGCGGTCCGGTTGATCGCCTTGGAAATGGCCTTGCGCACCCGTGGATCCTTGAGCGGATTTTTCGGCAGCGGCTTGCCGTCCTTGTCGGTGACGTACGGCGAGACGTCGCGATCGCTGTCCAGATGCAGATAGATCAGACGATCGGCGATGATCTTGTAGACGTTCATCCGCTTGTCGGCGCGGATTCTCGCCACGTCCGACGTCGGCACATACTCGATTGCCTGCACGTCCCCGGCGAGCAGCGCAGCGACGCGCGAAGCGTCGTTGGGCAGGAGTCGCAAGGTGACCTTTTCCCACGGCGTCTTGCCGTCCCAGTAGGTGTCGTTGCGCGAGAGCTCGATCCGATCGCCTTTGACATAGCGCAGCAGCTTGTACGGACCGGTCCCGATTGCCGCCTTGCCGCTGTTGAAGTCCTCGGTGCTCGCCTTGGCGGCCTTGGCGGAAATGATCGCGACCTGCGTCATGTCGGTCGGCATCAGCGGGTAGGGAGCGGACGTTCGGAAGCGGACCGTGTACGGGTCGACGACCGTCATTTCCTTGATCTGCTTGGTGTAGGCGGTGAACGGCGACGGACTGTTGGGGACCAGCGGGACGCGCTCGATCGAGGCGACGACGTCGGCGGCGGTGAATTCGCCGCCGTCGTGGAACTTGACGCCTTTGCGCAGCTTGAACTCCCAGGTCAGAGGATCGACGGTATGCCAGGATTCCGCGAGGCCCGGAATCGGCTTCTGCCGCTCGTCGCGCAGCACCAGGTAGTCGAATATGTGCGCGGCGACGTTGTTGTTCGGCGTGACGTTATGGTAGTGCGGGTCGATCGCCGTCACGTCGGCACCGATGCCGATGGTCAGATCGGCGGCGGCGACGGTCCCCGCGCAGAACGCGGATGCGACGGCGACTGCGCCCAATAGCCTACCGAGCATCGAACGAATCATCTCGACTCCCATGGAAACGGGCCTGTGCGGGCGCGCTCGCGCTAATCGTAACCGATTGTAACCGACTGTTCCGCCTGTGAAACTCGCTGTTAACGCAGCGGTCTATCATACGTTGGAAAGGGTGTCGCGCCATTCGCGATTTTCGAGAGGAGCTTCAAATGAAACATCGCATCGCCACGATTGCCGCTGCAGCCGCGCTGGCCGTTGCCGGCACAACGGTCGCGTCGACGGCATCGGCGCACGGAGGGGTTTCGGTCTCGATCGGTGTGCCGGGCTTTGCCGTCGGCTATTCGAACTATGGGCGCTCATACGTCTATGCCGCTCCGCCTGTAGCCTACGCGCCGCCGGTCGCGTATTACGGCGCTCCGGCAGTCTATCCGCCGGTCGTCTACGGCCCGCGCGTCGTGTATGCCCGCCCGTACGGCTCGTACGTCTACCGTCGTCCATACTGGCGAGCCCATTACGGTTGGCGCTAGAACGCGTTACAGCACCGATGCGCTGATCTGTCCGAGCAATCGACCGTTTCACATCTGCAATGCGCCGTCCGGGGTGACGGGAAAGTCATCCCGGCGGTCCCACCTGTAGCCATCCACCCCGCAGTGGCCAGACGCGCAGCGCCGTCGCGCTTTCGCCTGTCAGACATCATGCTTGTCGCGCCGGCGATGAATGCCTTCGCGCGGCGAACGCGGGCACGTCGCGCCGGCGCCGCACGCCGTGTCTCGACGACGCGCGATGTCCGGACCCGTTCGTCTTCACGCGCGATGTGTGCTGCCAACGCATCCCGCCTGCACGCGTGCGCATCGTCGCGCGCACAGCCTCGCATGAAGTGCAGTACAACGCTGGCGCCGCCATTGACATCGACGCACCCGGTTTCTATCCTGTCCGCTGATCGTCGCGAAAGCCTCCGCATGAACGCCCCCGCCGCCGCAACCGCCGTCAGCCCGCAGGTGGCCGCGATGCCGCTGATTCGCACGCTGATTGGTTTTGATACGACCAGTCGTGAGTCAAATCTGGCGCTGATCGAATGGGTTCGCGATTATCTCGCCGGATTCGGCGTCGACGCCGTGCTCACGTTCGACGATGACCGGCGGAAAGCGAACCTGTTTGCCACGCTGCCGGCGCAAAACGGTAACGCGACGACGGGAGGCGTCGTGCTTTCCGGTCACACCGACGTCGTCCCCGTCGACGGTCAGCCGTGGGACACCGATCCATTCACGGCGACGGTCGAGGGTGACCGGTTGTACGGACGGGGCGCCGCCGACATGAAGAGCTTTTCCGCGATCGGGCTGGCCTTCGTTCCGCAATTCCTTCGCCGCGGTCTCGCGCGTCCCCTGCACTTTGCCTTGTCGTACGACGAGGAAGTCGGATGCGTCGGTGTGCGCCGCCTCCTGCACGACGTGAAGGCTCGCGGCGTCAAGCCGACAGGCTGCATCGTCGGCGAGCCCACCGGGATGCGCCTGGTGGTCGCACACAAGGGAAAAAAGAGCTTTCGCTGCCGCGTGCGCGGTCACGAAGTGCACTCCTCGCTCACACCGCGAGGCGTCAATGCCGTGCATGTCGCCTGCGAGATCGTGACGTTCCTGACGCAGATGGGCAGGCGGTTTCGCGATGGTGGGGGGTTCGACGCGGCGTACGACGTCCCGTACACGACCGTGCACACGGGCGTGATACGCGGCGGCACCGCACTTAACATCGTGCCGCGCGATTGCAGCTTCGATTTCGAGTTCCGGCATCTGCCGTTCGACGATCCCGACGCGCTGCTCGGCGAAGTACGGCGCTTTGCCGCGACGCTCCTCCCTGAGATGCACGCGGTGTCGGCAGCCACTTTCATCGAATTCGATCCTCTGTCGACGATGCCTGGCCTCGACACGCACGGCACGAGCGAGATCGCCGAACTGGGGCGGGCATGCAGCGGCTCGCAGGATCTCGGGAAGGTTTCCTTCGGCACCGAAGCATCGCTTTTCCACGGCAGCGACATCGCGGCGGTCATCTGCGGCCCCGGACACATCGAGCAGGCGCACCAGCCCAACGAATGGATCTCGCTCGAGCAACTGGCGTTGTGCGAGTCGTTCATGCAGCGGCTCGCCGATCGCATTTGCGCGACGTGAGCGTGGCCGGCACGGCACCGGCGCTGCCTGCCCAAGCGCCGCCACCGATCGAGGTGACGTTTCCCGACCTCGCGCCCCACGCGGCGGGCAACGACGGCATAAGCTACGCATGGACCTTCGCCGCGTCGCGACCCGGCCCGCACCTGGTGATCCAGGCGCTGACCCACGGCAACGAAGTCTGCGGTGCGATCGCGCTGGACCGATTGCTGCGGGATGGCATTCACCCCATCCGCGGCACGCTGTCGATCGTGTTCGCCAACGTCGAGGCGTACCGCCGCTTCGATAGCGCCCGTCCGTTCGCGTCGCGCTGCGTCGACGAGGATTTCAATCGCCTGTGGACTGCCGCGGTGCTCGACGACAAGCGCGACAGCTGCGAGCTCAGGCGAGCGCGCGAGTTGCGGCCGCTCTACGAGCGTGCCGACTTCCTGCTCGACATCCACTCGATGTCGGAGCCCTGTCGACCACTGGCGATGGCGGGGCGCCGAAGCAAGGGTGTTGCATTGGCCCGCGCGCTGGGCACACCCGAGCACATCATCGTCGACGCCGGCCATTCGGCGGGGCGACGGTTGCGCGATTACGCGTTCTTCGACGAGGAAGCCGATCCGCGCGCTGCGCTGCTGATCGAATGCGGCCAGCACTGGGAAGCCGCGGCACCGGCCGTCGCGCGCGAGACGGCGCTCCGTTTTCTGCGCCATTTCGGCGCGGCCGATGAAGACTGGCTGGCGCGGGAGCTCGATGGCGCTCGCGATGCGCTGCAGCGCGTGATCGAAGTGTGCGATACGGTCACGATCGCAAGCGAACACTTCCGCTTCACGATTCCGGTGCGCGGGCTGCAGACGATCGCGCGAGCGGGGACGGTCTACGCCACCGATGGCGGCCGGGAGGTCGCCACGCCGTACGATGATTGCGTGCTGATCATGCCCACCCGGCATCCCAAGCGGGGCGAGACGGCGGTCCGGCTGGGCCGCTACGTCGCCTGAAGGAACGCAGGAAGCTTTCAGCGCGTCGCGCTGATCGTCGCCTCCGCTCGGTGCACCAGATCGCTGCCGATGAGGCCCGCCCACTTGTCGTAGACGGGCCGCGCGGCTTGGCGAAACGCGTCTTTGCCCGCGGCCGTGAGACGGGTCACCACTGCGCCCTGACGGCCGGCCTGACCGAGCGAGGCATCGCCGCTCAAGCGCAGCCTCAGCGCGACGGCTGCCATCGCGGCGTCCCGCGCCGCCTGACGCACCAATTCCCGGTCGGCAACGCTCAATGCGCTCCAGGTCCCCGGGTTGACGGCGAAAACCAGCGCGTCCGCGTGCGCGCCCCACAACTGCAGGTGCGTGAACCCGGCGGTGGCCGCGCGCGAGGCGCGAAAGGCGTCGATCGTCGTCTCCTCGGCGTCGAGAGCGCCGGCAAGCGCGGCGCGTCTCGCGTCGACGCCCGTCATTGCCACCGGTACCGCGCCCAGCGCGGCGACCGTTTCGTCGACCATCGCTGTCCCCGCCGTCCGCACCTTGAGTCCGGTAAGGTCTGCGGGCGTGCGCAAGGGGCGCGTGCTGGCGATCTCGACGAAGCCATTGGGTGCCCAGGCGACCGCGATGATCCCCGCCGCCTCCAGGCGTGCGGCGAGCTCCGCGACGACCGCCCCGTCGAGCAGCCCTTTGAGCGCGCGTTCGTCCGGGAACAGCCATGGCAGGCCGATCAGGTTGAGCTCCAGACAGTTCGGCGCCCAGGCGGTGGTCGAGCCCACGGCGAGCGCGACCGAACCGTCGCGTAACGCCGCGAATTCGCGCGACGCATCGCGCTGGAACAATGTCGCACCGGGGTAATGGTGCACCGTGAGCCGGCCGGCCGAGCGTTCGCGGATCAGCGCCGCCCATCGTTCGCCGGCCTTGCCCTGGGGATAGGCCGGTCCCAGTGCGGTTGACAGCTTCCATTCCCCCGCCCGCTGCGCGTCGCCCGCACCGCCGCCTTGCGCGCAGGCGAACGTGCTTGCGAGGAGTAGCAAGGCTGTCGCGGCGACGCCGCGAAGGAAGAACGGCACGGGCCGAGCGTAGCGGCCGTCCGGCGGCGGCGTCAACGGTCGCGCGGGCGTCGACCACCCGCCCGTCGTCAGGTTTCCAGCAGTCCGCGCGCCGCGGCTTCCTCGGTGATCAATACGCTCGCGCCGGTGGCCTTGAGCGCGGCGCGTATCGCCGCGACCTTGCGCCGGCCTCCCGCCGCAACGACGATCCTGGGCACGCGCCGCAGATCGTCCAGGTCGACGGCAACCACGCGCCGATTGACAGGGTGATCGACGACTTTGCCTTCGGCGTCGATGAAGTGGCACAGCACATCGCCTACCGCGCCTGCCTTCCTGAGTGTCGACAGCACCGTAGCCGGCAGCAGTCCCTGGCGAAAAAGCGTCGCCTCTTCGCTCACGTCGCCGACGCTGACCAGCGCGAGATCGACGCGTCGCGCGCGCTCGAGAAGCTCGCGCAATCCCGGCTCGGACCACAGCGCGCTGCGGATCGACTCGTCGGCCACCACGACCGGCGCGGTCAGTTGATAGCAATCGGCGCCGAAAGCATCCGCGATGCGCCGCGCAACCGCCGACGGATTGACCGCCCGCGAATGCGTCATCCCGCCCAGCAGCGACACCACCGACAGCTGCTGGCAGGGTCGTCCTCCCAGCGCCTTCAGGCTCATATGCAGCGTCGCGCCCCAGCCGACGCCGAGCGACATGCCGTCGCGGACCTGGTCGCTGAGGTAGCTGCCTGCGGCGTGTCCGACGACCGTGGCGATCTCGGCCTCGTCCGCGGGTGCCGGCACGACAATGGCGTCGGTCAGCCCGAACTTGGCCACCAGTTGGCGCTCCAACGCGATCTGCTCGCTGGCGCGGCCCTCGACGCGGATGCGCACGATGCCGCTGTCGCGCGCCGCTGCCAGCAATCGGATGACCTTGGCCCGACTGATGTCCATGAACCGCGCGATCTGTTCCTGGGTCATGCCCTCGACGTAATACAACCAGGCCGCCCTGACCCGCAGATCCGGCAAAACGGCAGGTTCGCGCGGGGCCGGATGCTGCCTGTCTGGCATCGCTTGCTTCCTTCCGGACGGCGGGGTGCGCAGCGTGCCATCGTTGCCGGCGGCTGGCAAGGGCGATACCGGGGGGTCGATGGGCATCGCCCGGCCCGCCCTTGACGCTGACCGCGAGTTGGAGATATGTTTCGTAAACAGCACAAAAGTCCGTCTATCGCCATGCGCCTGGACGGCCCGCCTAGGAAGCCCGCCATGTCGCACGCCTGCCCCCGACTGGGCGATTCGATCGCCGAGGCACTGGAATTGCGCCAGCTCGAGGGCCGGCCGGTACGTATCGGTCTGATCGGTGCCGGCCAGATGGGCACCGATATCGTCGTCCAGACCGCCCTGATGACCGGCATCGACGTTGTGGCGGCCGCCGATGCCGTCGTCGAGAACGTGTTCGCGGCATGTGCGATCGCCGGGACCGGTGCGCTCGAGCCGGTGCTCGTGCAGGGACGCGATGCCGTTGCGCGCGCGATCTCGCGCGGTCAGCTCGCGGCGGTCCGCTCGCATCGCGACGTCTGCACCGCCGACGGCGTCGACGTCGTCATCGACGCGACGGGCAATCCCAATGTCGGCGCGGAGGTCGCGCTGGCCACGATCGCCGCCGGCAAGCATATCGTGATGATGAACGTCGAGGCGGATGTCACGATCGGCGCCTACCTTGCCTCCAAGGCCGCGGCGGCCGGTGTCGTCTATACGCTGGGTGCGGGCGACGAGCCGAGCGCGACAATGGAGCTGATCAATTTCGTGCGCGGCCTCGGCTACCCGATCGTGGCTGCGGGCAAGGGAAAGAACAACGCGTTTCGCATCGACGCGACGCCCGACGCCTACGTCGAGGAAGCGAAGCGACGCAACATGAATCCGCGCATGCTGGTCGAATTCGTCGACGGCTCGAAGACAATGGTGGAAATGGTCGCGATCGCGAACGCCACGGGGCTTGTTCCCGACATACCCGGTATGCACGGACCCGATGCGCCGCTGGCTTCCTTGCACGAGGTGCTTTGCCCGCGTGAGGATGGCGGCTTGCTGTCGCGCAAGGGCGTGGTCGATTTCACCGTGTCGCCGGGGGTCGCTCCAGGCGTTTTCGTCGTCGCCGAAATGCGTCACCCCCGCCTGCGCGAGCGCATGAACGACCTGCACCTCGGCGAAGGGCCTTACTACACGTTCTTCCGTCCCTATCACCTGACGAGTCTCGAAGTGCCGCTATCGGCCGCGGCAGCCGTGCTGTTCGGACAAAGTCACATGCGGCCGCTACCGGTCCCCTCGGCCGAAGTCGGCGCCCGGGCCAAACGCGATCTCGCGGTCGGCGAAACGCTCGATGCGATCGGCGAGTATTGCTATCGGGGCTTCGCTCTCTCGCGGGCGGACGCCCGCGCTTACGACGCGCTGCCGCTGGGCCTCGCGCAGGGCGCCGTCGTCCAACGGGCCATTGCCAAAGGCGACTATCTGAGCTATGGCAACTGCGCGCCCGACGAGGGGCTCAAGATCGTCCAGGTGCGCAGGGCGCAGGATGAATTGATCCGCGCCGCGACGGGCGAGCCTGCGGCAGCCGTCGCGACATGATCACCGGCATACCCGATCTTCGCGCGATCGGCGCCGTGACGAGCTGACGGTGGCTTCGGCGCCCGGCAGCAGGCCCGTCGAAGCCTCCTCGCGCGTTCCGGAGCGCCCGGAGCTCGCCGTGCTCGGAGACGACGTACTGCGCATGGCGTTATCCCGCATGCACCTGATTCGCAAGTTCGAAGAGGTGGCGGAAGCGAGCTACATGCGCGGCCTGATCCACGGCACGATGCACTTGTCGATCGGACAGGAAGCGAGCGCGGTCGGCACGACGCTCAAGCTCGCGCCCGACGATTACATTCTTTCCACGCATCGCGGTCATGGCCATTGCATCGCCAAGGGCGCCGACCCGGCGCGCATGTTCGCCGAGTTCTTCGGCAAGGAAAACGGCTATTGTCGCGGCCGCGGCGGCTCGATGCACATCGCCGACGTCGAGGGCGGCAATCTCGGCGCCAACGGCATCGTCGCCGGCGGCCTGCCGATCGCAGTTGGCGTCGGCATGAGCATCAAGGCGCAAAAGCAGGATCGCATCTGCGTGGTGTACTTCGGCGATGGGGCGACCAACGAGGGCGCGTTCCACGAGTCCCTCAACATGGCATCGATCTGGCGGTTGCCGATCGTGTTCGTGTGCGAGAACAACAAGTACGGCATGTCGATGGACATCGCTCGCGCGATGGCCGTCGCCGACGTCGCCGACCGCGCGCCGGCGTATGCGATGCCGGGAATCACCGTCGACGGCAACGACCTGCCGGCCGTGGTTGCCGCGGCGGGGAAGGCCATCGAGCTCGCGCGTCGCGGCGGCGGTCCAACCCTGCTCGAATGCAAGACCTATCGGCTGCGCGGTCACTCGAAAAGCGACCGCAACCTCTATCGCACGAAGGAGGAAATCGAGGCGTGGCGCGACAAGGATGCGATTCGTCGCCTCGAGCACGAACTCGTCGCCTGCGGTCGCTTCGTCGAGGGCGATTTGCTTGCGATCGAGCAGGCTGCGCAGAAGACGATCGACGATGCGCTGGAATTCGCCAAGGCGAGTCCCGATCCCGATCCCGCCGAGCTGACGCGGGACGTCTATGCCGATTGAGCTCGCTGCGCCCGAGGCCGGCATGCGGGAATTGTCGTACGCCGAGGCGATACGCGAAGGCCTCGCGCAGGCGATGCAGGCCGACCAACGCGTGTTCCTGTTCGGCGAGGACGTCGGTGTCTACGGCGGCGCGTTCGGCGTCTCGGGCGATCTCGTCCATCGCTTCGGTACGGAGCGCGTGATCGACACGCCGATCAGCGAGCTCGGCATCGCCGGGGCCGCGGTCGGCGCCGCGATCACCGGCATGAAACCGGTGCTCGAACTGCAGTTCTCCGATTTCGTGACGCTCGCGATGGAGCAGATCGTCAACCAGGCGGCGAAGATCCATTTCATGTTCGGCGGCAAGGCCACGGTGCCGATGGTCGTGCGCCTGCCCGGCGGTTCAGGCACCGGTGCCGCCGCGCAGCACAGCCAGAGCCTCGAAGCGTGGTTCGCGCACGTCCCGGGCCTCAAGGTCGTGCAGCCGTCGACGCCGCACGACGCCAAGGGCCTGCTGCTTGCGGCGATCGACGATCCGAATCCGGTACTGATCTTCGAGCACAAGCTTCTGTACAAGACCCGCGGCCCGGTCCCCGAGGACGCCTATCGCGTGCCTATCGGCAAGGCGGCCGTGCGTCGCGCGGGAACCGACCTGACGATCGTCGGCAGCTCGATCATGGCGATTCGCGCGGCGGCGGCGGCCGAGCGCCTCGCCGTCGAGGGGATCGACGCCGAAGTGATCGACCTGCGCTCGCTTCGGCCGATCGACGCTGCGCTGATCGCGCAGAGCGTGCGCAAGACGCATCGCCTTCTGATCGTCTACGAAGGCGTCAAGACGATGGGTATCGGCGCAGAGATATCCGCGCTGATCGCCGAAGGCGATGCTTTCGATTTTCTCGACGCGCCGATCGCGCGGCTGGGCGGCGCCGACGTACCGCTGCCATATAACCCGGTCCTCGAAAAAGCCGCTGTTCCGCAGGAGGACGACATCGTCGCCGTGGCACGCCGCCTGGTGCGCGAGGGACGCGCCTGATGCCGATCGAAGTCATACTCCCCAAGGTCGACATGGACATGGAGGACGGGATCATCACCGAATGGAAGGTGGCGCCCGGCGACCGCGTTCGGCAAGGTCAGATCCTGTTCGACATCGAGACCAACAAGTCGGTCATGGAGGTCGAGTCGCCCGGCAGCGGCGTCATTCGCGATCTGGCGCCGATTACCGGCGAGCCCGTCGCCGTCGGGACTGTCGTCGGGTGGATCGATGTCGACGGTGAAAGCAGAGGGGACTTGTCGCCGAACGCCGGGCAAACCAAGCCGCCAGCCGCGTCCGCGCCACCGCCCGATGACCCGGCGACCGCGCCGCCGCCGCTTGCCGCCACGGTGACCGCCGACACCGATGCCAAGGGCTCGATTCGGGCGACACCCCTCGCGCGGCGCGCGGCACGCCTGCTCGATGTGGACCTGGCGGAAGTCCCCGGCTCGGGCCCCGCCGGACGCATCGTCGAGAAGGACGTCGCCTCGCATGCCCGACCGCCGGGACACGCCGCGACGAGCGCCGACCGCCTGGTGCCGTTCAATCCGGTTCGCCGCATCGTCGCGCAGCGGCTCGCCGAAAGCGCGCGAAGCGCTCCGCATTTCTTCCTGAGCGCACAGATCGAGATGAGCGCACTCCAGACGGCGCTGCGTCGGCCCGCCTCCGAGGGAGCAGCGGCGCAAGACGCGCGTCCGAGCATGACCGTCGCGCTTGCCCATCTCACCGGGCGCGTCCTGGCGGTCCATCCGCTGCTCAATGCCAGTATCGAAGGCGATGCGGTGCGGCTGCATTCGCGCATTCATATCGGCGTCGCGATCGACGATCAGGGCGATTTGTTCGTGCCGGTCCTGCGCGATATCACCGCGCACACGCTGGACGAGCTCACGCGCGAATTCGCGCGCCTGCGGGCCGCAGTCCGCGCACGCGAGATCGTTCCCGACGACATGCGCGGCGGCACCTTCACGATTTCGAATCTGGGCATGTACGGCGTCGACTCGTTTACAGCGATCATCAATCCGCCGGAAAGCGCTATTCTCGCGATCGGCCGCACTGCCGACACACCGGTCGGGCGCGACGGAAAGATCGTCCTGCGGCCGATGGCCACGTTCACCCTGTCGTCGGACCACCGCATTGTCGACGGAGTGACCGCGGCGCGATTCATCGCCGACTTGCGCGAGGCCATCGAGCATCCGGAGGGCTTGTCGTGACCGGCCACGACGATGCCGCCGCCGCCCATTGCCGAGACGCACGGCGAACGGTATAAGAACGAGCGGCGGCGCCACCCCGGTGTCGAAGGGCATTTTTCATTGCGGAGGAGCGAGATGAATTATCTGTTGCGCGGACTGTTGCTTGCCGGGGCGCTGGCCTTGGCGCTTGCGCCGCTTGCGACGCAAGCCCAGGCGCCCAAGGGCAAGCTCGTGCTGTACACGTCGCAGCCGGAGCGCGATGCCACGCAGACGACCAACGCATTCAAGCAGGCCTATCCCGGAGTCGAGGTCGAGGTGTTTCGCTCCGGGACGACCGAGGTGATGGGGAAGCTTGCCGCCGAGTTCGCCGCCGGCGCGCCCAAAGCCGATGTGCTGCTCATCGCCGACGCGGCCAGCATGGAAGCGCTCAAGAAGGACGGCAGGCTGCTGGCGTATCCGGAAGCCAAGGTCGCCGGCCTCACCCCGGGAACCTACGATGCCGACCGTACGTATTTCGGCTCCAAGCTGATCACTACCGGTATCGCCATCAACACGGCGGCCAAAAATCGTCCGGCTTCCTGGGCCGATCTCGCGAAACCCGAAAACAAGGGACAGATCGCGATGCCGAGCCCGCTCTACTCGGGGGCCGCGGCGATCATGCTCGGCACGATGACCGCGCGGTCCGATCTGGGCTGGGCATTCTTCGAAAAACTCAAGGCCGACGGCGCGGTCGCGGTGCGCGGCAACGGCGCGGTGCTGACGGCGGTTGCAAGCGGCGAGAAGCCCTATGGCGTGCTGGTCGACTTCATGGCGTTCAACGCCAAGGCGAAGGGATCGCCGATCGACTTCGTCTTCCCTGCCGAGGGCGTGCCTGCCGTGACAGAGCCCGTTGCAATGCTCAAGACGACGCAGAACCCCGCCGCGGCGCGTGCTTTCATCGATTTCATCCTGTCCGACGATGGACAGAAGCTCGCGCTGTCGATGGGCTATATCCCGGCGCGGGCGAGCATCGGCGCTCCGTCGTGGCTGCCGCCCGGCACGGTGATCAAACTGATGCCGACCGATGTCAGCAGCGTGGTGCAGAACAACAGCGCCAATCTGAAGCGATTCGCCGAGCTCTTCGGCAACTGAATCGAAGCGACACAGCGGCACGCCAGGATGGCCGATACCGCGGGCTGGCGCGAGCGCGCCGAAGAGGCGGCGCTGTTGTGGGCACTGGTCGCGATCGTCGCGATCCTGTCGCTTCTGCCGCTGCTGCGACTGCTGTTCGAGGGTGTCGCGCCGGACGGCCGGTTTTCCACGGCGGCGCTGGCGAGCGTGCTGTCCAGCGCGACCACATGGACCGCGGCCCGGCACAGTCTCGTCACCGCGTTCGGCGGCACGCTGCTCGCGGTATTGATCGGCGCGACCGTCGCGGTGCTGGTCGCGCTCACCGACATCCGCGGCCGCAACGCCTTCGTGTTCTGCTTCGTGCTGCCGCTGATGATCGCGCCGCAGGTCGTAGCGCTGGCGTGGCTGCAGCTGTTCGGCCCTTCCAGCACCCTGCTCAAGATGCTGGGTCTCGCACCGCCGATGGGCAGCCGCAACCCGCTCTACTCCGCCGGCGGCATCATCCTGCTGCTCGGGGTCCAGTACGCGCCGTTGGTGTTCCTCACGCTGCGTGCCGGACTGCGTACGTTGCCGCAGGAATTGCTCGAGGCCGGGCTCGCGGCCGGCGCCAAGCCGCTGACGATCCTGCGCACGATTGTCCTGCCGCTGATGACACCGCCGCTGGTCGCCGGCATCGCGCTTTGCTTCGTGTCCTGCCTCGGCAACTTCGGCATCCCCGCCTTCCTGGGCATCCCGGGAAATTACCTGGTCCTGCCGACGCTGATCTACCAGCGACTGGCGGGGCTGGGCCCCAGCGTACTCTCCGAGGTCGCCGTGCTGTCGTGCCTCATCGGCTTCATTGCGGTGCTGGGCATTTTCCTGCAGGACCTGATGCTCCGGCGACGCGATTTCCGCATCACCACGACTTCCAACGCCATGCGCCCGTTCGAGCTCGAGCGCTGGCGGCCGGCCGTCGAAATCGGACTGTGGGCGCTGACGATCCTCGTCCTCGTCCTGCCTCTGGTCGCGCTGCTGTTGAGCTCGCTCGTGCCGGCGGTGGGCGTCCCGCTGACGGCAAGCTCCGCGACGCTGTCGAATTACGATTATGTGCTGTTCGACCATGCGGCGGCGAAGCGCGCGCTCGCCAACAGCTTCAGCCTGTCGGCGACGGCGGCGGTCGTCATCGTGCTCGTCGCCGTGCCTCTCGCGTATTTCCTGGTCTGGCGTCGCGCGCGGATGCTGCGCATGCTGAACCTGGTTGCCGAAATGCCCTATGCGCTCCCCGGCGTCGTGCTCGCGATCGCCGCCATCCTCGTTTTCCTGAAGCCGCTGCCCATCGTCGGCATCTCGCTCTACAACACCGTCTGGATCATCCTGTTCGGGTATCTGGCGCGCTTCCTGGTGCTGGGCTTGCGCCCGGTGATCGGCGGCTACTACCAGCTCGACCGCACGCTCGAAGAGGCGGCACAAATCGCCGGCGCGCGCCTGCTGCGACGGCTGTGGACGATCATCCTGCCGCTGGTCGCGCCGATGGCGACCGCGGGCGCCCTGCTCGTGTTCCTGACCGCATTCAACGAGCTGACCGTGTCAGCGCTGCTGTGGTCATCCGGCGCCGAGACGCTGGGCGTGGTCGTCTTCTCCTTTCAACAGGGCGGCGACTCGACCTATGCCACGGCGCTGGCGATGCTTACGGTGGCGGTGACGATCGCGCTGATGCTCTCGACGTTGCTCACCGGTAAGCCGGCACGAGGCGTCCTGCCATGGCGCGGCTGAGCGTCGAGGGGGTCACCAAGACCTTCGGCGCGTTCCGCGCGCTCGATCAGGTTTCGCTCGACGTCCGCGACGGCGAGTTCATGGCGATATTAGGCGCGTCCGGCTGCGGCAAGACGACCTTGCTGCGCCAGATCGCCGGCTTCGACAAGCTCGACGGCGGCCGCATCGTCATCGGCGAGACGGTCGTCTCGACACCCACGCACCATGTCCCGCCCGAGCGGCGCCGCATCGGCATCGTGTTTCAGTCGTACGCGCTGTGGCCACACATGACCGTCGCCGAGAACGTGGCGTACGGCCTGACCGTCCAAGGCGTGCGCGAGCCCGAGCGCGCGCGTCGCGTCGAAGCGGCGCTCGCGCTGGTCGAGCTCGAAGGCTTCGCGGCACGGCGTCCGTCGCTTCTCTCGGGAGGTCAGCGGCAGCGGGTCGCGCTTGCGCGCTGCCTGGTCACCGAGCCCTCGCTGGTGCTCCTCGACGAGCCCTTGGCGAACCTGGATGTGCATCTGCGCGCTTCGATGGAGGACGAATTCGCCCGCTTTCACGCGCGCACCGGAACGACGATGCTGTATATCACCCATGACCAGGCCGAGGCGATGGCGCTCGCCGATCGCATCGCGGTCATGGATTGTGGCCGGCTGCTGCAGGTCGCCACGCCTTCCCAGCTTTACCGTGAGCCGGCCGACCCGATCGTCGCAACCTTCATCGGTGAAGGCATCGTGGTTCCGGCCGAAGTCGTCGCCGTCGACGGGCGGGGCGGTTGTCGCGTCGATCTGTTCGGCCTGAGCGTGGTGATGCGCTGTACGCTTGCGCAACAGCGGGCGCGCTCTGCCCATGCCTGTCTGCGCGCGAACAATCTGGCGATCGTCGGCGCGGACGCGCCGGGTGTCGGTGCGCGCGTCGTGCGTACCATCTACCAGGGGGGTCACTTCCGCGTCGAAGCCGAGCTCGATCATGGCGACGCCGTGCTCGTTCATCTAACGGCGGCCGAGCCCTGCCGGCTCGAGACGGGGAGTGCGATCCGGCTCGGCGTCGAAGGCGGCTGGATTCTTCCCGAAACGGGACAGGCGGCCGATCCGATCGCGTTGCAAGTCCCGGGGAGTCGCCGTCCGCACGACGGCATCGCCGGGACGGTCACGGACCGTTGATCGATGCGCCTGCATCTTCACGGCGGTTTCGGTGAAAAGGGCCGGACGTGTCTGGGCGTCGAAGCCGACGGCTACCTGCTGCTGCTCGACGCCGGCGTCAAAACCAGCGCGCGCGGCGCCGACTATTACCCGGCGATCTCTGGCGACGAGTTGCGCGCCACCGACGCCATCGTAATCACGCATGCGCATGAGGATCACGTCGCGGCGCTCGGCTGGTGCATCGCCGGCGGCTTTCGCGGTCGTCTGCTGATGACGACCGAGACCAGCCGCGAGGTCGATCTGTTTCTCGAAGCGTACGCGGAGGCGGACCACCGCAGCGGCGCGCGAGATTTCGCGCGAGAGTCCGTGCGCCCTGGCACAGCCATGACGCTCGGCCCATTGCAGCTTCGCGCCGGTCGCTCAGGCCACGTTGCCGGCGGCCTATGGTGCGTTGTCAGCGACGGACGTCGTACGCTCGGTTATTGCGGGGACGTGGTGCCGGCGAGCGAGGTGTTCACGATGGATCGAATGCCCCCGTGTGACGCGGTGGTGCTCGACGCATCGTATGGCGACGACGATGTACCCGCGCATGCTCGCGCCCAGGCCGTTCGCGACTGGGTGCTTTCGCAGCCGCAAGGCTGCGTGTTGCCTACGCCGCTGTCCGGCCGCTCGGCGGAGCTCCTGGCGATCGTGCCGGGGCCGGTCGCATTGTCCGAAGGCATGCGCGAAGCGCTGCGACTGCAGGTCGCCGATCCCACATGGCTGGTACCTCGGGCGGCCGATCATCTGTCGCGGCAGCTCGCGGTTGCGGTCGATTGGCATGCAGATTCGCCGCTGCCGCGTGCGGCGCTAATCTGTCATGACGGCATGGGCATCGCCGGCCCGTCGCGCGACATCCTGCCTATTGCCGCGGCGGGCGCGCATCCGGTGCTGTTCACCGGCCATCTTCCCGCCGGCAGCCCCGGCGAGCGGATGCTCTCGTCTGGTCAGGCGGCGTGGCTCAGGCTGCCGACGCATCCAACCCTGTCCGAGAACGTGACGATCGCGGCGGACAGCGCCGCGACGACCGTCATCGGACACTCGTGCGAGCGCGACGCCCTCGAGCGGTTGCACCGTCACATCCCGCGACTGCGGACCGACCTTGCTACCGGCGATCGCCTCGATCTCTGAACCCTCACCATCGTGCGCATCCTGGTCGGCAACGACGACGGCATCACCGCCCCCGGGCTGTCCCAGCTGGTCGGCGCCGCAGCGGCGCTGGATGGCGAACGATGGGTCGTCGCGCCGGACCGCAAATGGACGGCCGCCAGCCACCAGCTGTCATTCGATCGCGAGCTCGTGCTCTCCCGTGTCGGGGAGCGGGCTTATGCCTGCTCCGGCGCCCCCGCGGATTGCATCGTCGCGGCGATGACGGTGCTCTTCGCCGACGGAGGCAAACCCGATCTGGTGCTGGCCGGCATCAACGATGGACGCAATGTGGCCGAGGACATCGCCTATTCGGGGACGCTCGCCATCGGGCGCGAGGCGACCTTCTGGGGTGTCCCGGCGATCTGCATCTCGCGGGTGAAATCGGCAACGCCAGGCAGCGGCGACGATGCAGCCGTCGGCGCGCTGTTGCGAATCCTGTGGGATACGCGCGTGCATTGGGCGGGCGACGGGCACTGGCTCGCGGTCAACCTTCCGGCGAAGCTGCCGGCGTCCATCGTTACCGCGTCGATCGGG
Source organism: Casimicrobiaceae bacterium (assembly GCA_036493675.1). Lineage (GTDB taxonomy): Bacteria > Pseudomonadota > Gammaproteobacteria > Burkholderiales > Casimicrobiaceae > PALSA-1003. Next base: position 73,700 of record DASXPJ010000032.1, read on the forward strand.
CGCGACAAGATTGCGACGGGGAGCGAGGTCGTCGAGCGCACGCCCGAGCGCATTCGTTACCGCCTGCGGCGCGGCCGCGCTCATACCTCGGTCCGCGGCGACGAGAACGCCGCGATCGACGCCGGCAAGATCGTCATCGTGCGGCATGGTTGGGCCGAAAGCGCCGCGCTGGGGAGAGACCTGATCGATTCCTGGAATCGTTCGCTGCGCTGATCGCGCTGCGCGACCGGCGCGTTCGCACGGCAGCGTCAGTCGAGCGGCTGCAGCGCCTCGTGCGTCGGCCGGTCGCGCCAGTAGCGTCCTTCGCGCTCGCGCTCGAGAACAGGCGTCAGCGCGTGCGATGCATCGAGCGTGAAGGTAATCGCTCCGTCATAGTCGGTGCGGTAAGTGCGGATGCCGGCGGCGGCGTAGCGCGCGACGATTTCGGGCCGGGGGTGCCCGAAGCGATTGCGATAGCCGGGCGTATAGACCGCAACGATGGGATGCACGGCCGCGATGAATTCCGGCGTCGACGACGTGCGGCTGCCGTGGTGCGGCACGATCAAGACATCCGAGCGAAGCAGAGCGCCATTCCGCGCGAGCAGTGCGGTCTCGGCCCGCGCCTCGATATCGCCGGTCAGGAGCATGCTGCCGTCGCGGCTGCTGACGCGGACAACACACGACAGGTCGTTGGTCTTGATCTTGGGCTCGAGATAGGTCGCGTCGAATGGATAGAGCACGCTGAATTCCACGCCATCCCATATCCATCGTTCCCCCACGCTGCAGCGGCGTGTGGGTGAGCCGCGCGCACGCTGTGCGACGACGATCGGGTTCCCTTCGGGCAGAGACGAGGCGAGCCGGTCCACCGGCACCGTCTGCAGCAGCGACAATGCGCCGCCGCTGTGGTCGCTGTCCTGATGGCTGACGACGAGCGCATCGAGCGCCCGTATGCCAGTCGCGCGCAGCAGCGGCGCAATGATGCGGTTGCCCGCATCGGCCGTCTCGTTGAAGCGCGGCCCGGTGTCGTAAAGGAGCGCGTGGGAGTGGGTCTGGACCAGTACGGCGAGGCCCTGTCCGACGTCGAGCACGGTCACGCGGACGGCACCGGGCGGCGGCGGCGCGGGCGCGACGACGAAAAGCGGTGCAAGCCACGCGAATCCCAGGAAGCGCGCGGGCGTGCCGCGCGGCGCGAGCAGCCAAAGTACGCCGATCGCGCCGGCGAGCGCGGTCCATAGCGGCGGCGCATGCTGCTGCCAGACCGCGGCCGGGAGCTCGCTCAGGAACTGGAGAAAAAGAGCAAGCCACGCGAACACCTGATGCGCGAGAACCAGCAATCCGTCCCAGGGCAGCGCGATCGACGCGAGCGTCAGCGGCACGACGATGAAAGTCACGACCGGGATCGCCACGACGTTGGCCAGCGGCGAAACGATCGACACCTGCTGGAACAGGACGAGCATCAGCGGAATCAGGCCGAGCGTGATCGCGGCCTGCGCGCGCGCCGCCGCTCGCCAGCCGACCAGGGGCCCTATCCGTCCGACGCCCGTATAGAGCAGCAGGCCCACGGCGCCGAACGACAGCCAGAAGCCTGGCGTGAGGCTTGCCCAGGGATCGTAAGCCAGCACGACGGCAAGCGCCCATAGCCACACGATGGCCGCGGTACCGGGCCGCGCCAGCCAAAGTCCGACGGCGGCCACCGTGAGCATGTAGAGCGTGCGTTGCGCAGGCACCGCAAATCCGGCCAGCAAAACGTATCCGAACGCCGCCAAGACCCCGGCGACGGCCGCCGCCTTGCGCGCGGGCAGGCGCAACGTGAGCGCGTGGCTCGTCTTCCATGCGAAAAACACCAGGGCGCCGATCAGCGTCGCGAAAAATGTCACGTGCAGGCCGGAGATGCTGATCAGATGCCCGATCCCCGTGCGGTTGAAGAGCAGCCATTGCGTCGACGGAATCGCCCGCTCGTCGCCGATCGCGAGCGCGGCGATTACGCCGGCGTAGGGACGGTCGCCCAGCGCGCGCAGGATACGATCGCGTATGGCCTCGCGGGCGCGCCCGACGTAATCCTCGGCTCGGCCGGCAAAGGCATCGATCCGCCGGTTGGCCTCATCCTTTCGCACGTAGCCGGTGGCGCGCAGGTCATTCGCGAGCAGCCACGCCTCAACGTCGAAGCCATGCGGGTTGACGGTGCCGTGCGGCCGCTTGAGCCGCACGGCGAGCGACCAGCGCTCGCCGGCGTGCAGGACAGGAACGTCGTCGGTCCCGACGCCGGCGGTGAAGCCGCTGTACCAGGCAAGCGATACCCGCGAAGGCACGATTGCTTCGGACGGCGCAGCCCTTTCTACGGCGAATGCGAAACGCGGTCCCCGGTCGGTCGGCTGCGGCAGCTCGTCGATGACGCCGGTAAGACGGATGTCGCGGCCTTCCCAGGCGGGCGACAGCGCATCGGCGAGGCGAAGCTCGGCGCGCCACGCCGCGTAGAAGAAGCCCGACGCACCGGCTGCAAGGGCCAGCGCGATCAGCGCAAAGCGCGTGCGGCTTGCCAGCAGCCACCATAACAGCCAGAAGGCGGGGATGCAGGCAGCAAGACGCGAGTCCGGCAGCGCCGGCTGGGATTGCAGCAGGACGACGCCGAGCGCGAAGGCCAGCAGAGCGAGCTGCAGGGGCAAGGACAGGTCCCGAGAATCCGGCGGGCGCCGAATGCCTCGAGTCTAGCCAGCGTCGTGCCCGTGGCGCTCGGCCTAATGGACGATGCGATGCGGGTCGCCCGAAACTCTTGGGATCGAAAAGCGCCACATGTCGCGCTTTGGCGGAGCCGCCTTGTGGCTTTCAGTCCATGCTGACTGCAGCCCCCAGGCCAGCGACGGGACGACCAGGCTGTAGGCGCCTAGACCCCGAGATGGCGCTTCAATATCTCGGGCTGCGACTTGATCTCGTGGGCCAGGCCCTCGTACGCGATATGTCCGTTGTTGATGATGTAGACGCGGCTCGCCAGCGCGAGCGTTGCCGCGAGATTCTGCTCGACCAATACGATCGTTTGACCGGCATCCGCGAGCGCGCGACAGGCTTCCATCAGATCGCGCACGATGACCGGAGCGAGCCCCTCGAACGGCTCGTCCAGAAGGACGATTTTCGGATTGCGGATCAGCGCACGCGCGATCGCGAGCATCTGCTGCTCGCCACCCGACAGATCGGTCCCGCGGCTGCCGCGTCGTTGCTTGAGCCGCGGAAACATCGCGTAAACCCGGTCGAGCGGCCATCTTGCGGGAGCGGTCAACCCGGCAAGTGTAAGATTTTCCTCGACATCGAGGCTTCCGAAGATGCGGCGATCCTCGTGCACGAGCTGCATGCCCGCTTTCGCGATCGCATGGCTCTTCTTGCCGGCGATCTCGACACCGTCGAGCATCACCGAGCCGGTGCGCGGCGTCACTACGCCCATGAGGCTTTTCAAAGTCGTGCTCTTGCCGGCGCCATTGCGCCCGAGCAGTGCGACGACCTCGTTGCGCTCCACCCGAAGCGATAGGTCGAACAGGATGTGGGAATCCCCATAGTAGCTGTTCAGGCCGCTGACTTCGAGCAGGCTCATTGGACCCCCACGCTTGCGGCCTCATTGGCCAATTCGGCCGCTGCGCTGCCCCCGGCGGGGGCGTGGTTCATGCCTTGGGGCGGCCCGGCGGCGCTCACGGCGTGAGCACTCCATGCACTCCGCCCAGATAGGCTTCCTGCACTTGCTCGTTGCTTTTGATTTCCTGCGGCGTGCCTTCCACGAGCACGCGGCCTTCGTGCAGCACGGTAATGCGCTCGGCCAGCTCGAACAGCGAGTCCATGTCATGATCGATGACGATCATCGTGCGGTTCTGGCTGATCGATTTGAGCAACCTCACCGTTTCGGTCCGTTCGCGGGGACTCATGCCCGCAAGGGGTTCGTCGAGCAGCAAGAGTGTCGGCGATGACCCGAGAGCGAGACCCACTTCCAGGCGCCGCTTCTCGCCATAGGCAAGCTGCGACACCGGTGTGTCGCGGCGGCCGGTCAGATTCACCAGCTCGAGCGTGTGCTCGACTTGCTCGTCCAAACCGGCGATCTTCGACAGACTCCCGAGAGCGTCGAGTTTGAACTTGCCGCGCAGCTCCGCCAGGACGGCGATGGTCAGGTTCTCTCGCACTGTGAGGCGGTTGAAGAGCTGATTGACCTGGTAGCTCTTGGTCAAGCCGAGCTGGCAGACGTCGGTGACGCTCATTCCGGTGATATCGCGTCCCTCGAAAATAATCTTGCCCGACGTCGGCGGCACTTCGCAGGTGAGCATCTTGAAAAAGGTCGTCTTGCCGGCGCCGTTGGGCCCGATGATTCCGCGCAATTCACCCTGGTTCACGGTGAAATCGATCCCGGCGTTCGCAATCACGCCGCCGTAATGCTTGGTCAAGGCAGTGGCTTGCAGGAGCGGGCCCGTGAGAGCGCTTGGCACGGGATGCCGCGCCGGCATCGGCGGTGCGACAGATCGCCGGCCCGGCTGGGATGGCCCAGTTTCTTGCGCTTCCGTGGCGGGTCCGGGGACCGGCGCGGTCTCCTTCTGCTCGGCCGCCTTGCCGCTCACGAAGCCGTAGAGATCCCTGAGGCCGCCGATAATGCCTTGGCGCAGGAAGCAGACGAGGAGCACGAATACCAATCCCAGCACCAGCTTCCACGCCGCACCGAGGTCGAGTGTCGCCTGCAGGAAGTCTTGCAGAAAAAGCCAGACCGCCGCGCCCACCAGCGGGCCGAACAGCGTGCCCCGCCCGCCGATGGCGGTCTGCATCACGAGTTGGCCGGAGGTATCGAAGGTGAATGCCTCCGGCGGCATGAAGGCCTGCAGCACGCCGAGCAGGCCGCCCGCCAGGCCGGCATAGGCTGCCGCGATAACGAATGCGGTGAGCTTGTAAGCGTGAATGCTGTGTCCGAGCGCAGCCGCGCGCAGCGGGTTCTCGCGGATCGATCTGAAGATAGCCCCCACCGGCGATCGCACGACGCGCAGCGCGATCACGATTCCGACGAAATAGCAGAACGCGAGAAACGGATAGAGCGACCAACCGGTGGTGAAATGCACGGTCGTGAAGCCCAGATAGAGGCTCGGAGTCGGCACGCCGGGCAATCCATTCTCGCCGCCGGTCCAGTCCGATAGCGGGTTGAACTCGACAAAGTAAAAAACTTCAGCTATCGCCACCGTGATCATGGCGAAGTAAATGCCGGTGCGGCGCAGCGCAATCAGGCCGACGAGGTAGCCCACCGCGGCGGCGGCGGCCGTGCCGATGATCAGTGCGAGCACGACATACGGGAATCCCGCCTGGGTGAGCAGATACGCCGCGACGAACCCTCCGGTCCCGTAGAGGGCCGACTGGCCGAACGAAAGCAGCCCCGTGTAGCCGAACAGGATGTCGAAGCCGATGCCGAACAACCCCCAGACCAGAATGCGGTTGACCGTGTTCGGCGCGAAGCCGAGGTAGGGCAGCACGAACGGGACCGCGCTCAGCGCGATCGCCGTTACCACCTCGACCTGGAAGCGACGCTTCCTCAGCATCGGGGCGTCGCGCTCACTCGCGGCCGCGCGTACCGAGCAGCCCGTGCGGCCGAAGAAGCAGCACAAGCGTCATGGCCGCAAACAGCATGACGTACGCGTAACCGGGGTTGACCATCGAGGTGATGCTGATGATCTCGCCCGCGATCAGGCCGCCGAGCACCGCACCGGGGAACGATCCGACGCCACCAATGACGACGACGACAAAGGTTTGCACCAGGATTGCCTCGCCCATGTCAGGGGTCAGTGATTGCACCGGCGCGTTGACGATGCCGGCGAAGCCTGCCGCCATGGCGCCTATGCCGAACACGACCATGAACACGCGGTAGACATCGACGCCGAGGGAATCCACCATGACCGAATCTTCGATTCCGGCGCGCACGATCATGCCCAGCCGCGTTCGATAGAGCAGGATATAAAGCGCCAGCAGCGCCACCGCCACGATGCCGACGACGGCCAGTCGGTAGGTTGGATAGACCATGAAGCCGAGCGAGGTGATGCCGGTAAGAAGAGGCGGCGGCGGCACGCTCTTCGACAAGCCCGAGAAGAAGAGGCGGATCGTTTCGACAAGGATGATCGCCAGCCCGAACGTGACCAGCAGCTGGTCTTCGTGTGGGCGGTTGTAGAAATGCCGGATGACGATCCGTTCCATCGCCACGCCGACCAGCAGCAGGAACACCGTGCCCGCGATTACGGCGAGCACGAAGGAACCGGTCGCCTGAAATGCGACGTAACCGGCGTAGCCGCCGAGCATGAACATCGCCCCGTGCGCGAGGTTCAGCACGCCGAGCGTGCCATAGATGATGGTCAAGCCCGAGCTGATCAGTGCGAGCAGCGCGCCAAGTGCCAGACCGTTGAACAGTTGCGAGACGAAATTGGGCCAGCTGATCATGAGGCGCGTTCGTAAGGTTACGCGGCCCCGGCTGGGTGCCACGCATGACCCCATACTCGGCGCCGCAGACGGAGTGTCGCGTCCGCCCGCGGCGCCACCAACCCGTCAGAGCTTTAGGTGTACGAGCCGAGATTGCAGCCGAAAGCGTCGGGCTTCTGCATCAGCGGGGCCCCGGGGACGATCTCGACGACATCGTAGAAGTCTTCCTTGTTCTTCATGTCCTTCGTCGCTTTGCCCTTGACGATGATGACCGGCCGCACGAGCTGGTGATCTTCCTTGCGGAAATAGACCTCGCCCACGGTCGACTGGATCTTGCGCCCCTGCTCGTAGGACTTGATGACGTCGGGCGGATAGAAGGTGTCGGCATTCTCCACCGCCTCCGCCCACAGGGCGAATTCCATGTAGGCGTTATTGGCGCCCCATTCCGGCTTGTACCCGTATTTCTTGTCGAATGCCTCGACGAACATCTTGGCCAGCGGGTACTTGTCCTCGAGCGTCCACCAGAAGTCGGTGGCGGCATAGACGCCGGCCAACAGGCCGCCGCCGACCTCGCGAGCCAGGAACGGCGTCTGGTACGGGATCACCAGCTTCATCTTGTCGAAGATGCCGAATCGCTGGGCCTGCTGCGTGGAGAGCACGGCATCGTGGCCCCAGTTGACGTTGAGCAGCACGTCGGCGCCGGAATTGGCGACGTTGAGCAGGTACGAGGAATAATCGGGCGCGCCGAGTGGCGCGACCTGGTCGGTCGCCGTGGTCCAGCCCGCATTGCTATCGAGATAGTCCGACATCGACTTCGTGACGGTATGACCGTACGTGTAGTCCGGCGTCAGGTACGCCGCCTTCTTGTTCTTGCCGAAGGTCTTGACCACGATCGGACCGATCGCGGCAGCGGCGGTCTGGCCGTAGAAGCACTGGCGAAAGCCGTAGCGCACGCAATCCTTGCCCGTCGTATCGTTGGAACCCGAGATGCCCGCAAGGTACAAAACCTTTTCGCGCTGGGCGAGCTTGTTGAGCGCCACCGCGACCGCGCTCGACGTCGATCCGGTCATCAGCACCGCGTTGTTCTCGGTGATGAAGCGCTGCTCCGCCTGCACCGCGTTGTTCGGTTTGGCGGCCGAGTCGGCGACGCCGTACTTGAGCTCCTTGCCAAGCACGCCCTTCTTGGTCCTGGGCGAGATTTCCCTGATCAGAGGATGGCCGGCGTTGATGTGCTCGACGGCGAGCTGATAGCCCTTCAGCTCATCCTCGCCCTGGACAGCGTACGTGCCGGTCCGCGGCACCGCGATGCCGATGAAGACCGAGGTCCCGGTCGCCCCCGCCGGATAAGTGCCTATCGGCGGATGATCGGCCGCGAGTACTCGCGCCGCAAACCCTGACGGCAACGCCAGCCCGCCAGCGAGGCCGAGTGTGTTGCGCATGAAGTTGCGCCGGGTGCGGAGGTTCGACTGCCGCTTATTATCTTGCATGACATCCTCCTAGGTGTAGACTCCCGATAAATATATCGTGAGGCGATATTAGTATATCGTATGGCGATATTACTCGCATTCGGTCGAGCGCGGGTGAAAAGCGGTCGGAGGGGGCGGTGCCGGAAGGCGCGTCGGGGTAAAGCGAGTGCAACTGAAAAAAGCGGAACGGCGGTTCAAGCTGACGACGCGCGACTATGCGCAGCTCGCCGCGTTTCGCCATGCGCTGCGCGGGTTCATGCGCTTCAGCGACGCGGCAGCCGCCGAGGTGGGGCTCACCGCCAAGCACTACCAGGTCATGCTGGTGCTGAGGGGATGTCCTGATGACCGTCGTGTCTCGATCAACGATCTGGCGCTAGAGCTGTTCATCAAGCACAACAGCGCCGTCGGCCTAGTCGACCGCCTCGCGCAAGAGGGGCTGATCCTGCGTGAACCTTCCAGCGTGGACCGGCGCAAGGTCGAACTCCGCCTCACCGGGCGGGGACGGCAGGTGCTGGCGAAGCTGGCCGCCACGCATCGACGCGAGCTGCGGCGCATCGGGCCGACACTGCAGCGCTTCTTCGGAGAGATTTCCCGGCTGGAACGCCCCGCCGGGAGCCCGACGACCAGGTCGTGAGGTGGAAAAAGACCTGGTCACCCTTTGGGCGAGTGACGAGCGTGATCGCGCCCGCGGCTCGCCGCCATCAGTGATTTAGCGCAATTCCTTTCTCGCCTTCATGCGAAGGGCGATCGCCATCAAACCGATACCGCAGATAGCGAGCGGCACGAACGCCAATGCCGGCACACCGCTCACGTCCCACGCCGCACCACTCACCACCGCGATCACCACCGCGCCTCCATAACTGATGGTGAACATGCCGGCCGATGTGCGGGCGACATCCTGCGGCGCGCATAGCAGCGCCGGCAAGGTCAAGGCGACGATCAGTGCCGAAGCATCGGAAAAGCCCAGCAATGCGGCCCAGAAGATGGTTGCGGGCCCGACCGTTAGCACCAGGCCGGTAAACGACAGCAGTGAAAGCAGACCGGAAAGCACATAGGGCCACGCCCGACGCTCGAGTCTGCCGGCGAACACCAGCAGCAACAGCGATGCGGGCACCTGGCCGAAATTGAGCGCCGTCAACGCGCCTCCGATCAGATCCGGCCGTCCGGCGCTGGTCAGATAGATCGGAATGAAGGCGTTAGCGCTGAAATAGATCGCGTTGATGCAGCAGAACAACAACCCCAGCCGCCATACCAGCGATTTATGCCAGTCGGGAAGCCATTGCCGCGGCGGTGACGTCGGCGCCTCGCGATGTGCGTCGCTGCGCGGCGCGGCCGCATAGATCGCCGCGGCGATCACGGCGATCGGCGCAGACCACGCGACTAGCGACATCCGCCAATCCCCGCCAACCCACGGCAACACGTAAGGGATGGTCAGCAAGACCGGAAAGACCTCCCCGACGAGGAGCCCATTGGTGTAGATGGCCGTGCCGAGAGCGATGCGCGCGGGCGCCCACTGACGAACCGCCGCGGGCATGATCGGCTGCATGATGGCGATGCCGGCCGACATGACGATCGTCGTCGCAAACAGGATCGCAAAATCGGTCGAGAGCCCGCGTAACGCCGAGCCGGTCGCGACGAGCGCCAGGCCGCCCACCAGCGCGGTAGTCACACCCAGCCGCGCCACCAGCAGCGAGCCCGCCAGCGCGGCGATCGCGAACAGCGCCGGTGGAATGCTGGAGAGCAGCCCGACCTCGGTCGCACTCAACCCGAAATCGTCGCGGATCATTGCCAGCACCGGCGGAACGGCGAGGATCGTCAGCCGCAAGCCGACGCCGGCAAGCCAGAGCAGCATCAGCGCCAAGGGCAGGCTGTGGCGCCAGGAGTGTCGTTCGTTAGGCATCGTGTCGGCGGCGCCGCATTATCGCCGACACGGGCTGCGCGCGTGCGTGCCGGGCTTTTCGTCGCGCCAAAAACTTCGGCCGGCGCGGGCTAGTCTGCCCGGGCCGGCCGAAGTGGACTTGAGGATACGGCGATCAGTTCTTGGCCGCCGCCTCGCTCAGCATTGCCTGGATCTTGGTGTCGAATTGCTCGTAAGGCATCGCGCCAACCAGCCGCACGCCGGTCAGCTTGCCGTCGACCATCCGGCCGAGGACGAACGACGGCGTGCCGTTGACGCCGGCGGCCATGCCTTCGGCGATGTCCTTGTCGATCGCGGACTTGTACTTGTCCGCGGCAATGCAGGACTGAAGCTTGGCGACGTCGATTTTCACGTTAGCCGCATAGCTTGCGATCTTGTCCTGCTGCAACTGGCTCGCATTGACGATCATCGCATGCCGCAGTTCCCAGTATTTGCCCTGTTCGCCCGCGCACCGGGCCGCATTGGCGCCGCGCCGCGCATTCTCATGGAAGTCGAGCGGGAAATCGCGGCTCACGAACAGAACCTTGCCCGTATCAATGTAATTGGCCTTGATCTGCGTATAGGCGCTGTTGTGGAATTGCTGGCAGAACGGACACTGGTAGTCGGTGTATTCGACCAGAACCAGCGGCGCGTCCTTCTTGCCCTCGCTGAAGCCGCCTGAAGGGAAGGCCATGCTGACCTTGTCGTCCGGCGCCGGCGCGGCTTGGCCCCCGCCCTGCCCACCCTGCTCGAGCGCCTTGCGGATCGCCTTGAGCTCGTCGAGTATCTGCTGTGCCTGCTCGCTGGTTATCCCGTCGGCGCGCGCCGGCATCGCCGCCGCCAGAACGACGGCGCTCAGCGCGAGCGCGGCGATCGTGCGCCAGTTTCTGGTGATCATTGCTCTGCCTACCTTCCTAGAGTTATCGACGATTCGGGCGAGCTTGCAGCGCCTGCCCGAAGATTGGCCGCCATCATAGGGTGCACGCCCCGTATCGGCACGGCCGCCCGATGTGAGGCGTCTACCGAAGAATGAACGGTTGGCCCCGGCGGCGCGGCTAACGTGGAGCGGCAGTTTTGGCGTTGCCGGGTCACTTGCCGCGCGGCCACAGCACCATTTGCGTACATCGGAAGAGCGCGATTTTCTTTCCGCTGGCACGGTCGCTGACCGTGGCGTCCCAGACCTGGGTCGCATTGCCCAGGTGAACCGGCGTGGCGACGCAGCCGATCGTGCCGTCGCGCACGGTGCCCAGAAAATTGCTCTTGAGCTCGACCGTCGTGAAGTTGTCCGCGCCCATCGGCAGATGCGCGAGGCAGCCGTAGCCGCACGCCGTATCGGCCAGCGCGATGACCGTGGCCGCATGCAGGTAGCCGTTCGGCGCCAGCAGCTCGGCGCGGATGTCGAGCTCGGCCTCGACCTGCGATTCGCTGAGGGCAGTGAAGCGCACACCGATCAAGCCTGGAAGAAAGCCGTCGCCGCGATGCGCGAGATGCTCGAGAGTGATGCCGGCGCGCAAGGCCATGGATGTTTTCCCTCGGGTGACGCGACGATGCGTAGCCTACAGTCGCTGTTCGACCCAGCCTCGGACGCTCGCCAGCGCGGCAGGCAGCGCCGCGGCGTCGGTGCCGCCGGCTTGCGCCATGTCGGGACGGCCGCCGCCCTTGCCTCCCACCTGGGTCGCGACATGATTGACCAGGTCGCCCGCCTTGATCTTCGCGGTCAAGTCGGATGTGACCCCGGCGATCAGCGTGACCTTGCCGCCTTCGGTGGAGCCGAGCACGATCGCGGCCGACTTGAACCGTCCTTTGAGCTGATCGAGCGTTTCGCGCAAGACCTTGGCATCGGCACCGTCGATGGTCGCGGCGAGTACGCGGATCGGGCCGCCGTGCCCGTTGACCTCGACCGCCTGCGCCGACAGATCGCCGCCCTGGCTGGAGGCGAGCTTGCCCTTGACCCGCGCCAGCTCCTTTTCCATCGCCCGCACGTTGTCCTGCATCTGCTGGATCTTGGCAGCGACATCCATCGGCGACGCCTTGAGCGCGCGCGCGGCCTCGTTCAATTTTCCCTCGATCTCGTGGGTATACGCCAGTGCGCCTTCGGCCGTCACCGCCTCGACGCGGCGTATGCCCGCGGCGACGCCGGATTCCGAAACGATCTTGAAAAAGCCGATGTCGCCGGTGCGCGCGACGTGCGTGCCGCCGCAAAGCTCGGTCGAGAAGTCGCCCATGCTGAGCACGCGTACTTCGTCGCCGTATTTCTCGCCGAACAGCGCCATCGCACCGGAGCGGATCGCCTCGTCGTATTTCATCAGACGCGCCTCGACCGGGTAATTGGCGCGGATCGCGCGATTGACCAGCGACTCGACGGTGCGGATTTCCATTTCGCTCATCGGTTGCGGATGCGAAAAGTCGAAGCGCGTGCGATCCGGGTCAACCAGCGAGCCCTTTTGCTGAACGTGCTGGCCGAGGACTTTGCGCAGCGCGGCGTGCATCAGGTGGGTCGCCGAATGGTTCCACGCCGACCGTGCCCGCGCGTTGGCGTCGACCGACGCGAGCAGGGTATCGCCGATCCTGAGCTCGCCGTTCCTGACCTCGCCGTGATGGCCGAATACATCCGGTTGGATCTTTTGTGTGTCATGCACCGAGAAGAGCGTCAGGCACGCGCCGGTGCGGGATAGCTCGCCGCGGTCGCCGACCTGGCCTCCGGATTCGGCGTAGAACGGCGTGCGGTTGAGGACGACCACGCCCTCCTGTCCGCTGGTGAGCGAATCGACCGCCATGCCGTCCCGGTAGAGCGCGACGATCCGGCTTTCCTCGGCCAGCGTGTCATAGCCATCGAAGACCGTCTTGGCGCCGGAATAGCTCAAGCCGCCGGCCGCCTTGAAGCTGGACGCGGCGCGCGCGCGGCCCCGCTGCTTGTCCATCGCCGCGTCGAATCCGGCGTGGTCGACCGCCACGCCGCGTTCGCGACAGACGTCGGCGGTCAGGTCGAGCGGAAAGCCGTAGGTGTCGTAGAGCGTGAACGCGGTCTCGCCGGGCAGGATTTTCGATCCCGACTTCTTCGCCTCGGCAAGCGCGGCATCGAGAATCTTCATACCGTGCTCGAGCGTCTCGGCAAAGCGCTCTTCCTCAGCCTGCAGCACCTGTGCGACAAATCGCTCCTTCTGCGGCAGCTCGGGATAGGCATCGCCCATCAGACGCGAAAGCTCCGCCACCAGCTTGTGGAAAAACGGCTTGTGCTGCCCCAGCTGGTAGCCGTGGCGGATGGCGCGCCGAATGATCCGGCGAAGCACGTAACCGCGGCCTTCGTTCCCCGGAATGACACCGTCGACGATCAGGAAAGCGCAGGCGCGGATGTGATCGGCGATCACATTGAGCGACGGCGACTTGAGATCCGTCGCGCCGGTCACCGCCGCCGCAGCGGCGATCAGGTCGCGGAAAAGGTCGATCTCGTAGTTGCTGTGCACATGCTGCAGTACCGCGGCCAAACGTTCGAGCCCCATGCCGGTATCGACGCAGGGCCTCGGCAGCGGCGTGAGCTTGCCCGCCGCGTCGCGGTCGAACTGCATGAACACCAGATTCCAGATCTCGATATAGCGGTCGCCCTCGGCCTCTGCCGAGCCCGGCGGGCCGCCGGCGACGTCCGGACCGTGATCGTAGAAAATCTCGCTGCACGGACCGCAAGGGCCCGTGTCGGCCATCTGCCAGAAATTGTCCGACGCATAGGGCGCGCCTCTGTTGTCGCCGATCCGCACGATGCGCTCGCGCGGCACGCCGATCTGGTCGGCCCAGACCTCGTACGCCTCGTCGTCGGTCTGGTAGACAGTCACCCAGAGCTTGTCCGGCGGCAGCCCGTATTCCCTGGTCAGTAACTCCCACGCAAACTTGATCGCGTCGCGCTTGAAGTAATCGCCGAACGACCAGTTGCCCAGCATCTCGAAAAACGTGTGGTGGCGCGCGGTGTACCCGACGTTTTCGAGATCGTTGTGCTTCCCGCCGGCACGCAGGCAGCGCTGGACGTCCGCGGCGCGCACATAGCTCCGCTGTTCGGTGCCGAGAAACACATCCTTGAACTGGACCATGCCGCTGTTGGTGAACAGCAGGGTCGGATCGTTGGCGGGTACGAGCGATGCCGACGGAACGATCGTGTGTCCGTTCGCGGCGAAGTAGTCGAGAAACCGGCGGCGGATGTCGTTGGCTTTCATTACAACAAGGGCGCAAGGCGCTGCACAGTCGGGAAACGCGCCGTGCGCGACGCGCTGAAAATTCAATATGTTAGCACAACTTAACTATCGAATGCGGCGTCAGGATGACCGCGTGCGCAGCATCTTGAGGATGGCCGAGAGATCGAACCCGCGCGCCTGCAGGAAGCGGACCTGCCGCGCCTTTTCCCGATCGTTCGAGGGCGCGACCCCGAAGCGGCGCTGCCACAGCGCGATGAGCGCGGTATCGTCGTCGACGCCGGCGTCGCTGAGCGCGGCGCCGATCGCCTCCGCATCTACGCCGTGGCGCTTGAGCTCGCCTCCGATGCTGCGGCGGCTGTATCGTCCCGACTTTTGCGCAACGAGCGCGCGGGCGTAACGCTCGTTCGACAGCAGTCCCCGTGCGACAAGTTCATCGAGGACGGCGGCGACGTCGGCGCGCGGCGCTCCCTTGGCGAGCAGACGCTGCTCGAGATCGGAGCGCGCGTATTCGCGCCGCGCCAGCAGGCGGACCGCCTGCGCCTTGAGCGAGACCGGCCTGCCCGCCGTCAACGATGCTTCGGGCTAAGCGTCCGCCGCGAGCGGAGTCCGCGGCGAATTGGCGACCGGCACCCCGACGGCGGCGCGGATTTTCGCCTCGATCTCGGCCGCCACGTCCTGGTGCTCCCTGAGCCAGTCGCGCGTGTTGTCCTTGCCCTGACCGATCTTGTCACCGCCGTAGGCATACCACGCGCCGGATTTCTCGATAATGTTGTGGGCGACGCCCAGCTCGATGATCTCGCCCTCGCGCGAAATGCCCTCGCCATACAGGATGTCGAACAGGGCTTCGCGAAACGGCGGCGCGATCTTGTTCTTGACCACCTTGACCCGCGTCTCGTTGCCGACGACTTCCTCGCCGCGCTTGATCGAGCCGATGCGGCGGATGTCCAGCCGGACCGATGCATAGAACTTGAGGGCGTTGCCACCGGTGGTCGTTTCCGGATTGCCGAACATGACGCCGATCTTCATGCGGATCTGATTGATGAAAATGACCAGCGTGTTGGCGCGCTTGATGTTGCCGGCGAGCTTGCGCAGCGCCTGGCTCATCAGCCGCGCCTGCAGCCCGGGGAGCTGATCGCCCATTTCACCCTCGATCTCGGCTTTGGGCACCAGCGCCGCGACCGAGTCGATGACGATGATGTCGACACCGCCCGAGCGCACCAGCATGTCCGCGATCTCGAGACCCTGCTCGCCGGTGTCGGGCTGCGAGATGAGCATGTCACCGACGTTGACGCCCAGCTTGCCCGCGTAGACCGGGTCGAGCGCGTTTTCCGCGTCGATGTAGGCGGCGGTGCCGCCGGCCTTTTGCACCTGGGCGACGACCTGCAGGCACAAGGTCGTCTTGCCGGACGATTCGGGCCCGTAGATCTCGACCACCCGACCGCGAGGCAGTCCTCCGACACCGAGCGCGATGTCGAGTCCCAGCGACCCGGTCGATACGACCGACAGGTCGCTCTGCACCTGGGCCTCGCCCATTTTCATGATCGAGCCCTTGCCGAACTGCTTCTCGATCTGGGCCAGCGCGGCGGCGAGCGCCTTGCTCTTGTTGTCGTCCATCGCGTTCATTCCGTTGGATTTGATCAGGCTTACGTTGCTCATCGCGGTCTCTTCGGTGGCGGCCCGCCTCGTGCGGGCGAATGAGACCATTATGGCATAGAACGATCGTTCGATAAAGGGTCCCTGACGGCCTAAGTCAGCCGGTCGACCAGCCCTTGCAACGCCGAAGCGACCGCGGCCCTGCGCACCCCCGCCCGGTCCCCGTCGAATCGGCGGTGCAGCGCCTGGGCGCCCTCCGGCCCGGCCCAGGCGAACCACACCGTACCTACCGGCTTGCCGGGGCTGCCCCCGGCCGGGCCGGCGATCCCGGTAACGGCGACCGTCCACTGCGCGCCGCTTGCGGTCTTCGCGCCTTGGGCCATCGCCAGAACCGTTTGCTCGCTGACTGCCCCGTGTCTGGCAATGATCGCCGGATCGACGCCGAGTTGCTCGATCTTGGCACGGTTCGAGTAGGTGACAAAGCCCTGCTCGAACCAGTCCGAGCTGCCGGCGATGTCCGTGATCGCGCCCGCGACGAGCCCGCCGGTGCACGATTCCGCGGTGGCGAGCATCACCCGCCGGGCGAGCGCGAGCTCGCCCAGGCGCGCGGCCAGGGCATACAGCTCATCGCTCGTAGGTGGCGTGCTCAATGTTGCTCGTCGGGTCGGGCGCGGTACCAGTAATCATAGACGCTCGCGAAGCCGAAGCGCCGGTACAGCGCGACCGCCGGCGCGTTATGCGCGGTGACCTGCAGATAGGCGATGCGTTTTCCCCGCTCGCGTGCATTGCCGAGCAACGCGGCCACGACCGCGCGGCCGAGGCCCCGGCCGCGCAGCGCGGGGGCCGTATGCAGGGCGAACAGTCCGACATGGTCTTCTTCGATCTTCGCGAGCCCGCATGCGACGACCGCTCCGTCGCGGCGGATCAATGCGCCCGTCTGCGGCAGCGGATAGCTTGCCGCGCGCTCGAGCAACCGCGGCAGCGACTCGCTGGTCACGCCGAGGAGCGATCGCGCCGCCTCGACCCAGGCCGTCACCGCGACGAGCTCCACCGTTTCGGCGTGCGCAGCCGTTCCGTTCGCCTCGGCCAGATCCGCCCGCATGACCAATGTGCGCTCGAATTCCGTCCAGCCCAGCCCGGCCAGATAGCTGTCGAGGACCGCGGGGCGGGCAAATGGGAGCATGCGAAAGATCGCCGGCAACCCGGCTGCGCGATAGAAGTCGATGCAGTAGTCGAGCTTCTGTTCCAGCGGCAAGGTCGAGCGATGCGTGGGGTTGACGCAGCGCAGTCGCTTGGTCGGACCGGGCTCGAATCCGAGCAGCCAACCGTCGTAGAGCAACGCCCGGAATGCGCCCGAGGCATTGAGCGCCATTTCCTCGAGGCGGCGCGCCTGTGCGTGTCCCACGGAGGCATTGCGTCGACTCATCCGAACATCCGTTGCCACAGCGCCAACACCAGCAGCGTATATGCAGCGGCGACCAGGTCGTCGGCCATCACTCCGAAGCCGTGGTGCCATTCGCGGTCGATCATCGCGGCGGGTGGCGGCTTGACGATGTCGAACAGGCGGAAGAGCAGGAACGCAAAGGCCTGCTGCACCGGATCGGCGCCGATGAAAAAAAGAATGGCCAGGAAGGCGACGACCTCATCCCAGACGATCGCACCGTGATCGGACACGCCGAGGTCGCGGCCGGTGCGATCGGCAGCCCAGACGCCGGCGACGAAGGCGACGACGACGACCAGCGCATAACCGACGTCGTTGACGGTAGCCCGCAGCAGCGCGTCGAGCGGCAGCGCGAGCAGCGTGCCCACCGTGCCGGGAGCGATCGGCGAGAGCCCCGTGCCGAACCCCAGCGCCACGACGTGCGCCGGATGCGCGAGCATAAAACGAAGCGTCGGCGATTGTTTCATCGCCGTCGGTCAGCGAGCGAAATGGTCGAACGCGAGGGGCAGCGACTCGATCGCGCTGCCGCCCGCATCGCGGACCTCCAGCCCTGCATGTTGCGCCGTTGCGATGCCGATCCGCGTCAGCGGCAGGCCGAGCTTGTTGCCGAGCGCCGTGATACGGCCATCGCGCGCCCGAGGCGCGGTGAAGCAAAGCTCGTAGTCGTCGCCGCCGGCCAGCAGGCATTGCAGAGCGATCTCGCGATCCGCGCCGCCGAGCTGCCGCTCGAGAGCGCTCGAACGTGGCAGTGCGTCGAGATCGATCGTGGCGCCGATCCGGGACGCGTCGAGTACGTGCCCTAGATCGCCGACCAGGCCGTCGGACACATCGATCGCGGCGCTGGCGATGCCGCGCAGCGCCAGGCCCAGCGTAACGCGCGGGTCAGGACGCGCCAGCGCTTTCTCGCAGGCTGCAAGATCGGCGCCTTCGAGCCGGATCCTGCCCAGCTGGTGCGCGATCGCAAGCGCCGCATCGCCGAGCTTGCCGGAGACCCAGATCGAATCGCCGCCGCTCGCTCCGCTGCGACGCAACGCTTTCCCGGCCGGCACTTCACCGAGCACCGTGACGCAAAGATCGCGCGGACCGCGCGTCGTGTCCCCGCCGACGAGATCGACGGCATGTTCGTCCGCCAGCGCGAAAAACCCGCGCGCGAACGCCGATAGCCAGGCTTCGTCGACCGAGGGCAGCGCACAAGCCAGCAGCACCCAGCGCGGAGCCGCCCCCATCGCCGCCAGATCCGACAAGTTGACCGCCAGCGTCTTGTGGCCGAGCGCTTCGGCTTCCGCGCCGGGGAAAAAATGACGGCCTTCGACGAGCATGTCGACCGACGCGGCGATTTCGAAACCGGGCGATGGCGCGATCAGCGCCGCATCGTCGCCGACGCCGAGCACGGCGTTGCGCGCCGGGCGCCGGAAGTACCGCTCGATGAGCTCGAATTCGGTCAACCGGCTTCCGCCGCGCGCGCAGTCGCCGCCAGCTTGTCGAGCACGCCGTTGACGTACTTGTGCCCGTCCGTGCCGCCGTAGGCCTTCGCCAGCTCGACCGCCTCGTTGATCGCGACGCGAAACGGCACGTCGGGTGCATGCAACAGTTCCCAGGCGCCGATGGTGAGAATGCTTTTTTCGATCGGCGAGACTTCGCCCGGCTTGCGGTCGAGATACGGGGCGTACGCGCTCTGCAGAGCGTCGTAGTCGCCGGTGACGCCCCGCCACAGCCGGTCGAACAGCTTGCCGTCGCAGCGGGCGAATCCTGCGCTCTCGGCGAGTTGACCGCGGATCGCCGCCGGATCGTTCCCCGACAGCAGCCATTGGTACAGACCCTGCAGCGCAAATTCGCGCGCCCGACGGCGCGGACTACTGCTCATCGATCGCGTCGAGGAGATTCGCCATCTCCAGCGCGGCGAGCGTGGCATCGTGTCCCTTGCCGTCGGCGCGCGCCGCAGCCTGCGTCTCCGTATCGGACGTCAGAATCCCGTTGCCGATGGGGATGCCGAATTCGAGCTGGACGCTGGCGAGTCCCGATGCGGATTCGTTGGCGACGATCTCGAAATGGTAGGTTTCGCCGCGAATGACCGCGCCGAGAGCGACCAGAGCATCGTAGTCCCCCGTTTGCGCCATCCGCTGCAGCGCCAGCGGAGCTTCGAGCGCGCCGGGTACCGTCGCGATCGTGACCGCCGATTCGGCGACCCCCGACTCGGCCAAGGCGCGCTGCGCGCCGACCAGCAATGCCTCGCCGATCGCCGCGTTGAACCGCGACAGCACGATGCCGACGCGCAGATGGCCGCCGCGGGTATTCGGGACGATTCGACGGATCGGCATGGAAGTCAAATGGGGTGCCAGCGCGCGAGGCGACGCAGCGTCAAGGCGTTGCAGCGCGAGGCGGAAACTCCTCGTAGCCGGTGACGGCGAGATCGAATCCGGCCATGCTGGGCATCTTGCGCGGGCGCGCGAGCAGACGCATCTTGCCCACGTTCAAGTCGCGCAGAATCTGAGCGCCGATGCCGTAGTTCCGCAGATCCATCTTGCTTTCGACTCGCGGCGGGTCGGCCAGCGCCCGTTCGCGCAGCTCCTGCGCCGACTCGGGTCGATGCAGCAGCACGAGAACGCCGCGCTCCGCGCGCGCAAGCCTCGCCAGCGCCGCGGGTATCGTCCAGGAATGCACGCGGCTGCCGTAATCGAGCAGGTCGACCACCGACACCGGCTCGTGCACGCGCACGACCGTTTCGAGATCGGGCGCGATTTCGCCGCGGACCAGCGCGAGATGCGTCGAGTCGGCGAGCTTGTCGCGAAAGGTAACCAGCCGGAATTCGCCCGCCGCGGTACGTATCGGCCGCTCGCCGACCCTTTCGACCAGGCGCTCGGTCCGGCTGCGATAGTGGATCAAATCGGTGATCGAGCCGATCTTCATCGTATGCAGGCGCGCGAATTCGATGAGATCCGGCAGCCTGGCCATCGTCCCGTCGTCCTTCATGATCTCGCACAGCACGGCGGCCGGCGAAAAGCCGGCGAGCCCCGCCAGGTCGCAGCAGGCCTCGGTGTGCCCCGCGCGCGCGAGCACGCCGCCGGGGTGGGCCACCAGCGGAAACACGTGGCCCGGTTGCACGATGTCGGCCGGACGCGCGTTCGGCGCGCAGGCGACGCGGATCGTGTGCGCGCGATCTGCGGCGGAGATTCCGGTGCTTACTCCGCTCGCAGCCTCGATCGAGACGGTGAAATTGGTGCCGTGCACCGAACGGTTGACCGGCGTCATCGGCGCGAGATCGAGCTGACGCGCACGCTGCTCGGTGACCGCCATGCACACCAGACCGCGGCCGAACCGCGCCATGAAATTGACGATGTCCGCCGTCACGACGTCCGCCGCCACCACCAGATCGCCTTCGTTTTCGCGATCCTCCTCGTCGACCAGGATCACCATGCGGCCTGCCTTGATCTCGGCGATGATCTCGGGAATCGGGCTGATCGCGCGCGCCTCCGTTGACGCGGCCGCGGTGGGCTGGTCGATCGCGTGCAGGCGAGGGGGCTTCACGTGGGATGTGCCGTCGTGACGAGGGCCTTCATTATACTTGGCCGGCCCGTCGCCGCAGCCCGTGCGTGGCGGTCGCGCCTTCAGCCGTGAACGATCGCGAGCGTCGCGATCGCCAACTCGCTTTTCCTGTCGCCAAGCTCGGACAAGACGCTGAAATGATGTCGGCCGCCGATCGACAGCGGGCTCCGCGTGCCGGGCGGGCGGCATTCCGGCCAGCGCTCCCACAGCAGCCACGATTGCCTGCTGAACTCGCTGGTTTCGCCGCTACCCACCGCCAGCAGCAGCGGCGCGCGCACCCTGGGCACGCAATGAATCGGGCTCATCGCTCGCGCCTTGCCGCGGTCCAGCTTGAGATCGTTGTTGAACGAGACTTGCAGCAGCGGCTCGAGGTCGAAAACGCCGCTGACCGACATGCCGCCACCTATCGCATCGACCGGCACGCTATAGCGTGACCAGTCGGTCGCATAGAGCATTGCGGCCAGGTGGCCGCCGGCGGAATGGCCGGCGACGAACAGCCGATCGACCGGCACGCCGTGGCTCTTGCCTTCTCGCCACAGCCACGCCACCGCCTGCCGGCATTGCTCGACGATATGCGCGATGCTGACGTCGGGGCACAGATCGTAGTTGATCACGGCGACGCCGATCCCCTCGGCGACGAACACCGGCGCAACAAAGGAATGATCGTCCTTGTCGAGCGCGCGCCAATAGCCGCCGTGGATGAACAGCAGCGCGCCCCGTGGCGAGGCCGCCGGGAAGAGGTCGAGGGTCTGCTTGGGCCCGCTGCCGTAACGCAGGCCGAGGTGCGAGTCGAGGCGCGACCGCGCCAGCGCACTTTCCGCCGACCACCGCGCGAACCATTGCGGATGGTCGGGAAAGGCTGTCCGCAAATTGTATTCGCGCTCGACGAAGTCGGCCTGCAGCATGGTCAGGCTGCCGGCGGACCGACGATGCGAACGCGGAGCTCGCCAAGACTTTCGATCCTGCCTGTCAGCACATCGCCGGCCACGACGGCGCCGACGCCTGCCGGGGTGCCGGTGAAAACCAAATCGCCCGGGAGCAGCTCGTAATACTGGGCCAGGAACTGCAGTATGTGCGGAACGTCCCATATCATGTCGGCGAGGTCCCCCTGCTGCCGTATCGCACCGTTGACTTCGAGCGCGATACGGCCGCGCTTCGGATGTCCCACTTCGGCGACGCGGTGGATCGGACCGATCGGCGCGGCCTGCGCAAACGATTTCCCGATGTCCCAGGGGCGTTTGATTTCGCGCATCGCGTTCTGCAAGTCGCGGCGCGTCATGTCGAGGCCCACGGCGTAACCGTAGATGAGCGCCTCGGCCCGCTCCGGAGCGATGCCGGCGCCGCGCGCCCCGATGGCGACGACCAGCTCGATCTCGTGATGGTAATTCTTAGTCGCCAGCGGATAGTGCACGTCCGCCACCGCCGGCGGCACCACGGGTACGATCGCGTCGGCCGGCTTGGTGAAAAAGAACGGCGGCTCCTTCGCGGCATCGCCGCCCATCTCCTTGGCGTGCTCCGCGTAGTTGCGGCCGACGCAATAGATATGGCGGACCGGAAACGCGAGATCGGTTGCGGCTATCGGCACCGAAGGCGTGTCCCAGGCGGGGAATGGATATTTCATCCTGGAGTCACCTGCGCAAATAATTGGTAATCGTGGCGGCAGCGGCCGCGTTCATGCCGCGTCCGGCTGGCGGTCAGGTGCCGCACGGGCGAAGGCATCCAGCGCGCGACAAGCGTCATCGATGCGCGCGAGCGTCGGGTAGGGGTCGAGCCCGATGTTCGAGCGCCTCGCATTGGCGAGCTGCGGAACGAGAAAGATGTCGGCCAATCCCGGCGCATCGCCGTGACAGAACGTTCCCGTCGCAGCGTCCGAGGCGAGCTGCGTCTCGAGTGCGGTCAGGCCGGTTTCGATCCAGTGCCGGTACCACGCGTCCTTGACCTCCTCGCCGACGTTCAGAGTGCGGGTCAGATAACGCAGCACCCGCAGGTTGTTCAGCGGATGGATGTCGCAGGCGATTGCCAGCGCAATGGCGCGCACGCGCGCTCGCGCGGCGGATGTCGACGGCAGCAGCGGCGGCGACGGATGCCGCTCGTCCAGATATTCGATGATCGCCAACGACTGGGTGACCACGGTCGAGCCGTCGACCAGCGTCGGCACGAGCTCCTGCCGATTGAGCGCGCGATAGGCGTCTGCATGCTGCTCGCCCTTGACCAGGTGGACGGGGGCATAGTCAAAGGGCAGTCCCTTCATGTGCAGCGCGATGCGCACCCGATACGCCGCGGACGAGCGGAAATAGTTA
Source organism: Casimicrobiaceae bacterium (assembly GCA_036493675.1). Lineage (GTDB taxonomy): Bacteria > Pseudomonadota > Gammaproteobacteria > Burkholderiales > Casimicrobiaceae > PALSA-1003. Next base: position 96,514 of record DASXPJ010000032.1, read on the forward strand.
TACAGCTTCACGCGAGGCGCCGGAGCCAGGGTTTGATCAGCTGAACGCCGAAATGCCGGTCTGTGCACGGCCGAGGATCAGCGCGTGCACGTCGTGCGTCCCCTCGTAGGTATTGACCGTCTCGAGGTTCAGCAGGTGGCGGATGACATGGAACTCGTCGACGATGCCATTGCCACCGTGCATGTCGCGCGCCATCCGTGCGATCTCCAGTGCCTTGCCGCAGGAATTGCGCTTCATGATCGAGGTGATTTCCGGTGCGGCCTTGCCCTCGTCCTTCAGGCGACCGAGCCGCAGGCACCCCTGCAAGCCGAGCGTGATTTCGGTCTGCATGTCGGCCAGCTTTTTCTGGATCAGCTGGTTCGCCGCCAGCGGCCGCCCGAACTGGGAGCGGTCCATCGTGTATTGCCGCGCCGCGTGCCAGCAGAATTCCGCGGCGCCCAGCGCGCCCCAGGCGATGCCGTAGCGCGCGTTGTTCAGACAGCCGAACGGCCCGGCGAGGCCTTCGACGCCGGGAAGGCGCTGCACTTCGGGAACGAATACCTCGTCCATGACGATCTCGCCGGTGACCGAGGTCCGCAGACTGAACTTGCCCTCGATCTTCGGCGCGCTGAGGCCCGTCATGCCTTTTTCGAGAATAAAGCCGCGAATGACGCCGTCGTCGGTCTTGGCCCATACGACGAAAACGTCGGCGATCGGGGAATTGGAAATCCAGGTCTTGGCGCCCGACAGCTTGTAACCACCCGGCGCGGCCCGGGCTCGCGCCACCATCGAGCCCGGGTCCGAGCCGTGATTCGGCTCGGTCAGGCCGAAGCAGCCGATCCACTCTCCGGTCGCAAGCCTGGGCAGGTATTTCTGACGCTGCGGATCCGAGCCATAGGCGTGTATCGGATACATCACCAGCGAGCTCTGCACGCTCATCATCGAGCGGTAGCCCGAGTCCACTCGCTCGATCTCGCGCGCGATCAGGCCGTAACAGACGTAATTCATGCCGGCACCGCCGAACTCGGCGGGCAAGGTCGCACCGAGCAAACCCAGCTCGCCCATTTCGCGGAACACGGACGGGTCCGATCGCTCGTTGCGGAAAGCGTCGGTGACGCGGGGCATCAGCTTGTCCTGCGCATACGCGCTCGCGGCGTCGCGAACCATGCGCTCGTCCTCCGAGAGCTGCTCGCCGAGCAGCAGCGGGTCTTCCCAGACGAACACAGGCTTGGCTTGACGGGACGGACGAAGGCGTTCTGGGGCGTTGATCTGAACCTCCCGTGAGCGGTGCTAAGACCCGCTCGCGCACCGGTTTTGATTATCGCTTGGGCGCGTCCCGGGCGCCAGCGGGCGGGAGCTTTCCCAAGGGATCGTCTCGTCGAGGTTTGGTCCGTCCAACCAATGGCTTAGGCAATTCGATGCAGTCTGTCTCGCGCTCCGCCGACTACGATTTTCGGGACGCGCGCGGCGGAGGATCGGCCGCGCCGGTCGAAAAGGAGACGCGATGCGGACAGGGCGCGCCGATGCATGGGCGGACCGATGCTCAGACGGTTTTTCGCTGATCGAGCTGCTGCTGGCGTTTGCCATCCTCGGGCTGCTCGTCCTGGCCGCCGGGCCGTCGTACCGCGACTGGATCGCGGCACAGCAGCTCGCGATTCACGCGCACTTCCTGGCCGGCACGCTCAACCAGGCGAGAAGCGCAGCGATCAAGAGCGGCTCCCGGGTCAATCTGTGTCGGACGCACGATGGCCAGCAGTGCGCCGACGACGCCAGCGGCTGGGAACAGGGCTGGATCCTGTACATCGACGAAAATGGCGACGGCGAAGTCAGCGCGGGCGAGACCATCATTCATGCCGAAGGACCGCCCGGTAACGGCATCACCGTGAGCGGTAACCGGCCGGTTGCCGACTATGTGTCCTACACCAGCCTGGGTCACGCGAGGATGCTCTCCGGCGCGTTGCAGATGGGAACGTTCGTCGTCTGCAAGCCCGGCCAGAATGCGCTACAGGTCGTCCTCGCCAACAGCGGCCGTGCCCGCGTCCAGGCGACCGAACAGCGCTGTCCCTAGCCCGCCCTCGCGTCCGACCGGGGTTGTCGACGACATCCTGTGCCGGCATTTCAGGCGGGGTTACACGCACGCAACCGTTTGTTCCGTTGGCAATACCTCACATCGGACCGCGTTGCCTGTCTCTGGACGGCGACATACTATCCGCAGCAACCGAACAGGGAGGTCTTCATGAGAGAGGCCGAAATCCGGCTGCGATTGGGTCCGCTGGCGCCGCCCGCGCGCGGGTTCACGTTGATCGAATTAATGGTCGTGGTCGTCATCGTCGGCATCCTGGCGGCGATCGCGCTGCCATCGTATGCCGACTATGTTCGGCGCAGCAAGATCATCGAAGCCACGCGGGGCCTGTCGGACTTTCGCGCGCGCATGGAGCAGTATTTTCTGGACAATCGGACCTACGTCGGCGGCTGCGCGGGCGCAGGCGGCATCAAGGCGAAAGTGCAGGCGAACGTGAGGACGTTCACCTTCACCTGCCCGACCGAGACCGCGACGGCATACACCTTGACTGCCACGGGTGTGGCGGCCGAGGGCATGAACGGCTTCGTCTATACGGTCAATGAGGCCAATCTGCAAAAGACGACCAGCACCTACTGGAGCAAGGCCAGCCCCCCAAACTGCTGGATCACGCGCAAGGACGGCACTTGCAACTGACCCCGCACCTTTTTGGGCCCCGCGAGCGCGGCTTTTCGCTCATCGAGCTGATGATCGCGGTGGTGATCTTCGCGTTCCTGATCATGCTCGCCGGGCCGATGTACAGCGATTTCATCGCCAACTCGCGCATACGCAATGCCGGCGAAGCGCTGCTCAACGGCGTTCGGTCGACCCAGGCCGAAGCGGTCAGGCGCAATACGCAGGCCTGGTTCGTGCTCGATCCCGCGGTCGGCTACAAGGTCTACGCCACCAACCCCGACGACGGCGCGCCCGACGACGGCTCGGATGCCGCGCATCCGTGGGCGGTCATCCCCTGGGTTCTGGCCGAGCAGGGCGCCTCCAACGTCACCGTGACTGGGTTCGGCGGACTGAGTACGGTCACGTTCGACGGCCTTGGCCGCATCGTCACCCCCAATACCGTCGACGGCACCGCACCCCTGACCCGGATCGACATTACCAACACCAACGTCTCGAGCCCGCACGACTTGCGCGTTGCCATCACCGCGCTGGGTGGGAGCGGCGGGACCAAGCTGTGCGACCCCGCGTTGGTGTCCACCGACCCGGCAGGCTGCCCATGATGAAGATGAAGACTCTCGCTTTCAGGCAAACCCAGCGCGGCGGCTTCCTGCTGGAAGCATTGATCGGTGTGCTGATTTTCTCGTTCGGCATCCTCGGCATCGTCGGCCTGCAGGCGCAGTCGCTGCGCCACACCGGCGATGCGGAATACCGCGCCGAAGCGACTTATCTGGCCAATTCGCTGATCTCGAAAATGTGGACCGACGATCCTGCGGTGTTGCAGTCGAAATACGACAGCACCGTCGGCACGGGGGCTGGATACGTCGCATTCACGAACGATGTGGCGAATCTTCCGGGTGTCGTCGTCGCTACCAGCACCAACCTGCCGGCGGTGCTGGTCGATCCGGCCGCCCCGGCCCCGCAGCCGCCGTCGCTTCAGGCCCATGTCGTGCAGGTGACGGTGTTCTGGCAATTGCCGGGCGACCCCACGGTACACAACTACACGACGACCGGCGTCGTCGGCAAGAACTGACCATGCGGACCATTCCGATGGACTCGACTCGACTTCGCCGCCGCGAACGCGGCTTCAGCATCATCGAGATCATGGTCGGTGTGGTCATCGGCATGATCGCGGTGCTGGTGATCTATCAGGTCTTCGTCACATCCGAGGGCATCAAGCGCAACATCACCGCGGCCGGCGATGCCCAGCAGAACGGCTTGTTGTCGTCATTCATGATGGGTATCGAGCTAGCCAACTCGGGCAACGGTCTCGCGGTCGCGGCGCGCGATCTTGGCGCGTGCGCTCCGACAGCCGTCGCCGGCGCGGCTCCGACCCCCATCGAGATCGCCAGCTCACAGCTTCCCATTCCGATGTTGATCAGCGATGGCGGTGGGGCCAACAACCCCGATAGCTTCGTGATCTACTACAGTGTCGCGCGCACCCTGGTTTCGCCAGCGCTTTTCGCTGCGCCGGCGGCGGCTAATGCGGCGAGCTACCTGGTCGTTAGCGCTAATGGCTTTCAGTTTACGAACGGCGTCGGCGACATGGTCGTCGCGATACCCAATCCCACAGCTGCCTTCCCGTCCGCGAATCAATGTTACACCTCGGTGATCACTGCCGCCCCCGTTCAGGGCACGATTGTCGACCCTGACTCGCCACCCAAAAAATTAGCCACCCTCGCGGTCACGCTCGCAGGGGCGCCTGTGCCGATGGACGCATTTTCATCCGAGCTATTAAATCTGGGTCCAGCCAACCTCGTGCAAAAGGTTCTCTACGATGTCAGCGGTGGCAGCCTGCGCAGCAAGTCGCTGCTCGATCCCGCCACCGGCGCGCCGGACAACGCGCAACCGGTCAATCCGCTGGCTTCGAATGTTCTCAACATCAAGCTCCAATATGGCATCGATACTGTCGGCGATGGGCTGGTCCACCATTGGGTCCCGGCGCTTGCGGGCACCGCATATGGCGACTGGGACGCCAAAACGATGCTGACAGGAAAGCCTTACACCGAGTTGAATCGGATCAAGGCTGCGCGCATCGCGATCCTCGTAAAGAGCGAGCAACACGACAAGGACTTGAATCCCGACCCCGGCTTCAGCCGGACGGTGTTCAACGATTGCGCAGACGGGGGTACCTGTTACCCCGTCACGTTCAGCATCGCACCTGTCGCGGGCCAACCGTACGGCTGGCGCTATCGCGTCTACGAGACGGTGATCCCGCTGCGCAACGAAGTGTGGAACAAGAAAGTATGAAGTCTCGTCGACAATCGATAATCGCGCGGCAACGCGGAGTCGTCCTGTTCATTGCGCTGATCGTCATGGTTGCGATGAGCCTCGCCGCGATCGCGCTGATTCGCTCGGTCGACACGACCAATATCCTGATCGGCAATCTCGCGTTCCGGCAGTCGTCGATCCTGCCGGCGAACATGGCAGTCGAGCAGGCCGCGGCAGCGCTATTCGCCGACGCTGCGCCGACCGGCATTCCCGCGATCGCCGATACGACCGCCGACCTGCCCGCGGAAAACTACTTTGCAACGTGGCAGAACAGCGACGACGCCCGCGGCGTGCCGACATTGCTGCAGACCCGCACCAACGCCGCAGCGCTCGCCAAGACGCTGGATGCGCTGGACAACGGCAATGCCAACGTCGCGGTCGCGAATCGCACAGTGGTCCGCTACGTCATCGAGCGTATGTGCCTTGCCAACGGCATCGCGACGCGTGAATTTTGCGACATGCCGCAACTGCAGTCCGTGGGCACGACCGTGCATGATGCATCGATCCCGATACCTCCATCACCGCTTTATCGCGTGACCATACGCGTCGACGGACCGCAGAATTCCACGTCGTTCCTGCAGGCGATGCTCCGAGAGCATGAATAGCAGGACAGGGAGAATAAAACATGCTGTACCAACCGGTTCCTCCCCTCGTCCGACGCTGGCTCGCGGCGCTGCTCGCGCTGCTGATCGGCCTCGGCCCCCTGGCCACGCCGGCGTACGCAGCCCTGACGCCGCTCGCCGATGAACCGCTGAACGTCAAGAACCAGGCGAAGCCGAATATCGTGCTGACGGTCGACGATTCGACGTCGATGCTGTTCGACTTCCTGCCCGACTACGTCGTGACCAGCCCGTTCTGCCGGAACGGCTTGGGCGCCGGCAGCACCAAGTGCGGCAGCCTCGGCGCGGCAAACGATTTCACCCTGGTCGGCGGCGGCAAGTATTCGTCGCCCGGCTACATCTTTTCCGAATTCGGCGTGCCCTATTCGAGTTACGCCACCGGCTTCGACGCCGCGGGTCCCGGCGCCGGCTGTTACGGCGGTGCCCCGCCCACCTGCTCGGCCGGCATCGATCCGACGGCAGCCGGTGTCGTGCCCGAAGGACTCGCGCTCTATCCCGCGGGGCCCCAGCCGAGCTGGCCCAACTCGCTCAAGCCCTTCGAATACTGGCTGATGTGGCCGGCGCCGGCGCACAACAGCGCGTTGAATCACATGTATTACAACCCGCGGCTGACCTACGATCCGCCGGTCGACTCGACCGGCACGAGCTACGACCAGATGGACGACGCGCACACGTCGACCTGGACCCAGGTGCCTGCGGACCCGTGGGCGTCGCCGGTCGTCTACGTCGATCTGACCGCATCGATCCACATCGGCCAATGGTGCAATACCGACTGGTCGGTCGGCGCGGCGAGCGACCCGACCGTGTGTCGGGTGAACGGCGGCGGGGGCGCCGCTTTCAGTACGGTGGCGGCCGCCGACGGCCTCGACTACACCTATCCCTGGGCGCCGCCCAACTTCACTGTCAGCGGCTCGGCGGGGACGACGACCTCCGTGAGCTACGCGGCGCAGAAAGTCACGCTGAACGGGTCGCTCACCGGCACCGCGGTCAGCGCCAACTGGACGGCTGCGCAGCAGGACCAGAAGTATTTCTACGAAAATGAAAACATACTCTGGTGCGATGTCACCAGCCCATCGTGGCCGGCGACCGGCCCGGTCGTCGGGCAGACCTGCGCGAATCTCCAGAGCCAGGTGTGCAGCGCCTTCGTCCAGACCTGCAACAAGGCGCCGGGCAAGTGCAACAACTACAGTGCGCCATCGTGCGATAACCTCGTCGTCGGGACCTGCAACGGCTTCGCTGCCTCGGCCTGTTCCGGGGGCGGCGGCGCCTGCAACGGCGCCACGGTGGCCACCTGCACCCTCGGGAGCTGCGGCAATTCCCGGCCCGAGACCTGCAACGGCACGTTCCAGACCTGTCCCACCTCGCCGCAGACCTGCAGCGGCCCCAATGCGCAGGTGTGTAACCTGCCCGGCACGCAGACCTGCACGGTGCAGGCCTGCACGGTGACCTACGACCCGCCGGGCTGCAACCTCCTGCCGCCCGACCCGGAAAACACCTGCTCGACGATCACCACCTGCCCGCCGCCGGTGTGCACGCCGGACCCGGGCAAGTGCAGCATCCAGAACAGCCTGAGCTGTACGTCGGACGCCAACTGCGTGCCGCAAGCCGGCGCCTGCAGCGTCTCCGGCAAGGCCTGCATGGCGCAGACCGATTGTGTCGATATCGGCCATTGCAGCAGCCTCGGCAACCTGTGCACGTCGGCCAACGACTGCGCGATCCTGGGCGGTCATTGCAGCCTCAAGCCGGCGCAGACCTGCTCGAGCAACAACGATTGCCCGCAGTTCGCCTGCAGCAACACCGGGAACGTCTGCATCTCCGCGGCGGATTGCGGGACGTGCAACAACCCGCCCGGGCAGGCCTGCACCTCGGTCGCGCAATGCACGACCATCAACGGGGCATGCAACCAGAAAACCTGCACCAACGGCACCACCGTCTGCTCGAACGACGCGGGTTGCGGCGGTGTCGTGGGATCGTGCACGGCGAAAGCCTGCACCAGCGCCGCCAGCTGCCCGACGGTGACCGGCGGTACTTGCGCATCCGGCGGCGCGGCCTGTGGTTCGGCGGCGCAATGTCCGACGACCCCGGGCACGTGCTCGAAGTCCAACGGTCAGCCATGGTCGCAGCAGCCGTGCAACGGCGCCACGCAGGCCGCCGCCAACGCGCAGTGTCTGACGACCGGTACCTGCAACAATCCGCCGAATGCGGTCTGCACGGTCAATCCGGGCACCTGCCCAGAAATACTGGGCACCTGCGAAAAAGACGCGTCGGTGACGTGTCGCAGCTCGAACGATTGCTCGTCGGTGGGCACCTGCGCCAACACCAACGCGGCGTGCAATTCGCAGGTTCCGTGCGCCAACGTGCCCGGCAACTGCTCGATCACCAACGCGACCTGCTCGACCCCGGGAACGGATCTGGCGGAGTGCCCCGCGATCGGCCGGTGCTCGATTACCAATGCACAGTGCACGGGCAACGGCCAGTGTCCGGACCAGCCCGGGCCGCTGCCGCCGACCGCCGCCGTCTGCAGCACGGGCGGCGTCGGCGGGGTCGCCACCGCGACCTTGCGCAACGACGCCGACACGGCGAGCAAGGGTGTGACCTGCCGGCACAACAACATGGCGTACACGGGTGCCAACCCGATCGGCGCGGGCCCGTACAACTACCCGTCGGGCAAATACATCACGCCGATCACCAACGGTACCGGCGCCGACGCCTGCGTCAGCACGCCGCACTTCACGGCCGTGCCGCGGCACTATTGGAAGACCGAAGTCGAGTGGTGCGACAAGTCGGTAGCGACCGCCAACAACAAGTGGCTGGGCTATGGTGACGCGACGCTTGGCGTGTGCCAATCGTTCAAGGACGCTTCGCACATCTATCCGCGCTTCCACCAGTTCGGCTCCGCCGGCGGCACCGATAACATGACGACGTCCGCCTTCCAGCGCGTCGACCTCGACATCTCCAAGCGCGCGACCGCGACCTATCAGCACGACTGGACCGACGCATCCGGGCCCGAGTCGATCACGCGCACCTTCGACGAGGAAATGACGAACTACGCCAACTGGTTCGCCTACTACCGCACGCGCATCACGGCGGTCAAGACGGTCACTGCGCTCACCTTCCTCGGCAAGCTGGGTAACACCTTCAACCTCGACGACACGTTCCGCGTCGGCTTGCACACGCTGTCGAATCTCAAGACCAACGCGGCCGGCAAGTTCGACCCCGCGACGTTCGTCGACATCCAGGACTTCGATGCGACGCAGAAAGCCGCGTGGTACGCGCAGCTGCTCGCCATCAACATTCCGCTGGGCCTGGAAACGCCGACGCTGAATGCGATGTCGCGCATCGGGCAATACTTCTCACCCGGCGGCAGCGCGGAGTTGTCGGGTGCGACCGATCCGATCATCCTGTCCTGCCAGAAGAACTGGCACATGCTGTTCACCGACGGGTTTACCAACCAGGGCGGATTGCCCACGTCGACCGTGGCCGACCAGGACGATACGGTGCCAAGTACCGGCCCGATGGGACAATTGCCGGTGAACGGAACGACTCCAGTGGTCATCACCGGCCTGACGCCCGGCGCGGCGTGGCCGCCGCCCTTCCGGGAAGATCCGAATGCGACCGCGAGCGACGCCGCATCGGATTACTCGATGAACTACTGGGTGACCGACCTGCGTCCGGCGATGCCGATGAACGTCGCCACCAGCAACAGGGACCCGGCGCCGTGGCCGCACCTGAACTTCGCCGCGATGTCGCTCGGTACGCAGGGCATGCTGCCCTCGGGCAATCAGTCGGTGGTCGAGTCGCAGCTCACTGCGGGCACGCTGCTGTGGCCCAAGCCGCAACCGACCGTGTTCAAGCCCGACCAGTCGGGTGTCGACGATCTGTGGCACGGGGCGATCAACGGCCGCGGGCGGTTTGTCAACGCGCAATCGGCGGACGAGCTCAAACTCGGCATGGGTCAGATCCTGCAGGACGTGATCAACCAGGCCGGCGCTCGCTCCGGCGTGGGCTTCCAGAACGACAATATCTCGGGTGCGAACAATTTCATCTATCGCGTGCGGTTCGAGCCGGGCTGGGGAGCCAGCCTGACCAAGGTGCAGATCGACCCGGCGACCGGCGCCGAGGTGGCCAACGTATGGGAAGCCTCCGCACAATTGACGGCGCAACTCGCGGTGGTCAACCCCGGCGACACGCCGTGGTTCACCAATCGCAGGATCGTGACCGTCGACGAAAGCGGCAATGCGGTGCCGTTCCTTTCCGGCAGCATCGGGCCGAACGAGCTTGATTCGCTCTCGCCTGGGAAGAACGCCCGGGCCAAGCGGGTGCTCGAGTTTCTGCGCGGCAGCCAGGTCAATGAAGGCGCCTCGATCGGACAGTTCCGCGTCCGCGTCGGCGGGCCCCTGGGCGACATCGTCGACTCGCAGGCGCTCTATGTCGGTCCGCCGCAGGCGCCGTATCTCGATGCGAACGATACCGGCTATTCGGCTTTCAAGACCACGTTCGCGGGTCGTCCTGCGCGCGTCTACGTCGGCGCCAACGATGGCATGCTGCACGCCTTCGACGATGCAACCGGCGACGAAGCCTGGGCCTTCATCCCGTCCGAGCTCTTCCGGGCGGACAAGACCGGTCTCGGTGCCCTGTCGTACCAGGATGGTGCGCTGCCGCCGTTCCAGCATCATTTCTACGTGGATTCGACGCCGCGCATCACCGACGTCAACTTCGGCGGCGGTGCGTCCGACTGGCACACGATCCTCGTCGGCGGCCTGGGCAAGGGCGGCAAGTCCTACTACGCGCTGGACGTTTCGGATCCGGCCAGCATCACCGACGAGACGACGGCGGCGCAGAAGGTCCTGTGGCAATTCACCGATGCCGACATGGGCTACAGTTACGGAAGGCCCATCATCGCGAAGACTCATGCGTTCGGCGGCAAATGGCTGGTGATCGTCGCGGCGGGCTACAACAACCCCAGCGGCAAGGGCAAGGTGTTCTTCCTCGACGCCAAGGATGGGACGCTGCTCAAGACGCTGTCGACCAGCGCCGGCAGCGCGATTACTCCGTCGGGCCTCGCGCATATCGCCGCATACGAGAAGGATGTCCATAACCAGATCGCCGAGCAGATCTATGGCGGCGACATGCTCGGCAATTTCTGGCGCTTCGACATCTCCGACGCCAACGACGGTAACTGGGCCAGCGCCGAGCTGATCGCCAATCTGACCGCGCCGGATGGCACGCCGCAAGCCGTGACGACACCGCCGCAGATCGAAATCGACATCGCCAATCTCATCGACCGCTGGGTGTTCATCGGAACGGGCCGCCTGCTGGACGACACGGATCTGACGACGGCCTCCATCGCCGACCAGGTGCAGACGTTCTACGCGATCCGCGACGGCACCGCAGGGTTGCCGATCAAGCCGTGGCCGGCGACCCTGGACCGCGCCGACATGGTTGCCATCACTGCCGCCAACGGCATTACCGGCCTCGCCAGCAAGCCGGACAAGGGCTGGTTCGACGACCTGCCGGTCGGGCAGCGCATTGTCGTTCCGGTGCAGGCGGCGCTATCGCTGGTGGCCTACGTCGGAACGTCGCCGCAGACCGATCCCTGCCTCACCGGCCAACCGGCGACCATCTACGCGAGGCAATACGCTCAGGGTAATTCGTTGCTGCTGGACCCCGTCACGGGCGCGGCAACCGAAAGCATCTTCGCGAACGAGGGCGGCGTCGGCATCGAGCTGGTTGCGTTCGACAGCGGCAGCGGCAGCAGCAGCGGATTCCCCGATCTGCAGATCGCGATTACCGCGGGAACGACCGGCAAGGTCACGTACTACAAGCCGAAGATCGAGTTCGCACTGAAGCATCGCATGTCGTGGCGCTTGCTCGGTCAGTAGACATCGCACATCATCGCGGCTGAATGCGGCCGCTCCGCGCAAGCGGAGCGGCCGCGCCGTTTGGCAAACCGTCCCCGCCCGCCCGATGAACTTCGCGATGTCTTATACACCGGCCCGTTGGCGGACGCCGGCGCCCGAAAAGCGGTTCGGCTATTCGGTCGCCGCCTCGGCCGCGGTGCATGGAATGTTGATCATTGCGCTCGCCAGCGTCAGGCCGACCTTGACGCTCGCGCCGAATCTTCTCGGTCTCCCCGGCCCGCTACAGGTTCAGCTTCAGGAAGACGTCGCGTCCGTCATCGAGCCGCCGCCGGAACCCATCGCGCCGCTCGCAATGCCGAGATTCCTGCCGACGCCGGAACCGCTGTCGCTGGAGGCAATGACGACCAAGGCCACCCCGCAGGCGAGCGCGTCCAGCGGCACGGTGTCATCGCAGCCACTGGTCGTTCGTCGCGGGCCGCCGAATCTCACCGGTTCGGTGGCTGTCGGCCCGCTGGGCAATCCCGAGCGGGTCAGCGCCGCGACCGCTGGACGTCTCGCACAGCGGTTCCCGGTCCGTGCCGCCCGGCCGCCGATACCGAGCGGCGCGGTGATCACCGGTTACCCACTCGAAGCCGCACAGGGCCACATCAGCGCCCGCATCGCCGCGATCCTGACCATCGACGCGTCGGGCAAGGTCGTGCCGGACGACACCCGGCTCGTCCCCGACGATCCGATGTTCCGTGGGGCGGTGCTCGCGGCGATCCAAGGCGCCTCGTTTCTCCCGGCCGAGCTCGACGGCGATCCGATACGCTATTGGCTGATTCTGGAATTCGTCTTTCAGATCGATCCCGCGCCGGGCACCGTGGCAACCGGACGCTAGTGTCCTGTTCCGCAGGTTCCGACGACAAAGGAGCGAGCGGATTTGGCTGCTAGGCAAGGCGCGAGGCCGAACCGTAGCTCGGGCGATCAGCGCCTCGGCGCCAAACGTGTCAGCCGGCGCGCCGAAGGCGCGTCCGAGTTGAGCGAGACGTAACACCTCGTTCCTTTGCGTCACGCAACGTCTCATTGATGCGGGTCTGATAGCCGCGACCCTGCGCGCGAAAGAAGGCGATGACATCGGCGTCAAGTCGAATCGTGGTGAGAACCTTGGTTGGAGTCTTTTGCGATCCTCGACCACGCCTGATAATCGGTGGTCCGAGCATCTGCTCAGACCATGGTGGGTTATCTCGGTCTTTGACCTTATCGGAGCTGGTCTTGAGCGATTTCGAAATAATAGCGCGCTTCATATTTTTCCGCCTTGCGGAGAGAAATTATGTGCATATCGCGGCGACGTTCGGCATGAACGAGCACGACCACTTCGCCATCTAACAGACCAAATGTAACCCACCGGTGCTCACCATAAGCTTCGCGCAGATCCTCGCGCGTCACAGTGAAGTTGTCCCAGATGGCTTCAGCGCCGACGAAATCCAAGTCGTGCAACTTGAGGTTGCGGCGACGTTTCGCCTCGTCCCAGGAGGCCATTGCCTAATTGTAGTAACAAAGCCCTTCGCAGCGCAAGCAAATTGTTACTACAGGGCAGGTGGACGGAGGCCGGCGAGGCCTACCGCGATTTAAGCCCCACAACGCGAGCATGGGGGACAAAGTCGCGAACTCTCGAGCGAATTAAGCAACAGGGCCGCTAGTCCATCGTCGGCATGTGGAAACCGGGCGCAGCGCTGCCGTCGTCCGGCCAACGCGCGGTCACCGCCTTCCCGCGCGTATAGAAGCGCACGCCGTCCATGCCGTGCACGTGCAGGTCGCCGAACAGCGAATTGCGCCAGCCGCCGAACGAATAGAACGCCATCGGCACCGGGATCGGTACGTTGACGCCGATCATGCCGACCTCGACGTCCTGCTGGAAACGCCGCGCCGCAAAGCCCGAGCGCGTAAACAGCGCCGCCCCGTTGGCGTAGGGATTTGCATTGATCAGCTCGATCGCCGCATCGAGCGAATCAGTGCGCACGATCACCAGCACCGGCCCGAATATCTCCTCTCGATAGATCGCCATCTCCCGCGTGACCTGGTCGAACAAGGTCGGGCCGACAAAGAATCCGTCGTCGTGGCCGGGCACCTTGGCCCCGCGGCCATCGACGACCAGCGTCGCGCCCTCGGCGACGCCGCGATCGATCAGGCCGACGATGCGATCCTTCGCGGCGCAGGTAATCACCGGTCCCATTTCCGATTCGCGCTTGTCGCCCGCTCCGACGACAATCCGGCGCGCGCGCTCGGCGAGCTTGTCGCGCAACGCGTCGCCCGCATCGCCGACCGCGACCGCGACCGACACCGCCATGCAGCGCTCGCCGGCCGAACCGTACGCCGCGCCGATCAGCGCCTCGGCGGCGAAGGTCAGATCGGCGTCGGGCATCACCACCGCGTGGTTCTTGGCGCCGCCGAGCGCCTGCACGCGCTTGCCGTGCCGCGATCCCGTTTCGTAGATATAGCGCGCGATCGGCGTCGAGCCGACGAACGACACCGCCTTGATGGCCGGATGCGCGAGAATCGCATCGACCGCCTCCTTGTCGCCGTGCACGACATTGAACACGCCGTCGGGCAGGCCGGCTTCGGCGAGCAGCTCGGCCATGCGCAGGCTCATCGTCGGATCGCGCTCGGAGGGCTTCAGGATGAAGGCATTGCCGCAGGCGAGCGCGACCGGGAACATCCACATCGGAACCATCGCCGGAAAGTTGAACGGCGTGATCCCCGCGCACACCCCGACCGGCTGGCGTAGCGAAAAGCTGTCGACGCCGGTGCCGACGTTGTCGCTGAAGTCGCCCTTGAGCAGATGCGGGATGCCGGTTGCGAACTCGACGACCTCGATGCCGCGGGTGATCGAGCCTTCGGCGTCGCTCACCGTCTTGCCGTGCTCCTGCGAAACCAGACGCGCCAGATCGGTCTTGTGCGCTTCCATCAGCTCGCGAAAGCGCATCAGTATGCGGGCGCGGCGCAGCGCCGGCGCAGCGCGCCACGCCGGCAGCGCTTCGGTCGCGGCCGCCGCGGCGGCTGCGACGTCGACGGCATCGCCCAAGGGTACGTGCCGCAGCACTTCACCCGTCGCGGGATTGGTCACTTCGGCGTAACGCGTCGTATGCGCGGCAATCGCCCGTCCGCCGATCCACAGCGGCAAGCGTTCCAGTGTCGTCAGGTCCATGATCTTCCTCCTGCGGCGTCCGTTCGGGACTCAACCGATGTCGTGCAGCCGCGCGACATACCGCGCGACCATGTCGACTTCCAGGTTGACCCGCGCGCCGGCGGCCAGACCGCCGAGCGTCGTTACGGCCAGTGTATGCGGGATCAGATTGACTGCAAAGCGCCGTCCCGCGACGTCGTTGACAGTAAGGCTCACGCCGTCGACGGCGATCGAGCCCTTGCTTGCTATGAATCGCGCAAGCTCCGGCGGCGCCTCGATGTCGAGCTCGATATTCGCACCGTCCGCCGCCCGCGCGAAACGCGTCACCACGCCCACGCCGTCGACGTGACCCGCCACCAGATGACCGCCGAGCCGATCGGAAAGTTGCAAGGACTTCTCCAGATTGACCGGGCCGGGGCGATCGAGCCGCGCCGTGCAGCGCAAGGTCTCGGCGGAGACGTCGAAGGCCAGCGTGCCAGCGTCGATGGCGACGACCGTCAGGCAGCAGCCGCTGACGGCGATGCTGTCACCGATTGCGACGTCGCGGATGTAGAGCTCGCCCGCCTGTACCGCAAGCCTGACTCCGCCCATCTGGGGCTCCGCACGGCTGATGCCGCCGACCGCCTGCACGATGCCGGTGAACATCAGCGTTCTATCCTCGCGATGACCCGCCAATCGGTGCCCACGGGATCGACACTCAGAATCCGCAGCGGTTTGCGCTCGGCGAGGCTCGACAGCGGCGCCGGCAGTGCGAACATGCCGCGTGCCCCGTCGCCCAGAATGGACGGCGCGACGTACAGCAGCAGTTCGTCGACCAGCCCAGCGGCCAGCAGCGCGCCGTTGAGCCGTGCGCCGGCTTCGACATGGAGCTCGTTGATGCCGCGTGCCGCTAGCGCGGCCATCATCGCGCGGAGATCGATCCTGCCGTCGCGGTCGGGGAGCGTCAGCGTTTGCACCCGCGGCGGCCAGACGGTCTTCGGCGGCCCCGCGGTGACGACGAGTACATCGCCGCCGGCCAGCAGCCTGGCGGCCGCCGGCAGCTCGCCGTGACGGTCGACGACGATTTTCAATGGCTGCCGGGGCGTATCGATCCCGCGCACCGTCAGCTGCGGATCGTCGTGCTGGACCGTACCGATGCCGGTCAGGATCGCGCAGGCCCTCGCTCGCCAGCGATGACCGTCGGCGCGCGCCGCCTCGCCGGTGATCCATTGACTCGCGCCGTTCTCCAGCGCGGTTCGTCCATCCAGGCTCGCCGCGATCTTGACGCGAACCCAGGGTCGTCCGTGTTCGACGTTCATCAACCATCCGAGGTTGAGCTCGCGCGCCTGGTCCTCCAGCAGGCCCATGTCGACGTCGATTCCGGCGGCGCGCAGCCGCTCTGCGCCGTGCGCGGCCGGGGGATACGGATCGGCCATCGCGGCAACGACCCGCGCGACACCGGCGGCGATCAGCGCCTCCGTGCAAGGGCCCGTGCGGCCTCTGTGGTTGCATGGTTCGAGCGTGACATAGGCGGTAGACCCGCGCGGGTCGTTGCCGCGGGCGCGCGCGTCGTCGAGCGCGCGAACTTCGGCGTGCGACTCGTCCGCGCGCTCGTGCCAGCCTTCGCCGACGACGATCCCGCCACGCGCGAGCACACAGCCGACGCGGGGATTCGGCGTCGTGGTGAACAACCCGCGTTCGGCCAGCGCCAGCGCGCGCGCCATGAACACCCGATCGTCGTCGTCGAAGCGTGCCATCCTAAGGACCGGGGCCTGCCGTCAATGAGCGACGCACGCCAGCGCCGACAATGGCGGCGTCAGCGCGGCTTTCGCCGCACCGGGGCGGGCTCGACTTCCTGCAGCGCGTCCCTGAAATCGGCGACGTCCTGGAAGCTGCGGTAGACCGAAGCGAAGCGTATGTAGCCGACCTTGTCCAGCTTGTAGAGCTCCTGCATCACCATTTCACCGACCTGGCGCGACGGAATTTCGCGCTCGCCCAGCGCAAGGACCTGCTGAACGATCCGCTCGACCGCCTGATCGACGTACTCGGTGGGCACCGGGCGCTTGTGCAGCGCGCGCTGGAACCCGCTGCGGATGCGGTGGACGTCGAAGTCGGAGCGCGTGCCGTTCTGCTTGACGATCTGCGGCAGCCTGAGCTCCGCGGTCTCGTAGGTCGTGAAGCGTTTCATGCACGCCGGACAACGGCGGCGGCGGCGGATCGAATCGCCCGCTTCGGAAACGCGCGAATCGACCACCTGCGTGTCGGCGCTGCCGCAGAACGGGCACTTCATGCCGGCCGGTAAACCGGAAATCTTGCCGTCATCGCGGCAAGCGCCGCGACCACACGATCGCGCGTGGATGCATCGGACGGTGCGTCGAGCACATCGGCGATCAGGTGTCCGAGCTTCTCGCATTCGATCTCGGTGAAGCCTCGCGTCGTGATCGCCGGACTGCCGATGCGAATTCCGCTCGTGACGAACGGCTTTTCCGGGTCGTTCGGTATCGCGTTCTTGTTGACGGTGATGTGCGCGGCCGACAGCGCCGCCTCGGCGTCCTTCCCGGTGATTTTCTTCGCGCGCAGGTCGACCAGGAACATGTGTGAATCCGTGCCTCCGGAAACGATGCGAAGGCCCCGCTCCTGCAGCACCATCGCCAGCACGCGCGCGTTTTCTATTACGCGCTCCTGGTAGGTGCGAAACTCATGCGACAGCGCTTCCCTGAAGGCCACCGCCTTGGCGGCGATGACGTGCATCAGCGGGCCGCCCTGCAGACCGGGAAATACCGCCGAATTGATCTGCCGCTCGTGCTCGGCGCCGGCCAGAATGAATCCTCCGCGCGGTCCGCGCAGCGTCTTGTGCGTCGTGCTGGTGACGAAATGGGCGATGCCCACCGGGCTCGGGTAGACGCCTGCGGCCACCAGGCCGGCGTAGTGCGCCATGTCGACCATGAGGAATGCCCCCACCGAATCGGCAATGGCTCTGAATCGCTTCCAGTCGATGACTCGGGAGTAGGCCGAGGCGCCGGCGATGATCAGCTTCGGCTTGTGCTGCCGGGCGAGTCGCTCGGCGCCGGCATAGTCGATCAGCTCGGTGGCGGAATCGAGCCCGTAGGCGGCGACGTTGAACCACTTTCCCGAGATGTTGACCGGCGAGCCGTGCGTCAAATGGCCGCCGTGCGGCAGGCTCATGCCGAGCACCGTATCGCCCGGCTGCAGAACCGCGAAAAAAACGGCCTGGTTCGCCTGCGCGCCGGAATGCGGCTGGACATTCGCATATTCGGCGCCGAACAGCTTCTTGACCCGGTCGATCGCGAGTCTTTCGGCAATGTCGACGAATTCGCAACCGCCGTAATAGCGCTTGCCCGGATACCCTTCGGCATACTTGTTGGTCAGCTGCGAGCCTTGCGCGGCCATGACGGCGGCGCTCGCGTAGTTCTCCGACGCGATCAGCTCGATATGCGTCTCCTGACGCGCGTTTTCGCCGACGATCGCCTTCCACAGCTCGGGATCGGCCTGATTCAGTGTCTGCGCGCGGTGCGGCATGGCGAATTTGTCGTGAGCGAAAGGGCGCATTTTAGCACTGCGGCCCGGCTTCGCCGCAGTGCGGCAAAGCCGATTGCCATCGTTATGCTCGCAGGTTAATCTTGCTCGCGGCGCCCGGCCGCGGCGTCGGCCGTCGATGCGACGCCGATCGTGCCGAGCCCGTACGCCAACCGCCCGGAGGTTGCCGTGTCACTGCTCCTCTCGCTGTCGCGACTGATCGACCGCATCACCGAGCGCATCGGCCAGACCTTGTACTGGCTGATCCTGTTGACCGTTCTGATCAGCGCCGCCAACGCCGTCGTGCGCAAGGCGTTCAACTACAGCTCGAACAGCTACCTCGAGATGCAGTGGTATCTGTTTTCGGCGGTCTTTCTCGGCGCCGCGGGCTACACGCTGCTCCGCAACGAGCACGTCCGCATCGACGTCATCGCCGGGCGCCTGTCGCGACGCGCGCAGATCTGGATCGACATTTTCGGCACGATCTTCTTCCTGCTGCCGATGGCCATCCTGATCGGCTGGCTGGGCTGGCCGATATTCGTCGATTCGTATGTGCGCAATGAAGTGTCGAGCAACGCGGGCGGCCTGACCATCTGGCCGGCGCGCCTGCTCGTGCCGGTCGGCTTTTTTCTGCTGGCGGCGCAGGGCATCTCCGAGCTGATCAAGCGGATCGGCTTCCTGATGGGGCTGGCTCCCGATCCGGCCGAGAAGCCGCACGAAAAAACGCTCGAAGAGCAGCTTGCCGAGGACATCCTTCGAGAGCGAGGCGAGGCAGCGCTGGCCGCGGAAATCGAGGCGCAGGCGCCGAAAGCCGGCGAGGGGAACCGATGAGCGCGCGAGCCGAAGGAAGCCCGGAGGGCCGTTCGCGCGCGATTCGGCAGGAGGCCGACGGCCGGGCGTTCGTCCTGCGCGGGGCGGTCAGTGAGGCTGAGCCATGACTGCCTTCCTGATCGCGAACATTGCGCCGCTGATGTTCGTGTCGCTGATCATCGTGCTGCTCGTCGGCTACCCGGTCGCCTTCTCGCTGGCCGCCGTCGGCATCGCCTACGCGCTGCTCGGCATCCACCTGGGATTGCTCACGCCATCGCTGGTGCAGGCGCTGCCGGAGCGGGTCTGGGGCGTGATGTCCAACGAGACGTTGCTCGCCGTTCCTTTCTTCACCTTCATGGGGTTGATCCTGGAACGAAGCGGCATGGCCGAAGATCTGCTCGAAACGATCGGGCAGGTGTTCGGACCCGTGCGCGGCGGCCTCGCTTATGCGGTGATCTTCGTCGGCGCGCTGCTCGCGGCGACCACGGGCGTGGTGGCAGCGTCGGTCATCGCCATGGGACTTATCTCTCTGCCCATCATGCTGCGCTACGGCTACGACCGCCGCTTCGCCACTGGCGTCATCGCGGCATCCGGCACCCTGGCGCAGATCATTCCGCCGTCGCTGGTCCTCATCATCATGGCCGACCAGCTCGGCAAATCGGTCGGCGATATGTATGCCGGCGCGTTCATTCCGGGCATTACGCTTGCGATTCTCTACGCGGTCTATGCCTTCGGCGTATGCATGGTCAAGCCGGCGTGGGCTCCCGCGCTGCCGGAGGAGGCGCGCACTTTGCGCGAGCCCAGCGGCGCCGGGGGCACGCGCTCGCTGCTGGTGTTGACAATCATCGCGGCGGCATCCGCCGTCGCCTTCGCGCACTGGAAATACGGTCCGGACGATCCGACCGACGAAATGCTGGTCGTCGCGACCAGCGTCGGCACCGCCGTCGCCTTCTTCGCCGCCGTGCTCAATCGTCTGTTCAAGCTGGGCCTCTTGTCGAGGCTCGCCGAGCGCGTCGTGTTCGTGCTGATACCTCCGCTGGCGCTGATCTTCCTGGTGCTGGGCACGATTTTTCTTGGCGTCGCGACGCCAACCGAAGGCGGCGCGATGGGGGCCTCTGGCGCGCTGATCATGGCGCTGGCGCGCAACCGCCTGAGCTGGAAGCTGTTACGCCAAGCGATGGACACGACGGCCAAACTGTCGACCTTCGTCGTCTTCATCCTGGTCGGCGCGCGCGTATTCAGCTTGACCTTTTACGGCGTCAACGGTCACGTCTGGGTCGAGCAGCTGCTGCTGCATCTGCCCGGCGGGCAACTCGGCTTTCTGATCGTCGTCAATCTCCTGATCTTTTTTCTGGCGTTCTTCCTGGATTTTTTCGAGCTCTCCTTCATCGTCATCCCCCTGGTCGGGCCGGTCGCCGACAAACTCGGCATCGACCTGATCTGGTTCGGCGTGCTGCTCGGCGTCAACATGCAGACTTCGTTCATGCATCCGCCGTTCGGCTTTGCGCTGTTCTACCTGCGCAGCGTCGCGCCGGCCAAGGACTTCCTCGACAAGGTCACCGGCAGGCGGACCAAGAAGGTGACGACCGGCCAGATCTACTGGGGCGCGATGCCGTTCGTGCTGATCCAGGTGGTCATGATCGCGCTGGTCATCAGCTTCCCGCAGATGGTGATGGTCTACAAGGCGAAGGAACGGGCATTCGACATCAACAAGATCCAGATCATCGTGCCGGCCGACGAGTCCGCGCCGGGAACCCAGCCTAGCGAGGCCAACCCCAACATCGAGCAGGACAACGCCGAGAAGGCTCTGGAAAAGGAGTTCGGCGGCGAAACGAAAAGCCAGGGCAGCCCACCCAGCGAGGGCAATTCAAGTAGCGAGCAGGACGACGCGGAGAAGGCGTTGCAAAAAGAACTGGGCGGCAGCAAGGCTCCGGAAGACAAGAAGTAGCTAAAAAAGCGCCGGGCTGTCGTGCCCGGCGCCTGCTGATTCGATCCGGCCAGCCCCGGTTCGCTTAGCCCTTGGTGCCGCGGACTTCGGTTCCGAATTTGCCCTTGCCGGCCTTCAGCCGCTCCGCTGCGATCATGAAGTTGTCGAAGCGGTTTTCCGTGACCGCGAACCACGACACCTGCTCGGCGCGGAACGCCTTCCACGGCTCGTAGATCTTCTTGAATTTCGCGTTCTTGGCCGCGATCTCGTCGTACGTCTCGGTCGTCGCCTTGTAGCATGCCGCCAGGATCTCGTTCGAGAACGGCTGCAGCTTGACGCCGTTGCCGATCAGCCGCTTCAGCGCCGCCGGGTTGAGCGAATCGTATTTGGCGGTCATATCCATGTTCGCCTCGTAGCAGGCGGCCTCGAAGATCGCCTGGTAGTCCTTGGGCAGCGCTTCCCAGGCCTTGAGATTGACGTAGGAGTCGACTTCCGTGCTGCCTTCCCACCAGCCTGGATAGTAGTAATTCTTCGCAACCTTGTAGAAGCCGAGCTTCTCGTCGTCGTAGGGTCCGACCCATTCCGCCGCGTCGATCGTGCCCTTCTCCAGCGCCGGATAGATGTCTCCGCCGGCAATCTGCTGCGGCACGACGCCGAGCTTGGCCAGCGGCAGCGCGCCGGTGCCCCCGATGCGGAACTTCAGGCCCTTCAAGTCCGCAACGGTCTTGATTTCCTTGCGAAACCAGCCCCCCATTTGCGCGCCGGTATTCCCGGACGGGAAGCTGATCATGTTGTAGTCCTTGTAGAACTCGCGCATCAGCGCGAGACCGCCACCGTGATACATCCAGGCATTCTGCTGGCGCGTATTGAGACCGAACGGGATCGCCGCCGCGAAGGCGAACGTCGGATCTTTGCCGAAAAAATAGTACGGAGCCGTATTGGCCGATTCGACGGTGCCGTTTTGCACCGCGTCGACGACGCCGAACGCCGGAACAATTTCACCGGCGGCGAAGACCTGGATCTGGAACTTGCCGTTGGTTGCCGCGGCGCAGCGCTGGGAGATGGTGACGGCGCCGCCGAAAATCGTGTCGAGCGCTTTTGGAAAGCTCGACGCCATGCGCCACTTGACCTCGGGCTGCGTGCCCTGGCCGATCACCGGCGCGGCAACGACGCCGGCAGCGAGGCCGACACCGGCCTTCTTCAAGAATGAGCGACGTTCCATGAATCCTCCAAGTGAAATTCGGCCCGAAGGCTCCGCCGCAGGCTACCGTGGGCGGGGTCGGATGTTGCCCTCTTGGGACCGCGAACGGACGCGCGATGCGTCTCATCAGCGCCGGCTGGGGTAACTGCTCCGCCGATGATTCTAACCCATTTCGCCGGGCAATCGTGTCAGCCGGAGAGCTTCCGCACCGCGCTGAACAGTCCCCACGACCAGCCCGCCTGGCGCTCGATCGTCTGGTTGAAACGCACCAGATAGCGCGCGTTGCCGGTGTCGAGCTCGACCATGCCTCCTGACGTCAGGCGATCGTCGGGGCCGATCAGGCTGCGCTGCGCGGCCTGGCGGTTGGCCGCATGCGCCGGGATATACACGCCAAAGAACGGCCGGTCGATGGCCGCGTGTTCGGCGTCCAGTGGCGCGACCCAGGTACGCAAAAGCACTCGAATGATGCGCCGCGCGATGATTTCGACGCCGCAGATCACTTCGTCGACCTGTTCACGCTGCATGCGGCGCACGACCGCGAGGCTCCAGCCCTCGGGGGCCTGGAACGCGATGATCTCTCCCAGTCTGGCGGGAACGTCCTTGGCCGGTGCGACCAGCCGGCAGCCGCTTTCGCTGTGGTCGACAAGCCGCCATTGCGAACCCCGAACCCGTCGCGCCACCGAATCGGGATTCGCGCTTGGATTCACCATTTGCGTGATTTCGTCGTAGCTCATCATCGCGCCAACCGATTTGGCCTGGGCCGACAAGTGCTCGACCTCGGCCACCGCGCGCGTGAGTGCCTGCAGGCCGACGACGACGCGTACCTCGTGCTCGGTGCGCTGCCGCGGCGCGCGCGGCGCGTAAGCGAGCGCGTCTGGACCATACAGCGCCGCCAGTCGCATGAGCAGCAGCTTCTGCTCCCGCGACGGCAGATCGCCGTCCTTCGGCGCATCGTCCTCCTGCTCCGGCAGACAACGCATGCGCTCGACGATTTTCGCGTACACCGGCGATGCATCGAGATAGAGGACGCGCCCGCCGGCGCGGGGGCGGTCGCCACGGCGCAAGCCATGGGTGCCCGACAGATCGACCAGAAAATTCGCGTTGGTGCCGTGCTGCGGGACCAGCGTGACGCCGCCGACCCAGTCTTCGAGCGCGCGAGCCACCCATTCGACCTGGTCCGGCGTGAAGCTGCCGCTGTCCAGACGCATCAGCAGCAAGGTCGCGACGTATTCCTGCTCCTGGGTCTTGTCGGGCCGCCGGAACCCGCGGGCGCCGGATTCGCGATGCCAGCCGCGCGTGCGGGCGAATTCATAAAGTTCGTGAACTTCGCGCCATTGCGCCGGGATCCAGTGCCCGTAACGAAACAGCCGGAACTTGCCGTCCATGCCCTTGTAGTGCGCGAGCCTCAGCAGGACCCTCGGCAGCACGGTTTTCCACTGCTTGTCCTCATGGTCGCCATAGCCGCTCTTGACCGCCGCTTCGTACGCCGCGATGAATGCTTTGACGAGATCGAACACCGCATGCCACAGCCGCGTCTCGACACTGCTCGATCGCTGGTAGTTGACCGTGTACTGGTCGGTCAGATCGCCGATGACGGATTCGAACCGCGCATCGATGGCGAGCAGCGCTTCCGCCTGCGCCGGACCGATCGCGCGGCGGTTGTTGGGAAACGACGTGACGAGGTCGAGCACTTCGTGCTGCAGCTGCAGGGCGTCCGTGGCGGGAAGATTTGCGATCCAGCGCGCCGCCGCGTTGGGGTTGCGCAATGGGTCGGACAGCGATCGTCGCCAGGTCGCCACCCGCTCCCGTATGTTTCGCTTTCGCAAATGGGCTCCCGCCGCGCCTAACGGATGGGTTCGAATGTGGGCGGTGCTGGCCATGAATAGGTCATGTAGCGTCGATAGCACCTAATTGCCCGCGACCGCCATCGCACCAATCATGATCGAACCGCAGTGGCGCGAGCCGCGGCGATCGACGTCCTTGCCAATGCCTGCGATATCCCGGTACATGCGGGTGAGGTGGCCTGCGATGGTGATTTCCTCGACCGGATACGCGATCTCGCCGTCTTCGACCCAATACCCGGCGGCTCCGCGCGAATAATCGCCGGTCACCGGATTGACGCCCTGCCCGAGGAGCTCGGTGACCAGCAATCCGCGGCCCATCCGCCGCAGAAGCGCGGGCAGATCGTCGTCGCCATGGGTGACAATCAGGTTGTGGTTGCCGCCCGCGTTGGCCGTCGACTGCATGCCCAGCTTTCGCGCCGAATAGCTGCCGAGGAAATATCCCTCGACGACGCCGTTTGCCACGACATCGCGGGAATGCGTCGCGACGCCTTCATCGTCGAAGGGCGCCGAGGCCTGCCCGCGCGGCAGATGCGGCTCCTCCCGGATCGAGACGTGCGGCGCGAATATCTGGGTCCCCATGCTGTCGAGGAGGAACGACGACTTGCGATACAGGCTGCCGCCGCTGACGGCGCTGACGAAGTGCCCGATCAGGCCGGTCGCGATCGGAGCCTCGTAGACGACCGGACATTCGGTCGTGGCGAGCTTGCGTGCCCCGAGGCGACGCAGGGTTCGCAGGCCTGCCTGCCGCCCGACTTCGCGCGCAGGCGTCAAGTCAGCGGGTGAGCGCGCGGACGTGTACCAGTCGTCTCGCTGCATCGCGCCGTCCTCCTCGCCGATGACGGCGCAATGAATGCCGTGCCGCGAGCTCGCGTAGCCGCCGGAGAACCCGTTGCTGTTCGCATAGACGAATTGCGCCTCGTGCAGCGATACCGATGCGCCTTCCGAGTTGCGGATGCGCGGATCGACGGCGAGCGCGGCTGCTTCGCATTCGCGTCCGAGCTCGATCGCCTGCTCGACCGTCAGCGACCAGGGATGACTGAGATCGGGATCGGCCCAGGTCCGGGCGAGCAATGCCGGA
Organism: Casimicrobiaceae bacterium; assembly: GCA_036493675.1. Lineage (GTDB taxonomy): Bacteria > Pseudomonadota > Gammaproteobacteria > Burkholderiales > Casimicrobiaceae > PALSA-1003. Next base: position 121,518 of record DASXPJ010000032.1, read on the forward strand.
TCGGCGAGCCCGGCGCACTTGTCGTCCGCGGTATAGCGGGCAATGGTCAGCGCCTTGGTCACGGCGTCGAGGATGGCCGGCGGCGCAAAATCGGCCGTGCTGGCATGACCGCGCCGCAAGCCGACGTATACGGTAACGCCAATGCCCTTGTCGCGATTGTAGGCGATGGTTTCGACGTCGCCTTTGCGGACGGTGACGCTTTGGCCGAACGCCTGCGAGACTTCGGCCTCGGCCGCGGTCGCGCGGCCGGCGCGCGCCGCTTCCAGGACCTGCGCGACCACGTCCGCGAGCGCGCCGGCGGCGAGCGCAAAGCGGTTCTCGGACGTGCTTACTGAGCTGGTCATCGACGGACTCTGGGCCGAAGTCTTAATCCCTGATCGGTTATGATAGCAAACCCCTTCGCGACACCTGCCGCCGTCATGCGACGATCCGATGAAACACCCCGGCGAACGGGACAGGAGGAACGCGCAACACGCTCCTCCGGCCGCCGCGTACCGCCGGCGGCCGCTGCGCCCGGCGCCGCTGCCGGCGATCCATCCGACCATGATGTCCTCGCCTTGTCGAAGACGCGGCGCAAGGCGGAAATGCACGATCTTCAGACCCTCGGCGAAGCGCTGGCGCGGCTTCCCGCTTCCCGGCTGGCGGAGCTCATGCTGCCCGAGCGCCTGGCCGATGCGATCGACCAGGTGCGTGCGATCGGCAAGCACGAGGCGCGGCGCCGACAAATGCAGTACATCGGACGTCTGATGCGCGATGTCGACCCGGAGCCTATCCGCGCCCGCCTGGCGCGATGGACCGAGGCGCCCGCCGCCGAAAAGACGCGCCTGGCGGCGGTGGAACGCTGGCGCGAGCGCCTGCTCGCAGACGTCGGAGCGCTCGACGCTCTGTGCGCCGCCGTCCCGAACACCGACCGCGCGCGACTGTCGGCACTGCTGGCGCGCGTGCACGGCGAGCGCGCCCATGCCGCACCGCCGCACGCCTATCGCGAGCTCTTTCGAGCGCTGAACACGCTGCTGGCCGCAGCGAGCGCTGCGTGAGGCCGCGCTCGCGCCGGGCTGCCGCCACGACGACGCTTCGATGACCGACGCCCCATCCCTGCTCATCGGCCTGGTTTCGATCAGCGACCGCGCGTCCGCCGGCGTGTACGAGGACAAGGGCATTCCGGGGTTGCGGGACTGGTTCGGTGCAGCGTTGAAGACGCCGTGGCGGATGGAAACCCGCCTGATCCCCGACGAGCAGGCGTTGATCGAGCGCACGCTGATCGAGTTAGCCGATCGCGTGGGCTGCCACCTGGTGTTGACGACAGGGGGCACGGGTCCCGCGCCGCGCGACGTGACTCCGGAAGCGACGTTGGCGGTCGCGCACAAGGTGCTGCCCGGTTTCGGCGAGCAAATGCGCCAGGTCAGCCTCAAGTACGTGCCGACTGCCATATTGTCGCGCCAGGTCGGCGTGATCCGCGGCGGCGCGCTCATCCTCAACCTTCCCGGACAACCGAAGGCGATCAAGGAGACGCTCGACGGCGTTTTTCCAGCGGTGCCTTATTGCATCGACCTGATCGGCGGCCCGTACGTCGAGACCCACGACGAAGTCTGCAAGGTCTTTCGTCCGAAGAGCGCGCTGCGTTCGCCGTCGGCGTAACTCGCGAGCGCGATGACCGTCGACGACAACAATCAGCCGCCACCTTTCGAGGGACGCAACCTCTATACCGGCGATCGCGCCCTCGTCGCTGCCGTCGAGCGCGGGGGCGCGGCATGGTCGCACGCGGGCCTGACCGAGTGGGGCGCGGCGCTCGGCAGCGCCGAAATGTCGGCGCTCGCGGCGCGCGCCAACCGATTCGGGCCCGAGCTTCGAACACACGACCGATTCGGCAATCGCATCGACGAGATCGGATTCGATCCCGCCTGGCACGAGCTCATGATGCTCGCGATGATCGAAGGCGAGCATGCCTCGCCCTGGACCGAACAGCGGCGGGGCGCGCAGGCCGCGCGCGCCGCTGCGTACCTGATGCACGCCCAAGTCGAAAATGGCACGCAATGTCCGCTGACGATGACGTTCGCCGCGGTGCCGCTGCTGCGCCGACATGCGTCGGCCGTGCCGTGGCTGGCGGACACATGGCTGCCGCGGGTCCTGTCGCGCGACTACGATCCGCGCGCGCTGCCGGTTTCGGGCAAGACTTCGGCACTGATCGGCATGGGCATGACCGAGCGCCAGGGCGGGTCGGATGTGCGCGCCAATACGACGCGTGCCGATCCGGTCGGCGGCGGCGAATATCGCCTGACCGGCCACAAATGGTTTTTCTCCGCACCGATGTGCGATGCGCACCTGGTGCTGGCGCAGGCTCCGGAGGGGCTGTCGTGCTTTTTCCTGCCGCGCCTGCTGCCGGACGGCGCGCGCAACGCGGTACGCCTGCAGCGGCTCAAGGACAAGCTCGGCAATCGCTCCAATGCCTCGTGTGAAGTCGAGTTCGACGGCGCCTCGGCTTGGCTGCTGGGGGACGCAGGACGCGGCGTGCAGGTGATCATCGAAATGGTCCAGCATACCCGCCTCGACTGCGCGATCGGCAGCGCGGGACTCGTCAAAAGCGCCGCTGCCCAGGCGCTGCACCATGCGCGGTACCGGCGCGCATTCGGGCGGCCGCTCGATCGGCAGCCGCTGATGCAGAACGTGCTCGCGGACCTCGCGATCGAAGCGGAAGCGGCCGTCGTCTCGGCGCTGCGCCTCGCGGCGACATTCGAGGCCGACGCCGACGAGGCCGACGCCGCCCTCGGACGAATCGCGACGCCGGCGCTCAAATACTGGCTGTGCAAGCGCGCACCGGCGGTCGTCGCCGAGGCGATCGAAGTGCTCGGCGGCAATGCCTATGTCGAGGAAAGCGCGCTGCCGCGCCTGTACCGCGAGGCGCCGCTGAACTCGATCTGGGAGGGCTCGGGCAACATCATGTGCCTCGACGTGCTGCGCGCCGCGCGGCGCGAGCCGAACACCGTGGCGGCACTTCTGGCCGAGCTTGCCCTCGCGCGCGGCGGCGATGCGCGGCTCGATCGGCACGTCGCCCGGCTCGACGCGGCGCTCTCCGGCAACGCGCTCGACGAGGCGGGAGCACGCCGCCTTGCCGGCGACGTCGCCCTCGCTCTGGCCGCGGCATCGCTGGTCACCACCGCCCCGACGGCCATCGCCGACGCGTTCTGCGCGTCGCGCCTTGGCGAACGGTATGGGGGCGCGTTGGGAACGCTGCCAGCGGACGTCGATTGCGCCCGGGTCCTCGCAGGGGCGAGCGGCTGAAAAAACGCCGATGCGGCGGTTACCGACTCGGGACTGCGCTCGCCGGCGAGCCACCGGGCAAGACGCCGTCCCAATCCATCAGCAGCTGGGCGCGGCGCGCCGGATCCTGGCGGTAGAATCGGCGCAGCAGCTCATAAATGCCGGCGTATTCATGGACCAGCAGCGCCGGTTCGGCGAAAAACACTTCCGACAGCACCGCGAAAAATTCCGCCGGACTCTCCGCTGCGTAGGGATCGATCGCCGTCTCCTCCCCCGATTCGACCCGGCCCCGGAAGTGCTCGTACGCGGCATTCATCGCCTGCTGCCACTGCCGGGGCCGGATATCGCTTGGCAGCGGCGGACAGCCGTTGGCTTCTCCGTTAAGCATGTCGAGCTTATGCGCGAATTCATGAATCACCAGGTTCATCCCCGCCGCGTCCCAATCGCTCCCCGCCTCGACGTCGGACCAGGACAGCACGACCGGCCCGCCGGGCATCGATTCGCCAGCCAACTGCTCCCGTCCGCGATGCACGACGCCGGCCTCGTCCTCGAATTCGCGCGCGATGATGAATTCGTCGGGATAAACGATCACGTTCTCCCAACCCTCGTAGCAGTTCGCGTCGAGACAGAGCGCCGGCACGCAGGCCTGCATCGCGATCAGCACGCGCATCAACGGGGTTACCGCGAAGCCGGCGCCGCCCACGATGCTTTTTTCCGTCAGGAAAACGACCACGCGTTCGCGCAGCTGCCTGAGCTCGTCTTCGGTGTAGATCGCCAGAAACGGCAGCGCTTCCAGCCCCTGGCGCCAGAGAGAATCGGGGATTGCCGCCGTCGCGAGCATGCGCCGGCGGCGCCAGTTGCGGATGGCCTCGAACATCGCCGGTCCTTCTATGCGTCGTTCGAAGCCGGGGGCTCCGCGTCGGACGAGGCGTCCGCGTCGTAAACCAGCCGTGGCTCGCCCGCCGGCGGCTGGGCGCTGTCCGGCGCCGGCAGGTGCTCGACATCGCGCAGCTGGCGCGAGATCGAACGCGAGCGCACCTCGGCTTCCCCGATCGAGTTGCTCGCCAGTTCGAGCTTCTTCCTGGTCGCTGCGAGCACGTCGCCGAACTTGGCGAACTCGGTCTTGACGATCGCCAGGCGTTTCCAGACTTCGGAGGAGCGCTGTTCGATCGCGAGCGTCCGGAAGCCCATTTGCAGGCTGTTGAGCATGGCCGCCAACGTCGTCGGTCCGGTTACGTTGACCCGGTAGTCGCGCTGGATCGCGTCGGCGAGTCCCGGGCGCCGCAGCACCTCTGCGTACAGGCCCTCGACCGGCAGGTACAGCAGCGCGAAATCGGTCGTATGCGGCGGCGCGACGTATTTGGCGTGGATGTCGGCAGCCTGATCCTTGATGCGCCGCTCGAGCGCCCTGCCGTATTGCTCGATCGCGGCGAGATCGCCGCGTTCCTGCGCCTCGATCAGTTGCTGATAGTCGGCCAGCGGAAACTTCGCATCGATCGGCAGGAGGCAGGGCACGCCGTCGGCATCGCGTCCGGGCAGCCGAATGGCGAACTCGACGCGCTGGTCGCTGCCGGGCCGAGTCGCGACGTTCTTGTCGTATTGCGACGAGACGAGTATCTGCTCCAGCAGATTTTCCAGCTGGACCTCGCCCCAGGTGCCGCGCGTCTTGACGTTGGTGAGCACCTTCTTCAGGTCGCCGACGCCTACCGCCAGCGATTGCATTTCGCCCAGACCTTTATGGACCTGCTCGAGGCGGTCGGACACGAGCTTGAACGACGCTCCCAAACGCTGCTCGAGCGTGGCGTGCAGCTTTTCGTCGACGGTCGTCCGGATGTGCTCGAGCTTCTGCGCATTGTCGCTGCGCAACAGCTCGAGCCTCTGCTCGACCGTGGCGCGCACGGCTTCGAGCCGGGTCTCGCTGGACTGCGTCAGCGCGGAAAGCCGCTCGCTTTGAACCTGTGCGATGGTGCCGAGCTGGACTTGCAGCGCCTGCGTGAACTGGGTCAAGGTCGTACCGAGCTCGGCCCTTCCGGCCTGCGCCTGCAGCGCCGACTCGGCGCGCCCCTGCGCGAGCTCGGCGCGAACCTCTCGTTCGAGCCGCTCGTTCTGCGCACTGATCGCCTCGAGCCGGGCCCGAATCTCTCCGCCGCTGGACCCGCGATAAAGCGCCTGGACGCGAACCCACACGAAAACGAGCAGCACCGTCATCGCGACGAGCGCGATCCCCGCGACGGCCAGCCAGATGTTCATTGTCATGCCCGACAGTTTACGTCGGGGCTCCGGCGACGGCAAAACGCACGATGGCTCGCCGTGCCGATTGCTTCGCTACGCGGCCTCGCGGCTGGCGCGCTTGCGCTCGTGCGCGAGCAGGTGTCTCTTGCGAATGCGAATCGACTTCGGCGTCACTTCGGCGAGCTCGTCGTCGGCGATGAACTCGACCGCGTATTCGAGCGTCAGCTGGATCGGCGGCGTCAGTGCGATCGCCTCGTCCTTGCCGGATGCGCGTATGTTGGTCAGCTGCTTGCCCTTGATCGGATTGACGACCAGATCGTTATCGCGGCTGTGGATGCCGATCACCATGCCTTCGTACAGTTTGTCTCCCGGCGAGACGAACATCCGTCCGCGCTCCTGCAGCTTCCACAGCGCGTAGGCGACGGCCTCCCCCGCCTCCGCAGAAACCAGCACGCCGTTGCGCCGTTCCGGAATGTCGCCGCCGACCTTGGCATAGCCGTCGAACACGTGGCTGATGAGGCCCGTGCCGCGCGTCAGGTTCATGAACTCGCCCTGAAAGCCGATCAGTCCGCGCGCCGGAACCCGGTATTCAAGCCGTGTCCGGCCGCGGCTGTCCGATTCCATGTGCGTGAGCTCGCCGCGGCGCACGCCGAGCGCTTCCATCACGGCGCCCTGATGCGCATCCTCGACGTCGACCGAAAGCTGCTCGAACGGCTCGCAGTGCTCGCCATCGATTTCGCGGAACACGACGCGCGGCCGCGACACCGCGAGCTCGTAGCCTTCCCGCCGCATGTTTTCGAGAAGGATGGTCAAGTGCAGCTCGCCGCGGCCGAATACGGTGAAGATGTCGGTATCGGCCGTGTCCTCGACCCGCAGCGCGACATTGGTCAGCAGCTCCCGCGTCAGGCGCTCGCGCAGATTGCGGCTGGTGACGTATTTGCCCTCCTTGCCGGCAAGGGGCGAGGTGTTGACCTGGAACTGCATCGACAGGGTCGGCTCGTCGACGGAGATCATCGGCAGCGCCTCGGGAGCGTCGATGGCGGCGATGGTCGTGCCGATCGACAATTGGTCGATGCCCGTGATCAGCACGATATCGCCGGCAGCGGCGCTTTCGACCGGCGCGCGCTGCAAGCCGGCGAAACCCAGAACCTGGCCGACCTTGCCGCGCGCGGCGGCGGCATCGCCCGACAGGACCAACACTTCCTGGCCGGGAGAAAGACGGCCGCGGCGGATGCGACCGATTCCCAGCCTGCCGACATAGCTCGAGTAATCCAGAGCGCTGATCTGCAATTGCAGCGGCGCATCCGGATCGCCTGTGGGCGCGGGGACACTGTCGAGGATCGTTTCGAACAGCGGGCGCATGTCGGTGCCCGTCTTGGTTGGATCGAGCGATGCGTAGCCGTTGAGCGCCGACGCGTAGACGACGGGGAAGTCGAGCTGCTCCTCGCTGGCGCCGAGCCGGTCGAACAGCTCGAAGGTCTGGTTGACCACCCATTCGGCGCGCGCACCCGGCCGGTCGACCTTGTTGACGACGACGATCGGCTTCAGCCCCTGCGCGAGTGCCTTGCGCGTGACAAACCGCGTCTGCGGCATCGGGCCCTCGACCGCGTCGACCAGAAGCAGCACGCCGTCGACCATCGACAGCACGCGTTCGACCTCGCCGCCGAAATCGGCGTGGCCGGGGGTGTCGACAATGTTGATGTGCGTATCGCCGTATTCGATCGCGCAGTTCTTGGCGACGATGGTGATGCCCCGCTCGCGTTCGATGTCGTTGCTGTCCATCATTCGCTCGGCCACGTGCTGATAGGCGGCGAAGGTCCCTGCCTGGACCAGCAGCTTGTCGACCAGGGTCGTCTTGCCGTGGTCGACGTGGGCGATGATGGCGATATTGCGAAGCTTCCGGCGGGACGGCGAAGGGCTCATGGTGCGGTGCGGCAACGAAACGCTCGATTATACCCAACCGCGGCCCCGCCGACCGCAAAATATTTGCAAAATCCGGTATTTAGAGCTACGATAAAAGGATTCGGCGGCCGTTCCGGTCACCGCCGATCCCCCAGCCGGCGCGGTCGCAACTGCCGCAAACCTGCTGTCCCGAAGTCATTTTTCGCTGCCTGGACCGGAACTCGCGAGAGCGAGAGGCCGCGCCAGGAGTTCCTTGAATGAGCAGCACCCCGCAGGGCTTTGCGGAGCTCGGCTTGAGGGCGGAGATCCTCCGCGCCGTCACCGAGGCCGGATACACGACGCCGACGCCGATCCAGGCGCAGGCCATTCCACTGATTCTCGACGGGCTCGACGTCATGGGCGGTGCCCAGACGGGCACCGGCAAGACGGCCGGGTTTGCGTTGCCGATCCTGCAAAAGCTGATGCCGCTGGCCAACGCCAGTCCGTCGCCGGCGCGGCATCCGGTTCGCGCCCTGATCCTGACGCCGACCCGCGAGCTGGCGATCCAGGTCGAGGAAGCGATCGCGACCTACGGAAAATATACGGGACTGCGCTCGACGGTCGTCTACGGGGGCGTCGACATACGCCAGCAGCTCCCGACCGTTCGGGGGGGCGTCGAGATCCTCGTCGCAACACCCGGCCGATTGCTCGATCACATCGAGCAGAAGTCGGTGTATCTGGGACAGGTCGAAATATTCGTGCTCGACGAGGCCGATCGCATGCTCGACATGGGCTTCATTCCCGACATCAAGCGCATCATGGCGCTGCTGCCGGCGACGGCGAAGCGGCAGAACCTGCTTTTCTCCGCGACATTTTCGAACGAAATCAAGAAACTCGCCGACCAGCTGCTCAACGCGCCGCGCCTGATCGAGGTGGCGCGCCGCAATACCACGGCGGAAACCGTGTCGCAAAGCGTCTACAAGGTTGCCGTCGAACGCAAGCGCGCGCTGCTCGCGCATATCGTCACCTCGCGCGATCTGTGGCAGGTGCTGTGCTTCGTGCGCACCAAGCACGGGGCGTCGCGCCTCGCCCGTCAGCTCGAAAAGGATGGACTCAAGACGACGGCGATCCATGGCGACAAGAGCCAGCCGGCACGACTCGAGGCGCTCGACGATTTCAAGGCGGCGAAAGTTCAGGTCATGGTCGCGACCGACGTCGCGGCGCGCGGCCTCGACATCGACGACCTGCCCCTGGTCATCAACTACGAGCTTCCCTACGTCCCCGAAGACTACATCCACCGCATCGGCCGCACCGGACGCGCGGGCGCGAGCGGCGAGGCGATTTCGTTCTGCTCACCGGACGAAGAAAGGCTGCTGCAGGAGATCGAGCGCATGCTCAAGCGCGCGATCCCGATCGCCGCGGCGGACGGCATACCGGCTGAACGCACGCCGTCGCACGCGGAGCGTGCACCGGTGCACGCCGGTCGTGAACCGCGCGTTGCTCGCGAGCCGCGGGGAGCGCGGGAACCGCGTCGGGAGCGCGAAGCCAAGCCGGCCCGGCCTCCACGCGCTCGCGCTGGCACGCCGCGCGAGCACGTCGCCGACGCGCCGCCGCGCCGCGATCGCTCGGTCGACGATACCCGGAATCCCGATCAGCCGCGGATCGAGCGCCCCGTCGACAGGGACAACGGATCGGGGACGCTGGCGCCATCGTCAGCGGGCCGGTCGGCCGCGCGCAAGTCGCAGCCGATTCCGGCGCTGCTGATGAAGCGCGCCGCCGGCGAGCCGGAGAAAGTCTAATCCCGCCTTCCCTTGCCTCGGCCGATCAGGCCGAGGCGCACGTACACCGGGCGCGCCGCCGCGCGCAATCCGGGCAGCGCGCGCCAGAAAAAAAGCAACGCCGTCAGGCATAGCAGGGCGTTCAGCGTGAACGCGACATCCTCACCGGCATAGCGGGCGATCGCTCCGGCGAGCAGGTTGCCGAACGGCAACGCGCCGAGAAACGCCATCGTATAAAGGCTCATCACCCGTCCCCGCTTGTCGTCGTCGACCAGAGTCTGAACGAGCGTCTGTATCGAGGCCTGTGCGGCAATCAGTCCGGCGCCCAGGGCGAACAGCAAGGGCATCGCCAGTGCGAAGCTCGACGCGTGAGCGAATGCGAGCATGGCCAGCGACGCGCAGGCGCCCGCGATCAGGATCACCCGGTCCAGTCCACGCGTTGTGTGCCTGCTGGCCAGATACAACGCGGAAAGCAGCGCGCCGCTTCCCGCCGACGACAGCAGTATGCCGAGGGTACGCGCCCCGCCGCCGAACACGTCGTGCGCGAACACCGGCATCAAGGTCGAATACGTGCCTATCGTGCCGCTGATCGCCGCGATCAACAGCAGCCCGGCGCGAATCGGCGCGAATCCGAATCCGCTGCGCAGGCCTTCGAGCCAGCTGTGCAGCCAGCCGCGGGTTGGCGGCGGCGGAGGGTGCGGCGGCCAGCGCATCATGGCCAGCGCGAAAAGCACCGCGCCGAACGACAGCGCATTCAGCCCAAAGCAAAGCGCTTCGCCCACCGCGGCGATCAGCACGCCGGCGAGCGCCGGCCCGACGACGCGCGCGCAGTTGATCAGCAGTGAGTTCAATGCGATGGCATTGGGCAATTCGCTTCGGTGCTCGACCAGCCGCGCGATCATGGCGTGCCGCAGCGGAATGTCGAACGCCGAGGCGCAGCCCAGCACCAGCGCCAGCGCGGCAATGTGCCAGACGGCGACCACGCCGGTCGCGGCGAGCACCGCCAATGTCGCGGCCTGCGCCAGCATCACCGACTGCGTGATCAGCAGCGCGCGGCGGCGGTCGACCCGATCGGCGAGCACTCCGGCCACCGGCGCGATGAACAGCACGGCGATGTACTGGCAGAACGTCACGACGCCCAGCAGCAGCGCCGAACCCGAGAGCCGGTAGGTCAGCCAGGACATCGCCACCTGCTGCAGCCAGGTGCCGATCAGCGACAGGCCCTGACCGAAAAAAAACAGGCGGTAGTTGCGGTGGGCGAGCGCGCGAAAAGTCTGCAGCCGGGGCATCGATGAGTGAGCTTAGCGGGTGCGGTGCTCGGACATATCGACTCGACGACCGATCGGCCGCCGATTCAGGCGCGCAGTCGCGCGAGCTGAGTGCGCAGTTTCTCCAGCGTGGATTCGAGGCCAGCGAGGCGCGCCCGCTCCTGCGCGACGACGGCCGCCGGTGCGCGATCGACAAAGCCGGCGTTGGCGAGCTTGGGCTTGAGGCGCGCGATCTCGCCTTCGTGCTTCGCGATCTCCTTGCCGATGCGCTCGCGCTCGACCACTGGATCGACTTTGATGTCGAGCATCACCCGGAGGTCTTCGACGATCTGCACCGGCGAATCGGAGCGCGGGAGTTCGGCGACGACCTGCACGTCGGAGAGCTTGGCCAACGCCTTCATATAGTCCAAGAGCGCGTCGACACCCAAATGGGTGGGACCTTCGGCGATCAACGCCGCCACGCGCGTGGCCGGAGAGACGTTCATCTCGCCGCGCAGGGCGCGGCAGGACTCCACCAGCTCCATCAGCAGGACGACGGCCCAGCCCGCCCGGGGATCGCGTTTAGCATCTGCTTGCGGATACGCCTGGACCGAGATCGAATCGCCTCGCTTTCCCACCAGCGGCGCGAGCGTCTGCCAGAGTTCCTCGGTGATGAACGGAATGATCGGATGCGCGAGGCGCAGCGCAGTCTCCAGCACGCGCACCAGCGTGCGCCGGGTGCCGCGCTGCGCGGCCTCGTCGCCGCGCGCCAGATCGACCTTGGCCATCTCGATATACCAGTCGCAATAGTCGCGCCAAATGAATTCGTACATAGCCTTGGCCGCGAGGTCGAAGCGGTAGGCATCGAGCTGCTCATTGACTTCTTCGATCGCATCCTGCAGCTCGGCCTCGATCCAACGATCGGCGATCGACAGCGTCACCGGCATCGACTCGTCGAGCCCGACGTCTTTCCCCTCGATGTTCATCAGCACGAAGCGCGTCGCGTTCCACAGCTTGTTGCAGAAGTTGCGGTAGCCCTCGCAGCGCGACAGATCGAAGTTCAGCGTCCTACCGAAGGTAGCGAGGCTCGCGAAGGTGAAGCGCACCGCGTCGGCACCGAAGGCCGGGATGCCGTCCGGAAACTGCTTGCGCGTCCGTTTCTCGATCGATTGCCGCTGCTTGTCCAGCATCAGGCCCGATGTGCTCTTGACGACGAGCGACTCGACATCGGCGCCGTCGATCAGGTCCAGCGGATCGAGGATGTTCCCTTTGGACTTGGACATCTTCTGGCCTTCCTCGTCGCGCACGATCGAATTGATGTACACGTCGCGGAACGGCCGCTGGCCGGTGAAGTAGGTCGTCGTCATGATCATGCGCACGACCCAGAAGAAGATGATGTCGAATCCGGTGATCAGCACGCTGCTCGGCAGAAACACTTTGAGCTCCGGCGTGTCGCGCGGCCAGCCCAAGGTGGAATGACACCACAGCGCCGACGAGAACCAGGTATCGAGCACGTCGTCGTCCTGTCGCAGAGCGTTCGCGGGCTTGCCGGCCTGCTTGGCGGCATCCTCGGCATTGCGCGCGACGTACACCTTGCCCGCATCGTCGTACCACGCGGGAATGCGATGGCCCCACCAGAGCTGGCGCGAAATGCACCAGTCGCGCACGTTTTCGAGCCAGTGGTCATAGGTCGATGTCCAGTGCTCGGGAACGAAGCGGATCGACACCGGCGCACCGCCAGCCGGGTCCGGGAGGCCGTCATCGACCACCCGCAGACATATGTCCTTGAACGACATCCGCGGGAAGTAGCGATGCGTCGCCGGCGCCGGCTCGGTCATTCCGACGAACCACTGATCGGTCAGCATCGGCTCGACGATCTCGCCGCTGCGCCCGCATCGCGGCACGATCATCTTGTGCGGCTTCTCGGCGGCCAGGAGTCCCGCGGCCTCCAGGTCGGTGAGGACGAGCTTCCGCGCCGCGTAGCGATCGAGGCCGCGGTACTTCGGCGGCGCGTTCTCGTTCACCGTTGCCTGCAAGGTGAAAATGGTGATCGGCGCGAGCCCGTGTCGCTGCGCGACGTCCCAGTCGTTGAAGTCGTGCGCCGGCGTGATCTTCACCGAGCCGGTGCCGAACGCCATGTCGACGTAGCTGTCGGCGATCACCGGGATTCGACGCTCCGCCAGCGGCAGCAGCACCTCCTTGCCGATCAGATGCGCGAACCGCGCATCGTCGGGATTGACCGCGACCGCGACGTCGCCCAGCATGGTTTCCGGGCGCGTCGTCGCCACCGTCACGTCGCCCGAGCCGTCGGCCAGCGGATAGCGGATCTCCCAGAGCTTGCCGGTCACTTCTTCGTTCTCGACCTCGAGGTCGGAGACGGCGGTGCCGAGCTTCGGGTCCCAGTTGACCAACCGCTTGCCGCGGTAGATCAGCCCATCCTCGTACAGGCGCACGAAGGTTTCGATCACTGCATCGGACAAGCCTTCGTCCATCGTGAAGCGCTCGCGCGACCAGTCGCACGAGGCGCCGAGGCGGCGCATCTGGTTGGTGATCGTCGAACCCGATTCCTCCTTCCATGCCCAGACCCGTTCGGCGAATCGCTCACGGCCGAGCTCCTGACGCGACTTGCCTTCGGCCTTCAGCTGATTTTCGACGACGATCTGCGTCGCGATGCCGGCGTGGTCGGTGCCGACCTGCCACAGCGTGTTGTCGCCACGCATACGATGGCAGCGGATCAGCACGTCCATCAGCGTCTGCTGGAACGCGTGTCCCATGTGCAAGGTGCCGGTGACGTTCGGCGGAGGAAGCTGGATGCAATACGACGGCCTGTCCGAGCGCATCGACGGTTTGAACAGGCCGTGCGTTTCCCAGTACGGATACCATTTCGCCTCGATGGCTCGGGGTTCGAAGCTCTTCGCCAAAGTCATGGTCAGCGTGCCGGAATCTCGCATAAAAACATGTAATTATATTCGATAGCGACCTGGTCTCCGGACGCACTCACGCGGAGGGAGCAGCCGACGCATCAGCGCGCCAGTGCCACCGGCTCGACGGCGGCTGCATGCCGGTCGAGGCTTCGCCCGATCGCCCGCGACACCGCATCGAGCTTCCCCATCAGCGTTGCGAACTCGTCCGGCGTCAGCGCCTGATCGGCATCGCACCACGCTTCGGCGGGGCAGGGGTGCACTTCGATCAACAGCGCGTCGGCGCCGGCGGCGACCGCGGCGCAGGACAGCGCCGGAACCATCCACGCCTTGCCGCCGGCGTGCGACGGGTCGACGATGACCGGCAGGTGCGTCTCGCGCTTGAGCACGGCGACCGCAGTGACATCGAGCACATTGCGGTACGCCGTCTCGAACGTGCGGATGCCGCGCTCGCACAGCATGATGCGGTGATTGCCGCCGGCCGCGATGTACTCGGCCGCCATCAGCCATTCGCTAATCGTGGCGCTCATGCCGCGCTTGAGGATCACCGGCACGTCGACCCGGCCGACCTCTTTCAGCAGATCGAAGTTCTGCATGTTGCGCGTGCCGATCTGGATGACGTCGACCTTGTACTCCAGGAACGCATCGAGCATGCGCACATCCATCAGCTCGGTGACGATCGGCAGCTCGTGGCGCGCCGCCGCATCCTTCAACATGCGCAGGCCGTCGACGCCCTTGCCCTGGAATGCATAAGGGCTGGTGCGCGGCTTGAACGCGCCGCCGCGCATCAGCCGTGCGCCTGCCGTCGCCACACCGTCGGCCGCCGCGTCCATCTGCGGTTGGGTTTCCACCGAACACGGTCCGCCGATCACCTGTACCGCACTCGCGCCGATCCTGACGCCGGCAACATCGACGACGGTGCTTGCCTTGTGCCATTCCCGCGCCACGAGCTTGTACGGCTTCAGGATGTGCATCGAGCGCTCGACACCGGGCATCGGGTCGAACATCTCGGGCTCGAGCTTGCGCTCGTCGCCGATGGCGCCGATCAGCGTTCGCTCGGTGCCCCGCGACACATGTACTTCCAGCCCGGCAGCGCGAATCCTGGCCTCGACGGCGGCGATTTCGGCGTCGCCGGCTTCGGGTTGCATGACGATGATCATGTCTGGCTCCTTCCCAAAAAATCGGGCGGCCCTTTGGGGCCGCCCGATTTGACCTGAAACTGGATGATTTGAACTATCGGCGAGGACGGCCCCGGGAATCGATCCCGAAATAGTAAAAGCCGAGGTACCGCGCGGCACGCATCGCGTGGCCGCGGGCCGTGGACGGACGACGGGTGTCGAACGGGCTCATGCAAGGAAGTCTAGCACAGCCTCCGTTCGCCTTGGGCGGCAACCCCGGATGGGCGGCATTCAATGGTGACGTTTCCACTCGGCGATCTCGCGCTCGATGGCCTCGGCCACATAGGTGCGCAATACACCCCCCGCGTGGTCTGTGATCGCCCGGATCAGCTCGGCGCTCGCCCGTTCGACGATCGGCTGCAAGTGCTCGGCGAGCTGGGTCTTGAGTCCCGTGTCGGTGAACAGGTCGACCCGCTGCAATACCTGCATCGACACCTGCTCGGCCAGCGTACGCCAGCGCTCCTCTTCGGCGGCCTTCGCCGCACGCTCGGCCGCGTCGTCGATGAGTGCAACCGGTGCAACGGATCCTCCGAGCACCGGCTCAGTCTCGGGTGCGCGCAGCGTGACTGGGGGAACGACCGCCAGCGTATCCGGCCCGGCGCCCGTGATGCTGTGCGTCGACGGGTCGACCGTATCCATCACCAGCCAGTCGGACGTGTCGCCCTCCATCGGCAATTCGACAGGAAGTGCCTCGACCGAACGCAGGATGGCGGCGCTATCCGGCCGTGCCGGGGCGGCAGCGCGATCGCCCTCGGCCGGTGCAGCCTGGACCGGTGCGACCTCGGCCGGAAGGAGTTCTTCGGTCTGCGGCCGCGGACTTGCTGCGGAGGCGCCACTCGCAGCGAGCGCCCCGGCAGCGGCTGGGCTGCTGCCGACGACGTCGTTCAACAGCGGCACGTCATTGTCCGCCTCGTCGTTGGCCGGCATCGCCCCCACGACGTCGGTCAGGACCGGAATATCGACGTCGTTCCGGCCGCGGTTACGCCGCATCAGCGCGTCGGCCTGCTCGAGAAGTTCGCGTGCGCTCGGCATCAGACGCGTTCTCCCAGGTTATGGGTGCGCAGCTCGTAGCCGCGTTCGCGATAGAAACGGTATCTTTCCCGTCCGGCAACCGCGCCCTCTTCATCGACGCCGACCACTTCCGCAAGGCGCTCGAAACGCGAAAAGAACGGCGGCGGCGCGTCGTGCAGGTTGATGAGTACCGCGGCGGGACCCTGGTGCTCGAGCACATGGTCGATCCAGATCGGGGTCTCGGCCGCCAGTCGGCTGCTAACGCGGCAGTGCGGGAGGAAGCCGATCGCCGGTTGGATCCAGAGCATGCGATCGAGCGCCTCGGTCGACTCGGCATCCCGAGTCAGCACGCGCACGCTGCCGTGTTGCGCAAACGCCTTGGCCACCAGCTTGGCGACGACTTCGTAGCGATCGCTCACGTGCGTGTAGAAATCGATCGAGGTCATGGGATGCGTCCGCTGGAAATTGTACGCAATCGTCGCTGTCGCGAGCTACTGGGCGGTCTCCTGCGACAGCACCCACGTAGTGAGCAGAGGTACCGGGCGGCCGGTCGCGCCCTTTTCCTTGCCTTCCTTCCACGCCACGCCCGCGATGTCCAGATGCGCCCAGTCGAACTTCTTGGCGAACTTCGACAGGAAGCACGCCGCCGTGATGCTGCCGCCGGCGCGTCCGCCGATGTTGGCGAAATCGGCGAAATTGCTGTTGAGCGCTTCCTGGTAATCATCCCATAGCGGCAGCTGCCAGCCGCGGTCGAACGCGTCTTCGCCGGCATTGAGCAGCGCCCGGCCGAGACTGTCGCTGTTGCTGAAAACGCCGCACGCGACGTGGCCCAGCGCGATGACCATTGCGCCGGTCAGGGTCGCGATATCGACCACGGCTGCCGGCTCGTAGCGCTCCGCATAGGTCAGCGCATCGCACAGGATCAGGCGGCCTTCCGCGTCGGTGTTGAGCACCTCGATCGTCTGGCCTGACATGCTCCGAACGACGTCTCCCGGCTTGGTCGCCCGGCCGTTCGGCATGTTCTCGCACGTCGGAATAAGTCCGATGAGGTTGACCTTCGCCTTGAGCTCGGCGATGGCGCGAAAGGCGCCCAGAACGCTCGCCGCGCCGCACATGTCGAACTTCATCTGGTCCATGTCGGCCCCGGGCTTGAGCGAGATGCCCCCGCTGTCGAAGGTGATGCCCTTGCCGACAAGCACCAGCGGTTTCTGCTTCTTTGCCCCGCCCAAATACTCCAGCACGATGAATTTCGGCGGCTGGTCGCTGCCGTTGGTCACCGACAGAAATGATCCCATCTTCAGCTCTTCGAGCTTGCTCCGCTCCAACACCTCGCATTTGAAGCCCAGCTCCTGGGCCAGCGCCTCGGCTCGTTCGGCCAGATGCGCCGGCGTGCAGATGTTCCCGGGCAGGTTGCCGAGATCTCGCGCCAGGTCCATGCCGTGGGCCATCGCCAGTCCGCGAGCCGCCGCGGCCTCGCCCGCCGTGAGGTCGCTGCGCTGCGGCACCGAAAGGGTGAGTTTGCGCAACGGCCGGCGTACGTCGGCGGGCTGGCTTTTCATCTGGTCGAAGCGGTACACCGCCTCCATGGCGACGACCACGGCGTGTTCCACGCGCCAGGCCACTTCCCTGCGTTTGACCTTTTCCTCGGTGAGGTAGACGACGGCCTCGTAGGACCCCGTCTCGTTGAGAAGGCGCACCGCCGCCCGGATGGCGCTGCGGAACTCGCGCTCGCGGAAGTCGCGTTCCTTGCCCAGACCGACCAGCAGCACGCGATCTGCCAGCGTTCCGCGGACGTTGTGCAAGAGCAACGTGCTGCCGAGCTTTCCTTCCATGTCACCGCGGCGGATGATTTCACTGATGTAGCCGCCCGACGCGCGATCGATCAGTTCGGCCGACAGGCTGGGCTTGCGGTTGTCGAATACGCCGACCACCACACATGCGCTGCGCTGCTTCTCCGGACTGCCGCTTTTTATGGTAAATTCCATCGCCTTTCCTCGAACGAAAAATTTGCCTTTAGGCGGTACGATCCGCATTATCGGCAAATCGGCCTGAAAAAGTCAAAATATTTCCGTCGTCATGGTCTTCCGGCGTAGCCTGGTACGAGAACTGACCGCGACAGCGGTCGCGCTGTTTCTGGTCCTGCTCGGAATACTCTTCACCAATCTGGTGCTGCGGCTGCTGGCCCGGGCTGCGGGGGGAACCGTGGCTCCCGAGGGCGTTCTGGCCCTTTTAGGGTTTAATGCCCTCTTCTACTTCAACATCCTCTTGTCGGTCGCGCTGTTTCTGACCGTTCTGCTCACGTTGTCGCGCTGGTACCGCGACAGCGAGATGATCGTCTGGATTACTTCCGGACAGAGTCTCACCGCCTGGCTCAAGCCGATTCTCTGGTTCGCGACGCCGTTCCTGCTGGCGATCGTCGTGCTGTCGCTGTGGCTGTCGCCGTGGGCCGAGACGCGACGGATCGAGTACGAGCGTCAGCTCGAATCCCGGGAGGAACTGTCGCTGCTGACGCCGGGGCTATTCAAGGAATTCCGTCAGGCAAAGCTGGTGGTGTTCATCGAGAGCATCAACACGCTCAACGGTACGATCCGCAACGTATTCCTGCACTCGATCGACAGCGACAAGGACGTGACGACGGTCGCCCGCTCCGGGCGCCTGGAAGAAGCTCCCAACGGCGACCGATTCATCGTTCTGGAGGACGGCCGCCGCTACGAAGGCACAGTCGGCAGCGCTGACTTCCGTACCGCGGAGTTCCAGCGGCTCGGCCGCAGGATCGAGCCCGCGGAAGTGCGTGCGCTGCCGGCATCGCTCAAGGCGACGCCAACCGATCTGCTCGTCATCGCAGACGGAGCGCCGGAGCGCGCGGAGCTTTTCTGGCGCATATCCGTGCCGGTCAGCGCACTGCTTCTGGTGTTGCTGGCGATTCCGCTGTCCTACGTCAATCCGCGCATGGGCCGCTCGCTCAACCTCTTTACGGCGCTGTTCATGTACATGCTGTACAGCAATTGCCTGAACATCATGCAAAGCTACATCGCGCAGGGCCGCGTTTCGCTGCTGGTCGGCCTGCTCACGATCCATTCACTCGCGGCTGTGGTCGTACTCGCCCTCTTTCTCAAGCGGCTGGCGGTGCGCGGCTGGCTGCCGCGGCAGCGCCTGGCATGAAGACCCTCAACCGCTACGTCGGGCGCGAGGTCCTGTACGCAACGACGTTGATTTTCGTCGCGCTTTTGATGCTGTTCGCATTCTTCGACTTGATCCACGAGCTGGGAAATGTCGGGCGCGACGGCTATCCGCCGGGGCGTGCCCTGCTTTTCGTGGGCTTGAGCGTGCCGGGGCACGTCTACGAGCTGATGCCCACGGCGGCACTGATTGGAACGCTGTTCGCGATCGCGCAGCTGGTCGGCAATTCCGAGTACACGGTGATGCGGGCGTCCGGCGCATCCTTGACGCAGATCACCTGGGCGATCATGCGCGTCGGCATTCCGCTGGCTATCGCCACTTTCCTTGCCGGCGAATTCCTCGCGCCGCCTGCGGAGCGCCTGGCCCAGCAGGTTCGCGTGCAGACGCAAGGTCAAGCGTTGCGCTTCGTCGCGCAGCAATTCCAGTCCGGGTTCTGGTTCAAGCAGACCTTGCCGGACAGCGACATCCAGACCTTTGCCAATATTCGCAGTCTGCTCGCCGACATGACGCTGCTTGGCGTGCGCATCTACGAGTTCGATGCCGACTTGCGCCTCAAGGCGCTGCGGGTCGCCGACTCCGGAAGCTTCGTCACCGATGGCGAATGGAAACTCAAAAACGTGCGCTCGACCGAGCTGGGCCCCGATGGCGCCAAGGTCACGCGGGCGAAAGAGTACGAATGGGCGACCGTGCTGAAACCGTCGTTATTGACCGTGTACCAGGTCGCGCCGGAAAAGCTGGAGATCGAGTCGCTTTACGACAACATACGCGTGCTCGGCAGCAACCAGCAGAAGACCTCGCGCTTCGAGATCGCGCTGTGGAACAAGATTTTCTATCCAGCGGCGGTGCTGGTGATGATGGTGCTCGCGCTGCCGTTCGCGTACTTTCAGCGTCGGGCCGGCGGCATCGGCTTCCGCATCTTTGCCGGCACGATCCTGGGATTGGTGTTTTTCCTGGTCGGAAGGCTGTTTTCCTACCTGGGCGTCATCAACGACTGGCCGCCGCTGTTTTCGGCCGCCTTCCCCGTCGTCGTGTTCGTCGCCGTCGCGGCGACGATGCTGTGGTGGCTCGAGCGGCGCTAGGGCAAATATGCAGGTCCCCGCCGCAGCGGGGATCCAGCCAGAGCGCGCAAGGGCGACCGGTCGAAGCGGCGGGCGTCTAGCACACTAGGCCGCGGCCGGCACGACGGTGACGAACGTGCGCTTGGAACTTCCCTTGGTACTGAACTGAACGTTGCCGTCGACCAGCGCAAACAGCGTATGGTCCTTGCCGATCCCGACGTTCGGCCCCGGATGGACCTGGGTGCCGCGCTGGCGCACGATGATCGCGCCCGCGGTGATCGCCTCGCCGCCGTAAGCCTTGACGCCGAGCCGCTTCGAATGCGAATCCCGACCGTTGCGGGAGCTGCCGCCTGCCTTTTTGTGTGCCATTGCTGTCTGCCTCGAACGAAGCCGCGCCTTTAGCCGACGATGCCGTCGATCTGCAGCTCGGTATATCCCTGACGATGTCCCTGGTGCTTCTGATAGTGCTTGCGACGACGCATTTTGAAGATCTTGATCTTGTCGCCCCGCCCGTGCCCGAGCACGGTCGCCGTGACCGTCATGCCGGCCAGTGTCGGCTGCCCCAGCCGGACGCTGTCGCCATCGCCGACCATCAGGACCTGGTCGAGGATGACCGCCGCGCCCACGTCCGCCGGTATCTGTTCTACCTTGAGTTTTTCGCCAGGGGCAACCTTATATTGCTTGCCGCCGGTTTTAATGACCGCGTACATAGGGACTCCGATGCGAGCGTCGCTGCAAAAAGGTCGTTATTTTAAGACCTTAGGGCATGCGTGTCAAAGGCGCAGGCGAACGGCGGACGCCTTCGCGGCTTCGGGTACACTACCGGCCGGCGCCGGTGGGCTTCGTGGCGGCGGCGCCCGCGCCGCCGGCGCCGTCCCCAATTCTGCCGCCCTCACGTGACCATACCGCTGCTGCAAACGGCGCTGCGCGACGACCTGCAGGCCGTCGATCGCGTCCTGCGCCAGGCGTTGCATTCGGACGTCGCGCTGATCGGCCGGATCGCCGATCACATCATCGCCGGCGGGGGCAAGCGGCTGCGGCCGGCGCTGCTGCTGCTGGTGGCCCAGGCTTGCGGCTATCGCGGTACGCATCAGCACATCCTCGCCGCGGTGATCGAGATGATCCATACCGCGACGCTGCTGCACGACGACGTCGTCGACGAATCGGCTCTGCGGCGCGGCCATGACACGGCCAACGCGATTTTCGGCAATTCCGCCAGCGTACTGGTCGGCGACTTTCTCTATTCACGCGCCTTCCAGCTGATGGTAACGGTCGACAATGCGCGCGTCTTCCAGATCCTCGCGGACGCGACCAACGTGATTGCCGAGGGCGAGGTGATGCAGCTGATCAACTCCGGTAACCCGGAGATCGACGAAACGATTTATCGCGACGTGATCGAGCGCAAGACGGCCAAGCTGTTCGAAGCGGCGGCGAGGCTCGGCGCGGTCCTGGGCGGGGCGGAGCCAGCGCTTGAAGAGACGCTGTCGCGTTTCGGCACCCATCTGGGCACCGCGTTCCAGCTGATCGATGACGTGCTCGACTACACCGGGGACCACGCGGCCATCGGCAAGAATCTGGGCGACGATCTCGCGGAGGGCAAACCGACGCTGCCGCTCATTCGCGCGCTCGCCGTCGGCACGCCGGAAGAAGCCTCGCTCATACGGGCGGCAGTCAAGGCCGGCGGACTGACCGACTTTCGCCCGGTGCTCGCGGCGTTGCAGCGTACCGGCGCACTCGATTACGCGCGGGCAAGCGCCGAAGCCGAAAGCAAACAGGCAACCGCGTGTCTGGCTGCCTTACCGCCTTCGACTTGCCGTGAAATCCTGCTAGAATTAGCCGTTTTCGCAGTGACGCGGGCGTTTTGAGCTTCTAAACGCACGCTACCGCGTTGCCTACGACGCGGCAGCACGGCGACCGTCGGGGTGTAGCTTAGCCTGGTAGAGCGCTACGTTCGGGACGTAGAGGCCGGAGGTTCAAATCCTCTCACCCCGACCAGTTTTTCCCGCACTATTCCGCTGCGAAAAATGCCACCCGCGCGCGTATCGCCACCGAATCGCTGCACGAGACGGGCCAGCGGCGGCCGTGGGCCCGATCCGCCCGATGACTTGTAACTGGAGATTGCGCGCGGTGCCCGCGCCGCCGCGCATGGCCTTATAATCAGCGCGTTTCGCCGCTTCGCTTCCCGTTGTCGGCCCCGTCTGACGGAGAACTCCATGTCGATTTCGCGCGCCCTGTTCGCGGTCCTGTGCCTGTCGTTCCTGGTACTCACCGGTTGCAGCAAAGGAACCAGCAACTCGGGAAATGCCCAGATGCGCGTGGTCAACGCCTTTTCGCAGGCGAACACCATCGACGTCACCGTGAACGGCAAGACCGTGGTCAGCGGGCTGTCCTTTCAATCGACCACGCAATACACGGGTGTGGACAGCGGCAGCCAGATCGTCACCGTCGGCGTTACCGGCGCCTCGACCTCGCTCGTCAATACGACGTACAACCTCGGATCCAACAGCAATTACAGCTTCATCATCTTTGGGCCCCAGAACGCGGTGATCGCCGCTCTTCTGCCCGACGGTTTCACCGATCCCGGCGACGGCTTTTTCGCGGTGCGCTTCGTCAATGCGGCCGCTGGCCCGGGCTTGCTCGACCTCTACCTGACCGCTCCCGGCGCGGACTTGAGCACGACAGCCCCGAGCGTCAGCAATATCGCTTACGGCTTGAGCAGCGTGTTCACCTCGATCACGATCGGCAGCATGTTTGAGATTCGCATTACACCCGCCGGAACCAAGGACGTGATCTTCGATTCGGTGCCGCAGACGTTCGCGGAGCACTCCGGCGCGACCATCGTCGCCTTCGGCAAGGGCAGCGGCAAGCTGGTCAACGCGGAGCTTCTGCGCGAAGACGACACGGGAACGAGTGTCCTGCTCGACAGTCTGCTCACGCAATACAAGGTTGTCAACGCGTCGCTGGTGCCGTCCGCGCTGAACATATTCGTCGATGGCAACTTGCAGTTATCGAACGTCCCGTTCACGGGCGTGTCGACTTATCAGCGGACCAGTGCCGGAGCCCATGACTTCAGCATCGAGGCGACGACGACACCCGGCGCATCGTTGCTCAGGCTGGCGACGAATTTGGCCCCGGCGACGGACACGTCGATCGCCCTGACCGGCCCCGCCGGAGCCCTCAACGCGCTGCTGCTCGCGGACAACAACCTGCCGCCGCCGACGGCGACCGCTAACGTGCGATTCGTCAATTCGTCCGCGGACGTCGCGGCCTTCGATGTCTACGTCAACTTCAGCAAGCAAATTTCGAACCTGGCAGCTAACACCGCATCGCCGTACATCAATCTAAGCGCCGCTGCATCGACCGGAACACTCTACGAATTCGATTTCAACGTTGCCGGCACGACGACGGCACTCCTGAAACTGCCATCCGTCCTGCTCACGTCGGGCCACACCTACACGATCTACCTCGCGGGCCCGGGCAGCACCCTGCGCGGCATCGTATCGCAGGATAATTGATCCTGCCGGCTGGTTCGGGCCCCCGGCATTTCACTGCGCCAGCCGGCCCGCGTCGCGCCGGCGGCAGTGCACGGCGAAGCCGGGCGCGCCGGACGGGACGAGCGGCGCGGCGGCTGAACGAATTCACTGATCCGGAGCAGACATGCGCGCGCAACCTTTCCTCCTTGCCTTGATCGGCGTGCTGTCGCTCGCGCTGGGAAGCTGCAACACGGGCAAGGGGGTCAGTAACGGCAGCACGCACGGCACCATGCGCGTGGTCAACGTCGTTCCAAACGCCCCGGGCCCGCTGGATGTTGTTTTCGACACGAAGGCATTCGTCAGCGCCCTCCCCTTCGAAGGCATGACCGCGTATGAGCAAATCGACGCCGGCTTGCGCGAAGTGCAGGTGAGCGTCACCGGAAGCTCGACCAATCTGATCGACACGACCCAGACCTTCCTGCCCGACAGCAACTACACGTTCGTGGCATTCGGAGCCCTCAGCAGCGTCAATAGCATCGTTCTCAACGACACGCTCACGGTCGACCCCGGCGCCGGCATGTTTGCTTTGCGCGTCATCAACGGCGCGAGCAACAACAAGGCAGTCGATGTATACGTGACCCCTCCGGGCGAAGACCTGAACACTGTGTCGCCCAGCATCGCGGGCGTCGCCTACGCGACCGGCAGCGTATTCGTCGATCTTCCCTTCGGCGATCGGGAAGTCCGCATTACCGCGGCCAACACCAAGCAGGTCATCTACGACGCGCCCGCGCAGACCTTTGGCGAACGGGCTCAAATCGAGGCCGTCGTCTATGCGCGAGGCAGCGGTACGCTGGTCAACGTCGCTTTCCTCAATATCGACGATAGCGGTACAGGGTCGATCGGCAACAATCAGCTGGCCCGTTTCAAGATAGTCAATGGGTCAGCGGTGGGTTCGCCATTGAATGTCTTCGTCGATCAAGACCTCGCTCTGTCGAATGTTCCGTATGCCGTCGCCTCGGACTACAAGACGATCGCCGCCGGGACGCGCACGCTGACGGTGGAAGCGACCGCAACGCCCGGTGCGGCGCTCCTTACGCTGAACCAGACGTTCCCACCCGCGAGCGATACCACGATCGCCATCACCGGGCCGGCCGGAGCCTTGAGCGCCACCGCTTTCAACGATGCGAATTTCCCGCCGGTTGCGGGTCGCGCCCGCGTGCGCTTCGTCAACAGCACGATGGATGTCCCGGCTTTGGATGTCTTCGTCAACTTCAGCAAGCAGGTGTCCGGACTTGCGATGAATACCGCCTCGGCCGGGATCGAACTCGACGCCGATCCGTCGGCCGGAACGATCTACGAATTCGACTTCAACGCGACCGGGTCGGGTCAGACAATCCTCAAGCTTCCTTCGGTCACGCTGCTGGGTGGACACGTCTATACGGTTTACGTCGTCGGGCCAGGCATTGCCCTCGCGGGGGTGGTCGCGCAGGACAACTAGCGGCCGACCGGCGATTAGCCGCCGCTGCCGCGTCGCAGCGGCGACGCCCGGTGGTAGTAGAATCTGCAGCGCCGACATCGGTGCGCACTCGCGTGCCGCCTCGGCTTGACACTGCCTCCTAAAGACCCAACGGCCGGCTCGCTCTTGCCCAACGACTCGACGTCCGCCGAAGCTGCACCTTCCGCCGGCGCCTACGCGGCGCATACCCCGATGATGCAGCAATATCTTCGGATCAAGGCGGCCCACCCCGACAAGTTCGTGTTTTACCGCATGGGCGATTTCTACGAGCTCTTCTACGGTGACGCGCAGAACGCGGCGCCGCTGCTCGACATCACGCTGACCGCACGAGGCCAGTCGGCCGGCGCTCCGATCCCGATGGCGGGCGTGCCATACCACGCGATCGAGCAGTACCTCGCGAAGCTCGTGCGGGTCGGACATTCGGTCGCGATCTGCGAGCAGATCGGCGATCCCGCGACCAGCAAGGGTCCGGTCGAGCGCAAGGTCACCCGCGTCATCACGCCTGGAACGCTGATCGATGCAGGCCTGCTCGATGGCAAGCGCGACTGTCTGCTGGTCGCCCTGCACGGGGCCGCGGCACGGATCGGCGTCGCCTGGCTCAACCTTGCGGGAGGCCGGCTGCACCTGCGCGATGTCTCCGCCGCCGAAGTCGGCGCCGTGCTGGCGCGAGTCGACCCCAGCGAGGTCCTGCATGCCGAAGGGACCACGCCGATCGCATACGCCGGGGCGCCGGGGCGCGCGCTGCCGCCGTGGCGATTCGAGCACGCCGCTGCCATGCGGCGTTTGTGCGCGCAATTCGGCACCCGCGATCTTTCCGGATTCGGTGCCGATGATGCGCCCCTCGCGATCGTTGCCGCCGGCGCACTGCTCGAGTACGCCCAGGCCACGCAGCAAGCCGCGCTCGCGCACGTGCGCACGCTGATTGTCGAAAGCAACCATGACCATCTCGCGCTCGATCTGGCCACGACGCGCAATCTGGAGATCACCGAGACGCTGCGCGGCGAGACTTCTCCGACCTTGTATTCCCTGCTCGACCATTGCTGCACCGGCGCGGGCAGCCGCCTGCTGCGAAGCTGGCTTGTCAATCCGCTGCGCACGCACTCGGCTGCGGCCGATCGCCACGCGGCGGTGGCAGAGCTGGCCGCGGCGCCGCAATTGCGAAACGTCCTCTTCAAGGGTCTCAAGACCACGGTCGACGTCGAACGGATCGCTTCGCGCATCGCACTGCGCTCGGTCCGGCCGCGCGATCTCGCCGGGCTGCGCGATACGCTGGCGCAACTGCCGACGCTGGCCGTATCGGTGGCCGATTGCGTGGCGCCGCTGCTCAAGACCGCCGCACAGGCCCTCGCGGTCGAGGCAGCATGGACGAGCCTGCTGCAGCGCGCGATCGCCGACGAGCCGTCCGCGCAGGTGCGGGATGGCAACGTGATCGCCTCGGGCTATGACCCCGAACTGGACGAGCTCCGCGGGATACAGGACAACTGCGGAGCATTTCTGGTCGATCTCGAGGCGCGCGAGCGGGAGCGGACGGGCATCGCGAGCCTCAGGGTCGAATACAACCGGGTGCATGGCTTCTACATCGAGGTCTCGCACGCCAACACCCGGCGCATCCCCGACGATTATCGCCGGCGCCAGACGATGAAGAATGCCGAGCGCTATATTACGCCGGAGCTCAAGGCGTTCGAAGACAAGGCGCTGTCGGCACAGGAGCGCGCGCTCGCGCGCGAGCGAAGGCTCTACGAAGAGGTCGTGGCCACGCTGGATCCGTCGATCGCCGCGCTGCAGAAGGCGGCGATCGCGCTGGCATCGCTCGACCTCTTCGCGACGCACGCCGAACAAGCTGCCGCGCAGCGCTGGACGCAACCGCGCTTCAGCGACCAGCCGATACTCGCGATCGCCGGCGGTCGGCACCCGGTGGTCGAGGAACAAGTCGACCATTTCATTCCGAACGATCTGCGACTCAACGCGGACCGCCGGATGTTGATCGTCACCGGGCCGAACATGGGCGGCAAGTCGACTTACATGCGGCAGACTGCCGTAATCGCCCTGCTTGCCCACTGCGGGTTGTTCGTCCCGGCGGCGGAGGCCGAGATAGGTCAGCTCGATGCGATCTATACCCGGATCGGTGCTGCCGACGATCTCGCCGGCGGTCGCTCGACGTTCATGGTCGAGATGACGGAGGCGGCATATATTTTGAACCGGGCGACGCCGAACAGCCTGGTGCTGATCGATGAGATCGGACGCGGGACTTCGACCTTCGACGGGCTTGCGCTGGCGTGGTCGATCGCGCGCGAGCTCTCGCTCAGAAACCGGTCCCTCACGCTTTTCGCCACGCATTATTTCGAGCTGACGGCGCTGCCAGCGGAACTCGAGTCATGTGCCAACGTGCATTTCGACGCGATCGAGCACAAGGATGGAATCGTCTTTCTGCACGCGGTGGAGGACGGCCCGGCCAACCAGAGCTACGGGCTGCAGGTGGCCCGACTTGCCGGTGTTCCGGCTTCGGTGATCCGCGGGGCGCGTACTCACCTGGCGCGCCTCGACCACTTCAGCGCGCGCCGCGACGGCGATCTTTTCAATGCAATCGCGCCGCCGTCGGATCCCGTTGCTGCGACCTCGCCGCTGCGCGATCGCCTGACGGCGCTCGAGCCCGATGCAATGTCGCCGCGCGAAGCGCACGAAGTCTTGTACGAGCTGAAGCGCCTGGCCGACGAAGCCTGACCACATCGCGCGTGTCCGCCGCGGCGGTCAGTGGTGATGCCCATGGCCGTCGTGCACATGGCCGTGCGCGAGCTCTTCGGAGGTCGCGGACCGCACATCGATGACGGTACAGTCGAAGCGCAGCCGCTGCCCGGCCAGCTGATGGTTGCCGTCCACGACTACCTTGCCATCGGCGATATCGGTGACCGTATAAACGATGTCCGCTTGGTCGTCGCTGTCCCCCTGTCCTTCGAACTGCATTCCCACCTTGACTTCCGGTGGGAACCGGTCCTGCGCCTCGATGCGAACCAGATCCGCGTCGTAATCGCCGAAGCCGTCTTCGGGCTCGAGCGTGATCGAGAGCTGGTCGCCGACCTCCTTTTGCGCCAGCGCCGCCTCCACCTTCGGGAAAATGCCGTGGTGTCCCCCGTGCAGGTAGCTGATGGGCTGCGTCGACTGCTCGATCAGCTCGCCGCTGGCGGAAAAAAGCTTGTAGGTCAACGTGACGACGGTATTGGAGACGATGTTCATCGGGGATCGCGTGGCTTGGAGGCGCGGCCCGGGTTCGTTGGACCTGCCGCGCGTCGCGCATTTTACCGCAATGGATCGGGTCGGCGACGAAGCGAGCGGGAGCGGCCGTTATAATCGTGTCATGTCCGACGCTCCCGATCGGCGCCTGCTCGGAGGTCTTACGCCGGCGCTGTTTCTGCGGCGCCACTGGCAGAAGCGCGCGCTCCTGGTGCGCGATGCGATTCCCGGCGTCGGCGGACTGGTATCCCGGCCCGAGCTGCTCCGCCTCGCCTGCCGCGACGACGTCGAATCGAGACTCGTCCACCGCGAGCGTGGGCGCTTTTCTCTCGCGCAAGGCCCGTTCCGGGCGTCGGACTTCAAGTCGCTGCCTGCCCGCGGGTGGACGCTGCTGGTCCAAGGCGTCAATCTGCATCTACCGGCCGCCGACGCGCTGCTTCGTCGCTTCGCGTTCATTCCGTACGCGAGGCTCGACGATCTGATGATCAGCTATGCCGTCCCAGGCGGTGGTGTGGGGCCGCACGCCGACTCGTACGATGTCTTCCTGCTGCAAGGTGAAGGACGCAAACGCTGGCGCATCGGCCACTCGAGCAATGCGGCGGCGAAGCCGCGCACACCGCTCAAGCTGATCGCTCACTTCCGGCCCGACAGCGCCTGGACCGTTGGACCGGGCGACATGCTTTACCTGCCTCCCAGCCTCGCGCACGACGGTGTCGCGCTGGATCCTTGCACGACGTACTCCATCGGCTTCCGCGCCCCGTCGGCGCACGAGCTTGCGACATCGTTTCTCGATTGGCTGCGCGACCAGATCGCGCTCGAGGGCCGCTATTCCGATCCGGATCTCAAGCCGGCGCGCGAGCCGGCCCGAATCGGCGCCGCGATGCGAGCGCAATGCGCGTCCGCACTCGGCGGCATTCGCTGGAACCGGTCGAGCGCCGACGCCTTTCTCGGCTGCTATCTGACCGAGCCCAAGCCGCACGTGTTCTTCGCGCCGCCGCAGGCTCCGCTGCCGCTGCGTGCGTTCTGCACGAGCGCGACGCGACGCGGACTGCATTTGGACGCGCGCACGCAGTTGCTATACGATGGTCGCTGGATTTTCATCAATGGCGCGGCCATCGCACGGCCGCGTAGCGGCGTGTCGACGATCGAGCGGCTGGCGAACGCACGCCGTATCGGCGCCGGCGAAGCCGCGCCGCCGGACCCCTGCGAACTGCTCTATCGATGGTATTGCGATGGCTATCTTCACCTCAACTGACGCGAACTGACATGCCCGACCCGACGCCCGCTGAGGCGCCCGCCGAACCGCGCCTGGTCGAGCTTTCCACGCTGGCCGAGCAGACCGAGGCCGTCGACACCCTGATCGCGCTGGCGCATCAGCACATCCGCGTTTTCGATCAGGATCTGTCGCAGACAGGATGGAACAGCGCGGCACGTGCGGATCGGTTGGCCTCATTTCTTCGGCAGGTGCGCGGTCGCCGTCTGGACATCATCGTGCACGACACGCGCTACCTCGAAAGCGCCTGTCCGCACTTGCTTACCCTCCTGCGCAACTACGGCCACGCGCTGACGATCTATCAGACCGGCCCGGAGGGCAAGGTGGCGACCGATCCGTTGCTGATCGTGGACGGCCGGCACTATCTCCATCGTTTCCATTTCGAGCAGCCGCGCGCCGCGCTGGGCATCGATCAGCCCGAACATACCCAGCCACTCGCCAGCCGGTTCGATGAGATTTGGGCGACGGGGCAAGAGGGGTTGAGCGGCACGGTGCTGGGGCTTTGAATTCTCGATGCCGCCGCGAGCGCGACGCATGGCGGGGCATGCAAATCGGTCGCCACCTGTGCTAACATAATCGAGGTCGGTTGTACCTCCGTAACCCTGCCGAAAAGCACGAATCGGCCGTCTGCGGAAGCCGATTTTTGCCACCGAATATTCAACATCCGAACCTCCAACATTTCATAATCGAGTAGGGGAACGCCATGAAAAAAACCGTATTCATCGCCGCTGCGTTGGCCTTTGCGCTGAACGCCTGCGGCGACAATGGCAAGGCAGCAGCTGACGCCAAGGCAGCATCCGACAAGGCTGCCGCCGAAGCAAAGGCTGCCGCCGACAAGGCCGCCACGGCAGCCAAGGAAGCGGGCACGGCCGCGATGCAGGCAGGTTCGTCCGCGACCGATGCGGCCAAGGCCGCAGGCACGGCCGCGATGGATTCGATGAAGGGTCCGGCCACGACGACGGCCCCCGCGAGCACGATGGCAGCCGAGCCGTCGAAAGACGCGATGAAAGCGGAGCCGGCTCCGGCCGAGCCGGCAAAGAAGTAATCGGCTCCTCTGTGCAAAAAGCCGGCCTTCGGGCCGGCTTTTTTTACCGCCGCGATTCGCAGCGCAGCCGCCGCCGGCGTCAGGCGCTCAGAGCGGCGCGCCGATTCGTTTGGCGACCTCCCGATACTTGACGATAACTTCGCCGAGATCGCGCCGGAAGCGGTCCTTGTCCAGTTTTTCCTGCGTCGCGTGATCCCAGAGCCGGCAGCCGTCAGGCGTGAATTCGTCGCCGAGCAACAGCGGCCCTTTGGGGGATGCGAGCGCATGGCCGAACTCCAGCTTGTAATCGACCAGATCGATTCCGGCCCGCGAGAACAAGGGTTTCAGCACCGCGTTGACCCGGTGCGTCAGCGCCTTCATCTCGGCGATCTCTGCCGGGCTCGCCCAACCCAGCACGCGAATGTGGTCGTCATTCACCAACGGGTCGTGCAGCGCGTCGCTCTTGTAGAAAAATTCGAATATCGGTTCGGCAAGCCGCGTCCCTTCCGCGATACCGTAACGCTTGGCCATCGAGCCGGCGCAGACGTTGCGCACCACGCATTCCACGGGAATCATCTTTAGCGCGAGCACGAGCGTATCGCGCTCGTTCAGCATGCGAACGAAGTGGGTGGCGATGCCGGCTTCGGCCAGCTTGCCCATGATGAAGGCGTTGATCCTGTTGTTGGTCTCCCCCTTCTGCGGCAGCTGCGCGACCTTGGTTCCGTCGAACGCGCTTGTATCGTCCCGGAAGTGCATGATCACCCGCGTCGGGTCGTCCGTCGCGTAGACGGTCTTCGCCTTACCGCGATAGAGCTCCTGCCGTTTCTCCATACCCGCTCCCTGGTGTGCGGAATCAGAAATTCGCTTGATAGTTCGCGGCGGCTTTGTCCGCCATGCTGCGTCGCGAGCCCTCACCGTAGCCCGAGCTACGGTCTCGGCCTCGCTCCTTGCCTAGCAGCCAAATCCGCTCGCTCCTTTATCATCGGAACTTCTGACTCAGCACACTAGGTGTCATTTCTATGAAGGTTGTTCACCCGGGCTGAATCCTAGAAGCTGGTTGGTGCGAGCCGACCAATTTCCGAGGAGACAGCCGGATGAACATCCACAAGAATGCCCGTACCACGCCGCAGAGTCGAGCCATGCT
>DASXPJ010000033.1:0-31431 GCA_036493675.1 Casimicrobiaceae bacterium
CCAGTGCTGCACATCGCCTTCGGTAAATTGGCGCGATGCGCAGCGCAAAAGGTGTTCGCGTACAAGCGCCGGCTCCGCGTGAATCAGTGCCATCACGTCCTGTAGCTGATCGCGGAATCCGAACGCGCCGCTCGATTGGTAGAACGCGTTACGTCCCCACAAGCGGCACGCCAGAATCTGGTACACCAGCCACCCGTTGGTCAAGACATTGAGGGACGGGTCGGGCGTTTCCACCTGCACTGCGCCGAGTGTCTGCGTCCAGTACCGTCGGACCGCTTCGAGCGCTTCGTGCGCCGCAGCACCTCGCCAGCGCCGCAAGAGCTCACGCACGTCGTCGACATTGCGTTCAGCGCCGAGCCGGAAGACGATCTCGCGCGTCTGTCCAGCGGCCAAAGCGAATGGCACTTGTATGGAGGCACACGGGTCCAGCGCCGCCCCCACGGTGCCGGAGAGCCGAGTCCGCGACATCGCAGCCGGATTGCACAGTGCGCCATTTCTCCCTAGAAATTCAGTACGATCGCCACAGAGGCTACGGCCGGGAGCCTCGTCGGCATCGAAGAATGCGACGCACCCGCCGAAGTCGGCGTTGTAAGGGTTGCGTGCGAATAGCGCGCCACTGCCGGCATCGAGTTCGGTGATTACGTGCATCATCGTCTTCTCGCGCTCGTCACCCAGCACCCATTCGAGGTAGCCGGTGACCGATAGCTGGCGCGCGCGACCGGACTGATTGGAGAGCTGCAGGACAACAAACTTGACCGGCGCGTCGATCGCCACATACATGTGCAGCTTGGAATCGATTCCCTGCTCGCTGTGCTCGAAAACGCTATAGCCGAAGCCGTGACGCGTTACATAGGGAGCTGGTCCGCCGCACGGCAATAGCGTGGGCGACCAGAAACGACCGCTTGCCTCGTCGCGAATGTAATACGCCTCGGTGTTCGGATCTCCAACCGGGTCATTCGACCAGGGCGTAAGCCGGAACTCGTGCGCATTCTCGCTCCACGTATTAGCGCTGCCGCTCTCAGAGACGAGCGTTCCGAAGGACGGGTTCGACAGCACGTTGATCCACGGCGCGGGCGTCATCTGTTCTTGCGTTGAGATGATGACATACTCGCGTCCGTCCGGAGTGAAACCGCCGTGGCCATTAAAGAAAGCCAATTCTCGCCGGGGCAATTCAAGTTCTCTCGGCAACGCGTTGCCGTCCTCGCGCTTGTCCAACAACGGCGGGATGGCCTTGGAAGTATCGCACCGACGCTTGAGTGCGCTGGCCAGTGAACCATCGCCATCGCGGAGGATGACGCGGGCGACGCTCTCGAGCAGGAAACGGCTCGGATCATCGACCTTGTCGGCCGTGAGCACGAATATCCCGCCAGGCTTATCGAGTCGATCTCCACTGCTGCCCGCAGCGGCCCACTTGCCGATCTGCTCGCGCAGCGCTTGCTCGCCGCCGTTGCGAGCTTGGACGATGATCACCAGGTCAGCCGCGAGTCCGTGCAAACGCCAATATGCGTGGGCATCTGCGACTTGGCGTAGCAGATCGATGTTTGCCGGATCGGCCACGCGCAACAAAACGATCGGCAAATCGCCGGAGATCTTGTAGCGCCACAGACCTGATTGGCCCAGGCGGTTGTTCGCGAGAATGCTCGGGTCGGTGCGCAGCGACGCATTGGCGTAGATGATGGAACTCGCCAGACGTGTGAAGTGTCGCGCGTCCGACTCCGTCACAGAGAGCTTGTTCAAAACCGCGCCGGCTTGCTCCGGCGCTGCCGCAAGCGCGTCATCGGCAGCATGGCGATCCTGATATCTCGCGGCCAGCCTCACGCACTTCTCGCGTGTCTCGGCGATGCCACTGATCAGATCGACAGTGGCGGTCCCGCCCGGCTCGAGCGTTATCCGAGTGCGGATCGCCGCCACCGGATCGAGCACCGGACCTGCGCTTCCCGACAACGGTGCGTTGTCGTGCAAGGCGTGCGGATCCGCCACCGTGCGGCCGCGACCGATGAAGCGCAAACGGTCGGTCTCGAAGGAGACTTCTTCGCCGGCCAGCTTGTGAGCGCGGAGCAGGTGAAACGTCCACGGCGCCGGCTCGTCAGGCGCGCGCGGCCGGCGGGTGCACAAGATCGCTCGCTGCTCGCGGACCATCTCGGTCTCGACAAAGAGCTTGGCGAACGCAGGATGCGCCGCGTCCGTGGCCGGCGGCGCGAGTACGACTTCCGCATAACTCGTGATATCGAGGAATCTGCGCATCGACCCACGGTTGGTAACGCGGACTCGACGCAGTTCGACGTCGTCTTCGGGCGAAACGACGATTTCAGTATACGTCTCGATAGCGTGAGCCTGACGTCGGAAAGTCGCGCGACCTGGCGAGAAAACCACTTCATCGGCTTCCGCCCGCGTGAGCGTCGGCTGATAGGCGGTTGACCAGAACTCTCCGGTCATGACATCGCGTACGTAGCAGAACGATCCCCAGTTGTCGCAAGTAGCATCGTCCCGCCAGCGAGTGACAGCGAGCTCTTTCCAGCGGCTATAGCCGCCCCCCGCATTGGTGACCACGACGTGGTATCTGCCGTTCGAGAGCAACTGCACTTCGGGTACTGGCGTGTTCCGGCCGTCGAATGCGCGTGACTCGGTCTCTCGAATAGTGGCGATCATCGATATCAGTCTGAAGACGCTCGCAAAGCCGGACCACGCCCGGCGACGGTGGCCGCGGGCAAGATGGGCGATCGTTAGAGTTAGTCTATGACTTCCTCGAGTTGCTTAGCTGCCGGGGAGCTTTGACAGCCGCTGTGGGGAACCTTGGATCTGTAAAAACTACAAATCTCACCCACGGATCCACGGATGTTCAGCAAAGTATGGTCTAGTTCGCATCGACGCTGTGCACGAACCGCCCGTTCGATATCTTGCCCTCGAGTGTCAAGGCTCCCTTACAGGAAGTATCCGAGTGTCCCGACATCGGCGTGGCCTGCGCGGCCGGATACTGAACCAAGAACAGGCTTTTGTGTCAGTTTGAAAATCAA
Source organism: Casimicrobiaceae bacterium (assembly GCA_036493675.1). GTDB lineage: Bacteria > Pseudomonadota > Gammaproteobacteria > Burkholderiales > Casimicrobiaceae > PALSA-1003. Next base: position 3,015 of record DASXPJ010000033.1, read on the forward strand.
GGTTGGCTAAAGTTTCTCCGCGATGCATTCGACCTCCGCGCTGGACGATTCGTGCATCGGTACGTTGCGGTTCCTCTCGGTCGATGCGGTGCAGAAGGCCAACAGCGGTCACCCGGGGTTGCCGCTCGGCGCCGCGCCGATGGCCTATGTACTATGGACGCGGTTTCTCAAACATAATCCAGCCAATCCGCGCTGGTTCGACCGTGATCGCTTTGTGCTTTCTGCGGGGCACGGCTCGATGCTGCTCTATAGCCTGCTCTACGCGACCGGTTACGACCTTTCGCTCGAACAGATTAGGCATTTTCGCCAATGGGGCAGCATTACGCCTGGGCATCCCGAGCGCGGCCTCACCCCCGGTGTGGAAGTAACGACCGGCCCGCTCGGACAGGGCTTCGGCAACGGCGTGGGGATGGCGATGGCGGAGGCGCAACTTGCCGCGCGGTATAACCGACCCGGCTTCGAGATCGTCAATCATTTTACGTATGGAATCGTGAGCGACGGCGACCTGATGGAGGGCATCGCGTCAGAGGCCGCGTCGTTGGCCGGCCATTTAAAACTGGGAAAACTGATCTATCTATACGACGATAACTACGTCACGTTGTCAGCCGGTACAGACATTACCTTCACGGAGGACCGTGCCCGACGGTTCCAGGCCTACGGGTGGCATACCCAATCGGTCCGTGACGGCAATGATCTGGACACGATCGACCAGGCGCTGGGGGCCGCCCGCGCGGAAACCGGGCGCCCGTCGCTGATCCTGGTGCGCACCCATCTCGGCTATGGTTCTCCGAACAAACAGGACACGTTCGAAGCGCACGGTTCGCCGTTGGGCGAAGAGGAAGTGAGCTTGACCAAACGGAATTTGGGCTGGCCCGCGGAACCGGCATTTCTTGTCCCCGAGCCGGCGCTCGCGCACTTTCGACACGCCCTCGAGCACGGCGCGCAGGCGGAAACGTCCTGGAACGAGAAGTTCGCCGCGTACGCGCGCGCGTTCCCGGATCTTGCGAAAGAGTTCGAACAGGCCCTTCTTGGGGCATTACCGGCGAGCTGGGACGCCGATATTCCCGTCTTTCCTGCCGACGCCAAAGGCATAGCCACCCGCGTTGCCTCCGGCAAGGTGATGAATGCCATCGCGCCGCGCTTGCCGGCATTCATCGGCGGTTCGGCCGACCTGGATCCATCAACCCACACCGCGCTGAAAGGACTGGGGGACTTCGAACCGCCTGGCGCGAGCGCGCGAGATCGCCAGGGCTCCGAGGGCGGCGGCTGGAGCTCGTCCGGCCGCAATCTGCATTTTGGCGTGCGCGAGCATGCCATGGGCGCCATTCTGAACGGCCTGGCTGCGCATGGCGGAGCCACGCCTTTCGGCGCGACATTTCTGATTTTCTCCGATTACATGCGACCGCCGATCCGACTCGCGGCACTGGCGAGGCTGCACGTCATCTATGTGTTCACCCACGACAGCATCGCCATCGGTGAGGACGGCCCCACCCATCAACCGATCGAGCAGCTCGCCGGTCTGCGTGCGATTCCGACCCTCATCGTCATCCGCCCCGGCGACGCTAACGAGACAGCCGTCGCGTGGCGAGTCGCGCTGGAGACGCGCGATCGACCGGTGGCCCTCATATTGACGCGGCAGAATGTGCCCACGCTCGACCGCACGCGGTTTGCGGCGGCGGACGGACTGCGCCGTGGCGCTTATGTCCTAGCCGACGCGCCGAACCGGAAGCCGGACTTGGTCTTGATCGCGACTGGATCGGAGGTCGGCCTCATCGTTGCCGCCGCGCATGAGCTGGCGGCGCGACAGGTCCAGGCGCGCGTCGTGTCCATGCCCAGCTGGGAGCTGTTCGACGCTCAGCCTCAGGAATATCGCGACGAGGTGCTGCCGCCGTCGATCGTCGCGCGCCTTGCGGTTGAAGCAGGCGCGCCTCAGGGTTGGCATCGCTACGTCGGCGGTCGCGGCGACGTGCTCGGCGTTGATCGTTTTGGCGCCTCGGCACCCGGCGATGTCCTGTTGCGCGAATACGGCTTTACGGTGGAGAACGTGTGCCGTCGGGCGCTTGCGACGCTTCGCCAACGTTGAGAGTCACGAGCCGGTTCTCACCGCTCATCGATCGCCAAGGCCGCTCTATTCCAACGATTGAATATTGCCCTGATGTATATCGATGAAGCCGCTGGTCATTGCGCCCTCCATTCTTGCCGCGGATTTCAGGCGTGGGCCCAGGTCGACGGCGGACAGAATGGTGGGAACGCGTGGCGCGCTGTCGCATCCGGAGCTAACGCGCCGGTCGCTTGATCGGCGGTGTTTGGTGCGGCTGGTTGTGCGCAGGCGATCGCGAGGCTGCGTTCGCACGACGCACCGGCGTGAGCGGCGCGGTCGAAACATATTTGTTGCGCTTGAGGCTCGCGCCTCCGCGCGAAAAGACAAATATCTCGGACGGAGAATTCATGCCGAAGCGCGAGGTCGTCGTAATCACCGGCAGCAACGGTTTTATCGGCTCCGCGCTGATCAACACGCTCGCCAGCCGCTTCGCCCTGGTCGGCTTCGATAAGATTGCCTCCCACTCGCCGCCACCGGCTGCGGAATGCGTTTGCATCGACCTGACGTCGGAACAAGGGGTCAAGGGCGCGTTCGAGCGCGTCCGCATTGCGTACGGAAAGCGTATCGCCTCGGTGGTTCACCTCGCCGCCTACTACGACCTTTCGGGTGAGGACAGCCCGCTTTACGAGCAGATCACGGTTCGCGGCACCGAGCGACTATTGGCGCACTTCAAGCGCTTCGAGGTCGAGCAGTTCGTGTTCGCAAGCACCATGCTCGTGCACGCGCCCACGGAGCCAGGGGTTCGCATCGACGAGGACTCACCGCTCGGCCCACGGTGGCCGTATCCGGTGTCGAAGGTGGAGACCGAGGCGCTGATCCGGAAGAAGCACGGGGCCATTCCCGTCGTCTTCCTTCGCCTTGCAGGAGTTTACGACGATAAGGGTCACTCCGCGTTCTTGTCGCAGCAGATTGCTCGAATCTACGAACGCAAGCTGATCGGCCACTTCTATCCAGGTGATATACGTCGGGGCCAAGCTGCTGTGCATCTCGACGACGTTACGCAAGCCGTCGAGCGACTGATCGACAAGCGCAAGGACCTCCCGCCGGAGGTGCCTTTGCTCATAGGCGAGTCGGAGACGCTGAGTTACGGTGAGGTACAGCAAATCGCTGGCACCCTCCTGCACAAACAGCCGTGGGAAACCCGAGAAATTCCCAAGCCGCTGGCCAAGACCGGCGCCTGGATCGAAGGCGAGCTCCTGCAAGAGGAGCCATTCATCAAGCCATGGATGGTGGATTTGGCTGACGACCACTACGAGCTCGACATCGCCCGCGCCCATAGCTTGCTCGGGTGGAAGCCAAGGCATTCCCTGCGCGGCACGCTGCCGAAGATCATCGATGCCCTGAAGTCCGATCCCGGGACGTGGTACCGCGACAATAAGCTGAATGCGGCGATGGTCGCCGGGGAAGCCGCGGCGCGCCCGGAGGGCAAGGAGGATACAGAGCCGAACCGGCAGAGCGAGCAGATTTTGGCCGAACGCCGCATGCTGCATGAGCACGACAAGATGATGCGGGCCGAGCATCGGAAGACGTTGTGGTGTCATTTCGCGAACGTCGCGCTCGGCGTTTGGCTGATGACCAGCCCGACGATGCTCGGCGTCTTCGACGCCGCGAGCGCGAGCGAGGCGGTGCTGCGCGTGACAGCGGAGCGCGGACTTCCTCTACCGGAATGGCGGGCCCTGGCGATCGGATGGAGCGACGTCGGGGCAGGCGTCTTGATCTTCGTCTTCGGGCTGCTGTCGCTGTCGCGGCGCACGAGTTGGGCGCAGTGGGCCAACACGTTAGTCGGCCTGTGGCTGCTCTTCGCGCCGTTGGTGTTTTGGGCGCCCAGCGCAGGCGTCTACCTGAATGACACGCTGGTCGGAGCGCTGGTGATCGCCTTCTCGGTTCTCATCCCGATGATGCCGGGAATGAGCATGGAGGCGATGATGGGCGGGCCCGATGTTCCACCGGGATGGACGTATTGCCCGTCCACTTGGGCCCAACGCCTCCCAATCATTGCACTGGGCGTCGTCGGCTTCATCGTCGCGCGCTATCTTGCGGCGTACCAGATGGGCCATATCGGATCGATCTGGGATCTATTTTTCGGGAGGCTCATGAGCGGCCGCAACGGTACGGAGACGATCATTACCTCGGACGTTTCGAAGGCTTGGCCGATAGCGGACGGCGGCCTGGGCGCACTGAGCTACATGCTCGAAGTGCTGATGGGGGCCATGGGCGGCAAGCCCCGTTGGCGGACCATGCCCTGGATGGTGACCTTCTTCGGCATCCTGGTCGTGCCACTGGGCGTGGTCAGCATCTATTTCATCATCATCCAGCCGATCGTGATCGGCACTTGGTGCACGCTATGCTTGTTGGCCGCGTTGGCGATGCTGATCATGGTTCCGTTTTCGCTCGACGAACTCGTCGCGGTGGGACAATTCCTGGTCTTGAGCCGACGAGCAGGAAAGCCTTTCTGGCACACGTTTTTGATGGGTGGACCGCTCGAAGGAGGGAAGGAAGACAAAAAACCCGATCTCGAGTCGCTGCGCTCGTCGATGAACGCGATGGCCCTCGGATTGACGCTGCCTTGGACGCTGCTCGCCAGCGCCCTTATAGGTGTCTGGCTCATGTTCACGCGCCTGACCTTCGGGACTGTCCCCCCGATGGCGTACAGCGATCACCTCGTGGGAGCGCTGGCCGTCACAGTAGCAGTCATTGCGCTAGCAGAGGTCGCGCGGCCGTTGCGTTTCGTCAACGTGTTGATCGGCGTATGGCTCATCCTCGCACCAGTGTTTCTCAGCGGTGCGTCGATGCTCGCCGGATGGGTAGATGTTGTCCTGGGGCTTGCGCTGATCGCTTTGAGCTTGCCACGCGGTGCGCGAAGTCAGAATCACTACGGAAGCTGGGATCGGTTCGTCGTTTGATCTTGAATTGCCGGCTCTTTTGCCACGACGCCATCGAACCTCGCATCACAGTTCATTCATCGTGCGTCTCTTCTTGTGAGGATGCTCCGCAATAGCGACTCTATCGCGAAGTAAAGTCGGTAAACGCCAGACCGATCAGGATGGCAAGCCAGAAGAAACCGGCCGCGGCGACGATTCTCAACACATAATGACTCGATCGCAGATGCATGAAGAAAATCATCACCAGGAGCGCCTTGGCCACGGCGATGGCGAGATTGATCGCCGAGTTAGCCCACCCCAGCTTCAGGTAGGCGCTGCCCAGCGTGAGCAGGAGCAGGGCAAGCAATGCGACCCAGACAAGCACATAGGTTCTGGCGGGCGATACGGGATGGGCAATCATGAGCGTGATACCAGATAGAGCAACGGATAGAGAAAGATCCAGACGATATCGACCAGGTGCCAGTACAGCCCGCCCACCTCAACCGGCGTGAAATAAGCCGGGCTGAATCGGCCACGCCAGGCCAGGCTCGCCATCACCGCGACGACGCCGATGCCGATGATCATGTGCAGCGAGTGCACACCGGTGGTCAGAAAGTAGAGGAAGAAAAACATCTTCACCTGCGGAGCGGCTGCGCCGGCGTAGGCGAAGTCGAGTCCCGGCACCAGATGCCCGGCATAGTCAAGATAGTATTCGGTGCCCTTGATGGCGAGGAACACGATGCCGAGCGCGATCGTCGCGCAGAGGAAGCCGACCAGGGCCCTGCGTTCACCGAGCTTGGCGGCGCGTACGCCGAGTGCCATGGTCAGGCTGCTCGTCAGAAGCACGCCGGTGTTGATGCTGCCGAGAGCGATATTGGTGAGACGGCTCGCGGCGGCAAACGCTTCGGGATAACGGAAGCGAGTGATGGCGTAGGTCGCGAACAATACCCCGAAGAACAGGATTTCGGTGACGAGAAAAACCCAGATGCCGAGATCGGACGCGGTGCGCTGCTGCCCGGCGTCGTCGAATTGATGGGCAACGATGGCGCCTTCTGCCACGTCCTCAGCCACGTTCGCGCTCCTCAGGCGAGTAGGCATACGGCCCCTCGGTGACGATGGGTGTCGTAGCGAAATTCTCGGTAGGCGGAGGTGAAGGCGTTTGCCATTCGAGTCCCTTCGCACGCCATGGATTGGGCCCCGCCGCGGCGCCATGGCGCAGCGACCAGAACAGGTAGCACAGCGGCAGCAGATAGCCGACCGCAAGAATCGACGCGCCCGCCGACGACAAGACGTTCAACACCTGGAATTCCGGAGGGTATTCGTGGTAGCGCCGCGGCATGCCCAGATAGCCGAGAATGAACTGCGGAAAGAACGTGAGATTGAAGCCGAAGAAAACGAGGATCGCCGCGAACCGCGCCCAGCCGTCGGAATACATCCGGCCGGTGATCTTGGGCCACCAGAAATGCATGCCGCCCAGGAATGCCATTACCGACCCTCCGACCATGATGTAGTGGAAATGCGCGACGACGAAATAGGTGTCATGCACGTGCACATCGAGCGCCAGCGAGGCCAGAAACAGGCCGGTCAGACCGCCGATAGTGAACAGGCCGACGAATCCAACCGCGTAGAGCATCGGCGCGTGAAACGAAATCGATCCCTTGTACAGGGTAGCGGTCCAGTTGAACACCTTGATCGCCGACGGGATCGCCACCAGGAAACTCAGAATCGAGAATACGGTGCCCGCGTAGATCGATTGCCCGCTGACGAACATGTGGTGTCCCCAGACGAGAAAGCCGATGATCGCGATCGCCAGGACCGCGTACGCCATCGACCGGTAGGCAAACACGTTCTTGCGTGCAAAGCAGGTGATGATCTCGCTCGCCACGCCCATCGCCGGCAGGATCATCACGTACACCGCCGGGTGTGAGTAGAACCAGAACAGGTGCTGGAAAAGCAGCGGGTCGCCGCCGAGCGCCGGGTCGAAAACCCCGACGCCGAAAAAACGCTCGATGGAGATCAGAAAGAGCGTCATCGCCAGCACCGGCGTAGCCAGCACGAAGATGATGCTGGTGGCGTACATCGACCAGATGAACAGCGGCAGCCGGAACCAGGTCATGCCGGGCGCGCGCATCTTGTGGATGGTGACGATGAAGTTGAGTCCCGTCAGGATCGACGAGAAGCCGACGATGAAGACGCCGGCCACCGCGGCGATGACATGCGTGTTCGAGAACATGGTCGAGAACGGCGTGTAGAACGTCCACCCGGTGTCCACGCCCCCCGCGACCAGCGCGCCGACGGTGAACAGCCCGCCGAGGACGTAGAGGTACCAGCTCGCAAGATTGAGGCGCGGAAAGGCGAGATCGCGCGCCCCGATCATGAGCGGCACCAGGAAATTGCCCAGCGTCGACGGAATCGACGGGATCAGGAAGAACCAAACCATGATGACGCCGTGCATGGTGAAGAGCTTGTTGTAGGTCTCGGCGCTGACCAGATCGCCGGCAGGAGTGATGAGCTCGAGGCGGATCAAGGTCGCGGCGGCACCGCCGATGAAGAAAAACAGCGTGATAGAAATCGTGTACAAGATCGCTATCCGCTTATGGTCTACGGTGGATAACCACGACCACAGCGTGAATCCGGCATTGAGATAGGTCTCGCGTGCGGGCAGCGATGCGGTACTCATCGCAATTCTCCTTGCGGGGCGTTGCGCAACGACTTAACGTACTCGATGATATCGAGCAGCTCGTCCTCGCCGATCTGCCCCTGGAACGATGGCATGATCGGCGCATAACCCGCGGTGATCTCCTTCTTCGGCAACATCACCGAGTCGTGTATGTAGCGCTCGTCCGCCACCACCGTGGAGCCGTCGGAGAGCTGTACCGGCTTGCCGAACAGGCCCTCGAGCTTGGGCGCATGCACCGAAGCGTTGGCGCCATGACAGCCGCTGCAGCCGTACTGGCGAAAGAGCGCGGCGCCGTGCGCAGCCATCGTCGGCGCGCCGCTGCCGCCGGTGAGCCATCGCGCGAACGCGGCCGGCTCCATCACTACGACATGCCCGATCATCCGTGCATGGTCGGTGCCGCAGTACTGCGAGCAGAACAGGTGATAATCGCCCGGCTTGGTCGCCTCGAACCACAGGGAGGTGTAGCGACCGGGCAGCACGTCCTGCTTGATGCGGAACACCGGCATGAAGAAGTCGTGGATGACGTCTTGAGAGGTCATGATCAGCTTGATCGGCCGCCCCGCGGGCACGTGCAACTCGTCGATCTCGCGCCGGCCGCCGACGTGTTCGAGCTTCCACATCCATTGCTTGCCTACGACATAGATCACCATCGCGTTGCCAGGCGCTTGCGCGTGCTCGTAATAAAGCTCTGCCGCCCAGGCAAACATCACCAGGAACAGGCCGAGCGGAATCAGAATCCAGGCAAGCTCGATTCTGCGGTTGGTCCGCTGCTGCACGTCGACGGGCGGCATTTCCCGGTTGGCGTTCGAGCCATGCCGATATTTGATCGCGAAGAAAACGATCAGCGCGGCGATCGCGAACGCGACGAAGCCCGCAAGCGCCAGCCAGACGAAAAACAGCGTGTCGACGCTGCTGGCGAGCGACGATGCCTTGTCCGGGAACAGTGGAAAATTCCACATGGGCCGCTAGTGGGGCGAGGATGCGTCGGCACGCTTGCGCCGACGCCGGGAGGTGAACCACGCAAGCAATGCCAGCAGCATCGCCAGGGTTATCCAGCGCAACGCCAGCAGTATGGCGGTGCTGTACCTTCCCGATGGCGCGAAGTGAAAGCACAACAGAAGCAGGCGTTCCGCGGGCGAGGCGATCCGCTGCGCCGCCGCGTCATTGAGCGCGGATCGCAGCTCTTCCGGGGTTGCCTCGAAGCCGAAAACATAGCGCGCGATGACTCCGTGCGGCGTCAGCACGATGATCCCGGCAGGATGCGCGTACTGATGCGCGTCGGCATCGTAGGCGTAGCGAAAGCCGGCCGCCTGCGTCAACGCCGAGATGTTGGCTTCGCTTCCGGTCAGCAGGTGCCAGGCTTCGGCGGTATGCGGCCGCTTAGCGTTCTCGAGATAGGTCGCCTTCTTCATCGACGCGAGCGCCGGCGAATCGCCGGGATCGATGCTGGCCACGATCACCCGGTACCCGCGGCCGGGTGTCAGGCCGCTGCGGTCGAGCGTATCGACGAGATGGCCGACGACAGTGGGGCACAGGCTCGAACAGCCGTAGTATGCGAACGCCAGAACGACCGGCGCCGCCCCGAAATAATCGCCAAGGTGCACGCCGCGGCCGGCTTCGTCGCGGAAGTCCAGGCCGAGCGGCAGTGTAGCGTCCAGGTGCTGATCAAAGCCCACGCGATCCGCGACAGCCTGCGCGGACAGTGTAGCGGCTGCGCACGCCGAGACAAGAAACCAGCCGCTCACCAGCGCCAGCACCCGCGCATGGATCTTCATCTCGGCGCCTCCGCCGGCTTTTCCGCGCTGCGCCGGGCCACGCGCTCGACGGTCAGCTGCATGGCCCGCTCGATCGGTATCCGCACGACGCCTTGGCTCCTGTCGATCCAGGCATATTCGTCCAGCATCGTGTTCTTTTCCCGGCGCAGCGCATCCAGGTCGAGCGCGGGCGCCGATTGCAACTGCGGCGACTGCGGCGCGGAGGCGATCGCCGGCGGGACTTGCGCTTGCCCGCGCACCCGATCGGGACGAAGAAGCGCCCGCGCCGCCCAAGCCGACAGCGCGACGACGATCAGGACGGCCACCAGCCCCGCTGCCGTCAACGCGATGCGTCGCCCGCTGATGTCGGCGATCTCGTGTCCGCGCTCCCGCGGCGAGTGCGCGAGCGCATCAGACATGATCGACGACCTCGCGACGCGCTGCGGATCGGGTCCACGTCGAGCCCGCCGCGCCGCCGCGCACAAATAGAGCGAGCCAGATACCGCCGAGGCCGAGGGCGGCAAACACGTCGCTCCAGTGAACGGCGAAGCCGGTCAGGCGGAACGTGGGCGTCACCAGCCAGAAGGAGTCGACGAGATGGGCGAACAGCAACATGGCCGCCAGCATGCCCAGCGACTGCGGCGCCCGCTTGGCGCGTCTCGACAGCAGCACCAGGAGGGGAAGCGCGAAATGAAACACCACCAGGAAGATCGCGACCAGACGCCAACTGGTTTGTACCCGCGGCAGGTACCAAACGATCTCGTTCGGAAGGTCCTCGGCCCAGATGATCAGATACTGAGTGAAGGCAAGGTAGGCCCAGGTCATGACGAACATCAGCAGAAGATTGCCCAGGTCCTGGAATGCGCCAGGCAGGTCGTCTTGCTCGCCCCGGAACAACCAAACCGCGCAAACGATGGCGAACGAAAAAGCGCACAGCGACTGGCCGATGCCTGCCAGGAGCCCGAACGTCGTCGAATACCATTGCGGGCTCAATGACATGATCCAATCGACTGCCGCGAAAGTGACGGTCAGGCCGTAGACAAGCAATCCGATCGCGGAGACCGCGCGCACGCGCTGCGCGGCGGCGGGATCGGTGCCGGGCGCGCGCGACCACTTTCGCAGAAAATGGGAAAGCGCGAGCCACACGATAACGTAGACCGCCGCACGCGCCAGGAAAAAAACCGGATCGAGATACCAGGTCTTGGCCTGCAACAGCGGGCTCGCCCTCACTTCCTCGGGCCGCGCCCAGGCATAGAGGTCGCTCAAGCCGAGCCACAGCGGGATCGATAGCAGCAGGGTAGCGGGCAGCATCCGCAAGGCAGCCTCCAGCGGCGGTCGAATCAGCTCGCCCCAGCGACCACCCGTCAGGTTATGCACCGCCAGGATGGCGAGGCTCCCCAGCGGGATGCCCAGCAGGAACCACCACACGAAGAGATACGATTGCACCGCCGCCTTGCGGTCTGCAACGGCGACCGCTAGGAGAAGCAGCGTGCCGACCGCTGCAATCATCCATGCCGTGCGCTGCAGCCGGCGCCGCGGATCAAGCGGTGGCGCGCTCATTTGGCGCTTTTCTCCAGAGCGGCGCGCTGCTCTTTCGGCACGTCGACAAGGCCGGCGTTCTGCGAGAGCTGCAATGCGCGGATGTAAGCCACGATGGCCCAGCGGTCGCGCGGTTCGACGCGATCGGCGTATGAGTACATGGCACCGTAACCGTTGGTGATGACGCTGAAGAAATGCGCATCCGGCGCGTTGCGCAGCTTATCGCTGTGGTATGAGGGAGGCCTGGGGAACCCGCGGCGGACGACCATGCCGTCGCCGTCGCCGGCTCTGCTGTGGCACGGCGAGCAATAGATGTTGAAGCGCTCCTGGCCGCGCTGCAGCGTTTGCATCGTGATCGGCAAGGGATTGGTTGCGAGCGACGGCATCGGGCTGCCCGGCATAAGATTCGCCTTCATCTGCCCGCGCTCATCGACCGGGTACGTCGGTGCGGCGCTCTCGGGCAGCGGTTGCTCGCCGAGCCGACCGCTGGACGTGGCGGCGATCGCGCCCGCGCTGTGGGCGACGGTCCCCGGTTCGTCGGGACGCGCCGACTGGCCGTCCGGCCACAACGTGCTCGCCGCCAGTGGTTTGTATTTCGGCTGGTTATACATGTTCTGCATCGCCTTCTCGCAACCCGAAAGCAGAAGCGTGATGGCGCAAATGGAGGCGATCCGGCTGCGCATCGCTCGCGTTCCCTTGCATTGCAGCGTTCCCATCCGAAAACCCTCGCTATTTGCTCACCTCGGCGACCTTCAACGGCTCAAGGCGCTCGAGAAAATGCCGCGTTTCCTCCATGTCGAAGCGCGGGTCCCGTGATTCAATGCAAAGGAAAAATCGGTTGCGCGAGGCAAGATCAAACTCGGGTGCGTTGAATATCGGGTGATAGAGCTTCGGCAATCCATTGAGAATCAGCATCCCGAAAAACGCCGCCAGCGCCGCGCCGAGCACGGTCATCTCGAAAGTCGCAGGAATGAACGCCGGCCAGCTGTGCAGCGGGCGGCCGCCGGAGTTGATCGGGTAGTCGATCACCGCGGTGTACCACTGCAGGAAATAGACGCCGCTGCCGCCCAGTATGCCCCCGAGCAGAGTGACCAGCGCCACGCGATCCTTGCGGAAGCCGAGCGCGTCGCTCAGTCCCTCGACCGAAAACGGCGCATATGCTTCGACCCGCCGATACCCCTCGGCGCAGGCGAGTTTGGCGGCATCGACCAACGCCTTGTCGTCCTTGAATTCGGCAATGAGCCCGTACACCGGGGGGCTCGCGTGCGGTTTCACAGCTCACCCTCCTTCTTTTCGAGAACCAGCTTGCGCATCTCTGAAATAGAGATCGCCGGCAGGAAGCGCACGAACATGAGGAATAGCCAGCCGAACGCGCCGAGCGACCCGATCAGGGTTGCCCAGTCCCAGAACGTCGGATAGAACATGCCCCAGCTCGACGGCAGGAAGTCCCGATGCAAGCTGGTGACGATAATCATGAAACGCTCCAGCCACATGCCGATGTTGACCACGATCGATATGACAAACAGAGTAATGACGGACAGGCGTACGCGCTTGAACCACAACGATTGCGGAATGACGACGTTGAACAGAACGACCACCCAGTAAATGGGAGCGTAGGGACCGCGCATGCGGTTGAGTACCATGTACTTCTCGAATTCATCGCCGCTGTAGAAAGCCATGAAGATTTCGATGGCGTAGCTGTAGGCGACGATCAAGCCGCAAACCAGCATGATCTTCGCGATGTTTTCCAGGTGCCGCGCGGTGATGAAATCCTTCAAGCCGAAGATCGCGCGCAACGGAATCGAGATGGTCAGCGCCATCGCAAAACCCGAGAACAGCGCTCCGGCGACGAAATACGGCGGGAAGATGGTCGAGTGCCATCCGGGCGTGTTGCCGATGGAAAAATCGAGCGACACCACGCTATGGACCGAGATGACCAGCGGCGTCGCGAGGCCCGCCATCAACAGATACGCGGTGTCGAAGCGTCGCCACTGCCGCGCTTCGCCGCGCCATCCCAGCGCGCCAAGACCGTAGATGATCTGCCTGGCGCGGCTTCCGGCGCGGTCGCGCAGCGTCGCCAGATCGGGAATCAGGCCCATGTACCAGAAGAGGATCGAGACGATGATGTAAGTGCCGATGGCGAAGATGTCCCACACCAGGGGACTGCGCCACTGCGGCCAGACATTCATGATGTCGGGATAGGGAACGAGCCAGTAGAAGAACCACGGACGCCCCAGATGCAGGATCGGCATGATTCCGGCCATCGCCACCGCGAAGATGGTCATCGCTTCGGCGAAACGGTTGATCGATGTCCGCCACTTCTGCCTCAGCAGCAACAAAAACGCCGAGATGAACGTTCCCGCGTGGCCGATGCCCACCCACCACACGAAATTGGTGATCGCGAATGCCCACGCGACCGGGATGTCGATGCCCCAGATGCCGACACCCTGGTAGAAAAGATACGCCATCGCGACGACGAACAGCAGCGTCAACGCGGTACACAGGGTGAAGCCCGCGACCCAGCCCCAATGCGTCGGCCGCGTCAGGACGATGTCACTGATCTTGTCGGAGATCGATGCGTACGAGTATGTCCCTTTCAGCACCTTCAGGCGCGACTCGTCGATATCTTTTGCGGGAGCGACGATAGCCGGCGGCATGCCTCAGCCTTCCTTGAGATCCGGATTGGGGTTGGTCAACTTGGCGAGGTACGTCGTCCGCGGCTTCGTATTGAGCTCTCCCAGCAGCGCGTAGTTGAGCGGCGAGGCTTTCAGCGCCTTGACCCGACTCGCAGGATCGTTCAGATCGCCGAAGGTGATGGCCTGCGTCGGGCAGACCGCCTGGCACGCGGTGACGACTTCTCCGTCGCGGATGCGTCGGTTTTCCTTGTCCGCCTCGATGCGGCCGTTGGCGATGCGCTGAATGCAATAACTGCACTTTTCCATCACTCCGCGCATGCGCACGGTCACTTCCGGGTTGCGCTGTGCCTTGAGGCTCTCGGTCTTCTCGTCCGCGTACTGAAAGAAATTGAAGCGGCGAACCTTGTACGGGCAATTGTTCGAGCAGAAGCGGGTACCCACGCAGCGGTTGTAGACCTGCACGTTGAGCCCTTCGGAATCATGCACCGACGCTTCGACCGGGCAGACCACCTCGCACGGCGCGCGTTCGCATTGCATGCAGGGCACCGGCTGGAAATGCGTTCGCGGCGCGTGTGGCGAACCCTCGTAATAGCGGTCGACGCGAATCCAGTGCATCTCCCGCCCGCGGGCGACCTCGGCCTTGCCGACCACGGGAATGTTGTTTTCCGCCTGGCAGGCGATGGTGCAGGCATTGCAGCCGATGCAGGCGCCGAGGTTGATCGCCATGCCCCAGGCGTAGCCGTCATATTTGAACGGTGCGTAAAGCGTGCCGATCGGAATCGTCGCGTGGCGGCCGCCGGCCGCGGCATGCGGGTTCCGGTCGAATTCGGCGACAGTGGCGACGCGCACGAGGTCGCGCCCTTCCATGGCGTGATGCTGCTGCGTCGTCGCCAGCGAGTACTTTCCGTCCGTTTTGCGGATCTCGAGTCCGCGCGAAAACCACGGCGCATCGCTCGCGCGCAAGGCATAGGCATTGAAGCCGTGCCCGTTCCCCACGCGGCCGGCCCGGGTGCGACCACAGCCCAGGCTCACGCTCACCGCCCCGTCCGCATGCCCCGGCATGATCCAGACCGGCGCTTGGAGCGCGCGGCCGCGACTGGACAGCTCGACGACGTCTCCGTTTTCGAGCGAAAGGCGCTTCGCCAGCGCAGGTGCGACCAGCACCGCGTTGTCCCAGCTCAGCTTGGTCAGGGGCCTTGGCAGTTCCTGCAGCCACGCGTTGTTGGCGAATCTCCCGTCCCAGGCCGATGGGTCCGGCGTAAAGCAGAGCTCGAGCGAAGAATCGTCTGCGCGAACGTCAGTGGGTGCGCGAGCGAGGAAATCCCTCTTTACCGTGACGGTCCGGGCGGGCAACATGCTTCCCGCAACGACGCCGTCCCGAAGCGCGGTGCTCCACCCGCGCTCGAAATCGATTCCGAGCTTGTCTCGCCAATGGGCGCGCACGATGTCGTAGCCGCGTCCAGGCATTCCGCCAACGAGCAAGGCCAGCAATTCGTGGGCTGACTTGCCGGCGTACAGCGGCGCGATCAGCGGTTGCTGGATCGTGGCCGTCCCATCGTAGGCGCGCGCGTCCGACCACGCTTCAAGATTGTGCGTGGCCGGGATGTGCCACTGACAGCGCGCCGAGGTCTCGTCCTCATGAAGCCCCAAGCGCACGGTCAGCGCCACTTTGGCGAGACTCTCGCCAAAGTGGATGTCTGCCGGTGCGCAATAGGCCGGGTTGCCGCCGACCACGATCAGCGTGTCGACCGCGTGCGCGGCCATGTCACGCGCCAGCGCGCGCATGGACTCGTTTTGATTGGCCGCATCCGCGACGACAGGCTCGCTGTATGCGACCGTCGCTCCCACGTTGCCCAGCGCGTGGTTCATCGCATGCGTCAGCGCATGCACGAACGGCGGTTGTGCTTCACCCGCAACGACGACCGACGAGCCGCGGCTGGTCTCGAGCTCGCGCGCGCAGGCGGCAAGCCAGTTTTCGTTCATGCCGGCAATCGTCTCCGGCGCGGCGACCGGGAGTCCAAGCAGTTTCGCCAGGCGCCGGGCGGCGTTCTCGACGTCACCGGCGCGCAGTGCGACGCCATGGTCCGCGACGGCGCTGGTCAGGCTCGGGGTGCCGTAAATCGCGTACAAGCGGCTCGGCATCGCGGCGCGACCACCCTGCCCGCGGCCCTGCGCAAAGTCGCGCGCGGCGCGCACGCGGGCATTGCCCGCGCCGAGAAAATCGGCGTCGAGGCTCAAGATGGTCCGCGCCTTGTCGAGGCTGTATCGCACGTCCAGCGCTTCGCCAAACGCCATTCGCGCGCCGTCGTAGATGTTGTCTCGATTGACCGGATCGTACTGATGCCACTGCGCCCTGGGGTAACGCGTCAGCAGCGCCTCGAGCTGGGCTGCGAGTGTGGGCGAGGTCACCGTCTCCGTCAGAATGCGCAGACCCTCTCCTTGCTTGCGTGCAAGTCCGAGTAACTGCCGTTGCAGCGTCGCGCTGAAGTCATCCCACGTGCTGACCTGGCCGTTGCGATTCACGACTTGCGACCGATCGGGGTCCCACAGGTCGAGCACCGAGGCTTGCGCGAAGATGTCGGTGCTCCCCAGGCTTGCCGGATGCAAAGGGTTGCCCTCGACCTTGGTCGGACGGCCCATGTTGCTTTCGACCAGCACCCCCATGGCGAAGCCGCCGAGCGTGGTCGCGGTCGCGAAAAAGCGCGGCTCTCCCACAACGGCGCCCTGCGGCGCGTTGACATAGGGAAGAATCTTTTCCTGCGGCTCGCGCGTGCAGGCACCCAGTCCCGCGAGTGCCAGCGACGCACTCATCAGCTTGAGGAATTCCCGGCGGTCGAACCCGAGTTGCAGGGCAATGTGGGGAAATTGCTCCGTCAGATAGTCGCCCAATGCGGGTGTCTCGCCGACCTCGTCGAGGCTGCGCCAAAACTGCGCACCGTGCTTTTCGGCAAGCCGTGCGCGCAGGACATCGATGGGCGGGTGCGGGTCTTCGGTCATGGGCTTGGCCTTCAGCGGTGGCAAGTCGAGCAGTCGGCCAGGGTGACGGTGTGGATGTGGTAGGCACCGACCAGCCGCTTTCCCAGGGCAACCTGGCTTCCCGCCGGCTGCCAGTTCAAGTCGAACACCTTGTCGAGCGGTCGGACGTGTTGCTCCGGCGCGCGGTGACATTCCAGGCACCATTGCATTTCCAGCGAGGCCGTTCGCCAGACCAGCGGCATGCGATCGATGGGGCCGTGGCAGGTTGCGCAGCCGACGCCTTTGGCGATGTGGATGCTGTGGTTGAAATAGACAAAATCCGGCAAATCGTGCACGCGGTTCCATGGCAAAGGGTCGCCGCTTTGGAAGCTCTTGACGACCGGCGCGAGCATGGGCGACCCCGTAAACAGCTGCGAATGACACGTCATGCAGGTGTGCGTGGGCGGCATGCCCGCGAACGCCGATTTTTCGACCGAGGTATGGCAATAGCGACAATCGAGTCCGACGTCGCCGACATGGTGCTTATGACTGAACGGCACGACCTGCTCGACGGGCGAGCCGATCGACGGATGCGGCGCAATACTGATGCGCCAAGCCAACACAGCGACAGCGAACAGCGCCAGTACGATCAGCGCACCGAGCTTCAGCAATAAAATGAGCCGCGGCTGAAAGACTTGCGCCATTCGCGTCACTCGTCCGCTGCGTTCGCAGGCAGAAGCGGCTCGAGATAAATCCAGCGCCCGGGCGAAAAGGCGATCCAGTCGGCGCGCGGGCGGGATGCCTCGATCAGCAACGCGCCCGAGGCGGTGAGTAGCGCGCCACCCGACCTGGCGATGGCGATCACGACGTTGACGCCGAGCGCATACAGGACGACACGAACGATGTCCTGCTGAGCCAGCAGCGTTCGCAGCGGTGAAGCGTGACAGCGGCGCACCTATTCCCCTGGTATCTGCCCACGGTGATTCCCGGCGTCGCCGCCGGCCGCTGCGATCTGCCGCAGAGTCATGACCGGGTCGGAAGGCGCCCTATTCGGGCGTCCTAGAGCCTACCCCATGACGCGCAGGCCTTCTAGCCAAGCTCACCCAAGACGGCGATCCTACCCGGACCGATGTCCAAGGGCATAATCGGACCGCTATGCAGATTCGCGCTCGCGATCCAAGAATCCTTGTTGCTCCAGTGTTCTGTCCCGCAAATTCGCTCGATGGTTCGCGGCGAAATGGGGCGCCATGCTGCGTCCACCGAAGCCCTCCAGGCTCTTGAAGTTGGATAGCATCGCGCCTCGCCTCCATGGGATGCGGCGGAAGCGCGCAAGCACGATCGCGACTTCACTTCGCCGCGGATTGCTGAGTCTCTTTGCGCACCTTCGCGACCTGGCTAGCGGAAACGGCGTCGGCATGATTGCCCCATGCGTTGCGAATATAGGTCGCCAGGTCGGCAAGCTCTGCGTCGCTCAGCTTCCAGCCAAACGCTGGCATGGCGAGCGCCGTCGGCTTGTCCTTGGTCGCGACGACGGTCGCACCATCGATCATCGCCTTCACGACGGTTGCCGGCTCCTTGGCCTGCACCGCAGCACTCGCCTTGAGCGGCGGAAAGACCTGCGCGATGCCCTCGCCGCCTGCCATGTGGCAGCCCGTGCAGTTATCCGTATAGAGCGCCTCGCCGCGCGTCATGACCCCCTTGTCGATGCTGTTCGATTTGGCGCTGGCGGTAGCCTTGTCGCCGGGGATGTCCTTCAGATACGTCGCGATCGCATTGAGATCGCCGTCGCTCAAATGTTGCGTGGAGTTCAGTACCACCTCGGCCATCGGCCCCGCGGCTGCGGCTTTGGCGGTAGACCCGGTCTTCAGGTACTCGACGATCTCCGGAGCCGACCACGTGCCCAAGCCGTCGCGCAAATCGCGGGTGAGACTCATCGCGTACCAATGCTCGCCGTAGCCCCCTGTCAGTCGCTCATCCTTCTCAGGCGCACCCAGCACGTTCTTCGGTGTATGGCACGCGCCGCAGTGGCCAAGACCCTCTACCAGATATGCGCCGCGATTCCACTGCGCCGACCTGGTGGGGTCGGCGCGATACGCGCCCTCGTGGAAAAAGAGGGCGTTCCATCCGGCCATGACTTCGCGTACCGAGAGCGGCCACGGCAGATCGGGCGGTTGGTTCTTTTGCTTGACCGCGGGGATCACATCGAGATAAGCCTTGATCGCCCGCGCGTCATCGGTGCTGAGCTTGGTGTACCAGGGATACGGAAACGCGGGATAATACCGCTTCCCACCGGGGCCCCGGCCTTCATGGAGGGCCTTGTAGAAATCGTCGCTCGTCCACTTGCCGATCCCTGTTTCCTTGTCCGGGGTGATATTGGTCGAATAGATCGTCCCGAACGGCGTTGGGATGGCTCGGCCACCGGCAAACGGCTTGCCGCCGTCGGCGGTATGGCATGCCGCGCAATCGCCGGCAGCGACCAGGTAGCGGCCTTTTTCGATGGTCGTGAACGTCGTTCCCTGCGAGAGCACCGGCGCCGCCATCGCGAACAAAAGCGGCCCGATCAAAGCCGCCAGGCTACAGTCTCGCTTGCGAGCTCGCATGGCGTCGCTCCTCGGTTTCACGCCTGAACCAGCGGCCCGGGCTGCTTGAGATAGATCTTCTTGATCGCGTCCGCCGCCCAGTACGTCAATGCGCCGACGGTGCCGGTAGGGTTGTAGCCGGCGTTCTGCGGAAACACCGATGCGCCCATCACGAAGACATTGGGTACATCCCACGACTGCAGATACCGGTTCACGGCACTGGTCTTCGGATCCATCCCCATCGCTGCGCCGCCTGTGTTGTGGGTCGTCTCGTAGGGCAGGATCGAATAATGTCCGTCGCGATAGTTCACCTTGATCGACTTCGGCTTCATCGCTTTGGCGATCAGCACTGCCTTGTCCGTCACAAACTTCGACATCTTGTGCTCATTGTCGTGGAAGTCGAAGGTCAATCGCAGCAGTGGATTGCCGTAGACGTCGCGATACGTCGGATCGAGGTCGAGATACGAGTCGCGATAGCTCATGACGCTGCCGTGCGTCGCAATCGACGCGCTTCTAAGGTAATTCTCGTGCATTGCCTTCTTCCAGCCGGCGCCCCATTTCGGCGTGCCCTCCGGCACCCCGTGCTGTTGCAGGATTGGCCGCCCACCGGTGGTCCACAGCGCGATATAGCCGCCTCCGACGAACCCCTGCGGTCCGTGATCGAAGTTGTCGCCGTTCCATTCGTCAACCGCCTGCCCGAGCGCGCCCGCGCCCATGAACGGATTCATGATGTCGTTGGTGAACACGTTGACCGACGACGTTATCTGGTAGGCGTAATTCCTGCCGACGACGCCCTGGTTGGCTTTCGGATCGTACGGCTGGCCGATCTTCGAAAGCAACAGCAGGTGGACGTTGTGCTGCGCGAACGCGCAGAGGATCACGAGCTCCGCGGGCTGCTCGAATTCGCGACCTTGGATGTCGATGTAGGTTACGCCGGTAGCGCGCTTCCCCGACGCATCGAGATTGACGCGCGTGACCTCGCAAAGCGTGCGATACGAGAAGTTGCTTTTCCTCAAGAGAACCGGAAGGATGGTAGTTTGCGGTGACGCCTTGGAATAGTTGCCGCAGGCGAACCACTCGCAATAGCCGCAGTAGGTGCATTGGCCCATCTGCACGCCGTACGGATTCTTGTAGGGCTGCGACGTGTTGGCAGCGGCACAGGGAAAAGGCTTGAAACCCGCTTCCTTGGCTGCTTGATCGAACTTGACGGTCGCCGCGCTGCGCTTCAGCGGCGGCAGTGGATAATCGCGTCTGCGCGGTCCTTCGAACGGGTTGCCGCCGGACTGGATCTTGCCCTGAACGTTGCCTGCCCGCCCGGAAATGCCGCACAGGTATTCCCACTGGTCGTAATAGGGCTCGAGATCCTCGTAGCTCACGCCCCAGTCCTGGATGGTCATGCCTTCCGGAATGAATTTCTTGCCATAGCGCTGTTCAATATGGCTGCGCTGCTTGAAATCGGTGGGCAGGAAGCGCCAGTTCTGGCCGTTCCAGTGGATTCCGGCGCCACCGACACCGGCTGCCGGATTGAACGATCCAAGGTGGCGCATCGGCAGCGCAGTCTGATCGAGCGAATTGCGAAACGTCAGCGTCTCGCGCGCGGGTTCCTCGAACAACGCGTTGCGCACCGCGTACTTGAGTTCGTCCTGAATGTGCGTCGTCGCAAAGTCGGGATCGGTGTCTCGAAACTTGCCGCGTTCGATCGCGAGCACTTCGAGCCCGGCATCTGTTAGTTCCTGCGCCAGGATCGAGGCGGTCCATCCAAAGCCAACCAGTACGACATCGACGGGCTTGAGTCTCGTGCCCATGGCTTAGACCTTCTTCGAAAGCATCGACGCACTGCGACCGGCGAGTCCGACCGTCGGCAGCGTGTAGGGTTTGCCGTATTGCTCGATCTCGTTGACATAGTTGTAGCGCGGACCTGGAAAACCAACCAGCTTCCAGCCGGCGAAATCGCGGTTGCCGCCGTAAATCGGATCGGCGAAAAAACCTTCGCCGGTATTCTGCCAAAGCATGGCGAAGAACTCTTTGGCAGGCGCGCCGCCAAGATCGATCTCGCCCTTCTCGAAGCCATGAAGAATCTTGTCCTGGTCGCCTGCTCCGAGCTCGAAAAACGCTTTTTTGAAGGTCCGTCGGCAGTAATCGTCGGCCGCCTTGATGCCGACCCGATACAGTTGCGCAGGCGTAAGCTTAAGCTGATAGCCCTGCTGTTCGGTCCCGTCCTTGAACGGGCCCAGCATGTACCATGTCTCTCCGCGGCCGAACGGACCCGCCATCTGCTGGTCGATGAAAAAAGTCACGCCGGCTTCCTTCGCGCCCGGCCCCAAGTCATCAGCCGGAATCAGACGGCTGACGGCGGCGTCGATAAAAGCAATTTCGGGTTGGGTGAAATAGGAAAAACTTCCCGGCCTTACTGGTGGCGGAAGCAGGGAATCGGGCGCCGCGAACCCCGTTCGTGGAGTAAACCAAGAAATGACGGCCGCAGTGCTCGCGGCGGCCGTCGTGCGAAGCAGGTCCCTGCGCGTAATCTTGCCCATGGCTCTTCACCTCTGTCTCGTGTTCGTTTGTCCCGATTTGCAGCTCGTGAAAAGCGGGTCGCGCCGTTCACATTGAATTTAACTCCGCTCCGGTCGCCCTTGACAGTAGGGAGCCCTGGACACTTGATGTAAGGAACGGTATCGCCTGTTGTCGGACGGACGGCTACGTGCGGACCTGGGCAATAGCGCCGTCCAGGTAGCGGTGCCGCTGCCGCACGGGGCTTCGGTGCAATGCCACGGGGCCGGCGCGTTGCGCCGTCTCCTGGACGCAGGCTCGGCCGCCGGCCCCAACGGGCGGCCCGCTTCACGGCACAGCACGGCAAGCAAACTGTCAGCGCCTGTTATCGCGCTCGGCGCGAACATTGGGGAACGTTCTCGTTCCCCGAAGCGGGCGTCAACCACGGTGGCGGCGATCCTGTCACCGAGGAACGGCAGCCCGCCTCTTCCGCCCCTGCGGCTGTAGACACCTACGAGGCAACACCTGGAGCAACCGCGCCGGCGGGGTTATCCAGCCCGCGCCAGTGCAGCCGTCAGACTCGGCGAGCTGGAGAGCCGATCTTTCATCCAGTTGATCAGTCCCCCGCACAACAGGATCTGCACTTGCCGTGGCGGCATGAAGTGGCGCACCCGCATCTTCTGCCGGCGCGTGACGTTCTCGACTATCAGTTCGTCTCCCTCTGTCAGACCGCGTCGTACGCCGGCGAGGCGCAGAACATCGCCCTCCTTGACGTCGTCGTAGTCGGCGGCGTTGATGAAGGTCAGCGGCAGCACGCCGAAGTTGATCAGGTTCTGTGAGTGGATCCGTGCGAAGCCCTTGGCCAGAACCGCTCGCAGCCCGAGGAACTGTGGCCCCAGCGCGGCGTGTTCGCGGCTCGAGCCTTGCCCGTAGTTGCTTCCGCCCACCACGATGTGGCCCCTGACCTGCCTGGCGCGTGCCGCGTAGCTGGGATCAACCATGTCGAACGAAAACTCAGCGATCTTGGGAATATTGCTCCGGAACGGTAGCACCCGCGTGCCGGCCGGCATGATTTCGTCGGTGGAAATGTCATCCGCAACCTTGAGAAGAACGGGTACTTCGATCAAGTCGGGCAGCGGTTCGAACGTGGGCAGCGAGGCGATATTCGGGCCCTTCTCGAGGGCCACCTGCAGCGCTGCTTCTCGCGGCAACGGCGGCACGAACATGTCGCGGTTGATAATCGGGTCGTCGGGATCCGCGACGCGCGGGTACGGGATACCGAGCGTGCGTGGATCGGTGATAACGCCCATGAGCGCCGAGGCGGTAGCGGTCTCGGGACTGACCAAACACACCTTGTCCTCGCGCGTGCCGGAACGACCGGGGAAGTTTCGCGGCACCGTGCGCAGAGACAGCGTACGCGTGGCCGGCGCCTCGCCCATGCCGATGCAGCCGTTGCAGCCGGCTTGATGCAGCCGTGCACCGGAGTGAACCAGGTTAGCCACGTGGCCGTCGCGCATCAGCGTTTCGAGCTGTGCTCTGGACGTGGGGTTGACGTCGAACGACACCCGGCCGCTCACTCGCCGGCCGCGCACCATCATCGCCGGTACGGCGAAGTCGCGGTAGCCAGGATTGGCCGACGAGCCGATGTACGCCTGATAGATCCGCTCGCCCGCGACCGCATGGACCGGGCGCACGTTCCCTGGACTGGACGGCATCGCGATCAGGGGTTCGAGGCTCGACAGATCGATCTCGTCGTGCATGTCGTAGGCCGCATCCGTATCGGCGCTGAGTTCCACCCAATCGTCTTCTCGCTTCCACGCGCGCAGGAAGCGGCGTACCTCCTGGTCGGAAGGGAACACCGTGCAGGTCGCGCCCAGCTCCGCGCCCATGTTGGCGATCACGTGCCGATCCATCGCCGTCAGCGCCTCGAGTCCCGGCCCGTAGTATTCGATGATTCGGCCCAGCCCGCCTTCGACGCCGTGGCGCCGCAACATCTCGAGGATCACGTCCTTGGCGCTGACCCACTCCGGCAGCCGGCCAGTGAGCCTCACGCCCCAGACATGCGGCATGAGCGTGAAGAATGGCTCGCCCGCCATGGCCAGCGCCACTTCCAGCCCGCCGGCGCCGATCGCCAGCATGCCGATCGAGCCGCCTGCCGGCGTGTGGCTGTCGGAGCCGAGGAGCGTTTTGCCCGGCTTGCCGAAGTTCTCCTGGTGGCAGGGATGGCTCACCCCGTTTCCGGGCCCCGAATACCATGCGCCGAATCGCTGGCAGGCGCTGCGCAGGAAGACGTGGTCGTCGGGGTTCTTGTAGTCCGCCTGGATAATATTGTGGTCGACGTACTGGACGCTGACCTCGGTCTTCACCCGGTCCAGGCCCATCGCCTCCAACTCCAGCATCACCAGCGTGCCGGTGGCGTCCTGCGTGAGGGTCTGATCGATATGGATGCCGATCTCCTCGCCGACCTTCATATCGCCGTAGACCAGATGCGCCTGAATCAGCTTCTGCGCTACATTAAAGCTCATGCTACTTCGCCTGAATTGAGCATCGGTGACCTTTTATGGCTCCTCGCCTTCGCGGTGAGTTGTCTGGCGACCATCAGTCCCTCTAGGTGGCGGCCTCAAATCGCAACTGCGCGCACCTTCACCAGCAGCACTTTCAGTGCGTTGTTCCTGGAGCTCGGAACAATATCTCATCCATCGCATCGACAACGATCTGAGCGTTGATGCTCCGGTGTTTGCTCCCGGACAACAACCGTCCGATACGTCCCAGACCTCGCAACGATAGTGGCTCGTTGTCGCGGTCGACTATCGGGAATGCTTGATGATTCCTGTAGGGAAGCTTTGACTGAAGCGCCGAACCGCCGACGTTCGCTCTCGCCCGCGCGGTTGCGTTCACCTCGCCGAACGCGTTCCCCGCCCTCTGTGGAGGGCGAGGGTCAGACCGATCAAACAACTACGGTTGAATGGCCTTCTGCTGATGATCCACGGTCTGGCGATTCAGTGCGAACGCCCAAACCGCGAAAATGATGACCAGCACGCCGACGATGACGGCATTCGTTTCCGCGCTGCGTACACTGCTGAAGCCAAGGACCCACGCCGAAATCACCATCCACACGCCGAGGACAATATTGATAACCTCTTCCCACAACTGCGGCATCGAAACAGCAATCGCCGCAAAAACGACAATCGCTACACCCAGCACCCACGCATTCCACGCGGCGATTGAGCTGCTGCCGCTATAGCCGATCGCCCATGGAGATATGAAGAGCCACACTCCAAGCAATAGATTGATCCAGTCCTGCCATCTTCTCGAGACCATCACGGACTCCGATTATGAGTTGATCACAATGATTTGGACTGGACCGTTATCCGTTTGTTCCGGACATAGACGTTTGACATCGCTGAACTCCGGCGCTGCATCAATCAAACCCTCCCTACGTGAGTTATCAAGCATTCCCGATAGTCGTTCGCGTCAAGACGAATTATCGTCTGTGAAAGCAAAACGTTTGTACCGACCTGGTTCGGTGAAGCTACAGCCGGATGTCGAGTCGCATCTCTCCGTCGCGCGGCATTTAACGCAGACCCGGAATGTAGTCGCTATGAACGGGATGTTCGCGTTGGCACTGCTTTTCACATGGAGCGGTCCATCCCCCTGCGCAGCTTCCGCGCCTGTCGCAAGACGATCCGTTCTGGCAATTCCCCCGGCACTTTCAGGCACCGATGCAGCCGCGCGATGTTCCCGTGCGCGGACTGGGCTCCGGTTTCATCATCGGTAGCGACGGCGTGATCCTCACCAACGCCCACGTGGATCGACGCCCGGAATCTGCCCACGGCCAAACTGGGCGACTCCAGCAAGGTGAAGGTCGGGGAGTGGGTGGTGGCCATCGGTTCACCGTATGGCTTCGACAACACCGTCACGTCGCGGATCGTGAGCGGGAAAGCGCGTTCCTTACCAGATGATACGTACGTTCCTTTCCTGTAGACCGATGTGCCGGTCAAACCCGGCAACTCCGGCGGTCCCCTGTTTGACCTAAAGGACGCGGTCGTCGGCATCAACTCGCAGATCTATTCACGTACCGGCGGATTCCAAGGGCTGTCCTTCGCAGTTTCTATCGACGTCGCCGTAAAAGCTGGGCGCGGCACCGCACAACCAAAGCTGCTTTCCAACCGATCGAAGACAGTCATGCCGGATGCACCTTCCGGTGTCTGCGATGGCGATCGAGCTGCGGCAACTCTGCCGGCAACAACGTCTCCTTCTCCAACAGGAGCTTCGCGCCCTCGTCCAATTGCCCCCGATAGGTCGTCAGGATGCGCATCGCTGTAGTCGCCGCTTCGTCAAGCAGCGCGCGGACGGCGCAGTCGATCTCCCGCGCGGTCTGTTCGCTATAGTCGCGGGTGATCGCGGCCGGGTTGCCAAGAAAGGTATCGTGCTGGGTCTCATACACTATCTGGCCCAACTCCTCGGACATACCGAAGCGGGTCACCATATTGCGGGCGATGTGCGTTGCCTTGTCGAGATCGTCGGCGGCGGCTGTCGATATCTCCTCGAAGACGAGAGCCTCGGCCGAGCGGCCACCCAGCAGCACCGCCAGCTTTCCCTTCAGCTCCGGGCGACTCATCAGAAACCGGTCATCCGTCGGGCGCTGCATCGTGTAACCGAGCGCGCCGATTCCGTGCGGCACAATCGAGATCTTATGGATCGGATCCGCACCCGGTGTCGCTAGTGCCACCAGGGCATGCCCCATCTCGTGGAAGGCGACAACCTCGCGCTCCTTGGGAACGAGCAGCCGACTCTTTCGCTCCAACCCCGCGACGATTCTCTCGATGGCCGCCGTAAAATCTGGCATAGCGACGGCCTGGGCGTCGCGCCTGGTCGCTTGAAGGGCGGCCTCGTTGACGAGATTGGCAAGGTCGGCGCCGGCGAATCCCGGCGTCATGGCAGCGATCTGCTCGGGATCGATCTCCTTCGAGGCTTGCACGCGCTTGAGGTATATCTTGAGAATCGCTATGCGGCCGACCTTATCCGGTCGGTCGACCAGCACTTGGCGGTCGAAACGCCCGGCGCGGAGAAGAGCCGGATCAAGGATCTCGGGCCTGTTGGTTGCAGCGAGCAGCACGATCCCGGTTTGCGGGTTGAAGCCGTCCAACTCCATGAGAAGCTGGTTCAGCGTCTGTTCCTTTTCATCATGTCCGCCACTTATGGGGCCGATCCCGCGTGCGCGGCCCAAGGCATCGAGCTCGTCGATAAAGATGATGCAGGGCGCCACTTTCCGGGCCTGCTCGAACAGGTCGCGCACCCGCGCCGCCCCGACGCCGACGAACATCTCCACAAACTCCGATCCGCTGATTGAAAAGAACGGCACCTTGGCCTCGCCGGCAACCGCCCGCGCGAGCAGCGTCTTCCCTGTGCCAGGCGGACCAATGAGCAAGACGCCTTTCGGCACCCGTGCGCCAAGCCGGCCATGATGCTTCGGTTCCTTGAGGAAATCGACGGTCTCCATCAGTTCATCCCGCGCCTCGTCAACACCGGCGACATCGGCGAACGTGACATTGGTGTCCTTTTCGACAAATATCTTGGCCCTGCTCTTGCCGATCGCCATCAAGCTGCCGATTCCCTGTTGTCCGGCATAGCGTCGAATGACAAGCACCCAAATGCCGAAGAAGATGATGGCGGGCACAACCCAGGAGAGGAGATCGCCGATGAAGTGGCTTTCGACGACGCCCGTGACCTTCACCTGGTACTTGTCGAGCACGGCCCAGACGTCGGGGGCGACGAGCACCGTTGAAAAAAACTGGCGGCCATCCGGAAGCGGTTTGGCCAGCTTGCCATCGAGATAATGCTCCCGCACATTGACGGCTGCGATCTTGCCGTCCTTAAGCAATTGCTCGAATTCGCTGAATGGGATCGTTTCGACGGTTTCCCGCGTGATCCACCAGCTCTGGAACAGGAGAATCGCGAGTATCGCGACGATCGTGTAGACGAGATTGATACGCATGCGCATCGCGTTACGGTGAACGCCTTCGATGTTCAGTCGAGTTGCGTCACCCCGTGCTGGATGGCGAATTTGACCAGGCTGGGCAGGTCGGCAATGCCCAGGTTATGCATCATCCGGTTGCGATAGGTATCCACCGTCTTCGGCGACAGAAACAGCATCGCCGCAACCTCGGCGCTCGATTTCCCCTCCGCCACCAGCTGCAGGATCTGCCGCTCGCGGCCGCTCAGGCTGTCCAGGGGACTGGCGCGGTGGCGCTCGGCGATATAGTCGTCAACCACGGCGGCGGCGATCTTGTGACTGAGGTAACGCCGGCCCGCATGCACCACCCGCACCGCCTCGACCACCTCGCTGCCGGCAGAATCCTTCAACAAATACCCCCGCGCCCCCGCCTGCAGCGCCCGAAAGATATGTTCGGTGGTCGAATGCATCGACAGCATCAGTACCTGCGTCGAGGGACACGCGTCGTGCATCTGCTGCGTCGCCTCGACGCCGTTCAATTCCGGCATGGCAATATCCATCACCACCACGTCCGGATGCAGTTGCTGCGCCTGGCGCAAGACCTCGCGTCCATTCGCCGCATCCCCCACCACCTCGATGCCGCCCTGCGCCTCCAGCAGCGCGCGCAGACCGTGTCGCACGACCGCGTGATCGTCCGCCAGCAGAACCCTGATCATGGCGTATCACCCCTCAACTTGACGAACACTTCGGCCTCGTCCCCGCACGTTCGACTTGCGTCACGGCGGCAACCATCGCAACGCATCCCGATCAACAACGATCTCAACCCAGACAATCTATGTTTGCGGCTAACGGCCGGCTGCCGGGGA
>DASXPJ010000034.1:0-2525 GCA_036493675.1 Casimicrobiaceae bacterium
TTGCCCAGCACAATGCCGTGCTTATGGCCCAGGCCGGAGCGCGGCAGGATCATCGCCGCCAGCCCCGGGTCGCCGATATGGATGGCCACCCCCGTCGGGATCAGCTCGGTGCGCCCCGGGGGCAGGTGGATCGGCGCGTCGATGCACGCGCGCAAGTCCATCCCGGCCGAGCCGGGGGTAGCGTAGGCAGGCAGGTACGGCCGGATGCGCTCGTCGAGGACCCGCAGGGCGATCGTCGCGGTGCTCATCTAGGACACTACCGCGGCAGCCTCGATGCGATCTCCGCGACGAGCCTCCGCGCCAGCGCCAGCTTGTCCATCCGGGGCAGCGGGTGCGCGCCACGCTCGTCGAGCAGCGTCACCTCGTTCTGATCGCTGCCCAGCGCATCCTGCGCGCGATTCGCGATCAGGAGCGGCAGTTTCTTTTTGCGCCGCTTGGCCTCGGCGTTCTGCACCACGTCGTCGGTCTCGGCGGCGAAGCCGACGCAGAACGGCGGTTTGGGACGCGCCGCGACGGCCGCAAGAATGTCGACCGTCGGCTGGAGCGCCAGGGTCACCGGTTTCCCGTCCTTTTTGAGCTTGCTCGTCCGGACGTCCGCCGGGGCGTAGTCGGACACCGCGGCCACGGCGATGAATACCTGGTTGGCCGCCACTTCCCTGTCGACGGCGGCCGCCATCTCCGACGCGCTCCTCACATCGATGCGAGTGACACCCGGCGGCGTGCATTGCGACGTCGGGCCCGCTACCACGGTGACGGCGGCGCCGGCTTCGGCGCAGGCCTGCGCCAGCGAGAATCCCATCTTGCCGGAGCTCAAGTTGGTGATCGCGCGCACCGGATCGATCGCCTCGACGGTCGGACCCGCCGTCAGCAATACACGCTTGCCGGCGAGGAGCTTCGGCTGTGCGGACGAGATCAGTGCGCTCAGGATTTCGTCGGGCTCGAGCATGCGTCCGTCGCCGATCTCGCCGCAGGCCTGGTCGCCGCTGCCCGGACCGAGGATCTCGACGCCGTCAGCGCGAAGCTGCGCGACGTTTCGCTGCGTCGCCGCGTTGCTCCACATCTGCCGGTTCATCGCCGGCGCGATCAACAGCGGACAGTCGCGCGCAAGGCAGAGCGTCGACAGCAGATCGTCGGCGTGGCCGTTCGCAAGCTTGGCAATGAAGTCGGCGGAAGCGGGCGCGACGACGATGGCATCCGCATGGCGCGAAAGCTCGATGTGGCCCATCGCGTTGGCGGCACCCGAGTCCCACAGCCCCGACAGCACCGGGTTTCCCGACAGCGCCTGCAAGGTCATCGGCGCGATGAATTGCGCCGCGGCTGTCGTCATCACGACGTCGACGGCGATGCCTTCCTTGACCAGGAGCCGCGTCAGCTCGGCAGCCTTGTACGCCGCGATGCCACCGGTCAGGCCGAGCACGACGCGCGCGAGCGGTCGCGCCGCAACGGTCGCGCTCATCGCGGAGGACTCATCCATGAGGACGAAGGATCCATGACGTGGCGCAGTTTAATATGCGCTGGGATCACGGTATAGAGGTCGACGATGCGCATTGCCGATTGGCCGGCGGACCAACGCCCGCGCGAGCGCTTGCTCAAGCTGGGCGCGTCTGCGCTGTCCGAGGCGGAGCTTCTCGCCATTTCGCTGCGCACCGGAATGGCCGGTAGCAGCGCGGTGGAGCTCGGCCGCGAGCTGCTTGCGCGATTCGGCGGGCTGAACCGCCTGCTCGGTGCGACGCTCGACGAGTTCGCGCCGGTGCGCGGCTTCGGCCCGGCGAAGTACGTGCAGTTGCAGGCGATCGTCGAGATCGCTCGGCGCGCACTGACCGAGGAGATCGGCGAGCGCGACGCGATGACTTCGCCGCGCGCCGTGCGCGACTTCCTGAGCCTGTCGCTGGGTAGCCGGCCGCACGAGGTATTCGTCGCATTGTTTCTCGATTCGCAGAACCGGCTCCTTGGATCGGAAGAGCTCTTTCGCGGCACGCTGACGCAGACGAGCGTTTATCCGCGCGAGGTGGTCAAGACGGCGCTGCGGTACAACGCCGCCGGCGTCATTCTCGCGCACAACCATCCGTCGGGCGTCGCCGAGCCGAGCCGTGCCGACGAGCTGTTGACGCAAACGCTCAAGCAGGCGCTGGCGCTGGTCGAGATCAGGACGCTCGATCATTTCATCGTCGCCGGAACGCGCACGATATCGTTCGCCGAGCGCGGTCTCCTTTGAGCGGGTGCCCGGACTCGCAACCCGGCTCGTCGGGTGGCGTCCGCGCATTGCCAAATGCTTGAATCGCCTTGGCTTTCCGGTTACAATCCAAGACTTTCGCAATTTCAACGAGTTGGAGCGAGCGATGGCTCGAGTCTGTCAGGTAACGGGCAAAGCCCCGATGGTGGGTCACCACGTGTCCCACGCCAACAACAAGACCAAGCGCCGGTTCCTGCCGAACCTGCAGCGGCGGCGTTTTTGGGTCGAAACCGAGAACCGTTGGGTCAGCTTGCGCCTGAGCAATGCGGCGCTGCGCACGATCGACAAGAAC
>DASXPJ010000035.1:0-322052 GCA_036493675.1 Casimicrobiaceae bacterium
GTCCGCCACGACGTGCTGCCAGCGGAAAAGAAAGCGCATGAAAGCTTGCGTCGACACCGGTTCTATCTCTTGCCGCAACTGGCTGACGGTATAGCGATGAATGCGCGCGAGAAGCCCTCGATCGCACCATTCGTGCTGCAGCGTACCGGGCGTGAAGAGTCCGCGCATGGCTACCCCTTCGGCGGCAAGGGCATTCAACGCCGATTCGACTTCAGCGGGAGCAACGCCCAACGATTCGGCGAAAGCCTCGAGCGTCACCGGGCCCACGCCGCCGAGACGCGAACGCGCGATTTCCGCGAGACCCGCTTCGCGCGTGAAGACTTGGCGCGCGAATTCCGCGGGAACGACGATCGGCGGATGGGGAACGGCGTGGCCGAACACGCTCTGCAACAGCGGCAGCCGCTCGGCTGCGACCCAGAGGCGGCGAAGGCTGCTTTGCCCGGCTGACGCGTTGCCCGGCGCGTCGGGCACGTCCAAAGAAGTTACGCGGCGCTGATCGGCGAGCGCTTGCAGGAGCGGCAGCCACGCCGTGTGGGCATTGGCTTCCTCGGCGGCGAGGAAGCCGAGTGCCAGCAACGCGTCGTGCAGCTCGTCCGCGGTGTCCGCTTCCGGCCATGCTTCCGCGCGGACACGCTCGATCGCCGCGATGTCGAGACGGCCCAGGCGCTGCGCCGAGGCATCATCCATCCAGCGCCGCGCCATCACCGCCTGCGTGCGCCGCTCTTCGAGCGGCGCGTCATCGAGATAGGCATAGGGGCGCGCGGTCAGGATTTCCAGCGCAAGGGGCGAGGGCATCGCCAGGTCGCGGGCGACGATCGCGATGGCGCCCGACTCGAGATCGCGCAGCAGCCGCTCCAGCCCCTCGATATCCATCGCCTCGTACAGGCAGTCGTGCACCGTCTGCGCGACCAGCGGATGGTCGGGTATTGCGCGGGGACCGACGAGGTTGTCGGCACAGGCGATCTGATCGGGAAACACCGCCGCCATAAGGTCCTCGGCGCGCATCCGCTGCAGCGGCGCGGGTACCTTCTTGCCTCCCTGAAACCGTGGCAGCGCCAACGACGTTCCCGCGATCCAGCGCCAGCGCGCGCCGAACATCGGCGCGTCGAGCATCGCCTGGACCAGGATCAGCCGCACGGTCTTGGCGTGGAGATAGCGCGCCACGCTCTCCAGAGGGAAGCTGTGGCTGGTCGACAACGACAGTACGATGGAGTCCTCGGTGGCGGCGGCCTGCAGCTCGAAATTGAACTTGGTGCAGAAGCGCTTGCGCAGCGCAAGTCCCCACGCGCGGTTGATGCGGCTGCCGAACGGCGAATGAATCACCAGCTGCATTCCGCCCGATTCGTCGAAGAAGCGCTCGAAGACGATGGTCTTCTGCGTGGGAAGCGTACCGAGCGCCGCATGCGCGGCGGCGAGATAGTCGACGAGCTGTCCCGCGGCCTGCTCGGACAAGCCGATGGTCTGCACGATCCGCTCGAAGGCGGCCTGCTTGTCCCCTTCGCCGCTCAGCTGTTCGGCAATCTCTTCCCGCAGACGCGAGACAGCGTGCGACAGTTCCTCCGTACGCGCGGGAGCCTCGCCCAGCCAGAAGGGAATCGTCGGCGGCTGGCCATGCGCATCGTCGACCCGCACGCGGCCGGCTTCGACGCGCAGAATGCGATACGAGCTGTTGCCCAACTGGAAAATATCGCCGGCGAGGCTTTCGACCGCGAAGTCCTCGTTGACGGTTCCGACGAGCTGCCCGGCGGGCTCGAGCACGACCTCGTAGTCGGCGTTGTCAGGAATCGCACCGCCGGAGGTCAGGGCGGTAAGCCGCGCGCCGCGGCGGCCGCGCAGGACGCCATTGACCGCATCGCGATGGACATAAGCCGCGCGATGTCCCCGTCGTGTGCTGAACCCTTCGGATAGCGTGCGCACGACATCCCGGAATTCGTCGCGCGTGAGAGTCGCGTAGGGATACGCGCGCCGGACGAGCTCGAACAGCCCATCTTCCGGCCACTCCCTGGCGGCGACCTCGGCCACGATCTGCTGCGACAGCACGTCCAGAGGCTTGGGCGGAATGATCAACCGATCGAGCTCGCCGCGCCGCACGGCATCGAGCAGCGCCGTGCATTCGACGAGCTCGTCGCGGGACAGCGGAAAAATACGTGCTTTCGGTACGCCGCCGACCTGGTGGCTCGCCCGGCCCGCGCGCTGCAGAAACGTCGCGATCGATCGCGGCGAGCCGAGCTGGCAGACGAGCTCGACATCGCCGATATCGATGCCGAGCTCGAGCGACGCAGTCGCCACCAGCACCTTGAGCTCGCCGCGCTTCAAGCGTTGCTCGGCGTTGAGCCGCAGCTCCTTCGCCATGCTGCCGTGGTGCGCTGTGACCTGATCGGCTCCGAGCCGGTCGGACAAGTGGCGAGCCGCGCGCTCGGCCATGCGCCGCGTGTTGACGAATACCAGCGTCGTGCGGTGAGAAAGGGCGAGCTCGGCGAGCCGCCCGTAGACCTCCTGCCATACCTCGTTCGACATGACCGCTTCGAGCGGCGACGACGGCACCTCGATCGCGAGATCGCGCGGCCGGATGTGGCCGGCGTCGACGATGACGCAGTCGACACGCTCGCCGGCTCTCGTGGCCTTCGGTTTCCCGACCAGAAAACGGGCGATCTCCCCGATGGGCTTCTGCGTGGCGGACAGGCCGATGCGCGCCAGGGGTCGTGACGCGAGCGCTGCCAGGCGCTCCAGCGATAGCGCGAGGTGGCTGCCGCGTTTGTTGCCGGCCATCGCGTGAATTTCGTCGACGATGACCGTTCGCGTCGTCGCAAGCATCTTGCGGCCGGAATCGGAGCCGAGCAGCACGTAGAGGGATTCGGGGGTGGTGACGACGATATGCGGAGGCCGCCGGCGCATGCCCGCGCGCTCGGCCTGCGGTGTGTCGCCGGTTCGGACCAGCGTGCGGATCTCGACGTCCGGTAGGCCGAGCGTCTTGAGCTCGTCTCGCACTCCGGCTAACGGCAGCGAAAGATTCTTCTGGATGTCGTTGGATAGCGCCTTGAGCGGCGAGACGTAGACGACCAGGGTCTCGTCGGGAAGCGGCGCTTCGACACCGGCGCGAACCAGGCTGTCGATCGCGGCCAAAAAGGCCGCCAGCGTCTTGCCCGAGCCGGTGGGCGCCGCGACCAGGACATCGCGGCCGGCCTGGATTGCGGGCCACGCCCGGGCTTGCGGCTCAGTGGGGGCCGCAAAACGCTTGCTAAACCAACGGTCGACGGCGGGATGAAACGAGGCGGTTTGGTTCACGGGCGGGGAGGGCGCAAAGGCAGACTGCAACACCATAAGATAGGGGATAAACGGCAAAGTGCAAGTTGGGTGGAAAATAAGCTGGACGAGGCCGGGATCGGGTCAAGCCGAGT
This sequence comes from Casimicrobiaceae bacterium, assembly GCA_036493675.1. Lineage (GTDB taxonomy): Bacteria > Pseudomonadota > Gammaproteobacteria > Burkholderiales > Casimicrobiaceae > PALSA-1003. Next base: position 3,399 of record DASXPJ010000035.1, read on the forward strand.
CCGCATTTAAAAGATATAACGACTTGATTATGAGCATTAATTCGATAGGCGGCCGAGAAGTCGACGCCTCAACTGGCGGATGCGTGCCGCAGGCGCGATGGTGACATCACTCAACGATGGGCTTGAAGTCCAGTCTCGCACTGAATCTTACCGTCACGGCGATGCGCGCCCAAGCGCGGCTTCGCGGCAAGATCGCGGCAGCATCTACGGTGCGATGTGCGGGCAATGTGGGAGAACGCCGTGAACAAGGTTTGGCTGAATCAGTACCCGGCAGGCGTTCCGGCCGAAATCGATATCGACGAATATGCGTCGCTCAAGGAAATCCTGGAGCGAAGCTGCAAGCAGTTCGGCGAGCTTCCCGCGTACGCCAACATGGGCGTGTCGATAAGGTATCGCGCGCTCGACCGCGCCAGCCGCGACTTCGGCGCTTATCTGCAGAAGGTGGTTGGACTGAGGAAGGGCGATCGGGTCGCGATCATGTTGCCCAACCTCCTGCAATACCCGGTGGCGGTGTTCGGCATTCTGCGGACCGGTATGACCGTGGTCAACGTCAACCCGATGTATACGGCACGCGAGCTCGAACACCAACTCAACGACTCGGGCGCGACTGCTATCGTGGTGCTGGAGAATTTCGCGCGTACGCTGCAGGAGGTTTGCGCCAGGACTGTGGTCAAGACGGTTATCACGACCCAGGTCGGTGACTTGTTTCCATGGCCAAAGGCGTTGCTGACCAATCTCGTGGTCAAGCACGTCAAGAAGATGGTCCCGCCCTGGCAAATCGCCAACGCAGTCACGTTCACCGACGCGTTGCGACAGGGGCACGCGCAAACGCTGGACGATGTGCCGTTGAATCACGACGACATCGCATTCCTGCAGTACACGGGTGGCACCACGGGCGTGGCGAAGGGTGCGGTGCTGACGCATCGCAACCTGGTGGCCAACGTGCAACAGGTTGCGGCGTGGATTGCCCGCGACCTCAAGGATGGACAGGAGACGGCGATCCTTCCGCTGCCGCTTTACCACGTCTACGCGCTGACCTCGAACCTCGTGTTCATGAAGATCGGGGCCCGCATCGTCCTGATCACCAATCCCAGGGACTTGCCTCTTTTCGTCCGGACGCTCCGGAAGTACAGGTTCACCGTGATGATCGGCGTGAACACGCTGTACAGCGCATTGCTCAACGCCCCCGGGTTCGAGCACGTGCAGACCCGGAACATCAAGATGGCCAACGCCGGCGGCATGGCAGTGCAGCGCGCGGTTGCCGAGAAATGGAAGCATGTTACCGGCGTGCCCCTCGTCGAAAGCTACGGGCTCACGGAAACGTCGCCGGCCGCGATCTCCAACACGCTCGATATCAAGGATTGGACCGGGACCATCGGAGTGCCGATTCCCTCCACTGAAGCTGCGATCCTGGATGACAGCGGGATGGAAGTTGCCGTGGGCCAGGTGGGTGAGCTGTGCATTCGCGGTCCGCAGGTCATGAAGGCCTACTGGAATCGTCCCGACGAAACGGCAAAAGTATTCACGTCAGACGGTTGGTTCCGCACCGGCGATATGGGCTTCATGGATCCGCAGGGCTATTTCAAGATCACCGACCGCAAGAAGGACATGATCGTCGTTTCCGGATTCAAGGTATTCCCGAACGAGATCGAAGATGTGGTGATGATGCACGCCGGCGTGCTCGAGGTCGCAGCGGTCGGCGTCAGCGATGCCAGGTCAGGCGAGAGCGTGAAGATCGTCGTGGTCAGAAAGGATCCGGGGCTCACCGAGGAGTCATTGCTGGAACACTGCAGAAAGAACCTGACCGGTTACAAGGTTCCGAAGATCATCGAGTTTCGGACCGAGCCGCTGCCGAAGAGTCCGATCGGCAAGATCCTGCGCCGACTCGTGCGCGAATCGGCCAAGAAGGAGGCGGCGGGAATGCCGGTCTGATGGCGCCGGGACGATGCCTTGACGATCGGGCGCTACGTCGCATCCGCGACTAGTTCGGCAATGACGCGGCGCACTTCGTTGGGCAGGAACGGCTTCTCGATCACAGGACGGCCGCTCTCGGAGACAAACTCGCGCAACGCCGACGCCAGCGTGTCGCCGGTCACGAAGACGACGCGTGCACCCCGCCCAGGCCAGCGCTTTTCGATCTCCTCGAAGAGAGCGCGGCCATCGAGATCGGGCATGCGCATATCGGTGAGGATGACATCGTAATGCTCCGCTGAGATCCGCTGCAGCGCTTCGCGCCCGGAGCTGACGGTCACCACCCGATGTCGCGCGCCGGTCAGGATTTCGGCCAGCGCTTCGCGAATCTCTTCCTCGTCGTCGACGACGATGATGGAGCGTTGCCGCGGGCTGACTTTGGAAGGCGGATCGGATTCGACTCCGGTTACGTTGACGACGCCGACCGGTAACGCAACCGTAAACACCGCGCCTCCGCCGGCCGGGCATTGGACCGTGAGCGTGCCGCCATGGGCTTCGACGATGCCAAGACTCACCGCCAATCCGACCCCGGTGCCCATCCCGGTCGGCTTGGTGGTGAAATAGGGTTCGAACACCCGCGCCTGAAGATGGGGCGCAATGCCCGGCCCGTTGTCCGTCACCATGACGCGGATGCCGTTCGCCGCTCGCTCGTAACGGCTTTTCACGCTCAACCTGCGCGGGGCGGGATGATCCTGCAGCGACTGTTGGGCGTTGATGATGAGGTTGAGCAAAACCTGATGGAGCTGATCCGCGTCGGCGAGGATCGGAGGAATATCCGCGGCAACGTCGAGCGACACTTCGATGCTGCTGGTACGAATCGCGTAGGCGGCGATGTCGAGTGCCTCCACGATGACGGTGTTGATCGCTACCGGCCCGCGCTCGGGTTGCTGCTGTCGAGCCATGGCCAGGAACGTCCGGACGATGCGCGCGCAGCGTTCGGCGGCCGTGCGAATCTTCAGCGCCGCGGCCTGGGTCGCCGAGTCCCCCTGCTCCTCGAGCAGCACTGCACGCGCCACGACGACCGAAAGCGGATTGTTGAGCTCATGGGCGACGCCGGCCAGCAGCGAGCCTAGCGCGGCCAGCTTCTCGCGCTGGTATAGCGATTCGCGCTGTCGCGCGAGCTCTTCCTGGGAGCGCTTCTTGTCGGTGATGTCGCGGGCGATGGTCAGCACATGAGGTTGTCCCTGGTATTGCATCGGGATGCCGTGGACCTCGATATCCAGTGGGGTGCCGTCTTTGCGCAACTCGGTGACCTCCGAGTGAAGCGATTCGCCAGCCGCAACCGCGTGCAGGAAGTCCAGCGTATAGCACGGGCCCGCCCAGCTGCCTGGCGGCAATGCGTGAAATTCGCTCTCGCCATAGCCGTACATGCGCCAGAGCGCCGGATTGGTATCGACGATGTCGCCTGCGGCGTTCCAAAGCGCCAGGCCATCGATCGACGCATTGAACATGGCGCGATACTGCTCTTCGCTGGCGCGCAACGCCGCCTCGGCGGCCCGGCGATCGGTAATGTCGCGGGCGAGCACCAGGATTCGATCCTGTCCGCCAATGGCGATCCGTCTGGCGAATACCTCCAGCCAGTGCAAACTGCCGTCCTTTCTCCTGCCGTGCCATTCGATATGGATCTGCTCGCCTGCGACTGCGCGAGCGAATAACTTCATCGCTTCGTCCTGGGTGTACGGAACCTCGCCGGAGCTGAGCGCGCCGATGTTGACGCCTTTCAATTCATCGCGGGAAAAGCCAAATGCGGCGCAGGCCTTGGGATTGGCGTCCACGATGGACGCGGTTTCCAGGTCGGTCACGAAAAAGGCGTCTTCGGCGGCGTCGAAAATGGCGCGATAGCTTGCCTCCGAAATCCGCAGTGCTTCGTCGGAACGCTTTCGCTCCGTGATGTCGGTGGAAATGCCGCAGACGGCGTAAGCCATGCCGTTCGCGTCGTGCAATGGAAACTTGATCGAGATGAAGGTGTGCAGGCCGTCGTCGAGCGGTGCCGTCTCCTCGAACTCCATCGGCGCATTGCGCTGCAACACGAGCAGGTCGTTGTTGCGAAGCGTTCGGGCGATGTCGTCGGGAAGACTCTCGCGGCCGGTCTTTCCGATGACGTCGGCCTGGCGGGAATGAAACACCTGTTCCCATTGCCGGTTGACGAACAGGAGTCGGCCTTCGGTGTCCTTGACCGAGACGACGGCCGTTGCGTTGTTGAGGATCTGCTGCAGCCGGGCTTCGCTATTCTCCAGCTCCCGCTGCACACGCGCTCGCTCGGCGATGTCCTGCCGCAGGCGATTTTGCGTTTTGGCGACATCGAGCGCCATGGCATCGAAGGCGCGGCCCAAGCGGCCGAGCTCATCGGTGCCGTTCAGGTCGCTGCGGGCGTCGAGGTTTCCGGACGCAAGCTGTTCCGCGGCGTGAACCAATCGCGCGGTGCGGCGAGTCAGGAGGAAGTGGAACACCAGCCACATCGCCAGCGCCAGAGCCGCGACCCATCCCGCCCAGTAAATCGACTGCTGCAGAACCTGTGCTCGCGCTTCCGCCTTGTACCGTTGCAGGTCGTACGCCAGAAACAAGCTGCCCGTCCGGGATGGACGAATCTCGTCGCGATCGCCCGCCATCAGGACGCCCGCGTAGCCGAGCAGAACCGTGCCGTCCGCGTCGGTGGTCACCTCGGCGCGCCGTTCGCGGATGGCGCCCGCGGCCTGCGCGAGATCGAATTGCGGCAGCACGTCGGCAATCTGCCGTCCCAGCCATGCACGCTTGGTCGCGGCGACGACGGCTTGCCGGTCATCGGTCAGCGCGGCGAGAATCACGTCGTGGTTGTGCGCCAGGACCTCGATCTCGTGCTGTGCCACCACCTGATCGCCTTTGAGCAGCAGATACTCGAGCGTGCTTTGCAAGCGGGACATTTCCTGCGCCAGCCTCTTACGACTGTCGTCTTCCGCTGCGCGCTCGGCTTGGGGCACGTGATAGAGCAGGTTTACCATGCTGAGCGTCGCGGCGAACACCAGCAGGATCAGCGGTACCGTCACCTTGAGCGACACGGGAAAGCGAACGTTCATGGCTGGAGATTCTGCAGCGGGCCCGGCGCGAGGACCCCTTGGATGTCCAGGGTGGTGGGAAGCAGCTTCGATTCCAGCATCAAGGCCATGAGGCGGCGCCCGGTCACCGCCAATTCCGGAGCCGGGCCGCCGAGCATCCTGAGATTTTCATCGCGCGATGGAATGTGGAGGCCCTGCTGGGCCTCCAGAAATTGCTCTCCGGACGTCTGTTGCCGTATTCCCATCCGCCGCGCTGCGTCCTTGGGCTCGCGGTTCATGTAGTCGATCGCATCGAACCAGCCGGTCAAAAGCGCAGCCATCGCCTTGGGCCGACTCTTGACGACGCTCGCGCGCACTGTCAGTAGATCGACGATTTCTCCCGGGATCCGGGTGCTGTCGAACAGCGTGGTGGCGCCGGCTCGCAGAAACTGCGTGCGATAGGGGTCGAAGGTAACGGCGCCGTCCACCTGGCCCTGCTCGAACGCGCTGGGCTGCTCGTTGGATTCCAGATGCACGACCTTGACATCGCTCGCCTGCATGCCATTGAGCGCCAGCGCCCGACTCAACACGAAGGCCCCAAGCGCGCCGCTTTCCACGGCGACCGATCTGCCCTTGAGATCGCGCATCGACCGCATGCCGCGACGGCCCACCACGACGTCGGCTCCGTGGGACACGTCCACCACCAGGATGATGCGTGGCTCCAACCCGTCCACGGCGAGTCCGAACAGCTCGTCCAGGCTGATCACCATGCCGTCGATGGCCTGGTTGCGAAAAGCACGCAGCACCTCGCTTGCCGACGGATATTCCACGAGCTGCACGGTCGCCGGATTCAGTCGCCCGAGCTCCCGCGCCAGGTAGAGCGGCTCGCTCCCTATCCAGACGTTGGTACCGATGCGCAAAGCGGTTTCCGGCTCGCGCGCGCAGGACGACAGGAGAAGAGCAAGCGCGATCAATGCAAGGACGCGCAGATGCTGCCTCGTGCGCAGACAGGTGTTCACTTGACTCTCACTCTCCGTCCGGCACGAAGATGTATCCCTCGTTGCGAACCGTCCTGATGAACCTCGGGTGCTCGGGATCCGGCTCGATCTTCTTGCGCAATCGCATGATGCGCAGATCCACGCTGCGATCGAAGGGATCCCAGTCGCGCTGCTGGTTGAGGTTGAGGATGCGCTCGCGGGACAGAGCCCGGTTGGGATGCTCGGCCAGCGCCTTGATCAGGTCGAACTCGAGCGGAGACATCGCCACTTCCTCGCCTTTCTCATCGGTCAGCCGGCGCGCAGCGAGGTCGAGCACGCATCGTCCGATGCGTATCCGCGCTGCCCCGATGTCGGCGCGTCCTGCGGACGACGTGCGCCGCAATACGCTTTTGACGCGAGCCACCAGCTCACGCGGGTCGAATGGCTTGGGGACGTAATCATCGGCGCCCATCTCGAGCCCCACGATGCGGTCGACCACCGTGCCGGCGGAAGTCAGCAGCACGATGGCGATCTTCGCGTAGCGTTCGCGCAGATGACGCGCCAGGCTCAGGCCGTCCTCGCCGGGCATGTGGATGTCCACCAGCGCAAGGTCAATGGAGTGCTTGGCGACCAGCGCCTTTGCAGCACTGGCGTTTTCGGCGGCGACGACCGCGTAGCCGTGCGAGGCAAAGTATTCCTCCAATACTTCGCGCACGTCCGGCTCATCGTCGACGATCAGGATCGTGGCTCTGGGGCTCACCATTGCTGCTCCACGCCTTCGGATCTCCTCGGTGGACGAACCTGCCTGGACGCGGCGGTCGGGACCATAAATCCTACCGCTATCACGCGGCGACGGGGAGGGTTCGAGCACGCTCGCGTGGCCAAAATCGTCAATCGACAGCTCTTTGGTTCGATCCATGTCGTCCCGCCGATTCATTTAAGGAGGCTCCGGGCGCGTGTCGGGCCATCTGACCCCACGCCCGCTGCCGCAAGGATAAATCCACTCGGGGCTGATTTCACAGGCGCGGCGGGTAGGTGAAACAAATGAAACAAAACTGCGCTCCCGACGAAGTCGTCCTGCCGCACTCGCCCAATAGACTGCGGTTCTTAGGGCTTGGACTCGAAGATTTCGAGTGGATGTCGTGGGAAAGATAGCGATGTTCGAAGCAGCCGTGTGTCGTATCGAGGACCTGCTCGCCGGGGTCCTCCTGTCGGACCCCCGGCTCGTCCGTCGTGGACGTACGGCGTCTGCACCGGACGACCTTGCGGCAATGGGCACGCGAGAGCTGCTCGACGTCGGGCTCGCTCGGGTCTGTGTCGGCGACGCAACGTCGGAGCATCGGGCCGAATTCCGGGTACGCATTTGAGGAGAACATGTCATGCTTGAATTGCGCAACGACAACGGACGTGCTCTGGTGGCTTGCGGTATGTGGCTGCGCGTCGGATTCATCGGCGTTACGGGCGCCGCTGGAGGACTTCGTCAGCTGTTCGACGATCGACCAGCCTGGGCGTCGGCGCTGACACTGCTCTTTTTCGGAATGGTTCTGGCGGTAGCAGGTTGGTGGCGTGGTCGACGGCTGCTAGGGCATGCTGAACGCCCCGATCGCGTGTCTTCCGCCCGGACCGCCCCCGGCAAGCTTCGCGCGCCAGCGCTAGGCCGAGCCCGTATATTCGATGACAATGGTTTCGATGTCGGTCGTCGACATATATAAAGTGCGAGCTCGACCAACCAAAGAGAGGGGAAATGGCAATGGAAAGCACTTATAAAGGATCCTGTTTCTGCGGAGCAGTCCAATTCACCGTCAGCGGCGAACCGGCCGCCATGGGATATTGTCATTGCGATTCCTGTCGAGAGTGGTCGGCTGGGCCTGTGAACGCCTTCACGCTGTGGAAGCCGGAGGCGCTGCGGATCACTCGAGGCGCGGAAAATATCGGAACCTACAACAAGACGCCGCGCAGCTATCGCAAGTGGTGCAAGACCTGCGGCGGCCACGTTTTCACCGAGCATCCGGCGTGGGGGCTTACCGACGTTTACGCGGCTGTCATTCCCGAACTGCAGTTCAAGCCCGGCGTCCACGTGCACTATCAGGAGTCGGTATTGCCGATCAGGGACGGCTTGACCAAGCTCCAGGACGTTCCCAAGGAGATGGGTGGTTCCGGCATCAGCATCTCCGAGTGAACCGGCGCCTCAAACACTCTCCTTATCCCGCGAAAGGCCATTCATGAGATCGAGCTCCCTCGTTATCGGCGCGTTATCGACCGCGCTCCTGGGTGCGGGCGGTTGCACCACCGCTCCCTACGACACCGCCCCCGACGTGCCGACCAACCTGCGGCCACCGTCCGGGCAGGTGCTCTCCGTGGTCGCGTTCGCCACTGGATTCCAAATCTACGAATGCACGCCCAAGGCCGGCCAGCCGTCGTCATACGAGTGGACTTTCCGCGCCCCGGAGGCGGTACTCGCCGATCGGTCCGGCCGACCGATCGGAAAGCACTACGCCGGGCCTACCTGGGAGTCGAGCGACGGGAGCTCGGTCAAAGGAGACGTCAAGGAACGCGCTCCGGGACCAACGCCGTCCGCGATTTCGTGGCTGTTGCTCGACGCCAGGGCAAACAGCGGCACGGGAGCTTTCCGCGCGACTAAGAGCGTTCAGCGCCTCCAAACGGTCGGCGGAGTTGCGCCAGCGACGGCATGCGGCGCCGGCAATGTGAGGCAGGTGACCAAGGTTCCGTATACGGCAACCTACTACTTCTACGGGTAGTGCGTGAGCATTCTCCGGCGATCCTGGAGGTCGCGGTCCTAAACGTCCGACCGGGAATGGCGTCGGCGTTTGAAGGCGCGTTCTCGCGGGCGTCGTCGATAATCTCGGCGATGTCCGGGTATATATCCCACGAGCTCCGGCGCTGCATCGAGCAGCCGGATCGCTACATTCTCCTGGTCGAGTGGGCATCGCTCGAGGCGCACACGGTCGGATTTCGCGGATCGTCCGAGTACCAGGAGTGGAAACGATTGCTGCATCATTTCTACGATCCGTTCCCGACCGTCGAACATTACGCAGCGCTGTCGCCGAGCGTGGCTGACTAAAGTCCGTATCCGCCCGTGCTGCCGACCGCTGTCGTCGGCATGCCGTTCAAGCCAGTCCAAGCACTCCCCCAGACAAGCATCGTGCAGCGCGCCCGATGCAACAACGCAATCGCTGTTCAAATGCTGCAGGCGGTCACGACGCTTGGGGGCGCCGTCAGAGGCGGCGTCGGCGCGCGGGAACGGATTGTCGGGATCGAAATGCGCGCCGGGAGCGCATGAAACAAAGAAAACAAAAATGGGCCCCGGGTGAAGTTTTCCTGCTGCACTCCCCCCCTAGACTTCAGTCATTCCACGCGCACCGTCTTTGGTGTCGCCTGCAGCGAATTCATCGTGTTCAGCAGCCGCGCGGAGTGCCCCTTCTTAATTGATACGGAGAACATTGTCATGCAAACCTTGTTACGCAAATCGTTAATCGTGTCCGCGCTCGCGCTCGGACTCGCACTCGTCGGCCAGAACGCCAGCGCCGATGCGGCAGACACCCTGCGCTGGCAGTCGGTCATCGGAATCGCGCAGGCCAACAACGTCGTTGGCACCGGCACCGGAGCGGCGACCGGGGGCGGGACGCCCTGGTCAGCGCAAAAAGGAGACGTCAGCGTCGATCTGGACAAGGGCAAGGTCACTTTCAATGTCCACGGTCTCGTACTGGCTGGCGGCAACTCGATCGGCACGCCCGGAGCGGTCGTTCAGGTCAAAGGGACTCTGGTCTGCGATACGGACGGCAGCGCTTCCGGCGGCAATTCGATGCTTGTGGACACGCCGCTGGTGGACCTCAGCGAGACCGGAGACGCGCAGTTTACCGGCAAGCTGGCGCTTCCCGCCGTGTGCTCGAGCGAGCCCGACACCGCGTTTCTGATCCGGGTCGGCGCCGGTCGCTGGATCGCCAACGGCACGGTGCTCAGGTAGGAAATCCGATGGCTCGTGAAATCCGGGCCGTCGGGTCAACATGCTTTGTCTCATTCACGCAGGAGCCGGCATTGAACGACATTGGAGATTGGACCATGAGTGCTTATGAACCTGCGGCGCCGCGCGCCGCGCTGGGCGTGGCCGCCGTCGCCATGGCTGCGGTCACCATCTTCACGCTGGTCGTGTTGCCGGCGAAACTCGACTCGGGCGGCATTGACTCGCAGTCACCGGTAACCGCAGGCGGTACCACGGCGCCACCCGTGCAGGCTGCGGCCACCCCGGCACGTGCCGACGCACCGGATGGCGTCGAGCGGAAAAAGCAGTTCGCGCTGTCCGCCGCACGACCCTATGGCAACGGGAATCCCACGGCGAACCTGGCCTACTAGGTTTGTGTCGGCGGGCCAGGCGATCCGCGCGGCGGAGGTCGGTCACCGGTAATCCTGCGATCGCGAATGCCCGAAACAAACGAAACAAAACGGCGGCTTCGGTGAAGTCATGCCGCCACATCTTCCCCGTAGACTGCGATGCAATTCCGGTTCCATGGAGATCGACGTGAATCAGTACGACTTCCCTTTGCAAGGATTCGCGGTCACGGTGCGATCGGCACCGTGTCTTGCGATCGAGGATGCGGTCGGTTGCAACGCGCAGGTTCTATCCGGCCAGGCGTGGATCACGGCGGAAGGCACCCCGCTCGACACGATCGCCGACGTCGGCGCGACGGTCCCGCTCGAGCTCGGCGTGAGGTTCAATATCAGCGCGTTTCGCGACGTCGCTACGGTCCTCATCACGACGCCGCATCAGCTGCAGGACGTCGGATTCAGCATACAGGAACGCGATGGCATGCCCGTGCTCACCGTCACGTCGGGCAGCAGCCGTCTGCCCGCGGCGCTGGCGGGCACGCCGGCCGCTATCGCCGCGTTCGCGCGGCGATGCTTTGCGGCAGCTCGACCGGCTACCATTTGAAGGAGCTCATATGAGCATGCAGTCATCGTTGGACGTCGCCTCCGAGGTTCGCTCGCCGGAGCAAGCGGCGGAACCGGGACGCCCAGGCTATTTCGTCGCGGGTTCCGGGGTTCCGATCGTCATGCTGCATTCGTCGCTTAGCTCAAAATCGCAGTGGATCTCGCTTGCCGACAGGCTTGCGTCGAGGTTTCGTGTGATCGCGCTGGACCTTTGCGGTTATGGCGACAATCCAGCGATCGATGCGTCGTCATCGTTCACGCTGGATGACGAGGTACGGCTGATCGCCGCGCATCTGGACCGCCTGGTCGGGCCGGGCGAGCGCGTGCACATGGTCGGCCACTCCTATGGTGGCCTGGTTGCACTGCGTTTCGCTCAGTCCAGAAGCGACCGCATCGCGAGCCTCGCGCTCTATGAGCCAGTAGCCTTTCGCATGCTGGACGACGACGACACGGCGCTCGCAGACTTGAAGTGGCTCGCGGACCAAGTCCATCGACTGGTCGCGACCGGCCGCCATCGCGACGCCGCCCACGCGTTCGTGGACTTCTGGAGCGGCGAAGGCAGTTATGCATCCATGCCACTGCCGGTCCAGGCGAAGCTTGCGCGGCGCACCGACAAAATACCGCTCGATTTCCAGGCGGCATGGCGGTGGCCGCAAAGCGCGGCGGATCTGCGCGCCATTGTCGCGCCGACACTCCTGCTCTTCGGCAACCGGAGTCCCGCCATGGCCCAGCGCCTCGTTGCGCGGTTGACCCGCGCCCTCGCAGATCCCAGTGTCTGCTGCGTCGATGCCGGGCACATGGGACCGATCGCCGATGCGCACAGGGTTAACCCCTGGATTGAAGCGTTCGTCGATATCTGTGCGGAACGCGCCGCCTCGGCCGCGATCCCGCGCCCGACCATGAGACTCTTGTCGATATCCGCCCCGGGCGCGACGGCGCACCCTTGATGCGCCGTCGCGCAGATGGCGGCTGGATCATGAAGGCCTCGCGTCGGATGCCCGCGCAGTTACCCATGTTGTACGGATCGCTGCGTAACGTTCTGGATGGACACCCGGTTACCACGAGTCCGGCGATCGCGATCACCGCGACGGTTTCCGCCGCGATCGCCCTGATGAGAAAGCATGACGTCGACGCAGTGATGGCGATGGACGACGGTCGTTGCGCGGGACTGTTCACAGCCCATGATGCGGCGCTACGCGTCGTCGGTGCCAAGCGAGACGCGAGCGCCATGCGGGTCGGCGAAGCCTTGCCGGGCGAAGCGCCTTCAGTCGACCTGAACACCCCGATCGGGCAGGCGCTCGATTTCATGACCGAGCATCACTGCCAGTACCTGGTCGTGACGGCGAACGGGCGCTTGCTCGGCATGTTGTCCAGGCACGACCTGACCGACTGGGTCATCCGCAGTCAGCAGGAACAGATCGACTGCGCCATCCGAGCCGTGAAGCGGATCGGATTCGCGAGTGGTCGGGGATGACCTCGAGCCGGCTTGTATTGCTCAAGCAGGGCGCGGCTCAAGCCGCTGAGTCGGCAGAGCGCGCGGATCCGGCTGCCGATCCGGCGGTTCGTTCCATGAAAGCGGCCACGTCGGCATGGCGTGGCAAAGGCCCTACGGCACCGTAGCCGCCGATCTTGCATGCTGCCGCAACGTTGGCGTAGCGCGCGGCGTCTACCGGCGAATCGCCCGCGATCAGGCGCCTGATCAGGGCGCCATCGAAGCAATCGCCGGCTCCGGTCGCGTCGACGCATTCGACCTGATGTCCCGGAACGAGAAGACGCGTTGCCTCGGTCGAAACCCAGACGCCGTTCGACCCCACCTTGAGCGCGACGACCGGCGCGCCTAGCGCGTGACACCAATCGAGCATCGCCTGCGGATCGGTCTCTCCCGATAGCTGCGCTATCTCGTCGACGCTCGGCAGGAACCAGTCGCAGAGCGGAATCGTCGCGCGAATAACCGCCCGGGCGCGCGCAAGCGGCCAGAGCTTGAGGCGGAGGTTCGGATCAAAGGCGATGCGGGCTCCCGCCGCGCGCGCCGCGTCGATGGCCGCAAAGACGGCGTCACACGCGGTCGTGCTGATCGCCTGGCTGATGCCGGAGACGTGGAGGGCCCGGGCGGAGCCGAGCAGCCCGAGCGGCAGGTCGGCAGGACGCATGCGACTCGCCGCGGAGCCCGCACGCAGGTAGCTGAACTCGTGGCCCTCGCTCCCGTGCGTAACGAAGTACACGCCTGTATGCGCTTCGCCATCGACAGCCACGCCTTGTGTGTCGACACCCTCGCGACGCCAAAGGTCCAAAAACAAGCGCCCGAAGGTGTCGGAGCCGACGCGGGTGATGTACGCCGTCCGCGCGCCGAGCCGGGCGGCGGCAATCGTGCAATTCGACGTGTCGCCGCCGAAACCTTGCAGATATTCGGCGCCCGAACTGCGCGTGTGGTTGAACTCGATCAGCGGTTCGCCAAGAGCGATCAGATCGAACGACGGCGTGGCCATGGCTTGGGAGTCGCGAATTGGCGCCGGTGCATGGTACACCGCGCCGGACCGCATCGGCATGTCCGTCGGCCCCTTGCGCAAGCCGCGTCGATGGAGCAGACGGTGATCGCGCGCCTGAGGATTCGCGTCCTCTTGAACCGGGCCGACGAGTGCGTTATATTCATCGCTGTCGCCGGGGATTGTAAGCAGACTCCCCGGATTCCAAGACGCTCGGTGCGTCCAAGTTCTGCTCCTGCTCTGGGTGGCAAAACCCATGGAGGGGCGCGAATGCTGGACGCAGCCGCTGCAATCCACTCGACTCATTCGATCCGCCGCTCGTGGCCTGCGCACCGGGGCGCTCGTTTCGAAAAGCCGGCTCAGCCGACGTTGGCTCGTCAGCGCAACCCCGCCATGCGCCCGTTACGGCTGGCACGGGACGTCCAGTGAGCACCGCGCCGAAGGCTGCGCTGCTGCTCAAGCGAAGCGAAATCGCGGCGCTGATGACGCCGGAGGACTACCTCGTCGCGGTCGAGGCCGGGTTTCGCAGCTACGCTGCCGACGGCTGGCACATTCCGGCGCCCATGCATATTCTCGCCGGCGAAGGGAGCTTTCACGCGAAAGGGGCGAGGATCGAGCTCGATCGCGAGTACGTCGCTGTCAAGCTGAACGGAAACTTTCCAGGCAATCCGCGGCGCAACGGCCGGCCGACCATTCAGGGAACGGTCCTGCTGTGCGATGCCGCCGATGGCTCGGTCCTCGCCGTCATGGATTCCATCGAAATAACCCTGGGCAGGACCGCGGCCGCGAGCGCGCTGGCCGCGCGGTTTCTCGCGCGCAACGATACCGGCTGTATTGCGATTTGCGGCTGCGGCGAACAGGGACGTGCCCAGCTCGACGCGCTCCGCCGGGCCATGCCGATCAAAAAGGCGCTGGTCTGGGACCTTGACGCCGAAAAATCTCGCGCGTTCGCGCGCGACATGGAAACGACGTGTGGGCTCGAAGTCCGCGCGGTGCCAGAGGTTGGCGACGCGACGCTGCCAAGCCGCGTGATCGTGACCGCGACGACATCGAGAACGCCGTTCCTGACCAGGGACATCGTTGCGAAAGGCACGTTTATCGCGGCGGTCGGCGCGGACAGTCCCGAGAAGAGCGAGCTCGTCCCCGACCTGATGGCCAACGCGACGGTCGTCGTCGATCTGCTGGCGCAGTGCGTCGTGATGGGCGACCTTCACCACGCGATCGCCGCGGGCCGCATGAGCTCTGCCGATGTCCACGCCGAACTGGGTGACCTGGTCGTCGGCCGTAAGCCAGGACGAACCGATCCGGATGAGATCACGGTGTTCGATTCAAGCGGCACCGCGATACAGGATGCCGCGAGTGCTGCCTGGGTCTATCAGCGGGCCATCTCGGCCCGTGTAGGTTCATTCATCGAATTCAGCGAGCGCTGAACGGATATCTCAGAGCATGGCCATGTTCGACTTCCTTACGTCGGATCCAAGCGAAGGCGCTCCTATCATGTGCGCGCTCTGCGCCTACATCCCGACCGGTATGCCAAACTCCGATCCAGGCCGAGCGCCGTACGCGCGACTGCCCGTCGGCCGTAGCGCCCGCTGTGCGGCGACTTCGAGGGGGCCAAAGCGTTGAAGTCGCCTTGCTCGCTCGGTCAGCTCGCGCTGTACTTCGTCAAGCTCGGCAGCATCGGCTTTGGCGGTCCGGTCGCGCTCGTTGGATACATGTACCGCGATCTGGTCGAGATGCGGCGGTGGATCGCTGAAGAAGAGTACCGGGAAGGGCTCGCGCTGGCGCAGCTCATGCCCGGTCCGCTGGCGGCGCAGCTTGCGATGTATCTCGGCTATGTGCGCTACCGCACCCTGGGTGCCACCGTGGTCGGCGTCGCCTTTGTCCTGCCGTCGTTCCTCATGGTAGTGGTCATTGGCTGGGCGTACGGCCGATACGGCGGCCTGCCGTGGATGCAGGCCGTATTTTACGGCGTGGGCGCCGCCGTCATCGGCATCATCGCCATCAGCGCGTACAAGCTCACCATCAAGAACATCGGCAGGGACAAGCTGTTATGGGCCATCTATCTCGTGACCGCAGTGATTACGGTCTGGACCGAGTCGGAAAGCGTATGGCTGTTCCTGGGCGCCGGTATTCTGGTATGGCTCGTACGCGCGCCACCCAAACGCGGATTCGGCAAAAGCGGCGCGCCCGCGTTGCTGGCCCTCACGCCACATTCGCCATCGGCTTGCGCGGTCGCTACCGGAGTCGATTGGTCGCTGCTGGCGCAACTGGGCGCATTCTTCGCCAAAGCAGGCGCGTTCGTCTTCGGCAGCGGGCTCGCGATCGTTCCGTTTCTTTATGGCGGGGTCGTGCACGACCATCAATGGCTGACCGAGCGCCAGTTCGTGGATGCCGTCGCGGTCGCCATGATCACGCCGGGACCGGTGGTGATAACGGTCGGGTTCATCGGCTACCTGATCGCCGGCTTGCCGGGAGCGGTGGTGGCTGCGCTCGGTACCTTCCTGCCCTGCTATCTGTTCACGGTGCTGCCTGCACCCTATTTCAAGAAATACGGCAAACGGCCGGCGCTTCTGGCGTTCGTCGGCGGCGTGACCGCGGCGGCCATCGGAGCGATCACCGGTGCGGTGATCGTTCTTGCGGAGCGCTCGATCGTCGACGTAATGACCGCGGTCATCGCGCTAGCCGTCGTCGCATTGATATGGAAGGCTAAGTTGCCCGAGCCTGTGCTGGTCGTCACGGCGGCGCTCGTCGGACTGGTTCTCTTTCCGGGACTGCGACCCTGACGACTCTCCGCAGGCTGGTATGTCCCATGAGGAGCTTACGATGAAATGGATTACCCGAGAACGAGTAAAAGTGGACCGGGTGGCATGCCCGTGGCTCATCCGGAAGTTCATCGACCCGGACGCGGTCTTCCTGTTTGTCCCATCCGACCAGGTAATGGACGTCGCGCGACACGAGCAGGCGACGCCATACGACGTGAAGGACGTGGAGTTCGGCCACCACGGTCAGGAGTGCTCGTTCGACGCCTTCGTGAACAAATACGGTCTCGCAACCGATCCCGCGATGGTGCTTCTGGCCAAGATCGTCAACGGCGCCGATACCGACAACGGGCTTTGGAGCCAGCCCGAGTCGGCCGGCCTGAGTGCGATTGCGGAGGGCTTTCGGCATCTCGGACTGAAGGACGACCACGAGATCAATGCGGCGGAGTGGATCGTTTACGATGCGCTGTACGCTTATTGCCAGGAGATGATCCGTCGCAACCAGCCGCAGGGCGGATTCAGGTAGCTTCCCGGGCGGCGGGATGCTGGCGGTACTGCAGCGCGGGCTACATCTCGCGAAACAGGTGCATGCACGACTCGCTGACGGAAAGCGTTTCGCTGCGCTGCTTCAGCTTGACGCGAAAATGTCCCTTCAAATCGCGTACCAGGCCGGCAATCGCGTTGGCGTTGACCAGCGTGCCACGATGGATCTGCCAGAACATCTTCGGGTCGACCTCTTCAGCGAGTTCCTTGATCGGTCGACGAATAAGCGATTCCCTGTCGGCTGTCACAACGAGCGTATACCGCCGGTCGGCCTGAAAGTAGCAAACCTCGTCAACGGTGATGAGCCGCAGCTCCTGGCCCTGCGAAGCCGTGATCCAGCGGATATATTCGCGCGTGTCGCCGAGACGCTCGGCGAGCGCTTGCAGCAGATGGTCGAGGTTGGCCGGCCTGTCGTGGACGCGCGCTTTCAGCCGGCGCACGGTTTCCTCGAGCCGATCGGCACTGACCGGCTTCATTACGTAATCGACCGCGCCATGCTCGAAGGCTGCGACCGCGTATTGGTCGTAGGCAGTGACAAAAACGACGTGACAGCGACCGTTGGCCAGCTTCGCGATTTCGAGGCCGGTCAGGCCCGGCATCTGGATGTCCAGGAACAGGATGTCGGGCGCGTGCCGCTCGAGTGCCTCGCGCGCCTCCAGCCCGTTGCGCGCTTCGGCGCATATGACCAATTCCGGCCATAGCTCTGCGAGCGTCTCGCGGAGCTCCTCGCGCAAATGGGCCTCGTCCTCAGCGAGGACTGCGGTCGGCCCGCTCATGGGGGATCTCCAGGATTAGTTGCAGCGCATCTTTCTCGGGACGATCGACGACGAATGAAGCTCGCTCGCCGTAAAGCGCGACCAGACGCTCGCGGACCTCGCGCAGGGCTGGCGATTTCGCGATGGCGTGCGAAATAGCGCCTTTGGCTGTGATACCCATACGGATTCGCTGATCGACTCCACGCGCATGGAACTTGATGGACCCCAAGGCAGCACGCGTCTGCGCAATCGTCGCGACCAGCGGGACCAGTGTCATCGGCGGACAGCGCGCGGCGGCGAGCGTGGGGTCGACGCTGAAGTCGACGGCGAGCTCACCGTGCGAGCGTAACGCAACGATCTCGACGTACGTGCGCAGCAGCCCCGCTTCGCGCTCGATCGTCGCATCTGCTCCGTTCATATACGGCAGAGCCATCCGCAGATAGAGAATGAGCAAATCGAGCAGGCGGCCGCCGGCGTTGCGATCGGATTCGTACAGCGCCGCGACGTCGCGCAGGACGTCCTGCAGGAACGTCGGCTCGATGCGCGCCTGCATTGCCTGGAGCGTCGACTGGAGACGATCCCGTTCGGTATCGACCCTGGCCATCTCCGAGGCGTGCAAGGCGGCGGCAATGGACTGATCCTTGCGGCGATAGAAATAGGTTGCCGCCATGGTACCGGTCAGGCCGACTCGCCCCCATACGTCGAGGACAAAGTCGCTGACCTGTCGCCAGGCAGGTAGCGAGGCGCACTTGGCTGAGCACTCATGGTGCAGCGCGGTGTCGAGCAACGCCGCCAGCGTCAGCGCAGCGATAATGACAAGTACG
This sequence comes from Casimicrobiaceae bacterium, assembly GCA_036493675.1. GTDB lineage: Bacteria > Pseudomonadota > Gammaproteobacteria > Burkholderiales > Casimicrobiaceae > PALSA-1003. Next base: position 21,672 of record DASXPJ010000035.1, read on the forward strand.
CGACGGACCCCTTCGAGCGGCAGGCCGTCGGCAACACTCACGGCAATCATCGATGGGACGATCAAGGTACCCCATTGCAGGATGAATGGCCAAAAATAGCCCACGAGCGTCCCGAACGACGGATGGAATCCTTCTTTCACCACCAGGTTTGCAACCGCGGACCAGAGGGTAAGCAGCACGACGAATAGTCCCGTCCAGCCGAAACGCAGCAAGGTCAGGCCCCGAACGCCGAACAGATCGTAAATCAGTGCGCGACGTATCCAGCGAGCGGCGGAACGCCGTGCATCAGTCCGAGCAGCAGTCTGAACAAACGTGGCGGAAGTCATACCGATTCTCGACTCACGCGGCTATCCCACTTATTTCTCGAAGTCGCGTCTGCACCGGCGACTGGAATTTCGATGGTCGCCCGCATGCCGTGCGACCCGTTCGAGACGAGCGTCATGCTCGCGGCCGCGCCGTACATCGCAGCCAGGCGGCCGCGGATGTTCGCCAGCCCCACGCCGGTGCCGCGTGAGGCCGAGAAACCCCGCCCGGAATCGGCGACGGACACGCGCAACAAATCAGGAGACGATTCGGCCGACACCCGCACGGTCCCGCCCTCGGCCAGTGGATTGAGCCCATGCTTGATCGCGTTCTCCACCAGCGAGATAAGCATCATCGGCGGAAACGGACGGAGACGCTCGTTTTCGGGAACGGCAAACTCGATCGCGAGGCGCTCCCCCATCCGGATCTTGTGGACGTCGAGATACGCTCGCGCGAGGTCGAGCTCGCCACCCAACGTCGCCACCTCGATTCGCATCTGTGGCAGTACCGCGCGGAGGTATTCGCAGAAGCTGTCGAGCATGCGGCGTGCCAGCGGCGGATTGGCTTTGTACAGCCGCTTCAAGTGCGCCAGGGTGTTGAACAGGAAATGCGGCTCGACCTGCGCCCGCAATGCGTTCAGTCGCGCTTCGAGGAACTGTGCGTCCAGATGATGGCGGGCGAGCTCGGATTGGCGCAACGCTTCGCGCCGCTCGCTCAAGCGGTGCAGAAAATACCAGGCGCCCGCGATGAAACTCCATTGGAGCATTGCGTGGCGAGTGAAAAACCAGAAGACGGTCCAATCGGAAGGGGAGCCACCGGCAAATCCGGACGGGGGCTGTCCCGCTTTGGCGGGAAAGGCAATCGCCCGTGCCACCAGACAGCCCGCGAACACGGCCACCGCGAGTGCAGCCGGCCGCGATAGCACCAGTTTTCGCAGATTGAGCAGCAGGGCGCCGAAGAGCAGGATCAAAAGACCGGGCAGTTCCGCTTGCGCGAAGGCCCAGAGCGCTCGATTCCATTGCGCCTCGGTAAGGTTCCCGATCCACTCCTGGTCGACCAGCGGACCAAGCATTGCGGCCATGCCGGCGAGGCGCCAGTCGACCCGGTCCAGAAGGCGCGGTGCGTGGCGAACCCGTTGCGGGGATTCACCGCTGTCGTCGTCGAGGTCCATGCTCACATTGGGGTGTGGCGTCACGGCAAGTCTAGCCGAACGGACGCGCCCAGGGGTTTCGGAACGCATGAAACTGGCGAACGCCCGGATGAAGGCGGCGTCCGGAGGAATGTAGCGTCCTCTCGGCGGGTTTGGACCTATCACCGCCGGGTGAAACGGTGCGCGGTCGCTGGGCCGTGAGCCGTTCGTGCCCATCCATGACGGCTTCATGCCGCGATTTACCCGATTCGTTCGCATGGACGTTGCGCCAGCCTCGCCCGATCGGCAATCTCCGACGCAGCCCCGGCTGGTTCGGGCCCGAGTGCTCGTTTCGAGTCATCTCAACGCAACCTCTTGAAGGCGACAAACATCATGGACAAGAACTTGGCCCGATGGCTGCTCGCGAGCGCACTCGCGCTGGTCCCGGTCGCTGGCTTTGCGAACTTCCATACGTTCACGATCCAGGAGATCTACTCCAACGCCAGTGGTTCGGTGCAATACGTCGTGCTCCAGGAGAGCCAGTCCTCGAATGGCGAGAACTTGTTCAAGACCCACGCGATGTCGACCACGGCTCCGCTGCAAGCTCCGGTCACCTTCCCCTTTCCAGTCAATTTGCCAAGCATTCTCACTTCGGACAAATTCGTTTTGATCGGCACGCAGTCGTTTGCGGCTCTGGGCCTCATCGCGCCGGACTACGTGGTGCCTGACGGATTCGTACCGCCCGCCGGAGTCGTAAACTTCGCCGGCGTCGATTCGATCGCCTATGCGACGCTGCCGACGGACGGTATCAACGCTCTTTATCGTGATGGGTCGCACAAGCCGAACCTGGCGACGAATTTCGCGGGCGCGACCGCCAGCGTCGGCGGCGCACCACCAGCACCGCCGGCCAATTATCAGGGCCTGTGGTTTAACCCGGCTGAATCGGGATGGGGCATCAACTTCGCGCATCAAGGCGATACGATCTTCGCGTCATGGTTCACCTATGACCTCAGCGGCAAGGCCACATGGCTGGTGATGACAGCCACGAAGACGGCGCCCAACACCTACAGCGGGCAACTTTTCCAGGGCACGGGACCCGCGTTCGACGCAGTCCCGTTCCCGCCGTTGGGCAGCCCGGGCGGCGCCGTCGTAGGCGGTCTCGGCGGCACCGCCACGGTGAGCTTTACCGATCTGAACAATGGGACGTTGGCGTACACACTCGCTGGCATTCCTCAGAACAAGTCGATCACCCGTGAGCTGATCGGCCCGCAGCCGACATGCGTATTCGGCGCCCGAGCCAACCTTGCGCTCGCGACCAACTACACCGATCTATGGTGGGCCTCGCCGCCGGGCTCCGAGGCCGGATGGGGAATCAATCTTACGCATCAGGGCGATATCATTTTCGCCACGTGGTTTACGTATGATCAGGACCACACGCCGATGTGGCTGGTCGTGCAGGCGACGAAAACCGCTCCAGGCGTCTACTCGGGAGCGCAGGTGTTCCGGCTCGCAGCAGGACCGGCGTTCAACGCCATACCCTTTCCGCCGATCGGCGCGGTGGGAGGCGCTACCGGAACGGTCGTGGGGACGGCAACGTTCAGGTTCAGCGACGGCAACGCAGCCACCTTCAGCTACACGATCAACGGGATCACCCAGTCGAAGCAAATCACCCGCGAAGTGTTCACTGCGCCCGGGACGGTATGCCAGTACATGTCGGCCGCCGAAGGTGTGTGGGTCGGAACAACGAGCCGCAACGAGTCGGTACACGCCATCATCCTCGACGACGGCACCTACTACATGCTCTTCTCGTACCCCGGCAGCGGGACCGATGCGGGCGTATTCCAGGGTTCGTCCATCGCTGCGGGTGGCCAATTCGCGGGATCCGACGGATCGGAGTTCCCCATCGCCACCGGCTTCGAAACAGGCGGCTTCGGGGCCCCGGCGTCGGTGAGCGGCGACTACACGCCGCAGAATAATCTGCAACTGACGATCGTCGATCCCTCCGGTGCGCGCAGCTTGGCGGCCTCGTACGTTGTCGGATCCGACAATCCACCGAGTATCGCCGATGCCGCGGGCTCTTACGCCGGCTTCTCCGGCCACGCCGGCGGCAAGCTCAGCGTAACCTTCACGGTGGATTCCAGCGGAAACATCGCTGCCAAAAACAGCGCTTGCTCATTCCAGGGGACGATGACTCCGCTGAGCACGATCCAAGCGTTCAGCTGGACCGCCCAGAGCAATGGCAACTGCATCTTCGGTGCCGGTCCGGTCTTCGGCGTCATGTACTACGACCCGGTCACTCGCCAGATTCGCGGGTTTGCACCGTTCGCGGACCACAGCGATCAGTTCTATTTGCTCGGTACGAAAACAGCTTAGCCATGGCGAACGCTGGCGGTCCGAACCGCGATCCGCACTGTCGGCGCGATACGGCGTGGTTTCGCCGCGCGAGCTTCGTTCGCGGTCGATGAGGCGGCGAACGTTTCTCGAGGCCGGGCTGGCAGGGGTGGGCGGGCTGGTGGTCGGGTGTCGTGGAGGCGGCGATGCCGGCGACATGAGCGTCCCGCCGGCGTCGGACCATGCGCTCGCGACAGCACAGCCGCTTCGTCCGTTCGCTGTCCTGCGCAACGAAAGCGCCACACCGGCACAATTCTCGGGGCTCCTTACGGCGGCACCCGCGCAGGAAGCGCTGAGCCCGGGGCAAGCGACGCCGATGTGGCTCTACAACGGGTCTCTGCCGGGGCCGCTCATCGACCTCACCGAAGGGCAGCATGTCGCCATCACGATCGACAATGCCCTCTCGCAGGATACGACGATTCATTGGCATGGCTTGCCGGTTCCCTCCGACCAGGACGGCAACCCGATGGACCCGGTGCCGGCGGGCAGCCGCCGCATCTACGAGTTCGACCTTCCCTTCGGGTCGGCTGGGACGTATTGGTATCACCCGCATCCCCACCTGCAGACCGCGGCACAGGTCGCCCGCGGGCTCGCAGCGCCGCTCATTGTCCGCGCCGCCGACGATCCGCTTGCCCATATTCCAGAGGTCACGCTGTTCATTACCGGTTTGCGGCTCGACTCCAATGCGGAGATATCCGCCGACAACGCTGTCGACTGGTCGGTCGGTCGCCAGAATGAGCTGCTGCTCGTCAACGGCGGGCTGCTGCCGGTTCACACCGTTCGACCGGGCGCGACGCAGCGGTGGCGAATCCTCAACGCCACCGCGTCCCGGGTCTTTCGTCTCGCCCTGGAGGGGCACACGCTGACGCTGGTCGGAACCGACGGGGGTCTCCTTGCAGCACCGATCGGCGGACTGACGGAAATCCTCATCGCGCCCGCACAGCGCGTCGAGATCGTGGTGACCATCGACCCGACGACCAGCGCGCGCTACAAGCTCCAGGCGTTGCAATACGAAACCGATTACCTGGGACTGGGTACTTACGCCGACGTCGACCTCTTGACCGTGGCGACGACCAGCGAGGCGCCGGCCGCGCCGACGCTCGTCCCCACCCTGCTGAGGCCGATCGCCGACCTCGGCCAGGTCAGCGCCAACCAGTACGTGGAATTGAGCGAAGTCGCCGGGCTGTGCACCCGCAGCGGCGCCACGGTCGCGTTTCTGATCAACGGACGGATTTTCGACCCCAATCGCGTCGACCTCGTCAGCGTGGTTGGCCGCGTCGACTCGTGGGAGATCTTCAACAATACCGGGATGGCGCACCCTTTCCATATCCACGGCACGCAGTTTCAACTGATCTCCCGGACGATCGGCACCGTGGTCACGCCGGCTCCTTATCTCGCGTGGATCGACACAGTACTCATCCCTTCGAGAAATCGGGCGACGATCAAGGTGAAGCATGTGCTTCCCGGGAAGCGGATGTTCCACTGCCATATCCTCGAGCATGAGGACAACTGCATGATGGCGCTGCTCGATGTTCTGCCGGCCGCGTCGACCGGCGCCTGAGGCGTCGGCGGCCGCGCGCTCGCGACTGCGTTCCTTCTTACGCCGCTGCAAAACCCATCAGCGTCCGCGCATACGCCGGCGCCGTGGGCTCGTGCATGAAGTAGACGAATACATTCCGCCAGGAGGTGGCCTGCAGCTTGCGCGCCCATTGGCGCAGATCGTCGTCCGAATAGGTTTCGAGTCGAAGCCGTACGTAGCCCCAGGGCGCCGTCTCGACCGGCGGCGGCGCGTTGTCTTCGCGCTCGGAAAGGCAGAGTGCCGCGCCGCACGCCTTCAGGGCGGCGTAGACCTCGTCGTCGAACCACGTATCGTTGCGAAACTCGAACGCGGCGCCGTGCTCCTCAGGTAGCACACCCAGGAACGCGACCAGGCGCGGCAGATCCTTTTTCAGGTTGGGCGGCAGCTGGAAAAGGACCGGACCGCGTTTCGCGCCGAGCGCGCCGAGTGTGCGGTAGAGATAAGCCGTGGATTCGGCCGCGGACGCGACCTTGAGGCGCGCGATATGGGTGATCCGTCGCGACGCCTTGATGGCGAACCGGAAGCTTTCGGGCGTCGCCGCCGCCCAGTTCTCGAGCACCGATCCCTTGGGCATCTGATAGAAGGTGTTGTTGATCTCCACCGTCGGCAGCCGGTCCGCGTAATAGGCCAGCATGTCCTCCGGCTTGATCTTTTCGGGATAGAAGCTTCCCTTCGATTCCTTGAAGGAATAGCCGCTGGCGCCGGCCAGGATCCTTGAAGTCGTCATATCCGGTGCTCCATCAGTAGAATCCGTGCATGGCCAAAGCAGCGCTGACCGAATATGCCGCGAAACGCTCGTTCGCAGCCACACCCGAGCCGCCGCCCGCCGTGCCCGCGGGGCGGAATGGACCGCTGCTGTTCGTCGTCCAGATGCATTCCGCCACGCGATTGCACTACGATTTTCGCCTCGAATGCGACGGCGTTCTCTTGTCGTGGGCGGTGCCCAAGGGTCCATCGCTCAATCCTAACGAAAAGCGCCTGGCCGTGCATGTCGAGGACCATCCCTACGACTACGGCTCGTTCGAAGGCGTCATTCCCGCTGGGCAATATGGCGCGGGTGAAGTCATCGTCTGGGACTGCGGCGTCTATTCGCCCGACGAAGACGGGGCGCTTTGGTTTCACGATCGCGCACGGGCCGAGCGCGAGGTCCGCCAGGGGATGGCGAACGGCAAGTTGAGTTTCCAGCTGCGCGGCGAGAAGCTCAAAGGGTCGTTTGCGTTGGTGCGGACCAAGGAAAAGAACCAGTGGCTGCTCATCAAGCACAAGGACCGCTTCGCGGGCGCCGGCGACGTCGCCGCCGATACGCGCTCGGTGCTCTGCGGCAAGACCGTGCAGGAGATCAAATTCGTCTCCTCGGCGCGCATCGCCGCGTCGCAACTCGCTCCCGAGGGGAAGCCCGAGGCGATGCCCGCCACGCTCGCGCCGATGCTTGCCGAAGCCGCCGACGCGGCGTTCCATCGCCCGGGCTGGATGTGGGAACCCAAGCTCGACGGCTATCGGGTGCTCGCGTTCGTCGACGCGCACGCCGTGAAGCTCCGTTCGCGGCGAGGACTGGAGCTTGCCGGCAAGTTTCCTCGACTCGTTGCCGAACTGGCCCAGCAGGGCTCCGTCGGCATGATCCTCGATGGCGAGCTCGTGGCCTTCGACGCGGGAGGCAAGCCGTCGTTCGCACTGATGCAGGACCGGGCGCAGCTCAAGTCGGCGCGGGATATCGCCGCGGCGGATCAGGCCTCGCCCGTGGTCCTGTATTGCTTCGATCTGCTGCATTTCGCCGGAGTCGATTTGCGCGAGTCGGCGTACGCCGATCGCCGGCGCTACCTCAGTCAATGCCTTTTGCCGTCGCCGCTCGTCCAGCTCGTGCATGCGACCGAGGACGGAATCACGTTGAATGCGGCCGCGCTGGCGAGTGGCTTCGAGGGAGTGATCGGCAAACGCAAGGAAAGTCGATACGAGGCAGGACGCCGGTCACAATCGTGGCTGAAGGTCAAGCCGACATCGAGCGCCGATTTCGTCGTCGGAGGCTACACCCAGGGAAAAGGCTCGCGGGCCCCGCTGGGTGCCCTGCTGGTCGGCTACTGGGATGGCAAGTCGAGGGGGAAGCTGCGTTACGCCTCGCACGTCGGCTCGGGATTCGACGAGCGCACGCTCGGACAGGTCAAGGCGCGGCTGGAACCGCTGCGGCGAAGCACGTGTCCCTTCGCCGCTAAGCCGGAGCTCAATGCGCCGACGACCTGGGTCGAGCCGAAGCTCGTCGCCGAGGTGAGCTTCCACAGCTGGACCGATGACGATCACCTGCGCGCGCCGATTTTCCTGCGGCTGCGCAATGACGTCGACCCGAAGGCGGTGCGGCGTTCCGATCACGGCCGCGCCGAATCGATCCGGCCCGCGGCCGGCCCGATCGAGGACATCGTGGCGCAGCTCGACGTTGCGAAGAACGCGTTCACGCTCGCGGTCGGAGCGCATCAGATCCGCATCACCAACCTCGATCGCGTCTACTGGCCCGCGACCCCGGCGCTCAAGCAGCCGGCCCTCACCAAGCGCGACTTGCTCCGCTACCTCGCGCAGATTTCGCCGTACATGCTGCCGCACCTGGCCGATCGCCCGCTCACGATGATCCGCATGCCCGACGGCATTCGGGGCCAACGTTTTTTCCAGAAGCACTGGGAGCAGGAGCGGCCGGCGTTCGTCGAGACGATCACCTTGTTCTCGGGGACGAAGGACGAAGAGCACGACTATCTGCTCTGCAACAACCTGCCCACGCTGTTGTGGCTCGCGCAGTCCGGGACGCTCGAATTTCACGTCTGGCATTCGCGCGCGAAACCGGGCCCGGACGCGGTGTCGAAAAACACCGACTACGCGAGCTCGCTCGAGGCGCTGGAAAGCTCGGTGCTTAATTATCCCGATTATGTGCTGTTCGACATCGATCCCTACATCTACTCCGGCAAGGAAACGAAGGGCGCCGAACCCGAGCTCAACACGGTCGCCTTCGAAAAGGGCAAGGAGGTGGCCTTCTGGCTGCGAGAGCTGCTGCAGAGCATGTCCCTCGAGGCCATCGTCAAGACATCGGGCAAGACCGGCCTGCACGTATTCGTGCCGATCCGCCGAACCCTCGATTTCGACGCCGCCCGGCACGTCTCGGAGCTCGTCGGCCGGCATCTGATGCGTCTGCATCCGAAGGACATCACGCTCGACTGGAGCATTCCCAAGCGGACCGGCAAGATCTTCATGGACTACAACATGAACGTTCGCGGCAAGACATTGAACGTCGCCTATTCGCCGCGCGGCGAGCCAGGCGCGCCGGTGTCGATGCCTCTTAACTGGGACGAGCTGGCCGGCGCGCATCCGCTCGACTTTACGATGATGAACGCACCCCAGCGGCTGGCCCGGACCGGCGACCGCTGGCAAGACGCCCTGGAATCCAAGCAGGACCTCGAGCGCGCGCTCGGCCGAACAGGCTGAGCCTTTCGAAGGGATAGACCGACCCTTCGGGGCCCTCGGCGGTGCCTCTGTCGCGGCCCCGCAACGAAAATCGAAGGTTCCGGACGCTTCCCGGCCGAAAAGCGCGCGCGATGAAATCCTGATGTATTACAATGTGTTGCTGGCGAGCCTTGGCGCGGAGGTACAAGATGGCTGCACGATCCATTGCGAGTTTGAGCGTTTCGTTCGGATTGGTCTCGATTCCGGTCAAGCTGTATTCGGCCACCGAGGCGAGCCGCGCGATCTCCTTCAACATGCTGCACAAGGCCTGCGGCTCGCGCCTGAAGCAGCAGTACATCTGCCAGAAGGAGGAGGTGCCCGTCGTTCGCGAGGACATCGTCAAAGGCTACGAATTCTCGAAGGACCAGTACGTGATCTTCACGCCCGACGAGCTCAAGGCGATGGAGGAGGCGGGCACGCACACGGCGGAGATCACCGAATTCGTGCCCCTCGAAGCCGTCGATCCCGTGTACTTCGACAAGGCGTACTACCTGGCCCCCGACAAGGGGGGCGCCAAGCCTTACGCGCTGCTGGCCACCGCGTTGCGCGAATCGAAGCGCTGCGCGCTCGGACGCTGGGCCGCCCGCGGCAAGCAATACATCGTGATGATCCGGCCGGTCGAGGAAGGTCTGGTCATGCAGCAGCTCCTCTATGCCGGTGAGGTCCGCGCGATGAAGGACCTCGAGATCCCAAAGACGGAAGTCAAGCCCGCCGAGCTCAAGCTCGCGCAAATGTTGATCGAGCAGCAGGCGTCGGAAACGTTCGATCCATCGCAGTACACCGACGAGGTGGCGGCGCGCATCGAGGCGGCGGTGCAGAAGAAGGTCGAAGGGCAGGAAATCACGCTGGCATTGGCGCCGGAAGGCGGCGGCGCCCAGGTCATCGATCTGATGGAAGCGCTCCGCGCGAGCCTCGAGAAGAAGGCGCCTGTGCGCGCCAAAGCCCCCGAGGCGGCGCTTGTGGCGGCCACGCGCAAGCCGGCCAAGCGGGCACAAGCGGCCCAGGCTGCGGCGCCGGTGGCGCGCAAGGTCGCCAAGAAAGCCTAGTGTCCTAGCGACCATCGAGACGGCGGGGCGGACGGTGCACGCGTACGGCGTCGGCGACGTCGAGACGCTGCTTCGGTTGCCGCGCAGCACGATTCGCGCGCTGATCGCCGCCGGCTTCGTGTCCCCCGTGCGTGGACCGCGCGGGGCCTGGCGGTTTTCGTTTCAGGATCTGATCGTGCTGCGGACCGCGCAGGCGCTCGTGGAGGCGAAGGTTCCGCGCAGGCGGATCACCCAATCGGTGCGGGACCTTCGCCGTCATCTTCCGGATGCCATGCCCTTGTCGGGGCTTCGCATTTGCGCCGTGGCCGATCGCGTCGTCGTCAGAGAGGGCGGGGGCCGCTGGCAGGCGGAATCCGGGCAGTACCTGCTGGAATTCGAAGGCGATCCCGCCGACGGCTCGCTGAGCGTGATCGAACCGGAAACACCCGCGAATCCTCCGCCGGACGCGCGCGCGCTGTTCGATCGCGGGGTGGAGCTGGAACCGCGCAATGCGGCCGCGGCGCTTCGCTCCTACGAACAGGCGATCGAGGCCGACCCGGCGTTCGTCGATGCCCGAATCAATCTGGGGCGACTGCTGCACGAAGCGGGTCGCTTCGCGCATGCCGAGCGCGTCTATCGCGAGGCGCTTCTCGCGTGCGGCAGCGAACCCGTGCTGCTCTACAACCTCGGCGTGCTGCTCGACGAACTGGATCGCGGCGAAGAAGCGATGGAAGCGTACGCGGCGGCGCTGCGCGGCGATCCCAACCTGGCCGACTGCCACTACAACCTGGGACTCCTGTACGAGCGGCTCGCGAAACCGAAGGAAGCGATCCGGCACATGGCACGGTACCGCGCCCTGACGGGAGGTCCATCGCGCTAGTGTTGTGCGTCGGTCTGCGCAACCGTCCGCCGGATCCAATCCGCCAGCGCGTCGCAAACCTCATCCCGGACCTGCGCATCTCTTCGTCCGGTACGCGCCGGCACGTGGAACGAATGATCGGCGTCGTCGAATAGCCGCAGCGTTGCGCTCGCACCGAGCTGTCCGACCAGCGGTTGCAACAGCGACAGATCCGCCAGCTCGTCGCGGGTGCCCTGCAGGAACAGCATCGGAATCCGCACCGCCGACAGATGCGCGGCGCGCTCGTCCGACGGCCGTCCCGCAGGATGAAGCGGGAAGCCGAGGAACGCGAGGCCGCGCACGCCCGACAGGGGTGCGGCGGACTGCGCTTGCGATGTCATGCGACCGCCGAAGGATTTGCCGCCGGCAACCAGCGCGACCTCCGGCAACCCACGCGCGGCTTCCGCCACCGCGGCGCGGACGGCGGCATGCGCGAGCTCCGGGGGATCGGGGCGTCGCGAGCCCTTTTCCATAGAGGGAAATTGATAGCGAAGCGTGGCGACGCCGCGCGCGGCGAGTCCGTCGGCGATCGCCGCCATGAACGGATGGCCCATGCCCGCGCCCGCGCCGTGCGCCATGACATAGCAGGCGGAGGCCTCCGGTGGCACCTGCAGCAGGCCGGAAACGCTCTGCGTTGAATCGACGGCTATCGTCACCGCCCGGGGTGCGTCCGCCGATGGAACCATGCGGACGAGTATTTCGGGATTGATGGTGCAGGTCAAGCAACGCATGCATGCCCTGTTCGATGCGCGAGCCCGTGGGCTTGTCTTCGGGCGAACACCGCAGGCATCATCCCCGCATGCGGCTGGGCAAAGGCATTTTGAGCGCGTTGGCAGCGGCGGCACTCTTCGGCGCAAGCACGCCGATCGCCAAGACGCTGGTCGGAGAAGTCCAGCCGGTTTTGCTTGCGGGCCTCCTTTACGCCGGGTCCGGCTTGGGTCTCGCCGTCGCGCTAGTGATTCGTCGCGTCTGGCGCGGCGGCGGGTCGGCTGAGGCATTCGCGTGGCCGCGCGGCCGGGAGCTCGCATGGTTGGCCGGCGCGATATTGTTCGGCGGCGTGCTCGGGCCGGTCTTGCTGATGCGGGGATTGGCGTCGACTGCCGCTTCGGTGAGCTCGATGTTGCTCAATTTCGAAGCGGGGTTCACCGCATTGCTCGCCTGGTTCGTGTTCCGCGAAAACTTCGACCGCCGCATTGCGCTGGGGCTCGCGCTCATCGTCGCGGGCGGACTCGTGCTTTCCTGGACGCCGGGCGAGGTCGGAGTGTCGCCGGGCGCGTTGTTGATCGCCGCCGCCTGCCTTTGCTGGGCCATCGACAACAACCTGACGCGCAAAGCCTCGGCCAGTGATGCGATGGCCATCGCGTGCGCCAAGGGTCTCATCGCCGGAGTGGTGAACATCGGCATCGGCACGCTGATGGGCGCCGCCATGCCCCCGCCATCGACCGTCTCGGTGGCAGCCATGGTCGGACTCGGCGGTTACGGCATCAGCTTGGCGCTCGTCGTGCGAGCGTTGCGCGAACTGGGGAGCGCGCGGACCGGAGCCTACTTCGCGGTGGCGCCATTCTTCGGTGCCGTACTGGCCATTCTGCTCTACGGCGAGCCGGTGTCCTGGCAACTCTCCATCGCGGGCGCGCTGATGGCTGCGGGGGTATGGCTGCACATGTCCGAGCGGCATGGGCATCTGCATGCCCACGAGCGCCGGGCGCACACCCACGCGCATTCGCACGACGAGCATCATCGGCATGGCCACGACTTTGCATGGGATGGCCGCGAGCCGCACACCCACGCTCACGTTCACGCGCCGATGGTGCACGCGCATCCGCACTATCCCGACCTGCACCATCGGCACCCGCACTAGTCGCCCGGCCGTGTAAGACCCCGTCGCCAGTGATCGCGCGGAGGCAAGCGCTCACGAGGAATTTCTTGTCGAAACCCCGTCGCCGGCGAACTATCCTGACCGTCTTCACGTAAAGTACCGATAGACAACGTAGGGAAAAAGCGTGCGCGTGCGCTTCTGGGGTACCCGTGGATCGATCGCGACGCCGGGCCCGGGCACCGTCCGCTTCGGCGGCAACACATCCTGCGTGGACGTGAGAACGGCCGCCGGCGCCCGCTTTATCCTGGACTGCGGGACCGGCGCCCGCGCGCTCGGAACGGCCCTGATGGGTGAGGCCTCGGGTCCGATCTCCGCGACCATTCTGCTCAGCCACATGCACTGGGACCATATCCAGGGCTTTCCTTTTTTCGCCCCGCTCTTCGTCTCCGGCAACAACATCACGGTGTGCGGTCCCGAGGGTAGCGGGCGATCGCTACGCGAAGTCCTCATGGGCCAGATGGAGTTCACCTACTTCCCGGTCGAAATCGGCCAGCTCCCCGCGACGATCCACTTCCGGGAGCTCGGCGAAGGAACGCACGAGATCGGCGGCGCGCGCATCGTCGCGCAATACCTCAATCATCCGGCGATGACGCTGGGCTACCGCATCGAGGCCGACGGAGCGGTCGTCGCATACCTGTGCGATCACGAGCCGTTCTCCGAGACGTTCTGGAGCGACGGTTCCGTGCCTAACCGCGCCGAGTCCCTGGTGCACGAAGGCGACCGTCGCCACGCGCGCTTCATGGCCGGTGCGGGGCTGGTGATTCACGACGCGCAGTACACGCCGGAGGAGTATCCCGCCAAGAAGAACTGGGGCCACAGCACCTACGAGTACGCCGTGGGGCTCGCCGCTGCCGCCGGTGTGCGTCAGCTCGCGCTGACCCACCACGATCCCGACCACGACGATGCTTTTGTCGTCGATTTGCAGCATCGTGCGCGTGCGTACGCGATGCAGCATGGCTACGCTGTCCGCGTGTGTTTCGCCCGCGAGGGCCTCGAGCTGACCGTCGAGCCGAGCGGCGTCGGGTCTTTCGACGACACGCCGACGATCCCTCCCTCGGATCCCGACGCGATGCGCGGCGGCCGCATCCTGGTCGTGGATGATGACCCCGACATACGCGCTCTGGCGACCCAGGCGCTCAACCAGGACGGCCATGCCGTCGACGTCGCCTCCGGCGCCAGCGAGGCGCTGGCATCGATCCAGGCGAGCGCGCCCGATCTCGTACTGCTGGACCTGGTGATGCCGGGTCGGAGCGGTCTCGACCTGCTCAAGATCCTGCGTGCCGCGCCGGCGACGGCGGCGCTCCCCGTCATCGTCTTGACAGGCATGGACGACGAGACCACCACGCGCGTCGGCTTCGAGTGCGGAGCGACCGACTACCTGACCAAGCCGTTCTCGATTCCGCAGCTTGCCGCGCGCGTACGCGCCTGTCTCGCGCGGACCGGAAGCGGAATAACCGATTCCTGACCGATGACCGGCAGCGCGGTTAGCTGCTCTCCCCAGCAGCCTTCGGCGAGGGAACGGAATCGTTTTGCGGCGCTCTATTTCGGCATGAGGCTCGGGGGATTCCTGCTCGGTCTGGTTACCGCGGTTGCCGCTGGCGCGGTCGCCGTCGAATCGCTGTCCGGACAGGCGGCAGATGCGCCCATAGGAAAGCAAACGTTCGACGCCGTGCGCGTAGCCAGCGGAGCGACGCTTGCCGCGATCGGCAACTGTGCAAGCTGCCACACCGAGCGGGGCGGCAAAACCTTTGCCGGAGGACTGGCGCTGAATACACCCTTCGGCGTCATTTATTCCACCAATATCACGCCGGATGCGGAGACAGGCATCGGCGCATGGACCGAAGACGATTTCCGCCGCGCAATGCACGAGGGTGTCGATCGCGACGGCCGCAATCTCTATCCGGCGTTCCCATACGACCATTTCACCCGCGTCAGCGACGATGACGTGGCGTCGATCTATGCGTTCATCATGACGCGCGAGCCGGTGCACGCGCTCGTTCCGGCCAATCGGCTCGTCTTTCCGATGAATTTCCGTCCGCTGCTCTCGGCGTGGAAGACGATGTTCCTTCATGCCGGCACATACCGGCCCGATCCAACGCGCAGCGCCGAATGGAATCGCGGCCGTTATCTGGTCGACGGACTCGGTCATTGCGGCGCCTGCCATACTCCGCGCAACGCGCTCGGCGCCGAGGAAGAAAGCCATTATCTCGGCGGCGGCGATGCCGAAGGCTGGCATGCGAGCGCCCTCAATGCATCGTCGCCAGCGCCCGAGACGTGGACGATCGACCAGCTGACCCGGTATCTGCGTGAAGGGTCGGACCAAGACCATGGCACCGCGACCGGCCCGATGTCGCCGATCGTGCACAATCTGGCGGAGGTGCCCGACCAAGACGTTCGCGCGATCGCTGCGTACCTGGCCACGGTCATGACGGATGCGACGACTGCCGGCAGGCGGATGTCCGCGGCCGAGGGCGATGAAACCGCGCTGCGAAACGGCGCGGCGATTTTCCGCGATACCTGCGCGAGCTGCCACGAAGAAAGCGCGACCTCCAACCCGTCGATTCGTACCGTCCCGCTGGCGCGGACGTCGTCGATCCACGAATCCGACCCGCGCAATGTCCTTCACATCGTGCTCGACGGCATCCGGCCGGAATCAGGCGAGAAGGGGCCGTTGATGCCCGGCTTCGAAGGCGCGCTCACCGACGAGCAGCTTGTCTCCCTGCTCGCGTATATGCGCGTGCATTTCGCAACAAGGCCGCCGTGGAGCGAGATTCCGAAACAGGCGCGAGCTATCGTGCAAGCAAAGAGCGGGAAAGAGCGATGATCGAGCTCAACGTCAACGGCAGGACGCAAAGCGTAGACGCGGCGCCGAACACACCGCTGCTTTATGTGCTGCGCGATCACCTCGCGCTGAACGGCGCCAAGTTCGGCTGCGGTCTGGGTCAGTGCGGTGCGTGTACGGTGATGGTCGACGGCGAGGCCGTGTTCTCGTGCCTGACGCCGATCTCACTGCTGGCCGGACGACGAATCAAGACCGTCGAAGGGCTGGGGACGATCGAGAATCCGGGGCCGATGCAGCGCGCGTTCATCGAGGAGCAGGCGGCACAATGCGGTTATTGCATCGCCGGCATGATGATGCGCGCGCAAGCGTTGCTGGAAAAAACTCCATCGCCAACGGATGCCGAGATGCGCCGTCACATGATGCCCAATCTTTGCCGCTGCGGTACCCACATGCGCATCTTTCGCGCGATTCGCCGTGCGTCGCAGGCGATGCAGGCGGACGCCGCTGCCGCGCCGGGCAAGGGTCGCGCATGAGAGCCTTGTCGCGGCGCCAGTTTCTCGCCAGCGGCGGTGCGCTCGTCGTCACCTTCTCGTTGGCGCCATCGTCGCGGCTGTTCGCGCAAAAATCGGCCCCGGACCCGAAGCTGCCGGGAAGTCTCGACGCCAACCCGATGCTGGATTCATGGATTCGCATCGATGCCAAGGGCGCGATTACCTTGTTCACCGGCAAGGCCGAGCTGGGACAGGGTGTGAAGACGGCACTGATCCAGATCGCGGCCGAGCAGCTCTATGTGGAGCCCGCGCGGATCAGCCTGATCACCGCCGACACCCGGCGAACTCCCGACGAAGGTTACACGGCGGGCAGCAATTCGATGAAGGACAGCGGCACGGCCATCATGAACGCCGCCGCGCAAGTGCGCGAAATCCTGGTCGCGCGTGCCTCCGAACGTCTCGCCGTCCCCATTGAGCGGCTCAAGGTGCAGGATGGCTTCATCGTCGCCAACGACGGCAGGCGTCTCGGATACGGCGAGCTCGTCGGCGAGACGCTGACACAGACGCGCGCCCAGCCGCAATCGAAACTCAAGGATCCGGCGAGCTACACGGTCGTCGGCAAGACGATGCCGCGCGTCGATATTCCCGCCAAGGTGACCGGCGGCGCGGCGTATGTGCAGGATCTGCGCCTGCCCGGGATGGTGCACGCCCGGGTAGTGCGGCCGCCGAGCTACGGCGCTCGTTTGCGCGAGCTGCGCACGGCCGAGGTCGAGAAGATGCCGGGCGTGCTCAAGATCGTCCGCGACGGCAGCTTCGTCGCCGTCGTTGTCGCGCGCGAGTTCGAGGCGATCGTCGCGATGCGGGCGCTCGGCGCCGCCGCACGCTGGGACGAGCGCCCCACGCTTCCCGCCCAAGCCGACCTGTACCCTTACCTGCAAAAGCTCCCGGCGGAAGTCGCCATCGAGCTCAACAATCGGGCGCCGGCCGGGACCGCGACGCGCACGCTCGAGGCGAGCTATCGGCGCCCCTACCAGATGCATGGAGCGATCGGTCCGTCGTGCGCTGTCGCCCTGTTCAAGGATGGCGTGCTGACGGTGTGGACGCACAGCCAGGGCGTGTACCCGTTACGCAAATCGATCGCCGAAATGCTCGGATTGCAGCAGGACCGCGTCCAATGTGTTCACGTCGAGGGCTCGGGTTGCTATGGCCACAATGCGGCCGACGACGCGGCTGCCGACGCCGCGCTCATTGCGCGCGCGTTCCTCGATCGCCCCGTTCGCGTGCAATGGATGCGCGAGCAGGAGCACGCCTGGGAGCCGTACGGCCCGGCGATGCTGACGAGCGCCAAGGCGGCGCTCGACAGCGGCGGCAACATCGTCGCGTGGGAATACGAGGTGACGAGCAACACGCACAGCATGCGCCCTGGCGGTGCCGGCAATCTCCTGCCCGCCTGGCACCTGGAAAAGCCGTTCGCGCCGGCGGCGCCGAGGTCTATCCCTCTCCCGGAAGGCGGCGGCGATCGCAACGCGATACCGCTGTACCGCCTGCCCAACGCGCGCGTGGTTCACCGCTTCGTGCCTGCCATGCCCGTCCGCGTCTCGGCCTTGCGCTCACTTGGGGCGTACATGAACATCTTTTCGATCGAGAGTTTCGTCGATGAGCTCGCGCTCGCGGCGGGCGCCGACCCGGTCGAATTCCGGCTGCGCCACCTCGATGACGCCCGCGCACGCGACGTCGTCTCGCTCGCGGCCTCGCGCTTCGACTGGCCGTCCAACGGGAAGATTCCCGGACGCGGACGCGGCTTCGCTTTCGCGCGATACAAGAACCTCGGCGCTTATCTCGCCCTCGCCTTGGAGGTTGACCTGGCCCGCGAGACCGGCGACGTGCGCATTCTGCGCGTCGTCGCCGCCGTCGACAGCGGTCAGGCCGTCAATCCCGACGGTATTCGCAACCAGGTCGAGGGCGGCATTATCCAGTCCGCGAGCTGGACGCTCCACGAGGCGGTGGAGTTCGACACGACCGCGATCAAGAGCACCGATTGGAGTCGATATCCGATCCTGCGCTTCCCGGAAATTCCCGAGCGGGTCGAAGTTCACGTGATCGATCGCCCCGGCGAGGCGTTCCTGGGCACCGGCGAGGCGGCACAGGGACCTACCGCGGCCGCCATCGGCAATGCGATCGCAAACGCCAGCGGCGCGCGGATTCGCGAGCTTCCGTTCGATCGTAGACGCGTCAAGGCTGCGGTCGGCGTCTAACGGGCGCGTCCGTTGCCTGCTCGCGGGCATCGGTTTCAACCGGATGCCTGAAGTCTGGAAATTTTCTCCTGGAGATCGCTGACGCGTCGGCGGCGACTTGCGCGGCCACCGCCGTCTATGCGAAGGTGTGGCCATGCCGACCGATGTCCACGCAATGGCGTCTCCGGGGCTTGCCATAAGCGGCGATGGCGATCGATTGGTGCTCGAGGGCGCGCTCGATATTCGGGCGCTCACCGAGCTCCGCCGATCGCTTCAGCATTGGCAAAAGCAAGGTCGCGGTGGTCACGCTCGGCGCACGCTCGCGATCGGCAAGCTGAGCGGCCTCGACACGTCGGGTGCGCTGTTTTTGTGCGGGCTGCGCGACAAAGGGGTCGAACTAACCGGTGTCCGGGCAGAGCACAAAGCGTTGCTCGATCTCGTCTGCGGCACCGACGTCGAACCGCTTCCGATACCGGCCTCTATGCCGAGATGGCGCCAACTCATCATCGCGGTGGGCAAGGGTGGAGACGAGGCCTGGCGCGACTCGGTCGACATCGTCACGTTTATCGGGCGCGCAGCGAGCGCCGTCGGCCAGGCTTTGGTTCACCCGCATCTGCTGCGGCTGCCTTCGATCTTCCGGCAGCTTGCCGAAACCGGCATCAACGCACTGCCGATCATCGGCTTGATGGCGGTCATGATCAGCGTGGTCATCGGCTACCAGGGCGTCGCTCAGCTGCGTCCTTACGGTGGCGAAGATTTCACTATCAACCTGGTGGCCGTGTCGATGCTGCGCGAAATGGGCGTGCTGATCACCGCCATCATGGTCGCCGGCCGATCGGGCTCTGCCTTTACCGCGGAAATCGGCATGATGATGGCGCGCGACGAAGTCGACGCGCTCAAGGTAATGGGCATGGAGCCGATGGCGGTGCTCGTGGTGCCGCGGCTGATCGGTCTGGTCATTACGCTGCCGCTGCTGACCTTCTTCTCCGATGTCATGGGCCTGGTGGGCGGCTCGTTGATTTCTTTGGCGCTGCTCGATGTGTCGCCGCTGCAGTACGTAGACCGCGTGCGCCAAGCTGTCGATGACAGCGACCTGTTCGTTGGCCTGATCAAGGCGCCGATCTTCGGCTTCCTGATCGCAATAATCGGCTGCATGCATGGCCTCAGGGTCCGGGGATCGGCGGAAAGTGTAGGAAGAGAAACGACGCGCGCCGTGGTCAAGACAATCTTCATCGTTATCGTGCTCGATGCCTTGTTCTCAATTTTTTTCGAACGGATCGGTCTATGAGCGCGAAGACGACGCGGCGTACCGGCGCGATTCTGTCGGCGCGAGGCATCGTCAACCGCTTCGGCAAGCAGGAAGTTCACGACCGAATCAATCTCGACGTGCTGCCCGGCGAGGTCCTCGGTATCGCCGGCGGCTCGGGGTCGGGCAAGTCGGTACTGCTGAAGACGCTGATGGGTCTGCATCGGCCGAACGCAGGCGAGGTGCTGCTGAACGGCAAGCCGGTCGAAATGCTCGACCCGGCGGAAAAGGCTTCGCTGATTGGCGTTCTTTTCCAGCAGGGCGCGTTGTTCTCGTCGCTTTCGGTCGCGCAGAACGTCATGCTGCCGATGCGAGAACACACCGATTTGCCGCTCGAAGAGCGGCAAAGGCTGGCGTCGTTGAAGCTGGCGCTCGCCGGCTTGTCGGCGGACACCGGCATCAAGTTCCCTTCGGAGCTCTCGGGCGGCATGGTTAAGCGAGCCGCCTTTGCGCGCGCCATCGCGCTGGATCCGAGGATTCTGTTTCTCGACGAGCCGACCTCCGACCTCGACCCGCTGACCGCAAGCGGCATCGACGCGTTGATTCATCGACTCAATAAGAGCCTCGGCCTGACCATCATCATTGTGACGCACGATCTCAGCACGTTGTTTAGCGTCTGCGGTCGTGTCGCCATACTGGTCGATAGGAAAGTCACGATCGGCACTGTGGATGAGCTGATGGACTCCAAGCAGCCGTGGATCCACGAATTTCTTCATGGGCCGCGGGCGCAAGGCGCAATGAGAGCAAGGAAGGGAAGCCATGGAAACGGATAGACATTTTTTCATCGAGGGCCTGTTCATCATCGGGCTAACGGCGGCCGCGGCGTTCTTTTTCGTCTGGCTGTCGACCACTGGGCATCGCGACGACGTGCTCTACCGGATCCATTTCAACGAGTCGGTCAGCGGACTCGCGCTCGGCGATCCGGTCAAATTTCGCGGCGTCGACGTCGGGACGGTCAAGACGATGGCCCTCGACGCCGTCGACCCGCGAAGAGTCCAGGTCGACGTCAAACTGCGCAAGGATGCGCCGGTCAAGACCGACACCAAGGCGAGCCTCAAGCTCAAAGGCATTACCGGCGTTGTCTTTATCGAGCTTAACGGCGGCAGCCCAGGCGCCCAGGCGTTGGCCGCCACGACCCCTGAAGGCGAGGTTCCCGAAATTGCTTCGGAACAAAGCAGCCTCACGTCGATCCTCGATCGGCTGCCGAAGGTGCTCGACAAATTCTCCGCCATCGAGGATCAGACCAAGAGGGTCGTGACCGACGTTGGCGAGGTCACCGGCAAGCTCAAGGAAAATCCATTGCTGCGGCTTTCGCCCCCAAAGGACCGTGCCCGGCGCGACGACAAGTGATCGGACTGGCACAACGGTCACACGCTGAAGCGACGGCGACGTCCGCGACAAGAGCCGGTCGACGCCGCCGTGAGCTCGTGGGAGCGTTTGACCGATGAACAAGACCGATTCGGCGCGGCTTCGCAACGACATGGTCGACCTCCAGATCGCGAGTCGTGGCGTGCGCTCGCCGCTCGTGCTCGATGCGATGCGAGCCGTGCCTCGCGAGGCTTTTCTGCCCGAGCCGCTGCAGGAATTCGCCTACGAAGACGCGCCGTTGCCGATCGGCGAGAAGCAGACGATCTCGCAGCCGTATATCGTCGCGCTGATGACCGACGCTCTGGCGCTCGAAGGCGGCGAGAAAGTGCTCGAGATCGGCACCGGCTCCGGTTATGCCGCCGCCGTTCTTTCCCGCATCGCCCGCAGCGTCTACACGGTCGAGCGCATCGGGCAGCTGGCCGAAAAGGCGGCCTCGGCGCTGTCCGACATCGGTTACCGCAACGTTCACGTGCTGCACGGCGACGGAACGCGAGGCTGGCCCGACCACGCGCCTTACGACGCGATTGTCGTCGCGGCCGGCGGCCCGGAGGTCCCGGAATCGTTGAAGGCGCAGCTGAAGGTCGGGGGCAGGCTGGTCATTCCGGTCGGCGAGAATCGACGCGTCCAGGAGTTGGTTCGCGTGGTTCGCGTGTCGACCGACCAATACAAGAGCGAGGATATTGCCGATGTCCGCTTCGTGCCCTTGGTCGGCGACGAAGGCTGGACATCGGACGACGATCATGTCCAGCCTTCGCTTCGCCCGACGGCCGAGACCGCTGACCAGACGTTGGCCGCGGCGATCGCGTCATCATGCGAACGGTTCGATGCGATCGATTCGGCGGACCTCGCCCCGCTGTTGCGCCGGATCGGCGATGCGCGGGTCGTGCTTCTCGGCGAGGCGACGCATGGAACAGCCGAGTTCTACCGGATGCGGGCGCGAATCTCGCGCGAGCTGATCGAGCGGAAGGGGTTTTCCTTTGTCGCCATCGAGGGCGACTGGCCGGATGCCGCACGGATCGATCACTACGTGCGCCACGCCGAGACGCCGCCGTCGGAATGGACGGCGTTCGCCCGTTTCCCGGTATGGATGTGGCGTAACCGCGAGGTGCGCGAGTTCGTCGATTGGCTGCGCGGCTACAACGCCGATATGGAGGGGGGTCGCAGAGTGGCGTTTCGCGGTCTCGATCTGTACAGCCTGTTCAACTCGATACGCTCGGTTTTGAGCTACCTGGACGACGTCGATCCGCGCGCCGCGCGGGTAGCGCGCCAGCGCTACGGATGCCTGACGCCTTGGCAGGCGGACCCGGCGACCTACGGCCATGCGGCCCTCACCGGAAGCTACCAGAGCTGCGAGGGCGAGGTCGTCTCGATGCTCACCGATCTGATGCACAGGCGTCGCATCTACGCCGAGCACGATGGGGCGCGATTCCTGGATGCCGTCCAGAACGCGCGCCTGGTGGCCAACGCCGAACGCTATTACCGAGTCATGTATTACGGCTCGCGTGCATCGTGGAATCTGCGCGACAGCCATATGTTCGAGACCTTGAAGACGCTGCTGGGCTTTCACGGGCCCGAGAGCAAAGCGATCGTCTGGGCTCACAATTCGCACGTCGGCGATTCGGGAGCGACCGAGATGGCATCGCGTGGCGAATACAACATCGGGCGCCTGTGCCGGCAGGAGTTCGGCAATGCGGCGTATTCGATCGGCTTCGGTACCAACACCGGGACGGTCGCGGCGGCCACCGAATGGGATGGACCGATGGAGGTCCAGACCGTCCGCCCGGCGCTGCCGGACAGCTACGAGCGGCTCTGTCACGAAGCCGGCGTCGCGAGGTTCCTGCTGAGCCTGCGCTCGCCGATGGCGGCGGCGCTCGCGCCTGGCCTGGGTCAACCACGACTCGAGCGCGCGATCGGCGTCATCTATCGGCCCGAGACCGAGCTGCAAAGCCACTATTTCCAGGCACGCCTCCCGCGCCAGTTCGACGAATATATCTGGTTCGACCAGACCGCTGCCATAACGCCGCTCGACACCAAGGAGCTCGAGGGGCTTCCCGATACCTATCCGTTCGGTCTTTGAGGCAGGCAATGTCTGCGTGGAAGGACAACGCGCTACGGCGCGCGGACCGTTTTGCGTGGTTCCGTGATCGTATGCGGTAAACTTCAAACGGTGCCGGCGACCTTGCGCATCGAGCACGTCGCCCGATAGGAACAGGAGGAAACGATGAAGAACAAATATCGAACGGCTCCGCATTTCGCTGCACTGGTCCTGGCCGCAGGCAGCGCAGCGCTGTATAACGGGCCGACGATCGCGGCTAGCGAGCGGCTCGCCGCGTTCTACAAGAACCAGGTCGATCCGCATTTCGCGCTGGTCCGTGCCGGGGTGGAACGCGCGGCGGGCGATATGGGTGCGGGCCCCGTCACGCACTACGCACCCACGCGTCCGAACAACCTTGCCGAGCAGCTATCCGAGATCGAGGACGTCACTGTCAAGAAACCGGATGCCATTCTCTTCATGGCGGTTGATCCGCGCGGTGTCGTGCCGGCCATCGAGAAGGTCAACGCGGCGGGCATCCCACTCGTCAATTACAACGATCGGGTTCGCGGCGGCAAATTCGTGAGCTATGTCGCCGCCGACGACTTCAATCTCGGCCTGGATGCCGGTCGTTACCTGCTCAAGGCGCTCGGCGGCAAGGGCAGCGTCGTCATCATCGAGGGCGTCAAGGGATCGACGACCAGTGACGACCGCGTGCGCGGTTTCCGCAAGGCGCTGGAGGAGAATCCGAACGTCAAGCTCCTCGCATCGCAGCCGGCCAATTACCAGCGCTTGCAGGCGCTGCAGGTGATGGAAAATCTCATCCAGTCGAATCCATCCATCGACGGCGTCATGGCGGCCGCCGACGTGATGGCGTTCGGCGCGATCGAAGCGCTCGAAGCCGCGGGAAAGAAGGAAACTAAGGTGGTCGGCATCGGCGGCGTGCCCGAATCGATCGAGGCGATCAAAGCCGGACGGCTGTTGGCGACTGCGGAATTTAATGGCTACAAGATGGGCTGCCTGGCCACGATGGCGGCCTTGCGGAGCCTGCGCAAGGAGCCCGTGCCCGACACGATCGTGATCAAGGGCATCATGATCGACAAGACCACGAGCGCGCCCTTCGAGGTGCCGGCGGAAAAGCGCACATGCCCGAAGTGGGAGGAGTACGCAAAGTAGTGATTGCGGAGCGCGCGCATCGCCGCAGGGCGCGCAGTGGCGAGGAGGAGGTAGATGGCGGGCAACGACAGCAGCGGCATCGCGCAGCGCATCGAAGCGGTGCACCCGCGGCCGGATCAGGAGCGATACATGCCGTATGCACCGGCCGTTCGCGTGGCCGGACCGGCCGACATTATTTTCATCTCGGGCTCGACCTCGTCGCCGCTCTACCACCGGCACCCGCACGTCGCGGATGAGCATCGCCATCCGATCGACATCGAATCGCAGACCCGGCGTGCGATGGAAGGCATCAAGCTGGTGCTCGAAGACCAGGGACTGACCTGGCGGCATGTGGTGAAGGTCACCAAGTACCTGACCGACATGCGCGACATGGATGGGATGGTCGAAGTGCTGGCCGAGTATTTCGGTGACTGGAAGCCGGCGAGCACGACGATCTGCATCAACTCGCTGTCCACACCCGGCGCGCGAGTCGAGCTCGACATGATCGCTGTGCGCCCGCTGGGCTGACGGCGCGCGTGCCCTACCTCCCGTGGCCCGCGACGATCACGACGGCGACGGATCCGGGCAGCCCGCAGCGCCGGCTCCGCTGCTGAGCTTGCGCAATGTAAGCAAGACCTTTCCCGGCGTACGTGCGCTCGACGACGTCAGCCTCAAGCTTCACGCCGGCGAGGTGCACATGCTGCTCGGCGAAAACGGTGCCGGCAAGTCGACGCTGATCAAGGTGCTCTACGGCGCGTACCGGGCCGATGCCGGAACGATCCTGTTCGAGGGCAAACCCGTCGACATCGCGCGGCCGGCCGACGCGCGGCGGCTCGGCATCGCCGTGATCTTCCAGGAATTCTCGCTCGTTCCCTTCCTCGATCTCGCGCAGAACATCTTTCTCGGTCGCGAGCCGCTCCGGCCGCTGACGCGCCTGATCGATCACACCCGGATGCATCGCGAGGCGCGCGCCGTGCTCGACTCGCTCGGGCTCGACTACGACACGCGGGCGCTGGCCGTCGACCTCGGGGTTGCGCAGCAGCAGATGGTCGAGATCGCCAAGGCGCTGTCGCAGCGCGCCCGCATCCTGGTGATGGACGAGCCCACTGCCGCGCTGTCCGAGCGCGAGTCCAACGCATTGTTTGCGCTGATCCGGCAGCTTCGCGCCTCGGGTGTGGCGATCGTCTATATCTCGCACCGGATGCAGGAAGTCTTCGAATTGGGGGACCGGGTGACAGTGCTCCGCGACGGGCGACGCGTCGCGACGCTGTCCGCGGGCGAGGCGACGCCCGACCAGCTGATCGGCATGATGGTCGGACGCGCGGTGGGCGCCGTGTACAAACGCCGTCTGTACAGCGCGGCGGGCAGGATCGTGCTGGATGTGCGCGGATTGACGACGGCGACCGGTGTGCGCGACGTCGACCTCAACGTGCGCGAAGGCGAGATCGTCGGCCTGTCCGGGCTGGTCGGCGCCGGACGCACGGAGGTCGCGCGCGCGGTGTTCGGCGCCGACGCCGTCGTCGCCGGTGAAGTCCGTATTTCCGGCGCCTCGGTCGAAGGAGGACCCCAGCGTATTGCCGCGCGCGGCGTCGCGCTGATCCCGGAGAACCGCAAGCTCGAAGGCTTGGCGCTGAAGCGCTCGGTCCAGGACAACCTGCTGGTCGCGAGCCTGTGGAAGCTTTTTCCGCACGGCTGGTATCGCGCGGGGGCAGCGCACCGGCATGCGCGCGCGCTGATCGATCGCCTGCGCATTGTCCCGCCGGCACCGCAGCGGCTGGCGCGCGCGCTTTCGGGCGGCAACCAGCAGAAGATCGTCATCGGCAAATGGCTGGCCGCCGGGTGCCGGCTTTTCCTGTTCGACGAGCCTACGCGCGGCATCGATGTAGGCGCCAAGAGCGAGATCTTTGCGCTGATCGAGGATCTGGTCGAACGCGGCGCCGCCGTCCTGCTGATCAGCTCCGAGCTGACCGAGATCGTCCACGTCTGCGACCGCGCGTATGTGATGCGCGCCGGCAGGATCGGCGGCGAGCTGGGAAGGGCGGAGCTGTCGGAGGCGAATATCCTGCGGCTGGCAATGCACGAAACGTAGATGCGCGTATCCGCTTCCTCACGCTCGGTCGAGCGGCGTGCACGTCCGCTGCCGGCGATCCTTCCGATCGGCTTGCTGCTGGTGGCGGGTGCTCTTTTCGCCGTTAACGGCTTTGCCTCGGCGCGCAATCTGGCCAACCTCGGCCTGCAAGCGTCGATCCTGCTGATGCTGGCGATGCCGATGACCTTGATCATCATGAGCGAGGGACTCGACCTTTCCGCCGGCGCGGTGTTGAGCCTGTGCAGCGTCGTGATGGCCGAATCGCTCGCCGGCGGGCACGGCATCGCGAGCGCGCTGGTCGCGTCGATCGCGGTCGGGCTGGCATTCGGCCTCGCCAACGGCGCGATGGTCTCGCTGCTGGCCTTGCCTCCATTCGTCGTGACGCTGGGAACCTTGGGTATCGCCGAAGGCGCATCGCTCGTGTTGACTGAGGGCAACGCCGTATCGGGATTGGGCTCGGCCATCGCAACTCTGTATGCGCTCGATGTCTTCGGCCTGCCGTTCCCGTTGCTGGTTGCGCTGGCGACGTGGCTGGTCACCTACCTGCTGCTTCATTACACGCGCTTCGGCACCTATGTTTTTGCGATCGGCGGCAATCGCGATGCGCTGGTGCTGGCCGGTGCGCCTGCCTGGGCGTACCACATCGCCATCTACGCGTTCGGCGGACTGGTGTCCGGCGTGGCGGCGCTCTTGTTGACAGGCAGAATGAACGCCGCGCATCCGACGGTGGCGATCGGCATGGAGTTCGACGCTATCGCCGCGGTCGTGCTCGGTGGCACCTCGTTCGAGCGCGGCGACGGCCGCCTGCTCGGCACGGTGCTGGGCGTGGCCACGATTACCGTGTTGCGGAATGCGCTCGATCTTCTGGGCGTCGAGTCGTCGCTGCAGGTCGTGTCGATCGGCGCGCTTATCCTGCTGGTGATCATCATCGACAGTCTGCGCAGGAGCCGTCGCGTGCAGGCGGCGTGATGTCAGGCGCGCCCGAAGCCGCGGTGCACCCGAGCGGGCAGTGGCGGCATCGTCTGGCCGGCGACGCGGGCGCGCTCGCCATGCGGGCGGCGCTGATCGTGTTGATCGGACTCGCGCTCGCGCTGGCCAGCGATGCCTTCCTGTCGACGGCCAACGTGCTCAATGTCCTGCGCCAGGCAAGCCTCATTTTCCTGCTCGCCGCCGGCCTCACGCTGGTGATTCTCTGCGGCGGCTTCGATCTTTCGGTGGCGGCGAACCTGACCTTGTCTGCCTGTCTCGCCGCCGGCGTGATCAAGTCGGGACTTCCGCCATGGCTGGGCGTGGCGACTGCGCTGGCGTGCGGGACGGCGGCGGGCGCGGTGAACGGGCTTGCGGTGACGCTGTTGCGCCTGCCGCCGTTTCTTGCGACCTACGCGATGCTGTGGATATTGCAGGGGCTGGCGTTCCACTACATGGGCGGACAGGAGATCTTCGGCTTTCCGCCGGGTTTTCGCGCCCTGGGCACCGGATTCCTGTTCGGCGTTCCGGTGCCGGTCTATCTGATGGCCGCGGTGCTGGTCGCCGCGACGGTGTTCCTGCGCTCGACCAATGTCGGACAGGAGATCTATGCGATCGGCGCCAATCCCGAGGCGGCGCGGCTGTCGGGCGTTCCGGTGCAGCGCCGGCAGATGCTGGTGTATATCCTGAGCGGGCTGATGTCGGGCCTGGCGGCGGTCGTCTTCCTGGCACGAGTCAACGCCGCAGACTCGGGCATGGGCGAGCCGCTGCTGCTGCCGGTGATCGCCGCCGTGCTGATCGGCGGCACATCGCTCTTCGGCGGCGTCGGGAGCGTGCTGGGCACGGTGCTGGGCGCAATCATCCTCGCGCTGGTCATCAACGGCATGAATCTGCTCGACATCCGCGCGCAGTGGCAGCCGCTGGTCGTCGGCGTCGTGCTGCTCGCGGCGGTGATGGTCGACCTGGTCGGCCGCGGGCGGCGCGAGCGCATCGGCTGAGAGGCGAATCGCTCGCGCTTCAGGCAAGCCCGTCGTTGACCGGAACGTTCTCCGGCTCGAGCTCGATGCCGGACGCACGCGCCTGCAGCACAATCAGCTTGGCGAAGTCCTCGTCGCCGAGCCCCAGTCCAAGCAGTGCCTGCACCTGGTCGCGGGTGATCGATGCCAGCGGCATCGGCACGTCGAACTCGCGCCCGGCGTGCAAGCCCAGGTCGAGGTCCTTGCGCAGCAGCGCCGGCGTGAACGTCACCTTGAAATCCAGGTTGACCAGCGCCGGCGTCTTGTACCGCGTGAATGTCGACCCCATCACGCTCTGATTGATGAAGTCGAGAAAAGCGTGGCGCGGCACGCCGGCTTTTTGCGCCAGTACCGTGATCTCGGCCAGCGACTGGATGACGACGCCGAGAAAAACGTTGTGGCAGATCTTGACGATGCGCGCGAGCTCGCCTTCGCCGACATAGCTCGCCGCCGGCGCGATCATTCGAAGATACGGCAGCGCCAGCTCGAATGCCGAGCGCGGACCCGAGCAGACGAACGACAGCCGTCCGGCCTCGATCACCTTGGCGTTGCCCGACACGGGCGCTGCGAGAAGGTCGATTCCGCGCGCGGCGAGCAGCGACCGGAGCTCGGCCGAGCCTTCGAGCGAGATCGACGAGCATTCGACGATGAGACGCGTGCGCGGCGTTTTCGCCGCGAGCAGTCCGCCGGGGCCGGCGATCACCTCGCGCACGTCGTCCCACGTCGACACCATGACGAATACGATGTCGCAAGCCGCGAGCTCGGAAAGCGCCGACGCGATTTTCGCGCCGTGCCTGGCCAGCGGCTCGGCTTTGGCGCGGGTGCGGTTCCATACGGTCAGATCGGCGCCTTGTTTCGCCAGCCGCGCCGCCATCGCGTGGCCCATGCGCCCGATGCCGATCCAGCCGATGCGTGTGTTGGTGGCCATCGCGAGTCATTCAGGCAGGAGCATCCATGCCGAAAGGCATGTCCATCGCAAACAGCCAATGGCCGGCCGCTTGCCTCCGCGCGACTTCGACCGCATTGCCGCTCATCGTCGTCGGCTTGCCGTCGGGCCCGGTCAGCGCGAGCGTCCACTTGTTCGCCAGCAATGCGATGTCGCCGGTCTGTGCCACCAGCTTGCCCGACGTCGTTATCGTCGGCTTGGCGGCGAGGAATCCGGCCAGCGCTTCGCGTATCGCCGCGGCGCCGATGACGACGTTGCCGGGCGAGGGCATCAACGCCGCTTGCGGCTCGTACAACGCCACCAGCGCATCGAGGTCGCCGGCGTTGAGCGCCTGCTCGAACATGCGGTCGAGCTCCACCGGATTGTTCTTGACCATCGTTTCGTCTCCTCAGTAGGGATTGGCAATTGGGAGCTCTTCGGCCGGATAGAGCGAAATGATCTTCGGCCCGTCGGGCGTCAGGATCACCTCCTCCTCGATGCGTGCGGCCGAGATCCCGTCGCTCGCCGGACAATAGGTTTCGACGGCGAACACCATGCCGACCTTGAGCTCGATCGGCTCCTTCAGCGAATTGAGTCGCGAGATCAGCGGCCGCTCGTGCAGGCCCAGGCCGAGGCCGTGACAGAAGTTGAGACCGAAAGCTTCCATCTCGCTGGAAAACCCGATATCGCTCGCCTTGGGCAGTGCACGCGCGATCTTGTCGGTGGTGACGCCGGGCTTCAGCGCCGCGATCGCCTTGTCCATCCATTCCCGCGCCTTGCGGTACGCGGTGCGCTGCGCCGACGTGGCCCGGCCGACGTTGAACGTGCGGTAATAGCAGGTGCGATAGCCGATGAACGACTGGATGATGTCGAAGAACGCCTGGTCGCCGGGTCGGATCAGCCGGTCGGTGAAATTGTGCGGATGCGGGCTGCAGCGTTCGCCCGAGATCGAATTGATCGCTTCGACGCAGTCGCTGCCCATGCCGTAAAGGCGCGCGGTGGCCAGAGCGACGATCTCGCTCTCCTTCACTCCGGGCTTCAGCGCCTCGGCGATGTCCTGGTAGACGCCGTCGACCATCGCGGCGGCCATATTGAGCAGCGTCAGCTCGTCGATGTTCTTGACCTCGCGCGCCTGGAGCAGTGTCTGTTGCCCGTCGCGCACTTCGATGCCCAGCTTCTGCAGCTCGAACAGCATCGGCGGCTCGACGACGTCGAGGCCCAGCGGCATGTTGCCCACCCCCTCGGCGTCCAGCAGCGACTTGATTTCGCGAGCAGCGTCGCGAAAGAGCGTGATGTCCGCGCCGGTCGCGCCGCGCAATCCGAGCAGCCCTGCGCGACAGTGGTCGTGACGCAACCATGGCGCGTGCATCCGATGATGCTTGGCTGCCGAGCCGAAATCCCAGATGTACGGATCGCCGTTGCCGGTGAGCAGCGCGTAGCGTGTCAGCTTGTCGCGCGCCCACTCGCCGATGACGGTGCTGGTGATGTAGCGGATATTGTGCTGGTCGAAGCACAGCAGGGCACCGAGGCCCGATCCGGCCAGCGCGGCACGCGTCCGTGCGAGCCGGTAGTCGTGCAGACGGCGGAAATTGATCCTTTCCTCGAAGTCGACCTGCGTGTGTCCGGGCGCCTGCAACGGCCGGTCCCAGCGGTACGAGGGATCGATGTCATCGGGCCGGATGACTTTGGGGTCGTTGCGTTTTTTCTGAGCCATGCGGTGGCGTCTTCCGGTCGTTGTCAGCGGGGGAAAGCCTTGTCGTAGAAGCTAAGGTCGACATAGCGGGCCGGGTCGCTCAGCGTCTTCGCCGGTATCGCATACTTGCTGCGCAGCGCGAGCACGGTGCCGATGCCTGCCAGGTCTGGGCGCGCATCGCGGTAAATGCCACCACGCTGGGCCAGCAGAAGATCGTAGGATTGCCGAGCGAGCGCCGGCGTCATGTCGCGGATGTTGGCAACGAGCAACGCTTCGACGATTTCCCGGTTGGCCGGCTGATAGATCCATTCGGCTCCGGCGCGGTAGCCCTTGATAAAGCCGACGACGGCCGCGTCGTGCGCCAGGGCCCACGAGCGGCGAACGAAGCCGACCGTCCCTTGATAAGGTCCCAGCGTGTCGGCGCTGGCCAACACGTGGAACCCGCGATTCTGCGCGAGCACCTCGAACGGCGTGCGCAGCAGCGTGGCGTCGTGTTTGCCGGCAAGCAGCTCCGTATAGCGAGTGGACGTACCGCCCGCGCGCACATAGTTGACCTCGCCTTCAGCAAGGCCATTCTTCGCCACCAGCTCCCGCAATACGAAGGCGGCACCGGTCGTGAGGGCATCGACCGAGAGCGTCTTGCCCTTCAAGTCCGCAAATGATTTCACTGCGGGTGCAGCGACGACCGAGAGGAAACCGCCGTCGCCACCGAGGATCGCGACCAGATCGGGTGGTTCCAGCAGCTTGACCTCGCCCTGGCCTTCCTGATAGGCGATGAGGTTGTCCATCAATGCAAGAGCCACGTCCTGCCTGCCGTCGAAAAGCGACGCGATCAGGAAACCGGAGCTCGGCGTATAGGTCGTCTGAACCGCGACCCCGTTGGCCTCGAAAAAACCCTGACGCTGCGCCGCCCACACCGGCAGATTCCAGCCTCCGTCGAAGCTGATGACCCGAACCGGCGCGAGTGGACGCTGCGGCGCCTGCGCCGCAGCGCCACCTGCCGTGAGACACAAGCCGGCGAGGCACACACAGAGGATTCGAATGGTCATGGGATTTCCTCGACGCAGCGCTGCCGAAGTTTCGGCGCCGCGCCCGCAGTTCGACGATAACGGGGATCGCGCGGCGCTCAAGGTCCGTTGCCGCGATCGGCGGGTCCGGTCCACCGCGTGACGTGTGCATCGTGCGCCGAAGGAGGAATCGGCGGCGCGGGCACGGTGGGTGTGCCGAGATAGAGAAATCCGACGATCGCATCGCCCGAATCGAGGCCCAGCGCCGTCTTGACGCTGTCGTCGTACGCGGCGCTGCCGGTGCGCCAGAATCCGCCGAATCCCAAGGCATGGGCCGCGACCAGAATGTTCTGTGCGGCGGCGCCCGCGGCGATGATCTGCTCGACCCGAGGCACGCTTTTGTGCTCGCGAAGCCGCGCCGCGGCGACCATGACCAGCGGTGCGCGCAGCGGCTTGCCGCGCTCCTTGTCGAGCGCTGAAGTAGGCAGGTCCGGCTCGCGTCTGCGCAGCGCCGCGGCCAGCACATCGCCGAAGGCGTTGCGCGCTTCGCCCTCGACCAGGATGAACCGCCACGGCCGCAGCCGGCCGTGATCGGGTGCACGCTCGGCAGCTTTCAGGATCACGGCGAGCGCGGCCGCGCCCGGCGCGGGCTCGCCCAGCGCGAGCGGGCTGGCCCGCGTGGTCAAGGCTTCGATGGCATCCAACGTGGGTCCATTCTCCGAAAGACGATGCTGTGTCGTTGCGGACCGCGGAGGGCTCAGCCGGACACGAGCGTGCGGTAGCATAGCCGATCGGCCCCGGAATCGCGATTTGCCGCTGCGACCGGGTGCGAGGCAGGGCTAACCAGGAGACCGCCGCGATGGCTACGATCAAGACCGCGTGGATCTGGAGGAACGCGGTTACGGGTCGGCCCGCGCTTGAAGGGGCTTGGAAAGGCACGCGTCCTCACTGGTCGTCCTTGAACCGGGCGCCGATGCCCGCATCTAACAACCCATGCCTTCGCGAAGCCCGACCGACGTCATGTGGGCGAGTGCCTTCGACCTGATCGAACAGGCCGAGCGCCTGCACCGGCATTTCTTTCGCTTATCCGCCTCGGCGCGGCCCCATGCCGTCTGGGAGCCGCCGGTCGACGTGTTCGAGGACGAGCGCGAGGTCGTCATCGTCATCGCTCTGCCCGGTGTGGCGCCGGAGCGGGTCGAGGTAAGCACCGAGGCGGCGGCGCTGGTGGTGCGCGCCGAATGCGCGCTGCCGTTCGCCGGATCCCGATGTGCGGTGCGGCGGCTCGAGATTCCCTATGGCTACTTCGAGCGGAGAATTCCGCTGCCCTGCCTGAAGCTCGAAGCCGGCACCCGCGAGTCTCGCGACGGGTTGCTGATTTTGCGATTGCGCAAGACGGACTAACGGAACCATGGTGACCGAACCCGCAGGCAGCAACGCCGATCCGCTCAGCGCCGACGCTGCCACCCAGGTTGATGCACTGTCGCCTCAGGCAAAGCGCCAGGGTGAGTCTACGACGCGCCCGCTGCCCGACGATGCGCTGATCATCGTGCCGGTGCGCAACGTCGTCCTGTTCCCCGGTATGGTGGTGCCGCTGCGGGTCGACCGCGAGCGTTCGCAGGCGGCAGTTCAGGAAGCCGTGCGCCTGCAGCGGCCGCTCGGCATCCTGCTGCAAAGCAAGCGCGACGCGGACCAGCCCGGGCCGGACGACTTGCACTGGGTGGGCAGCACGGCGACGGTGCTTCGCTACATCACCGCGCCCGACGGCTCGCACCATGTGATTTGCCAGGGCGTACAGCGCTTTCGCGTGCTTCAGTTTCACGACGGCTACCCGATGCTCGCGGCAAAGGTCCAGCTGATCGACGAGGTCGCGCCGACCGACGCCGACATCGAAGGTCGCGCGCTCAATCTCAAGGAGCGGGCGATCGAAATCCTGCGCCTCCTGCCGCAGGTTCCGGAAGAAATGGTCGCCGCGCTGC
This sequence comes from Casimicrobiaceae bacterium, assembly GCA_036493675.1. Taxonomy (GTDB): domain Bacteria; phylum Pseudomonadota; class Gammaproteobacteria; order Burkholderiales; family Casimicrobiaceae; genus PALSA-1003. Next base: position 55,390 of record DASXPJ010000035.1, read on the forward strand.
AGGGGGTGGAAGGGCCGGCGAGGCTGGCCGACTTCATCGCCGGACTGATGGACGTCGCCGTCGAGGAGAAGCAGGCGCTGCTCGAGACGTTCGATCTCAAGACACGTCTGGACAAGCTGCTCGACCTGCTCACGCACCGCATCGAGGTGCTCAAGGTTTCGCGCGAAATCGACGAGCGCACCAAGGCGTCGCTCGACGACAGGAACCGCGAGCATCTTCTGCGCGAGCAGATGCGAACGATCCAGAAGGAGCTCGGTGAGGGCGACCAGACCGCGAGCGAAATCGCCGAGCTCGATAAGGCGATCACCGAGGCAAAAATGCCGGAGGAGGTCGAAAAGCAGGCACGCAAGGAGCTCAAGCGGCTCGAGCGCATGCCCGAGGGCGCCGGCGAGTACTCGATGGTGCGCACGTATCTCGATTGGCTGATCGAGCTGCCCTGGGCGGCCGACGCCGAGTCGGCGATCGACATCGCCGAGGCGCGCCGCATTCTCGACGACGACCATTACGGCCTGGAGAAGGTCAAGAAGCGCATCCTCGAGTACCTGGCGGTGCGCAAGCTCAACCCCGCCGGCAAGAGCCCGATCCTGTGCTTCGTCGGGCCGCCCGGCGTGGGCAAGACTTCGCTCGGCCAGAGCATCGCCAAGGCGACGGCGCGCAAGTTCGTGCGCGTGAGTCTCGGCGGCGTGCATGACGAGGCGGAGATCCGCGGCCACCGGCGGACCTACATCGGATCGCTTCCCGGCAACATCATCCAGAGCCTGCGCAAGGCGGGCACCCGCAATTGCGTTCTGATGCTGGACGAAGTCGACAAGCTTGGCGCCGGGGGCTTCCACGGCGACCCGGCCTCTGCGCTGCTGGAAGTGCTCGATCCCGAGCAGAACTCGACGTTCCGCGACAACTATCTCGGCGTGCCGTTCGACCTGTCCGGGGTCATGTTCATCTGCACGGCGAACGTGCTCGACACGATACCCGGCCCGTTGCGCGACCGCATGGAAGTGATCCAGCTTCCCGGCTACACCGCGCAGGAAAAGCTGCAGATCGCGCGGCGTTATCTGGTCGGTCGCCGGCTCGCAGCAACGGGACTCAAGCCGGAGCAATGCCAGATCAGCGATGCAGGCCTGTCGGCGATCATCGACGATTACACGCGTGAGGCGGGCGTGCGCAATCTCGAGCGTGAAATAGGGAAGGTATTTCGCAGTGTCGCCGTACGCATCGCCGAGGGAAGCGCGCAGCAGGTCAGCGTCGGTCCGGGCGATCTTCCGGCGATCCTCGGGCCACGAGTGTTCGAGGCCGAGGTGGCGATGCGCAAGCCCGTGCCTGGCGTTGCGACAGGCCTCGCATGGACGCCGGTCGGCGGCGACATCCTGTTCATCGAGGCTGCACGCATGCCGGGCTCGGGCAAGCTGATCCTGACCGGACAGCTCGGCGAAGTGATGAAGGAGAGTGCCCAGGCGGCGCTATCGCTGGTCAAGGCGCGCGCCGAGCGCCTGGGCATCGCGCCCGAGACGATCGAGAAATCCGACATTCACGTACATGTGCCTGCCGGCGCGACGCCGAAGGACGGTCCCAGCGCGGGTGTCGCGATGTTCGTGGCGCTGGTCTCGCTGCTGACCCGGCGCCCGGTGCGCACCGATGTCGCGATGACCGGTGAAATCAGCCTGCGCGGACTGGTCCTGCCCATCGGCGGTGTCAAGGAAAAAGTGCTGGCGGCATTGCGCGCGGGGATAAGCACGGTGATGCTTCCTGCGCGCAACCGCCGGGACCTCGAGGAGATCCCGGCCGACGCGCGCGCGCAGCTCGCGTTCGTCTGGCTGGACGAGGTGGACGACGCGATTGCGGCCGCGATGGCGCCCGCGCCATCGGACGCGCTCCCGGCCGCCACCCCAGGCTAGGCTTCTCCCGACCAATCCGTCGCGCGCCGGCGTCACCGATCTTCGCTATGATCCGGTGACGGAGCGTTTCGCCATGACCGAACTCGAACTGCTGCTGCGCCCGCTGCTCGCGTTGATCGCAGGCGGCCTGGTGGGACTGGAACGCAGCTTCCATGGGCGCGCCGCGGGCCTGCGAACCTATGCGTTGGTATCTTTTGCCTCTGCGTTGCTCGTTGGCGTGGCGCAATACCTGGACCCGTCTTCGTCCGATGGCACGAGCCGGGTGATCCAGGGCATCGTTACCGGCATCGGTTTCCTCGGGGCCGGGGTGATCGTCAAGGAAGGCTTCACCGTCCGCGGCTTGACGACGGCCGCGTCGATCTGGGTCGTATCGGCCATCGGCGCGGTCATCGGCGCCGGATTCATGCTGGCCGGCGCGGTGGCCGTTGCGCTGACGTTCGCCGCCTTGTCGCTGCTGCGCGTGCTAGAAGATCGTCTGCCCGTTCAATTGTATGTGCACTGCCGCATCGCATTCGGTCGGCAGGAGCTGCACGATGAAACGTGGCTCCGCGCGTTCGTCAGGCAGTACGGCTTCGTAATCACCGAGTTGACCTACCGGCTCGATGGCAGAGCCGATCTGTTCGAGTACAAGCTCGTCATGTGGTCCTCCGACGCGGGTGCCGTGCCGAGTCTCAGCCGCGCTCTGCTCGCGGACAACGCGGTGTCCGATTTCATGATCTCGCCGAGTCGGGACTGACGGCCCTGCACGATGCAGATCCGGATTCCCGACCCAGCCTACACCGGGTCTGCGCAGTCAAGCGCGAACTTCGTCCGCGCATTGAAGCTCGCGTTGGCTTTCGTGGCCTCGTTGTGGATCATCGAGGCGCTCAACGTGGGGCTGGATCTGGAACTGGAGCGGTTCGGCGTCGCGCCGCGCGATCCGTGGGGGCTGCCCGGCATTGTCCTCACACCGTTGTTGCATGGAAGCTTCGCCCATCTGCTCGCCAACTCGCTGCCCTTGCTGGTCATCGGCACGGCGATGCTGCATCTGTATCCCGAATCGGCGGCGAAAGTCCTGCCCGCGGTATACATCGGCCCGGGCATCATTGTCTGGTTGCTCGCCCGCGGCGGCGTGCACCTCGGGGCGAGCGGACTGATCTACGGGCTGGCCGCGTACGTCTTCGTCGCCGGCTTGATTCGCCGTGACCGGCGCGCGATCGCCGCCTCGCTGCTGGTAGCGTTCATCTATGGGTCGCTGGCATGGGGTGTGCTGCCGCTGCAGCCCGGCGTTTCCTGGGAGACGCATCTGGCGGCCGCTCTGATCGGCGTCGCGATGGCGATCGCGCTGCGCCGCCTCGACATGCCGCCGCGCAAGCGCTACACCTGGGAAGACGAGGCCGACGCGTACGACGTACAAGGTGACGATCGTGCCGAATAGGCTCGGCGAGCGCGCGCGAACGTCGTCGGGTACGGCAAGACCAAGCCGCCTTTCGCGCCGGCTGGGGACTGCCGACGCGGTGATCATCGGACTGGGCGCGATGATCGGTGCCGGCGTCTTCGCCGCAATCGGACCGGCGGCGCGTGCAGCCGGCGCGGGGATGCTGATCGGCCTTGCCATCGCCGCGTTCGTCGCCTATTGCAATGCCACGTCGTCAGCCGAGCTCGCCAGTCTGTATCCCGAATCGGGTGGCACGTACGTGTATGGCGGCAAGCGCCTTGGCGCGTTCTGGGGTTTTGTCGCGGGATGGGGCTTTATCATCGGCAAGCTGGCAAGCTGCGCCGCGATGGCGTTGACCTTCGGTTACTACGCCGCACCGTCGCTGGCGCGGCCGCTGGCGGTGGCTGCGGTCGTGTCGCTGACCGCGGTCAATTATTTCGGCGTGAGCAAGACGGCGCTGCTGACTCGGGTCATCGTCGCCATCGTCCTGGCGGCGTTGGCAGTCGTTGTCGTCGCGACGCTCTTCGGGGGCCGAAGCGAGCTCGGCCATCTGCAACCGCTGTTCGACGGCGGCATTTATGGCATCCTGCAGGCGGCGGGTCTTCTTTTTTTCGCCTTCGCCGGCTACGCCCGGATTGCGACGCTCGGTGAGGAGGTTCGCGACCCCGCACACACGATACCGCGCGCCATTCCGCTGGCGCTCGCGATCGCCCTGGGGGTCTACGCCGCCGTGGCTGTGAGTGCATTGCTTGCGGCGGGCGCCCCCGCACTGGCGCAGTCGTCGGCGCCGCTGGTGGCTGCGATCGAATCCGGGCGTTGGGCGGCGGCCTCGCCGGTCGTTCGCATCGGCGCGACGGTGGCATCGCTTGGCGTCCTGCTGTCGCTGCTCGCCGGCGTCAGTCGAACCGCATTCGCGATGGCCTCGAACCGCGATCTGCCCGGGTTTCTCGACGCCGTGCATCCGCGCTATCGCGTGCCGCACCGGGCTGAGCTCATCGCCGGCGCGATCGTCGCCGCGATCGCGGCGCTCGCCGACCTGCGCGACGCGATCGGTTTCAGCTCGTTCGCCGTGCTGACTTATTACGCCGTCGCCAATGCCTGCGCGGTTACCCTCGCGCCGGATGAGCGGAAGTGGCCGCGATGGCTTGCAGTATGCGGCGTCGCCGGCTGCGCGCTGCTGGCGTTCAGCTTGCCGGTCGCCTCGGCGCTGGGGGGTGCTGTACTGCTGCTCGCGGGTGCGGCCGCGTTTGCGCTGCGCCGGCGCCTGCGTGGGCGGGCGCCGTAAGCGCGAAGCCGTTGCCGCGCGCAAATCCGGCGGTTCATGCGGCGTGCGATGCCGGCGTCTTGGCGCGCTTTGCGGCGATGCAGCCGATGAGCTCTTGCCACGACTTGGCGAACGATTGCGCGCCTTCCTTCTGCAACTGCTCGGCCAGCGCCGCGGTATCGATGCCCGCGCTCGCAAATTGCGCGATCGTGGCGGCGGAATCGCCGCCATCTTCCGGTAGCAGGGTATCGATCCTGCCGTGATCGGCCAATGCCAGCAGCGTCTCATCGGGCATGGTCACGATGGTGCCAGGGGCGGCAAGGGCTTCGATGTACAGCACGTCGGAAGCGGAGGGATCTTTCGTTCCGGTACTCGCCCACAGCAGAGGTTGCGTCGGTCCGCCCGCGACGGCGAGTCGGCGCCAGGCCGGGGTGGCGCGCCACTCGTGCCAGGCGCGGTAGGTCTGTCGCGCCACGGCGATGCCGAGGCGATTGCGCAGATTCGGCGGAATGTCGTCGGCCACGGCCTTGTCCCAGCGGCTGACGAACAGCGACAGCACCGAACGCACGGGCTTCAGTCCCGCAGCGATGCGCCGCTCGGTGCCGCGGCGGTAAGCTTCGGCCGCGGCGAGGCATTGCTCGGTCGAGAAGAGCAGGGTAACGTTGATCGGGACGCCGGCGGCGATCGACTCCTCGATGGCGGGAACGCCGGCGCGATTGCCGGGGATTTTGATGAAGAGATTCGGACACGCGGCGCGGGCATGAAGCGTTTTTGCCTGCTCGATCGTCGCGGCGGTATCGTCGGCCAGCAAAGGCGAGACTTCCAGCGACACCCAGCCGTCGGCGCCGCCGCTCGCCTCGAACGCCGGCCGGAACAGTGCTGCAGCACGGGTCAGATCCTGCAACGCGAGCCCGAAAAATATCGCCTCGTCGGATATCCCGCCGCGATCCATCTGCGCGATGCTGCGGTCGTAGAGATCGGTCTTGCGGATCGCCTTGTCGAAAATCGTCGGGTTGGACGTGAGGCCGGTCAGCGACAGGTTACGGATGTACTCGCCGAGCGTCCCTCGGTCCAGCAGGTCGCGCGAGAGATTGTCGAGCCAGAGGCTCTGCCCCAGATCGTGCAGCCGTTGCGCAGTATTCATGGTTGCCTCGAAGTGTGCCCGTCGACGCGCCGCGGCGGCCGCACCGGAACCAACGGCTGTCGCGTGGACTCTGAGCGGACGTGAGCATGCTCAAATTGGACAGCGCCGTGCCGGTGCGGTTCGGTGCCGGAGAGGCGACGAGCGATGCCGCGCACGCCGACGCGCTGGTGCTCTTCGGCGGCACCGGCGATCTCGCTCGCAAAAAGATCTATCCGGCGCTGGTCGCGATGGCGCGTCGCGGCCATCTGAACATCCCGGTGATCGCCGTCGCGCGCGCCCCCGGTGACGCCGCCAGCTTGCGCGCGATCGTGCACGATTCCTTGCGCGAACAGGCAGGCCTCGACGAGGCGGGCTTCGCGAAGCTGGCGCCGCTGCTCAATTACGTCCGGGGCGATTACGGCGACGCTGCAACTTTCGGCGCCTTGCATCGAGTGCTGCGCTCCTCGGCGCGCCCGCTCTATTACCTGGCGATCCCCCCGGGCGCGTTTCCGGCCGTCATCGCCGCGCTCGGTCGCATGGGCGGGACCGAGCACGCGCGCGTCGTCGTGGAAAAGCCGTTCGGGCGGGACTTGGCCTCGGCGCAGTCGCTGAACCAGACGCTGCATCAGGTGTTTCGCGAACAGGCGATCTTCCGCATCGATCATTTCCTGGGCAAGGAGGCGATCCAGAATCTCTACTACTTCCGCTTCGCCAACGCATTTCTCGAGCCGGTCTGGAACCGCAACTACGTCGCCGGCGTGCAGATCACGATGGCGGAGCGCTTCGGCGTCGAAAGCAGGGGCGAATTCTACGAGTCTGTCGGCGCACTACGCGACGTCGTGCAGAATCACCTGCTGCAGGTGACGGCGCTGCTGGCGATGGAACCGCCGTACAGTCCGCGTGCGGAAGCGCAGCGCGACGAGAAGGTCAAGCTGCTGCGCGCCATCCGGCCGATCGTACCGGCCGACATCGTGCGCGGACAATATCGGAGCTACCGCGCCGAGCCAGGGGTGGCACAGGACTCGCAAGTCGAGACCTTCGCCGCGATGCGCCTGCACGTGGACTCCTGGCGCTGGTCCGGCGTGCCGTTCCTGATTCGCGCCGGCAAGCGCATGCCCGTAACAGCGACCGAAGTCGTGGTCGAGCTTACACGACCGCCGCAGATCGTCGTCGACGAGGCGCTGCCTCCCGGGTCGAATTACGTGCGCTTCCGGCTCGGACCGGATCGGGTCGCCATCGCGATCGGTGTGCGATCCAAAGCGCCGGGTACCGCGCTGGTTGGACGGGGTCTCGAGCTCTACTGCTGCAACGAGCAGGACCAGACGATGGACGCCTACGAGCGGCTGATCGGCGATGCCTTGCGCGGCGATGCCGCGCTGTTCGCGCGCCAGGACGCGGTCGAGGCAGCCTGGCGCATCGTCGAACCGGTCCTCGGCGACGCCATTCCGGTCGCCGAATACGAGGACGGCAGCTGGGGCCCTCCCCAAGCCGACGCGTTGATTGCGCTGTTCGGGCGATGGCGCGCTCCATTACCGGAGTCCTGAGGGCGCATGGCCCCGCGATTGGCAGAGAACGCGAAGCAGGACCGCAAGCCCGGCAAACGCGGCGTGCACCGGCGGCTGGCGCCGCGAGCGCGCGCCGGAGCGCCGTATACGCTGGCGATCGATATCGGCGGTACGCACGTCAAGGCAGCGGTGCTCGACAGCGCCGGCCGGGCCGTCGTCGAGCGGATCGACACGCCGACGCCGCACCCTGCGCCGCCCACCGCTTTATTCGACATCGTGCTGGCGATGGCCGGGGCACTGCCCGCGTTCGACCGCATCTCGGCAGGCTTTCCCGGCGTGATCAAGGACGGATGCGTCCTTACGGCGCCCAACCTGGGGACCGGGGATTGGCGCGGATTTCCGCTGGCCGACCAACTCGGGAAGCAACTCGGCAAGCCGGCCCGCGTGTTGAACGATGCCGAAGTGCAGGGCCTGGCCGTGATCGCAAGCTCGGGGCTCGAATGCATGCTCACCTTCGGCACCGGCATGGGCAGCGCGATCTACCGCGACGGGTTGCTGATGCCGCACCTCGAGCTCGGCCAGCATCCGGCATGGAAGAGCAAGACCTACGACCAGTATGTCGGCGCGGCGGCGCTGAAGAAGATCGGCCTGTCGAAATGGAACCGGAGGGTGGACCGCGCGCTGCTTCTGGTCCGCACGCTGCTCAATTTCGACCACCTGTTCCTGGGCGGCGGCAACGCCGTCAACCTCACGCTGGACTTGCCGCCGGATATGACGATCGTATCCAACCGTGCCGGCATCACCGGCGGGGTGCGGCTCTGGGACGCGCGGTTCGATCCGTTCTTCGCGAAGGGCTAGTGTGCCGAGGCAGAAGTTCCGACGATAGAGGTGCCGCGAACTATCGAGCGAATTTCTGATTCAGCATACTTTCTCACGCCTCCGCGAGCACGCTCGGTTCGTCCGCCGTGCGCTGCTTCTCCAGCTCGCCGCCCAGATACGATGCGATGGCGCGCATGCCGTAGATTCCGGCCGCGGCCTCGGCATCGCTGTTGTAGTTGGTATTGGTGTTGACGTCGTACGTGTAGAGCTCGCCGGCGCGATCGACAATGAACTCGATACCGGCAATGCCGATCCCGTTGTCGGCGATGAACCTTCGGTAGCGCTCGACGATCGGATGCCGGAAGCCTTCGATGATGCGAAACCGCGGGACTGACGTCGCGGCGCTTGCGTCCTCGCCGACGGGGCAGAAGGCGTCGCCGATCTGGCAGACGTCGGCCGGGCAGAGCTCGAAGCCGAGCGAGGTATCGACCCGCACGGCGTAGAGAAAACGCCCACCGACGAATTCGACCCGCGTGATGTACGGCTCGGGCGCCTGGACGTATTCCTGGATCAGCGTGATGCCGTCGACCGAGTCCTCGAAGGCGGGACTGTCGAGATGGGTTTCCAGGGCTGCAGCCGTCTGGAACAAATGGACGCCGAGACCCTTGCCGGCGCGATTGTGCTTGGTGATGAAGGGGCCCGGTATCTTTCGCGCCGCGGCGATCAGATGCGTACGGCCGATGGCGGCGAACGTGCGCGGCGTGCGGATGCCATGCCGGGCCAATGCCGCGTACTGCGCGATCTTGCTGATTTCGAGTTGCAGCGCACGGCCGTCGTTGACCACGCGCCGATGGTGCGATTCCAGCCATGCCAGCACGCCAGCCGTGTATTCGGCGGCGTAGCGGTGTCCGCGTGCATGTGACGAAGCGCTCATCCGGTTATAGAAAACGCCGGACGGAGGCACGGCGGCAAGATCCAGCAGCCCCTCGTCCAGGAACCATTCCTCGAACGGCAGCCGAAGCTCGCCAAACGCTGCGCGAAGAGGTTCGACCCAGGCATCGTTTTCGTGGAGCACGTATATTTTCGACATTGGTAAGATCAATCGTTGGTCGCGATAAGCCGAGGCTTTCATCCTACGCAGCCGCTGCCATCGCGTGAAAGAATCGTGCGGTACATGCTTGTAACCGACAGCACTAGACGGGTGCGAGTTCAGCGCGGCCCGAATCCGGCCCGTTTTTTGCTCGGTTGACGGCCATGGCCTACGCAAAAGTGGACATCGAGCTGGTCCGGGACATCGGGGCGGGTGCGATGCCTGGAGGCGCGACCCTGGCCGATGCGGAGCCGGCTCCGGACGTCCCGTCCGACGAGTACGCGATAGCATGGCGACGCAGGCAAGCTCCCATGGGCGAACCGCTGCCGATCACGTTCAAGTGGATTGCGAAGCTGCCGCGCCGCGTCCGGCCGTTTGCCCTCCTGCGACAGTATCCGCGCATCGCCAACATGATCGCGGCGATGTGGCATGACCCGCAGTCGTGCCACGCCTACATCCACGATCTGCTCACCGACCGGCGTGGTAACCGCAAGGGGTTTCCGCCGGAGATCGTGCAGGATGTTCTCACCTTGCGCGTCCACTTCGAGCAGCTGCATCCCGGGATGCTCGACGCCTGCAAGGTCGCGGACAAGCAGGCATAAAGCCTGTCGCGTTTCGCTGCCGCGGGTCGCGCGAACACGCCGGTACCCGCTGCCGGCGGTCCGCCGGCCTAACTTCGCTCGGTTGTCCAGAAAGTGAGCAGGCGCACATATGCTAAGGTTCGTCGTCGCGCGCCGACTCGCTGTCCGCCCCGATACGCTCCGCACGATGATGAAAGCAAGCCTGAACGATCCCTCCATGACTCCGCGCGGGAACGCGCACGAAGACGGCTCGCCGTACGCGTGGGCGCGGCTCGCGGTGGCGCTGGTCGTGATGACCATTAGCGGCGCCAGCCTGTACGTCGTCGTGGTCGTGTTGCCGACCGTGCAGGCCGAATTCGGCGTCGCGCGGGCCGACGCTTCGCTGCCCTACACGCTGACCACGATCGGGTTCGGTATCGGCGGGCTGTTCATGGGCCGGCTGGCCGATCGCTTCGGCGTGATGGTGCCGCTGTTGATCGGCGCCATGAGCATGGGCGTGGGCTTTGTCGCCGCCGGCATGGCCGGCAGCATCTGGACGTTCGCCCTGCTGCATGGCGTGCTGATCGGCATGTTCGGAAGCTCGGCGATGTTCGCGCCGCTGATCGCCGACACCTCGCTGTGGTTCACCCGGCGCCGCGGCATCGCGGTCGCGATATGCGCCAGCGGCAACTATGTAGCCGGCGCGATCTGGCCGCCGGTGGCGCAATATTTTGTCGCGGCGCACGGCTGGCGTGCGACCTACATCGGCATCGGTGTGTTCTGCGCCCTCTCGCTGTCGGCGTTGGCCCTGCTGCTGCGTCGCCGGCCGCCCGCCGTCGATGCGTTCATCCCCGCAGCTGCACTTCGCAGTACGGTTCCTGCCGCATCGAGGAGACTGCGAGGCGCTGCCTCGGCGGAGCGGCCGTTCGGATTGTCAACGGGCGCGGCGCAGGGGCTGCTTTGCGTCGCCGGTTTGGCCTGCTGTGTCGCCATGTCGATGCCTCAGGTACATATCGTCGCCTATTGCGGCGATCTCGGCTACGGCGTCGCGCGCGGCGCGCAGATGCTGGCCATCATGCTCGGGTTCGGCATCGTCAGCCGGCTGCTGTCCGGCGTGATCTGCGACCGAATTGGCGGCTTGCGCACGCTTCTGCTGGGATCGGCGCTGCAGGGAATCGCGCTGCTCATGTTCCTGCCGTTCGACGGGCTCGTATCGCTTTTTGCGATATCGGCGCTGTTCGGTCTGTTCCAGGGCGGCATCGTGCCTTCGTACGCGATCATCATTCGCGAGTACTTTCCGCCGACCGAGGCCGGCGCCCGGGTTGGAACGGTGCTGATGTTCACGTTGTTCGGCATGGCGCTCGGCGGCTGGATGTCGGGCAAGATCTTCGACCTCACCGGCTCCTATCAGGCAGCGTTCGTCAACGGCATCGGCTGGAATCTACTGAACTTGACGATCGCGCTGGTACTGCTCCACCGCGCTCGCGGTCGGGGCCGCGGCGCCGGCGGGGCGGGCGCACCGGTCAGCCTGGCACCCTGACGCGCGGGCACGCACGGTCGCCCGGCCAGGCGGCGCCGGCACAATCCGGCACCAGGAGTGAGCCGCGGCGGCTGCGCCTACGGCGCGCCGGAGCGGCTCATTTACCCCAGCGCAGCGCCAGAGGGTTCAACTCGTCGGCGAGCTCGAGCAAGCCGGCACGCGTCGCCGGATGCAAGGGCTCAAGCGGATGGCGGACCGCGTCGCTTCGAATGACGCCGCCCGCCAGCATGACCGCCTTGGTAGCCCGCAACCCGCACTGCCGGTTTTCGTAATTGATGAGCGGCAGGATGCGCGCGTACGCGGCCGCCGCTTCCTTGCGCCGGCCCTCGCGATGGTGGACGAGGACCGGCTTGATCAGGTCGGGTAGCAGCGCGCTCGGCATCGTTCCGGTCGCGCCGGCGTCGAGGTCGGCCAGGAGCGTGATCGATTCTTCGCCGTCGAATGGGCCTTCGACGACACCCGCTCCCGCTTCGATCAGGCTCCTGAGCTTGGCAGCCGCTCCGGGCACTTCGATCTTGAAGTAGCGAACGGCCGGCACGGCGCGCACAAGGCGGAGCAGAAACGGCACCGACAGCGTCACGCCGCTCAGCGGCGCGTCCTGGATCATTAGCGGCAGCGGCGCGGCGTCGGCGACTTGCCGGAAGTGCTGCAGCATCGCGTTCTCGTCTGTGCGCAGGCCGCTGCCGTGATAGGGCGGCATCAGCATCAGCATCGCGGCGCCGGCCGAGGCAGCCGCTCGGGCCCGGTCGGCGGCGATGCGCGTGCTGAAATGACTGCAGGTCACGATCACCGGCACGCGGCCGGCCACGTGGCTGAGGCAGACTTCGAGCAGCGTGTCGCGCTCGTCGTCGGTCAGCAAGAACTGCTCGGAGTAATTGGCGAGAATGCAGATCCCGTCGACCTTCTGGTCGATCATGCAGTCGAGCACACGCCGCTGCCCATCGAGATCGAGGTCGCCGTCGGCGGCAAACGGCGTCGGCGCGATCGGAAAAACGCCGCTGAGCGGCTGGGCCACGGGCATGTAGTCGCTGTCGGGCGGATGAGAGTCAGGGCGATTGTAGCGGACGGCGAGCGTCGACGTCGCGGCGCCGTCAGGAACCTGACAGCCAAATAAAAACCCCGGCGGCCGCCAATGGCTGGCAGCGGGCCGGGGTCGCAGCGAAAGGAAGCCGCGTCAGACGGGAGCGGCCAGCGGCCGGCGCCGCAGGGCGAACAGCATGGCTGCCAACGCGCCGGCGATCAGCAGGACCGATGCGGGCTCCGGAACGCGCAGCAACGGCGGGACGCCGTAGACGAAGTCCTGGTTAGTATCGCTATGCAGGAGATGGATCGTATAGCCGCCCGTGCTCGGGAGCCCGGCGATCAGCGCATTGGCCGCCGCGACGGTGGTCGTGTTGCCGTGATCGTTGGTCACGTAGAAATCGCCCTGGCTGGCGCCTGGGCTCAAGCTGCCGGGCGTCGTCTCCTCCAGGATCTCCCAAACCGCGAGCTGGAAGGCTGCCGAATTGAGCGTGGATGTGGTCGAGGTGGCGAAAGCCTCGGTGAAGAGCTCGCTCAGCGTCGTATATTTCCCGCCACTTTGCACCGAGTCGTCGTAGCTGTAGTCCGATCCGAAGCTGAACGATTGCGTCAGCTCGAAGCAGAAGAACGTGATCGGAGGGCCGCCGTCGATGGTGCCGGTAAACGCGCCGGTCGGCACCGCGTTCGGATCGACCACCGTCGCCACGTTGAAGTTGAACGACTCGGAGCCGTTGGCGAATCCAGTCGGGTGGAGGGTAACGGCAGTCGCGAGCACAGCGGGGGCGCTGCACAGTGCGGCCCCAGCCGCGAGCGCCAGCAGCGCACGGCGCATTAAAGACTGGATATTCATTGCCCTCCCTGGCGGGTTTTGTTTTGCCGCCCGACGTTGCAGTCGGAGCGAGCGATGCGGAACTTTAAGCAATTGCTATGCCGCGGGACGTTTACATATTTCACCCAATGAATTCATAGACTTGCGGCGAAAATCCGCACGTACAGTCAGTGGCATACAAGAGTTGTAAACAAAAGCGACAGCGCTCCGCCAGGGCAATCGCCAAGCGGACAGGCTCGACAACTCGAAGATCCGATGAATCGGCTTTCGCAAAACAAAGCGGCGCCCGGGGGCGCCGCCTCAACCATCGAGTCGGATTCTGCTAGGCGCGATTGCCGCGACGGCGGAACCAGCCCAAGCCGAGAAGTCCGCCGCCCAGCAGCAACAGCGAGCCGGGTTCCGGGACTTTGATGACTTCCTTCTGGAAGAAGGTATCGGACACGCTCACCAGCGTGCTGCCGGCGTTCACGCTGAAGTTCTCGTCGACGGTGAGCGCCGACGCGGTCAGGCCGTGCTTTTCCGCGGCCGGGCCTTCCGCGCCGTTGGTGTCGGTAAGACTGAACGCGCCACCCGGGTCGCCAGTGACGTCCTTGGTCAGGAGCGATCCGCCGCCTGGGTTGTCGGCGCCAGCGAACATGTCGCTGATGTGGAACGTCGGGTCGAGGACGCTTATTGTGTAGTTCAGAGTCCAGGCGCCGGCGAGATCCGAGTTGTCGAACGCGGAAATAGCCATTAAGTACGTGCTGCCGATGAAACTAAAGTGGATCGTGGCAGACAGCAGATTTTCGCCTTCTGTATTGAGCGTCCAGTTCTTGTCGCCGATATCGCATCCGCCATCCAGTGCGGCCCAGTCGCGGATGGTCGAAACGTCGGCACAATCCACCGCCGCAGCCATTGCCCCACCGGCTGTCAGTAGTACGCTACCCGCGATGGCTGCCATCACTACGCTTCTTACGGTCTTCATGATTTTCCTTTTGGACGTGCGACTGCCCAAGGCTAAGCAGCAATTATGCCGAGAACCCTATCTTGTGAAAGAACAATAGCTTACCTTCAGTCATCGCCTGTGGGCCCATCGGCCATGTAAAGTTTGCTGACACCACCGTCCAGGCGGCCGCGTCCCGCGCTGAAGGTCCGAACCTTTGGCAGCCAAACGAAGTCCGATCGAGGGAGCCGAACACGCCGGCCGCATTCAGGTATTGCAATTTTTGCCATACATGAGCAAACGCACAGTTGCGGTCTGTTTCACACAGTCTGTGGACGACTGACTCCGGTGCAAGCAAACGCGGCAGCGCCGGACGAACGAAAAGCTCGCGCAGCAGCGGGAGCGACCATTCGTCGGGAGCGCGCGGCACGTCGCACCAGGCGTTTCATGAGAACGCCATAATCTTGATTTCATCCGATCGCGCGGTGGCTCTGCCGCTGGCCGAATGTTATGATCGATTGGGGTTGCAGACGAAGGGAAATAACGTGAAGATAAATTTCGCAAGCCTCCAGCTCATCTCGCCGGCATTTGCGCAGCGCGCATTCTGCTCAGCGGTCCTGATCGGCGCCGCCGCGCTTGTCGTCGCGGGATGTGCGACCGAGCCTAAATACCCTCCTGCTCCCCGCAATGCCGCCGGCGCGGAGTACGAGTACGTGATCGGCCCGCTGGACACCGTCAATATCATCGTCTGGCGCAACCCCGAGCTGTCGTTTGCGGTCCCGGTCCGGCCGGACGGCAAGATCACCACGCCGCTGGTCGACGACCTCCCGGCGCAGGGCAAGTCGCCGACGGCGCTGGCGCGCGATATCGAGAAGGCGCTGGTCAAATACATCCGGGACCCGGTTGTCACCGTGGTCGTCACCAACTTCGTCGGGCCTTCGAGCGAGCAGATCCGGGTGATCGGCGAGGCGGCCAAGCCGCAGATCCTCGCCTACCGGCAGAACATGACCATACTCGACGTGATGATCGCGGTTGGCGGCTTGACCGAGTTCGCCGACGGCAACAAAGCGACGATCTCGCGCGCGTCCGAAGGGGGCAAGTCCTACAGCGTGCGGTTGCAGGACCTGGTGAAGCGCGGGGACATTTCGGCGAACGTCGATATGCGCCCCGGAGACATCGTCGTCATTCCGCAAAGCTGGTTCTAGCGCACGGGACGGGGTCGGGCCGCCCTTTGGGGGGCGGCCCGCTGAACATGATCGGATCAATGCATGGATGAGCTGATTCACCAGATACTCACGCGGCTGCGCGGCATGTGGCACCGCCGCTGGATCGGGCTGGCCGCGGCGTGGATTGCGGCGATCGTCGGCGTCAGCGTTGCGCTGCGCATCCCCGATCGCTACGAAGCGAGTGCGCGCGTTTACGTCGATACGCAGACCCTGCTTCGTCCGTTACTCGAAGGCGTTTCGATCCAGCCGAATCTCGATCAGCAGGTGGTGCTGATGAGCCGCACACTGATCAGCCGGCCCAATGTGGAAAAGCTGGTGCGAATGGCCGATCTGGATCTCGCGGCCAAGTCGAACGCAGCGCGCGAGGACCTGATCGACCAGGTGATGAAGGGGCTGCAGCTCAGCGGCAACGCATCGACCAACATCTACGTGATCTCGTATCGGGACGCCAATCCCGAGCAGGCGAAACGAGTGGTGCAGGCGCTATTGACCATTTTCGTCGAATCGAGTCTGGGCGACAAACGCGTCGATACGCGGACGGCGGTCAAGTTCATCGACGAACAGATCAAGCAATACGAAACGACGCTGAGGAATACCGAAGACCGTCTCAAGACATTCAAGCTCAAGTACATGGGCGTGGCCGGCCAGGGCAACCAGGACTATTTTCGCAAGTTGGCAGTGCTCAGCGCCACCATCGATCGCGCGAAGCTCGACTTGCACGCCGCCGAGCAGTCGCGCGATTCATACAAGCGGGAGATCGCCGGCGAAACGCCGGTGCTGATGCCGGAGGGACCCAGAGAGGGGATCGGGATCGCGGCTCCGGAAATCGATGCGCGTCTCGCCACGCTGAAGACGAACCTGGACGCACTGCTGAGGCGATATACCGAGGAGCATCCGGACGTCGTCGGCACGCGGCGGATCATTGCGCAGCTCGAGGAACAGCGCCGAAAGGAAATTCAGGCTCGCAGCAAAGCTGCCGCAGCCGCGGGACCAGGCGAGTCCGGAGTGGATCGCAACCCGGTATTCCAGCAATTGCGAGTGTCGCTTGCCGACGCCGAGGCCGACGTGGCGGGGTTGCAGGCGAAGGTGAACGGATATCAAGCCCAGTACGCTCAGCTCAAGGCGGAAGCGGAGCTCGTTCCCCAGGTCGAAGCCGAGTTCGCGCAGATCAATCGCGATTACGACATCCAGAAGAGGACCTACGAGACCCTGCTGCAGCGGCGGCAGTCCGCGGCCATCGGCGAGGGCGTGCAGGACGCCGGCGGCACGCAATTCCGTGTCGTCGATCCACCCCGGGTGGCTCCTCAGCCGGTGCCTCCGACACGCATCGCGCTGCTGGGCATCGCGCTCGCCGCGGCACTCGCCGCCGGGCTGGTGGTGAGTTTTGCCGCCAGCGAGATCATGCCGACATTTCACGACGCGCGCTCGCTGCGCGAGGCCACGCAGCGGCCGATTCTCGGCATGGTGACGATGTTGCCGAACGAATCGGTGAGCCGAATGCGACGGCGAAATGCCCTCTATTTCGCCAGCGGCGCCAGCGGCTTGGCAGCCGCGTTTGTCGCGGTGTTCGCACTGGCCCTTCTGTTCGGACGCGGCGCATGAGGGCCTGCCGATGAGCCTGATCGAGCAGGCGGCCAAGCGGCTGGAAGAGCTGCGGCGCGCGGGCGCCGAAACAGCCGTCGCCGCGCCCGGCGCGGCAGAGCCCGCGCCGCTGCATGTGGCCGAGCATCTGCCGACGCCCGAAGCAGCCATGCGCGGCTTGGCGGGCCGCGTCGTGGCACAGCCGCCGGTGACGCCTTCGCGGGAACAGGCGCCCCGGGCCCGCGACATCCGCCGCTCGGATGGTCACGAGCAGCGGCAGATCGAAATCGATCTCGACCGGCTGAAGACGAGAGGCTTCGTCACCCCCGACGCGCCGAAGTCGCAGATCGCCGACGAGTTCCGCGTGATCAAGCGCCCCGTCATCCACAACGCCCGGCGCACGGGGGAGACGGCGATCCGCAACGGCAACCTCATCATGGTGACCAGCGCTCTGCCCGGCGAAGGCAAGACCTTTACGGCGGTCAACCTCGCCCTGAGCGTGGCGATGGAGCTTGACACGACGGTTCTGCTGGTCGACGGCGACGTCGCGCATCCGGAGCTGCCGCGCGTGCTCGGCACGCCAGGCTCGCCCGGCCTGCTGGAGCTGCTGACGACCGATGATTTGGACGTCAGCGACGCGATCCTGCGGACCAATGTCGAGAATCTTTCAGTACTTCCCGCTGGAGCTCATCACCGTCGTGCGACGGAGCTGCTGGCCAGCGAGCAGATGGCGATCGTCCTGCACGAGCTCGCCATGCGTTACCCGGACCGCATCGTCATCTTCGATTCGCCGCCGTTGCTGCCCACGACCGAGGCGAGGGCCCTCGCCTTGCACATGGGACAGATCGTGATGGTCGTCGCCGCCGACAGCACACGCCAGCACGCAGTCAATCTCGCGCTGGCGACGATCGAGAATTGCCCGATCGTTCTGATGATGCTCAACAAGGCCGACAAGACCGACGTCGGTACTTATTACGGGTACTACGCTGATGAAGAGCAGAAATAGCGGCTGTGCGTACGGCCGGCCATATTCGCTGCCGCCATCGCGCGCTTTTCTCGTCCTTTCGGCATCCCGGGCCGCCAATGTACTGATCGTCGCCACGCTGTCGCTCGCTGCAACGGACGCAGACGCGCAACACTGGACCTTCGAATCGTCGCTGACGGCGAAGGAGACGGTAACCAACAACGTCAACCTTCAGCCCTCCGAGACAAGGCAGTCGGATTGGGTCACCGAACTGAGTCCGCTGCTGCGCGTCACCGAAAAAGGAACCCGGACGAGCTTGAGCGGCGTGGTGGTGGTTCCCGTCCTTCTTTACGCGCGCACAGGCAGAGAGAACAACAATGTTTATCCGTCGGCCGATGTGCTCGGCGACGTCAAACTGATCGATGACTGGCTGCATGTCGAGGGCCAAGTGCTCATCGCGCAGCAGTATTTCAGCCCATTTGGCGGCCAGCCGCTTGGTCTCGACAATGCCACGCAGAACCGGTACCAATCCAGCACGTACCGCGTCAGCCCTTATGCCAAAGGGACGCAGGGCAATGTGACCTACGAGCTGCGCAACAACAACGTTTGGACGGACCTGAGCAACGCACCGGTCACGACCGGTAATTTTCACTACACCGAATTCACCGGTAACGCGTCCAACACCCAATCCACGATCGGATGGCGGGCCGAGTTCGACATCAACGACACCGTGGTCAACGACAACGTGGTGGGCGGTGGCAACACGTTTCGCAGCCGGATCGTACGTCTGATGCCTCTCTACAACGTCGATCCGGAGTTGAGGCTCGCAGCGACGCTAGGCTACGAGGAAAACCGTTTTCCCCTGGATAATTCGCATGGCGCGGTGTACGGAGCGGGCTTTGAGTGGCATCCGACGCCGCGCACCAATGTCGTCGGCTCCTGGGAGCATCGCTTCTTCGGGCCCGCGTACAAGTTCTTATTCGATCACCGCACGGCGCTCTCGATATGGAAGATTGCTGTCACGCGCGACATCTCGACGTACCCGCAGCAACTTGCCAGTCTTCCAGCCGGTGGTGACGTAGCAACGCTATTGAACGGATTGTTTCTGACGACCATTCCGGATCCGGCGCAGCGGCAGCAGGCGATCGACCAGTTCATCCGTGACCGCGGGCTGCCATCGACTCTGTCGAGTGCAGTCAACCTGTACTCGCAGCAGACGCTCCTGCAGGAATCGCAGACCGCTACGGCGGGTCTGATCGGAACGCGCAACTCGATTCTGCTGACGCTGTTCAATGTCCACTCCGAACCGATCACGGCTTCGGGCGCTGCGCTGCCGCCGTTGCTTGTGAGGGGCGATAACAACCGCCAGACGGGGGTTAGCCTCCTGTGGTCGTACAAGATGACGCCATCGCTGACGTTCGACGCGACGGTCGAGCGATTTCGCACGGTAGCCAACCCTCCGTTCGAAGGCACGACCAACCAGAGCGCGGCGCGGCTGGTCTTGTCGGCGCCCATATCGGCCAGGACGACGGTGTTCGCCGGGGCGCGCTACCAGACGCTGAGCTCGGACGTCCAGGTCGACTATAACGAAACGGCGGCGTTCGCCGGTATTACTTACGTGTTCAGGTAGCCAACGCGATGTACGAATCCTTTTTCGGGCTGACTGGCAAGCCCTTCCAGCTCAATCCCGATCCTTCGTTCTATTTCGGCAGCCGCGGCCACAAACGCGCGTTCGCCTACCTCGAGTACGGCCTGTACCAAAGCGAGGGATTCATCGTCATTACCGGAGAGATCGGCGCCGGCAAGACGACGATCGTGCGAAGCCTGCTGGAACAGCTCGACCGCGAAAAAGTCGTCGCCGTTCAGCTGGTGAGCACGCAGCTCGATGCCGACGATATGCTGCGCGCCGTGGGGGCGGCGTTCGGCATTCCGGTCAAGTCGGTCGACAAGGCGCTGCTGCTTGCATCGCTCGAGGCGTTTCTCTGTCAGCTGGCGGTCGAGAAAAAGCGCGCGTTGCTTATTGTCGACGAGGCACAGAACCTTACGCCGCGCGCGGTGGAGGAGCTGCGCATGCTGTCTAACTTCCAGCTCGGAGATCAGGCGCTGCTGCAGAGCTTTCTCGTCGGTCAACCCGAGCTTCGCGCGATGATGCAGGGCGAGCAGATGCAACAGCTTCGCCAGCGCGTCATCGCTTCTTACCATCTCGGCCCGCTGGATCAGGCCGAGACGCGTGGATACATCGAACACCGCCTGAAGCACGTCGGTTGGAAGGACGATCCCAAGTTCGAGCCGGAGTGTTTCGACCTGATCCACACGCTGACCGGCGGCATTCCCCGACGCATCAACACACTCTGCAATCGCCTGCTGCTCGCGGCCTTTCTCGCCGAAAGGCACGTACTCGAGGTGGCCGATGTGCAGGCCATTGCGCACGAGATCCGCGACGAGCTCGGTCCGGACGCCGCCCTTTCGCCGGTCAGCGTCGTCGATGGCGATGCGGCTCCGAGCAGTCCTTTGATGGCGCGTCTCGAAGCCGGGCGGCTGCATGCGCATTTCGACAATGTCGAGGAACGCATCGATCGCCTGGAGAAAACAGTAGCCGCGGCCGTCGACCTGTTGCACCGGCTGCTGCATCCCGAGAAATCGGTCAAGCCCGGAACGCCGGCGAAGCGCTGATGGGCGGCGAAATGCGTATACCAGGTCCCATCGCCTGCGTCGTCGGCGCGAGACCGAACTACATGAAAATGGCTCCGCTGGTGCGCGCGTTCGCATCGCGCCCCGAGCTGCCGCGGAGCGTGCTGATCCACACCGGCCAGCACTACGACGTCGCGATGAACGACCGGCTGTTCGCCGACCTCGAATTGCCGGCGCCGGATATGAACCTCGAAGTCGGCTCGGGAACGCACGCGGTCCAGACCGCGGAGATCATGCGGCGTTTCGAACCGGTACTGGACGAGCTTCTTCCCAGCTGCGTCATCGTCGTGGGCGACGTCAACTCGACGCTCGCCTGCAGCCTGGTCGCATGCAAGAAGCGGATCCCGGTGGTTCACGTCGAGGCCGGTCTAAGAAGTTTCGACCGCACCATGCCGGAGGAGATGAATCGGGTTCTTACCGATCAGATCGCCGATCGGCTGTACACGACCGAACGGGCCGCGGCGGAGAATCTGGGTCGCGAAGGTATCGATCGAGAGCGCATCTGCCTCGTCGGCAACGTGATGATCGACTCGCTATCGCGCCACCGGCGCCGCGCCATTCCGCCGCTCGAGACGCTGACCCGCGCCGGCCACGCGACGGGTATCGCTGACGGCAGCGGCGGGTTCGGCGTGGTGACGCTGCACCGCCCGTCGAACGTCGACACGCCGCCGGCGCTGCGCGAAGCATTGACGATTCTCAAGGACGTCGCTTCGCGGTTACCGCTGATCTGGCCGGTGCATCCACGGGCGAAAGCCAACATCGAGAAATTCGGACTCTCGCCGCTGCTGGCCGGTGCAAGGATCGCGCTGTTGCCGCCGCAGGGTTATCTCGAAATGCTCGGCCTGATGAGCCAGGCGCGCGTGGTGCTGACCGACTCGGGAGGAATCCAGGAGGAAACAACCGCGCTTGCGGTGCCATGCCTGACGATGCGCGACAATACCGAGCGCCCGATTACGGTCGAGCAGGGGACCAACACGCTGGTGGGCCGTAACCGCGCGCGGACGCTGGAATGCGTCGACGAGATTCTGAAAAGTGGTGGCAAGCGCGGCAGGATACCCGAGCTGTGGGACGGTCACGCCGCCGAGCGGATCGCCGCCGACCTGTCCGCGTGGCTCGGCCTGGCCGCGCGCGGGCTCAAGGCGGTACACGCGTGAGCGCACAAGCCAACTCCGCGGACGCGATCGTCAACGCGCTGACGATAGACGTCGAGGACTATTTCCAGGTTTCGGCGTTCGCCGCGCATATCCCGAGGGCGTCCTGGGACAGCCAGCCATGCCGGGTGGAAGCCAACATCGATCGAATCCTCGGTCTGCTCGCCGAGAAAAAGGTCAGCGCGACCTTTTTTACACTCGGCTGGATCGCCGAACGCTATCCGACGCTGATCCGGCGCCTGGTCGACGCGGGGCACGAGCTGGCAAGTCACGGCTACGAGCATCTGCGCGCCAACGAGCAGGGTTACGGTGCATTCCTGGCCGACATCCGGCTGGCCAAGGCGGTGCTGGAAGACATCGCCGGCGGCGAGATTCGCGGGTACCGTGCGCCGAGCTTTTCGATCGGCCCGGCCAACTTCTGGGCGTTCGACTGCATCGCCGAAGCCGGCTATCGCTACAGCTCGAGCATCTACCCGATACGGCACGATCATTATGGCGCGCCGGATGCTCCCCGCTTTCCCTACCATGTACGCGAGAACCTGCTCGAAGTGCCGGTCGCGACCGTGCGGGTGCTGCATTCGAACTGGCCGGCCGGCGGCGGCGGATACTTCCGGCTGCTTCCCTACCGAGTCTCGAAATGGTCAATTCGTCGGGTCAACGCGGTCGACGGGCAGCCCGCCATGTTCTATTTCCACCCGTGGGAGCTCGACCCCACGCAGCCGCGCGTCAAGGGGCCCGGCGCCAGGGCGCGCTTTCGGCACTATCTGAACCTCGAGCGGACCGAGCCGCGACTGCGAAGCCTGCTCGCGGACTTTCGCTGGGACAGGGTCGATCGGGTTTTCCTGAACGGCGGCGGATGATGGAATCGGCGGCCAGCCAAATCGTCCGCATCGGACGCGCGGCGGACCGCGTCAGCGTGCGTCCGTTCGCCGCTGCCGACGCCGCGGCGTGGGAGCAGTTCGTGCAGCGTTGCCCCGAGGCGACATTCTTTCACCGCATCGGCTGGCGCGAGATCATCGAGGGAGTCTTTCGCCACCGCACCCACTACCTGATCGCCGAGCGTCCGGGCGGGATCGCCGGCATCCTGCCGCTGGCCGAGATCAGGAGTCGCCTGTTCGGCCATGCGCTGGTTTCGCTGCCCTTCGGCGTGTACGGCGGGCCGGCGTCGACCGACCCGGAGGCGGGCCGTGCACTGGTCGAGTCGGCTTCGGCTCTGGCCGACTCGCTGGACGTCGACTATCTCGAGTTTCGCAGTTGCGCGGCCCGATGTCCGGGCTGGCCGGAGCAGGATCTCTACGTGCGATTTCGAAAATCGCTGCATGCCGACGCCGAGGCGAACCTGCTGGCCGTACCACGCAAGCAGCGCGCGATGATCCGCAAGGGAATCCGCAATGGGCTGAAG
The DNA here is from genome assembly GCA_036493675.1 of Casimicrobiaceae bacterium. Taxonomy (GTDB): domain Bacteria; phylum Pseudomonadota; class Gammaproteobacteria; order Burkholderiales; family Casimicrobiaceae; genus PALSA-1003. The sequence continues at coordinate 78,386 of DASXPJ010000035.1, forward strand.
GCCGAGATCGATGCGTCGGCCGACCGCTTTTTCGACTTGTATGCGGACAACGTCCACCGCCACGGCACGCCGCCTTTCGCGCGACGCTATTTCACCCGCCTGCGCGAGGTGTTCGCCGAGAGCTGCGAAATATCCATCGTGACGGATCCCGCCGGCAGGCCCTTGTCGGGCGTGATGAGCTTTTACTTTCGCGACGAGGTATTGCCGTATTACGCCGGCGACACGCTGGATGCGCGCGACTTCGCGGCGAACGACTTCAAGTACTGGGATCTGATGCGACGCGCGTCCGAGAGCGGCGTCCGCGTCTTTGACTACGGGCGAAGCAAGCGCGGCACGGGCGCGTTCGATTTCAAGAGGAACTGGGGTTTCGAGCCGGAAGCGCTGCATTACGAATACCGGTTGCGCAAGGTCGCGGCGGTTCCGCAGAACAACCCGCTCAATCCCAAGTACCGGGCGCTGGTCGCGACCTGGCGGCGGCTGCCCCGTCCGCTGGTCAACGTGCTCGGGCCGATGCTGACCCGCAATCTGGGATAGATGGACATGGGCGACGCCGCACAGTGGGTACGAGGTTTGGTCGGACGCCGGAGCGGCGCGACGTCCGCGGGAGACCGGCAAGCCACGCTCGGCGGGCGCGCGGCGCCGGCTTCGGTGCCGGCCGAGACCGCGTATGGCGGGACTCAGGATCGAGCCGTGACCGCAAACTCGCGGTGGCGCTCGAACTGGCGTCTCGCGCCCGTGCTCGCGATCGGTATCTGCGTGCTCGGCATCCTCGCCCTGTTCTGGCCGACCGTCGCCTCCATCGTCGCGATCTGGATCCGCTCGGAAACGTTCACGCACGGCTTCATCGTCGTGCCGATATGCCTTTGGCTGGTCTGGCGCAGGCGCGAGACAGTCGCATCGATTCCGGCACGGCCATGGTGGCCGGGACTGGCGGTTATTTTCGCGGCGGGTGCCCTGTGGTTCCTGACTTCGGTCGCCGACGTGCTCGGCCTCAAGCAGTTCGCGCTGGTGTTCATGCTCCAAGCGGCGATCGTGACCGTGCTGGGCACCGGCATCGCGCGGGCGACGTTGTTCCCGCTCGCCTTCCTGCTGTTCGCCGTGCCATTTGGTGAAATCTTCGTCCCCACCCTGATCGACTGGACTGCCGATTTCACCGTTGCTGCGCTGCGCTGGTCGGGCGTGCCCGTCTACCGCGAAGGGAATCTTTTCACGATCCCTTCGGGCGTATGGTCGGTCGTCGAGACGTGCAGCGGCATACGCTACATCATCGCGTCGGTGATGGTCGGAACGATCTATGCGAGCCTGGCTTATCGCCACGTGCGCCGGCGGGTGATGTTCATCGCCGCGTCCGTCCTGGTGCCGATCGTCGCCAACTGGCTTCGGGCTTATCTCATCGTGATGCTGGGCCACCTGTCGAACAACAGGCTGGCCGTCGGCGTCGACCACATCATTTACGGCTGGGTGTTTTTCGGGCTGGTGATGCTGCTGCTGTTCTGGGTTGGATCGTTCTGGCAGGAAGATGCGGCACCGCTCCAGGAATCGCGACCGGCGCCGTTGACGGCAGAGTCGCCTCCGGCATCGCAGCGCACGCTATTCGCCGCGGCGTTCCTGGCGGTGATGGCCGCCGGCATCTGGCTGCCGATCGAAGCGATCATCGATCGCCCGGGTGCATCCGGGGCACCGGTGATTCCGCCCATCGCTTCGTCGAACGGCTGGGCTGCCATCCCGGCCGAGTTTGCCGACTGGAAGCCGCACTATGGCGGCTACGTCGCCGAATCGCGCCAGACCTTTCGCAAGAATGACAACGATGTCGCCTTGTATATCGCCTACTACCGGGATCAGGGTAAGGGACACGAGCTGATTACTTCAGCCAATCAAATGGTTGAAGCGGCGGACTGGAAGTGGAAGCAGATCGGCAGCGGCAGCGATAGCATCCAATGGGCGAGCCAGCCAGCCCGCGTCGACCGATCTGATTTATCCGGCCGGACCACGGCCATGCAGGCGTTCAGTCTGTTTTGGATTGACGGCAGGGTGACCTCGAGCCCGTACGTGGCCAAGGCGCTGCAGGCATGGTCCAAGGTCTCGGGACGTGGCGATGACGCCGCGCTGATCGTTATCTATGCCTCCCGGCGTACGCACGACGACGATCGGCGACCGAGCTTGCGCGCGTTTGCGCAGGAAATGTCGCCGTCGATCGCGCGGATGCTGGACGCCACGCGCGATACCCGGGGATGAATACGATGCCGCCGCTGATCGTGCACGTTGTCTATCGGCTGGCGATCGGTGGACTCGAGAACGGCGTCGTCAATCTGATCAACCGGCTGCCTGCTCATGCCTGGCGGCACGCGGTCGTTTCGCTTACCGACATCGATCCCGCATTCGCTGCGCGCATCTCACGCAGCAACGTGCGCTGCATCGCGTTGCACAAGGGTCCGGGTCACGCGGTGCGCCTTTATCCCAGGCTCGTCGCCCTGCTGCGTCAGCTCAGACCCGCGATCGTGCATACGCGCAACCTTGCCGCGCTCGAGGCGGCGCTGCCGGCATGGATCGCACGGGTTCCCGCGCGCATTCATGGCGAGCATGGCCGCGACGTCGGCGATCTCGATGGATCGAGCGTGCGCTACCAGAGGTTGCGACGCCTGTTTCGGCCGTTCGTCACACGCTACATCGCGGTTTCGCCCGACCTCGCGGACTACCTGCGTGAGCGCGTCGGCGTGCCGGGCGCGCGGATCGAACAGATCTACAACGGCGTCGATACCGCGCGCTTTTGCCCGCCGCCAACCGGCGCGCGGCCCCTGATCGAGGATTGCCCGTTTCAGGGCACCGACTGCTGGCTGGTGGGCACCGTCGGGCGCATGGAGGAAGTCAAGGATCAAACCAATCTGGCGCGCGCGTTCGTCGCCGCGGTTGACGCTGACCCGGTGGCCCGCGCGCGTCTGCGGCTGGTGCTGGTCGGCGAGGGTAGATTGAAAGGCGAGGTGGAATCGATCCTTGCGGCCGGCGGCGTACGCAATCTCGCCTGGTTTGCCGGCGAGCGCGCCGACGTCGTTCCGCTGTTGCAAGGGCTCGACTGCTTCGTGTTGCCTTCGCTGGCCGAGGGCGTGTCCAACACCGTGCTCGAGGCGATGGCGTGCGGCCGGCCGATCGTCGCGACGCGGGTCGGAGCCAACGCCGATCTCGTCGAGGAAAATGTGACCGGCCGCATCGTACCCGCCGGCGACAGCGCGGCGCTGGCCCGCGCAATCGGCGCCTATTTCGCGGCGCCAGGGCTGGCCCGTCAGCACGGACAGGCGGCGCGCCGCCGCGTAGAACGCCGGTTCAGTCTCGAGCGCATGGTCGACGACTACGACCGCGTCTACACCGGTCTGCTTCATGCGCGCCGCGTCGAGCCGTCGAGTGCAGCGGACGCTGCGGCGCGGCCGCGCGCGCGGGGATAAGGCGGAGGCGGCCATGTGCGGGCTCGTTGGAATATTCGATTTGAACGGCCGGCGCGACATCAGCCGGGAACTGCTGTCGCGGATGAACGAGGCACAGCATCACCGCGGCCCGGACGAATGCGGCCTGCACGTCGAGCCCGGTGTCGGCCTGGGTCATCGCCGTCTGTCCATCATCGACGTATCCACCGGCCAGCAGCCGCTGTACAACGAAGACGGCAGCGTCGTCATCATCTACAACGGCGAGATCTACAATTATCAATCACTGATCCCGGAGTTGACGGCGCTCGGCCACCGTTTCCGAACCAAGAGCGACACCGAAGTGGTGGTCCATGCCTGGGAGGCCTGGGGCGAGGCGTGCGTCGAGCGCTTCCGCGGCATGTTCACCTTCGCGCTCTGGGATCGCAACCGCAGGACGCTGTTCCTGGCCCGCGACCGGCTTGGCGTGAAGCCGCTGCATTACGCGCTGCTTCCCGACGGCACGTTGCTGTTCGGTTCGGAGATCAAGGCGCTGCTCGCGCATCCGGCATTCGGACGCGACATCGACCCGCTCGCCGTCGAAGAGTATTTCGCGCTGGGCTACGTCGCCGATCCCCGCACGATATTCAAGGCGGCGCTCAAGCTGCCGCCGGCGCACACGCTCTCCGTGCGCCACGGCGAGCCACTGCCGGCGCCCGTGCGTTACTGGGACCCGCGTTTCACGGTCGACCGCGTCATTACGCTGCCCGATGCGATCGCGGAGCTGACGGCACGACTCGACGAATCGGTGCGCCTGCGGATGATCTCCGAGGTGCCGCTCGGCGCTTTCCTGTCGGGCGGCGTGGACTCGAGCGCGGTCGTCGCGTCGATGGCTAAAGCGTCAGCCGATCCGGTCAACACTTGCTCGATCTCGTTTGCCGATCCGACTTACGATGAATCGCGTTTCGCACGGCAGGTCGCGGACCGCTACCGGACGCGGCATTTCGTCGATCGCGTCGAAAGCGACGACTTCGATCTGATCGATACGCTGGCGCAGGTCTACGACGAACCGTACGCCGACAGCTCGGCGATCCCGACCTACCGCGTCTGCCAATTGGCACGCAAGCATGTCACCGTCGCGCTGTCGGGCGACGGGGGCGATGAGAATTTCGGCGGCTATCGACGCTATCGCCTGCACATGATGGAGGAGCGCATGCGGCGCCTGCTGCCGCTTTCGCTGCGGCAGCCGGTGTTCAGCATGCTGGCCGGCGCCTATCCGAAGGCGGACTGGGCGCCGCGGATGTTTCGAGCCAAGGCGACCTTTGAGGCGCTGGGACGCGATCCGGTCGGGGCTTATTGCCATGGCGTGTCGATCCTGCGCGACGGCATGCGCCGGCGCCTGTTCACCGGCGCCTTCCGCGCGCAGCTCGGCGGCTACAGCGCGCTCGAGGTGTTCCGCCGACACGCGAAGAGCGCGCAGACCGACGACCCGTTGGCGCTGGTCCAGTACCTCGATCTCAAGACCTATCTGGTCGGCGACATCAATACCAAAGTCGACCGCGCGAGCATGGCGCACTCGCTCGAAGTGCGCGAGCCGCTGATGGATCACCCGTTGGTCGAGTGGCTGGCCACGCTGCCGTCGTCGTTCAAGACGCGGGGTCAGGAAGGGAAATGGCTGCTGAAAAAAGCGCTCGAGCCGCGGCTGCCGGCGGAAATCCTGTACCGGCCGAAGATGGGCTTTGCCGTCCCGCTGGCACGCTGGTTCCGCGGCCCGCTGCGCGCGCGCGTGCGGGATTCGCTGCTGGGTGAGCGCCTGGGCGACACCGGGATCTTCGACCGCAGCTATTTGCAGGAGCTCGTCGATCATCATCAGTCCGGGCGACGCGACTACAGCTCCTCGCTGTGGACCCTGCTGATGTTCGACGCGTTCCTGCGCAATGTCGCCGACGTCTCGGTCGACGCCGCGCCGGCCGCCAGGGCGGCCTAAGGGAACCAAGGGCGCCATGCGCATCCTTCACGTCCTCGATCATTCGCTCCCGCTGCACAGCGGCTACACATTCCGGACTGCCGCGATACTGCGCGAGCAGCGCGCATTGGGTTGGGAGACGCTGCAGGTTACAACGCCGCGGCACGGGAACAGCGGCGCCGACTCTGAAGAGGTCGACGGCTGGCGCTTCCATCGCACCGCTGCGCCGCGGAATCTCCTTTCCGCCGTTCCCGGAGGCGTGTACGCGCAGGAAATGACGGCCACAGCGCGACGGGTTGACGGGCTCTGCGCCTCGTTTCACCCCGATGTGCTGCATGCCCATTCGCCGGTACTCAATGCGCTGCCGGCGCTGCGGGTCGGCCGGCGTCGCGGCATTCCCGTCGTCTATGAGGTCCGCGCGCTGTGGGAAGACGCCGCCGTCGACCACGGCCGAACGCGGCAAGGCAGCCTGCGCTACCGCGCATCGCGGGCGCTCGAGAGTCTTGCGCTGCGCCGCGCCGACCATGTCACGACGATTTGCGAGGGACTGCGCGATGAAATCGCCGCGCGAGGTATCGCTCCCGACCGCATCACCGTGATTCCAAACGCGGTCGACATCGACCAGTTCCGCTCGGGAGCGGAGCCCGACGCAGCATTGCGCGGGCGTCTCGGACTCGACGGCGCCACGGTGATCGGATTCGCCGGCTCGTTCTATGCGTACGAGGGCCTCGACCTGCTGATCGAGGCGGCTTCGCTGCTGGTACCCCGCATCCCGGGCCTCAAGCTGCTGCTGGTGGGCGGCGGCTTTCAGGAGCAAGCGCTCAAGTCGCTGGCCGCCGAGCGCGGCGTGGCCGATCGAGTAATCTTCACCGGCCGTGTTCCGCACGGCGAAGTGCAGCGCTACTACGATCTGATCGACGTGCTGGCGTATCCGCGTCACCGGATGCGCCTGACCGAGATAGTGACGCCGCTGAAGCCGCTCGAGGCAATGGCGCAGGGGCGGATGTTCGTCGCTTCCGACGTCGGCGGGCATCGCGAGCTGGTGCGCGACGGGGAAACGGGATTTCTGTTTCCGGCAGGCGACGCTGCAGCCCTGTCGCGGACGATCGAAGGGGTTCTCGCCCGCCGCGAGGAATGGCCGCGCCTTTCGTTGCAGGCCAGACGATTCGTCGAGACCGAGCGTACCTGGATGCGCAGCGTAGGCCGCTACGCGAAGGTCTACCAGTCGTTGCTCGATCCGCGTGCCTTCGCTGGCGCGATACTCAAGCCCCGCGGCCGCTAAACCGATGTGCGGAATCTACGGCATCCTTGACTTGCGCGGCGGGGCCACGCCGCCGGAGGCGCTGCGTCCGATGGCCCGAAGCACCGTGCACCGCGGTCCGGACGACGAGGGTCTCTACGCCGATGGACCGATGGCGTTCGGCATGCGGAGGCTGTCCATCATCGATGTCGCGGGCGGGCACCAGCCGCTAGCCAACGAGGACGGCACGCTGTCGCTCGTCGCCAACGGTGAAATCTACAATTACCGAGCTCTGCGCAGCGAGCTTACCGCCCAGGGTCATCGTTTCCGAACGGCCTCCGACTGCGAGACCATCGTCCACCTCTACGAGCGGTACGGCGATGCGTTCGTCGAAAGATTGAACGGCATGTTCTCGTTCGCCTTGTGGGATGCGCGGCGCCAGCGCCTTTTGCTCGGCCGCGACCGACTGGGCATCAAGCCGCTATACCTGTGGAACGACGGCCACCGTCTGATATTCGCCAGCGAGGCCAAGGCAATCCTGGCGTTGCCGGGGATGCATGCCCAGCTCGATCCGGAAGCGTTGTCGTCATACCTCGAGCTCGGCTATGTCCCGGCGCCACAATCGATATTCCGGGGTATACGCAAGCTCCCGCCCGCCACCGTGCTAAGCGCGGAGAGCGCGATGGTCGAACAGCGCCGCTACTGGCGGGTACCTGCCGATATCGATCGCACGCCGACCGAGGACGAATGGGTCGCCCGGGTGCGAAGCCGCCTCGAAGAATCGGTGCGCATGCAGATGGTGAGCGATGTCCCGATCGGCGCGTTCCTGTCCGGTGGCGTCGATTCCAGCGCCGTCGTCGCCTTCATGGCCGCGCACAGCGATCGACCGGTCAAGACTTACGCGATCGGCTTCGGGGGCGGGCAGGCTGAGAACTATTACAACGAGCTCGCGTACGCCCGGAAGGTCGCGCAACGCTTCGGCACCGAGCACCACGAAATCCTTGTCCGGCCGGATGTCGCGGCGCTGTTGCCCCAGTTGCTTTGGCAAATGGACGAGCCGATCGCCGACACCGCCTTCATCACCACCTACCTGGTCTCTCAATTCGCGCGGCGCGACGTGACGGTTATCCTGTCGGGTGTCGGCGGCGACGAGCTATTCGGCGGCTACCGGCGCTATCTAGGCAGCCATTACCAGACGTATTTCGACCGCCTGCCCTCGGGACTGCGCCGCGCGGCCTCGGCGCTGGGGGAAAAGCTGCCTGGCGACCGCCACTCGCCGGTGCTCAACGCGCTGCGCCTGGCCAAGGGCTTCCTGTCGACGGCGGGCCTGCCCTTCGACGAGCGCTATCGCTCTTACGTCGAGGTCTTTCCGGACGATGCCGCCACGGCTTTGCGACGCCAGCCGCGCGCCGACGGCCAAGGTGCCCTTGCCGAAGCGTTCGCCGCGGCGACCAGCAGCGATGAGTTGAACCAGATGTTGGCGGTCGACGCACAAACGCAGCTGCCGGACGACCTGCTGATGCTGACCGACAAAATGAGCATGGCGGTGTCCCTGGAATGCCGGGTGCCACTGCTCGATCACGAGCTGGTCGAACTGGCGGCGCGGATGCCGCAGGAGGTCAAAATACGCGGCGGACGGCTGAAGCACGCCCTCAAGGCCGCGCTGCAGGACGTCCTGCCGCCGGACATCCTCGAGCGCAAGAAGCGTGGCTTCGGCACGCCGATGGGCGCGTGGCTCAAGGGCGATCTTGCGCCGCTGATGCGAGAGCTCTTGTCCCCCGCGTCGATCGAGGCACGCGGGTTGTTTCGGCCAGCGGAAGTGGCCGCGCTGATCGAGGCGCACGGCGCCAACCGGCTGGACGGAACCGACCGCCTGCTGACCTTGCTCAATCTCGAGATCTGGGCACGCATGTATCTGGACGGCCGCACGCCGGTCGACGTGGCTGACGAGCTCAAGGCCGTTGCCCCGTGAAAATCCTCTATGTCTGCCATCGCTTTCCGTTTCCACCGAAGCGCGGCGGCAAGATCCGTCCATTCAACATGATCCGCCACTTGTCCGCCCGGCACGAGGTCCACGTCGCGTCGATCGCGCGCTCGGCCGAAGAGGCGCAGGAAGGGGAGGGGCTGGCGGCGCATTGCGCCGGCTACGACATCGGACGGGTCAGCGACCCGGTGCAGACGCTGCGGATGCTGCTGCGCCTGCCGACGGTGACGCCATCATCGATGGGATATTTCTATTCGCCACAGCTCGCGCGTCGCATCGACGCGTTGCTCGGCAGTGAACGCTTCGACCTCATTTTCGTGCATTGCTCGTCGGTCGCGCCGTACGTCGAAAACGTTCGCGGCACGCCGAAGATACTCGACTTCGGCGACATGGACTCGCAGAAGTGGCTCGAGTACGCGCGCTTCAAGCCTTTCCCGTTGTCGCTAGGCTACCGGGTCGAAGGCGCCAAGATGGAACGGGCCGAAAAGCGGCTTACCGGTCGTTTCGACCTGTGCACGGCGACGACGAGGGCAGAATGGGAGACGCTCGAAAGCTACGGTACCGGCGTCCCATCCGATTGGTTTCCGAACGGTGTCGACAGCGATTATTTCGCACCCGACGGTGAAGGCTACGACCCCGATACGCTCTGCTTCGTCGGCCGCATGGACTACTACCCGAACCAGGAGTGCATGTTCGATTTCTGCGCCCGCACGCTACCGCTGTTGCGGGCGCGCCGGCCGTCGGTGAGGCTCCTGATCGTCGGCGCCGATCCGTCGCCGCGCGTGCGACGGCTGGCGGAGCTAGCCGGCGTCAACGTCACCGGATCGGTTGCCGACGTGCGGCCGTACCTGCACCGCTCGGCGCTGATGATTGCGCCGCTGAACATCGCGCGCGGCACGCAGAACAAGATCCTCGAAGCGATGGCGAGCGGCGTTCCGGTCGTGACCAGCCGCATCGCCGCCGCCGGTGTCGATGCATTCGAATCCGAACACCTTCTGGCCGCATCGACGCCGGAAGAGTACGCGGCGGCGATTCTGCGCATTCTAAGCGATCCCGCGGAACGGCAGCGGCTGTCGCGCGCCGGCCGCGCCCGCATGCTTTCGCACCACGCCTGGGACAAATCGATGCATCGCCTCGACGCGATCATCGAGCGGTGTGTCGGGAACCGGTCGTCGCCGGCGCGTGAAACCGGCCCGACTGAAAGGGCGCTCGCTTGAACATCCTGGAGCACCCGTCCTGGTACAGGATTCCCGACCAATTTTCGTGGCAGGACGGCCTGCTGAATACTTCGACCGACAAGATCGACACCCAGCGGTTGAAAGAGATGCATTGATGGATTTTTCGTTCACCGACGAGCAGCAGTCACTCCGTGACAGCATCATCAAGTTTGCGAAAGCCGAGCTCAACGATAACGTGCCCGAGCGCGATCGCACACAGACGTTCTCACGGGAATCCTGGCAGAAGTGCGCCGGAATCGGCATCCCGGGATTGCCCGTTCCCGAGGAATACGGAGGCAGCGGCGCCGACACCCTGTCCTGCGCGATCGCGCTTGAAGCGCTGGGGTATGGCTGTCACGATGGCGGGCTGGTCTTCTCGCTTTGCGCACACCTGCTGGCTTGCGTCGTCCCGGTCTGGAAGCACGGAAGCGAGCTGCAAAAGCAGCGCTACCTCAAAGGGCTGTGCGACGGCTCGCTGATCGGAGCCCATGCGACCACTGAGCCGGGCTCGGGCTCCGACTCGTTCGCAATGCGGCTGCGAGCCGACCGCGAAGACGGTGGGTGGCGGCTGAACGGCACCAAGACTTTCATCTCCAACGGTCCGATTGCCGACGTCGCGGTCGTATTCGCGCTGACCGACCCCGCGAAAGGCTTTTACGGCGGCGTGACGGCATTTATAGTCGACCGTGGCGTTGCCGGGTATTCGTCCGGCCAGCAGTTCGAAAAAATGGGTCTTCGTACCTCCGCGGTCGGCGAGCTGGTCTTCGACAACGCGAAAGTTCCCGACGACGCCGTGCTTGGCAGCGTTGGAGGCGGTGCGAGCATATTCGCCACCGCGATGGACTGGGAGCGGGCGCTGCTGGTCGCCGCGCATCTCGGCACAATCGAGCGACTGCTCGAGACGTCGATCGCGTACGCGCGAACACGCACGCAATTCGGCCAATCGATTGGCAAATTTCAGGCGGTCGCGCACAAGATCGCCGATATGAAAGTGCAGCTTGAGGCGGGCCGCTTGCTGACCTATCGGACGGCGTCCCGCCTGGCCACCGCGCGCAATGTTTCGCTGGATGCGTCGATCACCAAACTGTTCGTTAGCGAGTCGCTGGTGAAAGTCGCATTGGACGCGGTGCAGGTGCACGGTGGCTACGGCTTCATGGCAGAGTACGAGGTCGAACGCGCATTGCGCGATGCCATCGGGGCGACCATCTATTCGGGGACCTCGGAAATGCAGCGAAACATGATCGCGCGCTGGCTCGGGTTGTGAGTATCCTCGCCGCGCGCGACAACCGATACCGGTTACGGGCCCACGAATGAACATCAGTATTTTTGGCCTAGGCTATGTCGGCGCCGTATCGCTGGCGTGTCTGGCACGCGACGGGCATCGCGTCGTCGGCATCGATGTCGACCAGGCCAAGCTCGACCTGATCGCGGCGGGCAGAACGCCGGTGGTCGAGGAAGGCATGGTGCAGTTGATGGCCGACACTGTCGCGAGCGGCCGGGTATCGGTCAGCGCCGACACGCGGCGGGCCGTGCTCGACACCGAGGTGTCGCTGATCTGCGTCGGCACGCCGTCGGCGCCAAATGGCAGCCAGGACCAGACGGCGATGCTGCGTCTCGCGCACGATCTTGGTGGCGCGATGCGCGACAAGTCGTCGACGCACCTTTTTGTGTTCAGGTCGACGCTGGTTCCGGGCACGGTGGAGGACATCCTGCGCCCGGTCATCGAGGCGGAGTCGGGCAAGAAGGACGGCGTCGATTTCCATGTCTGCTTCCAGCCCGAATTCCTGCGCGAAGGAACATCGATCCGCGACTATGACAAGCCGCCATTCACCGTCGTCGGCGCCAACGTGCCGTGGGCGGCGGCGAAGCTGCGCGAGCTTTTTGGCCATCTTCCCTGCGAGTTCCACGTCACGTCGATCCGCGCGGCGGAAATGGCCAAGTACACCTGCAACAATTTTCACGCCCTGAAGATCACGTTCGCCAACGAGACTGCGCGCCTGTGCGAAGCTCTGGGCGTCGACCCGTTCGAGGTGATGGAACTGGTATGCAAGGATCGTCAGCTCAATATCTCGCCGGCGTATCTGAAACCTGGCTTCGCCTATGGCGGCTCGTGCCTGCCGAAAGATCTTCGTGCCACCGTCCACCTGGCGAAAACGCACGACGTGGAACTACCGATGCAAGCGGCGATCGCGCTGTCCAATCGGGCGCACATCGAGCTCGCGATCGCCAAGGTGACCGCGACGGCGAAGCGCAGAATTGGCATGATCGGGCTATCGTTCAAGACCGGCACCGACGATCTGCGGGAGAGTCCGCTGGTGCTGCTGGCCGAACATTTCATCGGCAAGGGCTACGCGATCCTGGTCTACGACCCGGAAGTGCATTTGTCCAATCTGCTCGGGGCCAATCGCCGTTATATCGAGCAGCATCTGCCGCATATCGGCTCGCTGATCCGGAACGACATCGCGGCCGTGGTCGCGGAGTCCGACGTTCTGGTCGTCGGCCTTGGCGAACCGGGCGTCGTTGCCGCGCTCGCCCAGCACACGCGGCCCGAGCAGACAGTCGTCGACCTGATCGGAATTGCCGATCGCAAGGCGCTGCGCGGAGACTACGTGGGACTGTGCTGGTAGTGCGATGACGATAGGCATTGCCGCCAATCTCATCGCATTATTCGCCGTGGTCGGCTATGTTCTGTGGCGGGCCTATCCCGCGACCGAGGCGGTGCGCCTGCGCAATGCGCTGTCGCTTGACACCGGAAGCGTCCAGGATTTCGATTGGACTCCGCCGAACTTTCCGCCGGACTTTCGCGCTGAGCGCCTGCCCCCGCCTGCGGAGTTTCGCGATATCGTCGCCTCGCTGCGGCTCGGCGATCGAAGCGGGGACTGGGACAAAGCGTTGGCGCTGGCCTCTCACCTGGTCGAACATGCCGGCGATCTCGGTCCGGTCCGCGCCGACCCGTTGACCACCTATCGCGCGATCCGCGACGGACGCGGCTACTGCGCCGACTTCGTCAAAGCCTTCCTCGCTCTGGCACACACGGCTGGACTGACCGTGCGGCAATGGGGTTTCTCGTTCGACGGCTTCGGCGGGCATGGTCACACGGTGGTCGAAGTGTACGATCGCCAGCGCCGGAAGTGGCTGTTGCTCGACGTGTTCAATAATTTTCACCTCGTCGACGCGCATAGCGGCGAACCGCTCGGGGCATTGGAGTGCCGACAGGCCTTGCTCGCGGCGGCAAAGCCAGGCATGCGGGCCAATGGGCCCGGCAGGCCGGGTTTCGTCCACAGTGAGACCGCGCTCGAATATTATCGGCGCGGTGCCCATCAGTGGTACCTTTTGCAGGGCAACGCCGTGTTCAGTTCTTACGCGCATCCGCTGGTCAGAATGGCGGGACGGCTGTCCAGAAGCCTTGCGCCGGTCGCCGCGAGCATCGCCGGCGTTAGGCCACGCATCCGCATTGTCGAGACCAGCGAAAACGCGCACCAGGTAAGGCAGCTGCGGATGCTGCGTCGGCAACTCGTCGTCGCCGCGGGACTGGCCTTGCTGCTGCTGGCGATGCTTGCCGCGCAACTGATCGTCGCCGCGCGTGTCGGAGCCTCCAGTGGATCCGGGTAGACGGATTTCGATCGGCCTGGTCGGGCCGCTGCCGCCACCTTCGGGCGGCATGGCGAACCAGACGCGCCAGCTTGCCGGCCTTCTCGCCGATGCGGCGATCGCGGTCGAGATCGTGCAGGTCAACGCTCCGTATCGTCCGGCCTGGGTCGAGCAATTTCGCGGTGTTCGTGCGCTGTTCCGCCTGCCGCCTTACCTGCTGCGTCTATGGCGGTGCGCCGGGCGCGCCGACCTGTTCCACGTGATGGCCAATTCCGGCTGGGCCTGGCACCTTTGCGCGGCGCCGGCCGTATGGATTGCACGGTTGCGAGGCGTGCCTGTGGTAGTCAATTACCGGGGTGGCGAAGCGCAACGGTTTCTGCGCCGGCAGGCCGTGGTGGTTCGGCCAACGCTGCGCCGCGCCTTTGCGGTCATCGTGCCGTCAGGCTTTCTGCAGGAGGTATTCGGACAGTTCGACATCGCCGCGGAAATCGTGCCCAACATCGTCGATCTTTCCCGCTTCCGTCCGGCACCGCAGCGTTCGCCGGGCCGCCATATCATCGTGACCCGCAACCTGGAGGACATCTACGATATCCCGACCGCGATGCGCGCATTCGTTGTCATTCGGCAAGCGTATCCCGATGCGATGCTGACGGTCGCGGGTTCCGGACCACGGCTGGCCGAATTGCAGCGCCTGGCGGAGGCGCTTGGAATCGCGGCGAGCGTGCGCTTTGCAGGGCGCATCGACAACGAGCAGATTTCCGAGCTTTATCGAAACGCCGATCTGCTGCTCAATCCATCGACGGCCGATAACATGCCGATTTCGCTGCTCGAGGCGATGGCAAGCGCTGTTCCGATCGTCACCACCAACGTCGGCGGGATACCGCATTTGCTGACCGATGCATGGAATGCGGTCATGGTGCCGCCTCGCGACCCCGCGGCGATGGCCGCAGCGGCGATGCGTGTGTTTGAAGAAGACAGCCTGGCGCGGTCGCTGGTTGAAGCGGGTTGCCAACGCGCGGCTCACTACAGCTGGGAGCAGGTGCGGCCGCGGCTGTTTGCCGTCTATGCGCGCGCGATCGGCGTCGCGTCGTTGCCTCAATGCGCGACATGAATACGCGCCGGGACGCGTGGACGCGCCTGGTCGCCGGCGCGCTGTTCCCTCTGCAGGAGCGGGTCAAAGGACATTCGAGCCTCGCGCTGCTGCGCAGGCTTGAAACCAGCCAGTGGTGGACGCGGGCGCAGCTCGACGCACACCGCGCCGAACGTCTGCGCGCGATGCTCGTCGACGTCGGCAGGCACGTACCCTACTACCGCCGCATATTGGGCGAGGCCGCCTTCGATCCGTCGACCGTGCGAGACATCGGCGACCTCGCTAAACTGCCTTTGCTGACCAAAGCCCTGATACGTTCCAACGTCGACGCGCTGAAAGCGGACAACGCGGCGGCGCTGCAACGCTACAATACCGGCGGGTCCAGCGGCGAGCCGCTGGTGTTTTACATCGGGAAGGGGCGCGTCAGCCACGACGTTGCCGCCAAATGGCGGGCGACGCGCTGGTGGGGCGTGGACATAGGCGATCCCGAGGTCGTGTTGTGGGGCTCGCCGATCGAACTCGGCGCGCAGGATCGAATGCGGTTGCTGCGCGATCTTGTGCTTCGGACCAAGCTCCTGCCCGCGTTCGACATGTCGCCGACGAACCTCGACCGTTTCGTCGCCGAGATCCGGGCGCGCCGGCCACGGATGTTGTTCGGGTATCCGTCGGCGTTCGCCAAGGTCGCGGCCCACGCCAAAGCGCAAGGGCAGCGTCTGGACGATCTTGGCATCCGCGTCGCCTTTGTCACCTCCGAAATGCTCTACGATCACCAGCGCGACCTGATCGCGGCCGCGTTCGGCTGCAGGGTGGCCAATGGCTATGGAGGACGCGACGCCGGATTCATCGCGCACGAATGCCCGCAGGGCGGAATGCATATCAGCGCGGAGGACCTGATCGTCGAGATCATCGGCCCCGGCGGCGAGCCGATAAAGGACGGCGAGGCGGGCGAAATCGTCGTGACTCATCTCGCGACGCGCGACTTTCCGTTCATCCGATATCGCACAGGCGACATCGGCCGCCTCGCGCAGCGCGCATGCGCTTGCGGCCGCGGTCTCCCATTGCTCGAGGAGATCCAGGGCCGAAGCACCGATTTCGTGATCGCGGCCGACGGGACCGTCATGCACGGGCTCGCGCTGATCTACATCCTGCGCGATCTGCCGCAAATCACGTCATTCAAGATCGTGCAGGAGTCGCGGCAACGCGTACTGGTCAAGATCGTCGCCGATGCCGATCGGCCGTCGGCGCTGGAAGCGCGTATCCGGGACGGATTCCGGGCACGACTTGGCGCGGCCGTAGAGGTCGCCATCGAGCGTGTCGATCGCATCGAGCCCGAGCGTTCCGGAAAGTTTCGTTACGTAGTCAGTCACGCGACCCCCTGACGGGGCAAGGACATCCTATGGACTATCGACACACTCATCTTGCCAAAGGCGACACTTACGACGCCACGATCGCCGCGCAGCCTTTCGACGCGTATATGGCGAAATGCGAGGCCGATCATCTGCGTGAGATCGTTCCACGCCTGACGCATGGAACCGGCCGATACCTGGATTTCGCCTGCGGGACCGGACGCATCACTTCGATCGTCGTCCCGATGGTGGCAGAGTCGGTAGGGGTCGACATCTCGGAGAGCATGCTGGCCGCGGCGCGCGCGAAGTGTCCGGACACCCGCTTCATTTGCGCCGACATCGCCAAGCAGGCGCTCGACCTCGGGCAGTTCGACCTGGTAACCTCGTTTCGTTTTTTCGGCAATGCCCAGGACGAATTGCGCACTGCGGCTTTGCGTGCCGTAACCGGTCTGCTCCGTAGCGGCGGCCATCTGGTGATCAACAGCCATCGCAACCCGCACGCCGTAGGTGCGTTGCTGCAGGGCATCTCAGGGCCGGAGCATGGAATGGATCTGACCTACTGGAAGGTCACCCGCATCCTCCGCGAGCACGGTTTGCGCATCGTCGCCGTGCGTCCGATAGCCTTCTGGGTTCTTCGCGCCCGAATGCGGACCAGTGACGTGCTGCAAGGCCGCGGCGCAAGCATCGCCGAGCGGATGTTTCGACATCGGTTGTGGGCGCCGTTCGCGCCCGACTGCATCCTGGTGGCGCGAAAACCGTAAGCCCAGGCCGACGGTCCCGAATGCCAGGTTCGTCGCGGCGTGCGGCTACCGGCGCCGTGGCCCGAATCGCCGCGCCAGATTCGCCACCTCCGGTCCCAGCGGGTGCCGGACGAGGAATAGTCCCGACAGCCAGGCGACGGCAGACGCCGCGACCAGCGCCAGCAGGCCCGGCAACCGCAGCGCATCCATCCGATCTGCAAGAACGACGCCGAAGGCGGGCAGGGCGCTCCAGGCGGTAAGGAACGCCGCTTGCGCATAGATCCGGGCCAGGGCTCGTACCCCGATGGCCAGCGTGCGCCGGACCTCGAGAACGACGATGACGATCTCGATGATCGAAGCGGCGGAAAGCCCCATTGCCAGCGGCACGATGCCGAAAGGCGCCGTCGCCGCGACTATTCCGATGCGGAGTACGTGCACCTTCGCCGTCATCCTTACTTCGCGCGCGGCGTGATTGGCGGCGATCAGCGCGGTCGAGGCGAACAGGGTGGTAGCGGTCGCCGCGCCGAAAGCCGTCATCCAGCGCAGCACCGGAATCGAGGCCACCCACTGATCGCCGAAGAGCGTGAGCATGACCGGGTGCGCCGAAAAAGCGAGCACCGCATAGAATGGCCACGCGACACCGAGGAAATAGGCCTGCGCCTGGGCCAGCGCCGGTCCGACCTCGCCCCCCTCGCGCTTGATTTTGGAGAAGAACGGCAGCGTCACCGACCACATCGCCTGGCTCATGAATCGGGCGAAGACGTCGACGAGACCGGACGCGCGTCCAAAAAGCGCGACGGCCGACGGACCCTCGACTTTGCCCAGAATGGCGTCCGGGGCGGCTCGCGACGCTTCGAAGAGCAGATTCGACGTCAGCGACTGCCCGGAAAAGGTGAGAATCTTGCGCACGCCGCGCAGAGATGGTAGCAGCGGCAACCAGGCCGGCCGGAAGATGCGCGCGCCGAGCATCGTCGCCGCCGTATTGACCGTGTTCCCGATGGCGAGGCTCATCGGCCCCACTCCAAGCGCCGCCAGCGCAACGACGGTTGTCGCGCTGGCAAGCGCGCTCCCCACCCGGATGGTGAAGATGCGGCCCATCTGCAACTCGCGGCGCAGGACGGCCATCGAAATTGCGCCGAACGGAATCATCACGAAATTCAGGGCCAGCACCCAGGTAAGGTGCAGCAGCCGCGGCTCGTTGTAGAACCTGGCGAGCGGAAAGCTCGCAAGGCCTATCAACGCGGCGAGTGTCCACGAGATGCCGAACGAAATCGCGGACGCCGCGCGTACTTTTACAATCGAAAGATCGGCCTCTTTGACGAGGTAGGCGACAACGCCGAAATCCCTGATCACGTGTGCGGCGGACAGCGTGATCACCGCGATGGAATATACGCCGATCTCGTCGGGCGTCAGCAGCCGGGCGACGATGACCGCGGTGACGAACTGCAGCGCAAACGTCAACTGGTTCTCCGCCATGGCGATCGCCAGCGCCCGGCGCACGCTGGTCATGAGCGCTCGCCGTCGGCGGGTGCGAAGTCTCCAAGAAGCGATTCCGCCAGCGCATTGATCACGCGCGAGCGCAGCTCGGGTCCGTACGCCATTTCAGTTTTCATGCGCAGGGTGAGCACGAGATACGCCGGGAGGAGCCTGATGAACAGGGCCGGCGCTATGCCGGTGCCCTCGCTGCCGGCCTTGAGGATCCATGCATGGACTGCGCCGTCCAGCGTGTTTTCGCGGACGCGCGCGACGCTGAAATCGTTCAGGGCAAGCAGCAGCAGCGCAAGATCGTAACCAGGGAGGCATTCGCGGCCATAATCCTCCCAGTCGATTATTACCAGGTCGTCGCCGTGCATCCCAAGGTTGTTGACCGAGAAATCGCCGTGCTGCCGCACGGCGGGCAGGCGGTCCACGTCGGTCGCAATCGAGTTGAAGTAGCGCTCCCACGACGTCCGCGGCGTGACCGGCAGATTCTCGAATGCCTCGCGGATGCGCCGCGAATGCGCCACCGTCGCGTTGATCCTGAAGGCGAGGTTGGCCGTGGCAAAGAAAACGGCAAGGCTTTGCCGCAGGCCCCGCTGCGGCGCCCGCATGCTCAGCGGTCCGAGGGGCGCGAGCCGGATCCCCGTGGTCACGAGCGTCGGAAAGGAGCGGTGTCGCGACAATGTCAAGGGGCGCGGTACGCCGTGTGGAAACGCAGCGTGACCCGCCGAGAATCCGTCGAACTCGCGTCGCAGGTCGTTTTGCAGCCCTACCTTGACCAGGTAGAACGCGCTGCCAGCCGGGTAGACGAGAAAGGTGAGATTGCCGCTCATGCGCACGGTGAACGGGGGAAACGGCTCGTGATCCTTCAGAACGCCAACCTCGCACAGCGCGCGCCGCGCAGCTTCTCTCATTTGGTGCCGACCGCGACCAGGAACGGCTGCAAATACGGCGCCAGGTTCAGTTTAGCGAGCAGCGCTCGTGCGATCGGCAGGCGATCCCTGCCCGACGTCTTTCGAGCCATGAACTCGTGACGAAAAAACGCCCGGGCACTGACCGGCGCCATGGAGATCGCATAAGCCGGCCGATCGATGTCAGGCTGGACAACATAGAGGTCCACTTGCGCAAAACCTGCCTGCATCGCTGCTCGCCGGTAACCCCATGCGGAGGCCCGTGGGACTGTAGCATCCGAATTGCGTGCTACCGGCCTTCTGAGCCGGTTGAGCCCGGCAACGGCCACGATGCCGCCTGGTTCGAGCACGCTGTGTGCCGCGGTAAAAGCTTCGACGATCGAAGTGCAGCCGCCGAGTGTCGAGTGCAGGATCACCAGGGCGAAACGCGGTCCGAGTGGCTGCGCTCGCCGCAGCGAGCGCAGGTCGCCGGTCACGACGTTGGAAAACCAGTTCCTGACGAATGGCGCCCCGATCTCGAGAACCGCCTCATCGGGTCCGGGCGCGATTATCCGATAGAACAGCCCGCCGTGATCCTGTCCGCCGGTCCCGCGTGCAGCCACAGTCTCCGAACGTGATGTCTCGTCGATAACGGAGCGAGGACTCGCCATCATTTCCCTTGCAAGTAGTGCGCCTGTAGACTTCATTGAGCGTGCGATTGCGCGCCGATCGGGCAGACAGGCTCTCCCTTCGCTATTCCACCTGATGATAATATGAATGCCCCGGAATCGGAGCGGCGGCGTTACAGGCGCCCCGCGTCCGCGACGATGCGCTGATATCGGGCGCGCGCAGTCGCAAGCATCCGCGAATCCTCGATCATGAGAGACATCGCCCTAACCGCCGTCATTTTCAGTCTGTTGCCCTTCGCATTCGCGCGTCCGTGGTTCGGCATTCTGCTATGGACGTGGGTCGGGCTGATGAATCCGCATAAGCTCACGTTCGGCTTTGCCTACAACTTCCCTTATGCCGAAATCATCGGAATAGTCACCATCATCGCCATCGTTTTGTCAAAAGAGCCGAAGTCATTGCCGATGCGACTACCGGTCGTCCTCTTGCTCGCCTTGAATGCATGGATGTTGGTGACAACGATTTATGCGCTCTTTCCCGACGATGCATGGCGGCAGCTGAGTAAAGTGGCGAAGATCCAGCTCTTCATCTTCCTTACGATCCTCGTCATGCAGTCGCGCGAGCGCATAACGGCGCTGGTGTGGGTGAGCACCCTGTCGATCGCATACTTTGGCATCAAGGGCGGTGTTTATACGATCCTCAATGGCGGGGGCGGCATGGTGCTTGGTCCTGATGGCGGTTTCATCGCCGGCAACACCGAGATATCGCTTGCGCTCACGATGACGCTTCCGTTGATGCGATGGCTGCAGATACAGTCACGGCATCGTGCTTTGAAGTGGGCGCTGGGCATCAGCATGGCGCTGATGTTTATCGCGGTCCTGGGCTCGTACTCGCGTGGCGGGTTCCTGGCGCTGTTTGCGATGGGGTTGTGGTTCTGGCTGAAAGGCAACAGGAAGTTTGTCGTAGGTGGCCTCCTTGTCGTCCTGGTGCCGGCGTTTCTCGCGTTCATGCCCGACGCATGGTGGGATCGAATGGGCACGATCGAGACGTATGACCAGGACAGCTCGGCGACGGCACGACTGAATTCCTGGCAGTTCGGCTGGAACATGGCCCAGGCGAAACCAATCGTTGGCGGTGGATTTCAGTCATTCCAGCAGGCTGCGTTCACGAAATGGGCGCCCGATCCAACCCGGGTATGGGACGCGCACAGCATCTGGATCTCGATTCTGGCTGAGCATGGATTCGTCGGCCTGACCCTGTTTGTCGCTTTCTGGATATCCGCATGGCTGCTGGCGAACAAGATCATCCGCGCGACGCGGGGTGTCGAAGGCTATGGGTGGGCGGGGTATCTGGCAGCGATGATTCAGGTAAGCAGCATCGGCTATTGGGTGGGCGGCGCATTCCTCAGCCTGGCCTACTGGGATTTTCCCTACATTTTGGTGGCGCTGCTGGTTTTGACCTGGACGGTTGTGCAAAGAGCGGTGGGCCAACATCCGGCGGAAGCGAAGCGTCCGGCTGCGATCGGCCCGATGCGCCTGGCTCAGGGAATCGGACGATCCGCCGGGAGACGCTGAATTGAGTTTCTCTTCTGTCTGGAGGCGCTCCGCTGCGTCTACCGCTGCGAGCGAGGCCGCGCGCTCCCGCGCCTGGACATTGTTGCGCACGGTTGGCGCGTTCGCCGTGCCTGGCGATCGTTCACGCCTTTCCATTCTTCTCTATCACCGCGTGCTCGAGCGTGGGGATCCGCTCAACGACTGGGATCCGATAGCGTCCGAATTCGACGGTCAGATGCGCGCACTTTCCCGATTTTTCACGCCGCTGCCACTCGGCGAGGGAGTCGAGCGCCTGCGCAGGGGAACCCTGCCCGCCCACGCCGCATGCGTGACCTTCGATGACGGATATAGAGACAACGCCGATGTCGCGCTGCCGATCCTGCGTCGGCACGGCGTTCCCGCGACCTTCTTCATCGCGACCGGCTACCTGAACGGAGGCCGGATGTGGAATGATACGGTCGTCGAGTCGATCCGCGCGAGCACCCTGCCGGAGGTCGACCTCAAGTCATTCGGGATCGGCGTTGTTCGGCTTTCCACCCCGGAACTGCGCCGGAAGGCGATCAGGGAAATCCTGGCCGCGCTGAAACACCTTGGCAGCGAAGAGCGCAGGACGAAAGTCGCGGAAATCGAAGCCCTGTCCGGCAATCCGCTACCGCGCGACCTGATGATGCGTGACGACGACGTTCGTGCGTTGCGCACGTCAGGCATGGAGATCGGAGCGCACACCGCAACCCATCCCATTCTGACGCGACTGTCGTCTGCCGACGCACGCCGCGAAATCAACGAAAGTCGCGAGTGCCTGGCAGGCATTCTCAACGAGCCCGTATCTTTGTTTGCTTACCCGAACGGCAAACCTGGCCAAGACTATACGGCCGAGCACGTGCGCATGGTCCACGACGCGGGGTTCGGTGCGGCTGTTTCGACAGCATGGGGTGTCGCGTCAAGGGACAGCGACCTGTTTCAATTGCCGCGCTTTACTCCCTGGGATCGCCGCCCCGCGCGCTTCGCGCTGCGTCTACTGCTCAATCGTCGCAACGCGCACCCTGTCGTGGTGTGAGGCAGCCATGCCAACGCGCGATTCCGCCTAGACCGCAAAGGACGTACGCGCGGGCTCGCTGAGCGGAGCGACGCCGAGTGGAGCATTCGGATCGACGCGGTACTTCGCTTTGTACTGGAAGCTGGGCTTCGTCTTGTCGAAGCCGAGACGGCGGCAAACCAGGTACGCCAAGCACTTCCCTTTTGCCCAAATGCCGTCTTCCCTGGTCGAGGTCATGGGAAAGCCGACTCTGCGGCGAAAGAAGCGATTGGCGACATAGACCAGCTTTCGATGCTCGCTTTCTCGCGTCCAGTGATTGGTGGACAAGGACACATTGAGCCCGTCGGTGTTGACTACGCGATGCGGTGAGTTGTGAGGCCAGGACGCGACATCGCCCGGCTTCAGATCGTAGACCACGGCAAGATCGTCAAAACCGGGATCGAAGGGCATCTCTTCGTCGGCCACAGAGGCGAAAATATCCTCCATGACTGGCAGCGGCACAAGCCTGCGATCTTCGGCCGGGTAGACATAGATCCGCTTGCTGCCGCGAATATGCCAGAGCAGGTTGGGGGGGCCATCCACATGGTAGTAGACCTGCGCCTTGGGAGACGAGACGAGAAGTGTCCCGGAATAGCGCAATGGCACGAAGTGCGGGCAGTCTGTGGCAAGTTGCGCGTACATACGATCCATGACGTCCTTAAGTCGCGCGTCGGCCTCCTGAACGCGCAATATGTTCAGCCACAAGCGGCCCCGCTTTACGGCAGCAAGCAGGTCCCGGCCCGATAGAGCACCGATCTCGACGGGCGCCCAATCGTCGCGTTTGGTCGCATCGGTTCCCATCGTGAACGCCTGCAGGAGCTTGCGCGGGTAATGGTCCAGCAGTTGAGCAAGCGATTCATCCGAAAACAAATCGGACTCGTGCAAACGATGGTGCGTGCACTGAATCACTCGCCCAAAGTCGGCGCATTGCGGTGCTGACCATTGCATCAGTGAATTGTTGCTTGCCAATCGGCCTCCCTGTCGCTCAGCGGTCCGGCAGGTTCACGGCGTCCCGGTCAATTGGGCTGTTTTTCTGCGGGCGCTGCCACCGCCGGATTCATATCGGATCCGGTGGGCGCGGCGGCGCGCGGAGACGCCGGTGTTTCCTCAGCCGGCCGCCATCGACCAAGGTGCTTTAATCGCTCACGCAGCCCCGGCACGGGAGCTCCCAGGGCATAAGCACGCTGCGCGTGCTCGTTCGCGCGGTCGTATTCCTTCAGCTCGAGGTATGCAAGCGCGATATTATAGTGTGCATTCATGGAATCATGATCGAGCTCCAGTGCGCGCTGATAGCTCTTGACCGCGTCTGAATAACGCTTGACGCGGTGCAGGTATACGCCCTGGGTAATATAAGTGCCCACTGCATTGGGATTAACGGCGATCGCTCTCTCGAAGATCAGATCGAGATCGCAGCCTTGCTGTTTGTACTCCGAGCAGAGCTGCACCAACAGCAGCAGGCCGCGAGGGTGATTCGGAAAGTAGCGCAATGCGAAGTCGAGGTCCGCCCGGGCCGGGGCGTAATACTTGCTTCGTATTTCATCCTCCGCCCGGATCACGTGATACTTCTCGACCGAGCGCAGCAAGGCAGCATCGGTGTTGGTATAGTAGTCATTGTCGGCCTTCTGTGCGCAGACTGCCGGCGCGCATGCAATCGTAATGGCGAGCACGATCGCTGTCGCCGCCGGAGTGCGCCAGCATGGTTTTCGCCGAAGCACGGCAGAGATATCCATTGGACCGCTAGGGTGGCTGAGAAAGCGCCATCTGATCGAATGATATTGGACAATGCTAGCACAGTGCGAACTGCGCACAGCCGCCGGCCTATGGTGTGATCGGCCCGATATACTTCCGTGCGATCACGACATTATCGATGAAAAGATGGAGCTCGGCAGGTGATGGGGATGGGCCGCCGTAATAGACGTTCATCCAGATCTGCTCGATCTTGATCGAGGGTATGTCGCGAACCCGAATCCCAGTTCTTTCGTAGACAGGCAACCCGTCAACCCAGGCGCGCAAAATCCCGTCCGTTCGGCCGGGCTGATTGACCTTGAAGTACTGTTCGATGCAATACCACCGGTTGCGCGCCAGCAGGGCTCGACCGTCGCTTGACCAATCCCACGTATCGCCGAAGTCCTCTTCCATGTCGGCGTGGTAGGCGTAGGTGCCGATCGGAGTCAGGTCGTGATAGGGGCTATTTCGATCCGGAACGCGGGAGAAGCTGCCGCGCATCGACCAACCCGTGCTCCCATCCGCCTTGCGACCGCCCCAGCCCGTGTGACCATAGGTTGCGCTGATGCCCGGCAGCTTGCCGCCATCCGGGCTCGGTTTCCAGTCGTTCGCCAGTCGGAGGTAATAGCGGAAATAAACTTCCTCGGGTTCGTGCCCCAGCTTGTCCGCAAACTTATAACCCATGTCGAGTCCAAGGTTCTCGCCCGCTGGGATCTCGACCTGCAATGCATGATCGCTGAGTGGCTGGAAGCCGAGTTTCGGCGCACTGTCGACGCGTTCTACGACGCTCCGCAGACTGACATAGCTCCAGTCTCCTCGCCAGAACGCCGAGTCAAAGCCAGTGGCCATGATCACATAAGGATCCTTGTCGATGCCCCGATCGCGCGTATATCGCGCGGCGATACCGACGCCGGGCCGCTCATTGGGTTTCGGGTCGGGAAGCGGCGGATCGACGCGGAAGATGCCGAGCGAGGTATTTCCATACTGTCGCGCCGTGGCCGCGAGCTCGAGCGTCGCCTTGGATACTTGAGTTCCCTTGAATTCCGCCAGATCGAATTGGACGACCACGCTGTGTCCGATACCTGCGGTCAAGGTCGGCAGGGTGCCGAGCGAGCGAAAAGTCGAGCAATCGACTGTCGCATCCGCGCTAGGCGCGACACGCCGGGTGGCGCCATTCGAGAGCATGAGGACCAGGCGTGGTCGAGCGCTCGCATCCGGCGTTTCGCGGCTGTGAAATACAGCCCCATCTGCTCCTGGCGCTTTCAGGTTGACGATGGCCATTCCATAGTTTGCATACTCGCCCGCGAGCCAGCCATGTACCAGACCGGTCACGTCCCACGTCACGATGCGATTGGCATCGGTGGCGAGAACCACCGCCTGCGCAAAGGGGCGACTGCCCTGAACAGTGCCGTCCAAGTCCTTCCAATCGCCCAAGCGATGCCGCCAGCGGATCCGAGCACCCATATTGAAATAGTCGCAGCTTGCGCCGTCCACACCGTCGAACAGGCTCGTGGTCTGGGCAGTCGCGACTGGCGAAGCGGACGCGACGAGCAGCGTGCATGCCGCCATACATACCAAGCGGAGCCGCCACGAATCTATGCCGCGATCGTTCACGGCTTTCGCAGTATCACGAATATCCAGCCACGCAGAAATCCCAATGCGTCGAAGCGGCGCAAAAGTTTTTCGTAGGCGGTGGCCAACAGGAACAAAAATCCATTGAACATGAAATAGCTTGGATATTGGCTGAGGTAGCGAAAAGTTACAATCTCGAAACCGGCGCTTGCCGCCCACTTCCGAACCGCCCCGTACGTATTCGTACGATACTGTATCGGAAAGACGTCCTCTTCCTTGCGTCCTTCGGTTCTCGCCACGATCCAGGGATGGAACCTGTTAGGCACAATCCTGGCGATCAGTGCGGCGTAATCCCAAAGATTGGCAGTCAGGTAGATGAAGCGCCCCCCCGGCTTGAGAATGCGATAGATCTCGCGATGAACAGCCCGCGGATCTTCGACATGCTCCATCACGCTGCGGCACATAACGATATCCACGGATCCATCTTCCAGCGCGATCCGGCCCAGATCGTTGTTAAGCAACTCGATGCCGTCGATCTGGGTATCGAACTCGACAAGATCGACGCCAATCAGACGCCGCACCCTGCCATGATACTTGCGCAGAACCGGAGCGGTGCGTCCGCATCCTGCATCCAGGAGAGTATTTTCAGGCCGGATCTGCTGGTCGACTTCCAGCTCGAGTGTGCGGTACGGGTGTTCGTCGTTGCCGTAGTAGCGCTCAAGCAACCGTTCCGCCATCCTGGTCATGTTGGTCCCGATAAGGCACTTCGAGCAACGAAACGAAATCCCATCAGCGAAATGACTGTCGATTCGCGGGACGCCGGGCGAAAAGTTTCGTCGAAGCCAGCTGTATTCCGTGGCACGTCGCCCAAGAATCGTAGCGCACAGAGGGCAATCGGCACAACCCGCTCAGATGATGACGCGTCTTTTTGCAGTCCCTCGCTGTCCAGACCGTGGACTTCCCGCGAGAAGACTGCGATGATGCGACCCTGATCTGAGCAAGCGTCCGCGTGCGGCGCTCAATGAGATGGCAATTCTTCCTTCTCAGCATACGACGGAACCGGCTTGCGACAGGGATTCGATGGCCCCTGGCAGGCTGGTAAGCATTCTCTGGCTGACGTGCGGCATCGTTGTCGTATACGCAATGTTCAGCGTGCCCCGGAAAGTATTGGAGCTCTCGCTGCCCGGGCAGTTCCAACTCCTAGCCAACCTGGTCAGTGTATTGGTTGCGGCGGCGTTGGCTTGGCTTTGTTGGCGCTTTCAGGCGCCCCTAGCCCGCCTTGTACAAGACGCTGCGAATGTTTTCGCTCAGATCGGCCGACGGAAATGGCTGTTGCTGGTGATCGGATCGGGCATCCTCATTCGACTCGCGTGGGTTTGGTACTTCCCGACCGTGCAAACGTCCGATCATGCTACGTACGTTGTGCTGGCGAAGAAATTGATTGCAGGCGAACCCTATTTCGATGGCGAGGCTTACAGCAATTGGCCGCCCGGCCTGCCATTCTTTTTGGCGGCAAATTTATTCGTATTCGGCGATCATCCATGGGTTATCCCCCTTGCGAACCTGCTTCTCTACGCGCTTGCTACGCTTTCGGTCTACAAGCTGGCCTGCGTCGTAGCAGGGGAGGGCGTCTCGCGCGTCGCTACGCTGATCCTTCTCTTCTGGCCCAACGACATCATGTGCACCGGGTTGGCAAAGAAGGAGCTGCTGATCCTGCCGATGCTCACGGCCGGTATCCTTGCCTACGTGATGGCGCGCCGTATCGCCAATTCCGCAGAATCATTCTGGCTGCTGGCGGCGACCGGTGGTCTGCTGGGCGCCGCCAGTTTGACGCAACCATCGCTTATCCTGTTTCCGTCGGCCTTGGTTTTCTACGAATTCACGCGGCGTGCGAGCGCGCGAAAACTCACGGTCAGAATCGGGATCGTCATCGCCGCAATGTGCGTGGTGATACTGCCATGGTCGATCCGGAACTATCTGGTTCTCGGCGCAGTGGTTCCGATCTCCACCGCTGGCGGCGAAGGCTTCTACAGCGCCAACAATGGTCTTGCCACGGGAAGCCATGTGCCTGTATACGAGCGCAGTCTGGACCCATTCGATGAGGTGACGCGATCGAAGATGGGCTATCGGTGGGGGCTGGAGTGGATAGCCCAGCATCCAGGCGGATTTCTCGGATTGACGGTCAACCGGCAAGTGCAGGTGCTGGGGGAAGACAGCGACGGTGCCTATTGGGGCGTCAAAGTAGGTGGGCGGCGAGAAGGGCTCGTTTATTTGATTGCCAAAGGGATCTCAAACGCGTACTGGATGGTGATCATGTTCCTGATCCTTGCTGCAGTGATCGTCCACTGGCGCGACCGCGGCGCTCTGTCCCCGGATATCCTGCTGCTCATGCTCAGTCTGTTCTATGTCGTGGCCATCGACAGTATTTTTCAGAGTGGTTCCCGGCACCACATGCCGTTGATGGGAACGTTATCGGTGCTTGCCGCTCTGGTCGCCCATAGGCCGCAGGTCCAGACCGTCTCGTCGCGTCGTTGAACGTCGCCACCTGGAATGCGCCTTAGCGCTCGCAGCTGCGCGGCGCGATTTCTTCCACTTACTCGGCAAGCGCAAAAATGCTATCGATAATCATCCCGGTTTATAACGAGCAGGACAATGTGCTGCCGTTGCATGAGCGTCTGACCGCGGCGCTGCATGACATCGGGGTCGACTATGAGGTCATTCTGATCAACGACGGCAGCACCGATTCGACCGACGCCAACCTGAGAGCCATCGCGGCAAAGGATTCGCGGTACAAGGTCGTTAATTTCCGGCGCAATTTCGGCCAGACTGCGGCGATGATGGCCGGATTTGATTTTGCTTCCGGCGATATCATCATTCCGCTCGACGGCGATCTTCAAAACGACCCTGCCGATATTCCGCGCTTGTTGAGTAAGCTTGCGGAGGGCTACGACGTGGTCTCCGGGTGGCGGCACGACCGCCAGGATGGGACTCTCAAACGGAATTTGCCGTCACGGGTGGCGAACTGGCTGATCTCCCGCATTTCGGGCGTTCGGCTACACGACTACGGGTGCTCGCTCAAGGCATACCGCAGGGATGTGCTCACAGGCGTGAAGCTATACGGTGAGATGCATCGATTCATTCCCATTTACGCAAGCTGGCAAGGGGGCAGAGTCACGGAAATTACCGTCAATCACTTTCCGCGCCTCCATGGGCACTCGAAGTACGGTCTCGAGCGCGTCGTGAAGGTCGTGCTGGACCTGATCGTGGTCAAATTCCTGGCGAACTATGCCAACAAACCCATTTACGTCTTTGGCGGCTTCGGCCTGGTTAGTGTCGCCGTCTCGCTGCTCTCCGGCCTGGGTGCGCTTTATCTCAAATTTGTCGAACATGTCTCGTTCATCTCGACCCCGCTGCCACTCCTGGTAGTCCTTGCGTTCATCACGGGTGTGATGAGCATTCTGATGGGCCTCATCGCGGAGATTATCATGCGCACCTATTACGAATCTCAGGGCAAGCAGGTCTATCTGGTCAAGGAAACGATCAATCTGGATCGCTAAAGAGCGGAAGAAGCAGAAATGTGCGGCATTGCGGGCTTCATCGGCACGGGCGGCGTCCACGACCTTCAAGCGATGGGCAACGCGCTGGTCCACCGGGGACCGGACGGCGCGGGTCAATACATCGACGAAGGGGAGGGCGTGTTCCTCGCGCATCGACGGCTCGCCATTCTCGACATCGGAGGCGGGGAGCAGCCGATGTGGAATGAGGATGGCCGGGTCTGTGTCATCTTCAACGGCGAAATATACAACCACGTTGAGCTCAGACGCGACCTGATGTCACGAGGGCATGTCTTCCGGTCCGATCACTCCGACACCGAAGTATTGGTGCACGGGTACGAGGAGTGGGGCAGCCGCTTGCCGCTGATGCTGAACGGCATGTTTGCATTTGCCATCTACGACCGCTCGCGACAAAGGCTGTTCCTGGCGCGCGATCGTTTCGGAAAAAAGCCCCTATATTACGTCGCGGGAACCGATTATTTTGCATTTGCCTCCGAGCTCAATGCGCTTCTAAAGCATCCTCAGGTCGACCGGACTATCGATCAGAAACATCTTCGGAAGTATTTTGCGTATGGGTTCATTCCTGCGCCGGCGACGTTGTACCGCGGCGTTTACAAGCTGCCTGGCGGCCATTGGATGACGTATGACATCGCGTCGAAAGCGCTACAGGTGGCGCAGTATTGGCAATTCAACATTGAGCCGTTTGAGGCGACACCGACGAAGCCTGAAGATGTCTGGGGAGAACAGTTGCGGGGACTGCTATCCCAAGCGGTAAAGCGAAGGCTGATCAGCGACGTGCCGCTGGGCATCTTTTTGAGCGGGGGAATCGACTCGAGTGCGGTGCTTGCATTCGCCACCAGACACGTTCCTCCTCGAGAGATAAAGACATTCTCAATCGGCTTCACCGAGCAATCATTCGATGAGTCCGTGTATGCCCAGCGGATGGCCGCACGTTTCGGAAGCGATCACCACCACGAGATGCTGTCGCTCGAAGCAGTGGGTGATCTGGCCGAGAAAGTCTTGTCGATGCTCGATGAGCCGATGGGGGACAGCTCGATCCTTCCTACCTATCTATTGTGCCGATTTGCGAGGCAATACGTCACCGTAGCTCTGGGTGGGGATGGCGGCGACGAGTTGTTCGCGGGCTACGATCCTTTCAAAGCGCTCAACCCGGCTCAATGGTATGCCAAACACGTCCCCGGCTGGCTGCATGGCGGGCTCAGGTCGCTGGCGGACCTCATGCCGGCTTCCGAGCGCAACATGAGCCTTGAGTTCCGCATCAAGCGCGCCCTTCGTGGCGTCTCGTACCCCGCGCGCGCATGGAACCCGGTATGGCTGGGCTCGCTCGATCCTGTCGAACTGGAGGAACTGTTCCGACAACCGGTGCGTTACGAAGACGTATTTGAGGAGGCGATTGCAGCCTGGGAGAGTTCCAGTGCCGACAATCTGACCGATCGCACGCTTGAGTTCTACACCCGGTTCTATTTGCAGGGCAATATACTGACGAAGGTAGATCGTGCGTCAATGATGGTTTCGTTGGAGGTACGGGCGCCGTTCCTTGACAACGACCTGGTCGATTTCGCACGCCGGGTCCCTCAT
This sequence comes from Casimicrobiaceae bacterium, assembly GCA_036493675.1. Classification (GTDB taxonomy): domain Bacteria; phylum Pseudomonadota; class Gammaproteobacteria; order Burkholderiales; family Casimicrobiaceae; genus PALSA-1003. The sequence continues at coordinate 109,026 of DASXPJ010000035.1, forward strand.
CAATACAAATTGCGGCACGGCGTGACCAAATATCTGCTTAAGAAGTCACTCGAGGGTGTCCTCCCGGCAGATATTATTTATCGCAAGAAGAAGGGATTCGGCGTTCCGTTGGCACGCTGGCTCAAGAGTTGGAAAGAGCCGGCAATTGCCCCTCGCTGTAACGATCTCGATCTGGCATGGGTCAGCCGGAGATGGAGCGAGCACCGTGCCGGTAAAGCGGATCACCGCCTCTTTCTCTGGTGCTGGATCGTGCTGCAGTCCCATATGCGCGCAGTGACTGCCTGACGACATGACCTCCGATCAAAGAACCGCCGACGCCTTTGCCAGCTCATGGAACAATTTGCCGCTGGGCTCGGTGTACACCCAAGACCAGTTCGAGGACTGGCTCCATCCGGTCGAGAAGGCGGATGTGGCAGGAAAGTCCGTGTTGGAGCTGGGATGCGGCAACGGAAGCTTGCTTGTCCACATGGCGAATTGGTCGCCTGCAGTCCTTGAGGGAGTGGACCTGGGGGAGTCAGTGCGGTCCGCCCGGACAAATTTGGGCCGCCTCGCGGCCGCGTCGAACTGGCGCGTGATTCAAGCCGATATGACCGAGTTTCGAAAGCCCGAGGGCTATGACTTCGTGTATTCGATCGGCGTCTTGCACCATCTAACGGAGCCGAAGCGCGGTCTTGACTCGGTTGTCGCCAACACGAAGGTCGGAGGCCGTTTCCATTGCTGGGTTTACGCCAGAGAGGGAAATTCCATTATCATCGCGTTCGTCGATCCGATCCGGAGGATCGCCTCCCGGCTTCCCTGGTGGGCCACCAAGTACTGTTTGGCGACGCCTCTCGTAGTTCCTTATTACCTGTATGCCAAGGCAATCAGCCGATTCAGGCATCAGCGCTGGGTCGGCCGGTTGCCGCTCTACAAATACAGCATCTGGATCAGCAACCGGGCTTTTCCTTTCTTCCGGCACGTTGCCTTCGACCAATTGGTCACACCGAAGACGACGTACATACGCAGGGAAACCATTGAGGAGTGGCTCAAAGCTTACCGGAATGTCGATCAGGAAAGCACCTATATCGTGATGCGAAACGGGAACTCGTGGAAGTTTGGCGGCAGGATCAAGTAAGCGATCGATCATGGCAGCGCCACCGTTTCTTGAGATGCTCAAATGCCCTCTGTCGGACGAGTTGGTCCGAAAGCAGGAAGATTACCTCGTCTCCGAACGTACGGCCCGGCGTTTTCGCGTGAGCGCCAGCGGAATCCCCATGTTTGCCGAGGAGCAGTGTTCGGCCGAGGGACGTCGCCAACAGGAGCATTATGAGCGCATCGCCAGTCGGTATCTCGAGAATCTCGGCTATCCCCATACGCAAGAATACATGGCGTACCTCGATCGCGTATTTCTGGCCGAGGTCGGCGAACAAAAGCTGGGTGACTGCGCCGAAGTCTGCTGCGGGGCCGGAGAAGCGTTCCAGCTGCTCGGGTCGAGAGTAGGGAGGGGAATGGGAATCGACATATCGTTATCGATGCTGGAAGCGGCCCGAAGCAACTTGCCTTCCTCTAACTATTTTTTTGTACAAGGTGACGCGACCATGCTACCGGTCCGGGACGCAATGTTCGACAGCGTCTTCGTTTTCGGCGGTATCCATCATGTGAATGACAGGGTCGGTCTTTTCCGCGAGATCTTCAGAATCCTCAAGCCTGGAGGCAGGTTTTACTTCAGGGAACCCGTGAGCGATTTCTTTCTTTGGCGTTGGCTGCGCGCTGTTATCTATAGAATGTCGCCAACCCTGGATAGCAAGACCGAGCGGCCACTCCTGTTCAATGAGACCGAGCCACCACTGCGGCATGTGGGCTTTCGGCTAAGGACCTGGAAGACCTTTGGCTTCCTCGGCTATTGTCTTCTGATGAACAGCGATGTTCTGGTATTCAACCGTGGCTTGCGATTGATGCCGGGGATCCGTGCGATGACGCGCTTGGCCGCTCGATTGGACGACTGGACGACCCGCCTGCCGGGGATGGCAAGAAATGGATTGATCGCAGTAGGTGTCGGCGAAAAGCCTGCCCATGGAATCGCGCAATGAGGATACTAGTATCTTTCATATTGATGATCAGCTTGACGGTTACAGCGAACCTTCTGCTGAAATCCGGGGCCACCATGCCGCGCATCGGGGCAAGCGAATGGCTCAGCTTGATAAACTGGAAAGTCGCTGCCGGGCTGGCTACTTTTGCACTCAGCGCGATTTTTTACCTGTCGATCCTGACGAAGCTTCCGCTGAACGTCGCCCAGTCGTTCGCGGCGTTTCAATTCGTCGCCGTCATCCTGGCGGCCTGGCTGATCCTGGGTGAACCTATCAGTCTTGTGCGAGGCGCAGGCATCATGCTGATATGCGCTGGAATCTTTCTGGTCGGCTTGTCAGTGTAGGTTGCAGCCATCGGACAGGGATGCGAGCCGAGAGAAAATCACGCTCGCGTCTCTGATGACAATGGACCGAGGCCGCTCGCTATTCATCCAAAGCTGCGCAAGTGGCTTGAGCGGTGCTGGATGATGGTCGTGTCTTGGGCGCGGATGCAGGTATCGTGAAATAGTCGCTTCCGACACACCCAGCTGTTCACCAGCGCCGAAGACAAGAGGCTGCCGATGGAAGTCATATTGGAGCGCTACCGAGCTTTGGCCGTCCGTTGCGCGCGGACAAGGAAGGAGTGACTGGCTGCAGAAGCAATGGCAGGCACGCCTGGCAGCAGGCGCCTTGACAGAAGTGAGTGGAACAGGGGCTGGATCAATTGCAGGCGCGATGGCATCAGCGGCAGCCACGTGAGCGCTGGTTGCGAGAATCCAGCGCAAAGCAGTGTCTCGGTGAGCGTCGACTGCGATTCGTAACGGACGCGCAGCGGTTTTCCCTTGAGTTTGCGTCGCGTACGATCCCACCAGCCGGCGAATCCGTGATAGTTTAATGCATCGATCCATAGCGTGCCGCCGTGGCGAATCACCCTTGCAAGCTCATTGATGAGAGTCTCCGAATCACGGATAGCCTGCAGGACGCCGAGGCACACCGCACCATCGACGCTAGCGCTTGCGAACGGCAGCATCACGGCGTCAGCGGCACAGTACGCGACACCAGTCCCGGTGCGCTCCAAAGCCTTGCGCAAGGTCGGTTGCGAATAGTCAATACCTACGACGCGCAGGCCCTGCTGAGCCAGCCATCTCGAATAGGTGCCCGCGCCGCAACCAATGTCGAGGTACAGCGACCCGGGCGCGACGGCGTGCCAGGCGTCCTGGAAAAAACGAAATCGCGCCCTGAGGCCGGTCGTCGACCATCCCGCAATGCCGGCATCGTCGTCGCGGAGATTCGCGAATTCGATGAATCGCCCTTGCCACTCTTGTTCGAATCCGGGCCCGGGACGCGGCGATTGCTTGGAAACCACTCAGCTTCCTCTCACATCCGTGACTGACCATGCAGTTCCTGACGGATTCGCGCTGTCTTTTTGTGCGCGAGACGGTCCGGTCTGTGGACAACCAGCCCTGCTATGGCGCTCGCGAGCAGCCGTCTGTTATGCAAGCATGGTCGCAACCGTCATTTCTTTCTCGACAGTGCGCGACGCGCGGCGACGTAGATCAGGGCGCCGCCGACGGCGCCCTCGATCAGGCGGCTGATGCCGTGCTGACTCCATATCGGGTCCGGATCCGATCCTCCGAGCGCGTGGATCGAAGCGATGAGAAATCCGAAAAACCCGCCAATCAGGATTTGCTTGACGATGGATTGACGTTGCATGACCTCTCCAGGACTCGATCGAGAGCCGGAAATTGCCGATATTGTAGCGTAATGAGGGGTGATTCTTGACTCGGCGCCGGTTCCTTCGTCAGCTGGGCGCGCTCGCCGGATCGCGCGCAGCCCCGCTCGGCTTTGCGGCGGCGTGCGGCTGGCACGCGAAGGCAACGGCCGAAGAGCGCTCGTCCGCGCGCCTTCTGCGAGCCGTCGCCGCCGGCGTGACGACTCCGCGCTGGATGCAGGGGCTGTTGCTCAACGAGTGCGCCGCCATCGCGGGCACGGCGATCGCCACGATGGACTGCGCGCCGCAGATCGCGGCCGGTCTGACCGATGCGCAGTGCCACGACATCGGCTTCGGCGATCCGCGTTCCGGCATTCTCGCTTTCAGCGGCGGAGCCTTGAAGACGGCAGGCAGCGAGATGCTGATCTTTGGCGGCGGCGGGGCCGGCGCCTGGGCCGGCAACGACGTCCGCGGTTTGCGACTCGAGGACGACGCGCCGGTGTGGCGCACCCGGGTCAAGCCGAGCAACCATGCCAACGTTATACCCCGCAACCGGCCCGCGACTCCCTACATGCACGATGGCGTCACGCCGACCGGGAGGCATAGTTACTGGTCCCCGCAGTTCATCGATCGCCAGAACAAGTTCATGGCGTTCGGTTGCGGTCAAACTTGGAACTCGGACACCGGCAAGTTTTACGTCGTCGATGGAGTCACGCTCGATACCGGCGTCTGGGAAGCTCCGGGCAAGCATCCGCCGATCCCGAATCCACGCGGCTGGGATGGCAACTGGGTTTGCAAACACCCGGTGACCGAGGACGTTTACGTATCGGGTGCGAGCACTGTAAGCAAGTGGAGCAGCGCGGCAGACCGGTGGTCGATGGTGTGGACGACCGAGCGGACCGACGTCGACAGGGCGACTGCCGCGATCGATCCTGCCGGCGGCGGTACCCTGCTGCGCATAGGCAACTACGGCGCGCCCAACACTCCGGTGGCGATCGATCTCGCGACCGGTTCGGCAACCGTCGGTTCATTCAACGGGCGCTACGCCGACGCGATAAACATCGGCGGTTATTTCGCGGCGGGGCTAGTGTTCGATCGGGGCCTGCGCAAGTTCCTGCTGTACCAGGACGACGGCTATCTGTACGCGATCAGCAGGATTTCCAGCGCGATCTGGCGCGTGGACCGCCTGTCGCTGACCGGCACGCCGCCGCAGTCCGGCCATTCCGCCGCGCCCGGCCTGATCGCAATCTGGGGCCGGATGCAATACGTGCCGAATCTTCGTGGCGTGTGCATCATCCAGGCCTACGATCGCCCGGCGTATTTCGTCCGAACTTCCTAGCTGATGCGCGCGGTCGCTGCGCACGCCATGCGATCACCTGGCCGATTTGGCGGGCGCTGAGCCCAACGCGCTTACTGATAGACGATCGTCAGCGTCGGACGCAGTGTCGGATCGGTCGCGTATTCGCTGGCGTTGAACGTCTTGGCGTTTACCGCACCGGCCGTGGATCCGAGCCGCCAACCGAAGTTGGTGGTGCTGTTGGTGGCCCACTGACGCACTCGGGTGCTCACGTCGAAACTCACCCACCCGGGGTTGAACGGCACCGATATCGCCGCATCGGCGCTGCTGCTGTAATCGGTGCCCGCGCCCGATGCGCCAAGCGCGTTCCACGGTACGCCGGTCTGGCTGAGTTGCCAGGTCGCCTGGTTTTCGATCCAGGGCTTGAGCAGCGCGTTCAAGCGGACCGTGTCATCGTAGTACTGCTTGTACAGTTGCAGGGTGGCCGACTGGATGGTGACTCCGTTGGGCACCGGGCCCCCCTCCGACTGGAAGACGGCGAAGCGGATCAGCGGCGTGTAGTTGGCGCTGTCGAGATACAGCGGGTTGAAGCTTCCGCGCACCGTTGTCGGCAGATTCCTGTCGAGGAACGTGTCGCTTACGCCGCTGTATCCATTCAGCCCGCGGCGCAGCACGGCGGTCGTGGCTCCCGACGTTACGGTGACCGTCGCGGCATTGGAAGTCGTCGTCCCCAGGGCGTTGTCGGTCGCCACCGCCGTCAGCACGTAGGTCCCCGCTGCGGCCGGTGTCCACGTCACCGTGTACGGCGTGACCGTCGCCAGTCCGATTTTCTGCGCGTCGGCGTAGTACTCGACCTTGGCCACCGTGCCGTCGACGTCGCTCGCATCGGCGGTGAGCGTGAAGCCGCTGCCGAGGAGCGTCGTGGCGCCGTTTGCCGGAGTCAGCAGCGTGACCGCCGGCGGGATGTTGCCGCCGCCGCCGCCCGAATACACGATGGTCAGCTTTGGACGCAGCGTCGCATCGGTCGCGTATTCGCTGGAATTGAAAGTCTTGGGGTTGACCGGACTGCCGGTCGAGCCGAGGCGCCAGCCGTAGTTCGTAATCGGGTTGACCGCCCATTGCTGGACTCGCGCGCCCACATCGAAGGCGACCCAGCCCGGATTAAAAGGCACCGAGACGACGGCATCCGCGCTGCTGCGGTAATCGGTGTCCACGCCGCTGGCGCCGGCCGAAGTCCAAGGCACGCCCGCTTGACTCAGCAGCCAGGTCGCCTGGCTCTCGACCCAGGGCTCGAGCAGCGCATTCAAGCGGACCGTGTCGTCATAGTATTGCTTGTACAGCTGCAGTGTGGCCGACTGGACCGTCGCGCCATTGGGGACCGGGCCCCCTTCGGCCTGGAAAACGGCGAAACGGATCAGCGGCGTGTAGGTGTTGCTGCTCAGGTACAACGGATTCGTCGCCCCGCGAACCGTGGTCCGAAGATTTTTGTCGAGGAAGGTGTCGCTGACGCCTGCGTAGCCGCCGAGGCCACGCTGCAGGACGACCGTGTTCCCGCTGACTGCGGTCACCGTCACGGTCGCCGGACTGGAAGTCGCGGTCGACGCGCCGTTATCGGTGGCGACGGCGGTCAGCACATAGGTCCCGGCGGCACTCGGGGTCCACAGGACGGTGTAAGGCGAAGCGGTGGCCTGTCCGATCTTCAGCGCCCCGGCGTAGTACTCGACCTTGGCCACCGTTCCATCGCTGTCGGAAGCGCTTGCGGTCAGAGTGAAGCTGCCGCCGAGAGATGTCGTGGCGCCGTTTGCCGGCGAGGCCAGGGATACGGTCGGCGGAACATTCGAACTCCCGCCCGAGTAGACGATGGTGAGCATCGGCCGCAGCGTCGGATCGGACAGAAACTCGCTGGCCGAAAACTGTTTCGGATTCGAGCCTCCGCCCGACTGGCTCAACCTCCAGCCATAGTTGGCGCTGGCGTTGTTCGCCCATTGGCGCGCGCGGGCAGTCACATCGAATGTGACCCAGCCCGGATTGAAGCTCGGGGTAACCAGCGCGTCGGCAGTTGCCACGTAGTCGGTCCCCACCCCTGCGGCACCGCCAACGCTCCAGGCGCTCCCGGTCTGAGCGATCGTCCACGTCGCCTGCCCCTCGACCCACGGCTTCAACAGCGCATTCAATTGCAGGTCGTCGTCGTAGAACTGCTTGTATAGCTTGAGCGTCGCCGACTGGACTATCGCGCCATCGGGAATCGGCCCTCCCTCCGATTGATAGATGGCGAAACGGACCAGTGGGTTGTAGTTCAGTGGGTCGAGGTAGAGCGGATCCGAAGCGCCATGAACGGTGGTCCGTGCCCCGTTATCGAGGAATGTGTCGCTCGCCCCCGCGTAGCCATTGCGACCGCGCTGCAGGGTGATCGTGGTCAGCGTCGCGTTGACTGCGAGATTGACGACCGGCGAAAGCGTCATGCCGCCGACGTTGTCGACGGCGATCGCCACGATCGCGTACGAGCCGACCAGTATCGGCGTCCAGGGCACCGAATACGGGGCAACGGTCGCCTGACCGAGCTTGACGCCGTTGGCGTAGTACTCGACGCGCGCAATGCTGCCGTCGGAGTCGGACGCGTTCGCGGTAAGGCTGATCGGCGTCGCCGGAGCGACGGTGATCCCGTTCGCCGGCGACGTGATGGTTACGGTCGGCAGCGCGTTGCCCGGGGGGTTGGGCTGCACCCAGCCTACCGGTTTGTAGATCCAAACCTCGCCTTCGTATCTGTCCTCGAGGCCGACGAAAACGTCGTAATACGACGCGTAGTGCCATTTACCCATGATGCCTACGCCGATATCGCCCGGCGGCACGGCGGACGAGGGCGTCCGCTGCGTGACCGTCCAGCCGGACGTCGTATTGGCCGACGGCGGTTCGTGCAGCTCCCAGATCGGGCCGGCCCCGCACCAGAGCGGGAAGACGCCCCGCACGGGATCGAATTCGATCGCGCAATTCTGGATGTTCAGATTCTGCGCGGTGAGCCACGTCTGCAGGCTCGCGATCGTCGAATCGATCTGCACGCTGCGGTCCGGGTTGGTCGGGCCGGGCGTCGTCAGGTCCCAGAACTGGAATGGCACCGAGTTGTTGCCCGTGCGGACAAAAACCTTCCGTGCCGGATCGTACCCGCAGGTCGTCTGTCCGGTGACGCCGACGGAGAACACGCCGACTTGGGTGCTCTGGTCGAGCGTCGGATTGGCGACGTCGGTCACCTGGTAGCGATAAAGATTGAGGCTGGTCGAAAAGCGGCCGGACGAGGCCGTGTAAACGATGTCGTGGCCGCCTTCCGAGGCGTAGCCGGTGCAACCATTGACGTGCGTTCCGGGCAGCGCCTGCGTCGCGATGTTCCTGTTGATATCGCGGTTCTGCCACATCTGGCCGCCCGCGATCGATGTCGGGTCGACGCGCTTGACGTTCGAGCCGGTCGTCCCGCCGACCTTGTTGCCGTCGGCCCGGTTCGGATCGAACAGGTAAGGCCCGGTCAGGCGCGATTGCGTGGGATCGCTCTCCAGCCAGGTCAGGTAGGGCTGGCCGTTATCGTACGACGCGCCGCCCCAGGTCATGAATCGGTCGACAATCGGCAGGAAGATGTTGTTGTCGTAGGTGTGGGCCGAGATCGGCGCGTTGTACACGCCGTCGACGGCGGTGTTGCCGATCACCGGATCGGCGGCCGTGATCTCGCTGGGCAGGGCGGCTCGCTGCCACCGGAGATCGCTCGAGCGCCAGCGATAGACGTCGTTGCCCGAGTAATTGGCGTGACCGCCGCCGTAGATGATCAGGTCACCGCGATTGCTGTCCCAGGCAAAGCTGCTCCACGCCAGGATGATCCGGTCCGGCGTATGCGTGGCGCCATTGTCCAGAGGCTCGAGGTAATCGGGTGTCCAGACGTCGCTGTAGAAATTGGCGTTGACCTTGAGCCAGCTGTTGGCCGGCATTTGCAGGATCAATGGCAGTAATGGCCCTGAACCGACGTAGGGAGGAATCGATTGGGCCGCGGCCGGCGCGATCAGCGAGAGACAGACCAGCAGGCTCGACAGCCACGAGCGCGATGGCGATGAAGGCTTGTCGGACATGTACCGCTATCGGGTCGCTGCGATGGGTCGCTGCGGAGGGTGACCGGCCAGCGACGCGTAAGGACACATCGGGCGAATGCTAAAGCCATCTTGCCGTATTGCCAAGGCTCCGCGGTCGAATACTGCACCTGTCGCCGACTGGCGGTCGATGCCAACCGCATGAGCGGCACTGGCCTGTAGTGTCCACGCCAGCGACGGAAGGATCTCTCAGGATGAAATCAGATGGCGGCACCGCGCTGACCGGCCGGGGCGGCGAGCGGTTCCGCGCGTCGAAGCGGGGACTTCGCATCGATGTGAGCCTGGAACCACATTTCCAGCATCATCAGCACCCACGCCAGCGTGCCGTAATAGGCGGCGTGCTCGCTCAGCCGCCTCGACATCAGATCGTCGAGCAGGTCGTTGCGGCAGATATGACGCCGGCGAAGGCTTGCCAGAGCATCGCCGCCGAGCTCGCGCAGCTTCGGATGGTCGCGCAGCCATAGGCCGGCCGGCAGGCCGAAACCGTGTTTTTTCTTCGCAATCGTCGCCTGCGGCAGGAAGTCGCGCAGCGCTTCCTTGAAAAAATAGCGCAGCTGGCTGCCGCGAACCTTGAACGAGGCCGGCAGCGCGGCCGACAGCTCGACCACCGATTCGTGCAGCAGCGGAAAGGCGACGTCGACGCCGGCGATATCGCAGGTACGCGTCACCTTGGGCAGGTCGTTGTCGGCGAGTGTGAACTTGAGGTCCAGCGCGAGCAGGCGGTTGATCAGGGTTCGCGCCTGCGCGTCGGCGTATTCGTCACCGAGCAGGGCAAGCGGCACCCCGGTGTCGACCTCGGCCAGGAACTCCGGGTCGAAGACGTTTTCCGGGCCGAGGCGGGCAAGCAGGTTATAGGTGTCATAACGTGCCGGCATCGGCAACCGCGCCTGTGCCACGTAGCTGTGCAACTTGCGCAGGACCGGCATCGATGCCATGCCCGGCACGCCCAGCAGCGCGGGTTCGAGCGCCCGTCGCAGCGCGGCTGGAACGCGCTGATAGAGCGCGAGCTGATACTGCTTGGCGTATCGCGTATTGCCGCCGAACAGCTCGTCGCCGCCGTCCCCTCCCAGCATCCGCGTGACGCCGTCGGCCTGCGCCAGTCGGGCGCAATAATAGGTGGGGATCGCGGAAGCGTTGCCGAACGGCTGGTCGTACGCAGAAGCGATCAGCGGAACTGCGGAGACGACGTCGTCCGGTGTCACATAATATTCGTGATGATCGGTTCCGAAATGGCGCGCCGTGATGCGCGCATATTCCATCTCGTCGTATCCCGCGGCGGAAAAGCCGATCGAATAGGTGCGGGCCGCAGCGCCACTGATCGCTCCCAGCAGGCCGGCTATCGTCGAGCTGTCGGTCCCGCCGCTCAGGAACGCACCGCAGTTCGCACCATCCGATAGCGAAGCCACCCCGGCGTCGAGCGCGGCGCGGAATGCCGGCTTGAATTCATCGACGGTCCCGCGCCGCGGCTCGATGAACCGGGGTTGCCAGTATCGACGGGCGACGGCCTGGTTTTGCGTGAAGGTCAACGCGTGCCCGGCACGCAAGCGTGCATGCTCCCGGTAGACGGTAGCCGGGCCCGGGACCATGTGGAAATAGACGTAGTCGTACAAGGCCTGAGGCGCGATCGTGCCGGACGCGCGCGGATGCACCCGAACGACGTCGGAAGTCGCGCCGAAGATCAGCAGGTCCCCTGCATGTTGGTAGACGATATTGCGCACGCCGATGCGGTCGATCGCCAGCGTGATGCGGTCGGTGCGCTCATCGACCAGCGCCAGCGAGAAGTCACCGCCGGCCTCGGCAAGGAATTGGCTGTCGTCTTTCAGGTAGGCCTCGATCGCGCGGCGACAGAAATGTTCGAGTCCATCCGGTTTACGAATCGCGGCATCGCCTGATATCCAGTGCGGATGGCCCTGGACGGCGATATGGATCGGCCCCGATGTGAGGGCCATCGTCGTTCCGGGAGGGCCTGCCGAAGCGAGCGCGAATCGCGCCCCGAAGACAGGCGAGGCACCCGTCTCTTGTCGCCATGAACAGGCACCTCTCATCGCGTCGATAACCGTCCGCGGATCGGGTCCCGTACCACCGTACCAGCCGCAAATGCCGCTCATCGGCCGTCTTCCGGATTCGATGTCTTCGCCGGCGAAGTTGGTCCAGGCTCGTGCCGCGCGAAGATCTCGCGGATCCGCCGCACCGCAGGTTTGACCACCAGCTCGCGCGATGCGAGCAGACGCCCGCGCACCGAACGTCCGTAGATCGTCATCGTGCTCACTGGTTCCGTGCCATCCGCCCACCGATACTTGTACGCATTTTCACCCGGCCCCATCAGATACCGGCGCAAGCCTCGTCCGAACAGATGCGCGAGCATATGGCGACTGAGATAGGACCCCGGCGACAGCGGCTCGTAGGCGGCGTCGAAATCGGACCGCAGCGCGTAGACCCGCCCGTCGTCGATCAGCTGGAATTCCATCGCTATCGGAAGCTTGTCGAGCATCAGTGTCCATATGGAAAGACAACCGATGCGATGCGCGTGTCGAGAGAGACGGCGGATAAATGCCTGCGGTCCCGCATTGTCGAGGGAATTGCCGGTGCGCATCTTCCAGCTCCGGGCCGAAATCGCCGTGATCTGGTCGACCTGGGCCTCGACCTCGGCGGCGTCGCCTTCGCCGGGTTGCAGCCATCGGGCCTCGACATGGCCGGCTTTGGGCAGCCGGTTGTTCGCCAGGTTGATCGCCTTCTTCAGTCGGCGGCTGCGCGACGCGTAATAGGCGTCCCAGGAGGAATCCAACGCGATCCAGGGATTCCTGGTCGCCTGCTTGACTTCGCAACGCAGACGATGCCGCGACAGCGCTCGCTGGAAATCACCGAGCGCGATTGCGCCGCCGGGAAGATAGCGCAGCACGATCGCGTCCCATTCGCGCTGCCGGCGCGCCAGCTCGTCGGCAAGCGCGGATGCGACAGTCGACTGATCCGTCTCGGACGCCAAGACGTCGCAAAGCTGCGTGTCGGGCACGGCGAGAAATTCGAGCATGCGGATGCTGCCGGCCGCAGAGGTTTGGCGCACCAGCGGCAGTACGCCAAGCAAATCTTCCCCGCGCATGCAGCACAACAGATTCAATTGAGCGCGAGGGTCGCGCCACTGCCACGCCGCGTCGAACCATTCATGTGACAGAAATGGCGAAAACTGGCCGCGGCTCCGCAACTTATCCCAGGTCGAATGAAGCGCGGCAAAGTCCTCCTGTCGTGAAATCGTTCGAACTTCCACGATCACTGCTCCCTGCGGACATGGTGGTTAAATCGGCGCGCGGCGTGGATGCCGCGGGCAAATGGCTGATCTGCACAATCGCAGGTCGATGCAGCGCGCTCCATGGGCGCAGGAAAAAGCCCGCGCGATGCGATTCTACGACGCAGGTGCGGATCAGATTGCGATTATCTTCGATTCGGACGGGCCTTCATCACTGCGTTGAGCCCGCTGGCAGGCGACCGACCGGCGCCTGTCCTAGCCCCCCATCGGCCCCTGGACTCCGGATCGTCATAACCGGACACGGTGGGTATTGTAATAGTTGCAAATTCGGCCCTGCGACGAGGCATCACGTCTGGCAGACAAAAACAGCCGTCCGTCGACTGGAGACGCCCGCAGACCGGTCGAAGATGTAGCGTCGTAGCGTACGGAATCCGATGAGTCAAGCGTTGCAGATTCGCGCCGGCAGGGGTCAAGACCGCGTCATCGCACGATTTCCGAAAATCCGCGTCGCGAAGCAGCTAACTTTTGCGCGGATTCGAAACAAACGTCGCTCAGGAGAGAACGATTTTGTCGCCGACAGCAAAGGCTGTACGAGACAACAGTTTGGCGCATCAATCGTAGACCTTTCGACAATGAGTTGGTACATTCGGTAGCTATGCGCGGTTGGGGATCGTCTTCGTGAATATTCTGCACAGCGAGCGTGAATTTTTCTCAGGATTAGTCGCCGCTGTCACCCGATCATGGTAAGAATTGTGAGGCCGCTGCACGCCCGATTACTCAGCTGGCCCGAGGCTGATCGTCTTTGCGCTTGCCGCGCAGCCGCACGCATGTTTCGGTACAGGAATTGCTTGACGGTTCAAGGTCTGCCCGGGGCGTTTTGATCGTCCGACGGGCGGCGAGGAAGGACCAGCAAAGCAGCGCGTTGGTCGATGGTAACGGCGACGGTAGCGAAGCGACCGACGCAAGGTTTCCGGGAAGAAAAGCATCATCCATACAAGGAAAGTCGGTTGATCAGTTTTCTTCGTCAGAACGTAGCCGCTGCGACGCTTCTGCTGCTCGCCGCGGAGCTGTCCTGGCTCGTGATCGCGGCCATCGGCGCGATCGTTTTCCTGCAGCGCTTACCCGTTCCCGAGCCGCTGGAAGCCGCTCCCGCGTTCGTGTACGCCTTCCTCATCGTCCTGTTCAACATCGGTTTCGGCGTCTATCGACGCAAGGAAAAGCTTGCGCGGAGCTCGTATTTCACGCGCGTATGCATTGCTTCCGCGGTCGGCACCTTGCTCGCCTACGTAATCGCCGGCTGGCTGCCGGGCGGTGAAATGTTTCGGCAGAACGTCGGTGCGGCCGCGCTGCTCGCGATTGCCGGGCAAATGATGCTGCGACATACGGTGATGCTTCCCCTGGTCGACGCGCTGCTCCCGCACCGGCTGCTGGTGCTCGGTACCGGCGCGCAGGCCAAGCAGGTGGAAGCATCGCTCGAAGACGGCAACGTCGGTGTCAAGCTGGTCGGCTTCTATGCGATCGAGGGAAACGAGGAAACCACGGTTGCCGCGAAGCGAATTATCGGCAAGGGCGAGTCCCTCGTGCATGCGGTCAAGCATCACGGCGTCGACGAAATCGTGGTTGCGGTTCGGCAGCAACGGGGCGGAGTGCTGCCGCTGCGCGAGCTGCTGGCTTGCCGGCTCAACGGGGTCAAAGTCACCGACCTGGCCCGTTTTTTCGAACGGGTCCACGGCCACGTGCCGCTGGACATGAGCCGCGCCAGCTGGTTCATTTACGGGGACGGCTACCGGCAGAACTGGCTGCGGCGGTCCGTCAAGCGATCATTCGACCTGGCCGTAGTGGCCGTGCTGGTGATCGCCGCATTACCGGTGATCATGTTCACCGCCTTGCTGATCTCGCTCGAAGGCCCGGGCACCGTCATCTATCGCCAGAAACGGGTCGGCCGCGGCGGCAAGACGTTCACCCTGTTCAAGTTCCGCAGCATGGCAATGGACGCCGAGAAGGACGGCAAGGCCGCGTGGGCTGCGGTCAACGACGCACGGATCACCCGCGTCGGCCGATTCATCCGCCGGACGCGCATCGACGAGTTGCCGCAACTGCTCAACGTGTTGCGCGGCGAGATGAGCCTGGTCGGGCCGCGTCCGGAGCGCCCGGAGTTCGTGACCATGCTGTCGGAGCAGATCCCGTTCTATGCCGTCCGCCACAGCGTCAAGCCTGGAATCACCGGATGGGCGCAAGTGCGGCACTCTTATGTCGCGAGCGTCGACGACACGGTGAAAAAGCTCGAATATGACATCTACTACGTCAAGAACAACTCGCTGCTGCTCGACCTGTTGATCCTGCTCGAAACGGTACGCGTCGTTCTGCTGGGTGAGGGCGCGCGCTAGGATCGGCGCGGCGCCCTACGCTGCCGGGCCACGCGCCGGCGCCCGGCGCTATCGGGGTTTCGCTGCCGAGGCGGCTTATGGCCAAGGCGCGCTTCGGCGAAGGCGCGCTGGATACGCCGTCCAGCCTAGCACGCCCCCGTCTACCGCTTCGACCACCGGAGAAGCGAAGAGGCCGTCGCCGTGGCACCGCGGGGATACTCTTCCCCGCGGTCGCGGGTTAGAGTGATCGCCTCGTTCATCGATCGCGCACGTCGTGCCCCCAAATACCGTCGCCAACGTCGCTGCCTGGAGCTATGGCCTGGCACTGGCCAGCTACCTTGGCTTCGCCTTCCTGATGGCGCTTCGCTGGCGGCCGGGCCTCCGGGCGGGTCTGTTGCTTGCGGCCACCCTGGTGACGGCGTTATGGGCGGCCACCGGATTGGCGATTGCGTTGTCGAGCCGCCTGGAAATCTGGGTGCTGGCGGGCGCCATCGACGTTCTGCGCTACGGCATCTGGTTCCTGTTCGTGGGTCACCTCATCGCGCGCGGGGGGAGCGGTCAGGCCCCGCCCGCGTTTCCGCGGTGGGTCGCCGCCGTTGTGGCGGCTGCGATGCTTGCCAGCCTGGCCCTGTTGGATGGCCTGCCGCTGTCGCGCGCCCTCGGCGCGCAGGGCCCGCGGGCATCGTTCGCGCTTCACCTTGGCCTGGCGGTGTTCGGTCTGATGCTCGTCGAGCAATTGTTCCGGCGCGCACACCTGCAGGCGCGATGGGCAATCAAGCCGCTGTGCATCGCGCTGGCCGGCGTGTTTGGCTTCGATCTTTTTTTGTTTGCCGATGCCATGCTTTTTACCACGCTCGATCCCGACATCTGGGCGGCGCGCGGCGTGATCAACGCTCTCGTCGTGCCGCTGATCGCTATTGCCATGGCGCGCAATCCGCGATGGGCGGTCGAGATGCACGTGTCGCGGGACATGGTCTTGCAGTCGACGGCGTTGCTGGTGTCCGCCGCGTTCCTGCTCGCGGTTGCCGCCGCGGGGTACGTTGTCCGATATCTCGGTGGCGACTGGGGCCGGACACTGCAGATCGAACTGTTGTTCGCCGCGCTGGTGGGCGGGGGACTCGTCGTGTCGTCCGGACGCTTCCGTTCCCGTCTGAAAGTCTTCGTCAGCAAACACTTCTATTCCTATCGCTACGACTACCGGCAGGCGTGGCTGCGCTTCACCAGTACGCTGTCGACCAACACCGCGGGCCAGGGGCTGCCCGAGCGCGTTACGATGGCTCTGGCGGACTTGGTCGAGAGTCCGGCGGGGATGCTTTGGCTCGATGACGGTGTCGGCAATCTCCGGTTGGAGGCTCGATGGAACGCGCCCGCGCTGACAGCCGTCGAACCTGCCAGCGGATCGCTCGCGACGTTTCTCGCCCGCACCGAATGGGTCGTCAACCCGGATGAGGCGCGGGGCGATCCCGATAAGTACCAGGGACTCAAATTACCGGGCTGGCTGACCGGCATTCGTGATGCGTGGCTGATCGTTCCGCTGCCTTCCGGCACGGGGCTGCTCGGTTTCGTCGTGCTGATGACGCCGCGCGCGGCGATCGACATCGACTGGGAGGTTCGTGATCTGCTCAAGACCGCGAGCCGGCAGGCGGCAAGCTATCTCGGACAGTTGCGCGCCACCGAAGCACTGCTCGAGGCGCGCAAATTCGAAGCGTTCAACCGCATGTCGGCCTTTGTAGTCCACGATTTGAAGAATCTGGTGGCGCAGCTTTCGTTGATGCTGCGCAATGCCGAGCGCCACAGCGAAAATCCCGAATTCCAGCGCGACATGCTCTCGACCGTCGAGAACGTCGTCGAACGCATGAACAAACTGATGCTACAGTTGCGTACCGGGGCTACGCCGGTGGAAAATGCACGGCCCGTCGATCTTGAAACTCTCGTTCGGCGGGTTTGTGCCGCCAAGGCGACTCTCGATCCGCCGATCGAATTGGAACTTTCCACGGGTGTGACGGCCGCGGGCCACGAGGATCGCCTCGAACACGTGATCGGTCATCTGCTGCAAAACGCGATCGACGCGACGAGCCAGGGCGGGAGCGTCACGGTGAAGCTCTACGACGACGGAGCCTTCGCGCTGATCGACGTCAAGGATACGGGAACGGGCATGAGTTCGGAATTCATCCGCGAGCGGTTGTTCAGGCCATTCGAGACGACCAAGCCCGCCGGCATGGGCATCGGCGTCTATGAAAGCTCGCAATACGTCGCCGGGCTCGGCGGCCAGATACTGGTCGACAGCGAACCGGGCATGGGCACGCGCGTGCGCGTGATGTTGCCGCGGGGCGAAATCAGGACACAGGCGACAGCCGCGGCCGCGGGGGCCGCATGACCGAGACGCGGCGGCCGCTTTTGATCGTCGAAGATGATCCCGAGCTGCAAAAGCAGATGCGGTGGGCATTCGACCGGTATGAGACGGTCGTCGCCTCGGATCGCGAGTCGGCCGTGGCGCAAATGCGGCGCTGCGAGCCCGCCGTCGTCACGATGGATCTGGGCTTGCCGCCGCACCCGGACGACGCGAGCGAGGGTCTGCTGCTGCTCGAGGAAATCAACGCCATCGCCCCCGACGCCAAGGTGATCGTCCTCACCGGCCAGAACGATCGGGTCAACGCTTTGAAGACGATCGCACTCGGGGCGCATGATTTCTGTACCAAGCCGTTCGAGCCAGAAATCCTGGCGTGGACGATCGATCGCGCGTTTCGCGTGCACGAGCTGCAGGAGGAGAATCGCCGCCTGCAAACGGCGAGTGCGTCGGGCGGCATGTCGGGCTTCATGACGCGTGACCCTGAAGCCTTGCGGGTGTGCCGCATGATCGAGAAAATCGCGCCGGCGTCGGCCACGGTGTTGATCCAGGGCGAATCGGGAACCGGCAAGGAGTTGCTCGCACGCGCGTTGCATCAGCTCTCGCCGCGGCGGGACCAGCGATTCGTTGCGATCAATTGCGCGGCGATTCCCGAGACCTTGCTCGAAACCGAGTTGTTCGGATACGAGAAGGGCGCTTATACCGGCGCGGCCAAGAGGACAGTGGGCAAGATCGAGACGGCCAGCGGCGGCACGCTGTTTCTCGATGAGGTCGGCGATCTTCCGCTGGCGCTGCAGGCGAAGCTCCTTCGTTTCCTGCAGGAGCGAGTAATAGAGCGCATCGGCGGCCGAGAGGAGATCGCGATCGAGGTGCGCATCGTCTGCGCGACGCACCAGAGCCTGAAGGATCACATCGCCTCCGGGCGCTTCCGCGAGGATCTTTACTATCGAATCGCCGAAATCGTGGTCGAGATTCCGCCTTTGCGCGCCCGCAAAGGCGACGCGGCGCTGCTGGCCCACAGCTTGGTGCACCGCTTCGCGGCCGAACAGCGGCGCGGCGCCATGGCATTGATGCCCGATGCGGTCGCCGCGATCGAGGCGCATGCGTGGCCCGGCAACGTTCGCGAGCTGGAAAACGTGATCAAACGCGCCGTCATCATGGCGGACGGACTGACGATAAGCGCGGCCGACGTGGGCCTGCAGCCCACCGACATCGAACCGCCGATACTCAACCTGCGTCGCGTACGCGAGGAGGCTGAAAAGGATGCCGTTCTGCGCGTGCTCGGCCGAGTCAACGGCAATTACAGCAAGGCAGCCGAGCTGCTCGGCGTCAGCCGACCCACGCTTTACGATCTGATGCACCGCTGCGGCCTCAAATAGGCCGGCGCGCCGACGATCGATTTCCAGA
This sequence comes from Casimicrobiaceae bacterium, assembly GCA_036493675.1. GTDB lineage: Bacteria > Pseudomonadota > Gammaproteobacteria > Burkholderiales > Casimicrobiaceae > PALSA-1003. The sequence continues at coordinate 127,564 of DASXPJ010000035.1, forward strand.
AAGAAATAATGACCATGAAGCTCCGCCAATATGTTTCCACGAGCCTGCTTCTGCTCGCGGCCTGTACGCTCCTGGGCTGCGGTAAGGACGATCCCGCCGCGCTGATCGCGTCGGCGAAGTCATATCTGGCGAAGAATGAATACGATGCCGGGGTCATTCAGCTGAAAAGCGCGCTCCAGCTCTCGCCCGACAACGCGGAAGCGCGGGTGCTCTACGCCAAGGCGCTGCTCGATACCGGACGTCCGGCGGCAGGCGAAACCGAGATCCGCAAGGCAATCGACTTGAAGTATCCGGCCGAGCAGACCTATCCGTTGCTCGCACGGGCGCTGGTCGACCAGGGCGCGTACGCCAAGGCGGTCGATGAGCTCGGCGAGCGTAAGCTCGACGACCCGAAGGCACAAGCCTGGTTGCAGACCGAGTTGGCGACCGCGTATGTCGCACTGGGAGAGCTGCCGAAGGCGGACGAGATGATCACGGCCGCGTTGTCGGCGGTTCCCGGCGATTCGCGTGCACTGACGGTGCAGGCCCGAATCGCCGCCCTCGGCAACGACCTGCCGCGGGCGTCCAAGCTCATCGATGCGGCGCTCCAGGCCGCGCCCGGCAATGTCGAAGCGCTGGTCGTAAAGGCCGGATTCGAGAACGCCCAGGGCCGGCGCGACGACGCAATCAAGACGCTGGAGCGCGCCGTTGAGGCGAGCGGTGGAGCGCTGGGCGCGCGGTACGCGCTCACGTCGATACTGATCCAGAGCGGGCAGCTGGACAAAGCGGCAGCTCAGGTCGACGCGATGAAAAAGCTGTCGCCGCTCGAGTTTCGAACATTGTATGCCGATGCGCTCGTCTCGTATTCGCGCGGCGACGCCGCGCGCGCGCGCGAGGCGATCCAAAAGGTGCTTTCGGTCAATCCGGATAATCTCCAAAGCATCTATCTGTCTGGACTGATCGATCTGAGGCTCGGATCGTATAGCGCGGCCGAGGACGCGCTGCGTAAAGTCGCCGTGCGCTCGCCCAACGAAGTCGGCCCGCTGCGTGCCCTCGCGGCGCTGTATTTGACGACGGGTCGCGCGGCACAAGGCGCGGAGACGCTCGAGTCGGCTCTGCGGCGCGCTCCGGACAACGTCCCGCTGCTGCAGGCAGCCGGCGAAGCGAACCTGGTCGCAGGTAATACGTCCAAGGCCGCGCAGTATTACGAGCGAGCAGCCGCCCTGGACAAGAACAACATGGCGAGCAAGGTGCGTTTGGCGCAAGTGAAGTACGCCGCCGGGGAAACGGGGCAGGCTTTCAAGGAACTGGAGTCCCTGTCGGGTTCCGACCAATCGCAGTATCAGGCAGACCTCGCGCTGATCGCGGCGCATCTTCGCCGCGGAGAGTTCACGCAGGCGCTCGCCGCTGTCGCGACGCTCGAGAAAAAGCAGCCGAACAACCCGCTGACCTATAACGTGAAGGGCGCGGCGTATGCGGGAATGCGCGATTTCAAAAACGCGCGCGCGAGTTTCGACAAAGCGCTGCAGGTGCAGCCCGGGTATTTTGCCGCGGCACGTAACCTCGCGCTGCTCGATGTGCAGGAGCGGAAACCCGACGACGCACGCAAGCGCTACGAAGCGATGCTGGCCAAGGATCCGAAGAACGAGCAGCTGCTGCTCGGCATGGCGGAGCTGCTGGCCGTGTCGGGACAGAGCCCGGCTGAAGTCAAGACGGCGATCGACCATGCGATTGCCGCGGCGCCGCAATCGACCCGGCCCCGACTGGCGATGATCAACTACTTCGGCACTTTGCGCGATACCAAGGGTGCGCTCGATGCCGCGAAGGCGGCACAGGTGGCGTTTCCCAACGACCCGCAGGTGCTGGAGGCGGTCGGCGTCGCGCAGCGCTCAGCCGGCCGGATCGATGAGGCGCTCGCGACGTTCACCCGGCTGGTCCAGCTGCAGCCGCAAAATCCGACGGCACTCATGCGCCTCGCGGATGCGCAGGTGGGGCAAAAGGATTACAACGGAGCGATCGCCACGTTGCGCAAGGCGGCCAGCGCCGAACCAGACCAGAACCGCGCGCTGATCGCAATGGCCAAGACCTATGTCGTGTCGGGTCATCCCGAAGACGCGATCGCCGAGGCGAGGGGTCTGCAAAAGGACAGGCCGAACCGCGCGATCGGCTACGCACTCGAAGGCGAGGTACTCGCGGCACAGGCGAAGTGGCCGCAGGCGGCCGCTGCTTATCGCGACGCGATTGCGCGCGAGCCGATTGCAATGCTCGCGGTCCGGCGCTATGAAGCCTTGCAGAAAATAGGAGCCGGCGACGCGGCAGCGTTCGCGGCGCAATGGGCCAAAGACCATCCAAAAGATGTCACTCTGGTGGCGTTCCGCGCGCAGCAGAGCCTGGCGCGCAAGGATTACAAGGATGCGATCGCCAATTACGAAGTGGCGGTCAAGCTCGATCCCGATAATCCGCTCATACTCAACAACCTCGCGTGGGCCCTGGCGGAAACCGGCGATCCGAAGGCACGGGAATACGCCGCGACCGCGTATCGGCAAGCGCCATTCAATCCGAATGTCATGGACACGCTGGGCTGGGCCGAAGTGCAGATTGGGGACGCCAAAAAAGGTGTCGAGCTGTTGCAGGCCGCGTCCAATCTCGCCCCCGCCAATACCGACATCCGGCTGCATCTGGCGCGAGGACTGATCAAGACCGGAGACAAGGCCGGCGCGAAAAAGGTGCTCGAACCGCTCTCCAAGCTCGACGCGGCCTCAGCTGTGCGCGTCGACGCCGAAAAGCTGCTGAGCGGACTCTAGTTCCTGCCCACGCAAATGCACACCCACGTGACTCGGCAAAGGCCCGCCATCAAGGCGCGAAGCGCAGCCGTAGGTTGGGCTACGGGGAGCATGAGCAACGCCGAGGGCGGGCCTTTGCCGGGGTCACCCTCCGGGCTTGGCTTTGACGGGGCGCGGGGCTTCGTTGCCGGCTCGTTGCGTGCAAGGAAGGCACGCGGCCTCACTGGATGCCTTGCCCAGCGCTCTGCCGAAGCCAAGTGTGGACGCGCATTTGGCGTGGACAGGCCCTAGCATGGCCGGAGCCACCACGATCGGTGTCGTCGGTCTGGGCTATGTGGGACTCCCGCTCGCCGTCGAGTTCGGCAAGAAGTATCCGACGGTGGGCTTCGATCTTTCGGACACCAAGGTGAGGGCGTACACCCAGGGCATCGATCCGACCGGTGAAGTGAGCCCGGAAGAGCTGGCGGCGGCTGGCGGCCTGCACTGCACGACCGATGCCGCCGCACTCAGAACGGCGGACTTCATCGTTGTCGCGGTGCCGACTCCTATCGACGATGCGCATCAGCCCGACTTCGGACCGCTCCTTTCGGCGAGCGATGCGGTGGGCCGAAACTTAAAGCGCGGGGCCACCGTGGTCTTCGAATCGACCGTGTATCCCGGTGCAACCGAGGAGATCTGCGTGCCGGTGCTCGAAAAGGCTTCCGGCCTGGCCTGGAAGCGCGATTTCTTTGTCGGCTACTCACCCGAGCGCATCAATCCCGGCGACAAGGAACATACGTTGCCGCGCATCGTCAAGCTCGTGTCCGGAGACACGCCGGCGACGCTGGAGCGCGTCGCGTCGGTTTACGGCAGCATCATACCGGCGGGCGTCCACCGCGCGAGCTCGATCAAGGTCGCGGAAGCGGCCAAGGTCATCGAGAATACGCAGCGTGATCTCAACATCGCGCTGATGAACGAGCTGGCGCTAATTTTCCACAAGATCGGGATCGATACGCTCGAGGTCCTGGAGGCTGCCGGAACCAAATGGAACTTCCTCGCCTTCCGGCCGGGACTGGTCGGCGGCCACTGCATCGGGGTCGATCCGTACTACCTGACGCACATGGCGGATAAGCTCGGCTACCATCCGCAGGTCATTCTGGCTGGACGCCGCATCAACGACGGCATGGGCAAGTTCATCGCCGAGCAGACGGTCAAGCAACTGATCCAGTCGGGCGCGGCGGTCAAGGGTGCCGATATCAACGTGCTCGGCCTCACGTTCAAGGAAAACTGCCCGGACATCAGAAACTCCCGCGTCATCGACGTGGTCCAAGAGCTCGCATCGTACGGCGCCAACGTGCACGTGCACGACCCGGTGGCCGATCCCGCCGAGGCTCACCGCGAGTACGGCATCGAGCTGAAGCCGTGGGATGCGCTGCCGCGCGCGCGCGCCATCGTGGCGGCGGTCGCGCACAGCGACTTCCGGCGCCGTCCGACCGAGGACTACGTCACCAAGCTGGAGCAGGGCGGGCTGTACGTGGACGTCAAGTGCCAGGCCGATGCGGCGAAGTTCCGGGCACGCGGCGTCAATGTCTGGAGGCTTTGACGTGAACGCGCGCGACGCACCGGATGATTTTGCAGCGCGCTGCGCGGCCCTGCGGACGCGACCGAGGCGCTGGCTTGTCACCGGGAGCGCGGGTTTCATCGGCTCCCACCTGGTCGAGGCGCTGCTCGGACTGGGCCAGGACGTTGTCAGCCTGGACAATTTCGCCACCGGTCATCGCAGCAATCTCGATGAAGTGCGGCGCGCGGTAGGCGAGCCGGCATGGCGAAGGCACAGCTTTCACCAGGCGGACATCGTCGACATCGATGCATGTCGCGCCGCTTGCGACGGTGTCGACGTCGTTCTTCACCAGGCCGCGCTCGGGTCGGTGCCGCGCTCGATCGAGGACCCGATCCGCACGCATGCCGCCAACGCCACGGGATTTCTTAACATGCTGGTCGCCGCCCGCGACGCGGGGGTCGAACGTTTTGTCTATGCCGCATCGAGCTCCACCTATGGCGACCATCCTGGACTGCCGAAGGTCGAAGACGCGATCGGCCGTCCGCTGTCGCCCTACGCGGTGACCAAATATCTCGACGAGCTGTATGCCCAGGTTTTCGCGCGCTGTTACGGGATGGCGGCAACGGGCCTGCGCTATTTCAACGTGTTCGGACCGCGGCAGGACCCGGAAGGCGCATACGCCGCCGTGATCCCGCGCTGGGCTGCCGCGATGCTGGCGCAAATGCCGATCGTGATCTACGGGGACGGCGAGACGACGCGAGACTTCTGCTATGTCGGTAATGTCGTGCAGTCCAACCTGCTCGCGGCGACGGCTGCCGCGGCAACCGTCTCGGGCGAGGTCTATAACGTCGCCGTGGGTGGGCGCATATCGCTCAACGATCTCTATGCCGCATTACGCGACCTCGTGGCCGAGCGCCATTCGCACCTGCGCATCGAGCCGCCGCTGTACGAAGATTTTCGCGCCGGCGACGTTCGGCACTCCCAGGCCGATATCGCCAAGGCGGTGAATGCCTTCCGTTACGCGCCGACGCACGACCTGCGCGCCGGACTGCGCGAAGCGCTTCCCTGGTACGAATCGCATCAGCCCGCGGCCGCGCCCGCCCGCGGAAGGGCCCCCGATGTTCGTGACCGCGCGTGATCGGAAGCCGATCCGGACGTTCGCCAGCGCGGGCTGGCTGCTCGCGCTCGTCGCGACACTGATGTCGGCTGCCGCTGCCGCCTCCGAACCGGCGCCATCCCCCGACACGCTGGTCGCGCAGGCTCTGGCGTACGAACATGGCGAGGGGGTGCCTAAGGATCAGCGCAAGGCGGCGGCGCTTTATTGCGATGCGGCGCGCACTGGAAATGTCAATGCCATGTTCAATCTGGGCTGGATGTACGCCAATGGTCGCGGCGTCGAGCGCGACGACGCCCTGGCGGCATTCTTCTTCGAGCGCGCTGCGCGCGAAGGACACACCCAGGCGCGCGAGATGCTCAAGCGCGTCGATTCGGGCCAGATCGTCTACCCCGAGTGCCTGTTGCCGCGATCGCCCGACCCGACGTCGGACACTGCGACCGACACGGCGCAAACTCCCGAGCCCGATGCCTATGCCGATCTGCCCCCCGATAAGCGAAGAATCGCCGACGCGGTCGTGCGCGCGGCGCCGCACTTTGGAATCGATCCGCGCCTGGCCCTGGCGATCGTCTCGGCCGAGTCCAACTTCCAGCCCCAGGCCCGCTCGGAAAAGGACGCGCGAGGCGTGATGCAGCTGATCGCCGCGACCGCGACGCGCTTCAACGTCAGAGACCGTTTCGATGTCGAGGACAACCTGCAGGGCGGTCTCTCGTATCTTCGCTGGCTGCTCGCCTACTATCGCGGCAGCGTCGTGCTCGCAGTCGCCGCGTACAATGCCGGCGAAGTTGCCGTCGACCGTTACAAGGGTATTCCTCCATATGCGGAAACCCGCGCCTACGTGCAACGCGTGCAACGGCTGTTCGGTGACGAGTGGCATCCTTACGATCCCACGGCGGCCGAATCATCGACGATCCTGGCTAACACGGCCGACGTCGAATAGCCCGTCATGGCCCAACGCGTCGTCAGGTCCGGCCGGCCGGGCGGTTTCGCCGTCCTGTTCGCGGCCTCGTGCGTGCTCGCTCTCGCGTCGGACGTGCGGGCGGGCGTGATCGAGACCATCGAGCGGGTCAAAGGCTCGATTGTCGCCGTCGGCACGTTCGAACGAACCCGCTCGCCCCAGTTCCAGTTCCTCGGCACCGGATTCGCCGTCGAAGACGGCACGCTGATCGTCACCAACGCGCACGTCCTGCCCCGTCTGCTCGACCCCGCGCAGCGCGAGACCGTCGCGATATTGATTCCGCTGCCCGACAAGGACGATCCCAATCAGGCGCAGGTTCGGGAGGCAAGGGAGGTGGGCGTCGATACGGACTCCGATCTGGCGCTTCTCCGGATTCCCGGCCCGGCGCTGCCGGCGATGAAGATCGGCCGCTCGGCCGACGTCAGGGAAGGCCAGGAGCTGCTGTTCACCGGGTACCCGATCGGCGCGATTCTCGGTCCGCACCCGGCGACGCACCGGGCGCTGATCGCGTCGGTGACGCCGATTGCCATTCCGCTTGGGCGCGCCGGCGCGCTCAGCGCCCAGACGATACGCCGGCTTTCGGCGGGGCAGTTCCCGGTGTTCCAACTCGATGCGACCGCGTATCCGGGCAATAGCGGCAGCCCGCTCTACGATCCCGCGACCGGAGAGGTCATCGGCATCATCAACAAAGTGTTCGTGCAGGGGACCAAGGAGGCGGCGCTGACTCAGCCGTCGGGAATCACCTACGCCGTACCGGCCAGCCATCTGCAGACGTTGCTGCAGCGCCAGCGCTGAGTCCGCTTGGCGAGACGCATCGGCGCGAAAGCCTGGCAAGTGATCGATTCGATCTGGGTCAAGGCCGTGCTGAAGGCACTCGTCCTTCCTCCGACCGGGCCGCTACTGGTGGCCGTGCTGGGACTCGTGGTCTGGCGCCGCAGGCCGCGCCTGGGTGCGGGACTGGCGTGGGCCGGAGTCCTCACCCTGTTCGCGCTTTCGATACCTGCGGTGGCGGGGTTGATGATCCGCGCTCTCGAATTGTCCGAGCCGCTCGATCGCGGCCGTGCAGCGGACGCGCAGGCGATCGTCATCTTGGGCGGCGGCACGCGCCGCGACGCGCCGGAATACGGGGGCGACACCCTCGGCATCCTGACGCTCGAGCGCGTGCGCTATGGCGCGCGCCTGGCCAAGGAGATCGGCCTGCCGGTCCTGGTCACCGGCGGATCGACGTACGGCGGCACGACCGAGGCCCAACTGATGCGCGATGCGTTGCAGCGCGAGTTCGGCGTTGCGGTCCGCTGGGAAGAGAATCGCTCGCGTACGACCCACGAGAACGCCCTCTATTCGGCCGCACTTTTGCGAGCCGCGGGCGTCGGCAAGGTGATCCTGGTGGCGCATGCCTTCGACATGCGCCGCGCAACTGCCGAGTTCGCGGCGGCAGGCATCGTCACCGTGCCCGCAGCGACCGGCATACCCTCGCGCGGGCCGACGCGAGTGCTCGACTTCATGCCCGGGATCAGCGGCCTGCAGGGAAGCTATTACGCGTTGTACGAAATTCTGGCCAATATCGTTCGGTTCGTGTCGCGTTGACCGCCGGCGCAGACGAGACAGACACGGTCCGTCAGGCGCGGAGCCGAGACAAAGGAAGAACGGGTTACGGCGTCGGCGAGATAAAGCCGCGCCGCTCGCGGCCATGCCGCCACGCCAGCGCGCGGTGCGCCATCAGTCTCTCGTGCGCTCCGTCGTCGCGGTCATCGCCCATGCGCAAAAGGGCGAGCAACAGAAACCCCGCGTAACCGCCGGCCAGGAAAACCCAGAGCAGCCACCACACCGAGACCATCATCGGAACCCCCACGGACGTTGTCGCGGCTTTCGGGGCTCTCCTTCGCCCACCGTGCCGCCTCGTCAAGAGGGGAAGCAAGCGATATGCCATGAGGATAAGGCTTTGATTCGAAGGCAGCCGTCGGCTGCCTTCGAGCTTTCGGGGCATCGCCTTCGGGCGGCAAGTGCCGTCAGACGAAGGGGGCCGCCAAAGGGCGGGCGCCCCCCGGCAGGGGTCCGATCAGGCTGCGGGCGGCTCGGGTCGCCTGCCCCCCGCCAGCGCGCTCAGCAGATCGATCGGCAGTGGGAAGACGATGGTCGAGCTCTTGTCGCCGGCGATGTTGGCCAGCGTCTGCAGATAGCGAAGCTGCATGGCTTGCGGTTGCTTCGAAAGCATCTGTGCCGCTTGCAGCAGTTTTTCCGACGCCTGCAGCTCGCCTTCGGCGTGAATGATCTTGGCGCGCCGCTCGCGCTCGGCCTCGGCCTGGCGCGCGATCGCGCGAACCATCGATTCGTTCAGGTCGACATCCTTCATTTCGACCGTCGACACCTTGATGCCCCAGGCCGCGGTCTGGCTGTCGAGCACCTGCTGGATGTCGAGGTTGAGCTTTTCGCGGGCTGACAGAAGCTCGTCCAGCTCGTGCTTGCCGAGTACCGCGCGCAAGGTCGTCTGCGCGAGCTGGCTGGTCGCCTGGTAATAGTTCTCGACCTGGATCACCGCCTTGGCCGGATCGACGATGCGGAAATAGACGACCGCGTTGACCTTGACCGAGACGTTGTCGCGCGTGATCACATCCTGCGGCGGCACGTCCATCACCACGGTGCGCAGGTCGATACGAACCATCTGCTGGATCGCGGGAATGAGCAGGAAGAAGCCGGGCCCCTTGACCTTCCAGAAGCGCCCGAGCATGAAGACCACTGCGCGCTGATATTCGCGCAGCACGCGAAACGCCATCAGGATCACCAGGATGACGATGATGACGATGGTGCCGAATCCCACTCCGATGGCCATCTAGGCTCCTTGGTCGGCTTCCGCGACCGGCATGACCGACAATAACAGATCGCTGCGCGCCGTCACGCGCACGCGCTGCCCGCGTTTGATCGGCACCGGGCTCTTTATCCGCCACTGCTCGCTGTGGATGCGAGCCCACCCCTCGGTCTCGATGTCGTCGAGCGCAACGCCGACGCTGCCGATCAGCTGCTCGTGGCCGGTCACGATCGGTCGGCGTCGGGCTTTGAGCGCGGCGCCGGCCACGAAGAAGACGAACACGGCGGTGAGGACAGCCAGCGTGCCGATCAGCCAAAGCGGCACGCCGAAAGCCGGGACGTCGGTGTCGATCAGCATCACGGCGCCGATGGCGAAGGCGACGATGCCTCCCACGCCGAGCGAGCCGTAGGCGGGCAGGAACGTCTCGGCGATGATGAAAGTGATGCCGAGCAGCACCAGCGCCAGTCCCGCGTAGTTGACCGGCAGCATCTGCAGCGCGAACAGGCCCAGCAGGAGGCAGATCGCGCCGAGGACCCCTGGCAGCGCCAGTCCCGGATTCCAGAATTCGAAGAACAATCCGTACACGCCGGCCATCAGCAGCATCAGCGCGACGCTGGGATCGGTGATGATCGCCAGGAACCTTGTCCGCCAATCGGGAGCCAGCGTCGTCGATGTCGCGCCCGAAGTGGCGAGAACGCGTTCGCCGCCGGCCGTAACCACTTTGCGCCCGTCGATCTTGGTCAGGAGCTCGGGCACGTCGCGCGCGGTCAGATCGATGACGTGCTGGGCCAGGGCTTCGTCCGCCGACAGGCTGACCGACTCGCGCACGGCGCGTTCGGCCCATTCGGCATTGCGTCCGCGCATTTGCGCGAGCGAGCGGATGTACGCCGCCGCGTCATGGACGGCTTTTTTGCTCATCGTGTCCTGCTGGTCGCCGCTCGGCCCGTCTTCGGTCTTGCCCGGCTTGGCTGTGTCCGCGGGCCTGGATGCGGGTTTCTCCGGCGCGGGAGAGGTCGGCATGCCGATGGCGACCGGCGTGGCTGCGCCCAGGTTGGTGCCGGGCGCCATCGCGGCGATGTGGCTGGCGTACAGGATATAGGTTCCGGCGCTCGCGGCGCGCGCCCCGCTGGGCGCGACGAATGCGGCGACCGGGACGGGCGAAGCCAGGATGTCCTGGATGATCTGGCGCATCGCCCGGTCGAGTCCGCCCGGGGTATCGATCTGCAGCACCACGAGCTGCGCATTCTCTTCCGCGGCGCGATTCAGCGTCCGCCCGACGAAGTCTGCGCTGGCGGGCCCGATCGCTCCGGTCAGCGGGACGACGAGGATGGGCGCGGGCGCAGCATCGACCGCCCCCGGCACGAAACCGAGAATCGCGGCGACGATCGCTGGCAGGAATTTGGTCATCTCGCCCTCCCGGTCAGGCGGCACGGGCGAACGGTAATTATTGCAGAAAACCTCAGGCCGCGGGATTCGGGTAGCGTGCCTGGATCGCCGCGATCTCGCCGAGCGTGTCGGCATCGAGCTCGAACTGCGCGCCGGCGATGTCTTCGGCGAGCTGGGCGATCGTCGTTGCCCCGACGATGACCGCGCCCAGGTACCAGCGGCTCTTCACGTAACCGAGGGCGAGCTGAACCAGCGATATACCACGCCGCGCAGCAAGCTCCGCGTACGCGGCAACCGCCCCGCTCACCATCGGCTTGCGAAAACGCAGTCCGAAGTTGTCGAATTGCACAAAGCGTGACTGCGCCGGTTTGGCGCCTCCAAGATATTTTCCCGATAGCATGCCGCCGGCCAGCGGGCTGTACGCGAGCAAGGACATCTGTTCGCGGAACAGGGCTTCGGCGAGATCGTTGTCGACATTGCGCGAGACCAGGCTGTAACTGTTCTGAAGAGTTACCGGTCCCGGCAGGCCGAGCTCGCGCGCGACGCGCCGGAATTCGCAGACCCCCCACGCCGTTTCGTTCGACAGGCCGTAATACCGGATCTTTCCTGCGGCGATCATCGCCGCCATGCCTTCGACCTGTTCGCGCACCGACGGACCCTCCTGCTCCTTGGCCGGATCGAATGCAGTCGCGCCGAACATCGGCACATTGCGCTGCGGCCAGTGGATCTGATAGAGGTCGATGCAGTCGATTTGAAGCCGAGCGAGACTGGTATCCACCGCCTCGGCGATGACGTCGCGGGTCAGATCGGTACGGCCATCGCGGATCCAGTCGCGGCGTCCGGGGCCCGCGACTTTGCTGGCGATGACGAGTCCCTCCCTGGCCCGACGGGCGAGCCAACGGCCGAGATAAGTTTCGGTGCGGCCCTGCGTGGCGGCGACCGGCGGGGCAGGGTACATCTCCGCGGTATCGATGAAATTGACACCTCTCGCCACGGCGTAATCGAGCTGCTCGTGCGCCTCGGCTTCGCTGTTCTGCTCGCCCCAGGTCATCGATCCCAGACATACCTCGGACACGCGCAATGCAGTTCCGGACAAGGTTCGATATTGCATAGGTTTCCCGTAGAGGTGTCGGTTGGCACGTGGCCGCCGCGCGTACCCCGCATCAAGGCCACCGCGACCGGGTCAGATTTGCGGTCCGAGCAGCGCAGCGGCGTGCTCCCAGACTTTTTCCGGCAGCGGCCGATCGCGCCATTCGTCCAACCTGATTCGTCGCGCGGACTTCAGGTCCTGCTCGAAGACCTCGCTCTGACGAGCGGCGAACGCCTCGTCGTAGACATTGAGGCTTGCTTCGTCATTCAGCCGGAATGAACGGTCATCGAAATTGGTCGAGCCCACCGACACGACGAGCGCGTCGGCGATCAAGACCTTGCAGTGGAACATCGTCGGCTGATACTCGTAGATCTCGGCGCCGGCCTCGAGCAGGTCGCCCCACAGCGCCCGCGAGGCGCGCCGCACGGTTTCGGAATCGATGTGCGGTCCGGGAGTGATGATGCGCACGCGAACGCCGCGGCCCAGCGCGGCGACGATCGTGTCGCGAGTCAGCGCGTCGGGCACGAAATACGAGCTGGACAGGTCAATCGAGCGTTCGGCCGCCGCGATCATCAGCAGGTACATCAGTTGCATGCTTTCGCTGCCTCCGGAAGGCGAGCTCGAGAACATCTGGCCGGCGCTGTCGCCGGCTGCAGCCACTGCCGGGAAATAGTCGGCGCCGTCGAGAACCTCACCGGTGGCCTTCACCCAGTTGTCGCCGAACACCGCCTGCATTTGGGCGACTACCGGCCCTTCGGCGCGAAAATGGCTGTCGCGCCAGTGCTGCGGATCCTGCGCGTGACCGGTCCACTCCGGCGCGATACCGACACCACCGGTAAAGCCGACCCGGCCGTCGACGACCAGCAACTTGCGGTGCGTGCGGTTATTGAGCTTGCTCAGGTTGTACCAGCGGGGCTGGTGATAGCGCTCGATATGAACGCCCGCATCGCGCATCTCGGACAGCAGGCTCGAATCCATCTTGCTGCTGCCGAGCCAGTCGAGAAGCACGTGGACCTTGACGCCGGCACGAGCCCTCTGCGAAAGCGCGTCGGCGAATGCCCTGCCGATATCTCCCGCCCAGTAGATATAGGTCTCGAAGCTGATGGTCCTCTGCGCACCCTTGATCGCCTGCAGCATCGACGGAAAGATCTCGTCGCCGTTGAGGAGGGTCGCAAAGCGGTTTCCGGGCACGATGACCGGCCCAAGCAGCACGCTCATCGTGCGCTGGAACTGCGCGTCGTGGATGCCGTATCGGTGCTCGATGCGCTCCTTGACCCGCTTTTCGCCGGTGGTGAGGTTCAGCGCGAGAAAGACGACCAGCAGCGTTGCGCCGACGCTGATCAGAACTGTCCACATGGGGAATCGTTTCTGCCCGGCTGGGCCTGCCCTGTGCATCGATGCTGGCCTCCAACGCCACCGCGGATGATAGCCGAGAGCGGGCGGATACCCAACGTCGGCGGACGCCGCGGAGTCTGCATAACGCTGGCACCGGTCGGCGAGGCAGGCTCCGCGTCGGCCAGGCCGGGATCCATGTCGCGGGGATGGGGTGGCATTCCAAAGGGCCTGTCCCCAGGCCGTGGTAATGCAAGCCGCCCAAAATGCGGCAGCGGGTTTGCAATGGAACGCTCCTTGCATTTCCAACGGGTGACCCGATACCGATTGAACGAATTACAAAAACGCCACCACTTGTTTAGGAGGCCGGCATGACCAGCCTACGTTCTTGCGTTGCCGTGCTGCTGCTCGGCGCGTCGGCGCTTTGCACGCCCGCATCAGCCACTTCGTATTCGACCGATCAATCGGATCTTTGGTATATCCCGGCAGAGGCAGGCTGGGGCATTCAGCTCGTGGAGCGCGGCGACCTGGTCTTTGCCACCTTGTTCGTCTACGATTCCTCGAAAGTGCCGATCTGGTACGGCGGCACGCTCTACCCCACCGGTGCGTCTTTTACATGGTCTGGCGCCAATTACCAGACGACGGGCCCATGGTTCGGCAACGTCCCGTACGACCCGGCGCAGTTCGCCGCCAACCCCGTCGGAACGATGACCTGGGTGGCGACGTCGACCACGACCGGAACCTTGACCTACACCGTCAACGGCGTGTCGGTAACCAAGCTGATCCAGCGCCAGAACATCGTCAATGACGATTTCTCCGGCAACTTCCAGGGCGCGATCCACCGCGCGTTGGGCAGTTGCTCGAACCCTGCCAGCAACGGGACCTCCGAGCTCAGCGCGGGTCTGTTCATCGACCAGGTCAATACGTCGATGAGCGTCACCACCTCCGACGCGCAAGGCGTGATGTGCACCTATTCCGGAACGCTGTCGCAGGCCGGGCAAATGGGCTCGATCAGCGGCACCTACAGTTGCAATACCAGTGACAACGGCAGCTTCAACATCTTCGAGCTGCAGGTAAACATCTCGGGCATTACGGGCCGGTTTGCGCAAAGCAGCAATTTCACCGGATGCGTCGGCAACGGCTGGTTTGCCGGCATGCGCACGGCGCCCTGAGCATCGGGCTGCGGGACGGAGCCGCGTCGGCCGGGCGGGCTGACCCATCCAGCGCACGCGCCCGTCCCGGAGAGCCTGGTCAGCGATCGCGCCGGATCAGCGCGAGACTCGCCGCGATCATCGCGATAAAGAACACCAGCGTCCAGCCAGCGATGGACAGGTGCAGGAACTCCCAGCCCTTTTCTGCGCATTCGCCGCTGCCTTCGAATACCTTGCGCAGCACGTCGGTGACCGGCAGCGTATCCAGCATGTAGTTGAGCCCCATGCCGCAGGCAGGTACCTCATCCTTGGGCAGCGACTGCAGCCAGACCTGGCGCGCTGCGAAAGCAGCGCCGGCGCCGCCGATCAGCAATTGGAGCACCGCGTAAACGCTCGCTCCGCCTCGACTGGGATTGTGGAACGCCGCAACCAGAAATACCACGCCCATGGCGATCACGCAGACGCGCTGGAAGATGCACAGCGGGCACGGGTCGAGCCCGACGACATACTGCAGATAGAATGCGTAGGCCATCAGCCCAGCGCACACGGCGAAGCCCAACGCGTAGGCGATCCGTCGCGGCGGCAGCACGAGCAGCGCGAGCGAGGTGACGCCTACCGCCATGATCACGATGTTGTAGACGGTCAGTGGCGCATCCGGGCCGGCAGCCTGGCGAACGTACTCCTGCCCGACAAGCGCGGCGCACAGCAGCAGCCCGACCCATGGCCAGGGCAGCGCAGCGTGATTCGCGATCCGCATCCGCGCGGTCTCCTCTTTATCTGTCGCCGGGCATGCCGGCCGATCAGCCTTGCGCCCGCGCCAGCGACTGGTCGATATCCCAGAGAATATCATCGAGGGTTTCCAGGCCGACCGACAAACGGATCATCTCCGGCAGAACGCCGGCCGCGCGCTGCTCGGCATCGTCGAGCTGGCGGTGCGTCGTGGAAGCTGGGTGGATGACCAGCGTCTTGGCATCGCCGACGTTGGCCAGGTGCGACATCATCCTCGCCGCCTCGATGAAACGCACTCCCGCGGCGGCGCCGCCACGCGCGCCGGCTTTCAGGCCGAAGGTCAGTATTCCGCCCGAGCCCCTGGAAAGATAACGCTGCGCAAGCGGGCGGGCCGCGCTGTCCGGCAAACCGGGATAGTTGACCCACGCGATCGCCGGGTGCCGCGACAGATGCTGCGCGACCGCCAGCGCGGACTCGCAATGACGCGGCATGCGCAGATGCAGCGTCTCGATGCCTTGCAGCAGCAGGAATGCACTGAACGGCGACAGTGTCGGCCCGAGGGTGCGCATCGTTTCCATCCTCGCCTTCATCGCGAATCCAAAGTCGCCGAAGGTCTCGTGGAAAATCACGCCGTGATAGCCGCGGGATGGGGTGGTCATCTGCGGAAACTTGCCGTTGCCCCAGTCGAACTTGCCCGATTCGACCAGCACGCCGCCCATCGTCGTGCCGTGCCCGCCGAGATATTTGGTGACCGAATGGATGACGATGTCGGCGCCATGCTCGATCGGCCGGCACAGGTACGGTGAGGCCAGCGTGTTGTCGATCAGCAACGGGATGCCGGCGTCGTGCGCGATCTTCGCTACGGCGGCGATGTCGAGGACGTTGAGCTGCGGATTGCCGATCGTCTCGGCGTACAGGCATTTGGTATTGGGTCGGATCGCGCGAAGGAACGCCTGCGGGTCGTCGGTATCGACGAATGTCGTGTCGATGCCGAACTGTGCGAAGGTCACTGCGAACTGCGAATAGGTACCGCCGTAGAGCGAACGCGAGGCGACGATGTGATCGCCATTCTGCGCCAGGGTCAGAAGCGCGATCATCTGCGCGGCCATCCCGGTCGCCGCCGCCAGCCCGGCACGACCGCCTTCGAGCGCGGCGATCCGCTCTTCGAGAGCCGCCACGGTCGGATTGGAAATGCGCGAATAGACATTGCCGAAAGTCTGGAGGTTGAACAGGCTCGCGGCGTGGTCGGCGCTGTCGAAGACGAACGAAGTCGTCTGGTAGATCGGTAATGCGCGCGCGCCGGTCGCGGCGTCGGGGATGTGGCCGGCGTGCAGGCAGAGCGTTTCGAAGCCGAATTCGTGGTCAGCCATCGAGCTTGATCGAGCAGTCGTTGTCCCCGCGCGCCGCCGAACGAGGTTGGGTAAGGCGGACCAAGGTCATACCGCGCCGACGAAGGTTTTCATCCCGGCCGCCGGGCCGAAACGATGCCGGTGTTGACGCCCGCCCAGTGCAAGCCGCCCATAATGCGTGCGTGCTCGATCTTGACGCAGCGGTTCATCACGACATCGAGCCCGGCGTCGAGCGCGATCTTGGCGGCGTCGTCATTGCGGATGCCGAGTTGCATCCATAGCACCCTCGCGCCGATGTCGACCGCTTCGCGGGCGATCGCCATGATCTCGGCCGACTTCCGGAAGCAGTCGACGATATCGATCCTGTCGGGAACCGCGGAGAGCGTCGGATAGCATTTTTCGCCGAGCACCTCCGCGCAACCGGGATTGACCGGGACGATGCGGTACCCGTGGTCCTGCATGTACTTGGCCGCGAAAAAGCTGGGCCGGTACCAGCTGCCGGACAGCCCAACCACCGCGATCGTGCGCGACTGCAGCAGAATGCGGCGCAGCCCGGTCACATCGTCGACCAGCGGCATCCGGCTACTCTCGGCGTTCCGTATCCGGCGCCCAGCGACGCTGGCCGCTTCGGACCAGGCGAGCGAGGGCGGGTGGGCAAGGTCCGGACGGCATGGCGATAACGTTGAATGGAGTCGCGAGACCGGGCCGGTCGAAGTCGGCGGAGCGCAATGGTATTTTAATGCATAGGGCGCGGCGGCGGCGCGCGCCGCGTTGTAAGCTGGACGGTGCGGCCGCCGACCAAGGGGCAACGCGGAAACCTTTGGCGGCCCGAAGCCGTCCAAAGCTATGCAACCAAGGCGAAAGGGCAATTCATGAATCGCAGGCAACTACTGGCGACGCTGGCGGGATGGCCGCTCGCGGCCGGCATCGGTCGGGCCATGGCCGCGGCAGACGTCGGTACGGCAGGGCGCCGCTCGCTTTCGCAGATCCAAAATGACTGGCGGCAATTTGTGGCCAAGGGTGCCGATATCGCGTCATCGACTGCCCCACTGCAGAAAACCGAAGCGGAATGGAAGCTCGCGTTAGGCGAGCCGCAGTTCCACGTTTTGCGCAAGGAAGGCACCGAGCGCCCGTTCACCAGCCCGCTGAACGATGAAAAGCGGCGCGGCCTGTTCGTTTGCGCTGGCTGCGGCTTGCCGCATTTCACCTCGGAGATGAAGTTCGACAGCGGCACCGGCTGGCCGAGCTTTTTCACCAGTATCCCGGGGCACCTGGCGACCAGGCAGGACTACCTTCTGATTGTGCCGCGAACCGAATATCACTGCGTGCGTTGCGGCGGCCACCAGGGTCACGTATTCGAGGACGGCCCGCCGCCGACAGGGCAACGCTGGTGCAATAACGGCGTCGCGCAGCGCTTTATTCCCGCGACGGGCATCGCGTAGCGGGCGCGCAGGAGCTCGTGCTGAGTCCGGCAAATCCCGGGCGCGACTTCTGCGCCGCCTTTTTCTGCTCTTCGAGTTCGTTGCGCAGCTGGCGCAGGCGGCTTTCGACGACTGACGACTGGAAAAAGTCCGCATCACGCGCCTTGGTCGCCAGCTCGAATTGTGTGATCGCACCCTGCAGGTTGCCCAACCATGCGTAATATTCGGCCTGGTGCTGATGCTCGAGCATCGGTTTGCCAAGGGCCGCGTAGATTCTCGCGGCAATCTGATGCAACTGCCCATCGGACGGATAGCGAATCAGCTGCTGCGAGACGAACGCCGCGGCCTTGGCGGCCTCGTCGTGCTTCAACAGCGCTTCCGGATAGTCGTAGATGAGCTGCTTTTTCTGGGGATAGCGGGCAAGCGCAGCCTGGTAGCGGCTGATCGCGTCCGCCAGCTGTCCTGACTGCGTCAATACCTGGCCGGCCATCGCGTCGATCATCGGATGCGGCGGTGCCAGCTTCTCCAGCGTCGCCAGCTCGGTCCGGGCCCGCTTGAGGTTTTGGGCGCGAAGCAGCGAAGCGACCAGACCATAGTGTGCCGCGATCTCGTTGTTGTACTTCTTTTCGGCGAGCGCATCGTCGAAGAAGAACACCGCCTCCCGGGGCGTGCCTTCATAGCTTTTCAGCAGGGCACGCACCATCTGGAAATCGAGCGAATCCGGAACTTGCCGAAACGGCTTGGTGAACGCGCGCGCCTGTGCTTCGGCGATGCGCTGGTAGGTCTCGGGGTGATCGTGCAGATACGACGGGGAATCGCCTTCGAACCATGTGGCCGCGCGCTGCAACCTTCCAAAAAAAGTCGCCATCGCACTCGGATCGAATCCCGCGGCATAGGTGCGCTCGAAGCCCAGCCGGTCGGCTTCCTCCTCGTTCTGTCGCGTAAAATTGATCTGGCTCTGGATGGCGAGCGCCTGCGAGCCGGCGATGGCTGCCTGCGTCATGTCGCCGCTCGATGAGGAGTGGGATTGCGATGCGAGGACCGCGGCCGCGAGCGCGGCAATGGACAGCAGCATCGCGTCGCGCTGGTTGCCTATCGAACGGGCGATGTGATGCTGCGTGACGTGGGTGATTTCGTGGCCGAGAACCGAGGCCAGCTCGGATTCGGTCTGCGTCAGGAGGATGAGCCCGGTGTGCACCCCGATGAATCCGCCCGGTAGAGCGAATGCATTGATCGCCGGGTCGGCAATGGCGAAGAATTCGAAGTCGAATGGCGCTCCGGGGATCGCCGTGACCAAACGGTTGCCAAGCTCGTTCAGGTATCCGTTGACCTCCGGGTCGTTCAGGTAGGCGCCGGAAGACCGGATGTTGCGCATCACGCCTTCGCCGATCTTGCGCTCCTGCGGCGCGGACATTGCGAGCTGCGACGGATCTCCCAGATCGGGCAGATTCTGCTGGGCCGCCGCGATCGGCGAAACGGTCAGCATCGCAGCCATCAGCAGCGCGGCGCCGCGCTGCGGGGCGGAAGCGGTGAGCTTGGCCATGGTGCTATGATTGCCGCGGATCGCGCAAAGTTTCAGGAGCAAGCCGATGGCGGGGACCAGAGCGCAGTTTACCCATTTTGACGCTGCGGGTCAGGCGCAAATGGTCGACGTGGGCGGCAAGGATGTAAGCAAGCGTATCGCCCGCGCCGCGGGTCGCATCCTGATGCGTCCCGAGACGCTGACGCTGATTCGCGACGGCACCGCCAGCAAGGGCGACGTTCTCGGCGTCGCGCGGATCGCCGCCATCCAGGCCGCCAAGCGCACGGCAGAACTGATTCCGCTCGCGCACCCGCTGCCGCTGACTCATGTCGCGGTCGACTTTTCGCTCGATGAAGACGCGCTTTCGATCGAAGTAACAGCGGAAACCCTCGATCGGACCGGCGTCGAGATGGAAGCGCTGACCGCAGCCAGCGTCGGTTTGCTTACCGTGTACGACATGTGCAAGGCGGTCGACCGCGGCATGCGCATCGAGGGCATCCACCTCGTGGAGAAGTCGGGCGGAAGGTCAGGTCATTTCAAGGCCGCCTAGCCACTCTTCGGCCGCGAAGTTGGGCCGAGAACAAGGCAAGCCCGAGGAGCCGAGATAGTATGTGTCGGGTACAGCGGAGGCTCAGAGGCCGAAGCTAACGCTTTATCGGTCCAAATCCGCAGCCGAATCACCAGTTCCACATCGAGCCGTCTTCCAGCCGGTTGACCGGCAGCGAGCTTGGCTTGTAGGGATAGCCGGCCGCCAGCTTCTCATCGATGTCGACGCCGTGCCCCGGCGTGTCGCCCGGGTGCATATAGCCATCGCTGAATGAATACGCATGCGGGAACACGGCGTCGGTCTCCGGCGTATGACGCATGTATTCCTGGATGCCGAAGTTATGCACCCAGAGGTCGAAATTGAGCGCCGCGCCCATGCAGACCGGCGACATGTCAGTCGCGCCGTGACAGCCGGTACGCACATGGTAGAGCTCGGCGAGGTGCGCGATGCGGCGCAAGTGGGTAATCCCGCCCGCGTGCACGACCGTCGTTCGGATGAAGTCGATCAGCTGCTCGGTGATCAGCGTCTGGCAGTCGTAAATGGTGTTGAAGACCTCGCCGACGGCGATCGGCGTGACCGTGTGCTGCCGGATCAAGCGAAATCCTTCCTGATTTTCCGCGGGCGTCGGATCCTCCATCCAGAACAGGCGGTAAGGCTCCAGCGATTTGCCGAGGCGAGCCGCCTCGACAGGCGTCAGCCGGTGATGGACGTCGTGCAGAATGTGAGGCTCGAAGCCGAAGCGCGCGCGAATGGCCTCGAACAGGCGAGGTGCGTGGTCGAGATATCTGGCGGTCGACCACACATTTTCGGACGGGAGCGCGGCATCCGCCGGCTCGTAATACATCCGGTCCTTGGACACGCCGTAGGTGGAGGCGAGTCCCGGGATGCCCGATTGCGCGCGAATCGCCTTATAGCCCAGTTCGATGTAACGCGCGACCTCGTCGAGCGTCTCGGCGACATCTCTGCCGTTCGCATGGCCATAGACCATGACACCGTTGCGGCTGCGACCTCCCAGCAACTGGTAGAGCGGCAGTCCGGCGATCTTGGCCTTGATGTCCCAGAGCGCGGTGTCGACGGCGGCGATCGCACTCATCGTCACGGGGCCTCGGCGCCAGTAGGCACCGCGATAGAGGTATTGCCAGGTGTCCTCGATCTGGCCGGGGTCGCGGCCACGCAGCGTCGGGATCACGTGATCGGTCAGGTACGATGCCACTGCGAGCTCGCGGCCGTTCAGCGTCGCGTCGCCGACTCCGTGGACCCCCTCGTCGGTTTCGATTTTGAGCGTGACGAAATTACGGCCTGGCGAGCACACGATGACGCGGCAGTCGGTGATTTTCATGAGACGATCAGCCTGAGGTTATTGGAGTGGCGTCGCGGGTCGTCGGAGGGTCGGCCTCGTCCACCGTTTGCACTCCGAGGCCGCTTTCCGCAGCATCGGTCATACGGATCCGCCGCCGTGGTCTGGTGGTTCGACCACTTGACCACAGTATAACCGTGCCCTAAGATGGCGTCGAGCCGTGTCGCAGTCCAGCGCGGCGCGATCGGGCGGGCCGCCGTCGATCTTGCCGGCGGGCCGCGAACCACGGGGCCGGATTTCGTCCGCCCCCGCCGGTAGCGAACGACAGGGTCGTGCTGGCACCGAGTGACCGGAGGAGCAGCTTTTGCCTTTGCAGGCCGTCGAGCCCCGCCGTCTCTATCGACAGATCGCGGAGCAAATTGCGCAGCTGATCGCCAGCGGCGAGTTTCTGCCGGGCGCGCGGCTGCCTGCCGAGCGCGAGCTGGCTGCTTCGCTCGGCGTAAGCCGCGCGTCGGTGCGCGAGGCCATCATCTCGCTGGAGATCGGGGGGCTGGTCGAGGTACGGGTCGGGACCGGCATTTTCGTCGCCGCGACGGCGGCGCCGCGTGGGTCGGCATCGGACGAGGGCCCTGGTCCATTCGAGCTCCTCGACGCGCGCAAGCTCGTCGAAGGCGAAATCGCGGCGCTCGCAGCGGTCCGCAGCCAGAAAGTCGACATCGATGCGTTGCGGCAAAGCGTGCGGGACATGGAAGCCGGTATCCAGCACTTCGCGCAGCGCGAAGCGATCGATCGCGAGTTTCATCTGCGCATCGCCAAGGCGACCGGCAACGGATCGCTGGAAGTGGTTGTCGCCGGTCTGTGGGACCAGCGCGCCGAGCTTTGGGGACGCATGCAGCAACATTTTCACACCGCCGAACTGGCGCTCAAAACGATCGAGGATCACGATGCCATCGTGGCCGCCATCGCAGGCCACGATGCCGACGCGGCGCGTGCCGCGATGCATCGCCACCTGTCGCGCGTGGCACGCGAATTTCAGCGGGGCGTCGATGGCAGCCGCCACGGCGCGGCGCCGCGCAAGGCCGCACCGCCCCGGGCGGCGGCCAGGCCCAGGCAGTCGAGAGCGCGTCCATGACGCGATGAAAAGACGCTTCACGCAAGGTTTCGCAACTGCAGTCCGCCAGTCCCGGCGCAGGATGTCATCAACGCAATGGAGGAGTCCGATGAGCACGAATCTTTACCGTTTCAAGGCGGCGCGCCGCAGCGCACTGCAAAACGCGATGGCCGGGCTTTGCGCCGCCGCCGCGCTGACGCTCGGCGTGCCCTTCGCCGGGGCGCAGGTCCCGGCGATGCCGAAAAGTCCGGTGACGATCAACATCGTCGACGTCGCGGGCGATCTGGCTTTGACGCAAGGCGCCATCGAGCTGTATCAGCAGAGGCATCCGCAGCTGGTCAGCAAATTCAATTTCACCAAAGCGCCGTCGCCGGAGCTTCCGGGCAAGCTGAAGGCGATGCAGGACGCCGGACGCAGCGACATCGACATGGTGCTGACCGGCACCGACTTCCTGGCCGCCGGCATCGAGCAGGGCGTGCTGATCAAACTGCTGCCGACCTATGCGAGCAAGTTTCCTAACCTGACAGCGAACTATCAGCCGGCAGCGGCCAAGATGCAGGAGCTTGCGCAGGACTACGGCGTCACGGTCGTCTTCATGCCGGCGGGACCGCTGGTCGAGTACAACCCGGACAAGGTCAAGCAGCCGCCGACGACACCCGCAGAGTTGCTGACCTGGTGCAAGGCCAATCCGAACCGACTGATCTACGCGCGTCCGGCCAATTCGGGTCCGGGTCGCACGTTCATCATGGGGCTGCCGTACATTCTGGGCGACAAGGATCCGAAGGACCCGGTGAAGGGATGGGACAAGACCTGGGCCTATCTGAAGGATCTCGACTCGTGCATCGAGTACTACCCGACCGGCACGGGCGCGGTGATGAAGGAGCTGGGCGAAGGCTCACGCGATATCACGGTGACGATGACCGGATGGGACCTGAATCCGCGCATCCTCGGCATCGTGCCCAAGTCGTTCAAGGTCGTCCCGTTCAAGGGCATGACCTGGATCAACGACGCGCACTACATGGTGATTCCGAAGGGCGTTTCTGCGGACAAGACGGCGGTCGTGCTCGATCTGATGGCATTTCTGCTGACGCCGGAAGCGCAGGCTTTCACCTACGACAAGGGTTACTTCTACCCGGGTCCCGCGGTGAAGAACGTTCCGCTGTCGATGGCGCCCAAGGAAAGCCAGGACCTGATCAAGGAATACGGCCGACCGGAATATGAAGGCTGGCTCACGCAGTTTCCGCACACGCAATCGCTGCCGCCGCAGGCGCAGGTCGAAGCGTTCCGGATCTGGGACCAGCAGGTTGGCGCGCAAAAGACCAAGGGCAAGTAGGTTAGTACGTCGCGCTTTGCGCGACGTACTAACTCGACGCGTTAACCGGCGTACGCACCGCCGGTTGACGCGCCGTAACGTCGGGATCAGGAAGGGAACTGCACGTCGTTCTGACGAGGCGCCGGTGGACGGTATTCACTGGCTAAGCAGGAGCGCATCCGGCATGACACCGCGATGAAGCAAAATTTCACCGAATTGCGTCTGGACGCCGTCACGCGCCGTTTCGCCGGCGCGGGCGGCAAGGCCTTCAACGCGCTGGACGAGCTGACCTTGACGGTCAAGCGCGGCGAGTTCATTGCGCTGCTCGGTCCGTCCGGCTGCGGCAAGTCGACCGCGCTCAATTGCATCGCCGGGCTGCTGACCCTTTCCGGCGGCAGCATCTGGCTCGATCAGACCCGCATCGATACGCTGCCCCCCGAAAAGCGCGGTTTCGGGATGGTCTTTCAGAATTACGCACTGTTTCCGCACATGAGCATCGCGAAGAACGTCGGCTTCGGCCTGCGTATGCGCGGCGTCACCGGTGCCGACGCCGATGCGCGGGTCGCGCGGGCGATGAAGCTCGTGCAGCTCGTCGGACAGGAGCACAAGCTCCCGGGCCAGCTTTCCGGCGGCCAGCAGCAGCGCGTGGCCATCGCCCGCGCAATCGTCATCGAGCCGCCGCTGATCCTGATGGACGAGCCCTTGTCCAACCTCGACGCGAAACTGCGCATCGAGACCCGCGCCGAGATCCGCCGCATCCACCGCGAGCTCGACCGGGCGACGATCTACGTCACTCATGACCAGGACGAGGCGCTGTCGCTGGCCGACCGGATCGTCGTGATGAAGGACGGCGTCGTGCAGCAGATCGCATCGCCGCAGGAAGTCTACGCGCAACCCTCGAACCTGCACGTGGCGCGCTTCATGGGTTACCGCAACGTGCTCGAGCTCGACGTCGCGCGCGAGGATGGGCAGCGCGTGGCGCTCACCGGGCCCGACATCACGCTGACCGGCGTGCGCAAGCAGCCCCTCAAGGGCGGTCGCGCCGCGGTCGCCATCCGCCCGGACGATATCGCCGTCGGAGCCGATGCCGGCGGCGCCAACGTCATCGTCGCCCGGGTCGAGAACGTCGAGTACGGCGGGCGCGATTCGCTGCTCGACGTCGTCACGCCATCCGGCACGCTGCTGCATGTCCGCGGCCCGGTATCGACCGCGCGCGGCGACAGCGTCCGCGTGCACGTACCGGTCGAGCGCGCGCTCGTGTATCCGTTGGACTAACGCAATTTCGCGGACGATGACGACGGCGAGCCCGCCCGCAGCACGAGCGCCATTCGATCGGGCGCTGCTGCTGGTCATGCCGGCGGCGGCGTTCCTGCTGTTGCTGTTCATCTATCCGTTCGTCTACGGCCTGGTGCTGTCGTTCAATCCGAAAGCTGGCGGCGCGCTCGCCAACTACCGGTTCTTCTTCACCACCGACAACGAATGGCCGACGATCTGGACGACGCTGAAGCTCGCGCTGCCGGCGACCTTGATCAACGTGGGTCTCGCGCTGCCCATCGCCTACAAGATGCGCAACAAGTCGCGCTACCAGCGCTGGGTGACGACGATCCTGGTTGTGCCGATCACGCTGGGTACCGTGCTGATCGCCGAAGGGATGCTGATCTATTTCGGCCCGAAGGGTTGGCTGTCGCAGTTCCTGCAACTCATCCATTTGTACACCGGGCCGATCCGCCTGACGCACAATTTCTGGGGCGTGCTGATCTCGCTTGTGATCTCCGGGTTCCCCTTCGCTTTCCTTCTGATCCTGTCGTACATCACCGGCATCGACCCGGTGCTGGCGCGCGCGGCATCGACCCTGGGCGCCGACCCGAAAGCGCAATTCCGCCACATCTACCTGCCGCTCCTCGCACCCGGGCTCGCGATGTGCTTTTGCCTCGCCTTCGTCCAGGCCTATTCGGTGTTCCCGTCCGCGGTCCTGCTGGGCTCGCCGGCCGGGCCGACGCGGGTGATCTCGATCGCGGCCTACGAGGCGGCGTTCGAGCAATACGATTACTCGCTGGCATCGGCGATCGCGATGATCATGGGCTTCGTACAGCTCATCATCGTCGCGGCCGTGCTGGGGCTGCGCAATCTCTGGTATCGCGGGCCCGTCACCGGAGGCAAGGGCTGATGGGCGCAACAGCGCAACCGATGAACAGCGCGGCCTCGTGGTTCGACCGCGCCTGGCGCGGACTGCTGCTCGGCACGATGACACTATTCGTCGTCAACATCGGGTTGATCATCGCCGCGGTGGCCACCAGCTCGTTCGCGCGGCGCTGGCTCGGGACCTGGCTGCCCGAAGGCTTGACGACCTCCTGGTACACCGAGGCATGGAAGGAATTTCAGCTTGGCGGCGTGCTGTGGGTCACGGTCGAGGTCGTCTTCGCTGTCGTCGCACTGGCGCTGCTGATCGGCGTGCCGGCCGCCTACACGCTGGCGCGTCGCGATTTTCCCGGCAAACGGCTGCTGATGCTCCTGTTCCTGCTGCCGCTGATGGTGCCTCCGATCACCTACGGCATACCGATGGCGACGGTGCTATACAAGCTGCAACTCGCGGGCACGATTTACGGCGTGATCCTCGCCAACCTCGTGCCGGCGGCGCCCTTCGTCATCCTGGTGATGACGCCGTTCATCGAGCAAATCGATCCGAACCTCGAATCGGCGGCGCGTGTATTCGGCGCCAGCACGGCGCGCATGTTCTGGCACGTGCTGGTCCCGCTGCTCGCCCCCGGCATACTGGCCGCGTCGCTTCTGGTGCTGGTGCGTACGATTGCGCTATTCGAGCTCACGTTCCTGACCGCCGGTCCGGATTCGCAGACACTGGTCGTCGCGCTTTACTACGCGGTGTTCGCGGCCGGCGTGCGAGCGCCCCAATCGGTCGACGCGATGGCGATGGTCTACATGCTGGTAACGCTGACCTGGCTCCTGATCGCGCTCCGCTTCGTCAATCCGACGCAACTCGTGTCCCGGGTGAAAGAGCATCCGCAACCAGCCGCGTGAGCCCGCGGCGAGGGGCCCCGCGCTGTGCGCGGGGATCGCGCGAGGCGAATCGCGGCAAGCGGCCGACACACGACTTATGATTTGGCGCAAGCGTCTAGAGGAGGCCGCCACGTGAGGACCGCGGTGATGCGGCTCGACCTCTCCACGCTCGACAATCTGCCCGCGGCGGTCGAAACGCCGGGATACGATCCGCGCCTGATCGGCATCGGCATCGTCCATCTGGGCATCGGCGCGTTCCACCGTGCGCAGACGGCGATCTACTGCGACGATACGCTCGCGATCGAGCATGCCGATTGGGGCATCTGCGGCGTAAGTCTGCGCTCGGCCGACGTGCGGGACCGGATGGTGCCACAGGATGGGCTGTACACGGCCATCGAAAAGAGTCCCGCCTGGACGCGGCGCCGCGTGATCGGCAGCGTGCGCGAAGTCCTGTTTCTGGGCGATGCGCGCGATGCGGTTCGCACACGAATGATCGAACCGGAAACCAGGATCGTCTCGCTCACGATCACCGAAAAGGGCTACTGCCACGATCCGGCAACCGGCAAGCTCAACACTGCGCATCCGGATATCGCGCATGACCTGACGCACCCGCGCGAGGCAAGGAGCGCGATTGGGCTGATCGCGGCCGCACTCGATGCGAGGAGGCTCTCGCACGGACGCGCCTTCACCGTCCTTTGCTGCGACAATCTGCCGCATAACGGCGCGCTGGTGCGCGGGCTCGTCCTCGCCTTCGCGGAAATGCGCGACGCCGATCTCGCACGCTGGATCGCCGCGGAAGCGAGGTTTCCGTCGACGATGGTCGATCGCATCGTTCCGGCGACGACGGACGCCGATATCGCCGACAACGACGTGGCGCTCGGCATGCACGATGCGGCGCCGGTGGTCCACGAGCCGTTCCGACAGTGGGCGATCGAAGACAGTTTCGCCGACGGCCGCCCGGCATGGGACCGGGTCGGCGCCGAGCTGGTCGCCGACGTCGCGCCTTTCGAGGCGATGAAGCTCCGACTCCTCAACGGCAGTCATTCGTCGCTGGCGTACCTGGGCTTTCTCGCCGGGTACGAATATATCTACCAGGTCGTCGGGGAGCCCGCCTTCGTTTCCTACATGCGCCGAATGATGGCGAGCGAAGTGGCTCCGACGCTGCGCGTGCCGCAAAGTGTCGACCTGCGTTCGTATCAGGACGCACTGCTGCAGCGTTTCCGCAACCCCGCGCTGCCGCATCGCACGCAGCAGATCGCCATGGACGGCTCGCAGAAGCTGCCGCAGCGGCTGCTCGGCACCGTGCGAGACAATCTCGCGGCGGGGCGTCCGATCGACTTGCTCGCGCTGGCAATCGCCGGCTGGATGCGTTATGTCGGCGGCATCGACGAACACGGGCGTGAGATCGTCGTCGCCGATCCGCTGGCGGGCGAGTTCAAGCGCCTCGCGGCGAAGCATCGCGGCGATTCCGGAACATGGGTTCGCGCGCTGCTGGGGATACGCGCCGTGTTCGGCGACGACCTGCCGACCGACGAGCGCCTGGTCGCGAAGCTCATCCGCTGGCTCGATGCGCTGGTCGCCGACGGCGCGCAGCGCACGGTCGCGGCGGCGACCGCCGCCGATTGACGGGCACGCCGTACGATCGCATCCTTTCGCCGAGCTGACGCAATGATTCCCCTCGTTCTTCATGCCGATCGCCTGTTCTCGCCCGAGCCGCGGCAGCGCGATCTCGCTCGCGCGATCTACGCGACCGTCAAGGATCTGCCGATCGTCAGCCCGCATGGGCACACCGATCCGCAGTGGTACGCGGACAATGCGCCGTTCAGCAACGCTTCGGCGCTGTTCATCACGCCCGATCATTACGTGTTCCGCATGCTCTACAGCCAGGGCGTCGCACTCGAGGACCTGGCGATCCCGCGGCGCGACGGCGGGCCCGTCGAATCGGACGCGCGCCGCATCTGGCGGACATTCGCCGCCAACTATCACCTGTTTCGCGGCACGCCGACCCGCATCTGGCTGGACCACGCGTTCCACCAGGTGTTCGGCATCCGCGAGCGGCTGTCGCCGGAGTCCGCCGACCGATTGTTCGACTCGATTAACGCCAGCCTCGCCAAGCCCGAATTCCGGCCGCGCGCGCTGTTCGAGCGATTCAACATCGAGGTGATCGCGACGACCGAGTCGCCGCTCGATCCCCTGGCACACCATGCGAAGATTCGCGCCAGCGGATGGACGGGACGGGTCATCACCGCGTATCGCCCCGATCCGGTGGTCGATCCCGAGTTCGAAGGGTTCGCCGCCAACGTCGCCGCCCTGGGCGAGCTGACCGGCGAGGACACCGGGCACTGGCGCGGCTATCTTTCCGCGCACCGTAAGCGCCGCGCTTTCTTCAAGACGATGGGAGCGACGTCGACCGATCACGGACATCCGACCGCGCAGACGTCGGATCTCTCGATGGGCGATTGCGAACGGCTTTACCGGAAAGCGCTCGAGGGCGGGATGACGCCGGACGAGGCCGAGACCTTTCGCGGCCAGGTGCTGACCGAAATGGCGAGGATGAGCCTCGACGACGGCCTGGTGATGCAAATTCACCCGGGGTCGTGGCGCAACCACAATCCGCAGGTCCATGCGCGCTTCGGCCGCGACAAGGGCGCCGACATTCCAACCCGTACCGACTACGTCCGCGCCTTGAAGCCGCTGCTCGACCGGTTCGGCAACGAGCGCGGCTTGACGTTGATACTTTTCACGCTGGACGAGACCGTGTATGCGCGGGAGTTGGCGCCCTTGGCCGGCCACTATCCCATCCTGCGCCTGGGACCATCGTGGTGGTTCCATGACAGCCCCGAAGGGATGCTTCGCTTTCGCGAACAGACGACCGAGACGGCGGGCTTCTACAACACGGTGGGATTCAACGATGACACGCGCGCGTTCCTGTCCATTCCGGCGCGGCACGACGTCGCCCGGCGGATCGATTGCCGCTTCCTCGCTCGCCTGGTGGCCGAGCACCGGATGGACGAGGACGAGGCCTTCGAACTCGCACCCGAGCTGGCTTACGCGCTAGCCAAGCGCGCCTACAAGCTCTGACGCGCCGCCTGCCCTGGCTGCCCACGGTTATGCGATACCGATTTACAGGACGAAGGAGACAAGCATGAATCACGGGTCGGCCATATTGGCGCTGCTGGGCCGGGTGCTGCTCGCGGCAATTTTCCTTTACTCTGGCTTCGGCAAGATCACAGGCTTCCAGGACAGCGTCGCCTATATTGCGGGCGCGGGCCTGCCGATGCCGCAGGTCCTTAACCTGCTGTCGATCCTCGTCGAGCTCGTCGGAGGGCTCGCGCTGCTGATCGGATTTCGGGCGCGTTGGGCGGCGCTGGCATTCGTCGTTTTTCTGATCATCATCACGCCGATCTTTCATAACTTCTGGTCGGCCCCGCCGGCCGAGGTCATGTCGCAGCAGATCAATTTCATCAAGAATATGGCGATCGTCGGCGGCATGCTGATGGTGATGGCGTTCGGCGCCGGAGGCTACAGCGTCGACAAAGACTGACCGTGCGAGCGGCGACGCGCGCGGGTCCCTGCGCTCAGCGCACCAGCTTGCGCTCGACGTCGACGACGTTGCCGCCCTGCAGGGTCAAGGTCGTCATCGTGTTGGGGTCGCCGGGTCGAGGCAGGTAGGCCCAGCGCCTGCCGCTTTTCCTGCCGCCCCCCGAAGTGACGTCGGGCCGGCCGAGGCGCTGCACGACTTCGGCCTCGCTCATCCCGCTGCGCGCAAACTTGCGCTCGGCGGCACGCCGTTCGTCGGCCTGCTCCCGCGCGCCGTTCCGGGCTGTCTTCGCCCCCCGCTCCGATGCTTCGTTGGTCGTCCGCGGGGCGGTCGCGCCGGGCGTTGCCGGAAGCACCGTGAGGGCCGGGGGATCGATGTCGAAGTTGCGCAACTCCCGTCCGGCACTGCAAGGGACGTCCTGATAGACGACGGCCCCCTTGTCGGCGGCACATTTGAAAACCGACGCCGCGACCGGCGAGAGCGTCCAGGAGAGCGACAAGACGACAGCCAAGGCCAGCACGCGCATTGCACGGCTCCCGTGCGGGAATGCAGCTACCATAGCATTTTTCCGCGCTTCGTCTCTCATCCCTCCGATGGATGTCCGCCGCCAAACCGCCACGCGCGTCCAGGAAATCGCGCCGTTCCACGTCATGGAGGTACAGACCGCCGCACGGGCACTCGAGGCGGCGGGACGCGACGTCTTCCACATGGAAATCGGCGAGCCCGATTTCCCGACGCCCGAGCCCGTCCTTGCCGCGGCGCGGGACGCGCTCGAGGGCGGCGGCATCTATTACACGTCGGCGCTGGGGCTGCCGGCGCTGCGCAAGGCGATCGCCGGGCATTACAGCGAGCATTATGGCGTCGCCGTTTCGCCGGACCGCATCGTCGTCGCCGCCGGCTCCTCGGCGGCGCTGCTGCTGGCCACTGCGTTGCTGGTCGACCGCGACGAGCAGATCCTGATGTCCGATCCGGGCTACCCATGCAATCGTCACTTCATCCGCACGCTGGAAGGGGAGCCGGTCGGGGTAGCCGTGGGACCGGAATCGAACTATCAGCTCGATTCCGCTGTCATTGCCGAAGCCTGGACAGCACGCACTCGCGGCGTGCTGATCGCATCGCCGTCGAATCCCACCGGGACGACGGTGGCAGCAGAGGAAATGAAACGGATCGCCGCGACAGTTGCTGCGCGCGGCGGGGCGTTGATCGTCGACGAGATCTACCTGGGACTTTCCTACGCCGGCCCGCCGCGAAGCGCGCTGGCGATAGCCGATGATATTTTCGTGATCAGCAGTTTTTCCAAGTACTTCAACATGACCGGCTGGCGCCTTGGCTGGCTGGTCGCGCCGGAGCGATACATTCGCGATCTGGAAAAACTCGCGCAAAATCTCTATATCTCACCGCCGACCCTGTCGCAGCGCGCGGCGCTCGCGTGCTTCGAGCCGCGCACACTGGCCATCCTCGAGACCCGGCGCCAGGAATTCAAGTCCCGACGCGACTTCCTGGTTCCGGCGCTGCGCGAGCTGGGCTTTGTCATTCCGCTGCTGCCGACCGGCGGATTTTTCGTCTATGCGGACTGCTCGCCCTTTGGCCTCGACAGCGAGCGCTTCTGCCGCGAGGCGCTGGACGCGACCGGGGTCGCGTTCACGCCCGGTGTCGACTTCGGGTCGCACCGCGCCGGCGACCATGTTCGCTTCGCCTACACGATCGCGATCGACCGGCTGCGCGAAGGCGTGCGCCGCCTTGCGGCATGGCTACCAGAACTGCGTCGACGATGAGTCGCAGCCTTGCCGTGTTCGTCGCGCTGGTGCTGCTTGGAGGCTGTACGACGGCGGACTACTACTGGCAGGGTATCCGCGGTCAGCTCGACCTGCTCGGGCGGGCGCAACCGATCGCCACCGTCCTCGACAGCGCGAGCGACCCGGTACTGCGGCGCAAGCTGGAGCGCGTGATCGCGGTTCGCGACTATGCAAGCCGCGAGCTTGCGCTGCCCGACAACCTGAGCTACCGGCGCTACGCCGACCTCGATCGCCGCTTCGCGCTGTGGAACGTCTTCGCGGCGCCGGAGCTTTCGCTCAAGCCGCGGCAGTGGTGCTTCCCAGTCGCAGGCTGCGTCAATTATCGCGGTTACTTCAGCGAGGCCGCCGCGCGCGCCGAGGCCGCCGAGCTCGCGGCGAGCGGCGACGACGTTCACATCGGCGGCGTCCCCGCCTATTCGACCCTTGGGTATTTCGCCGATCCCATGCTGTCGACGTTCATCCGTTATCCCGACGTCGAGATTGCCCGACTGATCTTCCACGAGCTGGCGCATCAGGTCGTCTACGCAAAGGGCGACACGGTATTCAACGAGTCCTTCGCAGTGGCAGTCGAGCGGGAAGGCCTTGCCCGTTGGCTGGCGGCACAGCAGGATCCGGCGCTTCAGGCGCAATTCACTGCGGCGCAGCGCTATCGGGACGGCTTCCGCGAATTGATCGAACGCACGCAACATACGCTTGAAGCCCTTTACGCGAGCGATGAAAGCATCGCCGCCAAGCGCGCCGGCAAGGCCGCGGCGTTCGCGCAGATGCGCTCGGATTACGACGCGCTCAAGCGCAACTGGGGCGGTTATCCGGCGTACGACAACTGGTTCGCCCAGGGCCCGAACAACGCGAGCATCGCGGCCGTCGGTCTTTACACCCGCAAGGTGCCCGAGTTCGAGGCGCTGCTGGCAGCCGAGGACGGCGACCTGCCGCGCTTCTACGCGCGGGTGAAGGAGCTGGCGGCGATGCCGAAGGGGGAGCGCGATGCGGCACTCTCGAAATTCGTGCCGACCGTCGCCGCCGGCCGATCGGCTCAGCCTTGAGCACGTCCGGGTAAACGAGGTCGCGCGACGGGTCGGCGGCCGTCAGCCCGCCAAACCAGCATCGATCGCCGGGTACGTAACCGAGATGCCATCGACTCGCGCAAACGGCGTCAGCTTGTGCGGCGTTCGCCGCGTCTCGCTGACGATTTCCTCGACGTTGATGCCGCGCACCAGCAGCGCGTCGGCGATGAGCGAGCGATGGCAGCGCCAGGGCACCGCCTCGGCGCACATCAGCGCGATGCGCTCGCTCTTGGCCAGTTCGACGACCTCGGCGATGTGCTGCGCAAACGGCGGCGTCTGCATGTAATCCGCGTAGCCGCGAAACGATGGATTGCGCCAGCCCGCATTGGCCGAATCGGGACGCGCGCGACGCAAGCCGCCGAGACCGGGAACATGCGTGTAGGCGATGCCCGCGTCTTGTAGAGAGCGTGCCAAAGCGTCGCTGTTGAACTGTGGGTTGTGGCGCGACTTCGGGATCGTGCGCACATCCATCAGATGCGTCACGCCGTTGGCAGCGAGGAGGCCGATGAAAACTTCGATCGGCCGGGTCGAATGGCCGATCGTCAGGACCGGCAATGCCATCTCCTCGTGCTCTCGCGACGCCAGCGCGGTCACTCGCGGCGCACGAGCAAGGTAACCAGCAGCGACGAGTCCTCGACCGCGCGCAGCTCGTGCGGCGTGCCGCCCTCCAGGTAGACGAGGCTGCCGGCGTGCATCGGCAGCATCCGGTCGCCCGTCACGAGGTCGATCCGGCCCTCGATGCACTGGATCGTTACCGGCCGCCGATGGTCATGGCCGGGCAGAAACCGGCCGGCCAGCAGGACCAGGCGAAACACCTCCAGGTGCTCGGCGCGCACCAGGGTTTCCGACGCGATCTGCGGCAGCGCCGGGCCGAACGGCCGGATGTCGATCAATTCGCAGGGTGCGGCGTGGGCGGTGGCCATCGAAATGCTCCAGCGGTAAGAGGCGATTCCACATCCATTCGACAGCCGGTCGGCCGATCGGCTCCCCGCGCCGCCTCGTCCATGCTAACCCCTTGTCCGGACGAGTGAATCCGGTTACAATTTCAGGTTCCTTGCCCCACCCGCCGCAGACGGGGGGCCATCGGCGATTCGATCGCCCAACCATGTCCATAAGGAGCAAGTCTGCATGCGTCACTATGAAATCGTCTTTATCGTGCATCCCGACCAGAGCGAGCAGGTGCCTGCGATGGTCGAGCGCTACCGCGCGATGGTCACGACCGGCAACGGCAGGATCCACCGCCTCGAGGATTGGGGCCGCCGTCAGCTTGCGTATCCAATCGCCAAAATGCACAAGGCCCACTACGTCCTGATGAACATCGAGTGCGATGCGGCCACGCTGACCGAGCTCGAGCATGCGTTCAAGTTCAACGATGCGGTGCTTCGCCATCTGATCGTCGCGATGCGCGAGGCCGCCGTCACGCCGTCGCCGATGATGAAGGAAGAAAAGTCCCGGTCGCTGTCGCCGGCCGGCGCGAATGCGCCTGCCGCAGCTGCGGCGACGGCGGCGGCGTCCCCCTCGCCGGCATTGCCGCGCGCGGAGAGCTCTCGCACGCCGGCGTGACGCGGTCGCCGTCGAAGCAAGTACAACGTGCAGACCAATCGGGTGACGCTGGACGCGCGCATGCAATCGCGTGATGCGCTGCGGTTCACGCCCGCCGGGGTGCCGGCTCTCGATTTTCATCTGGTCCACGAGTCGATGCAGGTCGAGGCGGGCGGCGAGCGCCGCGTGGCGTGCGAGATGTCGGCCGTCGCGCTGGGGCCCGTCGCCAAGGCGCTGGCAGGCGTCGCTCCGGGCGTCGAGCTCCGCTGCCACGGGTTCCTCGCCCGGCGCTACCGTACCGGCATCACCGTCGCTCTCCACGTCAACGAATTCGAACTCACCGCTTGAGGCTCAGCCGAGGCTGACCGAGCGATACCAAAGGAAAACCAAATGCCCCGTCCCATGGGAAGAAACGCCAAAGGCAAAGGTAAAGGCAAGGATGGCAAGAAGCGCGAACGTGGCAATAACCTGTTCAAGCGCAAGAAGTTCTGCCGCTTTACCGCCGAGGGCGTCAAGCAGATCGATTACAAGGATATCGACGTCCTGAAGGATTTTGTGCAGGAAAACGGCAAGATCATGCCGGCGCGCATCACCGGCACCAAGGCGCGCTACCAGCGGCAGCTGTCGACCGCGATCAAGCGGGCGCGTTTTCTCGCGCTGCTGCCGTACACCGACCTGCACTAAGCGGAGACTCGCATGCAAATCATATTGCTGGAAAAAGTGCACAACGTCGGCGACCTCGGCGAAGTGGTCAAGGTGAGGCAAGGCTACGCGCGCAATTTCCTGATCCCGCAAGGCAAAGCCAAGCGCGCGACGCCCGAGAACCTGAAGCTGCTCGAGGAAAAACGCGGCGAGCTCGAGCGTGCGGCGGCTGAAAGACTGACGCAGGCGCAGGAGCGGGCCGCCAAACTCGAAGGGGTGTCGGTGCAGATCACGCAAAAGGCAGGCGTCGACGGCCGCTTGTTCGGGTCGGTTACCAACGTCGACATCGTCGATGCGCTCGCAGGACTCGGCCATACGGTTGAAAAGGCGATGGTGCGCATGCCCGACGGTCCGCTGAAGCATATCGGCGAGTTTCCGCTGACGGTCGCGCTGCACAGCGACGCCGTCGCGCACATCAACGTGCACGTCCTGGGCGATACGACCGGCGTCCAGGCGGGTTGATCCCGGCTCGCGCCGGCGCGTGGACTGTTCCGCATGCCCAACGATCGCGAGCTCGAGGCGCTCAAGGTTCCGCCCCACTCGATCGAGGCCGAGCAATCGGTCCTCGGCGGCTTGCTGCTCGACAACGGCGCTGCTGATCGCGTCGCCGATATTCTCGGCACCGACGATTTCTACAGCGATGCGCATCGCCTGCTCTACAAGACCACGGTCGGACTGATCGCCGACAACAAGCCGGCGGACGTCGTCACGCTCGCCGAGGCGCTTCAGTCGCTGACCAAGCTCGACTACATCGGCGGCATGCCGTATCTCGGCGCGCTGGTCGAGAACGTGCCGACGGCGGCCAACATCAGGCGTTATGCCGAGATCGTCCGCGAACGCGCTATCTTGCGCCGCCTCGCCGCGGCCGGAGGCGAGATCGCCGAGGATGCCTACCATCCGCTGGGCCGCAGCGTGCGCGAGATTCTCGACCACGCTGAAACCAAGGTGTTCGAGATCGCCGAGCACGGTGCGCGCGGCCAGCAGGGATTCCAGGAAATTCGTCCGCTGCTGACCCAGGTCGTCGAGCGCATCGAGTTCCTGTACAACCGCGACAATCCGTCCGACGTCACCGGCGTCGCGACCGGATTCACCGACCTGGATCGCATGACCTCGGGGCTGCAGGAGGGCGATCTGGTCGTCATCGCCGGCCGCCCGAGTATGGGCAAGACGGCGCTCGCGCTCAATATTGGCGAGCACATCGCGCTCAGCTCGAAAATGCCGGTGGCGATTTTCAGCATGGAAATGGGAGCGACGCAGCTGGCGATGCGCCTGATGGGCTCGGTCGGACGGCTGGACCAGCACAAGATACGCACCGGGCGCCTTTCCAACGACGACTGGGAGCGGCTGTCGGGTGCCCTTGGGCGCCTGAACGACGCGCCCATTCACATCGACGAGACGCCGGCCCTGAACGCGCTGGAGCTTCGCGCCCGCGCGCGTCGTCTGTCCCGTCAGTACGGCGGCAAACTCGGTGCCATCGTCGTCGACTACCTGCAGCTGATGCAAGCGGTGGGTGAGGGAGAAAACCGTGCGACCGAGATTTCCGAGATATCGCGCTCGCTCAAGGCGCTGGCGAAAGAGCTGAAGGTTCCGGTGATGGCGCTGTCGCAGCTGAACCGCAGCCTCGAGCAGCGGCCGAACAAGCGCCCGGTAATGTCGGACCTGCGTGAATCGGGCGCGATCGAGCAGGACGCCGACGTCATCCTGTTCATCTACCGGGACGAGGTCTACAACCCGGACACGCAGGACAAGGGCATCGCCGAAATCATCGTCGGCAAGCAGCGCAACGGTCCGATCGGCGCGGTGCGGCTCGCCTTTCTGGGCGAATACACGCGCTTCGAGAATCTCGCTCAGCACGGCAGTCATTGACGGGGGCGGCGCTCGCGGTGCAAAGCCCCGTTTCGCGGAATGCCCGACGTCCGTACGGAAGCGGCAGGCCGATGAAGCGCGCTTGCCGAACGCCTGAACCGCCGCGCGGCCAATGAAGCCGAGCCGGGCGCCGCTGCTGGTCGCGGATGGGGATATTCCGACGACACGACTGCTGGCACGCGAGCTGCGAGAAGGGTTTGCGGAAGTCGAAGTGCGCGTCGCCGAGCGCCTGTTCGGCGCCGATTTCGCCGGACGGCTGGCCGTCATCTCGCGCGTTTGTTATCCGCGGTTTTCATGGCTGCCCCGTTATCTGTCGGAGCGCAAGCGGCGGTATGCCTATTTCATCGACGATAACTTCTGGGAGATCACCCAGGAGACCGACATCAGCCTGGCTCTGTTCTTCCGTCATCCGGCGACGATCGAAACACTCGACGCGTTCGTGCGGAACGCGGGTGTCGTCATCTGCTGGTCGCCCCGATTGCGAGCTTACGTGGCGGAGCGACATCCGGAGGCGATAACCGAATGCGTGCGCCCGGGTTTCGACATCGCGACCGCGGCCAGGTTGATCGAACGACGCGACGCACGGCCTGCCGAGACATCGCGAGGTATCCGCATCGGCTATCCAACCACGCCGCGGCCACGGGTCACGCCGCTGCTGGTGCCGATGGTCAGGCACTTTCTCGAACATTACGGGGACAGCGTGCATTTTGAGTTCATCGGGTGGATGCCTGCCGCATTGAGCGAACTACCGAACGTCGTGCTGCATCCGTGGATCGCCGAGTACGATGCATTTCTCGAATTCAAGCTTGGGCGCCGCTGGGACATCGGCATCGCGCCGCTGATCGGGGACGCATTCGACCAGTACAAGACCGATAACAAATATCGCGAATATGCGGGCTGCGGCATTCCCGGTGTCTACAGTCGCGTCTCTCCATTCGTCGAAGCCGTGCGCGACGGCGTTACCGGCGTTTTGGCCGATAACGAGCCCGGCGAATGGATCGCCGCGGTCGAGCAGTTGGTAGGATCTGCGGAACGGCGCCAGGCGATTGCCGCGGCGGCAAGCGACGATGTCAGGCGGAACTACGACGTGCGCCTCACCGGCCCGCGCCTGGCGGAAGTCGTGCGACGTTACGGATCGACCTGACATGCCGAACGAGCCGTCTCGCAATCAGCCGTGTCCATGCGGCAGCGGTCGCCGCTTCAAGGACTGTCACGGCCGCGCCGGTTCGACCGCGACGGACGAGACCATCGCGCGGCAACAGCGCGTCGCGCAGTTGATGAGTGATGCGCTTGCCCATCAGAAAGCGCGTCGACCGACCGAGGCGGAGCGCAGTTACCTGTCGGCGCTCGCGCTCGAGCCGGGCCACCCCGACGCACTGCACATGCTCGGCGTCATCTGCCTCGAGCGGGGCGAGCATGAGCAGGCCAAGGCATACATCCTGCAAGCGCTCGAGGCGACCGACTGGAAGCTCCGGACTTATCGCCACAACCTCGCGCTGATACTCGCCGACGAGTACCCGCCGCAGGCATGGGACACGATGCTCGACAGGGTGCGCCGGTACCGCGCCCGCGCCCGGGGCGCGGGGGCCGATGCTTCGCCGCTGGTCAGCGTGGTCATCGCCTGCCATCGCCACGCGCGATACGTCGAGCAGGCGCTACGATCAGTCTACGAGCAAAACTATCGCGGTATCGAAATTGTCGTCGTCGACGACGGATCCGACGATGGCTCGCCTGACGTGATCGAGCGATGCCTTGCCACATCGCCCTTCCCTTATCGCTTCGCCTCGCGTGCGCATCGCGGCGCGGTCGCGGCGCTCAACGAGGCGGCCGGCCTAGCGAAGGGTGCCTTCATCAACTTCCTCAACGCGGACGACTGGATACATCCCGATCGGGTCGTGCGCATGCTCGAAGCGATGGCCGAGGCCGGTGCGCAGTGGGGTTTCTCCTCGGTGCGCTGCGTCGATGTCGGCGGGGAGGAGATCGACCCGCTACGCCACCGCTACGTCTACGATCTGTATTGCGCCGTCGCGGAAAGCCCGGTTCAGCAGACGCTGGGTATCGCGATGCTTGCGCAAAACATTGCCGCCTCGTCAGGCAACGTTTTTGTCTCGCGTAGCCTGTTCGAGGCGATCGGCGGTTTTCGCGATTACCGATATACTTATGGGTGGGATTTTTGCCTGCGTGCGCTGCAGCGTGCCGAACCGGTCTTGGTGCCGCTGGCGCTGTACAACTACCGGCTGCACGAGGGCAACGACGCCGCGGCGGTGGCGGCGCCAGCGCGCGACGAAGCGAGGACGATTTGCGGCCGGTACCTCGAATGGGCATGCGGACCGGCGGTCGATGCGGGAGAATTTGCTCCCTGCGTGAGAAATTTCGGACCGGTTTTCATCAAGGTACTGTTTGAATCCGGCCTGGCCGATCTGGTCGAGATCGACACACTGCGGCGCCTCGCGTATTCGACTAATGAGCCAACTATCCATCCCTGATGGGGCAGGCCAATAGAGGACGGGCAGAGTCTCGATGATCACCCCGGACGACATTCGCTGGCTTCCGCCGACAGCGGCAAAGGTCGACGGCAAGCACTGCCCCGTATGCGGTCGTGACAGCGGTCATACGCCGCTGCTCACTGTGCCGTCGCTGACACCGTCCGCAATCGTGCTGACGCTGCTGCGTTGCGGAGGCTGCGTCAGTGTCTTCTATGATCCGCCCGATATTCGTGACTTCAGCGACCTTGGACAAGATCGAGAGGATTTCTGGCGGATATACGCGGAGTCGTTTTGTGGCGTTTGGGAAATGATCTGGCCCATCCTGGCGACCGGCGCGCCGACCGGGAAGACCTTGCTCGATGTGGGCTGCGGGATGGGTTTTGCCCTCGATTTCTGGCGCAGTGCCAAGGGAGGGGAGGCGGTTGGTGTCGAGGTCTCGGAGTATGGCGCCGTCGGTTCAGAGTTGCTTGAAGTCACCATCCATAAGGAGCCGCTGCAAGAGTGCACACCACTGGCGGGGCGTCGATTCGATGTCGTCTATGCGTCGGAAGTGATCGAACACGTGCCGGACCCAACCGCATTTGCCGCGATGCTGGCCGGGCGAGTTAAGGACAGCGGAGTACTCGTGATGACGACACCGTGCGCGGCGTTTGTTGTCCCCCTCAATCATTCGACGACACTGCTGGCTGCGCTTGCACCCGGCTTCCACGGATTTCTGATCTCGCCGGAGGCTTTCGGCGATATCGCGCGAAAGGCGGGATTCGCGCATGTCGACGTTCGGGTATTTGGCGAACGCCAGATATTGTGGGCATCCCACGTCCCCCGCACGATCAATCATGATTCAGCGGAATTGCGGGGCCCCTACTTCGACTACCTGACGGCTCGTCTGGCGAGCAATGAAGTGAGCAGTTCGCTATGGCAGGGACTAGCATACCGCTGCGTGCGCGATCTTGCGGGAACGGGGCGTTTCGCCGAGGCGAAGAGTCTTGCGACACGCCTTATGCTGGCGCTGGAACAAAGATATGGCTCGATCATTGCGCGCCCTGCGGAAATTGCAGCACAGCTTTCGCGGTGTGAATCGCTGACAGAAGCCGGAGAAGTCGCACCGTACTTCATTCCCTGCCTCTATTACCATCTGGGCAATATAGCGCAGAACGCTGATGGCAATCGGCGGCGAGCGCTCGAAATGCTTTCCGGCTCGGTGGAAGTTACACTCGCTTGCGTGCGGTTGGGCCTGATCTTTTACCTTGAAGCCATATCGTTACTTTGGCCCGCGCGTGTGGCCGCCGCGATCCTGCACCTTGCGGGGACGAGCGCTTCGGCTGGGACGCGAATCCTCGCACGACTGGCCGATGAAGGAAGGACTCTGTCGGCGACGAATGGCTATGCGATCGCATCAACATATTATATCGAATCGACATTGATGTCCGTATGTGAGGGGCTTTCGATGCGTGGGCAAACCGTCGAAGCCGACGCAGTCTTTGACAGTTATTTGCGGTACGTTGAGTACCATTATGGATCGCCCGTTCTCACTGAGAGTGGCATCGACGAGGCTTTGCGGCGAAGCTCGGTGCCGCTCCCACGGGAACCTCTCTATGCGCTGTGGTTCGAAGGTCAACGAAGCCAGCGGATTTCCCCTATTGGAAGTGCCGCATCGGCGCCGCATGCCCAACTGGCCGCCGTCGTTCGCCTGGGCGAGACGTTCGCTGGTGATCCGCGCATCGGCACGCTTGCGCCGGATCTCGCGAGTCGCGCGCGGAAGATGCTAGGCATGCCCACGGCGGCGACTGGCCGCGTGGTGCTCGATTTCTCGTATAAGTTCCGGCCGCCGGCATCGTGATGTCGGCGGCTTGCGCGCTGCGCAGGGCAACGCGTCGACGTCCGCTAGGATGCCGGATACATATCGCGGGTGACGTCGGACGCGCAAAGGGGCCAATCCATAGTCGTGTCCGCAATTTTTCGAACGCAAACCAACGACGATTCGTAACCCGCGGTCTTCTCGACGTCCCTGTGATCGCTCGACCAGACGAAGGGAATGATGTACTGCGGGTGGGAAAGTTCGCTTGCGACTATCGTGAAGCCGGTATGCTTGTTGAATATGCCTTTCCAAGCGTTGTCAGAGAAGCGGAAGTAGTCCCAAGGCAGGTCGTGCATGCCGATTGTCTGGTGCGTGTGGATAAACGCTAACGCCCCTATCTTCATGACTCGATTCATTTCTATTGCGACTTTCCACGGCATGACGAGATGCTCGAATACGGCGATCGAAGTCACTGCGTCGAAGTACGACGCTGGTAATACCGAACTGAGGCGATGCGCGTCCGCGACGACATCGACTCCTTCGTCCGGCAGAATGTCTAGCACGGTTACGACCTTATCCTTCATCTCTCTTGCACGTAGTAAACCACTCCTCGCGCGGCCTCCGATATCAAGAACCTTCTGCGTGGTAGGAAGCCGGAGGTAATCCTGAAAGCGCGCAGCCGTTTTGCTGGGCGCAGGTTCGAGAGAACGGAGAATGTCCTGTATTGTTACCCTG
This sequence comes from Casimicrobiaceae bacterium, assembly GCA_036493675.1. Lineage (GTDB taxonomy): Bacteria > Pseudomonadota > Gammaproteobacteria > Burkholderiales > Casimicrobiaceae > PALSA-1003. Next base: position 169,536 of record DASXPJ010000035.1, read on the forward strand.
GTCGACGCGTTTTGGTCGAAGCAAAAGGTCAATTCGAGGTCATTCGGAAATTCGGGCTGGTTAAGCAACAATTGCACTTGGAAGAGGCGGACCTCGCTCGTACTGTCGAGCCCGCTGTCAAGCCACGCGGTACCAACCAGCGTCGCTGCGGACGCTCTGACGTCCGTAAGTACGGGACTTGGGGAGGCACCCGCTCGAACGCGGCCTCTTACCAGGACAGAGCAATGAAATTTTGCGACGGTATCGAAGAACAAGGTTGCGACGTCTCGGCGACCCGTAGCAATCTGGCCCTGGGTTGGACTACCGCCTTGCCAGACTAAGGTTCCCATGAGGCGACAATTATATCGGTAGGGATGAGGTGAGGTCAGTTGCGGAGGGATAGCGGTCGCCGACCGCTCAGGGCGGCGGCGCGTTGGCCGGGACAGTCATTTCCCACGGCAGCGTGCGGGTCAGCAACACGTTGAGCAGATTGTCCTGAAAGTTGATGTTGCCGGTGAGCCGGTTGTGACGCTCGCACAGGAAAAACCAGTAGGCGATCGGAATGAAGCTGTCCTCGCTCTGCGGCGCGCTCGGGTCGAGGGTTTCGCGCGCCAGGAGCGAGGGCTTGGTCACGCTGCCGTCCCCCGGCTCGAGCATCAACTCGTCGTAGCGGACACCCGGAACGGGGTGACGGATGTCGGCCGGCGTGAGGCGCGCGACGGGCGTCTCGATTTCATACTCCAGCGCCAGACGCGCCGGCGTCGGCGTGCAGTCGCCGCCGAAGAGCACGTAACGGATCGGCGTGGCCGGCTCCGGCGTCGATAGCGCCCACATGAACCGGCGGGCGCGTTCGAGCCGGTAGTCGAAGTAGCGATGCAACGCGGCAACGTATGCGTCGGCGTCGGTGCCGTGGGCCGCGCGGATTCGCGCCTCGACTGCGTGATCGAAGATCGACCAATGGTAGCGACGCCAGGTCGCGCCATCGAACAGCTCGTCATCGAGAGGCGCGCCGGTGATATCGATCAGCCAGGTGACCAGCGGATGCGGGAACAGCTGGTAACCGGAAGGAAGGGTCGCGAGTACCTCCTGCGGGATGCGCTTGAATCCGACCGGCTCTCCGACGAGAAACGCATGGAGCGAGGAAGCCGACCCCATGTTCGGTGTGCCCAGCAGAATCAGCTTGCGTACGCGCGTCGTGCCGTACAGGGTCACCGTCTGCTCGCTCCCGTCGAGCACGTCGACGGTGCCGTAGCGCAGGTAGTAGCGCGCGATCAGGCCGCCCATGCTGTGCGCGACGATGTCGACGCGCAGCGCCGGATTGGCATAGTCCTGCCGGATCGCTTCGATCAATCGATCCAACCCGCGGGCCGCTTCGACATTGTCCTGGCGCCAGTCGTACGGATAGATGTAGTAGCGACGTTCGCCCGGCCGCGCCGGTGTGCCAGGCACTGCGGCGACATACCCGCCGAACCGGCGCAACGTGTCGATGATCTGGCCGTAGAAATCGCGTCCCAGCGCGGTCTCGGCGATGCCGTAGGCTTCGAGGTTGTCCGGCCTTACCTGCAGCGTGACCGGATCGAAGTCGAGCGCGACGCCGCGATACTCGCCGAACAGGATTTCGTTCGGGCTGCCCGGCCAGATCTCGACGCCGGTCGTCCGATCGCGCAGCCGCGAGCCGAAGACACCAGGGATGACGATGACCGGCGTCGTGTCGATGTTGCCGACGCGATAGAGCCGGCTCAGATCGGGCCGCGCCGGCTGCTCGCTGCAGGCGACGACGAGGATGCCCAGCCAAAGGGACGCCGCATGCCGCGCCAGCCAGCGCCGTCCCATCGTCTTGCGTTCGCGGCCCCTCATTCGCGGCGCGGTGGCGCGATAGCGACGATGTCGACCCGCTCGGGCGCCGATGAGCGTACCGTGACGCGCCAGGCGACCGCGGTGGTGGGGGCACATTCCTGGCAGAGGTAGACGGCAGCGGCCACATCGCGCGCAAGTGGCGCGCGCGGAGCGCCGTTGGCGGTGACCTCGACCTGCGGCGCACTCATCCACGGGACATACGGCTGTGCCACGATCAGCGCCTGATCCCGGGGCAACGCGGCGTCGATCACGGCGCTGCGCAATGGCACCGGCGCGATCGCCGCCGGCGGGTAGACGCTGCCATCCGGCGGGGGCAATCCCTGCGCTGGCCACAGCACTTGAGCGGCACGCGTCACACCAATCCCTCCGAGCTCGATCGGCGGCGTCCAGCCCAGCGCACGCCACGCGGGGCGCGCGAGTCCGACCAGATGCGCGCCGGAAGCAGGCTCGACGCCCGCGAGATGAACGTCGAGTATGCCGCAACGCAGTCGATGGTCTAAGCCGAGGTAGATCTGTTCCAGATAACCGTACGCGCCATGCAGTACGATCGGACTGCGCTGGCGGCAAAGCAAGCGACCGCTCGCATCGACCGCATACGCGGGCAACCAGGGCTCGGCGAGCGCCGGTCTCGCATCCTCCCGTTGGATGTCGAGCCGCGAAGCGACGTCGAGCGCGACATCGCCGTCAGCGATCGTCGCGGCGATCCCGACAGCCAGGATCGCATGCAGCGCCAGCATCAGGCCGACGATGCCGGCCAGCAGTGCCCGTCCGCGCTCCGGCAGCCCCGCGCAAAGTCCGTACAGCCCGAGCGCACCGGTGCCGGCAACAAAGGGTAAGAGCGCATAAGTCATATAGAAGGGCGTTGCCGCCCGCAGCCACGCGATCAGGGCGGCGAAGCCGAGCGTGGCGAGCAGCGCCGCCGCGACCGGCAGCGGTTGCCGGCGTACGGAGAAGGCGAGTCCGGCGAGCGCCGCCAGTTCGAGCGCGAGGACCGCGACCACGACGACAGCGGGCATCCCGGGCAACGGCGCGACGAAGGCCTCGGCGACAATCCGGGGGCCGCGCACGAGCATGCCCCACAGCAGCCGCCCGGTATTGAGCACATTGGACGCGTGCATCGTCGAGCCGACGTAATCGGCGACCTGCGCGGCCAGCGGCGCCGGCGCGGCGCTTCCATCGGCGAGCAGCGGCACGAACGGCAGCAGTGCGACCACGACGGCCAGGGTACCCCAGCGCAGCAGGGCGCTTAAGCCGGGCATGGCAGCGAGCGCGACGAGCGCAATGAACGGCGCGAGCCCGATCGTCGTCGGATGCGCGTGCAGCGCCAGCGAAAACGCGACCGCCGCGACGAGCAGCCATCGCGGCCGGCGGTCCTCGGCGAGTCGGACGAGCGCATAGATCGCCAGCATGCTGCAGGCCGGGACCATGTTCGTGTGCGAGAAGCCGACCAGCTGGAAGCTGCCCCACCCCGGCAGCGCGAGCAGCGCGCACCAGAGCAGGCCATAGCGCCGGTCGATCAGGCGGCGTCCAGCGGCATACGCGAGGGGAAATTGAAGGCTGCCGATGATCGCAACGAATAGCGCGACGGCGAGCCACGAGCGGTGGATCCACATCGGCAGCGCCAGCAGGTAGAACCATAGAGGGCCCAGGTGCGACGAGCCGGCCAGTAGCGGTCCCTGCAGGGGCAGCGTAACCCGATCGCGTATCGCCAGTCCGGCGGCGACGTCGCGGGCCGTGTCGGGGCCGGCCGCACCGAATGCGCTGCTCGCGATTGCGATCGCCATGAACGCGAATACGATGGCGCCGTCGGTGAGGGCCGGACCGCGCGCGTACGCGGGTCGTCGCGCCGGCATGTCGATCGCGTCGCGCATTCGCTCGGCGTCAGCCGTGTGGAGCCGGCTCGCGAAAGACCCAGAAGTGGTTGAGCGAAAAGCTCACCGGCGGAACGATCACGATCGCCGCCGCCAGTCCCAGGTACGGCGAGGCGTGCATCAGATGCACGACGCAGTACATGATCACCGCGTTGAGCGCCAGGCCCGCGAGCGCGGCGAACGCGTAGCGCCAGAGCCTGCGCGCCGGGGCATCGCGCACCGCGAACGTCCAGTAGCGGTTCAAGGCGAAGCCGGCCAGCATCGCGACGACGAAAGCAAGCGCGGTCGCGAGCACCGGCTCGATATGTGCTGTCTCGATCGCCAGGGCGAATACCGCGGCGTGCGTCGCGGTCGCCAGCGCACCCACGACCGCGAACCGGCCAAACGTGTGCAGCAGAGTCGGCATCCGCAGTCGGCCGGATCAGCCGTTATCTTCGTCGCGGTCGAACCCGATGCGCTGTCGCACGACGTATAGCGGCCGCGCCTTCACCTCGTCGTAGACACGCCCGAGGTACTCGCCGATGATGCCGAGCGAGAGCAGCTGCAATCCGCCGAGAAACAGAATGACGACCATCACCGATGCATAACCGGGGACATCGATGCCGCGCACGACGGTACGCACGATCAGATAGCTGCCATAGGTCAGCGCGGCAAGCGCGAACGCCAGCCCGATGACGCTCCAGACCTTGAGCGGCAGCGAGCTGAACGAAGTGATGCCGTCGATGGCAAGCCGCCACAGGTGCCAGGCGCTCCACTTCGATCGTCCCTCGCGCCGCGGCTCGATGTCGTAGGAGATCGTGGTCTGGCGAAAGCCCACCCAGGCATAGAGTCCCTTCATGAAGCGCGTGCGCTCGGGCAGCCGCCGCAGCGCTTCGACGACAGGGCGGGACATAAGGCGGAAGTCTCCGGCATCGCGGACCACCGGGACCGTCGTCATGCGGGCAAAGAGGCTGTGAAACAACCGCGACGCGGTGCGCCGCGCCAGGCCGTCGGTCGCGCGATCGCGACGCAAGGCGATGACGATATCGTTGCCGTCGCGCCACCGCGCGACGAGCTCGGCGATGAGCTCCGGCGGATGCTGCAGGTCCGCGTCTATCGGGATCACCGCATCGCCGTCGGCATGGTCGAGACCCGCCGACAGGGCGATTTCCTTGCCGAAATTGCGCGACAGGCTGACGATGCGCACGCGGGGATCGACATGCCGCAACGACATGAGCTGCGCCAGTGTCCCGTCGCTGCTGCCGTCATCGATGAAAATCACCTCGCCGCGCGATGCGAGGGAGCCCAACACCGGCGCCAGCCGTGCCCAGAACGCGGCCAGGCCGGATTCCTCGTTGTAGACGGGGACAACGATGCTGAGCTCGGGCCGATTTCCGACAGCATTCGTTCCCGCCGGAAAGCTCATCGCGCGCCCCGCGCCGTTGCGGCGTCGCGCCCGATGCGGTCCGAAGAACGCGTCATCGCACAGAGTGTGCCTACAGGATCTCCGCCGCGTGGTCGGCGAGGCGCGAGCGCTCGCCGCGCGTCAGCGTCACGTGGCCGCTGTGCGACCATCCCTTGAAGCGGTCGACGACGTAGGTCAGCCCGGAGCTGCCCTCGGTGAGATACGGCGTATCGATCTGCGCGATGTTGCCCAGGCACACGACCTTGGTGCCGGGGCCGGCCCGCGTGATCAGCGTCTTCATCTGCTTCGGCGTGAGGTTCTGCGCCTCGTCGATGATCAGATACTTGTTGATGAAAGTGCGACCGCGCATGAAGTTCAGCGACTTGACCTTGATGCGCGATCGGATCAGGTCGCGCGTGGCCGCACGTCCCCATTCGCCCGCTTCGTCGTCGGTCTTGTTGAGCACGTCGAGATTATCCTCCAGCGCACCCATCCAGGGATTCATCTTCTCCTCTTCGGTGCCGGGCAGGAAGCCGATGTCCTCGCCGACCGGCACCGTCACCCGGGTCATGATGATTTCCGAGTAGACCTTGAATTCGAGCGTGGTCATCAGCCCGGCGGCCAGCGTCAGCAGCGTCTTGCCGGTGCCCGCCTGGCCGAGAAGCGTGACGAAGTCGATGTCGGGATTCATCAGCAGGTTAAGCGCGAAATTCTGCTCGCGGTTGCGCGCGGTAATGCCCCAGACGTTGTTCTTCTGATGCGTGTAGTCCTTGAGCGTCTGCAGCAGCGCGGTGCGGCCGCTGATTTCCCTGACCATCGCGTACAGCGGCGTCTCGCCGGGCCCCTTGCCCTCCAGATAAACGAACTCGTTGACCAGCAGGCTGTGACACAACGGGCCGGTAACGCGGTAATAGGTGTTGCCCCCCTGCTGCCAGGACTCCATCGCCTTGCCGTGCCGGTCCCAGAAATCGGCGGGAAGCTCGCGCATGCCGCTGTAGAGCAGGTCCGTATCCTCGAGGACCTTGTCGTTGAAATAGTCCTCGGCCGAGATGCCGAGCGCGCGCGCCTTGATGCGCATGTTGATGTCCTTCGACACCAGGATGACGCTGCGCTTCGGTTGCGCGTGCTGCAGATGCATGACGACGGCGATGATCTGGTTGTCCGCCTTGCCGCCGGCGAGCGAAGGCGGCAGCGTCGTCGAGATCGCCTCGGTCTGCAGGAACAGACGACCGGTGGCTGCGCCGCCGCTTTGCGGCTTCAGCGGTATGCCTCCCGCCAGGCTGCCATTGCTGATCGCGATCGCCGCGGTGACGAGCTCATCGAGATAGCGCGACGCCTGACGTGCGTTGCGTGCGACCTCGGTGACGCCTTTCTTGTTGTTGTCGAGTTCCTCGAGGGTGAGGATCGGCAGGAAGATATCGTGTTCTTCGAAGCGGAAGAGGCTCGTCGGATCGTGCATCAGCACGTTGGTGTCGAGGACGAACAGCTTGGAGGAAGGGGTCTTGCTGATCTTGGTGACGTGGGGCGCGAGACGAAGTTTGCGCTCGACCATGAGCCTCCTTGGGACGTATTGGGCGGGGCGGCGGGTTACCGGCCCCATCCTAGAACAGCTCGCGCCGGAAACACAAGCTATTGTATTAGCCGGCGCCTGCGAGCCGCAGTGATTGTGGTGAGAACGGAACACCGGCGCCGCTGGCGCGATCTGTTCGCCGGGCCGACGAATCTAGCAACCTGGTGCAAAACCCTTGACGAGTCGCGTGCTCGCGCGGTTGGGCATAGGCGGCTAGAGTGCCTTGACGGCCTCGAGCACGGCGTCCGCATGCCCTGGAACCTTGACCCCGCGCCACTCGTGCGCCAGCGCGCCCTTGCCATCGATCAGAAAGGTGCTGCGCTCGATGCCTCGTACCTTCCTGCCGTACATGTTTTTCATCTTGATCACGCCGAATTGCGCGCAGAGCTTTTCGTCGGCATCGGAGATCAGGTCGAACGGAAATCCCATCTTCGTCTTGAAATTCTCGTGCGATTTCAGGCTGTCGCGCGAGATGCCGGCGACGACGGCGCCGGCGCGCGCGAACGCCTTGTGGGCATCGCGAAAATCGGCGCCCTCGGTCGTGCATCCCGGCGTGTTGTCCTTCGGATAGAAATAGAGGACGACGGGATGGCCGCGGTGTTCGGACAAACGGAAGGTTCCCGCGGTCGATGGCGCGCTGAAATCGGCGACTTTGGCGTTGGCCATGGCTGGCTCCGGCAAGGTGAGGAGAACGACGCTGGTGCGGAATGCTCGGCTACGCGGCACGCGCGAGATCGACATCGCCGAGAAACTCCCGCTGCTGGCACAGCAACGTGCCGCTGCGGCCGGGCACGGTGTCCAGCCCAACCTCGCAGCGCGGCAGCGCCATCGGCTCGACCGTTTCATACAGCCGGCGCAGCGACGACAGGCGGTACCCCTGTGTTTTCCAGCCGGCTAGCAGCAGTTCGAGAACGGGGGCGAGGCGCATGCCTTCCAGTTCCGCATGAAGCGTGAAGACGTGGCTCGATGGCGGAGCGCCCGTTTCCGGCGGCGCCGTCATCGCCAGCAGTCGTCCGGCGGCGTCTTCCGCGGTGGCGCCGTCGATGCCGATCAGCTCGTCGAGCGTGGGCAGCGTCGTCGGCAGTTGCGGGCATCGGATCGGCTCGGCATTCCACACCGGCAGGTGCGGGTGGGTGCCTCGCCCATCGGAGCAATAATCGAACCCGAGAATCTGTGTCTGCCGCAACGCATGCACGTTCATCTGCCAGCCCGCGGCCCCATGCACACGCGGCGCCTCCTTGAAGATGTCGGTGTAGCGCTCGCAGGCGAGGTGCATCTGGCGCGCCGTCCATTCGGCATCGGCGTCGCCGACGCCGTCCTGCCATTTGACGTGATCCCAGCAATGCAACCCGGTTTCGAACCCTTCGTCGCGCACCGAGCGCATCGTGTCGGCGGCGCGGCGACCGATATCGGGCCCCGGCAGCGCGGTTCCGTAGAGCAGCGTGGTGACGCCGTAGTGCTCAACGACCGAGGTCCGCCGGACCTTGCCGAAGAACCCGGGACGGAAAATGCGCTTGATCGCCCGGCCCGTGTGGTCGGGACCGACGCTGAACAGGAACGTCGCGCCGACCTGATGGCGGCGCAGCATATCGAGCAGCGCGGGAACGCCCTCGCGGGTCCCGCGCAGCGTGTCGACGTCGACCTTCAGTGCCAGGATGCTCATCGCGGGGCCCCGGCGGGTTCGCTGCCGGCAATGCGTCGCATCCGGTCGGCAACCCGGCTCATTCGACCAGCTGCCGGGCCTCGGCAACCTGGCCGCGATACGCGTCGAAGATACGCTTGAGCGAGTCGTCCATGGTCACCGTCGGCTGCCATCGAAGGTCTGCGCAGGTATTGCCGATGTCCGGAACGCGGTGCTGCACGTCCTGGTACCCCTTGCCGTAATAGGCGTCGGCGGTCGTCTCGACGAGCTCCACCTGGGCAGCGGTATCGCGGTATTCGGGATAGGTCAGGGCGAGGTCCAGCATCATCTGCGCAAGCTCTCTCACCGAATAATTGTTACGCGGGTTGCCGACGTTGTAGATCTTGCCGCTGGCGACGCCGTTCTCGTTGGCGATGATGCGCATCAGCGCCGATACGCCGTCGTCGATATAGGTGAAGGCGCGCTTCTGCGTGCCGCCATCAACCAGCTTGATCGGCTCCCCCCGCACGATGTGCCCGAGGAACTGCGTGATCACGCGCGAGCTGCCTTCCTTGGCGGTATTGATCGAGTCGAGCCCCGAGCCGATCCAGTTGAAAGGCCGGAACAGCGTGTAGTCGAGTCCTTGCTCCATCCCGTAGGCGTGGATGACGCGGTCCATCAGCTGCTTGGCGCAGGCGTAGATCCAGCGCGGCTTGTTGATCGGGCCCAAAACCAGATCGGAGGTCTCCGAATCGAACTCGGCGTCGCCGCACATACCGTAGACCTCCGAGGTCGACGGGAAGACGATGTGCTTGCGGTAGCGAACGCAGGCGCGGACGATCGGCAGATTGGCTTCGAAATCGAGCTCGAAAACGCGCAACGGCTCGCGCACGTAGGTCGCCGGCGTGGCGATCGCGACCAGCGGCAACACCGTATTGCACTTCTTGATGTGGTATTCGATCCACTCCTTGTTGATCGTGATATCGCCCTCGAAGAAGTGGAAGCGCTTCTCCGGCAGCAGGTCGGCGATGCGCTCGCTCTGCATGTCCATGCCGTAGACCTCCCAGTCGGTCGATGCAATGATGCGCTGGGACAAATGGTGGCCGATGAAGCCGTTGACGCCGAGAATCAAAATTTTTGGCATGGGTCAGCTGTCTCGATCCGGCGCGGCTGCCGGCTCCTGCGCGCCGATTCTACCGGGAACCGCAGCGGCATGGGCCGCCCGCCATTGCGCGAATGCGGACGCACCGACGATCGCCCCGTCGATTTCGAGTTCGAGTACCTGCAGCGTTCCGCCGCCGCCGCAGCGCACTGTGATCTTCCCGTCGGCAACGTCGAACGACGGCGCAATGGCCGGCGCGGCCGCCGCATCGAGCACGCGCGTACGTAAAAGCCGCGCCGGATGGCCGTGGAGCAGGGTGCGCGCTCCAGGGTAGGGCGGGGCGACGGCGCGAACCAGATCGTGAATCGCGGTTGCGCGCTTCGACCAGTCGATGACGCCATCGTCCGGCCGGCGGCCGCCGAAATACGAACCGCTGCCGGGCTCCTGGCGGATCCGCGGCGCCGTTCCCGCCAGCAGCGCCGGCAGCGCGCGATCGAGCGTCGCCTCGGCGGCGACGGTCACTTTGACAAAGACTTCGCTTGCCACATCGTCCGGCAGGATCGGCACCGCCATTTGCGCGACGATGTCGCCGCTATCAGGCTTGTCGGCCATGTAGTGCAGCGTCGCGCCGGTCTCGGTCTCGCCGCGAATGATCGCCCAGTTCACCGGCGCACGGCCGCGGTATTTCGGCAGCAGTGACCCGTGCATGTTCAGCGCGCCGCGCGAGGCGATCGAGAGCAGCGCCGGGGCAAGCATTCGCCGGTAATAGAAGGAAAAAATGAAGTCCGGCCGCAGCGCGGCGACGCGGTCGACGATGTCGGGCGCGTTGGGATCGGGGGGGGCGATGGCCGGAAGTCCGTACTCGGCGGCGGTGCGCGCGACGCTGCCGAACCAGATCCCCTCGCCTGGGCTGTCGTCGTGCGTGATGACCAGAGGGACGTCGAGCCCGTGCGCCAGCAGGACCTTCAGACAGCGGACGCCGACGTTGTGATAGCCGAATACGACGGCGCGAGTCATGACGGGATCGGTAAAGGCGGCGATGGACTGCGCTCAGCGCAGCGAATCGCCCGGCCGCCACGCCGGATCAGCCTCGGCACCAGGCCTTTCCAGCACCGCCTGAACGGTGAACCGCGGCCGGTCGCGCACCTGCTGATAGATCCTGCCCACATACTCGCCGATCAGGCCCACGCCGAACAGCATCATGCCGATCAGAAAGAAGGCGAGAATGTCGCGGTCCCACAGCGTGGCCAGCCCCTCGCGCCAGCCTGACAGCAGCAGGCGCTCGACGATGACGATAAGGTAGGTCGCCAGGGCAATGGCCGAAACGAGCATGCCGAACATCGAGAAGAGCTGCAGCGGCACCAGTGAAAAGCCCGTCACCAGGTCGAAATTGAGCCGTATCAGCTTGTACAGCGAATACTTCGACTCGCCGGCAACGCGCTCCGCGTGCGCGACCTCGACTTCGGTCGGATTGTGCGCGAATGTATACGCCAGAGCGGGAATGAAGGTGCTGACTTCGCGCGCCGACGCGATCGTCCGCACGATATCGCGGCTGTAGGCGCGCAGCATGCAGCCCTGGTCGGTCATCCTGATGTGAGTGATGCGCTCTCGAATGCGGTTCATCGCCTTCGATGCCGAACGGCGCCACCACGAGTCCTCGCGCGCGAGCCGGATTCCGCCGACGTAATCGTGGCCCCGATCCATGGCGGCCAGCAGCTTCTCGATTTCCTCCGGCGGATTCTGGAGGTCGGCATCGAGCGTGACGACGCGGTTCGCACGGCTGCGCTCGAAGCCGGCGACGATCGCCATATGCTGGCCGTAGTTGGCGTTGAACAGGATCACGCGCGTGACGTCGGGCCTGCGCAAGAACTGATCCTTCAGCAGCGCCGCGGAAGCATCCCTGCTGCCGTCATCGATGAAGATGACTTCGTACGGCACGGCGAGCTTGTCGAGCGCCGCGTACAGGCGATCGAACAGCGCCGGCAACCCGGCCGCCTCGTTGTAGACCGGCACGACCACCGAAAGCTGCGGCTCGGAAGCACTCATGTCGCCGCCGTGGCGATGATGGCGGCCGCAGCCTCGCATACGCGGTCGACGTCCGGATCCGTGAGCCGCGTATGCAGCGGCAGGGTCACGGTTTCGCGGGCAATCCGCTCGGCGTTCGGAAACTGGCCTTCGCGACCGCCGAAACGTCGACCCAGCGTGCACAGATGAAGCGCCTCGTACGAGACGCCGGTGCCGATGCCCCGCGCATCCATGGCATCGCGGAACCCGCGCCGGTCGAGCGACATGCGCGGGAGCGGCAGCAGGATGCTGAACATGTTCCAGGATTGGCCGTCGTTCGCGCCCGCAGGCCGCGGCGGCAGCACACAGTCGGGTCTGGTTGCGAAGCGCGCGAAATAGCGATCGACCAGCGTCCGGCGGCGGGCCAGGAACTCGGGCAGACGTTCCATCTGCGCGTAACCGATGCGCGCGTTGACGTCGGGCAGATTGAACTTGCCGCCCGGAGAGGCCACGTCGCGCGTGCGATCGGGCAGGTAGCGGATGCCGTGAAAGCGAAGCATCTCGACTTGATGAGCCTCAGTCTCGTCGTTGACGACCAGCGCGCCACCTTCGACCGACGTCGCATTCTTGTTCGGATGAAAGCTGAACGCGACGATATCGCCGATCGCGCCCACGTTCTGTCCGCGCCACCGCGAACCCAGGACCAGCGCCGCGTCCTCGATGACGCGCAGGCCGCGTCGTCGCGCCAGCGCATAAAGTGCGTCCAGGTCGACCAGCGCGCCGGGAAAATGCGTAGGGATGATGGCTTTCGTGCGCGGCGTGATCGCCGCCTCGACCTGGCCCAGATCGATGCTGCGCGTCACCAGGTCGCAATCGACGAACACGGGTGTGGCGCCCACCTTGACGATCATGTTGAGGACGGTGAAGAAGCTCTGCGCGCCGGTGATCACCTCGTCGCCGCGCCCGATGCCGCACAGCTGGAGCGCCACCTCGATCGCCGCCGTCGCGGAGGTCAGTGCACGCACCGGCCGGCCCCCGCAAAATGCTTCGAGCTGACTTTCGAAACGCGCGACCCAGGGACCGCTGGTGATCTGCCCCGAGCGCAGCACCTCGGCCACGCCGGCGATGGTCGGGTCGTCCAGATCAGGACCGGCGAATTTGAGGTACGCGGCCTGTGCCGGCGGCTCGCGCGCGCTCATCGGTCGGGTGCCCGGAATGGTGATCCGCCACCCATGGGTCAGCTCCTCGCTACCAGCCATACGCCGAGCACGATAACGGCGATACCGAGCCAGCGCATGAAGCTCACACCCTCGTCGAACAGGTAGTAGGCGGCGATCGCATTGACCACATATCCCAGCGACAGCATCGGATAGGCGATCGACACGGGAACGCGCGACAGGCCGAGTATCCAGACGATAAGACTGAAGCCGTAGCAGACGGCGCCTCCGATGAAATGCGGCTCGCTCGCCATCCTGCCGAATTCTCCAGCCCAGTTGCCCCGGGTCAGCGTGATCACGCCCAGCGTGTTGGTGCCGGCCTTGAGAAGCAGCTGAGCGATCGCATTCAGCAGCACGCCGCAAATCAGGAAGGAAAACCCGGACAGGTTCACGCGGTGTCCCTATGGCTCGAATGCATCGGCGCTCATCCCCAAGTCGATCGCGCGTCGGCCGTCAACGGCGGCTGACGATCACGCGCCGCGCATCACGCCCGAGCTCCCGCATCGGCACGCCTTCGCGCAGCAGCTTCTCGTACAAGTCGATCTGCATGATCGCATACGCCTGCCCGGCGCGATCCCACCGTGGCTTCCATTCGTCCACCGTCGGCACGGCCTTGTCGGGCTCGAGCTCGAGGCCCATCGCCAGCTCGTCCAGATGCTGCACCGGCGTGACCGTACGGCCGAGATACCAGGGCAGCGTCTGATCGTACATCTTGACCGAATAGAACGGCGCATCGGCCGACAGCGGGCCGTGCTGGCTTACCACCCGAGACAGGATCGGTGCCGCCGAACGCGAATCGGCGAGCTCGTCGTGGCCGGTCAGAATCAGCAGCGCGGCAAGCTGCGCGGTGAAAGCGACGGCCAGGATCGCTGCGGTTCGCCGCCCCGACTTGAGGCATGCCAGGGTCGCGACGCCACCAAGCAGCGCGACTGCGCAGGCGGCCGTGAGCCATGGTCCATAGGCAAGCAGCGGCGCAACGGGCTGGCGCGGGTCGGCGAAGATCCGCACGAGTGTCTCGAAGCCGAAGCCGATCGCAAGCATGCATGCCGCGGTGACGACGACCAGCGGCAGCGTCAGCCAGATCAGCGTCCGCTCCGGCAGCGTCTCGAGCTGGGTACCGATTGCCAGCGCCAGCGGCGGAAAGATCGGCAGTATGTACGAGGGCAGCTTGGAACTCGACACGCTGAAGAACACGAAAATGAATGCCGACCATACGAGCGCGAAGCGCCGCCAGTTAAAGCCGTTACGGTCGGCAGTCGCCTCCGACCACATGCGGCGGCCGGTCCACGCGACAAGGGTGAGCCAAGGAAGAATGCCGACGGCGAAGATCGGGATGAAGTACCACCAAGCGCCTTCGCGATGGTGCTCGTTGGTGAGAAAGCGTTCGAAATGCTCGTGGATGAAAAAGAAACGGAAGAACTCGGGATTGCGTATCGACACCGCGATGAACCAGGGTGCCGCAATCAGCGCGAAAAGCAGCAGTCCGGCCGCCAGATGAAGGCGTCGCCACACGGCCCAGTCGCGCGTCAGAAGCGAATAGAGGAACAGCGAAGCACCGGGCAGCACGATGCCGATAAGCCCCTTCGACAGCACCGCCAGCGCCAACGCCGACCAGGCGATCAGCATCCAGCGGCGTCGTTGCCGCGCCGTTGCCGCCGCGCGCTGCGCCAGCAGCAGCGCACCGAAGCCAAGGCTCATCCAGAACGTGAGCCCGGAGTCCAGGGTCAGGATGTGGGCGTTGAGCACGTACCAGACGCAGCCGCCGAGCGCCGCCGCGCTGTACAGGCCCAAGCGCGGCCCCGCGAGTCGAAAACCGACATAGCCGATGAACAGCAGGCCGCCCAGGCCGGCGACCGCGGGCCAGAGGCGCGCCGTCCATTGGCGGATACCGAACGCTTCGTATGCCGCGGCGGTCAGCCAGTATTGCAGCGCCGGCTTTTCGAAATACTTGATACCGTCGAGGCGTGGCGTCAGCCAGTCGCCGGTGGCGACCATCTCCCTCGGGATTTCCGCATATCGGCCCTCGTCCGGATGGATCAGTCGGCGGTAGTCGAGATTGGCGAACCAGATCAGCGCGAGAACGATCACCAGTGCGATTACCGTCGGCCGCGCCAGTGGAACGTCGCGCGATCGTGTGACGGGGTCGGTGGCGGCAGACATGGCGTTGGGCCGGCGCAAGCCAGGTCCAGCGCGATTTTACCGTGTTCGGCGGGCGCGGCGCTCGGCTCGCGCTCGCCGTTCGTGCGCGAGCGCTCGGCTTGCCGCTGGGCGGACGATTCGCTACCATGCCGCCATGTTCGAATTCCGCTTTGCAGTAGCGTGCGCGGCGCGTTGCTGCCGCGATGCTCGCGCGGCCTGACGGACAGGCACGGACGGACGAGCCGCCAGGAAGCTGCTGGCGGCTTTTTTATTGCGAAAGCGACGATGTCGACCACGCTCCGGTTGTACGACAACTACACACGCAGCTTGCGCCCCTTCGAACCGCTGCAGGCGGGCGCGGTGGGCTTGTACACCTGCGGACCGACCGTCTACGACTATCAGCATATCGGGAACTTCCGGACGTTCCTTTTCGAGGACGTCCTCAAGCGTGTGCTCGAATGGAACGGTTACCGCGTGCGGCACGTGATGAACATCACCGACGTCGGACACCTGACCTCGGACGCCGATACCGGCGAAGACAAGATGGAGAAGGGCGCCCGCCGGACCGGCCGCAGCGCCTGGGAAATCGCGGAGCTCTACACTGCGTCGTTCATCGAAGACATGGGTCGTCTCAACATCGAGCCGCCGACGGTCCTCTGCAGGGCCACCGAGCATATCGCCGAACAGATCGAGTTCATCGCCGACATCGAGAAGAATGGCTATACGTATCGGACAACGGACGGCGTCTATTTCGATACCAGCCGGCAGGCCGACTATGGCTATCTGGCCCGCCTTGACCGTGCGGGTCTCGATCCGGGTCGACGTGTCGACGTCGGCGAAAAAAAGAATCCGACCGATTTCGCGCTGTGGAAATTTTCTCCCCCAGGGGAAACGCGCCAGATGGAATGGCCGAGCCCGTGGGGCGTCGGCTTCCCTGGATGGCACATCGAGTGCTCGGCGATGGCGCAGACGTATCTCGGCGACTATTTCGACATCCACTGCGGCGGCGAGGACCATATCCCCGTCCATCACACCAACGAAATCGCCCAGACCGAAGCCCGCGTCGGCACGCGGCTCGCCAATTTCTGGATGCACGGCTATTTCCTGCTCGCGGCCGACGCGAAAATGGCTAAATCGGCCGGCGAATTCCTGCGGCTGCAGACACTGATCGAGCGCGGCTACGACCCGATCGCATATCGCTACCTGTGCCTGACCGCGCACTATCGCAGCCAGCTCAGCTTCAGCTGGGATGCGCTCGACGCGGCCGCCGTCGGCCTGGATCGCATGCGCCGCGCCGTGCATGCGCTGCCGGGCGGAGGCGAGCCGGACAAGTCCTTCGTCGCGCGCTTCACCGGGGTCGTGAACGACGATCTGAATATTCCGAAGGCGCTGGCGATCGCCTGGGAGTTGCTGCGCGGCGATCTCGCCGGCAGCGCGACCGCCCGCGCGAGCTTGCTCGACTTCGATCGCATCTTCGGACTCGGGCTCGCCGGGTGGCGGCCACCGATCGAAACGGTGCCGGAGACGGTCCATGCGCTGGCCGCCGCACGCGCCGCGGCGCGCGCGGGCAAACAGTGGGCCGAGGCCGATCGGCTGCGGACCGAGCTGCAGGCCGCTGGCTGGGAGGTCGAAGACCGCGGCGACGGCTACTTGCTCAAGCGCAGGTAAACGCGGGTCGGGCGGACGACAATCGGGCAACATGAAGCTCGCCACACTCAAGGATGGCAGCCGCGACGGAAGCCTGGTCGTGGTGTCGCGCGATCTGTCGCTCGCCGTGCCGGTGCCCGCGATCGCGCGCACGCTGCAGGCCGCGCTGGATGACTGGAAGCGTGCCCAGTCGGGCCTGGCCGAAATCTACCGCCAGCTCAACGAAGGGAAAGTGACCGCCGCGGCGCCGTTCGACGCCGCGCTCGCGCACTCGCCGCTGCCGCGTGCCTACCAATGGGCGGATGCCTCGGCGTACGTCAATCACGTCGAGCTGGTGCGACGGGCGCGGGGTGCGACGATGCCGGCCGAATTCTGGACCGATCCGCTGATGTATCAGGGCGGCTCGGACAGCTTCGTCGGCCCGCGCGACGACATCGTCGTCGCCGACGAAGGATTCGGCATCGATCTGGAAGCCGAGGTCGCCGTCATCGTCGGCGATGTAGCCATGGGCGCGAGCCCCGGCGCGGCCGCGGGCGCGATTCGTCTCCTGATGCTGGTCAATGACGTGAGCCTGCGCAATCTCGTCCCCGGCGAGCTGGCCAAGGGGTTCGGGTTTTTCCAGAGCAAGCCGGCGTCGGCATTCTCGCCGGTCGCGGCGACCCCGGACGAGCTGGGCGATGCCTGGCACGACGGCAAGCTTCATCTGCCGCTGCTGACCTTCGTCAACGACAGGCTCTTCGGACGGCCGAACACGGGCATCGACATGACCTTCGATTTTCCCAGATTGATCGCGCACGCCGCCCGGACGCGCGAGCTCGAAGCGGGCAGCATCGTCGGCTCGGGCACGGTCTCCAACAAGGAAGACGGTGGTCCCGGGCGGCCGGTTGCGCAAGGCGGCGCGGGCTACGCCTGCATCGCCGAGCAGCGAACCGTGGAGACGCTGCGCGAAGGCAAGCCGGCCACGCCTTTTCTGCGTTTCGGGGATCGCGTGCGTATCGACATGCGCGATGCTGCGGGCCAATCGATCTTCGGTGCGATCGACCAGGGGGTAAGGCGGACGGACGAGGCGAGCTGAGCTGAGCCGGGCATCCGCTCGGGGCGGGCACCGGATGGAGGCGGACAGACCGAACGTCAATAGAGGCGCTGAATCGGTCCCGAATAGAGCACCGGACCGGTAGGCAGCCCGGTGGGCGATCCGCCGCGCGGCTCGAGGCTGACCGCGAGCGCCGGAATGTCCTGCAAGGCGGTTCCGGCGGCGACTGGCAGGGCGATCTGCACGATCCCCGACGCGGGGACGAGGCCGAGCGAGCGCGGATTGCCCGACGCCGGCAGCGCCCACAGTTCCAGCGAGCGATCGGCACCCGGGGCGAGGGGCGCGACCGCCTTGATCGTGAGCGTGCGTCCGTTGCGGTCGGCCGAGGCGAGGAGAGCCGGCTTCGCGTCCTGTCCGCTCAGGACGACGACCATTCTCGCCTCCGGGCGCTCCGGCGCCGGGGCCATCAGCACCAACGCCAAGGCAATGGCCGTGGCGAATCCCGTCAGCGCCAGGCCGCGCCAGAGGCTAACGCTCGCCCAGACGGCGCGCTGTTCCCTCGCGGGGGACGCGCTTCGATCGATGCCGGCGAGTATCGCAGCCCAGACTCCTTCCGGCGCTTGGATCGCGGGGACGCTCTCCGCGAGCGGCAGCAGGCGCTCTTCCCAGGTTCGGATGGCCTCGCCCAGCACCCGGTCGCCGCGAGCGAGTCGAGCCAGGCGGGCGCGCGCCCGCCCCGACAGCGTGCCCAGCACGAATTGTGCGGCCAGCGCGTCGGCGCGTTCGGGTGTGCGGTAATTCATGGCCGGCCCATCAGCGCAGGACGCCCGCCCCGTCGAGGCAGGCCTTCAGGCGCTCCAGACCGCGCCTGACCCATGACTTGACCGTGCCCAGCGGTTGCTTCAGATGACGGGCGAGCTCCGAATGCGACAGGCCCTGATAGAACGCGAGCGCGATCGCCTGCTTCTGGCCGGCATCGAGCGCCTCGACGCACTGCCTGACGGCGCTGGCGTCGGCGCCGCTCAGCAGCAATTCCAACGGCGTCGGGCTCCGATCGGCAATCGTCATGGCGTGCTCCTCATCGTCGATGCTCACCGTTTCGACATCGCGCTTGCGCAGCCGGTCGAGGCAGCGGTTTCGCACGATGCTGGTCAGCCACGTCAGAGGCTGGCTCTTGGCCGCCACATAGGACCCGGCGTGATGCCATACGTTGACGAAGCTCTCCTGCAGCACCTCCTCTGCGGCCGCCGATTCACGCAATATACGCAGCGCGACGCCATACAGATGCGACGAGGTGGCGCGGTAGAGCTGCTCGAAGGCCGATTGATCGGCGAGTGCCGTGCGCGCGAGGAGCTCCATCAGCCGGGCGCTGCGCTCGAGTTGCTGGGCAGGGTCGATGGCCATCAGCGGGGCTGGCCGGCGAAACGCGCTGGCGCAGACGCCTTCTCAGAGGTCATCGCGGCGATCCTTGCGCCAAAGAACGTCATCGTGACCCGCGCTGCGATTGAGCACACGGGCAAGCACGAACAGGAGGTCGGACAGGCGATTCAGATATTTTCGTGCGGCATCCTCGACCGGCTCCGTCTGAGCCAGGCGCACGAGCGCGCGCTCGGCACGCCGGCAAACGGTCCGCGAGACATGCGCGAGGCTCGCGGCGCGCGTGCCGGCTGGAAGGATGAACTCCTTCAGCGGTTTGAGGTTGGCGTTGAATCGCTCGACCGCGGCCTCCAGTCTCTCGACGTGCGCATCGGTCACCGTTTTGTAGCCAGGGATCGACAGCTCGCCGCCCAGATCGAACAAGTCGTGCTGAATATCGGTCACGCAGCGGGTGACCGCAGGGGGAAGCGCTTCGGCGAGCAGCACACCCAGGCTCGAATTGAGCTCATCGACCGCACCGATGGCTTCGATGCGCGGCGAATCCTTGGCCACGCGCGAACCGTCGCCCAGTCCGGTCGTTCCGGCATCGCCCGTTCGAGTAACTATCTTCGACAGCCGGTGGCCCATCGCGCTCGCGCCCATCGCGAACCAGAAGAGCGGCCAGCATAGAGAATTCGCAGTAGCGGGGCAAGCCGCGGCCGCCGCAGTCTGCATTCCGTCGGGGCGCCCGGGGAGAATTGTGTTTTCGCTCGGATTGGTTACCATGTTGTTGCGCCCTTTGAACCAGGCGCCGCGCGGCAATCTGCCATGCCAGAATCCAGCCCATACGAGCAGGGCCTCGACAAGAACGCCGCCAACTACGCGTCGCTTTCGCCGATCTCGCTTATCGCCCGTACCGCGTATACGTACCCACGGCAACTGGCCGTCGTGCACGGCGATCGTCGCCTGACATGGGAGGAAACCTACGCGCGTTCGCGGCGCCTCGCCTCGGCACTGGTGCGCGCCGGCGTCGGACCGGGTCGGACCGTCGCGGCGATGCTGGCGAATACGCCGGAAATGGTCGAGGCGCATTTCGGCGTACCGATGAGCGGCGGCGTGCTGAATACGCTCAACACGCGCCTCGACGCAGACGCGATCGCGTTCATGCTCGACCACGGCGAGGCGAAGGTGCTGCTCACCGATACCGAATTCGCGCCGACCATCCGGACGGCGCTCGGCAAGGTGGCGGCAAAGCCGTTGGTGGTCGATATCGTCGATCCGCTGGGTCCTGGCGGCGCGCGGCTCGGCCAGATCGACTACGAGCAGTTTATCGCCAGCGGCGACAGCGCGTTCGACTGGCGCCTGCCCGAGAACGAGTGGTCGGCGATTTCACTCAACTATACGTCCGGCACGACCGGCAATCCGAAAGGGGTCGTCTACCATCACCGCGGCGCGTACCTGAACGCACTGTCCAATATCATCGACTGGGGCATGCCGCGGCATTCGGTCTATCTCTGGACGCTGCCGATGTTTCACTGCAACGGCTGGTGCTTCGCCTGGACGATGGCGGCCAATGCGGGCACCAATATCTGCCTGCGCAAGGTCGAGGCCAAGCCCATCCTGGATGCGATACGCACGCACCGGGTAACGCATTACTGCGGCGCGCCGATCGTGCATGCGATGCTGATCAATGCGCCTGCGGAGTGGAAGCAGGGCATCAACCACAAGGTCAGCTGCCTGGTTGCGGCGGCGGCGCCGCCTGCGTCGGTGATCGAAGGTATGCAGCTGATGGGCTTTGACATTACCCACGTCTACGGTCTGACCGAAACCTACGGACCGGCATCAGTCTGCGCCAAGCATGCGGAATGGAGCGCTTTGGACGTAAGCGCGCAGGCCGAACACAATGGCCGCCAGGGCGTGCGCTACACCTGCGAGGAGGGCATGACGGTCATGGATCCCGAGACCATGAACGAGGTCCCGCGTGACGGCGAGACCATGGGCGAGATCATGTTTCGCGGCAATATCACCATGAAGGGGTACCTCAAGAACCCGGCCGCCACCGCGGAGGCGTTCGCCGGCGGCTGGTTCCATTCGGGCGATCTCGCGGTGCTGCAGCCGGACGGCTACGTCAAGATCAAGGATCGATCGAAAGACGTCATTATCTCGGGCGGCGAGAACATCAGCTCGATCGAGGTGGAGGACACGCTCTACCGCCATCCCGCGGTGCTCGCGGCGGCGGTCGTGGCGCAGCCCGATCCCAAGTGGGGCGAGACGCCCTGCGCGTTCGTGGAGACCAAGGCGGGTGCCGTCGTGACGGAAGCCGAGCTTATCGAGCACTGCCGCACCTATCTGGCGCGCTTCAAGGCGCCGAAGCGCGTCGTATTCGGCGAGCTGCCGAAAACATCGACCGGCAAGATCCAGAAATTCGTGCTGCGCGAACGCCTTCGTTCGGTGAGCGCGATCGAGTAGGCGATGCGATGAATCCTCCGCCGTTCGAAACCGCTCCGGACGCGACGCTGCTGCGCGCCGACGCGAACGGAGTGACGACGCTGACGCTGAACCGGCCCGCACAATTCAACGCGATCAACTCCGCCATGCTGCGCGGGCTTCAGGCCGAGCTGGATGCAATCGGCTGCGACGATTCGGTGCGTGTCGTCGTGCTCGCAGGCGCCGGCCGCGCGTTCTGTCCAGGGCATGACCTGAAGGAAATGCTGACGAACTCGACCGAGGAATTCATCGGCGACCTCTTCAGGCGATGTTGCGACGTGATGCTGACGCTGCGTCGTCTGCCACAACCGGTCATCGCCAAGGTGCGCGGCATCGCGACGGCCGCGGGGTGCCAGCTGGTTGCGGCGGCCGACATGGCCGTCGCCGCCGACGATGCGCGGTTTGCGACCTCGGGCATCAATTTCGGACTGTTCTGCGCGACTCCCGGCGTGCCCGTATCGCGCAATATCGCCGCCAAGCGCGCTTTCGAGATGGTGATGACGGGCGAGTTCATCGACGCGCCTACGGCGCTGGCATGGGGGCTCGTCAATCGCATCACATCGCCGGAGAGCCTCGACGCCGAGGTGTCCGCCCTCGCGAACGTGCTGATCGCCAAGCCCAGGCGCGTACTGGCCACCGGCAAGAAATTCTTCTACGAGCAGCTGGAGCAGAACATCGTCGATGCCTATGCGAACGCCACCGCGGTCATCACGCAGAACATGCTCGGCGAGGACGCTCAGGAAGGCGTCGGCGCCTTCGTCGGGAAGCGCAAGCCTCGCTGGGACGGCTGACCCCTCGGCCATGTTCGGCTGCGATCGGCCGCAGCCTCGGCTTTTCGATTGCCAAGAGGCTTGACGGCCGGGATAATCCCGACACGACGACAGGGAGGTCCGGCGGCAGCGTCGCCGGACAGCGCATGGCCGACGACATCATTCTCGAAACGCGCGGGCTCACCAAGGAGTTCAAGGGCTTCGTCGCCGTCAACCGAGTCGATCTGCAGATCCGGCGCGGCACCATCCACGCGTTGATCGGCCCCAATGGCGCAGGGAAGACGACCTGCTTCAATCTGCTGACGCATTTCCTGACGCCGACCCGCGGCCAGATTTTTTACAAGGGTGGGGAAATCACCGGGTCGCGTCCGGCCGCGATCGCAAGGATGGGGCTGGTGCGATCATTCCAGATCTCCGCCGTGTTCCCCCATTTGACCGTCCGCGAAAACGTTCGTGTCGCGTTACAGCGAAAGCGCGGGCACTCGCTCGATTTCTGGCGTTCGGAGCGCGTGCTGCGCGAGCATGACGCTCGTGCCCGCGAATTGATCCATGCGGTCGGTCTGGAAGAATTCGAGGACCGGACCGCCGTGGAACTGCCCTATGGCAGAAAGCGTGCCCTCGAGATTGCCACCACGCTCGCGCTCGATCCGGAGATGCTGCTGCTCGACGAGCCTACGGCGGGAATGACGCACGAGGACGTCGATCGCATCGCCGCGCTGATCCGCAAGGTTGCCGCGGACCGGACGGTGCTGATGGTCGAGCACAACCTCTCGGTGGTCTCGACCTTGTCTGATCACATCACGGTCCTTGCGCGTGGCGAGGTGCTGGCCAAGGGCGACTACGCGTCGGTCTCCAGGAATCCGGCGGTCGTCGAAGCCTATCTCGGGGGCGTGCATGCCTGAGTCAGCGCTCGACGAGAGACCCGTCGCGGCGGGGACTTCGCCTTTGCTCGCGGTGCGCGGCCTGCAGGCCTGGTATGGCGAATCGCACATCCTGCACGGGGTCAGCTTCGACGTCGGGCAAGGCGAGGTAGTCACCCTGCTGGGGCGCAACGGAGCGGGCAAGACAACCACGCTCAAGTCCATCATGGGAGTCGTGCCGAGACGGGAAGGCTCGGTCCTGTTCGAGAACCAGCAGACGGTAGGTCTGGCGTCGAATCGCATTGCGAGACTGGGGGTTGCCTGGTGTCCCGAGGAGCGCGGGATATTCGCGAGCTTGAGCGTCGAAGAGAATCTGCTGCTCCCTCCCAAGGTGCGCGACGGCGGTCTCGCCGTAGACAAGATCTATGAGCTTTTTCCCAACCTCGCCGAGCGTCGCGCGAGTCAGGGTACCAAGCTCTCCGGCGGCGAGCAGCAGATGCTGGCGATCGGCCGCATCCTGCGCACCGGCGCGCGCCTGCTTCTGCTCGACGAGCCGACCGAGGGGCTGGCCCCGGTGATCGTGCAGCAAATCGGTCGAACGATAGTTCAGCTCAAGGCTCAGGGGTTCACCATCCTGCTGGTCGAGCAGAACTTCCACTTCGCCGCGACCGTTGCCGACCGTCACTACGTGATGGAACATGGGCGTATTATCGATATGATTGTCAATTCCGAGCTTGGCGCGAATATGGCCAAGCTGCACACTTATCTCGGCGTCTGAACGGCAGGCGCTCGCCGCAGTCATTTATTCGAGGAGAAACTTGATGCACGCATGCAAACGCAGCCTGGTGGCGCTGGCAGTGGCCGCCGGCATGTTCGCCGCCGGCGCCGCACAGGCCCAGATTTCCGACAACCTGATCAAGATCGGCGTGTTGACCGACATGTCGAGCTTGTATACCGACCTTGCCGGCGCCGGCTCGGTTGCTGCGGCGAAGATGGCCGTCCAGGACTCGGGCATCGAGAAGCGCGGCTACAAGGTCGAGGTCATCTCGGCCGACCACCAGAACAAGCCCGACGTCGGCTCGGCAATCGCGCGGCAGTGGTACGACGTCGACAAAGTGGACGTCATCGTCGACGTTCCCAATTCCGGCGTCGCGCTCGCGGTCAACCAGATCACGCGCGACAAGGGGAAGGTGTTTCTGGCATCCGGTCCGGCGTCGTCGGATCTGACCGGCAAGGCCTGCTCGCCTAACACCGTGCACTGGACGTACGACACCTGGATGCTGGCCAACGGTACCGGAGGCGCGATCGTCAAATCGGGCGGCGATACCTGGTTCTTCCTGACCGCCGACTACGCCTTCGGCCTGGCGCTGGAACGCGACACCGAAGCAGTCGTGCTCAAGAATGGCGGCAAGGTATTGGGCAAGGTGCGCGCACCGCTCAATACCCAGGACTTCTCGTCGTTCCTGCTGCAGGCGCAGGCGTCCAAAGCCAAGATCATCGGCCTCGCCAATGCCGGGGGCGATACGACCAACTCGATCAAGCAGGCGGCCGAATTCGGCATCGTCAAGGGCGGCCAGAACCTCGCCGGCTTGCTGGTATTCCTGACGGACGTTCACTCGCTTGGACTGCCGACAGCGCAAGGGCTCATCGTCACCAACACGTTCTACTGGGATACGAACGACCAGACCCGCGCCTTCGCCAAGCGTTTCGCCGCCCTGGACAAGGGCATCTACCCGACGATGATCCACGCGGGCGTCTATGCGTCGCTGCTCCATTATTTTAAGGCGGTCGAGGCGCTGAAGAGCGACGATGGGACCAAGGTCGTCGCCAAGATGAAGGAACTGCCCACCGACGATCCGCTGTTCGGTAAGGGTTCGATCCGCGTCGACGGCCGCAAGATTCATCCCGCCTACCTGGTCGAAGTGAAGAAGCCTTCGGAATCGAAAGCTCCATGGGACTATTACAAGGTGCGCGCGACGATTCCCGCCGATCAGGCGTTCCGGCCGTTGGCGGACGGCGGGTGCTCGTTGGTGAAATGACAAAAGCTTGGACCTTGAAAGCGAAACGTTGAGGGGCGCCGCAAGGCGCCCGCTCCAACGCGAGCAGTTATCCGCCGCGCCGCATCGAACATAGCGAAGGTTGTGGGTTGGCGTGCTAGGTGCGTGGGGGAACGTCCGGCGCGACGGATAATGATTCAGTCCGGGGACTCGCCAGCAGCATTTCGGGGGAGGCGATGCAGGCACTTTTCGGCCAGCTGCTGATCGGGCTCATCAACGGCGCGTTCTACGCGATGCTGTCGCTCGGACTGGCGGTGATATTCGGGCTGCTCAACATCATCAACTTCACGCACGGCGCGCAGTACATGATGGGCGCGTTTTGCGCGTGGTTCCTGCTCAATAAGGCGGGTATCGGCTACTGGTGGGCGCTGCTTCTCGCGCCGATCGTGGTTGGCGCGATCGGCATCATCATCGAACGGACGATGCTCGCGCGTCTGTACAAGCTCGACCATCTGTACGGCCTGCTGCTGACGTTCGGCCTGGCGCTGGTCATCCAGGGCCTGTTTCGCAACGAATTCGGCTCGTCGGGGCTGCCTTATCAGATCCCGTCCGAACTGACGGGCGGCATCAACCTGGGCTTCATGTTCCTGCCGATCTATCGCGCCTGGGTGATCGTCGCGTCGCTGATCGTCTGTCTGTCCACCTGGTATGTGATCGAGCGCACCAAACTCGGCAGCTACCTGCGCGCGGCGACCGAGAACCCGGCGCTGGTGCAGGCATTCGGCATCAACGTGCCGCGCATGGTCACCCTGACGTTCGGCTTCGGCGTGGCGCTGGCGGCGCTGGCCGGCGTCATGGCGGCGCCGATCTATCAGGTCAATCCTCTGATGGGTGCGGACATGATCATCGTCGTGTTCGCGGTGGTGGTGATCGGCGGTATGGGATCGATCCTGGGAGCGATCCTTACCGGCTTCGGGCTGGGCGTCGTCGAAGGCCTCACCAAGTATTTCTATCCCGAGGCGTCCAACACCGTCATCTTTGTCGTGATGGTGATCGTCCTCCTCGTCCGGCCCGCGGGCCTGTTCGGGCGCGAGCGTTAGGATGGCGTCCCCCGGCCCGGCCGCCGCGCGCTCGCGCGATACGCACAGCAGCGTGATGATCGGCACCGTGCTGATGGCGGCGGCACTGGCGATCGCTCCGTTTGTCGGCGTCTACCCGGTATTCCTGATGAAGGCGCTCTGCTTTGCGCTGTTCGCGTGTGCGTTCAATCTGCTGCTTGGTTTTGGTGGGCTGCTCTCGTTCGGTCATGCGATGTTCCTCGGTACGGCGGGATACGTCTGCGCGCACGCGGCAAAAGTGTGGGGCCTGTCGCCGGAGCTCGCGATTGCCTGCGGAACGGCGACCGCCGCGCTGCTCGGCACCGTCGTCGGTGCGCTGGCGATCCGCAGGCAGGGTATCTACTTCGCGATGATCACGCTGGCGGTTGCTCAGATGATGTATTTCTTCTATCTGCAGACGCCTTTCACGCACGGCGAAGACGGCATCCAGGCGGTACCACGAGGGCGCCTGTTCGGCCTGCTGGATCTTTCACAGCCGCTGACGATCTACTACACGGTGTTGGCGATATTCATCGCGGGATTTCTGCTCATCTACCGGATCATCCACTCGCCGTTTGGCCAGGTGCTGAAGGCCATTCGTGAAAACGAGCCGCGCGCGATCTCTCTGGGCTACGACGCCGATCGGTACAAGCTGCTCGCCTTCGTGCTCTCGGCGACGCTGGCGGGCCTGGCCGGTGCGACCAAGGCGATCGTGTTCCAGCTGGCCTCGCTGACCGACGTGCATTGGTCGATGTCCGGCGAGGTCGTGCTGATGACCTTGCTCGGCGGCATGGGGACCATTTTCGGCCCGGTGGTCGGCGCGTTCGTTATCGCCGGTCTGGAAAATTATCTCGCCGGCTTCGGCGAATGGGTGACGGTGATAACCGGTGCGATCTTCGTCGTCTGCGTTCTCGCGTTTCGCCGCGGGATCGTCGGCGAGCTCGCAGCCTGGTGGGCGCGACGAGCCGGCTAACCGCCAGCTGCCTTTCCCTGCTGTCGGCACTTGCTGTCGCCGGCGTCGGCGCGCAGCAGTTCGAGGCGGTCGGTGCCTGTCGGGACGGCGTGCCGAATGGTGCCTACGAGCTTTTCCAGGCCGACGGACGTCTCCGGGTGGTCGGCGCGTTTGCCCAGGGTAAAAAGACCGGCACATTCATCTTCTGGACCGGCGACGGAGCTCGGATCGGCGTCATTCCGTTTGACGACGATGTTCGCAACGGCACGATCGCCTTGTGGTATACGACCGGGGGGAACGGACGCGAACTGCGGCCGAAGTCGGAGGCACCCTACGTGCAGGGGAAGCTGCACGGCATCAAGCGGTCATGGCAGCGGAGTGGCGCGCCCAGGCTGGAGGCACGCTACGACCGCGACGCCCTGCTGGGCGCTCAGGCCTGGACGGAGGCGGGCCTGCCCTTGGCCGATGCCGAGGCGCGCACCTTGGCGGCGCGGGAGCAGGCCGCCGACGAGCAAGTTTACGAGAGCCTGGATGCGCTGGTGCGGGGCCACCCACCCGGTTGCCGATGAGGACCGCTCTCATGCCGGAGTTGACCTTGCGGGTCGCTAGTCCCATTATGACGCTGGTATAAGCCCTCGGGCAGTCGGCGCGCCGCTCAAGGCGCCCGTCGACAGTCACGCGGATAAATGGTCCAGGGAGAGCAAAATGCGAAAGATCGCTGGGATTGGACTCATCGCCGCCATCGGGGCACTGGCCGGCTGCCAAATGCTGCCCTACGACGGCGACCGCTTCTCGACCACCGTATACGACGAGATTCCGCCGCATCCTGTCCGCTTTCCGACCAAAATAACGTACCCGGACTACACGATGTTCGGTTTTCCGATGTATGACGAGGACCCGCGCGCCGACCTCAAGCTCGACTCGATCAGTTGTCACCGCGGCGATGATGGCAGGCTGGTCGTGGTGGCCAATGTGCACAACATGGGCGCCGAGGACATCTACCTCGTCCCGTTCTTTACCGGCGATATGGCGGCATTCCGCGTCGCGGCGACGGTGACGACGGCCTCCGGCGCGCACGAGCGATTCGAAGCGGTCCGATACGCCCGGCTCAACGTGGCCTCCGGCGCGGTCCTTGCGCTCAACTCGCAGGTGATACCGGCCGCGGAGGTGACAAGGATCGATGTCGTCGCCGATCCGGATCGCCTCGTACCCGACCCGATACGCGACAACAACGTGCTGACCTGGCGAGGCACGCTCGACGGGTCGAACCCGCAGTGCAACGTCCAGCGCTGACTTCCGCGGCGTTCTCGGCGCCGATCGGCGCCGGATAGCGCTCGGGCGGTCGGCGGACGGATCGACCGCAGCGACGCCTGATCACCGCATCCTCGCATCGCGTGTGCGCCTGCGCGAGCCGGTAACGCGCGCGATTCACGCTATAATCCTGCCTCCGTACGACATCGTCGACGCGGCTTCCTCGCGCACTTCCGACGCATTCACAAGCCATGAAAATCCTGGTTCCGGTCAAGCGGGTTGTCGATTTCAACGTCAAGGTGCGGGTCAGGTCGGATGGCAGCGGCATCGACCTCGCCAACGTCAAGATGTCGATGAATCCGTTCGACGAAATCGCCGTCGAGGAGGCGGTCCGGCTGAAGGAAAAGGGCGTCGCGACCGAGATCGTCGCGGTGTCCTGCGGGGTTGCGGCGTGCCAGGAAACCCTGCGCACCGCGCTGGCGCTGGGCGCCGACAAGGCCATCCTGGTCGAAACCGCCGTCGAACTGCAGCCGCTGGCGGTCGCGAAGCTTCTGCGCGCGCTGGTTGCCAAGGAGAGTCCGCGACTCGTTATCCTCGGTAAGCAGGCGATCGACGATGATGCGAATCAGACCGGGCAAATGCTCGCCGCGCTGCTCGGATGGCCACAGGCGACGTTTGCATCCAAGGTCGACGTCGCCGGAGAAAGCCTGACCGTCAAGCGCGAAATCGACGGCGGCATGGAGACGCTGGCGATGAAGCTGCCGGCGGTGATCACGACCGACCTGCGCCTGAACGAGCCTCGCTACGCGACCCTGCCCAACATCATGAAGGCGAAGAAAAAGCCGCTGGAGGCGACGACGCCCGATGCGCTCGGAGTCGACGTTGCGCCACGGCTTTCCACGCTCAAGGTCGTCGAGCCGCCGAAACGCAAAGGCGGCGGCAGGGTTGCCGATGTCAAGGAGCTCGTCGCAAAGCTTCGCAACGAAGCCAAGGTGATCTGATGTCCATTCTCGTCGTGGCCGAGCACGACCATGCCGCGCTCAAGAGCGCGACGCTTAACACGGTCGCTGCCGCGCGCAAGATCGGGGGCGAGGTGCATCTGCTCGTCGCCGGTCATGAAGCTGCGGACGCGGCCAAGGCGGCGGCGCAGGTCGACGGCGTCGCCAGGGTGCTGCACGCCGACGCACCGCACCTGGCCGCGCAGAGCGCGGAGAACCTCGCCGCCCTGGTCGTCGGCCTCGCCGCGCCCTATACCCACATCCTCCTGCCGGCGACCGGCTTCGGCAAGAATGCCGCGCCGCGGATCGCCGCATCCTTGGATGTCGCCCAAATCTCGGACATCGTGGCCGTCGAATCCGCAGACACCTTCGTACGGCCGATCTACGCCGGCAACGCCTTCGCGACCGTGCAGTCGAAGGATACGAAGAAAGTGATCACCGTGCGCACGACCGGTTTCGACGCTGTCGCTGCGAGCGGAGGCAATGCGCCGGTCGGCGCCGTCACCGCGCCCGCCGATACCGGGCTCACGCAGATGCTCGGACAGGAGTTGACCCGGTCCGATCGTCCCGAGCTGACCAGCGCGCGAGTGGTCATCTCCGGCGGGCGGGGCCTGCAGAACGGCGAAAATTTCAAGATGCTCGAGGCGCTGGCCGACAAGATGCATGCGGCGATCGGCGCCTCGCGTGCGGCGGTCGATGCCGGCTACGTGCCCAATGACTACCAGGTCGGGCAGACCGGCAAGATCGTCGCGCCGGACCTCTACATCGCGATCGGCATTTCGGGCGCGATCCAGCATCTCGCCGGCATGAAGGACAGCAAGGTGATCGTCGCGATCAACAAGGATGCCGAGGCGCCGATATTCCAGATCGCCGATTACGGCCTGGTGGGCGACCTGTTCGAAATCGTTCCCGCGCTGACCGCGGAGCTGGGATGAGCACCGCCGGGCCGCCCCAAGGTGCGAGTTGCGCCCCCTCCGGGGGCACAGCGGCCGCGTTGGCAAGCGCGGCCGCAAGCGTGGGGGTCCATCTGTGAGCGTCTACCATGCGCCGCTGCCGGAAATCCGCTTCGTGCTCCACGAGCTCGCCGGCCTGGACCAGGTAAGCGGACTGCCGGGATTCGAGGAAGCAACGCCGGAGACCGTCGACGCGATTCTCGAGGAGGCGGCCAAGTTCGCCACCGAGGTGCTCGACCCGCTGAATACCCCGGGCGACCGCGAAGGCGCGCAATGGCAGGAGGGCGGCGCCGTCAGGACGGCGGCCGGGTTCAAGGAAGCCTATCGCCGCTTTGCCGACAATGGCTGGAACGGCCTCACCAAGAACCCCGAGCACGGCGGCCAGGGCCTGCCGCAGCTCGTCGCGACGGCGGTCGAGGAGATGTGGCACGGCGCCAACATGGCGTTCGCGTTGTGCCCGTTGCTGACCCAGGGCGCGATCGAAGCGCTGGAGCTTTGCGGGTCGGATGCGCTGAAGGCGATGTTCCTCGACAAGATGGTCTCGGGCGTCTGGACCGGGACGATGAATCTGACCGAATCGCAGGCCGGTTCCGATCTTGCCGCCGTGCGCACCCGCGCGGTGCCGCAACCCGACGGCAGCTTCCGTCTGTTCGGGCAGAAGATCTTCATCACCTACGGCGAGCAGGACTACACCGACAATATCGTGCACCTGGTCCTGGCGCGCACGCCGACGGCGCCGGAGGGCGTGAAGGGTATCTCGCTGTTCGTGGTCCCCAAGTTCCTGGTCAATGCCGACGGCAGCCTGGGCGCACGCAATGACGTGCATTGCGTCTCGATCGAGCACAAGCTCGGCATCCATGCGAGCCCCACCGCCGTGCTCGCCTACGGCGATCATGGCGGTGCCATCGGCTATCTCGTCGGAGAAGAGAACCGCGGGCTGGAATACATGTTCATCATGATGAATCTCGCGCGCTTCTCGGTGGGTATCGAGGGCATCGGCATCGCCGAGCGCGCGTATCAGCGCGCCCGGGCGTACGCCCGCGACCGCGTGCAGGGCAGGGCGCCCGGCCTGGAGCGAACGGCCGCGTCGGCGACGATCCTGCAGCATCCCGACGTTCGCCGCATGCTGCTGACGATGAAGGCGCAGACCGAGGCGATGCGCGCGGTCGCGTACGTGACCGGGGCGGCAATCGACAACGCGCACCGCCATCCGGACGCCGAGGCGCGCAAGCGCCACCAGGCCTTCGCCGACCTGATGATCCCGATCGTCAAGGGCTGGGGCACCGAGCTCGCGCAGGAGGTCACCTATCTCGGCATCCAGGTGCACGGCGGCATGGGCTTCATCGAGGAAACGGGCGCCGCGCAGGACTATCGCGATGCGCGCATCACGACCATCTACGAAGGCACGACGGCGATCCAGGCGAACGACCTCATCGGCCGCAAGACCGCGCGCGACGGAGGCGCCACCGCTCGCAGCGTATGTGCCGCGATCGGCCAGGTCGCGGCCGAGCTTGCCGCATCCGGAGACGGCGACCTGAAGCGGATCGGCGCCGCGCTCGCGTCCGCGAACGCAGCCCTCGGGCAGGCGGTCGACTGGGTGGTTCCGGCTTTCTCGGGCGCGACGCGCGCGGCGCATGCGGCGTCGGTGCCCTACCTGCGCTTGTGGGGTCTGGTCGCCGGCGGATGGCAGCTGGCCCGGGGCGCGCAAGCGGCCGCGAAGCGGCTGGCCGAACGGAGCGGCGACGCCGATTTCTATCGCGGCAAGATGGCTACCGCGCGCTTCTACGCCGACTGCCTGCTGCCGCAGGCCGCGGCCTTGTCACAGGCGATTACCCAGGGCAGCGAGGCTGTGCTGGCGCTGGCCGACGGGCAGTTCTGAGGGAGTGACAGCGGCCGCACCGCGCCGGCGCGGTGCGAAGGCGATGCCGGTCGCGACGGGACCGGCCGGCGGCATCCGATCCCCATACCGTGATATCCGCTTTCAGCAATCGCGCTGTCACCAATGGTTAAGTGGGTTCGGCCGATCGACGCGCAAAAAAAAGACCCCGCCGAAGCGGGGTCTGCTGCCGTTACGAGCGATTACCTGGCGCGTTTGCGACGGCTAAATCCGAGTCCGGCTAGGCCAAGACCCACGAGGGCCAAGCTGGCAGGTTCCGGGACGCTGGGCACCGTACCGATATCGATATGAGCCAGGGTTCCATTGACCGTGCTGGTCGAGCCGCTGTGTTGATCGTACACACTCTCGGAGAGACCAGTGGGATCCAGACCTTCCCACCCCAGGAAGCCCCCGGTGTCATTGGTGGTCGGACTGAAGACGGAGAAGACAGGCTGGCCGTCAAACGCGCCACCACTAATTGTCGCGGTGAACGTCACGGAAAAATTGCCAACGAGCGAGCAGAGACTGCCCGGGATTACGCAGTCAGGATTAGTGTACCCGGGGGGGGTGTTACCGTATTCGTCATCGTAATCGTACGCGAAAAGGTTACCCGGCACGGTAGAGCCGTTCCAGATGATCGTCGTGTCTCCGGTGGCCAACGTGCCGAGGAGGACGGTCTGCGTTATGCCGTTATTCAGTCCTTGATATCCGGTCAGGACTATCTGCGCATTATTAAAGGCGCCACCGCTGGTGTTGTGGAAAACAAGATCTGGCGTATCGTAAAACGCGTCGTCATAAGCCCCATCGATTGTCGCTACGGTCGTGGCTTGTGACGACTGAGACAAGATAAGCAGCGCGGCCGCAGCCGTAGCGCTCAAAAGCTCCTTTTTCATTGGATCCCCCTCGTGGATTTGACTAATCCAGGCCTGCGAAAAGCATTTTTCGTACCGGGATAGTCTTTCAAAGACTTTTCAAGCAGTTAGCTGGTATGCGACATGGACTGCCAAAGAAG
The DNA here is from genome assembly GCA_036493675.1 of Casimicrobiaceae bacterium. Classification (GTDB taxonomy): domain Bacteria; phylum Pseudomonadota; class Gammaproteobacteria; order Burkholderiales; family Casimicrobiaceae; genus PALSA-1003. The sequence continues at coordinate 202,569 of DASXPJ010000035.1, forward strand.
ACGTAAACTTTCCCGACAAGGGCGGTCAGGAGTGTTGGGCCTGGGACGCTGGCTCGGGCGCTCGGCCTGAGCCGCAAGAACGACTAACCGCACCATTACAGCAGTGTGCGAACGACGGTTGTTCCTGCGGACAGGCGCCGTTGGCTTCCAGTCCCCGCGGATCAGCCCTCGAGCCGCAGCGATCGCGCGTCTCACCCGACCGTCGGCAGCAGCCGGCGAAATTCGCCCAGCCAGCGCTCGTAATGGCGCCAGCGAGCGACCGCGGTCCGGTAGACCGGCTGCCGCGCCTGCCAGAGACTCGGCGTGGCGATAGGGCGGGTGTTGCGCTCCGGCTGCAGGCACGCGGCATCCCAGGGCAGCCCGCAGAAGTCGATGATCCGGCGCGCCGCCCGCTCGCGGTCGGCCACGACATCCTCGTAGTCCACCTCCAGCAAACGATCGCCCGGCAGGACGGCGCGCCAATGCGCCATCAGCCGCAGGTACTGCTGGTAGTAGAAAACCAGGTTACCGCGGTCGTGCGCATAGTCGGGCGAGCGGGTGTACGGCGTGAAATACATCGACAGCAGGTTGTCGACCGGATGCCGCCGGCAGTGAATCACACGCGCTCGCGGCAGGATCAGGTGGATCATTCCGAGCAACAGAAAGTTGGTCGGCATCTTGTCGGTGACGCGCGTCGCGCCTGGCGCCATGGCGCCCAGGAGACGGCAATACGTCGCAGCGAGCTTGCCCGCCGCGTCGTCTGCCAGCGCACCTGTCTGCACCTCGGCGATCTGCGCGCCCCGATCGCCCCAGAAGCGCAGCTCGCCGCCGGCGCCGACCGCGGGGTGGCTGGAGACGATCTGCTCCGCCAGCGTCGTTCCCGAGCGGATCATGCCGACGATGAACACGGGCAGATCGCTGGCCGAACCGAGCGCCGCGCGCCGCGCAAAAAAATCCGGCGTGAATGTGGAGATCAGGCGGTCGATGTTGCCGGCGTGCCGCCTGCGGTCGATCGTCCGCCCCGATCGGCGCAGCTCGGCCGCCGCGATGCGATTGGCCTCGTCGAAGTGGCGCATCGCATCTTCGTAGTGTCCCCTGTCATCGCTCGCCTTGCCGAGACCGTAGTGAAGGTTGGCGCGATCGCGATTCGGGAGATCGACCTCGCCGAGCAGTGCGCTCATGCGCGCGAGCATCGCGTCATCCGCTTCGGTCAGTCGCTTGGACAATCCGATACCGAGATACGCTTCGGTGCGTCGCGGCTGGGCGACAAGCACTTGGCCGAAGCTCGCGATGGCTTGGTCGAACCTGCCGAGTTGCTGCAGCACTTCGCCGAGGAGCTGGTGGGCGTCGTTCGCCTTCGGGTCGATCGCGAGGACTTCCCGGGCGCAATCGATCGCCGCCTCGAATTGACCCACTTCGGCGAATACGCGCGCCAGCATGAGGCGGGCTGGCGCGGAGTCGCCGCGCAGCGTCCTGGCATGCGCAAAACATCGCGCGGCTTCGTCGCGGGCACCGAAATTCGCCATCAACTGCCCGAGCCTGACGTGCGCCTCGGCGAGATCCGGCGCCAGGCCGACCGCGGTCCGGAACAGATCGGCGGCGTCCTTGTCGCGGCACTGGATCTGCCGCACTTGGCCGAGATGGTAGTGGAAGAGCGCGACATCGGGCTTGAGCGCGATGGCGTGCTCGAAGCAAGCGGCCGCCTCCGGAAGCCGCCGCGCATTCAGATAGCAGACCCCGAGGTGGTTGTGCGTTCCGGCGTCGTTCGGCTCGAGACGGATCGCCTGTTGGCAAACGGCAATCGCCTGGTCGACGTTTCCGCTTGCGCGAAGCGCCGTCGCAAGCTCGATCCGTGCATCGACCGATCGCGGCTCGAGCGAAATCACTTCTCCAAGGAGCCTGATCGCCAGGTCGCTCCGTCCCGTTCTTGCGGCAATCATCCCGAGCAATTGCAGCGCCGGAGGATAGCGCGCATCGGCGGCCACAACATCGCGGCAGAGATTTTCCGCCTCGAGCAGCCGGCCTGCCTGATAGGCGAGCGCGGCATTCAGCAGCAGGGAATCGCGGCGTTCTGTCGCCGGGGCAGCGACCCGCGCTGAAACCGGCGATGAAGCCGATGCAGGGCGGTGCGATTTCGACGAACGGCGGTGCGTTTCGCTCGACATGGCCATGCGGACGCGGGGCGACGCGAAATGGTAGCTCGAATCGACCGCGCCCGGGCCAAACGAGTTCAATGCGGCTGGGAACGGATCGCGGTCGGGGCGGTCTACTGCGGCTGATACATTGGACGGATGTCGAAGTGAAATACGCGAGGGCAATGACTTTCTGGCGAGGGAAAGCGGCAGCGATAGCCGCCATCGTGGCGCTTGCTCTCGGCACGGCGTCCGCGGCGCGCGCCGACTCGCTCGCCGTGGTCGACCCCTTGCCGCCGGGACCGTATGCGGTCGGCTGCAGCAATATCGCCCAGGATTTCAGCCGATTGCTGCCGGGGGAGAGCGCGCAGAACTATTGGGAAGGCTATCCCGACGGCAGCCGCGAACGCTACGTCACGCAGTTGCTCGCCGATCCGGCCGATGCGCTGGTCTTCAATGCGAATGTTCCCGACGATCGCGAGCTCTACACCAATCGGGCCGCCCAGCAGGTTCCGTACGCATTGCTCGTCTGCTATCCCACCACGGCGGACAATCCCTATCCCGACTATCCGCTGCCGTCGGGGACAGCTGTGCCGCATATGCAGCAGGGTGGAGAGCCGCCGATCTTCGCCGACGCCAACGCCCGGTGGCCGGTGCTGCTGTTCTCGCACGGGCTCGTCGGCAGCCCGATTTCGAGCGACTACATCGCCGCGCTTACGGTGCTGGCGAGCTATGGCTATGTGGTCGTCGCGCCGTTTCACGGCGATCCGCGCTTTACCGACGTCAAGATCGAGGGTCTGTCCGACTTCCTGTACGCCGTGTTGCACTTCGGCACGTTCGTTGAAATGCAGGCGCTGCGGCCGCTCTCGCTGTCCGGCGCGCTCGACTATATCTTTGCGCATCCGCAGTACCGTGATCACCTCGACCTCAACCGCGTCGGCGGATTCGGCGCGAGCCAGGGCGGCGAGTCGCTGCTGCTGATGACCGGCGCCAAGCTGACGATCACCGTGGGCATGTCGTCGAAGCAGGTGCTCGCGGATCCGCGGCTCAAGGCGATCGTCGGGTACGTGCCGTATCTGGGACAGCCATTCTTTCCGGCGTTCGGCCGCGATCAGTCCGGACTGGACGGCATCACGACGCCATTTCTCGCCATTTCAGGGGGCGCCGACCTGACCGCGCCGCTGGAGACGACGCTGGAGGGCGTCGACCGTCTGGCCGGCTCGCGCGATGTCGTCGTGCTGGCCGGTGTCGACCATGGCTTCGATTATCCGAGCGCGCCCGACATATTTACGTGGTCGATGACCTTCCTCGCTGCCCACGTCAACGACGATCGTGCCGCGAGGGTGCGGATCGCGCGGATGACGACGGTGCACGGTGGAGGCGACGATTTCCTGGTGCGCGACTATACCGCGCCCGCTGCGCTGGGTCCGGGCGAGCTCGATACGATCGAATATTTCGGCGCGGCGCTGGGCGATTATTTCCTGACGGCGTCGCCGGACGAGGCCGCGATGCTCGACGCCGGCGTTCTGCCCGGGTGGGTGCGCACCGGGTTCGCCTTCAAGTCATGGTCGACTGATGCCGGTCACGGCGTTGCGGCGTGTCGTTTCTTCGGCAAGCCGGGTCCGGGACCGTACGCGCATTTCTACACGATCGATCCGGTCGAATGCGCGTTCGTCGCGGCGAGCCCGGCATGGATATTCGAAGGCATGCCGTTTTCCGAAGATCCGCCGGCGGGCGGCGATTGCCCCGTCGATCGCATCCCGGTGATGCGCCTCTACAACAATTTCATGGGCGGCCAGGTCGGGCACCGGTATCTGACGAGCAAGAGCGAGGTCATTTCAATGATCGCCGACGGCTGGCTTTACGAAGGCACCGCGTTCTGCTCGCCGCCTTGACCGGGGGCCTTAGTCGGACTCGATCGCTTCGGTCCAGAGAATCTCGCAGGCGCCACCCCCGGTGTCGTCGCGCCGCAGGGACGTATTCCACGCGAAGCCGCGCGGGCCGCGAACGTCGACCAGAAATCCATGCGCGGACACCCGTTGACCGGGTCGCAGACTGGAAAGTCGCGCCGCTATTTCCGCGTTGGCAGGGATCACGTGGATCTGGGCCAGGTGCGTGATCGCCATCTGAGGCGACAGAGGGAAGTCCGCGCGCTTGGGATTCCAGTAGAAAAAACGGCCCATCTGGCTGAATTCGAGCTGGTCCAGGAGCGCGCTGTCGGATAGGGGCCCCCAGCCGACGCCCAAATCGAACGGCGCAAGCCCGGCCTCCGCGTCGACTCTATAACGTTCCTTGCGCAGCAGGCGCGCCGTGATGTCGAAACGGGCGCGCTTGATCAGCGTGTAGCCTTTGGCGTCGAAGGTCTGCGGCGGGTCGAGCTCGACCTGTGACGGATCGTCGGGCGCGATGATTCCGGGCGGACGATAAACCTGCCGTTCGCTGGACCACCAGTGCCAGGCACCCAGCGTTCCTATGACGAGGAGGACGGCGAGGATGCGCGTCACGGGAATCGCGCCGGCGTCCTTGTCAACCTGCGGCGCTGGCGCGCTGCAGCAGTCGGGCCAGCACGTCGAACACACCGGGTGCCGCGGCGAGCACCGGTCCACCGGCGGCCAGCCCGCCTGCGCCGGGATAGGGCAGCGAGCGTCCGCCCGCCTCGTCGACCAGCAACAGACCGGCCACTGCATCCCATGCGTTCATATGCGGCTCGACAAACGCGTCGTAGCGGCCGGCGGCGACGTGCGCCAGCATCAACGCGCCCGCACCCATGTCTTTCACCGCGGCGCCGGCTTCGTGCAGCGTCCGTTTCAGTCTGAGGTGCTGGTCGAGCGAGTGGCGCGGCACGTACCCGACGCATACCAGCGCATAGTCCAGCCGATCGCGCGGCGCGACATGGATGCGCGTGTCGTCGCACCAGGCGCCGCCGCCTCTTGCGGCCCAGAAAAGCTCGTCGAGCGAAGGGTCGTACACCACGCCGATGCGGCGCTCGCCGGCGACCATGAAGGCGATCGATACGCACCAGTAGCGCACGCCATGCACGAAATTGATCGTCCCGTCGATCGGGTCGACCAGCCACGCGTGGGTGCCGAGTTCGCCCCCGCCTTCTTCGCCGTAAACCGTGTCGCCGGGAAATGCGAGCGCGAGTCGCCGGCGGACCAGTTCTTCGACGGCGAGGTCGGCCGCGCTGACCCAATCCTGTGGGCCCTTGGTTTCGGCGTCGAAGGAGATTTCGCGCCGAAAGTAGCGGTTGGCGAGCGACCCCGCCTCGCGTACAAGACGGCGGGCGAAGTTGACCCGGGCCTCGAGTTCGGCGGCAATCACGCGCTGGCTATTGGCACAACACCGTGATTCGCGAACCTGAGCAGCACCTCGGCGCCTGTGGGAAGAGGACGGTCGACTGCCATGTTGACGACGAAAAGGTCGCCCAGCGTCGTGGCTATCGTGTATTCCATCAGGCCGCCGATGTACGCTGCCTTGCGCACCGTGCCAGACAGACCGCTTTCGCCGGCGCGGGCGAGCTCGACCGCCTCCGGTCGGATCGCCACATCGACCTCACCCGAGGCAAGACCGCGATGCGGCAGCATGAGCTTGAGCGGCCCGAGCGCGAGCTCGCCCAGCGCCGCGTCGAGATGGACGAGCGTGCCGCGTACCCGATTGGCGTCGCCCATGAAGCCGGCGACGAAGACGTCGCGCGGTTGCTCGTAGAGCTCGCGCGGCGCGCCTTCCTGCGCAATCACGGCCTTGTTCATCACGATGATGCGATCCGATACCGCCATCGCTTCCGACTGGTCGTGCGTGACGTAGACCACCGTCAGCGAAAGCCGTCGCTGCAGGTCGCGGATTTCCTCGCGCATCTGTCGCCGTAGCCGGGCATCGAGGTTCGACAAGGGTTCGTCGAACAGAAGGACGGCGGGCTCGAGCACCAGCGCGCGGGCGACGGCAACGCGTTGCTGCTGGCCGCCCGACAGCTCGGACGGCAGCCTCGCGTCAAAGCCGGTGAGGCCGACGGTCGCGAGCGCTGCTTCCGCTCTGCTCCGTACCTCGTCCTTCGGTCGGCCGGCCACGGCGACGCCGTAGCCGACGTTCTCGATGACGCTCATGTGCGGAAACAGCGCGTAGCTCTGGAACACCATCGACACGTCGCGCTCGGCGGCCGGCACGCGGGTGACGTCTCTGCCGCCGATCAGAATGCTGCCCGAGGTCGGCAATTCGAGACCGGCGATCATGCGCAGGGTGGTCGTCTTGCCGCATCCGGACGGTCCGAGCAACGTGACCAGCGTGCCGGCGGCGATCGTGAACGAAATATCGCGCACGGCGCCGACTTGGCCGTAGAGCTTGCTGACGTGACAGAATTCGATCGCTGCTGCGGTCATCGCTTCCGGCATCCTCCTGGGGGCGCTTCACTCATGCTGCGGCCTCCGCCGCTCATGCGGTTCCCGCGCCCAATTGTGCCATGGCGGCCTCCGCCCCCGCCGTCCGCCGGCCGATCGTTCGCTGGCCGACCAGCCGCTGGATGATCCAGATCACGGCCAGCATCAGCACGATCAGCACCGAGCAATAGGCGATGGCGACTCCGTAATCGCCATTAGTCACGCGGTTGATGATGTAGGTCGTCGCCCACTCGTATTCGGCGGACACCAGGAAGACGATGGCCGACAGCGTCGTCATCGAGCGGACGAAACTGTAGACGAGCGCCGCCACGACCGCGGGCTTGAGCAGCGGTAAAAGGACGCGATTCAGCGTGGTCAAGCCGCGCGCGCCCAGCGTCGTCGACGCCTCGTCGAGACTCTGGTCGATCTGCGCCATCGAGGCCATGCCGGCGCGAACCCCGACCGGCATGTTGCGAAAGACATTGCACACGATGAGCACCAGCGCGGTGCCGGTAATTTCGATTGGAGGCACGTTGAAGGCGAGGATGTATGAAATGCCGATGACCGTGCCGGGAATCGCGAACGACAGCATCGTGCCGAATTCGAAGGCCGATCGGCCGACGAAGCGATGCCGGGTCAGGATGTATGCGGTGACTATGCCCAGGGCCGCGGTGATGGGCGCCGCGATGGCCGACAGCTCGACGGTGGTCCAGAAGGAATTCCACGCGGTTCCGGACCAGAGGAGGCTATGGTTGACCCATTCGATCGAGAACGCCTTGGCGTAATGCTTCAGCGTCGGCGTGTAGTCGCGGCCCCACTGCTCGACGAACCCTCCCAGCATCGCCATCGCGTAGATGGCGACGGTGAGGACCGCCCATGGCAGCGCGACGGCGCAGCATGCGCGACGGATGCCGGCCGGCAGCGGCGCCGGCAAGCCTGCGTCGCCCTTGCCTGCCAGCGCCGTATACACCTTGCGCCCGAGCAGCCGGCGCTGCGCGAAAAACGCCGCCAGAGCGAACAGCAGGAGCAGCAGGCCGAGCGTCGCGGCGCGTCCCTGATCGAGCTGCGCGCCGACGACCGAAAAGAAGACCTCGGTGGCCAGCACACCGAAGTTGCCGCCGAGGACGATCGGATTGCCGAAATCCGCGATCGACTCGATAAAGCTGATCAGGAACGCGTTGGCCAATCCCGGCCGCATCAGCGGCAGCGATACGTCGACGAAGGTACGCCAGCGGCTGGCACGCAAGGTCTGCGCCGCCTCTTCGATGCTCGGCGATACGCCTTCGACGACGCCGATCAGCACCAGGAACGCGATGGGCGTAAACGAAAAGATCTGCGCCAGGAGCAGGCCGGGAAGGCCGTAGATCCAGCGCGACGGCTCGATGCCGAATGCCCATTCGAGCCAGTGATTGACCAATCCCGCGCGGCCGAACATGAGAATCAACCCGAGCCCGATGACAAACGGCGGCGTGATGATGGGAAGCACCGACAGAGCGCGCAGCATCCGCTTGTAGCGGAAGCTCGTGCGCGTGACGATCAGGGCGAAGGCAAGTCCAAGCGCGGTGCAGCCGATCGCGCAAAGGAGCGCGAGCAGCAACGTATTCCAGGCCACGCCGCAGCGTCCGCCGCCGACCACGCAGCCCAGAGTCCAGATCTTCGCCGTAAAGAGTCGGTTGAAAAACGCCGCAGCGGAAACCGCGCCATCGGCATCCTCGAAGGCGCTCGCCAGGATCGTGCCGACGGGGAAAAAGGTGAAAATCGCAACCGAGAGCGCGATGGCCACGACGCTGCCCGCGATGAAGGCGTCGCCGTTGAATCGGCCGCGTTCGGCGAGGCCGAGCGAGAACAACATGACAAACGCCGTTGCGGTCAGCGCCGCCCCCCACCCCATGCCGTACTGGCCGATCGTCAGCGGTCCGAACATCCGGGCAAGCGAGTCGACCGTCCATCCATGGGGGCCAATGGCAAAGCCCTGCGCCGCGAGGATGACGAAGCCTCCGGCTCCGACGACCAGCAAGCCGCGGGCACGCAGCCTGCGATCGAGGCCGGGCGCCAGCAACGGTGCCACCGCCAGCAGCATGGCGCCGATGGCGAGCAACCATTCGCGTCCGTGCATCAGGATTTGCAGCAGCGCCGGCGCGTTCTCCCTGGCCGCAAAGTGGCGCAGCCAGGCCGTGGAGAGAATCGAATCCTGCAGCGCATACCATGGAACCGCCAGGAATCCCGCGGCACCGACGGCGAGCCAAAACGCAATCGCTTTGCGCTGTGCACTCATGCGCGCGGCGGCCGCGTCACTTGGGCGAAGCGTTGATCTCTCGTTCCCAGCGATCGAGCAGGCGCTTGCGCTCGCTTGCCGACCCGTATTTCGCCGCGTCATAGCTGATCAGCCGGACGTCGGTGAGCTTGGGCACCTGGGGCGGCAGCACGACCGATGCATTGGTCGGTATCGCGTATTCCTTGATGTCGAGCCCAATCTGCTGCGCTTCGGAGGTCAGGGCCCAGTCAAAGAATTTTCTGGCATTGGCCAGATTGCGCGCGCCCCTGATGATCGCCATCGAGCCGACTTCGTACCCGACGCCTTCGCACGGCATGATCGACTTGACCGGGTAACCCCGGGCGATCTCGTTGATCACGCCATGCAGTACGGTGCTGCCCATGCCGGACTCGCCGCGGATGACCGCGGCCATCGGCCCGATGCCGGAGCGCGCGTATTGATTGACGTTGGCATGGAGCGCTTTCATGTAACGGAAAGCTTCGTCTTCTCCGAAAATCTGGACCAGCGAGGCGAGCATCAGATAAGCGGTTCCCGAGGAATTCGGGTTCGACAGCATTATTTCGCCTTTGTACACGGGGTCGGTCAGGTCCTTCCAGCATTTCGGCACGGGCAGTTTTTTCTTCGCGAAGACCTCGGTGTTGTAGCCGAGGGCGAGGATGCCGCCATAGACGCCGGCGACGCGGTACTGCGACAGCTCGGCCTCGCGCCGCGCCCAATCCTGAAGCTGGCCGAGGTTCGGCGACCGGTACGTATCGAGCAGCCCTTCCTCGGCTGCCTGCAGGAAGGCGTCGCCGGGGCCCGCCCACCAGATATCGCCCTTCGGGTTCGCGGCTTCCGCCTTGATCTGCGCGAACAATTCACCGGTCGCTTTTTGCGTGACCGACACTTTGACACCGGTGGTCCGCTCGAACCCGGTTGCCATGCCCTGGCACCAGGCGGTATTCGGCGAGCTGCAATACATCGCCAGCGAGTCCTGTGCAAAAGCCGCCGAGGCCAGCAACGACGCGGCGACGCCGCAGGTGATAAGAGCGAGCGATCGCCGCAGCAATAGGGTTCCGCCTGCGAACGGCCTCATTTCGGCGTGCTGCCGACCTCACGCTCCCATCGCTCGAGCAGGCGCTTGCGTTCTGCAGAACTTCCATACTTGGCGAAGTTGTAGTCGATCAGCTTGATCTCGGCGGGCTTCGGTGACAGGGGCGACACGGGCGATGCCGTATTGGATGGCAGCTGGAACGATTTGGCCTGCGCTGCCAGCTGCTGAGCTGCCGGCGTCAGCGCCCAATCGTAGAACTTCCTGGCGTTGTCGAGATTGCGCGCGCCCTTGATGATCGACATCGAGCCGATCTCATAACCCGTGCCTTCGCACGGCGCGACGCTTTTTACCGGGAAGCCGCCCTGCGCTTCGGTGACGACGTCGTGGATGAATGCCACCGCGACCATGTTTTCGCCGCGCGCGGTTGCCTTGATCGGGCCGACGCCCTGCCGCGAATACGAGCTGATATTCCTGTGCATTTCCTTGAGGAGCTTGAAAGCATCCTCTTCGCCGAACACCTGAACCAGCGTCGCGATCGCCGTATAAGCGGTACCCGAGGCATTCGGATTGGCCATCTGTACGTCGCCCGCGTAGATGGGCTTCGCCAGATCCTTCCAGCACGCCGGCGGCGGCAACTTCTTCTTGGCGACCAGTTCGGTGTTGTAACCGACGCCGAGGACCCCGAGGTAGAGACCGACGGTCTTGTATCCGGATTGTTCGGCCTGCTTCTTCGCCCAGGGCTGCAGCTGATCGAGCAGCGGCGATTTGTATGGCATCGTCAGGTCCTGCTCGGCGGCTTGCAGATGCGGATCGCCGGTGCCGCCGAACCAGATGTCGATTTTGGGATTCGCTTTTTCCGCGGCAACCTGGGCGAACGACTCGCCGGAGCCCTTGAGCGTCATCGACGCCTTGATGCCGGTCGCCTTTTCGAATTCGGTCGCGGCCAGCGTGCACCATTCCGCCGCCATCGGGCAGAGGACGTTGAGCTGCGCCACCGCAGGCAGCGGGGCGAGCAGCAACGCAAGCGCACCGACAACGTACAATCGCGTCCGGATGTTCATCTTCCTCCCGCTCGTTACCGTCGAAGAGTCCGCCAATCATCAGCGATCCGCCATGGCCGCGTCAACCGAACACGAGCCCCAGCCGGCGCCTGCCCGGGATCGTCGCAGCGCCGCTGCGGGCTGATCGCGCGAGGAACGATGATCCGGCTTGGCATCGACCTGGGCGGCAGCAAGATCGAGATCGTTGCGCTTGCGGCGGACGGGCAGGAGCGATTTCGCCGCCGCGTGCCGACGCCGCAAGAAGGCTATGCGCCGGTCCTCGATGCGATAGCTGCGCTGGTTGCCGCGGCCGACGCTGCCGTCGGCGAGCGAGGGAGTATCGGCATCGGGACGCCGGGATCGGTCTCGCGAGCGACGGGACTCCTGCGCGGTTCGAATTCGATCTGCCTCAACGGCCAGGCGATCGGTCCCGATCTCGAACGATGCCTGGGACGCAAGATTCGCATCACCAACGACGCCAATTGCTTTGCGCTGTCGGAGGCCACCGACGGTGCCGGAGCCGGCGCCGAGACCGTGTTCGGCGTCATTCTCGGCACCGGTGTCGGCGCCGGCATCGTCGTGCGTGGCCGCGTATTGATCGGGCCCAATGCGATCGCGGGCGAGTGGGGCCATAACCCGATGCCGTGGCCGGAGCCGGATGAGCGACCCGGGCCTGCGTGCTTTTGCGGGCTGTCCGGCTGCATCGAGATGTTCCTGTCGGGGCCGGGTCTCGAGCGCGAGCATCTGCTCGGCACGGGAACCTCGCTCGGCGCGCGCGAGATCGCCGCGAGGGCGGCCGCGGGCGACAGCTCGTGCGAGGCCAGCCTGCAGCATTACGAGCGGCGGCTTGCCCGGGCGCTCGCGCATGTCATCAACATTCTCGACCCCGACGTCGTCGTTCTCGGCGGCGGTTTGTCCAACATGTCGCGCCTCTACGATCGCGTGCCGCGCCTCTGGGGAGACTGGGTCTTTTCCGATCGTGTCGACACGCGTCTGGTTGCGCATCGGCACGGCGATTCCAGCGGCGTTCGCGGTGCCGCTTGGCTGTGGGACGAGACCGGACACGATGGCGAAGGCTAGCTTCACCGTGGCCGCGACGATGGTGCGTCGCGGGCGCTGCCCGAAGTCGTCGGCTGTCGCGCCGTCGTATAATCGGCTCGCTTCATCGCACGTCGTCGAGCCTTCGCGAGGTCAATCCCGATGAAAAAGGTCTACCCCGACGCAACGTCCGCGCTGGCCGGGCTGCTGCACGACAATATGACGGTCGCCGCCGGTGGGTTCGGCCTGTGCGGCATTCCAGAGAACCTCATTCAAGCAATGGTCGCAAGCGGGACCCGGGGGCTCACGATCGTCGGCAACAACGCGGGTGTCGACGACTTCGGCATGGGACTGCTGCTCAAGTCGTACCAGGTCAAGAAGGTGATCGCCTCTTACGTCGGCGAAAACAAGGAATTCGAACGGCAGGTCCTCGCGGGCGAGCTGGAATTGCAGCTTACGCCGCAGGGCACGCTGGCCGAGAAGCTGCGCGCCGGTGGCGCGGGCATCCCCGCTTTCTATACGCGCACGGCGTTCGGCACCAAGCTCGCCGACGGCAAGCAAACGATGGCCTTTCACGGCAGGGACTACGTGCTCGAAGAGGCAATTCGCGCCGATCTGTCCATCGTCAAGGCGTGGAAAGGCGACAAGGCGGGCAACCTGGTCTATCGGAAAACCTCGCGCAATTTCAATCCGATGATCGCGAGCTGTGGCAAGGTCACCGTCGCCGAGGTCGAACAACTGGTCGACATCGGCGAGCTCGATCCGGATCAGGTGCACACGCCGGGAATCTATGTCGACCGTATCATCCAGGGCCAGCACTACGAAAAGCGGATCGAATTCCGTACGGTGGCCGGCGGGGCGGCATCGAAGAAGGACTCCCCGGCCCGCGAGCGGATGGCGCGGCGTGCGGCGCTCGAGCTGCGCGACGGCTATTACGTCAACCTGGGTATCGGCATCCCGACCCTGGTGGCGAACTTCATCCCGGACAACATCAGCGTGACGCTGCAGTCGGAGAACGGGCTGCTCGGGATCGGCCCTTACCCTGCCGCGGACGAGGTCGATGCCGACCTGATCAATGCCGGCAAGCAGACGATCACCACGTTGCCCGGATCCAGTTTTTTCTCGAGCGCGGACTCTTTCGCGATGATCCGCGGCGGACACATCGACCTGTCGATCCTGGGCGCGCTGGAAGTCGCCGGCAACGGCGATCTCGCCAACTGGATGGTTCCGGGCAAGATGGTCAAGGGCCCGGGCGGCGCGATGGACCTGGTGTCGGGGGTCCGGCGGGTGATCGTATTGATGGAACACACGGCCAGGGACGGCACGCCCAAGATACTCAAGGCGTGCACGCTGCCGATCACGGGCAAAGGGGTGGTCAACATGATCATCACCGATCTTTGCGTGTTCGACGTCGTCGCCGAGCGCGGCTTGGTGTTGACCGAGCTGCACCCCGGCGTCACCGTCGACGAAGTCCGCGCCAAGACCGCCGCGGAATTCAACGTCGCGCTGCACTGACGCCTGGTTTCGCGCTGCGTGGTCGCCTTGCGATAAGTAATGAAGTCAGCAGCTTCATCGCTTGCGATCGCGGATCCGATCTATTCAAGACGCGCTTTTTGCTTGCACGCCCTATGTAGAGTCACGATGAACCATCCATCGAGTCAAGACCAAGAATCTCAGATCGCGCAGGATCGGCAGTCGACTAGTGTCTTCGATGCCATGAATGGCTGCGACACCTGCTGAGTCTCCAGTCTACTGCATACGACCCCTTCCCCACGTTGGCGAACGCCGTCCTCAGCGAGGTTCACCGCACCTGGAACCGTCCCGAAGCCGGCGAGCTCGCGAAGCTGGATTGCCTCGTGGCGCCGAACTACGCCGCCGTTGCGGAGAGCTATCAGAAAGCTCAGGAGGCTGCCACGCAGAAGCAATGAAAGGTGCAGTAGACTGGAGACTCAGCAGGTGGCGTTCTTCGAGCGGTCGAGCGCTAGACCAAGCGCGGGACGCCCGGCTCGCCCAGTTCGCAGTCGAGCTCTGCCCGATTCCATGCTCCCAAGTTGGCGGCGGCCTCGTAGGTGCTCTGCAAGAATTCGAGCAGCGTCGTCTCGGGATCCGGGGCGCCCCTCACGGCCGCATAGGGCAATATGAACAAGCCGAGCTTGGTGTCGAACACCGCCGCGGCTGGTCGAACCGCCGCGGTACGGTAACCCTGGGGCTCCGGATACGCGTACGAATAGAAGGCGGCGGCGGCTCCGCTGCCGCCCGGCCAGAAGCCGGCGCTGCTCACCTCGTGCGAATACGCTTCGACGTTCACGGCGTTCGGCAGGTGCGGCGCACCACCCGGATGTCGCGGTGCGCGGCGGCCCGAGAAGCGCGTCACGGCCATGTCGAGTCCGCCCCAGAAAACATGGACCGGGCTCACCTTGCCGAGGAATCCAGAGCGAAAGCGCACGAGAACGCGCTCGACGAGGAGCATGGCACCCCAGAAGCGCCGGACCGCGTCGGCGTCGTAGGGACGAGACGCTTTATCTTCGGCGAATGGAATCGCCTCCGGCATCTCGTTGGGCCGGTCATGCATGTCGATCTCGATGCCGAGCTCTGCGAGGGCAGCCCGGAAGCGACCGTGAAAATCGGCGATCGAAGCTGGAACGAGCGCGAGGGTCGCGACGCCGCCGTCGCTGGTCGCGATGCGCAGCGTATCGGCAATGAAATCGAAGTCAACTTGAAACGTGCGCGCCCCATACGGGATCGTCGACGTCGTGATGCCTCGCGCCGTCAAATAGAAGGTCGCCTGCCAAGAATGATTGATCCAGGGTGTCTGAGCGAGGCGCGCCTTGCCGACGATCTGCGCCCAGAGGTGCAGCGCCGTACAGGTCGGCGCCCAATCCTCGTAGCGGAGCGCCGGCCAATCTTCGGATCTCGAGCGATGAGGCAACATGATTTTTCCTATTTCATCGCAGCAGCGACGTCGAGGGGAACATGGCGACGCACTCGACCGACGGACCTAGGATCATCATTTGAGGATTCCGTGCCTTCGACAATCTCACTGTCATGCAAGGTCGAAGACGAGGATCTCGGCAGTGCGCGCCCGCTCGATGCGGACCTTGTTGTCGGGTCCCCACAGCTTCATCGCATCGCCGGCGCCGAGCGGCTGGCTGTTCACTTCGGCTTCGCCACGCACCACGTGCACGTACACGCGCCGGCCGGCCTTCGTCTCGAACGTCACCGATTCGTCCCCGTCCACGAGCGCCGCGTACAGGTTCGCGTCCTGGTGGATGCTCACCGACTCCTCGCGCCCGTCGTTTGAGGCGATGAGGCGCAGCTTCCCTCGCTTCGACGCATCGTCGAAGTGCTTCTCCTCGTAGCTCGGCTGGACGTTGAGCTCGCTGGGCTCGATCCAGATCTGCAGGAAATGCACCAGGTCGCGTTCGGAAGCATTGGATTCGCTGTGGCGCACGCCGGTGCCCGCGCTCATGCGCTGCACGTAGCCCGGCCGGATCACCGATCCGTTGTCCATCGAATCCTTGTGCGCGAGGCCGCCCTCCAGCACGTAGCTGATGATCTCCATGTCGCGGTGGCCGTGCGTGCCGAACCCCTTTCCGGGCTGGACGAAGTCCTCGTTGATCACGCGCAGCGCCCCGAACCCCATGTGCTTCGGGTCCTGGTAGTCGGCGAAAGAAAAGGTATGAAAGGACTTGAGCCAGCCATGCTCCGCCAGCCCCCTTTCGTCACTGCGGCGGATCTCCATCATTGCCTTTCCCCTTTCAAGTTCTTCATTCTCGATAAGAACGGAATATTACTCTCTTCTCATACCCGGGCTTGGACAATACCGAAACCAGAGAGATCGGCAACTCAGGTCAAGTGACCGGATACGCATTTCAAAACGATTTTTCTGATTTTACGGGCTTTATTTATGATTCCAAACACGACACCTTTCGTCGATATTCGTATCCCGAATTCCGTGTTTATCACTGAACAGGGCATCAACGGTCGCGGTGACGTCGTTGGCAGCGTCAATCTAAATGCAGGCGGCGCGTGTACTGGGTGCCCCGCTGGCCAATACGGGTACCTGCGCAGTAGCAGGGGAACCATCACTTTTTTCCAAGTGAACAATATAAGCAACCGGACGCGGGCCCGCGGAATTACCGACTCTGGGTGGATCACCGTGGACTTTAGAGATAACAGCGGCAACGGCGCCCAGGGCTTCGTCGCAAACGTGGCCGCAGATGGCAGCTTCCATGTTTTGCAGATCAGCACCGCCGATCTGGTGAACGTCCTTGGAACAGCGGAAACGACTCCGGAAGCGATCGACAATTCGGGGCGGATCGTCGAAATTGCGGTCGATGTCGACGGCAATTTTCATGGCTTCATCGCTACTCCAACCCGCAAGTAGCGGCGCTGGTTGTTTGCGAGACGGGCAAGCGTGCAGTCTCACCATT
The DNA here is from genome assembly GCA_036493675.1 of Casimicrobiaceae bacterium. Lineage (GTDB taxonomy): Bacteria > Pseudomonadota > Gammaproteobacteria > Burkholderiales > Casimicrobiaceae > PALSA-1003. Next base: position 218,869 of record DASXPJ010000035.1, read on the forward strand.
CGCACGCCTCCGAAGCGATAACTGAGCCGGTGCTTTTCGGCAAGGTCTACTACATCCCTGAGTAGTTGGGTCCGCCGCCCCCTTCGGGCGTCACCCAGTGGATGTTCTGCAGCGGATCCTTGATGTCGCAGGTCTTGCAGTGGACGCAGTTGGGCGCATTGACCTGCAGCTTCATGCCCGGCCTGTCCGGCGCGGCAATGAATTCATAGACGCCGGCGGGACAGTAGCGCTGCTCGGGGCCGTCATAACGGGCGAGGTTCACCTCGACCGGGACCGAAGCATCGCGTAATTGCAGGTGCGACGGCTGGTCCTCCTCGTGATGGGTGTTCGAGATGAACACCGACGACAGCTTGTCGAACGTCAGCACCCCGTCGTACTTCGGGTAGTCAATTTTCGGCATATCGGCCGCCGGCGCGAGTGACTCGTGGTCGGGCTTGCCGTGGCGAAGCGTCCACGGCACCAGCGCGCCGAGGCCGAGATCGTTGAGCCACATGTGCATGCCGCCGTGCGCGGTGCCCGCCCAGAGTCCCCACTTCAAGCCGGGCTTGACGTTACGAACCTTGTACAGGTCTTCGTAGACCCACGACTGTCGCATCGCCGCAGGGTAGGCCGCGAGCTCGTCGAGCGAGCGGTTCCCGGCCAGCGCGGCAAACGCCGCCTCGGCGGCGAGCGTGCCGGTCTTCATGGCATTGTGCGTGCCCTTGATGCGCGGCAGGTTGACGAAGCCTGCCGCGCAGCCGATCAGCGCCCCGCCGGGGAACGCGAGCTTCGGGATCGACTGCAGGCCGCCCTCGTTGATGGCGCGCGCGCCGTAGCAGATCCGCTTGCCGCCATCAAACGTGCCGCGAATCGACGGGTGCGTCTTGAAGCGTTGGAATTCGTCGTAAGGGGACAGATGAGGGTTGCGGTAATTCAGGTGCACGACGAATCCGACGGCGACCTGCCGGTCTTCGAGGTGATAGATGAACGAGCCGCCGCCAGTCGCCGCATCGAGCGGCCAGCCCTGCGTGTGCACGACCAGACCGGACTGATGCCGGTCCGGCGCAACCTGCCACAGCTCCTTGATCCCGATGCCGTACTTTTGCGGATCGACGCCATCGCGCAGGTTGAACCGTGCCATCAATGCCTGCGACAGCGAGCCGCGACAGCCCTCGGCGAACAGCGTGTAACGCGCATGAAGCTCCATCCCCGGCTGATAGTCGGGCTTGTGGTTGCCGTCTTTGGCGATGCCCATGTCGCCGGTCGCCACGCCGCGCACGGCGCCCGTGTCGGCATAAAGCACCTCGGCGGCAGCGAATCCGGGATAGATCTCGACGCCCAGCGTCTCCGCCTGCTGCGCAAGCCATTTGCAGACGTTGCCCAGACTGACGATGTAGTTGCCATCGTTGCGCATCAGCGGTGGCAGCGCCCAGCCGGGAATGCGGTACGCATGCGCGTCGGTCAGGACTTCAAAGCGATCGTCGGTGACCATCGTGTTGAGCGGCGCACCGAGCGCTTTCCATTCGGGCAGCAGCTCGTTCAGCGCCTTCGGGTCGATGACCGCGCCGGAAAGGATATGCGCACCGATTTCAGCGCCTTTTTCTACCAGGCAGACGCTCACTTCCCGGCCATGCTCGCGCGCGAGTTGCTTGAGGCGGATCGCTGCCGACAGGCCCGCAGGACCGCCGCCGACGATCACCACATCGAACTGCATCGCCTCGCGCTGCATGCTGCTTCTGTCCGGCGTTATCGTATGTCAGCCATTATAATTGCGATTTCGCCAATGACGCCCATGACCGCAGAACGAAAAGTCGTTCACATCACGCGCCTGCCGATACGATGGGGCGACATGGACGCGCAGGGACACGTGAACAACACCTTGTATTTCCGCTATATGGAGCAGGCGCGTCTCGAATGGCTGGCGTGGCTCGAGCAACGTTGCGGCGGATTTCCGGGGCAGGGTTCGGTCATCGTCAATGCGAGCTGCACGTTCATCGCTCCGATCACCTATCCGGGGACGGTCGAGGTCCGCATGTACCTCGACGCGCCGGGCCGCTCGAGCATCGGAACGCACTACGACCTCTGGATCGGCGAGAAGAAATGCGCCGAAGGGAGTGCCAAGCTGGTGTGGATCGATCGGGTCTCGCTACGCTCGGCGCCGCTGCCGGAGCGGGTGACGGCGCTCGCGGCGCGGGGTGAAACGGTATCGGAAGTGAGCCCGCGATGAACGTCATCGCCATCGTTGCCGCGCTTGGTATCGAGCAGTGGCGCACTTTCCGGTGGCGCGCGGGGCTTCAGCAGACGTTCATCCGTTATGCGCGCTGGCTTGAGCACCGCTTCAACGGTGGTTCGGCGCAGCAGGGTGCGATCGCGGCCGCGCTTGCCGTCGCGCCGCCGGTGTTGGTCGCCGGGTGTGGATTCTGGGCGCTGGACCAGCTCAGTCCGCTGCTCGGCCTCGCATGGAATGTACTGATTCTCTACCTGCTCCTGGGGTTTCGGCATTTCAGCCACGCCTTCAGCGCCATCGTCGATGCGCTTAAGGCGGGCGACGCGATCGCCGCGAGGCGGCGCCTCGCCGCGTGGCGCGGCAGCGACGCGAGCGGCGCCAGCGCGGACGAAATTCCGAAGCTGGCGATCGAGCAGGGCATCGAGGATTCATATCGGCACGTGTTCGGCACGCTGTTCTGGTTCTTGATCCTGCCCGGGCCCTCGGGCGCCGTGCTCTACCGCGCGACGGTGCTCCTCGCGACGCAATGGCGCGGCGATGGGCTGACACCGCTCGGCCATCAACTGAGCGCGTTCGGCGCACCGGTGCGGCGGCTCCTGCAGTGGCTCGACTGGGTGCCGGTGCGCCTGACCGCCGCGACCTTCGCGGTCGTCGGGGACTTCGAGGATGCGATCTATTGCTGGCGTACCCAAGCCGGGCAATGGCCTCGTCTGCACGAAGGCATCCTGCTGGCCAGTGCCGCGGGTGCGCTCGGTGTGGTCATCGGCGGTTCACTGACCGGTCCGACCGGCGAGCCTGAATTCCGGCCTGAGCTCGGCATCGGCGAAACGGCGGACAGCGATATTCTCCCCAGCGCGGCGGGTTTGGTCTGGCGGGCGCTATTGGTATGGCTGGCGGTGCTGGTGGTGCTTACGCTCGCCTATTGGGCTCCCTAGACCGCCGCCTCACCACGTTTGCAGACGCCGCGCGCTGTCCACGAGGAGCTGCCGCAGCAACGCTACCCGCCACGGTTTGATCTCGCCGCGCGCCACGGCCTCCTGGATCGCGCAGCCGGGCTCGCTGCCATGCGCGCAATCGCGAAAACGGCAGCGGCCGAGCAGGGGGTGCAGATCGACGAAGCCGCGCTCGATCGCCTCGGCCGTCAGATGTCCGAGCCCGAACTCCTTCATGCCGGGCGAGTCGACGATCCAGCTCGACGAATCGATCGGATAGAGGGTGGTCTCCGTCGTCGTGTGCCGGCCGGTGTTGAGTGCCGTCGAAACACCGCCGACCCGGGCCGCGGCGGCCGGGAGCATATGGTTGATCAGCGTCGATTTGCCCATGCCGGATTGCCCGATCAGCACGCTGTGCTGCCCGACGAGCAGCGGCAGCAGGTCGCCGGCGTTCCGGCTCGCGCAGATCTCGACGACCGGATAGCCAAGGTTCGCGAACTGCGCCAGCCGCTGGCGGATGGCGGCGAAGGCGGGCAGGTCGCGCTTGTTCGCGATCAGGACGAAGCGGCAGCGGGCGCTCTCCGCCGCCACCAGCCATCGATGCACGAGCTCGTCATCGAACGGCGGGTCGGGGGCGACCATGCCGAGAACCTGCGTGACGTTGGCCGCGATCAGCTTTTCGCGCCGTGCATCGGATCGGTAAAAAAGGGTCGATCTCGGTTCCACCGCGTCGATGATGCCTTCGCCCGGACCCGATGCGATCCAGCGGACGCGATCGCCACAGGCGAGCGCCAGGTTACGTCCGCGCAGCACGCACGAAACGATGCTGCCGTCATCCTGCCTGACTTGATAATGCCTTCGGAAGGTGGCGGTGACGAGTCCCGCCGCGCCGGTCACGCGCTGCTGCGTGGCGGCGTCCGCTGCGGTCGCCGGATCACGGGCTCCCGGCAAGCGACTCGACCTTGGCCGCGCAGATGCAGTCGTTGAGCGTCACGCCGCCCGCATCGTGCGTCGAGAAGACGACATCGACACGATTATAGTGAACTGACAGGTCGGGATGGTGATCCTGTCGGTGCGCGACGAACGCGACCGCGTTGACGAACGCCATCGTGCGGTAATAATCGGCAAACGAAAAACTCTTGATGAGCGCTTTGGCTGCGTGCTTCCAGCCGGGCAAAGCGGCAAGCTGGGGCGCCAATTCCGCCCGCGTCAGCAATCGGGCGCCAGACCGGCAATCTTGCGCGGCCAAGCCGGCGAGCCCGGGGCCGGCAGGGGATTGTTTCAGCGTTCGACGCGTCGCGCTCATCGGGACGAATGACGGCGGTTATCCGCTCGCCTCGAGGCGAGCGATGCGCGCGGCTGCCGGCGGATGCGAATCGTAAAAGACCGAATGCAGCGGATCCGGCGTCAGCGTGTTCGCGTTGTCTTCATAGAGCTTGACCAGCGCGGCGACCAGCGCCGGCGCGGACGCGTGCGCCGCCGCATAGGCGTCGGCTTCGAATTCGTGGCGCCGCGAATAGAGTGACGCCAGCGGTGCGCCAAGGAAGGTAAACGCCGGCAATGCCAGCATGAACAGCACCAGGGCGATGCCATAGCGCGGAGGCGCGACCGGAACGCCGAGGCCCGCGTAGAACCATGGCTCGCCGACCAGCCAGCCGAGGAGGGCCAGCAGGACGAGGCTCGCGCCGGCAAACCAGGCGATGCGCTTGACGACGTGCTTCAGCTTGAAATGCCCGAGCTCGTGCGCCAGTACCGCTTCGACTTCCTCGGGTTGCAGACGCGACAGCAGCGTGTCGAAGAACACGATGCGCCGCGCCGCTCCGAAGCCGGTGAAATAGGCGTTGCCGTGACTGGAGCGGCGCGAGCCGTCCATGACGAACAAACCCTTGGCGGCAAACCCGCAGCGAGCGAGCAGTTGCTCGACCCGGACGCGAAGCGGTTCGTCGGCCAGCGGCTGAAACTTGTTGAACAGCGGCGCGATGACAGTCGGATAGAGCACGAGCATGAGCAGCTGGAAAACGACCCAGACGAGCCATGCATAGAGCCACCACAGCGCGCCAGCCCCCGCCATCAGCCACAGGACCAGGATCAACAGCGGAATGCCGAGCAGCACGCCGAGCACCGCGGCCTTGGCGAGATCGACCAGCCACAGGGACAGCGTCATCCGGTTGAAACCGAAACGTTGCTCGATCACGAACGTGCGGTACCAGGAGAGCGGCAGCCCGATCAGCGCGGCCAGCACCGCAACCGCGACGACGAGCGCAACGTCCTGCCACAGCGTGGCGACAGGCAGCAGGTCGGCGCGAGCCGCGAGCGCGGCAAGCCCGCCACCCAAGGTCAGCACCAGCAGGATGACACCGTCGAGCACCGTATCCAGCATGCCCACACGCGTGCGCGCGATCGTGTAGTCGGCCGCTTTCTGGTGCGCAGCAAGCGTGATGCGCTCAGCGAAATGCGCGGGTGGCGCAGCGCGATTGGCCGCGACGTGCTGAATCTGTCGCCGTCCGAGCCAGAGCTGCGTCGCCAGCGAAACGCCGAGCGCGACGACGAAAATCAAGGTGAACCAGGACGCGGATTGCAACATGCCAACGCTCGACGGACCGGTGATATGCGAGAATAGACGCTTATTTTACGCCAAGTGAAAGCAATGGCGCAGAACGCCAATCTGCTGGTCTGGATCGACATGGAAATGACCGGCCTGCGGCCCGAAACCGATCGCATCATCGAAGTCGCGCTGGTCGTGACCGACGCCACGCTCAGTACGGTCGCCGAGGCGCCTGTCCTGGTCGTGCACCAGGACGATCCGACATTGGCCGCTATGGATTCGTGGAACCAGTCGACGCACACGCGATCGGGTCTGATCGACAAAGTCAAGGCGTCGATACTCGACGAAGCGTCGGTCGAAGAGCGCATGCTCGCGTTCCTGCGCGAGCATGTACCGCCGCGTGTCTCGCCGATGTGTGGCAACTCGATCTGCCAGGATCGCCGTTTCCTCGCGCGCTGGATGCCGGCGCTGGAAGACTATTTTCACTACCGCAATCTGGACGTTTCGACGTTGAAGGAGCTGTGCAAACGCTGGCGGCCCGACGTAGCCAAAGCGTGGGTCAAGCAGGGAAAGCACGAAGCACTGGCCGACATCTATGAATCGATCGACGAGCTCAACTATTATCGCGAGCATTTCATCGGCCGGGCCGTCAACCGCGTCGAGCCGGCTTGAGGTCGATCGAGTGAAATTCTGCAGCCATTGCGGTTCGGCCTCGCTCGCGCAGCGCGTTCCGGAAGGCGACACGCTGCCGCGGTACGTATGCGGGAACTGCGGTGCGATCCACTACCTGAACCCGAAGACCGTCGTGGGCTGCCTGCCCGAGTGGGAGGGCCGCGTGCTGTTGTGCAGGCGGGCAATCGAGCCGCGATACGGCCTCTGGACGCTCCCGGCCGGCTTCCTGGAAAACGGCGAGACGCTCGAGGCAGGCGCGCTGCGCGAAACCATGGAAGAAGCCCACGCCCGGGTCGAGATCGGCGCGTTGTACACGGTGATCAGCCTGCCGGATATCAACCAGGTCTACATGATGTTCCGCGCGCAACTGCGGGACCTGGACTTCGGGGTCGGATCGGAAAGCCTCGAAGTCCGGCTTTGCGCCGAAGATGACATCCCGTGGAGCGACATCGCGTTCCGCACGATCGCGCGGACGCTGCGCAACTATTTTCTCGATCGCAAGCTAGGCGCCTTTCCGCTGCACGTCAGCGCTCTGCACAAGCGCTCGCGCCGCGAACCGGCGCTGCAGGCGGCGGCCTGACCGCGCTTCAGGGAAGTCGCGTTCGCCGGGTCGCATGCGACCAGGTCGACCACGCTGCCCTCCGTCGCGGGTGGCGCGAGCGCGGCCAGCGCGCGGCAGCGGTCCTTCCAGCACAGCGTCCAGTCCGCCGTGTAGCTCGATTGCGTCAGCGGCAGCGCTGCCAGGCGAAGCGGAGCCGGGGTCCACGTCCACCAGCCGTTACGCAGGACGGCGCCGGCCGGCGGCTCCATGCCGGCGCCGAAGCCCTGGATGCGGGCACCGGTGAGCAGCAGGCGGTCGCCATCGATGCGATAGACCTCCTCCCAGCGCGTCTTCTCGACCGAATGCTGCCAGCTCAAGGTGAATTCGTCCGCGGGGAGCACGGCACGAACGACGCCGGCGACCATCAGGCAAATCGCGTTCACGCCTTGACCGGCACACCGCGGCTGCGGATCAGATGCCAGACGACAAAAAGGGCGCAAAGCGCGAAGCCAGCCTCGTCGGTCCAGGGAATGGCGACCACCAGCAGGAATGCGGCGACGGTCGCAAGAATGCGCTCCGCCCAGTGGAGCGGAGCGCGCAGGTAGCCGATCGACGCGGCGCCCCAGAGAAGAATCGCGATGACGGCCTTGAACACGACGTAGGCCGTGTCGAGCAGCGTGCCTCCCTGCAACATCAGCGACGGATCGTAGACCGCCATGTAGGGAATCACAAAGCCGGCGATCGCGATGTGCGTCGCTTTCCAGCCGATCTTCATCGGCGATGCCTTGGCGATCGACGCCGCGGCGAACGCCGCCAGCGCGACCGGGGGGGTCAGGTCGGCCATGATCCCGAAATAGAAGACGAACATGTGCGAGACGATCAGCGGAACCTTCAGGGTTAGCAATGCCGGCGCGGCGATCGCGCTGGTGATGATGTAGTTTGGAATCGTCGGAATGCCCATGCCGAGCACCAGGCAGACCGCCATCGTCAGGAACAGCGAGAGGAACAGGCTCCTCGAGCCGATGTCGAGTACGAAGCTCGCGAAGTTGGAGGCGGCGCCGGTCAAGGTGAGCACGCCGATGATCACGCCCACGATCGCGCACGCGAGGCCGACTGCCAGCGCCTGCCGGGCGCCATTGATCATGCTCTGGCGCATGACAGAGAGCGTTCGGCGGCCTCCGGCCACCACCAGGTTGGCCGCAATCAGAATTGCGATGGCTGTGATCAGCGGCCAGATGCCGTACTTCAAGAAGCTCGCGGTCGCCACACCCAGGATCAGCCAGAAGACGATCCTGAACAGGACCGACCCGAAGCCGGCCGCGATGCCGGTCCCGAGGACAAGCATCGCGGTGAGCGCCAGCCCGACGATGCCGGAGAACATCGGCGTGAACCCGTCGAAAAGCAGAAATACCAGTACCGCGAGCGGCAGCATCAGATACCACTTGTCCCGGATCGCCTTCCAGGGATTCGGGCAATCGGCTTTCGGCAGCCCGTGCAAACCCTTGCGGCCGGCCTCGAGGTGGACCATCAGGAATGCGGTCAGGTAATAGAGAAAGGCAGGGATCACCGCTGCCTTGACGATGGTCACGTAGGGCACGTTGAGCGTCTCGGCCATGATGAACGCCACCGCGCCCATCACCGGCGGCATGATCTGGCCGCCCATCGACGAGGTAGCCTCGACGGCGCCCGCGAAGACGGGCGTGTAGCCAAAGCGTTTCATGAGCGGAATGGTGAACTGGCCGACGGTGAGCACGTTCGCCACGCCCGAGCCGCTGATCATGCCCATCATGCCCGACGAGATCACCGCCACCTTCGCCGGCCCGCCGCGTGCATGGCCGACGAAACCGAGAGCGATGGTATTGAACAGGCCGATCATTCCGGCGTGCTCGAGGAACGAGCCGAACAGGATGAACAGGAAGATATAGGTCGCGGAGACGAGCGTAGGAATACCGTAGATGCCTTCGCTGCCCAGGTAGAGCTGCCCGATGATCTGATCGAACCCGTAGCCGCGATGCGCGATCGCCGATGGCAGGTACTGCCCGAAGACGCCATACGCGAGAAAGGTGGCGCAGACGATCGGAAGCGCGACACCGAGCACGCGCCTTGACGCCTCGAACAGCAGGACGATCACGATCGCGCCCACGGCAAGATCGGTTACAGTCGCGTCCCCCGAGCGCTGGATCAGGTCGGCCTCGAACACCCAATGATAAAAGGCCAGCGCGAAGGCGAGCGTGCCGATCGCCGCGTCGTACCATACGATGCGCTTCCGGTCGGCGCTGCGGTTGATCGGATAGATAAGGAATGCGAGCAGAAGCAGGAAGCCGACGTGCAGCGACCGCGTCACCAGGCTCGACAGCGGACTGAACGCCGCGATGAAGAGCTGGTAGCTCGAGAACGCCAGCGCCACGCCTGCGACGATCTTCGCCGCGAGGCCGCTCAGCTCGCGCTTGACGCCGGTTTCATCGAATGCGGCGTCGGAGGCGGCGTGGACATCGGACGCTGCGTCGGGCGCGGCCATCGCGCGGCTGCTCGAGCAGGACGAGTTACTTCAGCAAGCCCGCTTCCTTGTAGTACTTCTGTGCGCCGGGGTGCAGGGGCACGGGCATGCCCTCCAGCGCATGCTTGAGATCGATCGCCTTCGCGGCCGAATGCGCGGCCCTCAGCTGGTCGAGGCTGGTCCACAGCGCCTTGGTCATACCATAGACGACCTCGTCGCTGACTCCCTCGTGCGTGACGAGAAAGTTCTGCACGGCCGCGGCGGGAACGTCCGTGGTCTGGCCGCGGTAGGTATTGGCCGGGATCATCGCGGGCAGATAGGCCGGATCGTTGGTCTTCTTGACCACATCGGGCGGTATCGGCACGACGACGATGTCCACCGACGTGGCAAGATCGCGCAGAGCGGACACGCCCAGACCCGCCGACTGAAGCGTGACGTCGATCTGCCGGTTCTTCATCAGCTCGACGCTTTCGCCGAACGGCAAATATTCGACTTTGGCGAAGTCCTTGTAGGTCATGCCTGCCGCCGCGAATATTGCCCGCGCGTTGAGTTCGGTTCCCGATTTCGGCGCGCCTACCGAGACGCTTTTGCCCTTGAGATCGGCCAGCGTCTTGATACCGGAATCGGCGCGCGCGACGATCTGGATGTAATTCGGATAAATCGCCGCGATGCCGCGGAGCTTTTTCAACGGCGCCTTGAACCCGGCATCCTCATTGCCTTTCCACGCGTCCGACAACGAGTCGCCGAGTGTGAAAGCGATCTCGCCGCGACCGGCCTGCAGCAGATTGAGATTTTCTACCGAGGCCTTGGTCGCCTGGACCGAGGTCTTGACCTGCGGCATGGCCTTGCCGATCGCGTTAGCCAGCGCGACCCCCAGCGGGTAGTAGACGCCGCTGGTGCCACCGGTCAGCACGTTGATGAACTGATCTGCGGCCAGCGCCGGGCCGGCAGCGAACGCCAAGGCGAACGCGCAACGGACGACGAACTTGATCATGGGGCCTCCGAAACGATTGTTGTGCCAGCCGCGGGTCGTCGGGCTAGTCAGCCGCACTGGCGTTGACGATTATAGCGTAGCGCCGGTCGACGCCCGGGCTGGACCCGCGCCCGCGCGCGTGCGAGCATTTTCGCCGTCGATGAAAGAAGGTCAAGAGGCCAAGGCATGCGCCGCGTCGATCGCCTGTTCGAAGGATACGGACGTTATCATCGCGACCCGCGGAACAAGGCGATCCACTGGGTGTGCGTGCCGCTGATTCTGTGGAGCGTGCTGGGCATCCTCTGGGCCGTCTCGCCTGTCGCGGCATGGATCGCGATCGCCCTCTCGGCGGTGTTCTATCTGCTGCTGTCGGTGCCGCTGACCGCGGGCATGCTCGCGATCAGCGCCGGGATGGCGTGGGCATTGACCTATCTCGGGGATCGCGTGCTGCCGGTGTCGCTGATCGTTTTCGCCGCGGCCTGGATAGGGCAGTTCATCGGCCACGTGATCGAAGGCAGGAAGCCGGCATTCGTCGACGATCTGCGCTCGTTTCTGGTGGCCCCGGCATGGCTGCTCGGCGATCTCTATCGTCGGCTGGGTATCAGATATTGAACGAAGACCGCGGGCCGCGCCGCGAATTCAGCGCCTGCTCTGGTTGTTCAGCCATTCGCCGACTACGCGCTGCATGCCGATGGCGCGCGGAACGAAGCCGCAGGCTGCGTAGAACTCGCGCTGATCGTCGGTGAACAGATAGACGTGCTGACCAGGAAGCGCTTCGCAGATCATCTCGACCACTCGTCGGCCGATTCCCCGTCGGCGATATGCGGATTGGGTCCAGACGTCGACGATGTACGCATTGCATACGCCATCGGACAACGCACGGCCGGTACCGACGATCGTGGCGCCGTCGCGGGCGATGATGCTGCGATAACTGTTGCGAAAGGATGTCTCCATCTGCCGCGTCGTACGCCCGTTGTCGAAACGATCGGCGGCGAGCGACGCGATCAATGCCGTCCAGTCGACGTCGTCGACCGATGTCGAATACTCGATAGCCATCAGAACGGCAGTGGTCTGCCGGGCATGGCCTGACCGAGCACGCGGCGGAATTCGCCCTGGATGCGGGCGAGAGCGGGGCCGTCGTCCGCTTCGAAGCGCAGAACGATCACCGGCGTCGTATTCGACGCACGCGCGAGTCCGAAGCCGTCGGCGTACTCGACCCGCAAGCCATCGATGCGGATGACTTCGGCGGCGCCGGGGAAGGTTGCCGTCGCCGCGAGCTGGTCGATAAGCGCGTGCGGCGATGCATCGGCGCAGGCGACATTGAGCTCCGGTGTGCTAAGGCTGTCGGGCAGGGCGTGCAGCGCTGCCGATGCGTCGGCAGCACGGGACAGAATTTCGAGCAGGCGGGCCGCAGCGTAAAGCCCATCGTCGAACCCGTACCAGCGCTCCTTGAAGAACGTGTGCCCGCTCATTTCTCCAGCGAGCTCGGCGCCGGTTTCCTTCATCTTGCCCTTGATCAGCGAATGCCCGGTCTTCCACAGCAGCGGCTTGCCCCCGTGGCGCTCGATCCACGGCTTGAGCTGGCGCGTCGACTTGACGTCGTAGATCACCGTTGCGCCTGGACGGCGCTTAAGCATGTCCGCGGCGAAGAGCATCAACTGCCGGTCGGCATAGATCGTCCGTCCGTCCTTGGCGACGACGCCCAGACGGTCGCCGTCACCGTCGAATGCGACGCCGAGCTCGTTGTCGCTGGCCGCGAGGCAGGCGACGAGGTCGCGAAGGTTGGCCGGCTGGGAAGGATCGGGATGATGGTTGGGGAAATGTCCGTCGACGTCGCAGAAAAGCTCGGTGACCGTGCACCCCAGGCGCCGGAAAAGCGCCGGCGCATAGGCTCCTGCGACGCCGTTACCGCAATCGACCGCGATCTTCATCGGTCGCGCCAGCCGCACGTCGCCGGCGATCCGGTCGAGGTACGCCGGCCCGACGTCGGCGCCGGTGAGCGTGCCCGAGCCTCGTTTGAGCTGCCCGGCCTCGATCCGCATGCGCAGCGCCTTGATTTCATCGCCGGCGAGCGTACTGCCGGCGATGACCATCTTGAGCCCGTTGTATTCGGGCGGGTTATGGCTGCCGGTCACCATGACGCTGCATTGCGTATCCAGATGATGCGCCGCGAAATAACTCATCGGCGTCGTCACCATGCCGATGTCGATGACGTGGGCGCCGCTTGACCGGATACCGTTCGATAACGCGCCGGCGAGTTCCGGTCCCGAAAGGCGGCCGTCGCGGCCAACCACCAACGTATCGCGACCCCGCTCCTGCGCGAGCGTCCCAAGCACCTGTCCGATCGACTGCACAACGGGCGCGGTCAGCGTCTGGCCGACAACGCCGCGAATGTCATAGGCCTTGAAGATTTCAGCGGAAAGGTTCATCGGGGTCGAGGGAATTCGTGCGCTACGACGGCGTGCGGCCGTCGAGCGACAACTTTAGGGCGCGCGGCCGAGGAATTGTAGCAGGCGGGTCGGCAGCCAATCCAGGCTTCCGGGAAACGGGTCCATCGCAAAGCCCGCATGACCGCCGTGTGCCGGCTGCTCGAGCGTCACGGCACGGCTCACGCCGTCGCTGCCGGGAAGCGAGCCGGCGGGGATGAACGGATCGTTCCGGGCATTGAGCACCAGCGTCGGCACTGCGATGGCATCGAGCCACGGTTTGCTGCTGGCCCTGCGCCAGTAATCGTCGGCACCGCCGAAGCCGTGCAGCGGCGCGGTGACGACTTCGTCGAAGGCGTACATCGACTTCGCACGTCGTATCGCCCCGGCATCGAGCGTGCCGGGAAAACGCTGCGCCATCGCCAGCGCCTTCGGAACGAGCGTCGAGAGGAAGTGGCGGGCGTAAATGCGGTTCAAGCCCTGACCGATGGCGATGCCCGCCGCGGCCAGGTCGAGCGGTGCCGACACGGCCGCGGCGGCGGACAGCGTCGAAAGGGCTCGCTGCTCCTCGCGCCCCAGCCAGTTGAGAAGCGCACTGCCGCCGAGCGATACTCCGACCGCGTACAGCGGCGCCCCGGGCAGGCGCGTCCGGATCGTCTCGAGCATCCAGCCGACCTCGGCGTAGTCTCCGGAGTGGTAGGCGCGGGGCAAGCGGTTGAGCTCGCCACTGCAGCCGCGGAAATGCGGAATGACGCCGCGCCACCCGATCTCCTGCAAGCGTCGCATCAGTGCACGCGCGTAATGCGAGGACGAGTTCCCCTCGAGCCCGTGGAACAACGCGAGCGTCGGCGTGCCTGGCATTGCGCCCTTCGCATCGAGCCAGTCGAAGTCGATGAAGTCGCCGTCGGGCGTATCGACTCGCTCGCGGCGCAGGGACACCGCGGGCGGCCGGCGCAGCGCCGGATAGATCGTTTGCGCGTGCGCGCCCGCGAGCCAGCGCGGGGCCAGATATCCTTCGTTCATCGCCCGAGCGCCGACTCGATGCGGGTCACGATGGTCTTCAGCACCTTGATCCGCGCGTAACGCTTGTCCTCGGCTTCGACCAGCGTCCATGGCGCCAGCATCGTGCTGGTACGGTCGACCATATCGCACACCGCGATTTCATAGTCCGCCCAGTGCTTGCGGTTGCGCCAGTCCTCGGGGGTGATCTTGAAGCGCTTGAACGGCGTGTGCTCGCGCGCCCGAAAGCGTCTGAGCTGCTCCGCCTTGCTGATCTGAAGCCAGAACTTGACGACGATCACGCCGCCTCGCGTGAGTTGCTCCTCGAACTGGTTGATTTCGGCGAACGCGCGCATCCACTCGCCGGCGGGACAGAGCCTTTCGACGCGCTCGACCAGCACCCGACCGTACCAGGATCGGTCGAAAAGCGTGATCCCCCCGCGGCGCGGGATGCTGCGCCAGAAACGCCACAGGTACGGGTGGGCGAGTTCTTCGTCGGTCGGCGCCGCGATGGGGACGGTTACATACTGACGCGCGTCGAGAGCGCCGGTGACGCGGCGAATCGCGCCGCCTTTGCCCGCGGCATCGACGCCTTCGAACGCGACGACCAGCGAGCGATCGGCGAAGCGCTTGTGCCGCACGAGCCTCGCCAGCGCACCCTCATATTTCTCGAGCTGCGTCGAATAGGCCCGGGCGGACAGTTTTTTCGACAGGTCGAGATCGCGAATCAGCTTGACGTTGTCGATGGCCGAAGGCGCGATCGGCGTGACCGGGTGCCCGGGCTTCTTCGCCCGGGATGTTCGCGGCGCACGCGTCGTCGCGCGCATCGCCTCGAGCAGGATGCGTCCGACCGTCAGCTTGCGATACCGCTCGTCGGTGCCCTCGACGACATACCAGGGTGCGGCCGTGGTCGACGTTTCCCGCAGCAGCGTCTCCCATAAGGGGTAGGACTTGCGATAGGCGCGGTAGGCCCGCCAGTCGTCATCCGTCACGCGCCACGAAAGGCGCGGATCGCGCTCCATCGCCTTCAGTCGCTTTTTCTGCTCGGTCTTGGACAGGTGGATCCAGAACTTGAGGAGCACGACCCCTTCGTCGCTCAACATCTGCTCGTGCTCGCGGATCGCCTGCAGATGCGCTTCCAGCTTTTCGGCGTCGGTGCGGCCGCGCAGTGAGGCGCGCATCGACTCGGTGTACCAACCGTGCATGAAGATGCCGAGCCTGCCGCTCGGCGGCAGCGCAAGCCAGTAGCGCCACGGCGCGGGATGCGCTGCTTCTTCGGGAGTAGGCTCGCCGAAAGCGACGACACGGATGTGGCGCGGGTCCATCCACGCGGTCAGCGTGTTCGCGGTCTCGCCGCGCCCGGCCCCGTCCACGCCGGAAACGATGAGCAGCACCGGGCCGCGGTCGGTTCGCGATAGGTCGAATTGGGCGAGCAGCAGCGCTTCGCGCAAGGCCGGTTCCTCGCGCGCGTACGCGTCCTTGGCGACGGCGTGTCCGATTTCGGCTGATTCGAGCATCGTGTGCTCAATCCCAGAACGGCTTGGCCCTGGCGAATTGCCGCCATGACTTGGGCAAGCGCTTGAGCTCGTGCGCGGACGTGGCGGCAGTCCAGCCGTCAACGATCCCAGCGGCATGCGCGAGGCCGACGTCGTTCGGATGCGCAACCACAAGCTCATCCAACAGGCGCGCTGCCACTGCCATGTCGTTCAGTCGCCCCAGGGTGCCCTGGAGCGCGGCCAGCGCATCGACGTAGCCCTTCGCGCCGGCATGGCGAAACAGGGGCGCGAAAAATTCGGCCGCATAACGCAGTTTCTTGGCCGCGATGCGCACGCGATGGCGACCGGCGGCGTCCGTGCCGCGCAGTCGCTTGCCGCGCTTGCGCAGCTGCCGTTCGCTGCGCGCGAGCGCGTCGCGGGCGAACGTCTCCGCCGGCGGGTCAGACGATGCGAGATCGAGGCCGCTGCAGGCCTTGCCCAGCGCGAGCAAGAGGCAGGTGAATCGTTGCGATCCCGCTTCGGCTCGGGCCGCCTCGTGATGCAGCCGGCGCCGGCGGGCGGCGCGCAGGCGGAGGCGGCGGAAGGCTCCCCGCTGTGGATCGCGCAGATGGGGAACGATGTCCGCCAGCGTACCGGAGGCAAAGACGTCCCAGTCGCGCGCCGGACCGAACACTTCGCTCAGCCCGACCAGCTCTTCGTCGAGCGAGGCGAATGCCCGCAACGGTAGCGCGCCCATGAGTTTCAGCATCGAGCGCATGCGCCGCACTCCGACCCGGACCTGGTGCAGAAATTCCCCGTCGCGGCCGGCGCGCAGGGACTCCGCATTGGCGACGATCTGCGCGAGGCAATCGGCGGCGATCGCCGCGAGGGCACCCGAAGTCGGATCGCCGGGCGCGATCGCGACGGTGCCGGCGCGGACAGGGCCCGGCGGCTGCGCCCGCGCCAGCGCGTATCCCTGGTCCGCCTTGCTCGCGTGGGCGATCGCCAGTGGAATGTCGGTGCACAGGGCAATGGCCATTTCGTACAGGCGTTGCGCGTCGCCCTCGACCAGTTCGATTTCGATTTCGCACAATGGAGCGCGCCTGCGGCCGGCACGGATGGTCCCGGCGTCGAAGGACAGCACCGCGCGCGTCCCATCGATGAACTGGAGCGGATGCTCGGTGCGAATGACGTCGGTGACGAACACCAGGGTAAGGCGTCCGGCCGTTGCCGCAAACAACTCGGCCCAGGGTGTGGTGGCCAGCGGGGCCGGCTCGATGCGCGCACGCGTCACGGGCCATTCGTGCTCCGCGCGCCGGTGCAGGCCCGCGACTGCCTCGCCGGCGCCCTTGACCGTCTGCAGCCACCGGTTGCCGCGACGACGCAGCCGCAACGCCACGCCATGTTCGCGCAGCTCGTCCTGCGTCGTGTCGTAGTAGCGGCTCACGATCGAGGTCGAACGGGCACGGCCGGCACGGGCCTGCGCCACGGCAGGATGGCGACGCACAGCGGCGAACGCCGCCGTCGTCGCCGAGAGCTTGAGTTCGACTTCGGTAGGCATCGACCGACGAACCCTGAGGGCTCGCACTAGCGAGCGGCGTGAGTCGCGGCCAGAGCCGCGCGTTTCAGATAGGTTTCGCGCGCAAGCGCGACATCGTCGAGAAAATGCGCAAGCTCCGACAAAAGCAGCGCTTGCGGGCCGTCGACCAGCGCCTTCGCCGGCTCCGGATGGAAGTCGACGAGCACCATGTTGGCGCCGGCGATCACGCCCTGCGCGACGACGTGGAAAATATCGAGGATGCCGTCGGGCGCCGTCGCCCGGGTGCCGACCGAATGCGACGGGTCGATGCATACCGGCATGCGCGTCAGGCGCTTGACTACGGGGACGTGGGAAAAGTCGACGAAGTTGCGGTGCGGATCGCCCATGTTGGTTTTCATGCCCCGCAGGCCGAAAACGACCTTGCGATTACCTTCAGACGCAAGATATTCGGCGGCGTTCAGTGATTCGTCGAGCGTGATGCCGAAGCCCCGCTTGATGAGCACCGGAAACTCCTGTTGCTTGCCGACCAGCTTGAGCAGCTCGAAATTCTGCGTGTTGCGCGTACCGATCTGCAGCATGACCCCGGTCGGATTGCCCGTCGCCTTCAGGGCGGCGCGGATTTCATCGACGTGCGATTCGTGCGTCACCTCCATCGCGATGACCCGAATGCCGTATTTGCCCGCGAGCTCGAACACATACGGCAGGCATTTCGCGCCGAAGCCCTGGAAGGCATAGGGATTGGTCCGCGGCTTGTAGGCGCCCATGCGAGTGCAGACCTGGCCGTGCCGCTGCAGCGCCTGCATCATCGTTCCCGCCGATTCGGGCGAGTCGACGGCGCACAGCCCCGCAAACACGTTCAGGCTGTCCTGCCCGAAGTGCACGCCGTGGTATTCGAACGACGCGGGTCGATCGTCGCCCTGCTGGTGCCGCCCCAGCACCCGGTAGGCTTCCGATACGCGGACGACTTTTTGCACGCAGGGCAACACCTGCATCTGTTCGACGGTAAGCGCAGCCGTGTTGCCGATCAGATAGAGTTCGGTCAACGTGACCTCGGCGCCCACCTCGCGGTGCACGCGGTACTGGATCCCGGGGAGGCGATCCAGCTGGCTGGTCAAGCTCCGGTAGGCCGTGCTTTCGGGGTTGGCGTTGGGTTCGAGGATGAGGATCATGGCGGTGGTCCTGAAATAAATTCTCTTTGTAATTCATTTATTTGCCGCATTTTAGTCTGAAAAGGGACGGAGCGATGTTGCACTGCGGTAGACAAATATGCCACAGGCGGCCCAAGGAGTCGGCGAAATCGTTGCTTGGCGCGTTAGGGATGCCGTAGACTGGCCGCGAAAGCCGCATCTACGTTTCTCCGCAACCCCGAGGAGCACCACCACGATGAAAACCCTGATCGCTCTCGCCTTGGCGAGCGTGTTGGCATGCGGCGCCGCGTATGCCGCCGACACCAAAGACACCAAAGACACCAAAATGACGCCGCAGCAGGAAAAGATGAAGACCTGCAACGCCGAGGCCACCGGCAAGACCGGCGACGAGCGCAAGGCGTTCATGAAGACCTGCCTTTCGGCCAAGCCGGAGAAAAAAGAAAGCAAGATGGCGATGTGCAACAAAAAAACCGCCGGCATGAAAGCCGACGAGCGCGCGAAAGCGCAGAGCGAGTGCATGAAGGGATAACAACTTTTCCAACTCGGCCGGGTGACCTCCTGTCCACCCGTCCGCACTGACAAGGCGGCGCCGGAGCGATTCGGTTGCCGCCTTGTTTTATGGCGCGCGCCCTAGCGTCCATGGAGGGGGGGCTATCGCCGATGGCAATCCGATCGCGCAGGCGCGCAAGGAGCCCGCTGCGATGTCGCGATAAGAAGGCCGCGCGGAGCAGGACCGCTTTAGCTCGGTCGGATGCATCGGCCATTGGTTCGACGTGCGCCGCGAGCGCCGGAGCGTTAATGGAGGGGTGGCCGACACCGGTCCACTCATCTTCAACCACGCTTCGAGGAGAACCCATGAGATCGCTTCATCTCGCTGTCCTGATCGGCCTTTTCGCCTGCCATGCCGCGTATGCAGCCGACGGCGCTTCGGCACCGAAGGCCAGGGTGCAATCGCCCGCGAAAACGGCCGAGGCCAATACCGGCGCAGGCCAGACCAGCAAGCCGATCGCGATGTCGCAGCAGGACCGGATGCGCATGTGCAGCAAGGAGGCGACCGGCAAGAAGGGAGCCGAGCGGAAGACGTTCATGAAATCCTGCCTCACGACCAAGAAGTCATGAGCATGCGGCGCACACAGGGCGGAGCTCATTGCCGTCCTGTCTGCGCCGTCCTGTCTGCGGCCGTCCTGTCGGCGGCCGCGCTGCAGAAGCTCATCGCGATGCCGGCGCAGCTTCAGCCATGTTTGCGCACGAGTAAGCCCTTCAGATAGTCGCCTTCCGGAAAGTTGAGCGCGACCGGATGATCCGGGCCCGGCGAAAAGCGTCCGATGATGGCGGCATCCGCCGCCGCATCCAGCGCCGCGCCGGCAACGATTTTCTGGAACAGCTCGGCCGAAACGCCACCCGAGCAGGAGAAGGTGGCGAGCAGGCCGCCGGGCCGCAAGAGTTTCAGCGCGAGCAGATTGATGTCCTTGTAGGCGCGCGCGGCCTTGACGACGTGCCGGGCCGTCGGTGCGAACTTGGGCGGATCGAGCACGATCAGGTCGAAGCTTTTCGCCTTGTCACGAAGCTTGCGTAATTCGGCAAACACGTCGGCGTTGCGCCACTCGCAGCGTTGCTCATCGAGGCCGTTCTGGGCAACGTTTTGACGCGCCTGCGTCAGGGCCTCTGTCGAGCTGTCGATCGACAGCACCGAGCGGGCAGCGCCGGCAAGGGCTGCGACGGTGAAACCGCCCGTGTAGCAAAAGCAGTCCAGCACGTCGCGGCCGTCGGCGAGCGTCCGGATCCTGCGGCGGTTATTGCGCTGGTCGAGATAGAAACCGGTTTTCTGGCCGGCGATCACATCGACACCGAAGCGCAGGCCATCCTCCACGAGGGTCACGCGCGACGGCAGGATGCCGGCCGCCGCGCCGCTGCGCGCCGGCAATTGCTCCAGCGCGCGCACCTCCGCATCGGAGCGTTCGTAGACGACGGCGCCGGCGGTCGACTCCACCAGGGCCGCGACGATGCATCCGCGCCAGGCTTCCGCGCCCGCGCTCTGGAGCTGCACGACGACCACCTCGCCATAGCGGTCGGCGATGACGCCGGGCAGTCGATCGGATTCGGCGTGCACCAGTCGAGCTCCGGTATGCGCGGCGTCGAGCATCGGACCGCGCGCGGCGACAGCCGCGCGCACCCGGCCCGCGATGAACGCCTCGTCGATCGTGTCGCGCGGATCGAAGCTCCAGACGCGCGCGCGGATCGACGAAGCCGGGCTCCAGGCGGCGGTGGCCAGCCACTGGCCGCTGTCGGCGTGGAGGGCGACGGTCTCGCCGCTGCCGGGTTCGCCATCGACGGCGGCGATCGCGCCGGAAAACACCCACGGATGCTCGAGCCGCAGCGACTTTTCGCGCCCCGCCTGCAGCCTCACCCGGTGCACACCGGTTCCGGGGCTCAGCCGGCGCTTACGCCGAACAGATGACCGACGGCGAAAGTCACGGCGGCGGCGAGGCCGCCCAGCAGCAGCATGCGAGCGCCGGAAAGTAAAGCCCCGCGGCCGGTGAACAGCGACAAGGTCGCACCGACGGCGAACAACGCGAGCGCCGTCAGCACGCCGGTGAT
This sequence comes from Casimicrobiaceae bacterium, assembly GCA_036493675.1. Lineage (GTDB taxonomy): Bacteria > Pseudomonadota > Gammaproteobacteria > Burkholderiales > Casimicrobiaceae > PALSA-1003. Next base: position 239,421 of record DASXPJ010000035.1, read on the forward strand.
GATCAGCGCGTGATCGCGCGCGGCCAACACGAACGGCAGCAGCGGGATCCCGGCGCCGAGGGCAAACGAAAGAAACGACGACACGGCCGCCTGCCATGGCGAGCCGAGCTCGTCCGGGTTGAGTCCCAGCTCTTCGCGTGCCAACGTGTCGAGCGCGTGCTCGGGGTCGGCCACCAACCGCTTGGCCAGCCGGCGTGCTTCGCCTTGGGCCAAGCCCTTCGCTTCGTAGATCAGCGCCAGTTCCTGCGCCTCGGCGTCCGGGTATTCGGCCAGCTCCTCCCGCTCGAGCCCGATCTGATATTCGAACAGCTCCCGTTGCGAACGCACGGAAACGAATTCGCCCGCCGCCATGGCGAATGCGCCGGCCGTGAGACCCGCCACCCCGGTCAGCACCACCAGACCCGGATCCGGGTTCGCGCCGGCGACGCCGAAGATGAGGCTCGCATTCGACACCAGTCCGTCGTTGATTCCGAACACGGCGGCACGCAGATAGCCGCCGCCGCCCAGACCGCGGTGGCGGCGCTCGATGCTGCCGGCGACGGGCGTCACATGTCCGCCCGGCTCGCCCTTGGTGTAGATCGCCATGCCTCGCACCTTCATCGCCGCAAGGATGCCGCGCAGCGGCGCCGGGCCGAATGCCTTGACCAGTCGGGCCACGAGGCGAGTGCGCAAGTCGGGAATGAACGGCGGCGGCGCGGGCTTGCCGCTGGCAGTGAGCTGTGCCCGCCAGATCGCCGCCTGCGCTTCCGCTTCGCCGCCAAGACGCATGAACAGGTCGGCGCGAGCCGTCCCCGCTTCCGCCGCCGCGCAGGCGCGATAGAGGAATGCGGAGCGTTGCTCTTCGGTCCAGCTTTCGAGCGGATTACTCATCGTGAGCTGCTCATGACGACGGTTCGGCGAGGTGCCCGCGGCCCGATACGACGATCAAGCCGGCGTCCCGACGACGGCGTCGATTCGGGCCACCACCTCGGCGTCGAGTTTCGGAACCACCGCCAGCGAGCCCATGTTCTCGACGACCTGGGCCGGCCGGCTCGCGCCCGTGATCACCGTCGTGACGTTCGGATTCTTCAGACACCACGCGAGCGCGAGTTGTGCCAGTGTGCAACCCAGATCGGCGGCCACCGGCGCCAGGGCGCGTACCTGAGCGATCTTGGCCGGATCGACGATGCGCTCCGCCAGCCACTCGTAGCCCTTGATCGTGGCGCGCGAGCCCGGCGGAATGCCGGCGTTGTATTTGCCGGACAGAAGGCCGGACGCCAGCGGGCTCCAGGTCGTGAGCCCCATGCCGGGATCGCGATAAAGGGGCGCGTATTCGCGTTCGACCCGGTCGCGGTGCAGCAGGTTGTATTGCGACTGCTCCATCACCGGCTTGGCCAGATGATGCTTGTCGGCGATGTGCCAGGCCGCCGCGATCGCTGTCGCGTCCCACTCCGACGTTCCCCAGTACAGCGCCTTGCCGGCGCGGATCATGTCGTGCATCGCCCAGACGGTTTCCTCGAGCGGCGTGTCCGGATCGGGGCGGTGACAGAAGACCAGATCGACATATTCGAGTTGCAGGCGCTCAAGCGATGCGTCGATCGCCTGCATCAGATACTTGCGGTTGAGCGTATTCCTTTCGTTCGGCCCGTCATGGAGTCCCCAGAAGAACTTGGTCGAGATCACGTAGGACGAACGCCGCCAGCCGAGTTTCCTGAGCGCGCTACCCATGATGATTTCCGACTGTCCCCTGGCGTAGACCTCGGCGTTATCGAAGAAATTCACACCCGCGTCGTGCGCGGCAGCCATGCATTCGCGCGCGGTTTCCTCGGCGAGCTGGTTGCCATAGGTCACCCAGGACCCGAACGAGAGCTCGCTGAGCTTGAGACCGGAACTGCCGAGCCGGCGGTACTGCATTGCGATCCTCTGGGCCACCACGTTGCGCCGCGAACGCGGCGCCGGAGCGGACATTCTACCCCAAGCGCCGGCAGTGCTCGCCCTTGCGCCCAAGCGTACAATCCGCCGGGGCGTCACGAGCGCCCCGCCGATCACCGTCGCCAGGAAACCGAACCCGTGAAAAAACGCCCGCTCAGCGTCGCCGATCTCTGGTCGATCAAGCGCGTCGGCTCGCCGACCTTGTCCCCCGACGGGCGCCACGCCTGCGCGACGGTGACCTCCTACGACATGGCCAGCAACGAAGGCCGCACCGAACTCTGGCTTTTTCCCTGCGACGGCGGGAAGGCGCGCCGACTCACCGCAGGTGACAAAGATTCGGGGCCGCAGTGGTCCCCCGACGGCAAATGGATTGCATTTACCGCGAAGCGCAAGGATGACGACGAGGCGCAGGTGTATTTGATCGCGCCGGATGGCGGCGAGGCACGGCGGCTGACGACGCTGTCGACCGGGGCGCTGGCGCTCCGCTGGTTTCGCGACAGTCGCCGCGTCGCCTTCGTATCCTGGGTGTGGCCGGACCTCGTTGGCGACAAGGCGCAGGCCAAGCGCAGGCGGGAGCGGAAAAAATCGAAGGTCAAGGCCCACATCACCGAGCGCGCCGAGCCGCGCTACTGGGACCACTGGCTGGCCGACGGCCGCGAGCCGCATGTGTTCGCCGTCGACGTCGGCACCGGCCACGCGCGCGATCTGCTCGCGGGCACGGGACTCTCGCTGCAGCCCTGGGATCCGTCGGCGGAGCACTACGACTTGAGTCCGGACGGCAAGGAGCTCGCGGTCACGGTCGATCTGGCGAAGGAACCGCGGATGATGAACTCCGCGGACATCATTCTGGTGAAGCTCGCAACCGGCAGGCATCACGTCTTGACGGCGGGCAGCGGATTTTCCAGCGAGCATCCGCGCTATTCACCCGACGGCAAGCACCTTGCCTGGCATGCATTCAATCTGAAGCGCGCATTCAATGACCAGGGCCGCCTGATTCTCGGCGAACGCGCGACCGGCCGTACACGCCGACTTGCCGCGCGGCTCGACCGCGCGACCAGCCACCTCGAGTGGGCGCCGGATGGCGCCGCGCTGTACATGCTGATCGAGGATCGCGGCCGGCAGGGTCTTTGGCGGCTGGGCCTGGGCGATGCGATGCCGATTCCGGTGGCGGCCGGCGGAACGCTCGCCGGCTTTGCCGTGTCGCGCGATGGCAAGCGCATCGTGTTCGATCGGGCGAGCTTGTCACATCCGGCGGCGTTGTTCGCGATCGGCGCCGACGGGCGCGGCGAGCGTCCGCTGGCGTCGCCGAATCGCGCGCTGCTGGATCGCGCGGCCATCGGAGCGACGCGCGAGTTCAGCGTCAAAGGCTGGGGCGGCGACGCCGTGCAGGTCTGGGTCACCTATCCGCCGAATTTCGATCCGAAGAAAAAGTGGCCGCTGCTGCACTCGATCCACGGAGGACCGCACGCCGCGCATGGCGACGGCTGGCATTACCGCTGGAACACGCAGGTATTCGCCGCACACGGTTACGTTGTCGTCGGGGTCAATTATCACGGCTCGTCGGGTTTCGGGCAGCGATGGATGGAAACGATCACCGCCGATTACGGCCGCCGGGAATTCGCCGACACCGAAGCGGCGACCGATTTCATGCTCCGCAGCGGATACATCGATCGCAGCCGACTGGTCGCGACCGGCGGCAGCTACGGCGGCTACATGGTCGCGTACATGAACGGGCACACCGATCGCTACCGCACCTTCGTCTGTCATGCCGGGTGCTACGACTGGGTCAGCATGATGGCGACCGACGGCTACATGTTCTTCGCCAAGGAACTCGGCGCGTTCCACTGGGACAGGCCGGCGCAGGTGATGCAGCAGTCGCCGCATCATTTTGCCAAGCGCTTCCGCACGCCGACCTTGGTCATCCACGGCGAGCTCGACTATCGGGTGCCGGCGACACAGGCCCTGCAGTACTACAACACGCTGCGGGCGAGGGACGTTCCGGCGCGACTGGTCTATTTCCCCGACGAGAACCACTGGATACTGAAGCCGCAGAACTCGCAGCTGTGGTATCGCGAGTTCTTCGACTGGGTCAGGCGCTATGCCCCGCCCGGGCCCTTGCGCCGCGGTCAGCGAACGCGCTTGGCCGGGTAGTCCTCGTCGATGTTGTCGCGGAAAAAGCTCCACGGCGACGACGCACCGGCGAAGCGCCGCCATGTTTCCGCGGTGACGCCGGAATATTCGAACGTGCCATTGGTCAGCTCGACCACCAGCAGCCGGTTCCGCTCGTCGTAGCCGGCGGCGCGAAGATTGCCGCCGGACAGGCGTTTCATTTCCATCGCGCTGCGACTACGAGGCCGGCTTGGGCGGGACGTACGGCGCGCAGCCTTCGAGCTTGGCCGGCACGCCGTTGTCGATCAACGTGAGGTCCATGCCCTTGCCGCGCAGTTCGAGAGTTCCGTTGCTGTAGCGGATGCCGGAAGCGGCGGGGATCTGATAAAGCGTAATGCGCTCCGCATTGGAAGTCAGCAATCGGACTTCGCCCGGCTCGAAACGCATGATCAAGGCTTCGCCGGCGAGGTGGCAGAGGAATGTCGCCTTCGCCGCGTCTTCCTCCTCCTTGGTCGGCTTGTGTTCGCAGCCGGCCAGCTGCAAGGCCAGCACGCCCACCACGACGGCACGTGCGCCGCGGTGCCGTGACCGGCGCTCGAAGCCTGGGCGCGGAGCGGGCGGCTTCGTCACTTGAGGGCCGCGGGTGCGGGAAGCGGCGTCAATGCCTTTGCCCTCACGACCTCGCACAAGCGAGCGGGTTGCTGCCGGCCGCCGGATTGCAGTGTCAGGACCACCGCGCAAAGATCGAATTGGGCCTCCGACAGGACCGCGGCGGCACCCGCCAAGTCGGCGTCCGACAGCATCGGTTCGCGTGCCAGGAGTCGGGCGTAGCGCAGCGACGGATGGCCGACGGCCAGCCAACGGCTATCGGGACCGCGTCCGACAACGATCGACTCGCGTCCGAATGGGTACCACCATATTCCGAGCAGGTGGACGCCTGTAATCTTGAGCACCGACGGCAACGCGGGGTCGAGCAGTCGAGCGCGGGCTTCGGATCGCTCCGGCGTGCCGTCGGCGCGCAGGCATCTGCTTTCGAGCATCAGCGCACCGTTTTCAGCCGGCGAATATTCGGTCCGTGTGTCGCGCGCGCACTTGCTCTGCAAAAAGCCGCGGATCGAGGCGATTTCGTACCAGGTCGCCAGATAGCCTTCGACCTTGAAGTCTCCGACGGGCGTCAGCGCGACCGCGGGCGGCACCAGAAATGCCGCGAGCGCGGCGACGAAGCAGCGCTTCATGCGATCGCCCAGGCCCGCGCGACGACGTACGGTCGTCGACACGGGCTATCCGGGCGGGGCGCGGGCGAGCGCGACATCAGCAGTCGACGACGTTGACCGCCAGCCCGCCAAGCGAGGTTTCCTTGTATTTCGCCATCATGTCGCGCCCGGTTTCATACATCGTCTTGATGACCGCGTCGAGCGGGACCCGATGGCCTCCGTCCCCGCGCAGCGCCAACGAAGCTGCATTGATTGCCTTGATCGCGCCCATGGCGTTGCGCTCGATGCACGGTATTTGCACCAAGCCGCCGACCGGGTCGCAGCTCATCCCGAGGTGGTGCTCGATGCCGATCTCCGCGGCGTTCTCGATCTGCGCATTGCTGCCGCCCAGCGCCGCGGCGAGACCGGCGGCAGCCATTGAACAGGCAACGCCGACCTCGCCTTGGCAGCCGACCTCGGCTCCGGAGAGCGACGCATTGCGCTTGCATAAACCGCCTATCGCCGCTGCAGTGAGCAGGAACGCGACAATGCCGTCTTCGTTGGCGTCTTCGTAGAATTCGCGGTAATAGCGGATGACCGCGGGAATGATGCCGGCGGCACCGTTGGTCGGCGCGGTCACGACCCGGCCTCCGGCGGCATTCTCCTCGTTGACCGCGATGGCGTAGAGGCTGACCCAGTCGATCGTCTCGGTCGGATTGGCCTCACGCTGCGCACGCTTGGCGACGAGCGCCTCGTGCAGGCCCTTTGCCCGCCGCTTGACCTTGAGTCCTCCGGGCAGAATGCCCTCGTTGCGCAGGCCGCGCTCGATGCAATCGTTCATCACGGCCCACCGCTGGAGCAGTCCGGAGCGCACCTGGTCCGGGCTGCGCAGCGCGAGCTCGTTGATGCGCATCATCTCGGGAATCCGCTTGTGCGCGGTATCCCCCTGCTGCAACAGCTCCGCAGCGCTGCTGAACGGGTAAGGAACGCGCAAACGCTGCGGCGCGTCGGGCAACTGGCCGATCTCGCTTTCGGCGACGATGAAGCCGCCGCCGACGGAAAAATACACGTTGCGGGCGATGCGCGTGCCGGCGCTGTCAAGCGCGGTAAAGCGCATGCCGTTGGTGTGGAAGGAAAGCGACTTGTCGACGCGGAAGCGCAGATGCTCGTCTTCGCGGAACGCGATTCGCCGTCTGCCGTCAAGCAATAGCTCTCGTGTTTCCCTGATCAGCCCGACCTTGCGTTCCACCTGGTCCGGGTCGACGCGGTCGGGAGTTTCGCCCGAGAGTCCGAGGAGGATCGCGCGATCGGTCCCGTGACCGCGCCCGGTCAGCGCGAGCGACCCGTATAAGTCGACGATAACTTCCGCGACGTGGTCGAGTCGCCCTTCGGCGGCGAGCTCATGGACGAAACGGTATCCGGCACGCATCGGCCCCATCGTGTGCGAGCTCGACGGTCCCAGACCGATCTTGAACAAATCAAATGCGCTGACGAACAAGGAAAAATCCGGCGAATGGTAGACTGACCTGGCGTAATTGTACTCCGGGAGTGCCGATGACATCCGGCTTGGCGCGGTTCTCGCGACGTGTGCTGGCCATCCTCATGCTGATGTCCGCGTCGGCAGTGCCGATCGCCGAGGCGGCCAGCGCCGCCTGGCTTGCATATCAGCGCGGCGACTTCGCGGCCGCGCGCGCCGCCTACGAGCGGGATGCGCAGTCGGGCGACCGGCTTGCGCAGTTCAATCTCGCGACCATGCTGCTTCGAGGCGAAGGCGGGGCCGCGGACGCGGCATCCGGCGTCGACTGGCTGCGCAGGGCGGCGGAGGCCGGCATGGCGCAGGCGCAGTACAGCCTGGGACTGCTGTACGAAAGTGGGTCCGGAGTCGCGCGCTCGTTGACCGCGGCGACCGAATGGTGGGAAAAGGCGGCGCGCCAGGGACACGTCGAAGCCCAAGTCCAGCTTGGCACGCAATTCTTTCTCGGACGCGGCGCGCCGAAGGATTGGGCGCTCGCGGCGAAGTGGTACGAAGCCGCCGCGGAAAACGGCGATGCGGGCGCGCAGTACCTGATCGCGAGCCTCTACGAGCACGGCGATGGCGTCGCCCCGGATTTGAAGCGGGCCCTCGGCTGGTATCGGCAAGCCGCCCGGCAGGGCGATGCCGGCGCGGCGCTCCAGGCCGACGATATCGCGCGACGACTGGCCGCCGCGCCGCCGCGCTAGCGCAGCGGCGGCGGCTCCAGCTCCCCGACCGCCTCGGCCAGGCCAGGGGCGCGATCCGTGGCGAGACGCGCGAAGCGGACGGGGTCCGGGTAGGACAAGACTTCCGGCGGTGCCTCGGCGGCTTCCCGTTGCATTCGCTGCCACCAGCTCGCGTCGAGCAGATCCGCGTTGACGCGAAGAAAGTCGGCGCGCACATCGGGGTCGGTGAGCAGAAACGTCGCGAACTCCTCCGGGAAAACATCGTTGGCGGCCACCGGATACCATATCTCGTCCGACATTTCGTCGTGCCCGGCCGGCGGCTGCGGAATCGAGCGGAATCGGCACGCGTTCATGTACTCGATCTCGTCGTAGTCGTAGAAAACGATGCGCCCGAACCGCGTGACGCCGAAATTCTTGAACAGCAGATCGCCGGGGAAAATGTTGACGGCGGCGAGCTGCCTGATCGCCTCGCCATAGTCAGCGATCGCGTGCCCACGCTGCTGTGGCGACGCGGTCTCCAGGAAGAGGTTGAGCGGCATCACACGACGCTCGATGTAAAGATGGCGGACGATGATCATGTCGTCGTCGTGCTCGATCACCGAAGGCGCCACGGCTTCGAGCTCGGCGATGAGTTCGGGCGTAAAGCGGGCGCGCGGAAACGCCACGTCGGAATACTCGAGCGTGTCCGCCATCCGGCCGACTCTGTCATGGTGCTTCACCAGCACGTATTTCTCCTTGACCTTGTCGCGTGTGGTGTCCTTGGAGGGCGCGATCCTGTCCCGGATGACCTTGAATACGTACGGATAGGATGGCAGCGTGAACACCGTCATCACCAGGCCCTTGATGCCCGGCGCGACGATGAAGCTGTCGGTCGAATGCTTCAGATGGTGCAGGAAATCGCGGAAGAACAGCGTCTTTCCCTGCTTCTGCAGACCCAGCATCGTATACAGCTCCGCCGCCGTTCGCTCCGGGACGATTTCCCGCAGGAAGCCGACGTAAGCTGACGGCACCTCCATGTCGACCAGGAAGTAGGCGCGGTTGGCGGAAAACAGCAGCGCGAGGTGCTCGGCGCCCATCAACAGCGCGTCGACATAGAGCCGCCCCTCCGCGTCGTGCTTGATGGGCACGACGAAGGGGTACGCGTTGTAGCCGTTGATCACGCGGCCGACGATATACGCGGTGCGATTCCGGAAGAACAGGCTCGACAGTACCTGAATCTGGTGATTCGCCCGGAGCTGGAACGGCCGCGGGAAACGTCGTCGGAAAGCCGCGAGAATATGGGCGAGATCGGCTCGAAAATCCGCGAAACGCGGCTCGAGACGAAAGTCGAGAATGATGTCGATCAGCACATGCCGCAGTCCGTGGGGACGCGGATAGTACGAGCGATACGACGGAGGATCGGCGTCGATGTGCTCGGTCGAAATCGCCGGCCGGACGAACAGACAGCGGTTGTGGAAGTAGCTTCGATCGAGGATTTTGCAGGACACCGTGTTGAAGAAGGTCTCGGCGCATTCCGGCTGCTTGTGATCGATCAGCAGTGCGACATAATGCCGCTTGACTTCCTCCCAGCGCGCATCGTCGTTGTGGGCACAACCGAATTCGGCGCGCAGCCGGGTCACCGTCTCGGCGACGCGCCGGTCGTAGAAATCGATGCGTTCGTGGGAGACGTGGCTGATGCCGAGCCAGTTGCCGGTCTCGAAATGACGCTTGGCGGCCGCGGCGCAATCGCGGAACAGCGCATAGTGTCGATTGAAGCCGTCGAGCGTGGCCTGGGCGATCGCTTGCGGGCTCGCGGGTGCTCCGGGGGCCGGATCGGGGCGTGGCGCGATCATGCCTTCAGTCTAATGCACTAGCAACAAACCTGGGAATCGCCGCCTGGCGATCCTCGCGCGGCCGCGGGCATGGGGCCGCCCTCGGACCGAACACTTCCCTCCAGCGGGCGTGGCGACCTACTTCGAGGCTTCTACCTTCGCTTTGAGATCGGCCATGTACGCGTTGTATTCGTCGATCGCGCCGTTGCCCGCGGTAGTCGCTGCGAGCGCGATGTCCTTGACTTCACCGATGTACTTCTTGATGCAGTCGCCGTACGCCGCCACTTCCTTGTTGAATGTGACGATGCGCGAGTTTGAGGCGAGCGCGCCGGGGAACTCGGGCTTGACGCAGTTATTCGGCGGTACTTTCACGGATGACGCCGCGGTCGCCTGCGGCGCAGGATTGGCCGGGGCCGGCGTCTGGGCCGTTGCGCATGGCGCGACGAGCGCAAGCGCGGCGATCGAAGTGAACAGAAACGGGCGAACCATCATCACAGACCTCGCGGGCAAGCGAAAAAAGTCGATTTTATGCCCGGTGGTGACCGATGAGAAGGAGCCAAGCCGCGAAAGCGGGCCACCGCTGCCGCGCTAGCGCAGCATCGCAGCGACAAAGGCGATGCCCGCAGCTACCAGATCTCCCGACCATCGATCGTCACCGATGCCGGCGCTCTCGAGAGCGAGTGCGCCGCGGTCGCCGGCCGGTGCGCGCATTGTCAAGGCGTCCGCCAGACGATCGACATCGATCGTGTGGCTCTGAACTTCGGCCGTGTTTAGTTGCTGCAGCGTTTTGGCGACGGCGTCGGGATCGAGAATGGCGAGCGGCGAGCGGCAGTACGAACATACCGTGTCATTCGCGAGGTCGATCGGCGCGCCGCAATTCGAGCATTGCACCGTGCGTACGCGCGACTTCAGCGAAGCCAGCTCGCTGCCGGATAAGGGACGCACGAAGTTCTTTTCCAACAGAAACTGGACGAATGGCGTCAATCGGCCGTGTCCCCAAGTGCAGCGGTAGTAACTGAAGTGCGTGTTGCGCTGGAGGTCGTGCGCGAGCGAGAGGCGGGACCCGCAGCGGGGGCAGTCGAGTAGGGCCGGCAGCACAGTGCGAGTCGATGCGCGATGCGCATCGAAAGCCTTGAACACCTCGATTACGCCAGCCGGCGCGAGTTCCGTGCTTTCATGCTCGTCGAACCAGACGAGCTGGCATGGAAAACAGAAATCGAGCGAGACCCGCCCGAGCAACGACCGCTCGAAATCGAGCGCCTGCATCGCGGTCCCGCAGGCGGGACAATTCACGCCGAGCGGGCGCGAAGCGACGCTCGGCGGTGCGGCTTACCTGCGATCAGGACACCTTGACGCGGTCTCGGCTGATCTGCGGGCAGTGGAACCAACGAACATCGGTAAAGTGCGCCCGGTCCGCGCGATCGACGGCTTCCATCTGCGCCCAGTTGCAGACCACTTTCGCATCGGCGTCGTTGTCGGCCCTTTGTTGCGGGAGTGACGAACATCCACACAAGACCACCGCCGCCACCAGCGTAAGAGCGATTTTCATCTTATGACCCTCCTGCAGTTCCCAACCTGCACTTCCCAATATAGGCAAAGGACGGGGGCACGGCAAGCCTTTTGGCGGACTCAAAGGCGCCGTTTGCCGGCCGGGGCCTACAGGTTGCGGCTGGCAAATGTGTCGCACTGCCGCAAATCGCCGGATTCCAGGCCTGTCCGGAACCACCTCACCCGCTGCGCGGACGAGCCGTGGGTAAAGCCTTCGGGGACGACGTAGCCCCGAGATTGCTTCTGGATCCGGTCGTCGCCGACCGCGGCCGCCGCCGCGATGCCGGACTCGACGTCCTTATCGTCGATGATGTTGCGCTGCATCGACGAATGCCCCCAGACGCCGGCCAGGCAGTCCGCTTGCAGCTCGAGGCGCACCGACAGGTCGTTCCTCGCGCGATCCGGCGCATTGGCCATCTTCTTCTGCGCCGCATCCATCAGCCCGAGCTGGTTCTGGACGTGGTGACCGACCTCGTGGGCGATCACATAGGCGCGGGCGAAATCGCCGGGCGCGCCAAAGCGTTGCGACAGCTCCTGGAAAAAGCTCAAGTCGAGATAGAGCTTGCGGTCACCCGGACAGTAGAACGGCCCGGCGGCGGCGCTGCTGAAGCCACAGGCCGAGGCGATCTGGCCGTGGTAGAGGGTCAGTGTGGGCGGCTGGTAGCGCGTGCCGAGCCTCTGGAAGATGCCGCCCCAGACATCCTCCGTATCGCCGAGGACGCGAGCGGCAAACTCGGTTTGGGGATCGTTGGGCACCGGCGCTCGCGACGCGGATTGCGGTGCCTGTGTCTGGACGGCGGGGCCGCCGCCGTCGGTCAGCAACGCCAGCATGTCGAGCGGGTTCTTGCCCAGCAGAAGGCTGACCACGACGACCAGTATGATCGCGCCGCCCGACAGACGAAGCCCGCCGCCGAACATGCTCGGGCCGGCGCTTTCGCCTTCCTCCACGTTGTCACTGCGCCGGTAGTCCTGCCATCTCATGGTGCCGCTCCTTTGCGTTGTCTCTGCGCGGCGCAAAGACCGCGCGTCGCCGTCATTGCAGTCTACGCGCCCGACTGGAGCGGCTCAACCGAGCTCGTCGATCGATCGCGGCCAGCTTGCCTTCAGCAACCGCGACAAGGCGCGATCGGCGAGCACCGTACCTCCAGTCTGGCAGTGCGCGCAGTAATTGGTTTCATTGTCCGCGTAGACGATGCGCTGCACCGGCGCGCCGCAATCCGGACAGGGCTTGCCGAAGCGGCCGTGGACGGCCATCTGCGGCCGGAACGCGGTGACCCCCTCGGGAAAGTCTTCGCCCGCCTCGGCGCGCAGCCGGTCGGTCCATTCCGCGAGCACCGCCCGCGCCGACGCGAACAGCCGCTCGGTCTCCGGCGCGCTGAGCTTGTGCGTCAGTGCCAGCGGCGACAGCCGCGCTCGATGCAGGATTTCGTCCGAGTACGCGTTGCCGATGCCGCTGAACAGCCGTGGGTCGGTCAGCGCGCGCTTGAGCGTGTGGTTCTCCTCGCGCAGGCGCGCGGCAAAAGTCGCGGCATCGATGAACGGGATCTCGACACCGCCGCGGTCGAACGCCGCGAGCGCGGCCGCGCCGCGCACAACATGCAGCGACGCGCGCTTGCGCGTGCCGGCTTCGGTGAACACGAGCGTGCCGGTGTCGAACGCAAAGCTTGCGAGGGTGATGCGGGCGGGCGGCTTCTTTCCCGCGGCGTCCCAGCGCAAGCGCCCGGCGATCATCAGGTGCAAGACGAGGAAGAGATCGCCTTCGAGCCCGATCACGATCCGCTTGCCGATCCGGCGCACCGAAGTCACTTGTCTGCCGCGGACTTCGGCGACAGGCGGCACGGCCGTGCGCAGCACGAACGGGCTGACCAGGCGGATTTCCCTGAGCCGTCTGCCGACGATGCGGCGCTCGAGCGCGTCGACGTAGACCGCGACGTCGGGAAGCTCCGGCATCGGGCGATCGCTACAGCGCGAGGACACCGACCGCGGCGCCCGCGGCCAGCAGCCAGAGCGGGTGCACGCGCGTGGTCAGCACCAACGCCGCACTCGCGGCGGTCAGGCCCATGGCGACGGCCGAATGGTCGACGGTTCGGGCCAGTATGAAACCGCTGGCGAGAACCAGTCCGACGGTCACCGGCGCGAGCCCGTGCTGAATGGCTTTTCGCAGCGGCGCATCGCGAAATCGCTCCCACGCGTGGGCGACGGCAAAGGTCAGCGCCGATGACGGCGCGCAAATCGCGATCGTGCAGACCAGCGCGCCGAGGAAGCCGTGAACCTTCCAGCCGATCAGGCTGACGATCAGCATGTTGGGACCCGGCGCGGCCTGCGCGATGGCAAAGGCCTGCGCGAAATCCGCGTCGGTCAGCCAATGCGCGTTCTCGACGACTCGTCGGTGGATTTCTGGAATCAGCGCGTTGACTCCGCCGATAGCGAGAAACGAGAGCAGCGCGAACTGCTGGGCGAGGTCCGCCAGCAAGGAGACGTTCATGCCTTTCTCCACCAGGCGATCGCGATGGAGACAGGCGCGAGCATCGCCAGTGCCCAGAGCAGGGGAATACGCAGCACCCCGATCGCGACGAATACCAGCGCGCCCATCGCAAGCTGCCACGCGATGCCCTTGAGCGGACCTGCCATCTTGATTCCCGTCGCGATCACCAGTCCGGTCGCCGCCGCGGATACGCCGCTGGTGCCGGCGCGCACCGCTTCGATCGCCGCGAATTGCGCGTATAGCGCCGCCAGCGCAAGCACGATCAGGAAGGGCATCAGCATGAGGCCGAGCGACGCGGCCAGCGACCCTGACGCGCCGCGGAATCGCCTGCCCACGATGATGGAAACGTTGACGATGTTCGGTCCCGGCAGGAATTGGGAGAGCGACAGGACCTCGATGAATTCGCGCTCGCTCAGCCATCGCCGCTGCTCGACCAGCATCCGGCGCGCGAACGGCAAGACGCCGCCGAATCCTTGCACGCCGATAATCAGAAAGCCGAGGAACAAATTCCGGCGGGAGGGCGTCGGCGCGGGCTGCGCGGCATCGACGATCATCGCGCTCCTCCGGCAGCCCGATGCCGAGCGCGGCGCGGTCGCGACGCGGACTTTGCGAAGACGGATGCGCGAAGCCGCGTTTTTCGAAAGCCGCGGTCAGCTGGCATCGATCGCATGGCGCTTGAGTACCTCGAGCGGAACGATGGCCAGCGTTTCCTCGTGCGTCGCGGACAGAACGACGGGCGCCGCATGCCCCGCCTCGAAGGCCTCCCGCCACCGTCCCGCGCAGACGCACCACCGGTCGCCCGGCCGCAGACCGGCAAAGCCGTGCTCCGGTACCGGCGTCGAGAGATCGTTGCCGTGCTCCCTCGAGTACGCCAGGAAGTCGGCCGTCATCTGCGCGCAAATCACATGCAGCCCAAGATCCTCGGGACCGGTGTTGCAGCAGCCGTCACGGTAAAACCCGGTGCGCGGCGAGTTCGAACAAGGTACGAGCGGTCTGCCCAATACGTTCTTGTCTTCGGCCATCGGCGCTCCGATCGATCGTGTAGTCGCAACGGCGCCAGGCCGCGAGCGGCCGCCCCGCTTATCGCTTCAGCGCCCGATACAGGAAAGGCAGGCTGACATTCATCCGGTAGTCGACGTCGGAATGGTTGTCGTCGTATTCCTCGTAGGTGTGCCTGATCCCGGCCTGCGTCAGGCGCGCCGACAGGATCCGCGTCCCATAATGAATGTGGTACTGGTCGCGCCATCCGCAATCGACATAGATGCCACGCAACGATTTGAGGTTCGCCTTGTACTTGCCGACCAGGTTGATCGGGTCGTGCGCGAGCCAGTTCCTCCAACGCTTGGCGATCGGTTCGCCGGTTTCCAGATTGAACGGCAGCCGGAACCCGAGCGGAGCCTTGGGGTCGGGATCGTAGGTGGCAGCCATGCACAGGTTCATGATCGTGTGGCCCTCGGCCACCGACAGTTTCTCGGCTTGCCAGACGTGGTCGAGAAAGCGCTTGACGCGCCCGTCATCGAGCCCGTTCGCCAGACGTGCGCGCTGGCCCTCGCGCAGGGCGTGGTAGCGGCCCGGCTTGCGCTTGACCGGCCGGAAGCGCGCGAGGTCGTTGAGCGTATTCGGCCAGTCGTGCCAATAGACGAAATCGAAATACGAATCGCCCGAATGATCGGCGATTGCTCCCCAGTGCTCCGCGTATCGCATGCCGTGGATGATGGCGCCGTAACCGCCGGAGGACTTGCCGAAGCAGCCGCGGTGTTCCCTGCTGCTGAGCGTGCGGAATTCGCGATCCACGAAAGGGATCAGTTCCCGGGTGAGGTAGTCCGCGTAATTGCCGATCGCCGAGGAGTTGACGTACTGGTTGCCGCCGAGCGCGGTAAAGCAATCCGGGAACACGATGATCGCCGGCCCCATCTTGCGCTCATGGATCAGTCGCGCCGCGCGCTCCGGCACGTTGTCGGAAAAGGGCTTCCAGTTGGCGTGGGCAAGCCCCGATCCGGTGAAGCCGACCATGTCCCACAGCACCGGAAAGCGGCGGCCCCGGCCGCTGCCCGATGCGCCGTCATACTGCGGCGGCAGCCACGCGCCGAGCTTGCGCACGTGCGGATCGCCCAGCGCGTTGCCGGCGAGGACTTTCGACGTGTGTTCGACGACGACCAGCGTTCCGTCCGGACCCTTGCGGCGTTTGAGCGCCATGCGCTGTCCTGCAACGATGCGAAGGCGAAATTGTAACGCAGGCGTTCGCTTCAGCGCTCGAGGATCGCCGTGACGCCCATGCCGCCCGCAGTACAGATCGAAATCAATCCGCGTCCGCCGCCGCGCTGTTGCAGTTGCTTGGCCAGCGTGCCGACGATGCGCGTGCCGGTCGCTGCGAATGGATGCCCGAGCGCGACGCTGCCGCCCCGGGGATTGAGCCGGGCGCGGTCGATCTCGCCGAGAGCGCGGTCGCGATCGAGCGTCGAGCGGCAGTAGTCATCGGACGCCCACGCGGCGAGCGTGCAGAGAACCTGCGCGGCGAAAGCCTCGTGGATCTCATAGACAGCGAAGTCCTGCAGCGAAAGGCCGGCGCGATCGAGCATCGTCGGTACCGCGTAGGTCGGCGCCATCAACAGGCCCTCCGCCGGACCCAGGACCCCCGCGAAGTCGACGGCGGCCACCGACCAGTGCGTCAGGTATGCCTGCGCGGACAGCCCGTGCGCGCCGGCCCAGGCATCGGAGGCGAGCAGCAGGCACGAGGCGCCATCGGTGAGCGGCGTGCTGTTGCCCGCCGTCAGCGTGCCGGTGGCGGTCTTGTCGTAGACCGGCTTCAATCCGGCGAGCTTGGCCGGCGTCGTGTCGGCGCGCACGTTGTTGTCTCGCTCCAGCCCGGCGAAGGGCACGACCAGATCGCCATAGAATCCGTCGCGCCAGGCGGCCGCCGCGTTGACATGACTGCGGTAGGCAAGCTCATCCTGCTCGGCGCGGCCGATACGCCACTGCTTGGCCATGAGCTCGCAATGCTCACCCATCGACAGACCGGTCCGCGGCTCGACGACGCCAGGGGTGGCCGGCTTGAAGTCGGCGGCCCGCAGCTTGAGCCACGGTCGGATGCGCGCGCCGAGCGACCTGCCGCGAGCGCTGTCGAGCACGATGCGGTTCAGGGTGCGCCCGTAACAGAGCGGCACGTCGCTGGCGGTGTCGACGCCGCCGGCAATGCCGACTTCGATTTCGCCCAGCGCGATCCGCTGCGCGACCTGGATGGCCGTCGTGAGACTCGTGCCGCACGCGCGCTGGACATCGTAGGCTGGCGTGCGCGGATGCACGCCGGCGCCGAGCGCCGCTTCACGGGTCAGGTTCCAGTCGCGCGGATGCTTGATCACCGCGCCGGCCGCGACTTCGCCCAGGGGCTTGCCCCGCAAGTCGAAGCGCTCGACCAGCGCCGCGAAAGCGGCGGTGAGCATCTCGAGGTTGCCGATCCCGGTGTACTGGCCGTTGCTGCGCGCAAACGGTATTCGCACGCTGCCGACGACCGCGACTCGGCGCAGGGGTTCCGGCATCACCGTCTCCAACAGAGTCAATCGCCCCGTTGATTATCCATCGGATCAGTGCAGCGACCCCGGGAGCAGCGTCAGCAACAGCGGGGTCGTCACGGCGGCCAGCACCGTCGAGATCACCAGGCTCGCCGCGACCGGGCCGCCCAGCGTATCGAATTGGCGCGACATCAGATAGACGTTGGCCCCGACCGGCAGCGCGGCCAGCAGCACGATGACCTGCGTTTCGAGGGCGGGCAGTCCGAGAGCCAGCGCGAGCAGGTAAACCGCAAGCGGCTGCACGAGAAGTTTGAGCGCGCAGATCGCTGTGCTGATCGGCAAGCCCTCGCGGATGCCGAACGCCGCAAGCCCCATCCCCAATGCGATCAGCGACAGCGGAATGGCCGCCTGGCTCACCAGCTCGACCGTGCGGTCGACCACGGAGGGCAGCGGCAAGGCGATCAGCCCCCACGCGGCCCCGAGCAGTATGCCGGCGACGACCGGATTGAGAAGCACCGCCTTGGCCGCCTGCAGGTAACCTGCCCACGACAGCCTGCGGTGCCGCGCCCATTCGACCGACACGGTCACCAGCGTCCACAATGCCAGCGAATTGAACACGAGCACCAGCGACACGACCGGGATCGACCGTTCGCCGAGGGTCATGCGCGCCAGCGGCACGCCAAGCAGCACGTTGTTGGCGAAGATGCCGCCCAGTGCGAAGACCGACTGCGCGACGCCATCCAGCCGAAACAGCCAGGCGGCGAGGACCCGGCCAATGACGAAGACGATCAGGCAGCCGCCGAAAAACGCGATCAGGAGCCTGGCATCGACCGGCGGCAACCTGGAAAGGTCGCTCATCAGCCTGAACAGCAGCGCCGGGATGGCGACCGAGAACACGAACCGGGTCAGCGCGTCGCCAACCGCGTGCGGCCACTTCGCCCACCGGCCGAGGGCGTAGCCCAGGAGCACCAGCAGGAAAAGGGGGCCGGTCAGGCCCAGGATGTCGAGGAAACGCTGCACGCGGATCAGGCGCACCAAACCGGTGATTCTAGCCGCGCCGCCCTAAAGCGAACGGCGGCTGTTGCAAGTTTGCCGCAGTGGGGGCATGTTGTTGTCTGCAGCTTCGGGATTTTTCGGCCCGGACGCTGTCTTACAGGAAAGGCAGGGAGAGACACGATGGTGGATGTACGAGCGCCCGAGGCGGGCAAGACGGGCGGCGGAGCCCCCAATTGGCGTGCACGCCGCCCCTGGCAGCTTGCCGACATCGATTACGCCGGCGCCGAGCGCGCCTTGGCGGCGGACGATACGACGCTGTTCCAGATGGTGACGATGGCCTCGTTCGTCGAAACCGGCTCGGACCTCTATGCGCACAATCTCGTGTCCTACTTCGACGGCGACGAGGTTGTCTCCGGATGGCTCGCCGACTCATGGGAACACGAAGAGGTGCAGCACGGCGCGGCACTGCGCGCTTACGTGGAACGGGTGTGGCCGGATTTCGACTGGCAGAGCACCTACGACCGGTTCTTCGACGAATATCGCAAGACCTGCACGGTGCCCGAGCTCGAGCCGGCTCGCGGGCTCGAGCTCGCCGCGCGCTGCGTCGTCGAAATGGGCACGGCAACGCTTTACGGCGCGATGAATGCCTACGCCCATGAGCCGGTGCTCAAGGACCTGGCGACGCACATCTATGCCGACGAAGTGCGGCACTACAAGCATTTCTATCGGTATTTCCGCCGTTACCAGGAGCGCGAACGGCACGGACGCTGGCGCATCGGCCGGACGATGACCCGGCGGCTGCTGGAAATGGCCGACGACGATGGCCGCATCGCCTTCCGCCATCTGTGGCAAGCCACGCATCGCGGGCCGGGCTCGGTTGAAGACGACTATCGGGCATTTCGCGGACGGATCTCGAGCGTCGCGCGGCGATTCGCCCCGCGCGATCTTCCCGTCGAGATGTTTCTGCGTCCTCTGCGCCTGCCGCCGGTGGCCGCGCGCGGCGCGAAGGGTTTTGCGGGGACGATCTACCGCTGGTGGCTGGAGGCTTAGCACCCCGGCAAAGCGCCCGGTTCGGAGCGCGGCCGATGTCGCTGGGACCTAGGTCGGTCGGCTGCCTATCAGCGCGAGAAATTCCTCGCGCGTGGCCTGCGACTCGCGGAAGGTTCCCAGCACCGATGAGGTGATCATCACCGAATTCTGCTTTTCGACGCCACGCATCATCATGCACAGATGCCGCGCCTCGATCATCACGCCCACGCCTTTCGCGTCGACCGACTCCATGACTTCCTGCGAGATCTGCTCGGTCAACCGCTCCTGAAGCTGCAAGCGGCGCGCGTACATGTCGACCAGGCGGGCGAGCTTGGAGACGCCGAACACGCGGCCGCTCGGTATGTAGCCGATGTGGCAGCGTCCGAAAAACGGCAGCATGTGGTGCTCGCACAGACTGTAGACCTCGATGTTCTTGACGATGACCATGCTGTTGGTCGCTTGCGTGAACACCGCGCCATTGATGAGCTTTTGCGGATCGGTCCGGTTGCCGGAAGTAAGAAATTCGATCGCGGCGGCAACCCGCTGCGGCGTCTTGAGCAAGCCTTCCCGATGCGGGTCCTCGCCGATTTCGACCAGCAGCTCGCTGATCAGCGCCTCGATCTTCTTGGCATTGAGTTTCATTGAACGATCCCGTTGGACGTATGACGCAAGGCGATTATCCCACGGCCTCGCGCCGCCGCTGCCGATGCGATAATGCGCGCTCGACACCAGCCAGGAAGCTTCCGATGGGAACGATGACTGAAATCTCGGCCAGTGATGGATTCCGCCTCGCGGCCTACCGCGCGGAGCCGGAAGGCAAGCCGCGCGGCGGGCTGGTCGTGGTGCAGGAAATCTTCGGGGTCAACGGCCATATCCGCAGCGTCTGCGACGGTTACGCCGCGGACGGCTACCGGGCGATGGCGCCGGCATTGTTCGACCGCTACCAAAAAGGCGTCGACCTCGGATATACGGCCGACGATATCGCCCGCGGGCGCGAATACAAGGCCAAGGCGAACGCCGCGGCGGCGCTGCTCGACGTCGATGCAGCGCGTGCCGCGGTCGCGTCCGCCGGCCGCGTCGGCGTCGTGGGCTACTGCTGGGGCGGGCTCATTACCTGGCTCGCGGCATGCCGTCTGGAGCGCATCGCCGCCGCGGTTCCTTATTACGGCGGCGGCATGCTGGACGCGAGTTCCGAGCAGCCGAAATGTCCGGTCATCGCGCACTTCGGCGAACGCGATGCGGTGCTTCCCGTCGCAGGCGTGCGCGCTTTCGCCGACGCTCACCCGGAAATACGCGTCTACATCTACGCCGCCGACCATGGCTTCAACTGCGACCAGCGCGCCTCGTACGATGCCGCGGCGGCGACGCTCGCGCGGCAGCGCACTCTGGAATTTCTGCGCGAGCACGTCGGCTGAAGCCAGCATCAATTAGTTGACAAAAGCAACTGTCGGCCGGACAGTCTCATCGTGGCCCATTCCCGGGGCCGCGGGGACGACGTAATGGCGACGGCGGCGAGAGACCCAGCACTCCGCGAGGCGCGCATCGCCGCGCTGCGCCGATTCAATCGCTTCTACACGCAGCGCATCGGCGTTCTGAGGGAAGGATTGCTCGACAGCACGTTTTCCCTGGCACAGGGGCGCGTCCTGTACGAGCTCGCGCATCCGGAGACGCCGCGGGGCGACGCGCCTACCGCGAGTGCGCTTTCGGCCCGCCTCGGTCTGGATGAAGGTTATCTGAGCCGCATCGTGCACGGCTTCGAGGCGCAGGGACTGCTGCGCCGACGCCCGAGCGCGGCGGATGCCCGGCGTCAGCTGCTGGCGCTGACGCGCAAGGGAAGGGCGGCGTTCGCGCCGCTCGACCGTCGCTCGCACGATCAGGCCGGCGCGCTGCTCGACACGCTCGCCGCGGGTGACCAGCGGCGGCTGGTGACGGCCGCGGCCGCAATCGAAGCCTTGCTCGGGCGCGACGCAACCGACCGCCCGCCGATCGCGCTGCGCGCTCCGCGCGCCGGCGACATCGGCTGGGTCGTGCAGCGCCATGGCGAAATCTACGCCCGCGAGTATGGATACGACGCGCAATTCGAGGCGTTGGTCGCCGCCATCGCCGCGCGCTTCGTGCAGCAGTTCGATCCCGATCACGAGCGTTGCTGGATCGCCGAGTGCGGCGGAATCAATGTCGGATCCGTCTTCGTCGTCCGGCAGTCGAGGGACATTGCCAAATTGCGCCTGCTTCTGGTCGAACCCGAGGCGCGCGGACGAGGGCTCGGCACCCGGCTGGTCGGCGAATGCATTCGCTTCGCGCGCCGCGCCGGATTTCGCAGCATGGTCCTGTGGACCCAGAGCGAGCTCGCCGCGGCGCGAAAAATCTACGAGCAGGCGGGGTTCCGCCCTACGCGCCGCAAGCCGCATCGCAGCTTCGGCCGCGACCTGGTCGCGGAAACCTGGCACTTGACGCTCTAGCGGCAGGCCGGTCGGCACCAGCCGCGACAGCGCGCGCGGCGTCGGGTTACACTTGACTTGCCCCGCGTCGGCAACGCCCGCACGAAGCATGCGGCGCCGCTCGACCGTGTGAACGCCAACGGAGGACGGACGATGAAATGCACGACCTGCGGTTACGAAACGCAGCCGGGCGCCCGATTTTGCGTCCAGTGCGGGACCACGCTGCCCGTCGAGCCGGCGCCTGTCGCGCCCGCGATCGCGACGGCGTCCGCAGCGCCGGCGTCTCCCGTGCCGTCCGCCGCGCCGGCGACGTCCGCGACTGCCGCGGCGACTCCCGCGCGAGGCTCCGCGGCAGCTTCCGGCTCGACCATACCGCCACGTGTGCCCGCGGGTGCCGCGCCGGGCGCGACATCCACCGTTGCCGCGACGACCACATCCGCCGTCCGAGGCGGTCCGCCGAAGCTGGGCATGATCGCCGCGATGCTCGCCTTGGTCGGCGTGCTGGGCATCGGCGGATTTGTCGCCTACCGGATGTCGCTATCGAGCGAACCGAAAGACTCCGCGACCTCGACCGAGTCCGGAAAGACGCCGGACGCCGCGTCGGCGCCCACGCCTGCCGGCACGGCGAAGAACGCGAGTGCCGCCACGGCACCGCCGGCGACGACCACCGAGCCGGGCAAGGATCAGACGCCCGCACCGCCGACGGTCGAGACCGCGAAATCCGGCGCGGGGACGACGTCGGGCACGCCGGCCAAGGCAAACGCTGCCGCATCGAAGGCGGCGCGTCCGGGGAACGCACCGTCCGCCGCGACCTCGGGTCCGACCGAAGCGCCTCCCGCGGCACCTGCGGCCGTGGCGCGAACGCCGGCGGCGACCGTCGCCTCGCCGCAGCCCGATCGATGGCAACAGATGCACGAGGCGATGGTGCGCTGCAAGCGCGAGGATTTTTTCCGCCGGATCGGATGCGAGCAAAGCGTCGGTCTGCAGTATTGCGAAGGATACTGGGGCAAGGTGCCGCAATGTCCGGGGGCGCCGAGGGAATCGGGGCGCTAGTGTTTATCTTCGGAACTTACGGCACAGGACACTAGTAGACGGCCGCAGCGCCCGCGAGCGCAACTTGACGGGTCGATGTGCGCCGCCGACAATGCAACGCCACTTCTGATCAGGGGGAAAGATGAAAGTTTTCGCAGCGACTGCCGCAACGCTGTTCGCCCTGCCGGCATTCGCGGGCACCAACTCCGCCGTTTTTTTCCAGGTCCCGACGCTGGACGAATTCGGACTGGTCGGCCTGATCGCCGCGATGGGCATCGCCGCCGGCCTGATCGTGCGCCGCAAGAAGTAGTCGCGACATTCCTTCGGCCCACAGGCGCGGGCGGGGATCGGATCCGACGATGGCGACCAACGACATGATGTCGCTGCTTCGCGTCGCCTATTACGGTTTGATGGTGGGGGCCTTTCTCTTCCTGCTTCTGTGGGAGGATGGCTCACCGTTGACGGGCCGGATACCGTCTCGCCGGCGCCACGTGCTGCGCAATCTCGCCTTGTTCGTCTGCGTCGTCGCCGTCGCCGACGGGCTGGTCGGCGTGTGGCTCCTCGATATTCAGTCTCGGCTAACGATCACGCCGCCGGGCCTGCTGACGCCGCTTGGTCTACCGGTCATCGCCCAAGTCGTGGTCGCGTTCGTGCTCATGGATCTCGCCACCTACGGCGTCCATCGGCTGTTCCATGCGCACCGATGGCTCTGGCTGATCCACTCGGTGCACCATTCGGACGGCGACGTCGACGTCAGCACCAGCGTGCGACATCACCCGGTGGAAGTGGCCGCCGACGTCGCCGTGAAACTCGCGCTGTATCTGCTGCTCGGGCTGCCGTTGTGGATCGAAGCGGCGCGTACGCTGCTGATCAATCCCCTCAGCATGGCGCAACACGCCAATATCGCGTATCCGGCCTGGGTCGAGCGTCCGCTGCGCTGGCTGCTGGTGACGCCGGCCATGCATCGGGTGCACCATCTGCCGGGCCCGCGCCAGACCAATTCCAATTACGGCCAGTGCTTTTCGGTCTGGGACAGGATTTTCGGCAGCTACCACCCGCCGGAGCCTCGGCTTCCGCCGCGGTTCGGGCTCGCAAACCTCGCGGGCGAGCCGTTTCAGTCAATCCCCGGCATGTTGCTCACCCCCTGGCGGGCCCGTCGGATAGCCACGCTGTGACCCGGAGGCAAGCCGGCTAGCCGGCGGGGACGAACGACTCCCCCCCGGGGGGCCACAGGACAAACCGCTCTTATGACGCTATCATAGGGGCGGTGCCGCCGGGCTTAGCGCCCGCGGCCCGAAGTCCGATCGGGAGGGTCGATGAACTGCAAGATCTGCGGACGACAGACTGCGCCCGGCGCGAAGCTCTGCGTCGACTGTCGCGCCGCCCGCAAGCGGGCTTTCGACGCGACCATTACCCAGCCCTTGCTGGCCATGGCGGGCGCCGGACCGGTATCGCGCACGATCTCCCGGCTGCGTCGGTCCGACCGCTCCCCCGAGGCTAAGGCGCGGCGGGCCGCCCGCAAGGCGGCTAAGGTGCCGGCGATCGCGCCCGCGCTGCCGGTTGCCGCCAAGGAATCCGCGCGTTCGCGGTTGCTTTTGTGGATCTTGCTGTCGATCGGCGTCGTGTTGGCGGGAATCGCCGGCTGGTATCTGCCAAACCATACGCCGGCGGTCTCCGAGGAGGCGCCGCCCGCCGCGGCCGGGCCCGTAACGCCCCAGGGACTGCCCGGAGGCGTCGAACCGGCGAAGAGCAGTCCTGAGCCGGGGCAAGCCGCCTCGCCCCTCCCGCCTCTGCCGCCGATGGTCGAGCGCGAACTCGTTCCGTACTCGCCGGGCCCCGGGAAGGCGGCGCCCAGGCGGCCGGCGGTCGTCCCCAAGGCCGTCGTGGCGCCCGTCGAGTCGCCGGCCGAAGTCGAAGTCGTTCGCGCGCCGCCGGCAGCCCCGGTGCCCACCCCATCGCCTCCGGCCGCACGCGCCGATCCCTGGCAGCAGATGGCTGCGGCCATCGGCCGCTGCCCCGACGGCTTTCTCGAGCGCGTCATCTGCGAGCAGCGGATCCGCCTGCAGTATTGCGACGGGCATTGGGGCCAGGTAGCACAGTGTCCGGGTGGTCCGAGCGCAGACCACGATTGAAGCCTCGCCGCAACCCGAGGGGAACGGGCGCCCTGGGGCGCCACTCTGGGTTGCTTTCCTCGCGAAGACGCCCGGTCTTAGCTTCGTCAAGCGCCTTGATTGGCGCCCCAGGCCACCCGTTCGCAATCGTAGACATAGTGTGAACAGGCCCTAGCCGCGGCCGACGAAGGGCATCTTGGTCGCCATGATCGTCATGAACTGCACGTTGGCGTCCAGCGGCAAGCTCGCCATATAGATCACGGCACTTGCGACGTGACCGACGTCCATCAGGGGCTCGACCGCGATCTGGCCGCTGGCTTGCGGCACGCCCTTGGCCATGCGCGCCGCCAGGTCCGTCGCCGCATTGCCGATATCGATCTGACCGCAGGCAATGTCGTACTTCCTGCCATCCAATGACGCCGACTTGGTCAACCCGGTGACCGCGTGCTTGGTCGCGGTATAGGGAGCGGAGTTCGGCCGCGGCGCGTGGGCCGAAATCGAGCCGTTGTTGATGATGCGCCCGCCCCGCGGGTCCTGACTCTTCATCAAGCGGAACGCTTCCTGGATGCACAGGAATACCCCGGTCAGATTGATGTCGACGACCGTCTTCCACTGCTCGACGCTGAGCTCTTCGAGATTGATGCCCGGCGCGCCGACGCCGGCGTTATTGAACAGCAGATCGAGCCGTCCGTACGCCTGCTTGACGCGCGCGAAGAGCGCGCTCACCGATGCAGGATCGCTGACGTCGGTCGGCACGGCCAACGCGCGTTCCGCCGCAGCTCCGGCCGCGGACAACGTCCCGTCGAGCGCGTCGCGGCGGCGTCCGGCGAGCGCGACGCGGTAGCCGTCGTTCAGCAGTGCGAGCGCGACGGCGCGGCCGATACCGCTGCCGGCGCCGGTGACGATGGCGGTCTTCGAATTCGAGGGCATCGGGCGGGCTCCTTGACTGGGTGGCATCGTGGAAGTGGTGCTACAAGTGATCCGGCCCGAAAGCGTCGGGCAGCAGGTCCCCGAGTCGGAATTGCCGCTCGCTCGCCGCATCGTCGCTGCAACAGACGACGAGCGCATCGGCGCCGAATTCGGCCAGCACCTGCCGGCACGCGCCGCAGGGTGGCGTTGGCTGTCCGGTCGGCGTATAGACGAGAACCGCGTCGATCGACCGCGCTCCCGCGGCGACCGCGCGGAAAACGGCGTTGCGTTCTGCGCAGATCGACAAACCAAACGATGCATTCTCGACATTGGCGCCGGCGTGAATGCTGCCATCCGGGCACAGCACGGCCGCCCCGACGGTAAAGCGCGAATAAGGCGCGTAGGCGTGATGCGCCGCTTCGATCGCGTGCCGTTTCATCGCAGCGAGCGTGGCCGCCGGAACCCGCAGTGGCGACGACGCGCCTTCGTGTCCGGCAGCCATCCGCCATCCCTAGCCGAAATCGACCGGAGACTGCCGCTGCCGGTTGACGTGCAAACGGAAGATGTCGGGACGCGCGTAGTGGCCTGCGACGTCGATGCGACGCCGCGCCGTCGCGACCGCCGCGAGATCGACGTCGGCATACAGTATCCCCGCTTCCTTGCGTAAGGGTCCGGCGACGATTTGGCCTGCCGGCGCGACGACGATCGAGTCTCCCTCGTTGATCCACTCGTCAGCGTCAGGATAGAGGCGGGACTTGTCGGGAAAATCGACGGGCAGGTCGCGCGCGTTGAGCAGTGTCCCGCTGCCGACCACCCAGCAGCAGCCTTCGCGAGCGATGTGCTGCATCGTTCCGATCCAGCCGTCGCCGCTGTCGTAGGTGGGAGCGACGTAGACTTCGACGCCCTGCGCATAGAGCGCGTAGCGCGCAAGCGGCATGTAGCTTTCCCAGCAGATCATCGTGCCCACGCGACCGCAGGGGGTGTCGACGACGTTGAGCGTGGAGCCGTCGCCGAAGCCCCAGATCATGCGCTCCGGGTTGGTGGGCATCAGCTTGCGATGCTTGTTGAGCAGGTTGCCGTCGGGGCCGATGACCACCGCGGTGTTATAGATCGTTCCCCGGCTCGAGTCGTCGTCGAGCTCGGTCATGCCGCAGACGATCGTCACCTGACGCTCGCGCGCCGCCGCGCACAGCGGGTTGAGATCGCCGCGGCGTACGCTGACGGCATTGTCGACCAGCCGCGCGTGCAATCGCGCGGTCAGGCCGCCGTCCGGCCCGGGGCGCAAACGCCAGATCCACGCCGGATAGCACGGTACGAACGATTCGGAAAGAACGATCAGCGCCGCGCCGGCAGCGGCTGCGGTGTCGACCCATCGCACCGCCTCGCGCAAGCTCGCGGCGCGATCGAGCACGACCGGAGCTTGCTGGATGATCGCGACCTTGGGCATCGCTTGAGTCCTTGCCGAAGCGAGAAGGTGCCGTCATTGGGAGTTTAGCATCGGCCGCTGCCAAGTCCCCTGCGGGACCGGATCGGAACTTCCATTCCGACGCGCGGCTCGAACCTGGGGCCTCGCTATCATAGGGGCGTCGAAGACCGCCCGCGACGCCGCCGGCATCCGTCTCGATCATGGACTCATCGCCGATGGCAAGCTCACCGACTCCCGAACGCGCTGACGCCGCTGCTCGACGATCGCCGACGCGCCGGCGCCGGGGGCGCCGGCGATGACGACGCGGCACGCATTCCTGCGCGTGTTTCCCGGCGTGATGGTCGCGATGTTCCTCGCGGCCGCCGACCAGACCATCCTTGCCAGCGCTTTGCCGACGATCGCGAGTTCGTTCTCCGGCTTCGCCGACATCTCCTGGATCGTCGTGTCTTATCTGCTGGCGGCGACGATCGCGGCGCCGCTGTACGGGCATCTGGGCGACCACTTCGGTCGCAAGCGTATGCTCTTTGGCGCGTTGGCGATATTCTCGGCAGCGTCGCTCGGATGCGCGCTCGCGCCGACGTTGCTGCTGCTGATCGTCGCGCGGGCGATACAAGGTCTCGGCGGCGGCGGGCTGATGACGCTGGCGCAGGCGCTGATCGGAGAGCACGTCTCGCCGCGCGAACGCGGACGCTTCTCCGGCTATTTCGCCACGGTCTTCGCGCTGGCGAGCACGTCCGGTCCCGTGCTTGGCGCGTATCTCACCGAGCACCTGAGCTGGCGCGCCATTTTCGCGATCAACATTCCGCTCGGCATCGTTGCCGCAGCGCTCGCCCGGCGCATCCCCGATGCGGCGCGACCGCGCGAAAAGCCGTTCCGGGCGGATATCACCGGCGCGCTGCTCTTCGCGGTCGCGACGCTTTCGCTGCTGTTTGCGCTGTCCTCGGGAGGTCACCGGTTCGCGTGGCTGTCGTGGCAGACGGCCGCGCTCGTGGCCGTGGCCACCGTCGGCTTCATGCTGCTGGTGCCGTGGGAGCGACGCGCCGCGAATCCGGTGTTGCCGCTGCGACTTTTGGCGACGCCCGCAATCGCTCGCTCGGATGCCGTCGTAATCTGCTTTGGCGCGACGCTTTTCTCGACGATCCTGTTCCTCCCGCTCTATCTCCAACTGGGCCGCGGGTTCGGCATCGGCCAGTCGGGCCTCCTGCTCCTGCCGATCACCCTGGCGATGGTTGCATCGTCGGCGATCACCGGCAAACTGGTGACGCGCACGGGCAGGGTCACGGTATTTCCGCAGATGGGTCTGAGTACCGCCGCACTGTCGTTCGTTGGCCTCGGGATCGCGGTCACCCACGGATCGACGCTGCTCGTGCTGGTGCTGACGAGCCTCGCAGGCCTCGGCCTGGGCATGGTCATGCCGCCGACGCAGGTCGCCGTGCAACTGGCGGCGGGACGCGAGTCGCTGGGCGCGGCGACGGCTTCGATCTCGCTGTCGCGCGCGATAGGCGGAGCTGCCGGGGTGGCGCTGGTCGGCGCGGTGCTGATCGCGGCGCTGGGCGTCGCCGGTGGTTCGTTGCCGGCGTTGCTTTCGCGGGTACTCGACGCGGGACCCGACTCGGTCGCGCAGATGTCGCTGGCCGACCGCGCAATCATGGGAGCCCGGTTCGATCATGCGTATCGCATCGTGTTCGGATTGCTGGCGGGGGTGACGATCATCGGCGCGATGCTGGCGCGTACCATACCAAGTCCCGACTGGTCTGAGCACGGGCAACCGACCAAGCCGGTTGCGGGGGCGAAATCGACTTGACGCGCTTTCGGATCGGCGGTTGCCGAGGCGATGCGCATTGACAACGCCTATGCCTCGGAATAAAAAGAAAGGCACCGACCCGCTCAACCAGGAGGAACCATGGCAAAGGCTAAGGCAAGAAGCAGGAAAAGCGCCGCGAGCGAAAGCGTCTACCGCATTACCGAGCTGGTCGGCACCAGTCAGGTGTCATGGGAGGACGCGGCCAGGCGCGCGGTCGAAACGGCAGCCGGGTCGCTGCGCGACCTGCGCATCGCCGACATCGTCAAACTGGACATGCGAGTGGAGAACGGCAAGATCGCGGCGTATCGCGCCCGAGTCGCGCTGTCGTTCAAGTACGAGGCCTAAAGCCTGTCGTAGCGCTTGCGGCGAGCAGAGAACGCCTGTCCGCCGCAGCGCAAAGCTTCTACGGCAGGACCTCGCCGCTAGTATCCTCGCGCCGAGCTGCTTCGCGACGAGGTTGCGGCGGCAGGTGCGGCGGTACGGACAACGCCGCGGGCGCCGCCGCCGCTGCGGCCGAGGTAGGGCCGCATCTCCCCCACGATTTCCTCGACGCTCGCCGTACCGGAGGTCGCGGTCGCAGGCGCGACCCGTAGGCAGCGGTCGGTATCGATGACCATCAGATATTCGCCGCGCTGCCGCATCGCCGCGCGCGCGCGGGCCCCGCCGTCGCTCAGATCCAGCGGGGGCGAGACGTCGCGATAAATCACCTGATCGTTGCGGTCCAATACGATATTGCAGACCATCGCCTCGGCCGGGATGGCCGAAGCGATCACAACCACCGAAGCCGCATAGAATGAAATCCTGCGCATGATGATCCTGGAAGGCAACTGAAGCCGGCATCGTATGCCTGCGCGGGACGCGACGCAACCACATCCGGTCACGCCTGCTTGGCCATCGGATATCGCCGATGGAATTCAGGCGACGCCGATGCGGGAGGCCCGCCGCGCAGCCGGCGGCCGCGCTGCTGAGCGCGGTTCCCCACGGCCGGTTCAGTCGATCCGGATACCCGCAAGTCTCGCCACATCCGACCAGCGCGCGACGGCCGCCTTCAGTTCGGCGCCGAATTGCTCGGGGGTGTTCGACATGGCTTCGCTGCCCATGGTGAGAAACTGCGTCCTGACGTCCGGCTGCTGCACGATACGGGCGACCTCGCGATGCAGCCGATCGACGATCTCCGGTGGTGTACCCGCCGGCGCCAGCAGGCAATTCCACGAGCTCACGGCAAAGTCCTTGTACCCGAGCTCGGCGACCGTCGGCACATCCGGCCAGTTGGTCGCGCGCCTCCCGGTGGCAACCGCGAGGGCCTTCAGTTGACCGCCGCGCAGAAATGCTTCGACCGCACCGATAAAACTGAAGTAAACCGGCACGACGCCGGATACGACATCGTTCAGCGCCTGGCCGCCATTGGCGTACGGGACATGCAGCAGTTCGATGCCCGTGCGCTGTTGCAGCATCATCGCCGCCAGATGCTGCGTCGTGCCGACACCGGGCGTCGAATACGCCACCTTGCCCGGTTCCTTGCGTGCAAGCGCAATCAGCTCGTCGAGGGTGTTCACGTGCAGCGCGGGATTGACGACGATCAGCATCGGCGGCTCGCTGACCTTGGTGATCGGTGCGAACGCGGTGATGGGGTTGACCGCGCGCGAGCCCATCGTGCTTGGGAGGCTGGTGATGAACGAGCCGGTAAGAAGCAGCGTATAGCCATCGGGTGCGGCCTTCGCGACCGTCTCGCTGCCGATATTGCCCGACGCGCCGGGGCGATTTTCGATCACCACCGGCTGCCCGACGGCATCCGCGAGCTTTGCCGCGACAATACGTCCGCTCAAATCGAGCTGCGTTCCGGCGGCGAAGGGTACGACGATCCTGATCGGCCGATTGGGATAGTCGCCGTCAGGGGCGGCATCGGATCGCGGCGCCGGAGCCATACAGCACAGCAGCCCGAGCAGCACCGGCAACGCGCGCCTGAGCGAGGATCCGTCGAATGGGGTCATGCCTTCTTCCTTTGCTTTCGAAATTGACGAATGGCGATGGCGGCAAGCGCACGCGCCAGCTCGGGCTCGTCCCACGGCACGTCGACCGGGAACCGCCGCAAGTGCTCGCTTTGCGGGTCGCGCATCCATTCCTGGGGAAAATGTGCGCAAAAATGCTCTTCGCCGGGATCGAGCTGGTCTCGCGGTGGCACCGTGCCGTGCATCGCCGCGTAGAGCGCGGCGGCTGCATCGACGTTCATGCTTTCGCCGCGGTGGGTGCCATGCGAGATTCGCCGATTGACCTCGAGCAGGTGGGGCTCGCCTCCATCCGGCGCAACGACGAATTCGGGCGAGAAGATGCCGGTCAGGCCGAATCCCGCGGCCATACGGGCCGACGCCGCATGCATCTGCGCAGAGTGAAAGTAGCGGACGGCGCTGGTGGGTCCCTTGCGTTCTCCCTCGATCTTTTCCACGGCGACTCCGGAAACCAGCGCACCGCGCCAGGCGACGCACGTGTAGAAATGTATTTTACCGGTGACGAAGGCCTGAAGCACGATTTGTCCGGGGACAATGTCGTCCAGGTCGAGTGCCGGTGTCGCCGCCAAACGGGCGAACTCGCGCTCGAGGGTACTGCGGTCGGCGCAGATCGCGACCCCCTCGCCGGCGGTCGAATGGCTGCGTTTGAGAACCAGTGGAAAACCATGAGTGACGATGAAATCTGCGGCGTCGTCGAGACGGGTAATGACCGTCGACGGCGGCACGCGAACGCTCAGCGCCGCCGCCGCCGGACCGATCAGCGTCTTGTCGATGCTCGCTCGGTAAAATGCCGGATCGCCCAGGGAATCGACGATGAGTTTGGCGAGCTGCAGACGCAGCGTCGCCGACATCGTCGGCGGCGGCGAAAGCACGAGCAGCATGAGCAAGCGGACCGAGGTATCGTCGCATGGCAGAACCAGCCGCGGCGCGGTGGCGTGGACCGTCGCCACGAACGCCTCTACCCAGTCGGCGGTCGTCGCGTCGACCGGCAAGCGGCGATGGTTGAGCAGAAACCGGCTCGCTTCCGCAACCGAGCCGGACGGCGCCAACAGCGACACCGAAAATCCCGCATGGGCGAGATTGCGGGGCATGCGCGCCGCGCCCAGCCATTCCGTGGCGGTTGCGACCATTAGCAAGGGTGTCGGCATGCTTCGCTTCGACGGACTTTGAGTTTGCGAAGCGAGATGGTAAGCGAGAAGGGCTCGCCACCGGTATGGCGGGCGGTTTCATGTCGGGACCGCAGGGAAAGCGCTTCGCGCACCCAAGCGCCGAATCCACTACACTTGTGGCAGGAGCGTCCTCGCGCGAAAGCGGTGGCAGCTCATGACCCGTTCGCTTATGCGCAGGTTTCGTCGGAAAGGAGCGACCGTGACCGTCCCACGACGCGCCGGCGTGCTGCCGATCGTGCTGGCCGCCGCGACGATGCTTGGTCACGGCGTCGATGCCGGCGCTGTACTGCCGGCGCCGGTCTATTTCGACGTTTCGCGCGGCGCCCACCCGCACGACGTCGCCGCGGCGCCAGTGGCCGGCGGCCCGGTCTATTACACCGCGCAGTCGACCGGCAAGCTTGGCGTGCTCGATCCCAGGTCGGGAAAGTTCGAAGAAGTCGCCCTCGGTGCGCATTCGGCGCCGCACGGCGTGATCGTCGGCCTGGACGGCGCGGCATGGATTACCGACGGCGGCCAGAACGCTATCGTGCGGTTCGACCCGATCGCGCGTCAGATCAGGGCGTGGCCGCTTCCGCGCGACGCGGGATACGCGAATCTCAACACGGCGACCTTCGACAAAGCTGGCCGAATCTGGTTTACCGGGCAGAGCGGAGTCTACGGACGGCTCGATCCCGCGTCGGGCGAGATGCGCGTATGGAAGGCGCCGCGAGGAAGCGGACCCTACGGCATCACGACCACGCCCGCTGGAGAGGTCTACTTCGCATCGCTGGCGGGAAACTATATCGCGCATGTCGATCTTTCGAGCGGCGAAGCGACCGTAATCGATCCCCCGACTGCGGCGCAGGGCGCGCGCCGAGTCTGGTCGGACTCGCGCGGCCGGATCTGGGTCAGCTACTGGAACACCGGCCAGGTTGGCATGTACGACCCCGGCACCCGGAGCTGGCGCGAATGGAAGCTGCCCGGGAATGCACATGCGTACGCGGTCTGGGTCGATGACAAGGACAAGGTATGGCTCACCGACTGGAGCACCAATTCCATCGTGCGCTTCGACCCGGTCAGCGAGAAATTCGACAGCGTTGCCTCGGATCGTGCCGGTGCCAACGTGCGGCAGATGCTGGGGCGGACGGGCGAGGCGTGGGGGGCAGAATCGGGCCTCGACCGCCTGGTGATGGTGCCCGCCCGATAGACCCGAGGCGCCATCCGTTGCGCGCCCATACTTCCAAAGTGCCGATCGGATTTGCACGAATTACAGCCTAGCCTTCGGCACGCGCGCCCGCCAGCGGGATGCGGGCCTTGCGGCGGGAAACCAACGGCGCGCCCCAAGTGCCGAAGATCAAAGCATTTGTGCGTTGCCAGACCTTTGTTTCTCCAGTTTCGCGCGTAAATTTGTCGGAGGCACGCTGACGCGCGTCGATTTGGCGCGCGAATTGCTCCATCGTTGTGCGGGCAACGCGCGCCTGGACGCCCGACCCCGCAGCAGCCACGTCCCGTTCGTAGAGGAGTCAGGAGAAGATATGAACAATTCATTGACAAGAATCGCCATCGCCGCCGCTTTTGGGCTCGCCGCGACCGCGACGCTGGCCGGCGAGATCGAGCTGTTCGAAAATCCCGCGTTCCAGGGCCGGCGGATGACCCTCCGGGGAAACACGCCCGACCTCGACCGCACCAACTTCAACGATCGTGCGGAATCGATCATCGTTCGCGATGGTGAATGGGAAGTGTGTTCCGATGCGCGCTTCAACGGACACTGCGTACGACTTCGGCGGGGCGAGTACCCCAATCTGGACAGCTCGCTCAACCATCGCATTTCCTCGGCGCGCGAGATTGCGGAATACGCATCGCCGCCGCCGGCAGCGGCTGGTTCCGGGTACGGCGGCCGGGGCTACGGTGGGCCGGAGTCCGGCGGCCCGGCGCGCGCCGTGCTGTACGAAGGGGAGGGCTTCCGCGGCCGGTCGTTCGAGCTGCACCGTGACGTCGTGCGTAATTTCGACCGCACGAATTTCAACGATCGGGCCGCGTCGCTGCGCGTGTACGCTGGCTATTGGATCTTTTGCAGCGACGCGAATTTCGAAGGCGACTGCCGGACGTTCGGCCCGGGAGAGTATGCGGACCTGCCGGGGGACCTCAATCACCGGGTATCGTCGGGCCGCAGGATCGCCGATCGTTATCCGTACGGCAGCGCGCCGAATTGGGGACGATGAGGACCCGCGGTCCTCGACCAAAAGGAACTATCGATGAAAACCACGACGGTCACTTTGCCCGAACTGGCGCTGGTCGCCGCAACCCGCGGCATGGCTGGTGCGGGTGCTGCGCTGCTCGTTGCCGAAAGGATCGGCGCCGAAAAGCGCAAGACGCTGGGCTGGACGCTGTTTCTCATCGGCGTGCTGAGCACGATACCGCTGGCGCTGCAGGTCCTCGGCAAGCGGGCTTAGCCGCTCTTCGCCGCGCCTGCCCGGCGCGCGCCGCCCACGCATTCCCGCGATGGGCTGGGACCGGCGCGGGCGACGGATTGGCTACAATGCGGCTTGAACCTTCGCAGGAAAGAGCCGCCCGATGGACACCTGCCCGCACTTCGACCAGATCCGCGACGTGACGCCGAGCGGCAACGGCTGCGAGGAGTGCCTCAAGACCGGCGACGACTGGGTGCATTTGCGGCTGTGCCTGAGTTGCGGTCATGTCGGATGCTGCGATGAATCGAGGAATAAGCATGCGTCACGACATTTCCGCGACACGGGCCACCCGATGATCCAGTCCTTCGAGCCTGGCGAGACCTGGGCCTGGTGTTTTGTCGATCGCGCTTTTTTCGACCGGCTGCCGGCAGGCTATTGAAGGAGGACTGCTGCCGGTTGACAGCGGCGCCGCAGGCTGCGGGATGATTGCCCGATGATAACCGGCGACATGTTGCGCGGCGTGCCGCTGCTGGCCGGGGTCGCCGACACCGAGCTCGATACCATCGCCGGACGCGCCGCCGACGTCCGACTGCACGCCAACGAGTGGCTGATCCAGGAAGGCGAGCTGGCGTCCTTCTTCATCGTCCTTTCGGGGCGGCTGACCGTATTCAAGTCGGTCGCCGGCGCCGAGCGCCCCATCGCCGAGTACGGCCCGGGCGATCACTTGGGAGAGGTTCCACTCCTGCTCGGTTCGCCTGCGATCGCGAGCGTTCGCGCCAGCGAGCCATCGCGTGTCTGTCGGCTCGACGCCGCGGATTTTCGCGATCTGATCGTGGCCTGTCCGGAGCTGAATGCGCGCCTTCTGCAGACGATGGCGACGCGAATCGAGGGGCTGCAGCAGCTTGCAACCGAGGCCCCGCTGGCGACGGTGACCATCATCGGCCACCGTTACGACCTGGCCTGTCATGCGCTGCGCGACTTTCTGGCGCGCAACCACGTTGCGTTCCGCTGGTACGATCCGCGCGATCCCGAAGCCCGCGCCGGCCTGGCGGCCACGCCGCAACCGGACGAGGTCTATCCGGTGGTCATATTCGCCGACGGGACGCGCCAGGTCACGCCGTCGCTACGCGACGTTGCCGTGCGACTGCGCCTGCAAACCTCGCCGGAGCGGCGGATCTACGACGTTGCGATCATCGGCGCCGGTCCGGCCGGTCTCGCGGCGGCCGTGTACGGCGCGTCCGAAGGCCTGCGCACGATCCTCATCGAGCGCGAGGCTCCGGGCGGCCAGGCCGGCACATCGTCGCGGATCGAAAACTATCTTGGCTTCCCGGCCGGAGTGGCCGGCGACGAACTCGCCGCCCGCGCGCTGCGTCAGGCCAAGCGCTTCGGTGCCGAGATCCTGGTGGCGCGAGGAGCGACCGGCATCGACATCGAATCTCGCCGCACTTCGCACGCGGTTTTGCTCGAAGACGGCGAACGCGTCGAGAGTCGCAGCATCGTCATCGCCACGGGCGTGGCGTGGCGACAGCTCGATTTGCCGAACGCGTCGCTTTTTATCGGGCGAGGCGTCTACTACGGTGCCGCACGCACCGAGGCGCTGAACACGCGCGGCCTCGACATCTTCATGATCGGCGGCGGCAACTCGGCCGGGCAGGCGGCAATGTTCTTCGCGAGCTATGCCCGTTCCGTGACGCTGGTCGTGCGCGGGCCGTCGCTGGAACGAAGCATGTCGCAGTATCTGATCGAGCAACTGGCGACGCGGCCTAACATCCGCATCCGTGCGCGCAGCCACGTGGTCGCGCTCAAGGGAACCGATCGGTTGGCAGCGATCGACGTCGAAGATCGAGCCACCGGTCAGCGCCGGCGCGAGCCAACCGAGGCGCTATTCGTGTTCATCGGCGCCGACGCGCAGACGACGTGGCTTCCCGGTTCGATCATGCGCGACGGGCGCGACTATGTCTGCACCGGTCGCGACGTGATGGATCTGGTCGCCGAGCAGCAGGGGGCATGGCCGCTGCAGCGCGACCCGTACCTGTTGGAGACCAGCGTTCCCGGCGTATTCGCCGTGGGAGACGTCCGCCACGGCTCGGTCAAACGCGTAGCGTCCGGCGTCGGCGAGGGCAGCATGGCGATCGCCTTCGTGCATCAGTATCTTGCCGATCCGCCGCCAGCCGATGCGTTGCCGGACATGCCAACCCTCGGGGCCGACGCCAGCGTGCTCCCGCAGGCGCTGCTGGGCGCGTAGAGACGGAGGAGCGCCGTTAGCCTCGCCTTGGTCAGTCTACGGCGGCAGGGAGCGGCAACGGTGCGAATATCGGCAGCGATTAGGCAACGCGCTGCCGCGCTTCCCCACGGCCGAAAAGCCTCTCCATTTCGCGCCGCGCACGGAGCGCGGTGAGCGTCTCGTCGACCGCGACATCGGACCAGCGCAGTATCTCGCCCTGACCGATCGCGCCGAGCAGGCGGATGCCATGCGCGAGTCCGAGCGGCAGGGCGCCGGCGGCCAGGGAGACGGATGCGGGCACGAGCTTCCCCTGCACCGTGTAGCCGCCTTCGCCATCGAGCGTTTCGCCGGCGCGGAGGTCGCGCTTGGCCGTCGCGACCGCGTCCGCGTTGAAGCAGGTCGCCGCACCGGTGGCCTCGCCGCGCAAGCCGACCGATGCGACCGACACGCCGACCTCCAGCCCGATCAGATGCCAGCGCTTGTACAGGCACGCGTAGCGACCGGACTCGTCGGTGCGGACCATGTATTCGCGAAAGCAATTGCGGATGTATTCGGTGTCGCCTTCGAACACGACGAATACGCCGAAGCGGATGTCGTAGTCGATCGGCCGACCGTCGCGCTCGAGCGACGAGATGACCTCGACCTGACCCTTGCGGTGAAGCACGCCGCCTTCGTCGATCGGACGGCATACCGACGGGATCCGGTCGATCGAGGCGGGCGGGTAGGTCAGACCATCCGGAGGCGCCGCCAGGCCGGTGGCGTTGCAAACGGCCGTGCATTCGATCGCGGGTTTTGATCCGTCGAGAAAGGAATTGAACATCTTGGCGTTGAGCCCGCCGATCCGCGCCTGCTCGGGCGTGAGCCCGTAATGGCCCCATACCGTGTCCGGCGTCGACTGGGCGAAGCGCGGCAGCCACTTGTGGCCGCGGCCGGCGGACACGACGCGGAATCCCGCGGTGCGTGCCCAGTCGACGAGATCGCAGATCAGCGCAGGCTGATCGCCGAAAGCCAGGCTGTATACGACGCCTGCCTCCGCCGCTTTGCGTGCGAGCAGGGGGCCGCACAACGCGTCCGCCTCGACGGTGACGCTGACCACATGCTTGCGCTGGTCGAACGCCGCCAGACAATGGCCAACCGCGGCGATCGGATTCCCTGTGCACTCGACGACGATATCGATCTTCGGATGGCTTATCAGCGCCCGCCAATCCTCGCCCACATGGGTCGTGCCTTGTGCCAACGCGGCGTCGAGCGATCGCGCGGCAGACCGGTCCTGCGGCCAGCCGACCCGGGCGAGATTGGACCGCGCCCCGGCAGGGTCGAGATCGGCGATGCCCGCGATGTGCACGCCGGGTGTCTTGGGCACCTGCGCGAGGTACATCGCGCCGAATTTCCCGGCGCCGATCATGCCGACCCGGATCGGCCGCCCCTGCGCCGCGCGCTCCTGCAGCTTGGCGTAGAGGCTCAAGCCGGGCCCGGATTCAGCCTGCGAAGGCCGCTTGCGACGCGGCGGCCGGCGTGCCGTCGCGCCACGGCAGGTCCACCGGATAATCGCGAAGCAGGCAGTCGTCGGGCAGGCAGTCGATCGGCGTGAAATCGCGGTGAGCGATGTATTCCGGCCGCTTGAACCGGCGAATGTGGTTGGACACGGCGCACAGGCTCAAATAGACGCTGACCCGGTTCCAGGGCGACAGATTCGACGTCGAGGCGTGAACCAGGCATGAATGGAACAGCAGCATCGATCCCGCCGGGCCTTTGGGAGCGACGATGCCGCCGCGCTCGACCAGCTGCGCGATCGTCGCGTGGTTGATCGTCCACAGCGGATAGCTGGTCGTCGACGTGTCATGCGCAGCGTCGATGACGCCCAATTTATGGCTGCCGGGGATGAACATCAGCGGTCCGTTGAACTCATTGACCTCGTCGAGAAAGATCGCGATGTTCATCGCGCGCGGCTCTGGCATCTCGTCGTCATTCTTCCAGGTGCCGAAATCCTGGTGCCACTGCCAGACGTCGCCATCGAAAGCCATCTTGCCGTTGATCTTGAACTGGTGCATGTAGACCGGCTCGCCGAACAGGCCGACGACGGGTTCGATCATCCGCGGATGGCGCGCCAGCCGGGCGAACGGCGCGCTGTACATGTGCGCGGCGAAGTTGGTGCGCACCGCGTCGCTGCCTTTCTCCCTGACGTTCTCGATGCGCCGTTGCGCATAGAGGTGGGGCACTTCGTCCTGCAGGACGCCGATCTCGCGCGACGAGAACAGGGAATCGAAATAGAGGTAGCCGTCGCGGTCGAAGGATTCGATCTGTTGCGCGTTCAGTTGCATGGTCGTCTCTCCTCGGCGAGCCCGCCCTAGCCCAATCGCCTGGATGACACAATGCGATCATCGGGCAAGCGCTGTCAACCTGGCACGGAGCGTTGGCCAGACCCTAGGCATGGCTGACCTATTGATCTACTCTGAATCCACGTCGGGCGGGGCGCACGCCGGCGAGATCGATACGAGTAAACGCATGATGCGGACCTTGGGGCCGGGCGAGGTGCGGCGACGTCTGCTGTTCGAAGGATGGCGGTTCATCCATCACTCGTACGCGCTGGTCGCGCAGGCGCATTGCCTGTGCCTGTTGCGCCGCGACGATATCGACCTTCGCTTTCTGGATTATCCGTACTATTACCCGGAGTGGAAATCGACCGGCGGCATCGTTCCCCCGGAGCAGGAACGCCGGCTCGTGGCCCTGCGCTCTCCCGAGCCGGGCTTTCGTCCGGACGCAACCTTCAGCATGCGCGCGGAGGAGAGCGACTTTGCGCCGCCTCCATCGGGCCGCAAGTTCGTCTTCGGCACGCCGGAGTACCGCGTGCTGCAGCAGCGGCAGCGGGGAGGTCTGTCGTCGGGTGCCGAGCTCGCGCCGACGATCGACATCGTCACGCCCTCGCGCTGGTGCGCGCTGGCCTACGAGCGGTTCGGCATCGACGCGCCGCGGATACATGTCGTTCCCCACGGCATCGATCCGGCAGTGCTTCGCGCCGATCCGCCGCGGCGCGCCGCCGCGCGCGCCGCGCTGCGGCTCGATCCGAGCGATCACGTGTTCCTGTCGGTAGGCGCGATGACGCCGAACAAGGGTATCGACCTGTTGCTTGCCGCATTTGCGCGCATCGCGGACGAGCAGCCCGACGTCCGCCTGGTGCTCAAGGGGGCGGACGGCCTCTATCCGTCGCGGGAATTCGTCAAGACGGCGCTGAGCGAGCTGCCCGTCGCCGCGCGGGAAACGGTCGTGCAGCGGATGATCTACATCGGCGGCACTTATTCGAGCGAAAAGATGGCCGATCTCTATCGCGCGGCCGATGTTTACGCCGCGCCCTACCGCGCCGAAGGGTTCAATCTTCCGGTTCTCGAGGCGGCCGCCTGCGCCGTACCCGTCATTTGCACCGCGGGCGGTCCGACGGACGAATTCACCGAGCCGGCGTTCTGCGGCCGGATTCGCAGCGGACTGGAAGGGACGAATCCGAGCGAGGGGTACGTAGGCGATGCACTCGCACCGGATGCGGATCACCTGGCCGAACTCATGGCCGGCGCGATGCGCGATCGCGATACCTGGCGCTCGATGGGAGAGAGAGGCGCCGAGCACGTCCATCGGCATTTTACCTGGGGTGCCGTGACCGACGTGCTGGTCGCCAATCTGTTCGGATAACGGGGAACGAACCTCGCTCGCAGGCTTAATCGTCGACCACACGTCGCCGCGTCGACTTGACCTCGCCGCGCCGCACCTTGTCGTCGACTCGCCTGCGCTGCGAGCCGGATGTGGGCCGGGTCGGCTTGCGCGGACGCGGCGGGGTCGCGGCTGCGTCGACCAGCCGCTGCAGTCGAGCCAGCGCGTCGGCGCGATTCTGGTCGAGACTGCGGTAGCGCTGCGCCTTGATCACGACGACGCCGTCCGTCGTAATGCGACGGTCGTCGCGCGCCAACAGGCGGGTCTTGACGGCCTGCGGCAAGGTCGAGGCGCCGATGTCGAAGCGCAGGTGCACGGCGTTGGCGACCTTGTTGACGTTTTGCCCGCCGGCGCCCTGCGCGCGCACGGCGCTCCATTCGATCTCGGCCAGGGGGACTTGCACGCTCACGACGCCCGCGCCACGGTGGCGAGCCAGGGCTGCTCTTCCCGCGGCAGCCCAGTGGGCCGGTAGTAATGCTCGAGCTCGACCAGCCCGGCGTCGGCGAGGTAACGGCGCCACGTCGCGTGGGAAAGGTATGCGCCGTAGCGGCCGCGGTTCCATCCCTCGCTGTCGTGACCGTGCGGATTGGAGCTGAACAGGACGCCGCGCGACCTGAGCGTCGCGCGGATTTCGCGCAGGACGCGCGCCAGCTCCTGCGTCGGCACATGAAACAGCGCCGCGTTGGCGAAGACGCCGTCGAAACGCCGCGATGGAAGGTCAAGACGCAAAAAGTCCTGTTCCCACACTTCGCAGCCGCTGTATTCGCGCGCCATCGCGGCGAAGCGCGGGGAGCCTTCCAGTCCGATCGGCTCGTGGCCGAGCGCGCGAAATGCCTTGAGGTCACGCCCGGGGCCGCAGCCGAGATCGAGGATGGCGTACGGCGGCTCACCCTCGATGTGTCGCAGAAGCGCGGCAGTGTTCTGGCTTACGTCGTGGTCGCGCGTCCCTTCCCAGAAGGCGCCCGCGCGCTGGTCGTAGTGCTCGAGCGTCCGCGCGGCGATCGCCGCCAGTTCGTCGCTGCCCAGATTCATCGAGGCGAGCCGGGCCGGTACGCGCGCGCAAAAACCTCCGAATCAAGCGGAAGGTCCGACATACTCCGGCTCCGGCTGGGTGAAGTAGGCATGCAGGATATGGTAGGCCGTGAGGTAGTTTTTCTGCTGGAAGCTCGCGTGCGATATGCCTGCCATGATCGAAAACTGCTTGTCGGGATTCGGCAAGCGCTTGAAGAATTCGATCAGGTCGTCGAGCGCCGCAATGCCGTCGTACTGTCCGCGCATGATCAGCGTCGGCATCGTCAGCTGCGCGGGATC
This sequence comes from Casimicrobiaceae bacterium, assembly GCA_036493675.1. Lineage (GTDB taxonomy): Bacteria > Pseudomonadota > Gammaproteobacteria > Burkholderiales > Casimicrobiaceae > PALSA-1003. The sequence continues at coordinate 280,730 of DASXPJ010000035.1, forward strand.
GACCACCGGCAGCTTCGTGCACATGTCGATGTAGGTGCCGTTGGGCATCGAGTCGTCGAGCGCGAGAATGGCGTCGGCAAAGGCGTCGACGACGCGTTCTTCGGCGGTTTCCGGATGGTCCCGCTCGAAAATAGACCGGACGAAAGCGCGATCGATCGGCCGCCGCCTGGCGGCGAGGAATTCGGGCAGCTTCTTCCGGCGCTGCTCGAGCGTCGGCGCCCCGGCGCCGGTCCAGACGAACGCGTCGAGCGCGAGCCGCTTGACGCGCGCGGGATGGCGCTGCGCGAATAGCGCCGCGCGCAGGGCCCCGGAGGATATGCCGTAGATCATCGAATGGGATACGTTGCGCGTACGCAGCATGTACTCTGTCATCGCCGCGAGATCATCGGAGCCGTTGGCGATGTCCGAGCGGGTGTCGCGCCATTTGTCGGAACGGCCGTAGCCTTCCATGTCGGCGCACCAGCAGGCAAAGCCCCGGCGCGCGAACCAATCCATCACCGAAGAATCCGGACGGCCGGGAACGGTGAGGTCGAACGTGGGTTGCGACGCCATCGATGAGCCGTGAACGAACAGCACCACAGGCTTGCCCAGCGGCGAGCCGACGAATTTTTCCCACATAAACAGACGTACATCGCCTTTGTGCGTCCAGTGCTCGATCCCCTCGACGGGCTCTGCTTGCGCCGCCGCCGCACGGGCGAGGCGCGTTGTGTCCGGCCCCATCGCCGCTGCCGGCGTGCTAGTCAACTTTTGCTCCAGTCTCGCGGATAATTTTCGCCCACTGTTCTTTTTCCGCGCGGAAGAACGCCCCGAATTCGGCTGGCGTCGAGCCGACCGCCTCGATGCTCGCTTGCGCCATGTAGCGTTTGACTTCGTCCTCGGCAAGGACCTGCACGACTGCCTTGTAGAGCTTGTCGACGATATCAGGCGGCGTGTTTTTCGGTGCGAGCAGGCCCATCCATACATAGGCGGTGTAGCCAGGAACGCCGGCTTCGGCCACCGTCGGCACATCGGGCAGCTGCGGCGCGCGCTTGGCTCCCGTCACCGCCAGTGCACGCAGCTTTCCTCCCCGGATATGGCCGAGCATTCCAGCTACGCCTGGAATGGACAATGCAACCTGCCCGCCGAGAAGATCGGTGGTTGCCTGTCCGCTACCGCGATACGGCACGTGGTTGAGTTTCATGCCGGTCATCGAGCAAAGCATGGCCGCGAAAAGGTGCTGACCGCTGCCGTTGCCCGACGATGCGTAGTCGATCTGGCTGGGGCGCGCCTTGGCGTAGGCTATCAGCTCCTGCAGCGTATGGACCGGGAGCGAAGGGTTGACGACGACGACGCCCGGCTCGCGGCCGATCAGCGAGATCGGCGCGAAATCGTCGATCGGGTCGAAGGAAAGTCGCGGATACAGCGATGCGCTGATCGCATTGGTCTGCGAGGCAAGCAGCAGCGTGTAGCCGTCAGGGGGCGCCTTGGCGACCGCGTCGGCACCGATCGTCGCACCTGCGCCGGGCTTGTTCTCGACGAAGACCGACTGCCCGAGTCGCTTGGTCAGCTCCTGCGCGATCAGGCGCATCGGCCCGTCGACGGCGCCCCCGGGGGAAAACGGAACGATCACCTTGACCGGCCGCGTCGGATAGTCGTCCGCGGCCGCCGGCGGCGTCAGCGCCAGCGCGAGGCCTGTCAGCAGGATAGCGCCTCCGGCATGACGCCACAGCGAACACCGCGATCGGATGTCCTGCGTCGCGCTGAAGGCCGGCTCGGGATGCTTGGGTCGCATGCCGCATTTTTGCAGTTATTTGCGGTCAGGCAAAGAGCGGCCGCAATACCATCCACGCAGCGCGGCGACACGGCGGCGGGACAGCGCCGCGGCTTCCGCTGCACGGAGCGCCATGGCATGCGCGGCGAGCACAGCGGTCACCGCTTCGCAGACGAGCCGCGGCAGCGAGGCGACGCGTATCGACGGCTGGACAGGAACGAAGGACGATGGGGCCACGCTCATATTGATCTCCTCGATGATGCGGATCTCGAGCGCGACGTCGGCCGCCCAAACCCTGCCGGCGCGATCGATGCACGAGCCGTAGCTCGCACTCTAGGCGCGACCGGCACGCCGCGCGATGGATTAGACGGCAGCGCGATTGCGGAAAAATCACCTTCCTCGATGCGTTGCGCACCCGGGGCGCCCCGGCGCGGTATAATCAAAGTCCATTGCGCCGCCCGCCGATCCGGCCGGCGGCTTTTGTTTTGTCGCGGGCGTCCGTGCGGTCACCCGCCGTGAGCATCGATGAGCCAGACCCGATTTCCTGCCGATCTTGTGCGCGATGTCGCGCGCCGGCGCACGTTCGCCATCATCTCCCACCCGGACGCGGGCAAGACCACGCTGACCGAGAAACTGCTCCTGTACGGCGGCGCGATCCAGATGGCCGGCACTGTCAAGGCGCGAAAAAGCTCTCGTCACGCGACCTCCGACTGGATGGAGGTGGAAAAGCAGCGCGGTATCTCGGTGACCAGCTCGGTCATGCAGTTCGACTACGCCGACCATACGATCAACCTGCTCGACACGCCGGGCCACCAGGATTTTTCCGAGGACACTTATCGGGTACTCACCGCGGTCGACGCCGCGGTGATGGTGATCGATGCCGCCAAAGGCGTCGAAGAACAGACAATCAAGCTGCTGGAAGTCTGCCGTCTGCGCGCGACGCCGATCATCACCTTCGTGAACAAGATGGATCGCGAAGTGCGCGAGCCGCTGGCGCTGCTCGAGGAAATCGAGTCAGTGCTGCGGATCGACTGCGCGCCTGTCAGCTGGCCGATCGGCATGGGCAAACGGTTCCGCGGCGTGTTCGATCTGCGGCACGATCGCCTGCTGCGCTTCACTCCCGGCGAGGAGCGCGTCGGCGATCCGGACGACAGCGAGCTGATCGAAGGATTCTCCAATCCGCGGCTCGATGCGCTGTTCCCGGATGAGATCGGCGCACTGCGACACGACGTCGACCTCATCCGGCATGCGAGCACGCCGTTCGATCTCGCCGAATTCCTGGCGGGGCGGCAGTCGCCGGTGTTCTTCGGGTCGGGTATCAACAATTTCGGCGTGCAGGAAATCCTGCGGGCGCTGATCGAATGGGCACCGCCGCCGCAGCCGCGCGACGCGGGGACGCGCATCGTGCAGCCCGCCGAAGCGTCGTTCTCGGGGTTCGTCTTCAAGATCCAGGCAAACATGGACCCGAAGCATCGCGACCGAATCGCCTTCTTCCGCGTCTGCTCGGGGCGCTACCGGCCGGCCATGAAGGTGCAGCATCAGCGCATGGGACGCGAGATGAAGCTCGGCAACGTCATGACCTTCATGGCCAACGAGCGAGTGGCGAGCCAGGATGCGGTCGCCGGCGACATCATCGGCATCCACAACCACGGCTTGCTGCAGATCGGCGACTCACTGTCCGAGGGCGAGACGCTAAGCTACAAGGGGATTCCCTATTTCGCGCCCGAACTCTTCCGGGTGGCCCGGCCGCGCGATCCGTTCAAGGCGAAGCAGTTGCAGAAAGGGCTGCAGGAACTCGGTGAAGAGGGAGCGATTCAGGTGTTCGAGCGCGTTCATGGCAACACGCTTTTGCTGGGGGCCGTGGGGCAGCTGCAATTCGAGGTGGTGGCCGACCGGCTGGCCCGCGAATACAAAGTCGACGCGCTGTACGATCCGGCCAGTATCAGCACGGCGCGCTGGATCACCTATCCCGACGAAGCGACCCGCCGGAACTTCGAAAAGGAGCTGGCCGCCTCGCTCGCTACGGATGTCGACGGCAATCCGGTTTTCCTTGCCACCAACAAATACAATCTGCAGGTCACCATGGAGCGCTGGACGCGCGTGAGCTTTCATACCACGCGCGAGCACGGGCAAAAGCTGGAGCACGCATGAGTGCCGGCCTCTCGCCGCGGATGACGGTGGTTGCGATTCCCGACCGCGCCAGGATCGTGTACCGCCTGTTTGGATGGATTGTCGCCGTGGGCTGCCTGGTGTTCGCGCAGCGGGTCGTGGCATTCACATTTGCCGACGGGACGACCGCGAGCTGCATCGCCCGCGGCGAGGCGGTGCCCGAATACAGTCCTCCCCCCGGGACGGAGGCGATGACCTTCACCGGACGCACGCTTCGGGTCGGTTCGGGCTATCAGATCGTGTGGAACGCGCAAAAGCTCTCGGCGCTTCCGCCGCAGGTGCATGACCTCCTGTTCTTCCATGAATGCGCGCATGCCAAGGTCCCGACGACCGATGAAGTGCAGGCGAACTGCGTGGGACTCAAGGACATGCGGGCAGCGGGAAGAGCTGGCGTCGCGGTCGAAGCCAGGCTGGCCGCGTTCTTCGGGGCTACCAACGACTACTGGGTCAACACCTTGCGCTGTGCCAACGCGCAGGCCGGCCCCGACGGCCCGCCAACGCGCCAGGTCCCATAGGGCGCACCACGACTCCGCGGCTTCAGCCGCGATGGATCCAGCCGTTGACGGTGAAGCGGCCGTCGCGAAACTGTTTTGACGGAACCTCGACTCTGGTCACCTCGTGCATCACCGCCGCCTGGAAGAACACGATGCTGTTGTGTCGCGGCTCGACGCGCTGGTAGGAATCGGTCCGCGCGAGCTTGCCGTTGCGGACGATGTCGTCGTAGACGAGCAGCTCGCCGCCGTTGAACCCCTTCGGTTGGCGGTTGAAGTAATAGACGTAGGTGAACTGACGCCGCACCGTCTCGTTGACGCCCGAGTCGGTGTGGACCCGGAAGAAGCTGCCGTCGGTATTCGCCGTGACCTGGCACTCGATCTGCGTGACCGGGAACGGCGCCATGCGCAGCCGAGGTATCACGTCAGGCATGACCGCGCGGATCCGGGCGACCATTTTCTGCGCGAGATCGTCGGGCGGATTGAGCACGAACGAGTGCCGGTAATCCTCCTTGCTGTCGCTCACTCCCGAAGGCACGAACAGGCTCTCGGCGGCGAACACCCGATCGCAAAGCCACGCGAGCTCGGCAGCGGGAAGGAAATCGTCGAGTTGAACCAGCGCATGCCGGATCACGGTACCGGACGTCACGCTCGGCAGGCTCATCGATCGGGTTGCCGCTTAATCAAAATCAAAAGGCGCGACACGCGCACGCCCATTATTGACCACGCCACCGGTCGAGGCAAGGCGGCGCGTGTGCTCAGGGCGCCGGCACGCACATCGCGACTGCGTCCGGGCCGAAGCCTTCCGCCAGCCAGCCCGCAGCGATCATTTCCGCCTGAATAGCGCGTGAGGCCGTATAGCGGTGATCGACCGCGGCTCGGTCGTTGTTGTAGAGACGGTAAACCGGCACGGTCGCGGAGGGGCACGAGCCGTCACTCGTGTCGGGCAGCGCGACGGCGAAGACATTGGACGACTCGAGCTGCCACTCGTTCGACAGCCATGTGGCGACGGCCGTGCACTCATCGGCATTGGCGCTGAAAAAATGCGACTGCTGTCCGGCGCTGGCGCGACCGAAGAAACGGCAGACGGGAGGCCGGCTCGGAGGCATTGCGACGTCGGAAGCGTAGGCGAAAAACGTTTCGCCGGTACGCTCCCATCCCGGAATCTGCCCCGAGTCGAGCGCCGCGATTTCGTTCAGGTCCACGGTCAGAAAGTAATCGCCGTTGCCGCCGTGAAATTCGAGCACCTGGACTTCGGCGGCGACCCGAGAGAGCGCCGCTGCGGAAACGCGGCCGGAGTCAGGATCCACCATCAGCGCGGCTTCGTCGACGGCCTCGAAATCGCTGCCCGTCAGGCCGCCCAGTTGATGCAGCTCGTTGTCGTCCCAGCGCGGATCCGGTGCGCCGCTTAAGAACCAGCTGCTGCCGTTGTCGGCAAGGAACATCCCGTAGCGCTTGAGCGCCCGCAGAATCACCTGCGCATAGGGTCCGAAACTCGAGATGTCGACGCTGGCCTTGAGCCGGAAGCGCTGTCCCATCGGCGGGTAGTTGGTACCGACGAGACTCGATGCCTTGTGCCGCGCCGGCCAGATGAACGCGCTGCGCGTCTGCGGCGCCGTGAAGCGTAACGCGTGCGGAATCTCACCCGCGACGACTTCCTCGTAGCGAACCAACCCGGGCAATATCGGCAAACCCGCTGCATCGGCGGAGGTCCAGCCGCCGGGTCGCAACGCATTGCCGTTCAGATCGAAGACCGCACCGGATCCCGCGCGCCAGCTGCCGTCCGGATTCGGGTAGGCAGCGAAAAGTTCGTAGAGCTTGCCCGCATCGCGGTCCACGACCAGCACGTGGCGATCGCCGGTCGACTGGGGACCGCCCTCGATCGGCGCATCGGGAGGTATCGGATAGGGCCCTGGATCGCTTTCGTCGGCGTAGTCGAACGTAAGGCCGACACGCGGCTGGCTACCGGGAACGACCACGTACGGAATACCGTTCGGGGCGCCGTTGTAGACGGTGCCGAAATCGGCGTGCAGCGCCTTGGCCGCGCCGATGGTCGTGATGTAGGTCGCCGAATTGGCATCGACCGGCAGCGTGTCGATGGCCACATTCCAGACGTTGTCGCGCGGAAACATCGGGCGCACGGTCAGAATCGTCGAAGCGGGGGCGGGCGCGATGGTAGCGAGCGCCAAACCGGCAGCGAGCACGATGCGCCTGGTCAGTGGCATGGTTTTTTGGGAAGCAGGGGCCAGCGGCAATTATGCCATCATCATAGGACGCCGTGTGAACAAGCCGTCGTGCTCCGAAGGTTGACTCCTTGCGTGCCGGCCCCAAACTACCGTGCATGCCCCCCGTCACGACCGCGCTGATCGTTGCCAACGTTGCGGTCTTTCTGCTGCAAAACCTCTCGCCTGACCTGACCGCCACGTTCGCGCTCTGGCCGCTGGCGACTTCCTCGCTCAACGCCGGCGTATCGTTCGCCCCCTGGCAGCTGCTGAGCTACGCATTTCTGCACGGCAGCCTGATGCACCTGGCGTTCAACATGTTCGCCTTGTACATGTTCGGCAGCGCGATCGAGCGTGTCTTCGGCGGGCGGCGCTACCTGACCTTCTATGGGGTCTGCGTGCTTTCAGCGGCGGTCGCCCAGCTCATCGTTTCGAGCGTGACCGGGAAGATTTATCCGACCGTTGGCGCCTCGGGCGGCATCTTCGGCATCCTGCTCGCCTATGGAATGTACTTTCCGAACAACCGGGTCATGCTGCTTTTTCCGCCGATCCCGATGCCGGCCCGCATCTTTGTGCTGGTGTACGCGCTGATCGAGCTGTTCCTCGGCGTCACCGGCACACAGGAGGGCGTCGCGCACTTCGCGCATCTTGGCGGGATGGTCGGCGGTTTCCTGATGCTGCGCTATTGGCGCGGCACGATGGGACGCTGGCGCGGCCGCTAGCGAGTCAATGCGACAGCCACGCCCGGACGCGCGCGTGGTCCAGGACTTCGGGATTGACGACGAATTCGGGCTTGCGCCCGGCCAGCGCATCGACGATGCTGGCTAGCCCGATCGATGCCATGTTGTGAAAGCACTCGTCGGTCCAGCACAGCGAGTGCGGCGTGACGATGACATGGTCCATCGCCAGCAACGGGTTCGCCGGATCGACCGGCTCCTGCTCGAAGACGTCCAGCGCCGCGCCCGCGATGCGGCGCGAAAGGAGCGCGTCGATCAATGCCGCTTCGTCGACGACTGGCCCGCGCGCGACGTTGATCAGATACGCTTCCGGTCGCATCTGCGCCAGCGCCGCCGCGTCGATCAGGTGCCGGGTGCCTGGCGCGAGGAAACAACAGACAACGACAAAGTCGGACTGGCGCAACAGCTCGTCCAGCGGGACCTTGCGCGTGCCGAGGTAGGCGAGCTCGATCGCATCGACCTGGGGATCCGTGGCCAGGAGCTGCAGATCGAACGTGCGCGCCATGCGCAGCAATTCCCGGCCGATCCGTCCGGCGCCGACCACTCCGAGCGTGCGCCCGGTGAGCCCGAGCCCCATGTTGTCCATCCTCTCGTTCCATCGCCCGCTGCGAGTCAGCCGGTCCTTGAGAAAAAGTCTGCCGGCGAGCGCCAGCAGGAAGGTGAGCGCGATGGTCGCGACCGGCCGCGGCATGGCGCTTGGCGTGTTGGTGACGACGATGCCGGCGCGCGTCATCGCCGCAACGTCGACGGTGTCGTAGCCAACTCCGTGTCGCGCGACGACGCGCAGCCGGCAATCGCCGCGCGCCACGGCCGCTGCCGGCACGCGAGCGGTGTTGACGTAGAGCGCGTCGTAGCGAGCGGCATGGTCGGCATCGATCTCCGGCACGACCGAGGGCAGATATTCCCATTCCAGATCGGCGGCGCGCTCGAGCAACTGCAGCGCGCGCCGGCCGAAAGCCGGTTCGCCCTTGGTGTCGAGGATGTCGCGGGTCACCCCGACGCGGAAACGGGCGCTCATCGCGCCGCCTCCGTGCCGGCATCGCGCAGCACGTCGAGCCCGCGCCGAAGCGCTTCCTGCAGCAGCAGCTGGTCGATGCCGTAGGCCATCAATCGGAACCCCTTGGCGGCGTAGTCGCGCGCCCATGCGTCATCGGTGGCGAGCATCGCCGCGGCCTTGCCGTGCGTCGCGCAGGCAGCGAGCACGCGATCGACCGCGGCGAGATACGCCGGATGGCGAAATTGCGCCGGAATGCCGAGGAAATTGGTCAGATCGAACTGACCGATCCACAGCGCATCGATCCCGGGGACTGCGGCGATCGCCTCGACGTTGTCGAGGCCTTCGGCCGTTTCGATCTGCGCGATCATCATCGTGCGCTCTTGCAGCGACGCCATCTTGGCGACGACATCGCCGCCCTGGTAATCATCGTGCGCAAAGCCGAATGCGGCGCCGCGCCGACCCTGCGGCGGATAGCGCGAGAAGGATACGATCTGTTCGGCCTCCGCGCCTGTCGCCACCATCGGCACCATGACGCCGAGCGCGCCGATGTCCAGCGCGCGGGCGACGAAATGATATTCGCCGCGCGGGACGCGGGTCATCGGCACGATGTCGAGGCCGCGGCAGAGCGCGACCTGCGTCTTCAGCGATTCGAAGCCCAGGCCGGTGTGCTCCATGTCGTAGAGAACGAATTCGGCCCCGGCATTCCTGCAGATCTGCGGCAGGCCGGAAACGAAGCATTCGAACACCATCGCACCGATGGCGCGGCCGCCGTTTTCCAAAGCATTCTTGACCGGATTGCTCCGCATGCCTACCTCCATGGCGCGCCGCTCTCGTGGGTCGCGACGCGTTGGCGCGCTCCAGGGCGAGCGAGTCCGCCGGGCCCGATCATTGCACGAGGAGCGCCTGCCGCGCGAGCCGCGCCAACGCCTTGTCCAGCGCGGCCTCGGGGGAGGGTGCTCCGCCGTAAACCTCGGCGGCAAGCGAGCGCCGCGTACGGCTTCCATCGAGAAGACAGAGCAACTGGCGGTCGGCATCATCCAGAGTGATGACCCCGTGGCGCAGATTGGTCAGATTCGGGCTGCGACTTGCCTGCAGACGAGGCACGAGACCGGCTTGCGGCCTGTCCCCGCATTCGACCACGAACGCGGGACGGACCGCGTGCAGCTCGACGACACCGGCCATGAACCCCTGCCACAGGTCAGACGCCAGCGCGTCGCGCTGAGCGTCCGGTACATCACCGGACCGTCCGAGGCGCCCGGCGGCCATCGCGGACAGGTCGGCGAACGGAACCGGCGCCGGCCAGCGCGCGGCGAGTACCGACATCGCGGCCTTGGATATCGGCTGCAGCAGGCGCAACCCGCTGCCATCGGGCATGCGAAAGTGCTGCGGCGCCGCCGAGTGCGCGGCGGCATCGGTGTCTGTCGCGCGCGCCGCCGACGCGACCCAGAGCGACGCCAGGTGCTGCGTCGGGTGCGTCCGGTCGATGGGCACGGCGTCGCGGACCAGCAGCGTCTGGCGAAAGCTGCGATTGTGCAGAAAATCGATGAACTGCTCGCGCTCGAGAATCCCGGGCGCCATTCGATCCAGCGTGCGAGCTGCCTCCGGCGCGAGCCCTTCGGCCCGCATCATCCGGAAATCGGCCTCGGCGAGGAAGCCGAGGCGATGGCGTGCCGCCCGGTCGGCGAACTGGTGAAAAAAAAGCGCTTCATTGAATTCCTCGAGATGATCGTGCAGGAGGTAATAATCGTCTTTGCGCCGCAATTGCTCGGCCTCCGAGCGCACCATCATCGCGTACGGAGCCTGCGCTTCTTCCACCGCCTGCGCCATGAAGTCGAGGGTTGCCCGCGCCTGCCGCGCACGCGTCCTGGCGTCGGGGAATTGCCGCGTGTGATACCGCATCGCGTCGCGGATCACTCCGCGGATGCCGCACCCGGGGAGGGTGTTGTAACTCACGTAGGCGATGCCGTCGGGCGCGAGCAGGCGCGCGCACGCCTCGAGCAGTTTTTCCTGCACGCCGGGAGACACCCACGAGTAGACGCCGTGCGCGATGATGTAGTCGAACTCCCCGAATTGATCGGCGAGATCGAGCAGGTCCAAGGGGACGAGCTCGATGTTGCCGAGCCCGAGCGTCGCCACATCGGCGGCTCCCTCGCGCACCTGCATGGAGGAGAAATCGATCCCCGTAAAGCGGGATCGCGGCAAAGCCGCGGCCATGGGAATCAGATTGCCGCCGGAAGCGCACCCGATTTCGAGAACGCGGCACGCATCCACCGCTGCCGGGCGAAGCCCGTGCAGCCGCCCCAGCGTCGCCATCCGGTCCGGATGCGATTGCGGAAACGGCAAGCTCAGGTACGGAAATTCGTCGTAGCTTGCCTGCAGTTTCGCGGTCATCGGCCAGTGTAGCAGCGGGCGCCGGGCCGCGGCTCACCCGGGACGGCGGGCCCGTTTTCAGGCGCGCGATTCGGTCGCAGGCTGATCCGGTTGGGACGAGAAATCGGCGTCGTCGTCGCCGCTGTCGTGAAAGACGACGGCAAACGGTTGCGGCAGCAAGCGGGGGTCGCTGACCATGCGGATGTGGAAAAAAGTGCTCAGCTCGCGAATGGCGGCGCGGATTTGCCTTGCGCCGTCTTTGCGCGTCGCCAGGCGCGTCCATCGGGCCCGGCGCGACACGCATCGCGGTCGCACGACCATGCCGAGCGGCAGCTCGGCGAGCAGCTTTTCCTGGCTGATGTAGCTGCCGAACGGCGCGAGGGCCGCGATCTCGAGCGGATTGGTCTTCCATTCCGCGTTGATGTGGGCCGCCAGCGCGCATGCCTTGCCCAGCAGTTGCCTCGCACGCTCGCGCGGCAGCGGTTCGACGACCCGTGCGGTCGCGTATTCGAAGAAGCGCTCGGTCAGCGTGAAGTCGGCTTGGTTCTCGTCCGGGGGTCGGAGCAGGCCGTCGGCGACCAGCAGATCGAGCGTTTCATCGGGGGCTGAGGGATCGAGTGCGAAATCCGAGCACAGGTGACGGCGACTGACCCGCGCCGTCCCCGCGGGCTCTCCCGCGACGCGCGAGAGCACGCGTGCCATCGCGGCGCGCAGAGCCACCGCTTCCATGCCGTAGTATCGCCGCTGGGTGACGAGCGTCCGGATCTTCATGCCAGCCCGTGGGTCCGAGGTCGTTCATGACAATAGCATAGGCGGTCACAGCCCTGCAATCGGGTCGGAGCCCGGCTTGTGACCTATAATCGATTCCGCAGGCCACAATGGCCGTCGCCGCAGTTTTGTCCGGAGTAGACAATGATGAGGCTCCTCGTCGTCTTCGCGCTGGCCGGCCTTATCGGGCAGCCGGCCCTCGCCCAGGAATCCCGGCTGGACGCGATCCAGAAAAGCGGCGCGCTTCGCGTCTGTACGCCGGGCGACTACAAGCCGTTCAGCGTGGCCCGGCAAGACGCTGCCTTCGAGGGGATCGATGTGGACATCGCGCGAGCGATGGCCAAGGCGCTCGGCGTCGAGGCGAAGTTCGTCAAGACCAGCTGGCCCAAGCTGATGGACGATTTCATCGAGAAATGCGACCTGGCCGTCGGCGGCATTTCGGTGACGCTGGACCGGCAGAAGCGGGCGTTCTTCTCCGAGCCTTATATGGTCAACGGCAAGGCGCCGATCACGCGCTGCGAGAACGTCGGAAAATTCCAGACGATCGCCGACATCGACAAGCCCGACGTCACGGTGATCGAGAACCCGGGCGGCAGCAACGAACGCTTTGCGCGCGCCAATTTCAAGCAGGCGAAAATCGTCATTTTCGACGACAACACCAAGATCTTCGACGAAATACTGAGCCGCCGCGCCGACGTCATGATCTCGGAATCGGTCGAGGCAGTGGTGCAGCAGAGGTTGAGGCCCGGGCTTTGCGCGGTCAATCCGACCAAGCCCCTGCAGTACGGCGAGATGGCTTATTTGCTGCCGCGCGGCGACATCGTTCTCAAGGCTTGGGTCGACCAGTGGATGCATCTGGCCAAGGCCAGCGGCGAATACGACCACATCGTCGAAACCTGGCTCAAATAAACACCGCGGTCGCGTGCCAGGTCACGCTCCGTCTCGGGAGTCGCCAATGGACGAAGAAACCTTCAATCTGAGCATCCGCAAGTTTCTGAAGATGGTGGGCATCAACTCGCAACGGGAAATCGAGCAAGCCGTTGCTCGGTCCATCGCGGATGGCTCGATCGCCGGCCGCGAGCAATTTCCAGCCTACGTGTCGCTGGTGGTTCCCGGCCTGAAGATCGAGGTCAAATTCGACGGCGAGATCAAGCTCGAATAGGAGCGCCGCCGACGCCAAGCGAACCGGCGAGGGCAGGCGCTCGCCGCCGCTTGCGCCGATCTAGCCGCGCGCCTTGCCGGAAGTGCGGCGCCCCGGCGTCCGATCGTCGCCGCGGCCCGGTTGCCGCCCCGCCTGCTCGGCTCGCGCGAGCTCGGCTTCCTCCGCAGGCGACTTCGGGGCTGCGTCGCGCGCCGCCTTGTCCACCCGCCCTGATCTTGCGAAAGCCGCTTCGGCCGCATCGAACTCCCGCGCCGCCTTGTAATTGCCTTCGCCATGCACCTTGTCATCCTTGCGCTTCATTTTGACTCCTCGATGGGCTGGCCGTTGAGCGTCCGACAGGCCTTCAGCGCGTCGCCCACTTGGCCGCTGCAGTCGTCGTCGGCGCCCGCGCCGCTGCGTGGCGCCGTTGTTTCGGCCTCGTTCAGACGACGACAATCAAGCAACGGCGCCCCGCTCATGCCGCTGCAGTCGTTGATCCTGTCCGCGCCGGCGGGCGCGGGTACATCGATGCTGCGGTTGAGTTGCCGGCACGTTTCGAGCGCGCTGCCGACCATGCCGTCGCAATCGTGTGCGGCGCCACGCGCCGCGGCCGGCGGCGTCATGGTATCGGGTAGGGTCTGCGCGCTACAAAGCATCGCGCCGCTCAAAGCGAAGGCGGCGACCGCGACTGTCGAAACAGGAAATCTCATCGGATCCTCCGGCGGTGGCAAGACGATGATTGCATTCTGCCGTCGGCCCGACCGCGGAGTAATCGGCCGAATGATGATTCGGCGTAAGACTGACGCCGACATCGGCGATCGCGCCCGGCGTCTCGGGACGGGACCAGGTGCCGCCGCAGAAATCGCCGCCGGACATGGTCGTGGGGTGATGCCAATGGCGATTCGCAACGGCGACTGAACGGTCGTCTTCATGCCCAAGCACTATACGATGGGGGGACGTGCGACCCAGACCGCCATCCCCGGGCAACCCGAATCGCCAGGACCGCGGTCGTTGCGCGAGCGGGTCGGCGCGCTGCGCAACCTGCCGCCGTTCGTCAAGCTCGTCTGGCAGACCAGTCCATCGCTTGCGGTCGGCGAATGCGTGCTGCGTCTCGCCAGGGCGTTGCTGCCGGTGGCGACGCTCTACGTGGGCAAACTCATTATCGACGAAGTCATCGTTCTGGCGCGGACGCCCCATCCGCCGGAAACCCTCGAGCAATGGATTGCCGCGGGACTGTTGAGCCGCATCGGTGGGCTCCTGCTGCTCGAGTTCGCCCTCGCGGTTTCATCGGACATCCTGGGGCGCACCGTTTCCCTGCTCGATTCGCTGCTATCGGAACAATTCAGCAACGTCACCAGCCTTCGGCTGATGGAACACGCGGCGACACTCGACCTCGAGGATTTCGAGGACAGCGAATTGCAGGACCGACTCGATCGCGCGAGGCGACAGGCTTCGGGCCGGATGACGCTGATCGGTCAGTTGTTCGGACAGGTTCAGGATCTGGTGACCATCGTGAGCTTCGGCGCCGGCCTGATCGTTTACGCACCGTGGCTCATCGCGCTGCTGGCGGTGGCACTGGTGCCCGCGTTCGTCGGCGAGGCGCATTTCAATGCGCAAAGCTACTCGCTCAACTATGCGCGAACAGCCGAGCGGCGCGAAATCGATTACGTGCGCCAGACCGCCGCCAGCGCCGAGACGGCCAAGGAAGTGAAGATATTCGGGCTCAACCGCTTCCTCATCGATCGATATCGTCGGCTGGCGGGCGATTTTTACGACGCCAACCGGACGCTCGCGCTGCGTCGCGCCGGATGGGGTGGGCTGCTGGCCGCGGTCGGGACGATCGCCTATTACTTCGCCTACGCCTATATCGTCTGGCGCACGTTGCACGGTGACTTCAGCATCGGCGATCTCACGTTTCTGTCGGGTTCCTTCCGGCGTCTGCGCACGCTGCTCGAGAACATGCTGATCGGCTTCTCGCAGGTCGCCGGTCAGGCGCTGTACCTCGACGATCTGTTCTCGTTTTTCGATATCACGCCGGAAATCGTGTCGCCGCGCGATCCGCGGCCGTTTCCCGTGCCGCTTCGGGACGGAATCCAATTTGAGAACGTCGGCTTTCGCTACCCGGGGTCCGAGCGCTGGGCGGTGCGCGGCTTGAGCTTCACGCTGCGCGCCGGTGAAGTTCTCGCGCTGGTCGGCGAGAACGGCGCGGGCAAAACCACCGTGGTCAAGCTGCTCGCCCGGCTCTACGATCCCGACGAGGGGCGAATCCTGCTCGACGGGAACGACCTGCGGGAATACGACCTCGCTACCCTGCGCGCGAACGTCGGCGTGATCTTTCAGGACTTCGTGCGCTATCACCTGACGGCAGCGGAGAACATCGCCGTCGGACGCATCGAGGCGCGTGAAGATCGCGCACGCATCACGGCGGCGGCAAAGCAGAGTCTGGCAGATGACCTGATCCGGCGCTTGCCGCAGGGCTACGAGCAGATCATCGGCAAGCGCTTTCGGACCGGCATCGACCTGTCCGGCGGCGAATGGCAGAAGATCGCCATTGCCCGCGCCTACATGCGCGACGCGCAGCTCTTGATCCTCGACGAGCCGACGGCAGCGCTCGACGCGCGCGCGGAATTCGAGATCTTTCAGCGGTTCAAGGAATTGAGCAGGGGCAAGACCGCGATGCTGATCTCGCATCGCTTTTCCAGCGTACGGATGGCCGATCGCATCGTCGTGCTGGCCGGCGGTAGAATCGAGGCGGTGGGCACGCACGACGAGCTGCTCGCCGAAGGCGGGCGCTACGCGGAGTTGTTCGAATTGCAGGCGGCCGGCTATCGTTGACGGCGCGCCGGTCATGGCCGGGAAGCGCTCCCGAGACGGACGTGTAGACTCGCGCTGATTCATCATGGCCGCCAATCCCAAAGCCCGTGTCCTCGCCGAAGCGCTGCCGTACATTCGCGCCTATCACGGCAAGACGCTGGTCATTCGCCTGGGCGGCAACGCGATGGCCGAGCCCGAGCTCAAGGCAGGATTCGCGCGCGATGTCGCTTTGCTGCGTCTGGTTGGCATGAAGCCGGTCGTGGTGCACGGCGGCGGGTGGCGCATCGACGAGCTCGCGCGGCAGCTTGGCATTGAAACCAGGCGATATCGCGGCTTGCGCATCACCGACCAGCGCACGCTGACCCTGGTCGAGATGGCGCTGGGCGAGCTCAATCAGGAGCTGACCGGACTGATCAACCGATACGGCGGCAGAGCGGTGGGACTCGACGGGCAGGACGGACGCTTCATCCACGCCCGTCCGATGGCGCTGCCCACTGACGAAGGCGGCGAGGCGGGTCCCGAGCTGGGTTTCGTCGGCGATATCGAGAGCATCGATACCGGCATCGTCGAGCTGCTGCTCTCGCGCAAGTTCATTCCCGTGATCATGCCGATCGGCGTCGGCGCCGACGGCACCGCCTACCACATCAACTCGGACCTTCTCGCCGGGCGCCTGGCGCGCGCCCTGCAGGCGGAAAAACTGATTTTGATGACCAACGTGCCAGGCATCCTCGATCGTGCCGGCAAGCTCGTCTACATTCTCAAGGCGAGCGCGGCTGACGCGTTGCTGCGCGACGGTACCGTCGCCGGCGGCATGCGGCCCCGTCTTGCCGCCGCGCTGCAGGC
Source organism: Casimicrobiaceae bacterium (assembly GCA_036493675.1). Taxonomy (GTDB): domain Bacteria; phylum Pseudomonadota; class Gammaproteobacteria; order Burkholderiales; family Casimicrobiaceae; genus PALSA-1003. Next base: position 297,032 of record DASXPJ010000035.1, read on the forward strand.
GGTGCGAGAGGACGTGCGCTCGGTGCACATCATCGACGGCGGCGTGCCGAGCGCGTTGCTGCTGGAGGTCCTGACGGCGCAAGGCGTCGGGACCGCCGTGCGCTCCGACACCGGGCCGGATTTTCTCGAGGATAGCCGCGATTTCCTGTTGGCGGAATGACGCGTTGATGCCGGTGCCGCCCGTGCCCGTCGACACAGCATGCGATACGCTCGATCGTGCATCCTTGACCGCACCGGTGCTTTCACGCGAGATAATGGCACCATGATCCTAATTGCCTGTCGTACGGCTGAGGCCACAATGATGGAGGAAGGAATGCGACCGAGGGGACGATACGTCAGCGCGACCCTGCTGGCGTTGACGGCGTTGATCGCGACGGGCGCGGCCGCGATGACACAGACCGCAGGCAGCGAGGAATCGGGCGACAGCGTTCGTTTTCCGCCGGCAACCGTCGTATACCCGGGAACCCGCGAATTTCGCTGGACCGTGCGCGTGCCGGTCGTCACGATCGAGCAGCGCGAATTCGTATTCAGGGCCCCGACCGGCTTCACGCGGCCGCAGCGCTGGGACTACGAGGGGCCCGCGGTGCGGACCGAGCGCCGGATCATCGCAACCTATCCCGAATTCAGTTGCAAGTACGTCGACTGGTCGGTGTCCAACGAGTGCCTCACGGTCTGGCGCAACGTGTATGCCGACCTGCCGGTCATCGTCGCGCGCCCGCAGCACCTCGTCTTCGATATGCCGGATTGGCGGTGGAAGACCCAATTGTTCCCGATCAACGTACCGCGCTGGGCCTGGAAAGAAGAGCACTGGAGGGTAAGCGTTCCGGTGATCGTCAGCGAGCCGCCCGAGGCAACTCGGCACTGGGATCAGGCGGCGTCCAGAGACGAATACCTCCGCGTCCGCTCGGCGCTGACGGCGCGACAGGCGGCGGCGCTCGCGCAGCTCGACGCCGGTCTGCGCGCACTCGATTCAGGGATCGCCGAGGTCGAAGCGCACGCCGGTGATCCACGGCGCGTCGAAGCCGATGACGGCAGCACGCTCGACCTGCTGGCCGCGCGCGCGACCTTGGGCGACGATCGAGCCCAGGTCGCCGAGCGTTTCGGACGCATCGAAAAGGAACTGGACGCAGCGGCCGCAGCAGGGCAATAGAGGGCGCCGCGGCATCCCGATGGGGCGACGCGGAAGCGCCGACGATGAGCTGCGACTGCCGCACCGATCGCGCCGAAAATAAAAAAGACGCGCCGCCTGCGGCGCGTCTTTAGGCACGACCAGCGCCCGAAGGGCGCGATCAGAGAGGCTTGATCGGCGCGCGGATTTCGCCAACCGGATGCGCGGCGCTGTGCACGTTAACGTACAGATTACCCGCCTTGTAAGCCGCGTACTGGCTCTCGGTCAGCTTGGCGCCTTCGGCGGAGGCAAACGTATTGTCGCCCGTCTTGGTGAACGGCACGATCACCGGTCCGATGACCCCCGCCACGCCTTCGTGAATATGCGACGCAGTCGCGGTCATGCCGGTTACGACGACCTTGACGCTGACAGTGCGATCGGGATTGATGGTCACCGTCGCGGTGCCCGACATCGGCGATCCAACGACCGGCGGCACTTCATTGGCTCCGGACAGCGTCAGGGTTTGCGTATTCGACATGGCGCCCATCGTCCCCATCGACGTGGCGCAGGCTCCCAAAACGGCGGCTCCCGCCAATATCGCCATCCCGGCGATGAATTTACGTCTTCCCAGCTGCGCGCTCATTGCATTCCTCCTTGGACATGGATCGTGTGACCTTGCCGGAACAGGCGATGCTGTGACGGCCTGACTAAGATACACCGCATTGGCGCGCACCGGCAGTCGGCGGCGGGGATGGGCTGCGCGCGGCGCCGCAGGGTTCGCTTGCTGGCGGCAGCGCGCGGAATATCCCGGGCGCAAGCGCTGTTTACAACGCCCCGCGTCTTCGCAACAATGCACGATTGCCGGAGAGAACATGGACGTTCGCGCCGCCGTTGCGCACCGCGCCGGAGCACCGCTGTCGATCGAGACCGTCCGGCTGGACGGGCCGCGCGAAGGCGAGGTGCTGATCGAGCTCAAGGCGACGGGCATCTGCCATACCGACGAATTCACGCGGTCCGGCGCCGACCCCGAAGGCCTCTTCCCCGCGATCCTCGGCCACGAGGGCGCGGGTGTCGTCGTCGACCTCGGCCCGGGCGTGAACACCGTCCGCCGCGGCGATCACGTCATCCCGCTGTACGTGCCCGAATGCCGCCAGTGCAAATCGTGCCTGTCGCGCAAGACCAACCTGTGCACGGCGATCCGCGGGACGCAGGGCAAGGGCGTCATGCCCGATGGCACCAGCCGGTTTTTTCTCGACGGCGAGCCGCTTCACCATTACATGGGCTGCTCGACCTTCGCCAACTTCACCGTGCTTCCCGAAATCGCGGTGGCGAAGATACGAGAGGACGCTCCGTTCGAGAAAGTCTGCTATATCGGGTGCGGCGTGACGACCGGCATCGGCGCGGTGATCAACACGGCGAAAGTCGAGCCGGGTGCCAACGTTGTCGTGTTCGGCCTGGGCGGGATCGGACTGAACGTCGTGCAGGGCGCGCGCCTCGCGGGCGCCAATATGATCATCGGCGTCGATCTCAACCCCGCGCGGGAACCGCTCGCGCGCAAGCTCGGGCTGACCCATTTCGTCGACTCGCGTGCAGCGGGGGCGGATCTGGTGGCGCACCTGGTCGAGTTGACGGGCGGCGGCGCCGATTACACGTTCGAATGCATCGGCAACGTCGACGTCATGCGCCAGGCGCTCGAATGCTGCCACCGCGGGTGGGGAGTCGCGATCATCATCGGCGTCGCGGGCGCGGGTCAGGAAATCCGGACGCGCCCCTTCCAGCTGATCACCGGCAGGACGTGGAAAGGCACGGCATTCGGAGGCGCGCGCGGACGCACGGATCTGCCCAGGATCGTCGACTGGTACATGGATGGCCGGATAAACATCGACGACCTGATCACCCATGTGCTCCCGCTCGAGCGCATCAACGAGGGATTCGAGCTGATGCACGCGGGCAAATCGATCCGCGCGGTCGTGCGTTACTGACCGCCGTCGGCGCTCGGCTCGTAAAAATTACAACTTTGGCAGCGTTGCCGCGGCGCGATCGAGCCGGCGCGGCAAGGGACGCGCACTTTTTCGAGCGCGCCGCAGTCTGAGCGGTCAAACATCCATGATGACGAATACTTTTGCGCTGTGGGCGCTGCTCGCCGGCTTGTTGTTGATCGCGATGGCCTTCGTCGGCACCTGGATGGAGCGCATGCCGCTCAGTCCGGCGATGCTCTACCTCGGCGCGGGCTTCGCGCTCGGCCCGAGCGGCGCCGGCATGCTGCTGCCCGATCCGAAAGCTTATTCGCCGCTGCTCGAGCGCCTGGCCGAAACGGCCGTCTTGATTTCGGTTTTTGTGACCGCGCTCAGGATCAGTGTTCCGCTCAGCGAGCGGCGATGGCGTCTGCCGGTCAGTCTCGCCACCGCCGCGATGGTGGCAACGGTCGCCCTGGTTGCGGCGGCCGGCGTGCTGTGGCTCGCGCTGCCGCTGGGGGCGGCCATCCTGCTGGGCGCCATTCTGGCGCCCACCGACCCCGTGCTGGCAGCGGACGTTCAGCTCGACGATCCGCGCGACCGCGATCTACTCCGCTTCAGCTTGAGCGGTGAGGCGGGGCTCAACGACGGCGCAGCGCTGCCGCTGGTGCTGCTCGGCATGGGCTTGCTGGGACTGCACGAGCTGGGCGCTGCCGGCGCTCGGTGGCTGCTGGTCGACGTCCTGTGGGGCGTATGCGGCGGGCTCGCGATCGGCTGGCTGCTCGGCGCAGCCGTAAGCACGCTCATCCTGCATTTGCGCACTCGGCATCGGTTGGCGATCGGTCTTAACGAGTTCGTTGCGCTGGGACTCATCGCACTGGTCTACGGCATCGCGCTCTTGGCACACGCGTCGGGGTTTCTCGCGGTTTTCGCCGCCGGCCTCGCCCTGACGCGAATGAGGCCGGCGCGACGCGCATCGTCGCACCGGCACCTGCCGGTGGCGCTCACGCAAGGCGCCGCGGCCGAAGTCGATTTGGCCGAAGCATCCGCACCGGCGAGCGCGACCCACCCGGTCAAAGCGCCGGCACATATGGCGCACGCGGTCCTGAGTTTCGACGAGCAACTCGAGCGATTCGCCGAAGTGGCGATGGTGCTGGTCGTTGGCGCCATGTTCTCCTATGCGAAAGTACCAGCCAGCGCGTTCTGGTTCGTCCCGCTCCTGCTGCTGGTTATCCGGCCGCTCAGCATCCTGGTCGCCGGCGCGCCGGCCATGGCGTCCGGCATACAGCTCCCGCTGATCGCCTGGTTCGGGATTCGCGGCATCGGCTCGATCTATTACCTGCTTTATGCGGTCAATCGGGGCTTGCCGGACGCCGTCGCCCCGACGATTGTCGGCCTGACGCTTGTGACCGTCGTGAGCTCGATCGTCGCGCACGGCGTCTCGATCCCGCCGCTGATGGGCCGTTATCGTCGGCGCAAGGGCGGGCGCCCGGCCGGTGCGCGGGAACCCCGGCGAACGCGCGCGGTGCAATAATAGGATGGTCGGCGATGCAGTGGGTGCCGACCGTGCGCGAGCGAATGGACAGGGGGCTCGATGAGCTATTTCCACAAGATATTCCCCGCCGGCCACCTGATCATCAGCGGCCTGTTCGTGCTTTGCGCCGGTGCGCTGCTGGCGTTCGCGGGTTATGATCTGTGGCAAGTCGTCGCCCCCGGCGAAGGCTCGGTCGACGGACGCTTGGGCAAGGTGCTCGATGCCATTGCGCTGCTGACGATTGCCGTCGCCTCCCTGCAGCTCGGCCAGACGATCGCCGAAGAGGAGGTGCAGCGCGAAGCGCACATGAGCGCGCCGACGCGCGTGCGGCGCTTCCTGTCGCGTTTCATGGTCGTTCTGGTCGTCGCGCTGACCATCGAGGCGCTGGTTGCGGTGTTCCACTACAGCCGCGAGGACCCGTCGCGCCTGCCCTACGCGGCGAGCGTCGGATTGATGGCCGCCGCGCTATTGGCGGCATGGGCGGTGTTCATCAAGCTGAACGTCGACGCGGAGACGTTGGAGCCGGAAGCGATGCGCGACGCGAAGCAGGAAGACGCGAAGATCAACCGAGACCGCGCCAGCAAAAGCGCGCGCTGACGCGCCGCCCGGTGAAAAGAACGGTATTGCCTTCAGCAGCGTAAAAGGGAATAATTGTCCGAAAAATGACACTGTCATGATGTGATCACGTCTGGAAGGAGAAGCAATGCTCAATTTCACTCGCCGCGACCACCCCGCCGACATCAAGGACGCAGGCAGGTCCGGGTTGAAACCCGCGCTCTACGATCCACCGATCGCTCCCGCGCGCGCCGCGTCGACCGGCATGCCGCGCTCGCAGGGACAGGCGGCGATTGCGACACGCGAGCAGGGGTCCGCGGCGGCGATGCCGACGCCGACCGACGCAGTTGCACCGACGACGCCCCCGCGGACCTCCGCACCGACGCCGCAAGCCGGCGCCGACGCTCCGGGAAGCAAGCTGTTCATCGGCGTCAATATCAAGCTCAAAGGCGTGGAGATTTCCGATTGCGACGTGCTGGTCATCGAAGGCCATGTCGAAGCCACGGTGCACAGCAAGGCGATGCAGATCGACAAGCCCGGAACGCTCAAGGGAACCGCATTGATCGATGTGGCGGAGGTTCACGGCGATTTTTCCGGCGAATTGACCGCGCGCACGCGGCTGGTCGTGCATGGCACGGGCCGGGTGTCGGGCAAGATCCGCTACGGCAAGTTGATCGTCGCCGAGGGCGGTGAGTTGAGCGGTGACGTCAAGCGCATCGAGGAATCCGGAGACCAGGCCGCGCCCGCGCGGGCCGCGCTACGCGATCCGCGCGATCTGCTGGGCTCGGCCGGCGCGATGGGATCCGCCTAGGCCGCAAGGTCCGCATCGAGAGCGCGCCGATGCACCGTCGCGAGGCGCGCTTTCAGCGAGGCGAGGGTTTGTCTAATCGCCGCGCAACCATCGTGGCGCAGGGCCGCCGCAGGCCGCTGCGATTTGCGCGCATGCGCCGGCCTCGCTCACGCCGGGGGCATGCGTGTAGCGGTAGAGCTCGGCCCTCGCCCCCGAAAAAGCGGCATCTTTTTCCAGCGTGCTTTCGATGATCGAATAGATGTCGGCGTATCCGGAGGGGTCGATCGGCGTGCCGCAGCGAAACAGTCGCGACTCACGCGCATCGGCGATGCCGCCCGCCGTCTGATTCAGGAAGTACATCGGGCGGTCGAACACCAGAAAATCGTACGCGAGCGAGGACATGTCGCCGACGTAAACGTCGGCCATGTCGAGCAAGGGGAAGGTCAGCGGATTGTTCCTCAACACTTGGATGTCGTCGCGGCCACGGTAATCGGCGAGCAGCCGGTCCAGTTCCGCGGCCTCGTATTCCTGGTGCGGATGCGTCTTGACGACAAGGCGCGAGCCGGCAGGCAGCTTTTGCGCAAACGACGTGAAGGCGCTGACGAACGACGAGGAACCGACGGCGTCGTTCCACGTGGGAGCGTAGAGGATCGTGCGCCGGCCGTCGCCCTCTTGCAATCCGAATCGATTCAGCTGACTCCGAAAAAAATTGCGGTGTGCGAGATAGTAGCCACGGCGCACGTTGCCGGTCAGCACGACCTTGCAGGACATCGAAGCGACGCCCAGAGCGCCCAGTTGATCGAGCGCGTGCTGGCCGTACAGCAGAGCGACGTCCTGCTGCGCGATACGCGTCGCATAGTCCTGTCGCTTTTCCGAGAATCCATGCGGGCAATGCACGATGCGGGGACTGGCGCGACCGGCTCCGAAGAGATCCCGCAGCGTCTGCCGGTCGAATAGATGCGAGTACAGGACGACGCGCGGGCGGAGTTCGCGCACGGCGTCGATCATGTGCGCGAGGCCGCCAGGCGTCGTTACGTCGTGCATGCCGACCAGCTTGAGCCCGGGATAGCACTGTGCGGCATCCCGCTGGCCCGGGGCCTCGCAGACGAGCATCGGAACGTCGAGGATTGCGCACCAGGGCGCGAGATGATCGATGTGATGCGGATGAAAAGCGACCGCAACACCGCGAGAGATTACCGGCAATCGAACATCCACGCGCCTGAGGACGCCGGAGCCGCGCGCCCGTACGCGCTCACCGAATGGCGCCGGCAGCCACGAACTCCTGGGCGCGGCGGAAGTCGAGCGGCGTGTCGATTTCGCACCATTCGACACCGTCGAGACTGGCGGCGCGAATGCGCGCTCCAGTATCGGCGAGCGTCTGCAGCGCCTGTTCGGCCACGGCTGCGTCACCTTTCAGCGCGCCAGTCTGCTCGACCGCGGCCCGGTAGCCGCCGAGATGGCCCCGGGGGACGTAGGTCAGCCCGCTGTACCCGCCGTCGAAAACGCCGAGCCCCTTGGCGATGCGACGTAGATTGCCATCGGCGTCGACGACGACTTTCATTTCGTCGGGCTCGAGACGACGCTCGAATTCGCAGAATGCGGTGATATCGTCGTCGATCGCCGACAGCACGCGCCGCGCCGCGGCGGCGGAAAATACATGATCGACATTGGTCAGGCAGAACGAGCCATGCACGCTCGGCAGCGCCGCCTGGACCGACAACAGATTGCCCGCCTCATAGTTGGCGTTCTCGACCAGCCGGATGCGGGGCCTGCGCAGAGCGGCAACCGCCGCGCGGAGCTGATCGATGCGATATCCGCCGACGATGATGATGTCGTGAGCGCCCAGTCTCGCCGCGAACTCGATCGCCCGTTCCAACAGCGAGACGCCCCCGAGATCGAGCAAAGCCTTCGATCTCCGGGCGGTGAGATCGCCGAGGCGTGATCCAACCCCGGCGGCCAGAATGATCACCTGGAACAATGAGTTATCCATTCAGATATTTTGTTGCAACTCTGGGCGAGATCGAATTTCGGAACGCGTTGTCAAAAAAAAGCGTGAGGGTATACGGAGGATAGATCATGAAACGCCTCATCTTGTTCCTGCTTGCCGCGACCACGCTCGGCGGGTGCGTGGTCGTGCCGTACGATGCCTACTATGATGGCCACCGCCACTACTACGGCCGGTACTACGATCGCGACTATCGCTACCGAGGCGATCACTACTGACGGTGAAGAGAAGGGCGCCGGCCCCCGTCGAGCGCGGCGCCCGGCAACGCGGCGCGGATACGGTCCGCGTGCGTGCCGGGCCAGTAGATCCGTTCGCATCCTACGCAGCGCGCGAATTGGCGGTGCCGTTCGCGCACTCGTGCCGGCACGAGCATGGATGCTTTCTGGCGGCTGAGTCGGCGCAGGCTCCCGTTGCAAACCGGGCATCGCGTGAACGGACGGACGTTGCCGATCAGATCGAATGCGTCCAGGGTCTCGCGGATCTGCTCCAGGGGTCGCGTGCTGCGGATCCAGCGGCCGCGCGTGACCGCGCCGTGCTTGAGCAGGCCCTTGTCGCGCGTCAGGATGATGCGTGACTCGCCGCGGGCGAGACGCACGATCTCGTGGTCGCCGTAGTCGTTGCGATAGAGCGTGTCGAAGCCCAGAAGGCGGAGATAACGCGCGAGAGTCCCGAGGTGTACGTCCAGCACGAAGCGAGTCCGCCGCAAGGGCCGCGGTCGCAGCCGGGTCAGCGAGCTCACGTCGAGGCGCTCGAAAACGGGATACACGGCAACCCGGTTGCCGTGGCGGAGGTGTCGCCCGAAGCCGACCGACTCGCCGTCGATCAACACCAGATCGACTTCCGCATGCGGGACGCCGATTGCCTCGATGGCGTCCTTGACAGCCGGCGTTCCATTGAAGGCATGACTGAAACTGCGCTTGCGCAGTTCGGGGCGGAGGAAGTCGTTCAACTCCTCGTAGAAGCGGAATTCGGCGATCGAGCGTCCGGGCTGGCTCCTCGCCTTAGGCCTTCGTTCTGAAAGCATTCTCGAGCAAGCTCCGGTCGATGCCGCCGCTTGCCGGATCGCCGGTGGCGAAGCGGTAGAGGGCGGCGGAGTAGATGCCTTGCAGCGTCGCCTGAGCCAGCATGACCAGGCTCACTGCCAGCACGACCGCCACCAGAAGTACGACGCCCAGCGTCCACTCCCGGTTCCCCAGTGCCGCGACGACCAGGACGCCGCCGGTCATGCCCACCAGCAGCGCGATTGCGCCAAAGACCATGCCGATGCCGACGTTGCCAATGATGTCCTCGCCCCAGGACCGCTTGATCAGCTCGGCGCTGCGGCCGATCGCCTCGATGGGTCCCACGTTCTCGGCGGCGAGCACGGGCACGACCAGCGCGGTCGCGACGGTCCAGCCGACACCGACGAGGCCGACCACGATCCTGCCGATGATACCCACGCGCTCGGCGACGGCACGAAGCAGCGTGCCGACGGTGGCTGCGATGAGCGCATAAACGAGAATCACCGGCAGCAGGGTGGCGGCGCGTTTGAGACCGTCGGCGACACCGGCGTCCTCGTCGTCGAAGCGATGCATCGCGACCTCGACCAGCGCGGTATTGAAAAAGATGATGATCGAATACTGGACCCAGTAAAAAGCGAACAGACCCAGATAGCCGAGCGGCGAGAGCGCGTGCGGCGCCCGACCTGCGGCGAAGCCAAACGCCGGCAGCAGCGGAATGGCGAAGCTTCCAATGACCAGGATCACCGCGATCGACGACATCAGCGGGAAGACCAGCAGCGCCTTGTCCTCCATCAGGAGGCGCCAGCACTCCGCGGCCAGGTCCCAGCTTCTCTGGAATCGGTCGAACATCGGACACTCCCGCGCCCACCCGGCGCCGGTGCGTAGGCTAAGCAATCAACAGCGACAACGCAAGCATGCCGCTCGCCGACACAACCCGGCTGGCGCATTCCTGCCGTCTGCCGGCGGAGCCCGGAGCCGGCGACATGCCCGCTGCTGTCAGCCCGCCGCGATGCCTGCGCGCTCCCACCGCCCGCCGATTGCCGCCGCTTCGTAAGTGCTCTGGAAAAAGTCCAGGAGCGCGGCGTCGGGCGCGTTTGCGTCGCGCACGCTCTGGTAGGGCAGGATGAATTCGCGCAAGTCGGGATGGTAGTAGGCGCCCGTCGGCCGCACCGCGGCTGTCGCGAATCCCGTCGGCTCGGGATACGCGTACGCGTAAAACGCAGGTTCGGGCAGCGCGTCGTTGCCGGGCCAGAAGCCGCAGCTGCTGACTTCCTGCGAATAGGCTTCCTGGGCGACGCGATCCGGCAGATGAGGTATGCCACCTGGGTGCTCGGGCGCGGCGCGACCCGAAAAACGCGTGACGGCGAGGGCGAAGCTACCCCAGAAAAAGTGGACGGGACTGCACTTGCCATGGAACCGTGAGCGGAATTCCTTGAGCACGCGGTCGGCCTGCAACAGCGCCGCAAAGAAGCGATGGACGGCATCCGCATCGTAGGAACGATGTTTCTCGTCCTTCTCGAACGGAATCGCTTCGACCAGCTCGTTCGGCGTCGTGTTGATTGCGACGGAAAGTCCGAGCTCCGTCAATTGCTGCAGCACGGCCTGATAAAAGTCCGCGACCGTGCGCGGCTCGAGCGGCAACGTACGAAGCTCGCCTTCACCGGTCTGGATAAGAAGCCGATCGTCGACGAAATCGAAGTCGATCTGGAAGATGCGCTCGCCGTGGCGGATCGGTGAGGTCGTCAGGCCGCGCGCGGTGACGTAGTACGCGACATGCCATGAATGGTTGACCCACGGCGTCTGGACCAGTCGGATCTTGCCCACGACCTGGGTCCACAACTGCAAGGTCGTGCACGTGTCCTTCCACGCAGGATAGGGAAGGGCGGGCCAGGGCTCCATCGCGACTCCTTCCGGTCAGCGATGCGCTGCGTGCGCGGCGAGCACGTACGCGACGCATGCCGTCAGCTTGCAGGCATAGGGCACGTGCAGGAACTCGTTGGGGCCATGCGCGTTGGCGTGCGGGCCGAGCACGCCGGTGATCAGGAACTGCGCCGCAGGAAAATGCTTGCCGAGCATCGCCATGAATGGAATGGTTCCGCCTTCTCCCATCGCGGCGGCGGGCTTGCCGTAAAAGCTGGACGAGGCTTCGTCGATCGCGCGCGCGAGCCAGTCGGCGGTCGCCGGCGCATTCCACCCGGTGGCACCCGATTCGCCGGCGAAGCGCACCGTCGCGCCGTACGGCGGATCGTCTTCGAGCAAGCTCTGCATCGTACGCAGTGCCGCGACCCCATCGACGGTGGGCGGCAGGCGCAGAGACAGCTTGAGCGCGGTCCCCGGCCGCAGTACGTTGCCGCCGTCGGCAATCGACGGCAGGCCGTCGGCCCCGGTGACCGACAGCGCAGGTCGCCAGGTGCGATTGAGCAGCGCTTCGGCGCGATCGTCGGTCATCGGTCTCGTCTGGCCCGTAAAAGGGTACTTGCCGATCACGATTTCGCCGAGGATTTGCGCCGCCCGTCGGGCTTGTTCGATTCGCTCCGCGGGGATCGGCGCGTGAAATTCGGGCGGAAGCACGCGGCCCGTCGACGCATCCTCGATCCGGTCGAGCAGCTTTCGTGCGAGGCGGAACGAGGAAGGGACGATGCCGCTGGCATCGCCCGAATGAACGCCCTCCGTCAGGACGTCGACGCTCAAGCTGCCGCCAACCAGGCCTCGCAGCGAGGTCGTCGCCCAGAGGCGCTCGTAGTCGCCGCAACCCGAGTCGAGTCCGACGACGAAGTCGACGCGGCCCATGCGCGGCGCGAGCGCATCGAGGTAGGCAGGCAGGTCATAGCTGCCGCTTTCCTCGCAGGTTTCGATCATGCCCACGCAACGGGAATGCGCGACCCCCTGCGCCTGCAGTGCGCCGATCGCCGACAGCGCCGCAAAGACCGCGTATCCGTCATCGGCGCCGCCTCGGCCGTACAGCTTGCCGTCCTCGTATAACGGGTCCCAGGGACCGTATCCGGCGCGCCAACCCGTCATCTCCGGCTGCTTGTCCAGGTGCCCGTACAACAGTACTGTGCGATCGCCGGTTCCGGATACGTCGAAATAGAGCAGCGGCGTGCGGCCGGGCAAACGGACGATTTCGACGGTCATGCCGCGCACGGCTTGCTTGCTCACCCATGCCTGGGCGATTCGAATCACACGTTCGATGTGGCCGTGGCTTTCCCACTGCGGATCGAAATGCGGCGACTTCGCCGGAATCCGGATGTATTCGGTGATCTCGGGAACGATGTCCGCGTCCCACTGGGCGCGAACGGCTGAGAGAAGCGTCGAATGATTCACGGTTTGCGGTTCCCGTTCGGCGCAATCGCCGTCTTGAAGGTAACGCTCGCAGAGTAGCGAGCCTAGGATTTGCTTAACGCGGCTTGACGAAGCGGAGCGCGAATTTGTCGGTGGGAATCGCCGAGCTCGTCGAGGTCTTGTCGCGCGGGTCGGCGGGATTGCGCAGAAAGCTTCCTTCCGCGTCGAGCACGAATCCGGCATTCTTCACCTCCGCCAGGACCACGGCCTCGTCGATTCGGTGCAGCGTCTTGCCCTCGGATGTGCCGGTGCCGCTGCGTCCTGCATGGTCGATGATCACATAGCGGCCGCCCGGCTTCAGCGCTGCGAACAAGCGCTGGTTCATTTTCGCGCGATCGACCGGCAGATAGCTGATGTCGTGATAGTTGAGGACCAGGGTGACGAGGTCAAGCTGGGCCGCCTGCTCGGGCACCGGGTCCTCGAAGGGGCGCGCGACGATCAGAAGATTGGCTTGCGGATGGTCGGAGATCCTCTTGTTGAGCGCGGCTCCAGGCTGTGGCGCCTGCGCCCAGACCACCCCCGTGGGACCCACGGCCAGCGCCAGGAGCTGCGACGTATAGCCGCCTCCGGCGGATACGTCCAGCACGCGCATACCGGGACGCACCTGCGCGAAGGGAAGGAACTCCGCGGGATGACGCGCAAGGTCCGTGCGCCGATCCTGGTCGGTGCGGACGGGGCTCGCGATCGCCTGGGCGTAGGCTGCCGTGGCGGCCTGCTCGGCCGCCGGCGGCGAACTCGTGCACGCGACGACTCCGGCAAATGCGGCGAGCGCGATGAGCGGCCGCGCGACGGTTCGCGCGACGCCCTCGTGAAGTTGCACGGGTGGCTGCTGCATTTCGTGAGCTCCGGTCGATGAATGCCGTACGCAGATCGGCCGGTATGCGCCGGCGGTTGAATTGCATCGCGAACTGCCGCATAGTTTACCGAGTTTTGGTGGGGGCGAGCGCGTTCTCCGCGGGCGCACGGCGCGGCCCGCCTGCATGGATTCGCGGCGCGAGCCGTTGTCCTAACCGGAGATTCCGATGAACGACGAACATTCCGCGGCCGTCAGGGTCCAGGTCAGCAGGGACGGGCCGTATCGGGTCTCCGGAAACCTGCCTCTCGGCGAGCACATCATCGGCGCCAATGCCGCCGGCGAGTCGGTGGAGTGGCGGCGCGGCCGGGACTTTCCGCGGCAGCAGCAATATGCACTGTGCCGCTGCGGACACAGCGCGCATAAGCCCTTCTGCGACGGCACCCACGGCAGGGTCGGCTTCGACGGCACCGAGACGGCGAGCCGGGCGCCGTACCGAGAGCAGGCCAAAGTCATACGCGGCCCGGCGATGACGCTGACCGACGCGGAAAGCCTGTGCTCGTCCGCGCGTTTTTGCGATCCGAATGGTTCGGTATGGAACCTCGTGAATTCAACGGAGCAGGACGCCAGCGGGCGCTTCACGCGACAGACTTGCGACTGTCCATCGGGACGGCTGGTGGCATGGGAAAATGCCACCGGCCAGAGAATCGAACCCCGATACGAGCCCTCGATCAGCATCGTCCAGGACCCGGCCAACGGATGTTCGGGGCCGCTGTGGCTGCGCGGTGGCGTCCCGTTGTTTAGCGATGATGGGTTTGCCTATGAAGTACGCAATCGGATGACCTTGTGCCGCTGCGGAGCGTCGAACAACAAGCCTTTTTGCGACGGCTCGCACGTCTCGACCGGATTCAACGACCGCAACTGAAACGATTCGTCGCGCGCCGCACGACATCCGGCGGCGATGCATAATCCGGGAGCGGCGATGTCGTTTCGCATACTTTGGGCCGTCGACGTCGCCGCCGCGCTGGTTGCCCTCGCGTTTTTTGCCATCGGTATCGAAGACGGCACGGTATCGCCGTTCAATATCGTGCTGTGGATCGCGCTTCTGGCCGGACTGGCGGTCATCGTCTTTGGCAGCAACGCGTTGTACCTGAAGGGCCAGCACGGGCTTGCATTCATTCTCGCCGGCGTGTTGGCGGCACCCGCGACGCTGGCCTGTCTTCTGCTTGGGTTCCTTCTGATCAGCCGGGCAAGCTGGCATTGAGTCCGTTTGCGCGACATCCAATGAGCATCATTCGTTAGCGGAGGAGTCTTGGCATCCAAGCATAGAGTCGGAGTCATAGGCGTCGGATTCGGCGCGCAAGTCCACGTACCGGGATTTCGCTCCGAAGGCTGGGACGTGGTGGCGATCTGCAGCCGCAGCAGGGACAAGGCAGAGAAGGCCGCGGCGGATTTGGCTATCGCCGGCGTTCACACCGATCCCCTGGAACTTATCCGCCGCGACGACATCGACGCCGTTGCGATCATCACGCCTCCCAGAGCGCACCATGCACTCTCGCTCGCGGCCCTGAACGCGGGCAAGCACGTCCTTTGCGAAAAGCCTTTCGCCATGGATGCCGGTCAGGCGATGGAGATGCGCGATGCCGCCGTCGCATCGGGGCTGACGGCGATGATCGCGCACGAATTTCGCCACACGCCACAGCGTGCCTACATCAAGCAGCTGCTCGCCGATGGTCACATCGGACGCTGCCGCCTGTGCACGGTCGAGTTGTTCCTGGATCGCTACGTGACGCCGACGCCGCGGCCCCTGAGCTGGATGGCGAGCAATGCGGACGGAGGCGGACTGCTTGGGGCTCTCGGCTCGCATTACATCGATGGCCTGCGCGACTGGTTTGGCGAAGTCGCCGCCGTCGGCGGGAGACTGGCCGGTCTGCGGCCCGAGGTCGTCGACACGGCGACCGGCAGAATAGCCCAGGCCGACTCCGACGACACGTTCCTGTTTACGCTGACGTTCAGAAGCGGCGTCGTCGCGACCATGATCGCGTCGTTCGCGACGACGCCAGCGCGCGGGGCGAAGATCGTCGTCATGGGAGATGCTGGGACGCTGCTGGCCGAGCAGCCGGGACCGAATCCGATGGAGGACGGTACTGTCGCCGCAAGCCGCAACGGCGAGGCCTGGCACCAGCTCGCGACGCCCGAGCGTTATACGCCGTTCAGAGACCCACGCGATCACCGCCTGATGGCATTTCGGCTCCTGATACGCGACTTCACCGCGGGAATCGAGCAGAGGCGTTCGCCGGCGCCGAATTTCAGCGACGGGCTGCGTTGCCAGGAGGTGATGGACGCGGTGCGAAGATCATTCGCGTCCGGGTGCACGATCGAATTGGATTCACCGCGAGATTGAATCCCGCGATCGAGACGACAGGTCCGATCCACCAACGACGGTGAAAAGCCGGCGCGCCGCGTCCTCGCGACGCGAAAAGCGCTAGCCCGGCGTACCGGTCAGATCGACCGCCGTCGTCGATTCCGGCAGACCGCCGACCAGTTGCATCAGCGCCATAAGCAGCATGCCGGCCGATCCGCCGAGCACGAATGCCGCCAAAACCCACCAAATGGAAACCATCGCCTTACCTCCAGTCCTCGCCTACGTCGGTTCCACAAAACGCCGGGAATAATGCCTCGCGTCCCGGAAGCGCGATCCGATCCATGCGGTCTTCGCTGGAGCGGCGTTGTTGTTGACAAGGTGTTACACCCCACGGCAAAAAAAAGAGCCCGGCTCAAACCGGACTCTCGCCATGCATAGGCTCCCGCTCGACGCCAAGAGGCGGCAGAAATTTTTTTCGCCACGCCGCCGCTGTGGCGGCGCAGCATGGCGCTTAGTGGAAGCCCGACAACCGTCGCCGTCGGCAAACCGTCCCGGACGCGTCAGTACTCGTCCGACAATACGACCCTGATGTGCTTCGCCACGCGCAGCGGCGGGTCTGACAGAGACCCTGCCATGCACATCAGCGCGGTAACCAGGATCCCGGCGGATCCGCCTATGAAAAACAGGACCGCCAACCACCAGACGGAGACCATCGGTCACCTCCATTCTCACCGGCCAAACGCGCAAGCGCGCGCCGGTTATGAGTTTTGATGACGATTCGGCATACAAAGTTCTGCCCCCGCTGACTAGCGTGCTGCGCTGCACATGGCGCAAATCCCGGTGCTTACGCTGCATGCGGCACGATTCCATCGCAACGCGCGCTTTTCCTAATCCCAGGAGAGTGCGCCGCCGGTCTGATACTCAATGACGCGCGTCTCGAAAAAGTTCTTCTCCTTTTTCAGGTCGATCATCTCCGCCATCCAGGGGAAGGGGTTATCGGCCTTCTCGAACAGCGGGTCGATGCCGATCTGCTGACAGCGGCGATTGGCGATGAAGCGCAGATATTCCTTGAACATCGGCGCGTTAAGTCCCAGCACGCCGCGCGGCATCGTGTCCTCGGCATAAGCGTATTCGAGGTCGACGCCCTTCTTCATCAGCACCCTGATTTCCTCGCGGAAATCCGGCGTCCACAGGTGGGGGTTCTCCAGCTTGACCGTGTTGACCAGGTCGATCCCGAAATTGCAGTGCATGCTCTCATCGCGCAGGATGTACTGGTATTGCTCGGATGCACCGGTCATCTTGTTCTGCCGGCCCATGGCCAGGATCTGCACGAAACCGACATAGAAGAACAATCCTTCCATGATGCAGGAGAACACGATCAGGCTTTTCAGCAGCTTCTGATCGGCTTCCATGGTGCCGGTCTTGAACGCCGGATCGGTCAACACCTCGATGAAAGGAATCAGGAACTCGTCCTTGTCGCGGATCGACTTGATCTCGTGATAGGCATTGAAGATCTCCGCCTCGTTCAAGCCCAAGCTCTCGACGATGTACTGGTACGCGTGCGTATGGATTGCTTCCTCGAACGCCTGGCGCAGTAAATATTGCCTGCATTCGGGCGCAGTGATGTGGCGATAGGTCCCGAGCACGATGTTGTTCGCCGCGAGGCTGTCGGCCGTCACGAAGAACCCCAAGTTGCGCTTGACGATCAGCCTTTCGTCGTCCGTCAGGCCCTGAGGATTCTTCCACAGCTCGATGTCGCGCTGCATGTTGATCTCCTGCGGCATCCAGTGGTTGGCGCACGCGGAGAGATACTTGTCCCAGGCCCATTTGTACTTGAACGGGACGAGCTGATTGACATCGCTTTGGGCGTTGATCACGCGCTTGTCTTCGGCGCGCACGCGGCGGAAGCCATTGGCCATCGCCTGCGATTCAACGTCGAGGTCGTGCACTGGCTCGCGCGAAAGGATTCCGCCGGCGATGTTGCCCACCGCGTGAGCGCGGATCGTTTCGGGTGTTTCGGGCACCACGCGAGGCTGCGGAGCGGGTGTCACGAAATCGTCTTCGAAAGTGAGCATACTGGCCTCGTTTTCCTGATCGATGCGTCTTTTCTTTTTCCTCGTTCCGACACGATGGTTCGGTGCGAGGAGCATTTCTAAATATAGTATCTTTTGCTGCTATTTCAAGGTGTTGCCGAGCTTCGCGGCGAACTCGTCAGCGCCGATCCAGAGGGGAGCACCGCCTTGCCAGCACCGTGTGTCACCGTCCGGCCCGGCCCCGAGCAACAGGGCTGCAATCCGCTCGCCGCCGCCTAATGCACCGCCTTCAGCCTTTCGTAGAGGTAATCCGGCGCAAAATCGACGCCGTTTTCCCAGGCGATGGTCGCGAGCCCGTAATCGAGGACGAACGCCGCGAATCGATCGCGGTCGCGCAACGATTCGAACTCCTCGCCGTAAAGCTCGTCCGCCAGATCGACCACGCCTTTGCGTCCATCGTTGAATTCCAACCAAACCTTGTAGTCACCGAGATACCGCGCATCCACCACATGACATGGGACATGCTCGTACTGGGCCATCTACCGGTCCTCCACATTGGTTGCCAGAGCTTGCCATTTTCGTGCCGCTCATTGCGCCGTATTGCGTCGTACGCCATGCGGATGAGCTCGCACGGACCCGCTCTCTTGCAGCCTGCGCAAGCGGCCTGCTTCCGCAAGCGCGCATACTCGGCCGCCACCGCCCGGCCAAGGTTCGGCCGTCCTGCAACCGGCGACTCTCGCAACCCCTGTCTGGGCTCGCGCCGGCAACGCCTTTCCCGGTCCCGCTCGTCGTGTCCTACTGCGGCGGAATCCGCAACATCTGCTCCCGGTAGATAAGATCGGGACGCTTCAACATCGGCTTGTTCGCTTCGTATCGCATCGTTCCTGTTGGCATCGCCGTCATGCCGCCTGGCTCACGCACATACCCATTGGCATCGGCAGCTCGTCACTGACAGGATTCACAATCCGGATTGTCGATCGCGCAGAACTTGGCGGGCTCGGGCTCCTGCATCGTATGCGCCGCCGCCTTCACCGCGGCACGGCCGGCCGCTCCCCCCGATTCCGGTACCGCGTTGAGCTCCCCGCCCTGGCCCGTCGATTTCTCGGCCGAAGTCGCAGCCAGCGTCCGCAGGTAATAGGTCGTCTTCAGGCCTCGCATCCACGCCAGCTTGTAGGTCTCGTCGAGTTTCTTGCCCGATGCACCGGCCATGTAGACGTTGAGCGATTGCGCCTGGTCGATCCATTTCTGTCGCCTCGCTCCCGCTTCCACGATCCAGGTCGCATCGACTTCGAATGCCGTCGCATAGAGTTTGCGCAACCCGGCCGGAACACGATCGATTCGGGCGAGCGAACCGTCGAAATACTTCAGATCGGAGACCATGACGTCGTCCCAGAGGTCGAGGCGCTTGAGCTCCGCGACCAGATGCTCGTTGACGACGGTGAACTCGCCGGAAAGATTCGACTTGACGTAGATGTTCTGATATTCGGGCTCGATCGATGCCGCCACGCCGATGATGTTGGAGATCGTGGCGGTCGGCGCAATGGCGATGCAATTGGAATTGCGCATGCCGTGCTGCTTGACTCGCGCGCGCAGCGCGTCCCAGTCCATTGCGACCGAGTCGTCGAGCTCCACGTAGCCGCCGCGCTCGTCGCGCAGGAGCTTGATCGAATCCTGCGGCATGATGCCGCGGTCCCACAGGCTCCCCTTGTACGAGCTGTAACGGCCCCGCTCCTCGGCGAGCTCGGTCGATGCCCAGTACGCGTAGTAGCAGACCGCCTCCATCGAGCGATCGGCGAATTCCATCGCGTCTTCCGAGGCATACGGCGTCTTCAGCAGGTGCAGGCAGTCCTGGAAGCCCATGATGCCCAGCCCGACCGGCCGGTGCTTGAGGTTGGAATTGCGCGCCTTGGCCACCGCGTAATAGTTGATGTCGATGACGTTGTCGAGCATCCGCATCGCCGTCCGGATCGTCATCCTGAGCTTGTCATGGTCGAGCTCGTAGACTGCGTCATCGCCCTTGCCGACCTTCTTCATGTGCGCGAGGAGATTCACCGAACCCAGGTTGCACACGGCGATCTCGGTCTCGCTCGTATTCAGCGTGATCTCGGTGCACAGGTTCGAGCTGTGGACGGCGCCGACGTGCGACTGCGGCGAACGCACGTTGCAGGCATCCTTGAACGTGATCCACGGATGGCCGGTCTCGAAGAGCATCGACAGCATCTTTCGCCAGAGCTGCAGCGCGGGCAGCTTCTTGAACAGCTTCAATTCACCGCGCGCCGCCTTCTCCTCGTAACGCGCATAGGCCTCCTCGAACTTGCGGCCGCACTTGTCGTGCAGGTCCGGCACGTCTGCGGGCGAGAACAGCGTCCAGTCGCCGCCTTCCATGACCCGCTTCATGAACAGGTCCGGAATCCAGTTCGCCGTGTTCATGTCGTGGGTGCGGCGACGGTCGTCACCGGTGTTCTTGCGCAGCTCGAGAAATTCCTCGATGTCGAGGTGCCAGGTCTCGAGATAGGAGCACACGGCGCCCTTGCGCTTGCCGCCCTGGTTGACGGCGACCGCGGTATCGTTGACCACCTTCAGGAAGGGCACGACGCCCTGCGACTTGCCGTTGGTGCCCTTGATGTGGCTGCCCAGCGCGCGCACGTTGGTCCAGTCGTTGCCCAGGCCTCCGGCGAACTTGGACAGCAGCGCGTTTTCCTTGATCGCCTCGTAGATGCCGTCGAGGTCGTCGGCGACCGTCGTCAGGTAGCACGACGATAGCTGGGAGCGATGCGTGCCCGAATTGAACAAGGTCGGCGTCGAGCTCATGAAGTCGAAGGTCGACAGTGCGTTGTAGAACTCGATCGCACGCGCCTCGCGATTGACCTCGTTCAGCGCCAGGCCCATCGCCACGCGCATGAAAAATGCCTGCGGCAGCTCGAAGCGGCGGCCCGCGCCGGCAAACTGCGCGTACTGGTCGATCAGGAAGTAGCGGTCGTACAGCGTCTGCAGGCCGAGGTAGCCGAATTGCATGTCGCGCGACGGAACCAGCGCCGCCCCCAGCGTCTTCAGATCATAGTGCGCCAGCCCTTCGTTCAGCAGGCCGATCTTGATGCCGTGTTTGACGAAGCGGGGAAAGTACTCGGCGTACTTGGTCGCCATGTCCGCCTGCGTCGCCTCCTCGCCCAAAGCCTCGAAGCGGATGGCGTCGAGCAGCAGCCGCGCGGTGACGAAGCTGTAGGCGGGGTCCTTTTCGATGAGCGTGCGCGCCGCGAGCACGACGCACTTGCGTACCTCATCCATAGGCACGCCGTCGTACAAATCCTTGAGCGTCGCCTTGAGCACCCGCTCGGGCTCGACGTCGGAGAGGCCTTCGCACGAAGTCCGCACCAGGTCGGTGAGCCTGCCCATGTCGAGCGGGCGCGTGATGCCGCTGTCGATCACGTTGATCGCGACGCCTTCGCTGGCGATGCCCTTTTCTTTCTTCTCGTGGGCGCGCTCCTGGGAGCGCTTTTCGCGGTAGAGCACGTACGCGCGCGCCACTTCGTGCTCGCCTCCGCGCATCAGCGCGAGCTCGACCTGGTCCTGGATTTCTTCGATATGGATCGCGCCGCCATCCGGCTTGCGCTTCATCAGCGCGGCGACGACGACGTCGGTGAGCTTGGCGGTCAGCTCGCGCACGCGCGCGGATGCTGCGCTCTGCCCGCCGTTGACGGCGAGGAAGGCCTTGGTGACCGCAATCGCGATCTTCGAGGGTTCGAAGGCTACGACCGCGCCGTTGCGGCGGATTACCTTGTACTGGGCCAGTCGCGGATCGCTGTTCGCCGCGGGGGTCGCGCTCGTTTCCCCGCTCATCGCACTGCGTGGCGTTGCGGAGGAGGGAGTGGCGGCAGAGCTGGCGACATGCATGGAACGTTCTCCTGTCGAAATCTTATGGTTCTCGCTTTCCGGTCTTGCTTGCGGCCGCCCCGGCCGAAGCAGCGACGGTACCGGTCTGCAGCGTCCCGCCCCGGGCGGCCCAAAGCGCTCGCCCCGGGGAGCCCTCTATCGGGGCTTCCGAGAATTCCCTTACGAATCAAAACCTACTATATATTGTGTTCAAGTGCTGAATCAACACCAATCATAGTAGCTAGACCCGACCGGTGCAAGCGCTTTTTGATGCACAACACCCGGCGCGGAAAAAGGCCGGAAAATCAGTGTCCTAACTTGAAATTTTGGGACCGTGCACCGAACATCCACCGGCAATTCACCGCTTTGTCCACCGAAGCTGTGGACAACTCAAGTGGACGCCGACGCGCCTTCCGGCCCCTCTTTCCGCACGGTCCCATCGAAACGACGACGGCAAGCTTTGTCGGATAAGCGCCTACGCGGAAATCGGCCCGACTCCGATGGCGGCGGTATCTTAAAAAGCGCAGCCTCGGTATGATCGAAGAGGGTTGGCGCGCATCGCGACTGCTGCGCTACGACTGCCGGACAGTGGGAATCACCCGCTGCGCCCAGACCAAAAAAAAGATCCGATAACATGGCTGAGCAAAATTCCAAGCATCGCCGCAAGCCGGAGGGCATGGGTCGCATCGACGGCCGCATCACCGCCGACGGACTGACCCACGGCGATCGACATGCTTCGCTCGAGCCACGCGCCGCATCGCACGCCGGCGACGCCCGCGCGCCGTGGCGGGTCGGCGGCCTGGTCGGGCGCAAGCTCGCCGCGATCGGCGCCGCAACGGCGGTGCGTTTTCGCGCCGTGTTTTCCGACGGCTCGGTTTACACCAATTGCGAGGACGGGCAGACGCCGGAATTCACGGCGACGTTCCGGACGGCGCGCGCCGAGCTGCGCGTCCTCGCCTTCGGCTCGGCGGGTCTGCTCGAATCGTATTTCGACAGCGATCTCGACATCGAGGGCGATTTTCCGCGCGCGTTTCGGGCCGCGCTGGACGCGGGCTTCGACAACTCGCACAACGCGCTGGTCGCGGTGCGCAACCGCTGGCACGAGTTCCGTTTCTCCAACAAATCGATAGCCCAGGCCAAGGCCAACGCCAGGTTTCACTACGGCCTCGGCGAGCCTTTCTACAAGCTCTGGCTCGATCGCGTCGGCAGGATGTACACCTGCGCGTATTGGAAGGAGGGCACCCAGACGCTGGAGGAGGCGCAGCAGAACAAGATGGATCACGTTTGCCGCAAGGTCGGGCTCAAGCGCGGCGAAACCTTCATCGACGTCGGCTGCGGCTGGGGTGGACTGCTGTTTCACGCCTTGGAACGGTACGGAGCGCTCGGGACCGGCATCAACACGACCACGGAGCAGGTCGCCGAGCTTCGCGCCGAACTCTTGCGGCGGGGGCTGCAGGACCGGATCGGGCTGGTCGAGTGTGACTTTCGCGAGATGCCCGGCCAATACGACAAGCTGCTCTCGATCGGCACGCTGGA
The DNA here is from genome assembly GCA_036493675.1 of Casimicrobiaceae bacterium. Lineage (GTDB taxonomy): Bacteria > Pseudomonadota > Gammaproteobacteria > Burkholderiales > Casimicrobiaceae > PALSA-1003. Next base: position 319,919 of record DASXPJ010000035.1, read on the forward strand.
GCATGCGGGCCCTGATCAGCTGGAGGAAGTCGTACGAGCGCACGCCGATGCGATGAAGCCGGGGGCGCTGGGCGTCATCCATTTCATCGGACACGTCGGCGATTTCGCCACCGAGTTCTACATCCGCAAGCATATCTTCCCGGGCGGGTGGATACCGAGCCTGTCGCTGGCGATCGACGCCATGGAAAAATCCGGCCTGGAAGTCATCGACGTGGAAAACCTGCGTCGCCACTATGCGCTGACGCTGGACGCCTGGGCGTCGCGCTTCGATCAGAACTGGGACGCGATTCAGGCGTTGGACCCGAAGCGCTTCGACGAACGCTTCCGGCGCACCTGGCGCACCTACCTCTGGGCCTGTGCCGAAATGTTCCGTTCGAAAAACAGCCATACGCATCTGTTCCAGGTATTGGTGAGCAAAGGCAACATCGCCGGAAACTATCCGATGAGCCGGGCGTTCCTGTACGACGCCGCGGCGCGTCCGTCCTGAGCCCGACGTCAATCGCGCGCCCTGACGTTTGCCCCGTGCGCGCCCGTGCCTGCCGTGACAAGCGGCGATAAGGCGAAGTTCGCCCGTTGACGGCGACCAATCCCCGACCGATGGCGTCCTATATGGAAAAGATTGCGCGCCTGCAGGCGGAGATCGCCGCAGCGCCGGCCGGAACCTCGGCGCGCATCGGACTGGCCAAGTCGACGTCGAACCTGTTTCGCGATCGTGCCCGGCGTGCCAAGCCGCGAATCGATCTCAAGCACTTTAATCGCGTCGTCGCTTTCGATCGCGAAGCGCAGACCGTCGAGACCGAGGGCATGACGACCTATGCCGAGCTCGCGGCTGCGACGCTGGCGCAGGGCGCCATGCCGGCCGTCGTACCGCAGTTGCGCTCGATCACGGTCGGCGGGGCCATGGCTGGCGTCGGCATCGAGGCAACCTCGTTCCGCCAGGGCCTGGTGCACGACACAGCGCTGGCGCTGGAAGTGCTGACCGGCGACGGGCACGTCGTCATCTGCACCCCCGACAACGAGCATCGCGACCTGTTTTTCGGTTTTCCCAACTCATACGGAACACTGGGATACGCGTTGAAGCTCACGATGCGGACGCAGCCGGTGCGGAACTTCGTGCGGGTTGAACACGCCCGGTTCTCGGTTGCCGCCGACTGTTTTGCGGCGATCGCGCGTCTGGCGGCGCAAACAGGTATCGACTTTCTCGACGGCGTCGCCTTCGCCGCCGACGACATGGTTTTGTCCACCGGTCGCTTTGTCGATGACGCGCCTGCCGCCAGCGATTACAGCTTCGAGCACATCTACTATCGTTCGCTGCGCGAGCGGTCGACCGACTTCCTCACCGCCGAAGGCTACCTGTGGCGCTGGGACACCGACTGGTTCTGGTGCTCGAAGAACGTCGGTGCGCAGCATCCGCTGCTGCGCCGCCTTTACGGACGCAAGCGGCTCAACTCCATCACCTATCAGCGCCTCATGCGCTGGAACAGCCGCTGGGGAATCACGCGCGCGCTCGCCCGGATGCGCGGTGAGCATACCGAATCTGTGATCCAGGACGTCGATATTCCCCTCGATCGCGCGGCGGAGTTCCTGGCCTTCCTGCACGCCGAAGTCGGGATTCTGCCGATCTGGCTCTGCCCGATCGCGCCGCCGCGCCCCGATGCCTTGTTTACGCTCTACCCTCTTTCGCCCGGAACGATGTATGTCAATTTCGGCTTCTGGGACGTGGTCGCGACGCGCGAGCCCAGGCCCGTCGGCTTCTGCAATCGCAAGATCGAGCGCAAGGTGACCGAGCTGGGCGGGATCAAGTCGCTGTATTCCGACTCGTACTTCTCCGAGGACGAGTTCTGGGCGATCTACAACCGCCGGGCCTACGCTGCGCTCAAGCAAAAGTACGACCCTGCAGGCGCTCTCGGCGACCTGTACGCGAAAACAGTGCGCCGAGTCTGATCGCGCGGCGGTCGCGGCGAGCCCGAGCAGCCTGATGCAAAACCCTTCACGAGCCGCGTTTCTGCCGCAATGGCCCCGGATGCTAGGCGCCGCGGCGCAGCCAATAGCTCGGCCTATGGGCAAGCCGCGCAACAACGCAGATGGGGCCATTGCGGCGAAACCCGGATGGGGCGCGGCTTCCCAGGCGATC
>DASXPJ010000036.1:0-1683 GCA_036493675.1 Casimicrobiaceae bacterium
GCGATGGCGCTCCTCCCAGGTGTGCCACAGCAGCGCTTCGAAGTCTTGCGTATAGCGGGCCATGTCGAACAGCGGATGGGTGCGGCGGTTGGCGTTAAGCCGCGCCCGCAGCGCCGCGAGCTCCTCAGGCTGCCGCGCCAGGCGCAGCGCCAGCGCTTCGTATTCGGCCAGGTTGGTCGTCACCAGCTCCGGCAGTCCGATCGCCTGCAGCTGGCTCCCGGCGATGCGGCTGACCAGCGTCTCGCCGGCGCAGGTGACGACTGGCAGGCCGGCCAGCAGCGCGTCGTTGGTGGTCGTGTGCGCACCATAGGGGTACGTGTCCAGAAAAAGATCCGCCACCCTTTGCCGCGCCAGATGCTGTTCAACAGGAACATGGGGCGCAAACAGCACGCGCACAGGATCGATACCGGCGCGTCTGGCCTCCCGGAGCAGAGCCTTCGCGGCGTCGGGGCCGCTTTCGAGCAGCCATAGCACACTGTGCGGTACCGTACCTAAGAGCCGCATCCAGATCGCGAATACGTCGGGCAGGATTTTGTAGGCCTTGTTGAAGCAGCAGAAGACCGAACCCTGCGCAGGCAGGCCGCATGCGGCGCGCGAAGGCGCGGTACCCTGCGGTGCGCGCGTCGTATCGCTCGGATACGACGCGTGCGGCATGTGCCACAGGCGCTCGGTGTAGAACGGCTGCATCGCCTCCGGCGCGCCGAAGCGGTCGACCAGAATGTAATCGTACCAATCGGCGCCGAGCGTACCGGGAAACCCGATCGAATTGATCTGGATCGGGGCCGGTCGCTGCGCGAACAGGTGCTCGCGTGAATGCGTCGTATAGCCGTTGAGGTCGAACAGGATGGCAATGCGATCGTCTCGAATGCGCTGCACGATCGCGGCGAGCGGCTCGCCGCTGACGTCGGTGTAACTGTCGAACGCGGCCGTGATGCGCATCCCGATGGCGCTCTCATCGCGCGGCAGCAGGCTGTAGGCATAGAGCGCGAAGCGGCTGCGATCGATTCGCTCCCAGTGCTCGACTTGCAGGTGCGCCATCGGATGCTCGCGCAGATCCGACGAGACGAAGCCGATGCGCAGACGCTTGTCGGACCCCGTAGACACGCTCGGGCGCGGCTTCGCCGGAGATGGTGCGAACGCTTGCGCCCAGCGTTGAGCCGCATGCAACTGCGCGCGCGCCGAGGTCGGCATCGCCAGAACGGGGAAAGGATTGGCGGGATGACGCCGTCCCGTTTCGCCTTCCTCGAGTTGGCGATTGACAGCCGCGAAGAGCTCGTCGAGGCCGGGCCAGTCGCAGCGATGCTGGCGGGCATGCGCCAGCATCGACAGCGCATACGGGTTGCCCGGGTCGAGCTCCAGTGCCCGCAGCAGCGGTGTCTCGGCAACGACCCAGCGATGCCTTTCGGCACAGGCCGAAGCAAGATTGATTTGCACATCGAGATCGTCGGGCGCGAGTCGGGCAGCCTTACGCAAGCTGTCTTCGGCGGCGGCCATGTCGCCGCTCCGGCGCTGCGCCAGCGCGCGGCGCACCCAAAGACCGGGCGGCGCCTCGCGGCGGGTGGCGAAGGCGCGCTGGTAGGTCGCGGCCGCGGCGGAGAAGTTTTCTCGTCCGAACTCGATATTGGCCAGGTTGGCCAGCGCATCGGGATGGTGAGGAGAGGCGGCCAGCACCTCGCGGTAACA
>DASXPJ010000037.1:0-8654 GCA_036493675.1 Casimicrobiaceae bacterium
GATGCTTATCGAGCCCCCAGGCTCCCAGCCCACCAGCTCCACCAGAGTCTCCTCCAGCTTCACCAGCCCGCCAGTCACCCAAGGCCGCCATCACCCCAAGTACCCACACTTATCGGTTGTTCACATTGTTAAAGAGCGTGCATACAGCCTGGTTTTTGCCAGACAGACGCAAAGAGGCGCGATTATACAACGCCGAGCAGCGAGGTCAAGGACGGATTCAGTAAGTGGACGCCATCCGCACACGCGGACCCATGCGCGCAGTCTTATGCGGGCGCACCAGCGGGACGTAAGATTGGCAACCCAAGCTCCTCTCGCCACCCAAGGGGCGGGAACCATCGGCTGCCATAACGGACGAAATCAAGCCTGCGTCAGCGGGCGCGGCGACGGTGCTAAAATCGGCGCGAACGAGACGGCTCGGGCGCGAACAGGCGATTCGGTGCCCAACCGAACAACGAGGTCCAACTCCGCCGATAAAACTGTCGCCAAACTTTACGACTCACGTACTGGACAACATCCATAACCGATTCAGCATTGTTTTTACAAAACTATTATCGATGGCACAGAATCTGCTCCCCTATCCTCGGGAGCGGAAGGCGTTTCGGATAAATTCAAGAAAATGAAATTAGCCCCTTATTTGGCCTTAATCGGTTCGATGGCATTCGCCTCCGCGGCGGCCGCCGTCGCTGGACCCATCCTTACTCACGAGGAAGGCGCAAACTCGTCGGAATCCTTTACAGCCCCGACCCTCGGCAAGGAAGTCTCCTCCTATCTCCATTCGTCCCCAGGCGTCCCCGCGCGCTCCCATAATGGGGTCACGAAAACGCCGGGTTCCTCGACCAACCTTGGCTTGCACTCCGGTGGGTTGCACTCGGGCGGGCTCCAGTCGGGCGGCTTGCACTCGGGCGCATTGCACTACGGCACGCAAGAAGGCCGTTCGGCTCACAACGCCCCCCATACAGTCCTTGGCGGCGGCCTTGGCCGCAACCATACGCGAGTCATCGGGGCAAATTGCCCCGCACACCACCGGGACTGCATTCCCGATCCCATCGCGGACCCGCCGGCAGATGACGGGACTCCCGCGGACGATTTGACAGGGGATCCGACCCCGCCACCGCCGCCGGTCCTGGACCCGGTAGCCCATGATCCGCCGACGGGGAACCTGGGTGAGAGCGACGCAGGAGGCCAAAGTTACTCGAACAGCGTCACCGCCGGGCTCCAACGCATCCACCATACCCCGATTCTGGTTCCGGAGCCGACGCCAATCTGGTTGATCGGTATCGGGCTCGCAGCTCTGCTGCTCGCGCGCCGCAGGAGCATGCCGAATTAGCTGATAGCCCGGCCGAAGCATTCCTTCACGGGGAGTCAGCGATGACTCCCCGTTTCATTTGTTGATCGCTGCACGGCAAACAGCAGTGGTCGCGGCGCTCGCGCCCATCTGCCGCTTGCCGGGACCGGCGGCATGGCGACCGGTCGCGCAGGCGATGTATCCCAAGCGGATACAATACGCTCTCCTTACATCGAAGCGGGTCGGTATGGTTCGATGTGCGGATTCTTGCCTTGGCCGTCTTTTACGTCTGTCGCAGCCGTACGTCTGCCGGGCCGTAAGGAATCTACGCGCTTGACCTCTCCAGCTGCCGAGTCGGCTACGCAGACGATTTCCGCGCCATCGGTGTCCTCCAGAACTCAACCGAGGGCGCTGCTTGTCGGAGTCTGCCTCTTTGCGATCAGCGCCCTGCTGTGCATCGTGGGCTATCTGGCGACGTCGGTGCCGGGCAACTGGTTCGGCGGTCAGCCCGCGCTGCGGTGGAGCGCGTCCGAGCTCGCGGTAACGCAAGGCAGCGGCCGACTCACCGACGATGGGTTGCGCATCGGCACGGCCAAAGCCGAAAGCATCTCGAGCATCTCCATCGAGACTTCGTTCCGGTCCGCCGACTATGCGGCTGTCGCCTGGGACACGGCCGACGTGCCCGAAGATGTCGCTGCCGCACTGGTGTGGCGCAACGACTACGAGCCCGGTCGGCGATTCACCCGGCCGCTGTCGGTAGAAGCCAGGCGGCTGCTTCCGATCATGCTCGCCGACGACCCCAACTGGATCGGCAGGATCAATGGACTCGCCCTGATAGTTCGCGGCGACTTGTCCAAGCCGATCCTGATTCGAGGCGTTCAGGCGAAACCGATGACCGCGGCAGAAATCCTCCGCGATCGCCTTCGCGAATGGCTGACCTTCGAGCCATGGAACGGCGGCTCGATCAATAGTCGTAGCGGCGGCGCCGATGCGCAGGACCTCCCGCTGCCTTTCGTGCTGGCGGCGATTGTCGGTTTCGGACTGATCATCTATAGCGTTCTGGCACGTTGGTGGCCGCGATCCGTCGGCTCGTTCCGCCTATTGATCGCGGGTGGTCTGTTCGTTTCAGCATGGTTCATTCTCGACGTGTCGTGGCAATGGAATCTCGGGCGGCAGGCGCGTGCAACTATCCAGCAGTACGGGGGCAAGTCGTGGCGCGACCGGCATCTCGCCGCCGAAGACGGCTCGCTGTTCGGCTTTATCGAGGCAGTGCGCGCCAAGCTTCCGCCGCCGCCGGCCAGGGTGTTCATGGCGGCGGATGCGCTCTATTTTCGCGATCGTGGTGCCTATCATCTCTACCCGTACAACGTGTACTTCAATCCATATAAGAATGCGATGCCCGACGCGTCGCGGATGCGCGCCGGGGATTACGTCGTGGTGTTCCGCCGCAGGGGCGTGCAATTCGATCCAGCGCTCAAAAAGCTCCGCTGGGACGGCGGACCCGCGATCGATGCGGAGCTCTTGTTCGCCGACAGCGGCAGCGCGCTGTTCGAGGTCAGGTAAGTGGAATATCTCGGCCTTGCCGCTGGATTGGTGCTGCCCTGGCTGCTTGGCGTGGCGCTGCTGTTTGCGCTGGGCTGGCCGCGGCCGGCCGCAGGTGGTACGGCAGCGCTTCGCGTCGGATTCGGCTATTGTATCGGCGCGATATTGCTGACGCTGTGGATGCGATTTCTTAGCGCGGCCGGTGTCGCCTTCGGCTGGTTGTCGATCGGACTGTCCGTCGCCATCATGACCGCCGCTCTGGCGGGTTTCGCATATCGAGCCGGGCGCATCCATTCGGTCGATGTGCGTGCGTTGATCGACTCGCTGTTGAGGCCGCCGCTGGCGCGGTGGCAGCGCATGGTATGGATCGGCCTGCTTGCGTGGCTCGCGCTGCGTTGCCTGTTGCTCGCCCTGGACATCGCCTGGCAACCGCTGTATCCGTGGGATGCGTGGGTGCAGTGGGCAACCAAGGCGCGCGTGTGGTATGAGCTTGGCCGCATCGCGCCGTTCGTCGGCGCCGAGCCATGGTTCGCAAGCCACGGAGGAGCTTATTTCGACGCCGCACCCAACAACCCGGCGACGATTCCATTGCTGCAGGTCTGGAGTTGTATCGCGCTCGGCCGCTGGGACGACTCGGCAATGAACTGGCCGTGGCTGCTGTTGCTGATCGCGTTGGTCTGCGCCGTGTATGGCGCGCTCCGCGGCGAAGGCGTGCCGCAGCTTGGCGCGCTGCTCGGCGCGTACCTGGTCGGGTCGCTGCCACTGCTCGATACGCACGCCGCGCTCGCGGGATACGCAGACCTTCCGATGGCCACCATCTACACGGCGGCGGTCCTCGCGTTTTATCGCTGGGCGATGCGACGTGACTGGCGAGACGCGACGCTCGCGCTGGGTCTAGCCCTCAGTTGCCCGCTGATCAAGATTGCCGGAGTCGTGTGGGCGTTGACGCTCGCTCCCGGTGTCGTCGTCGCGCTGACGCCGCGGCGCGGGCTATCGGCCGTGGCGGTAGCTTATGCGCTGGGGCTGTTCGTGCTGCTGGCGTTGACCCGTACCACCGTTGTCATTCTGGGTTATCGGCTGCACGCCGAGTTCGATCCTGGATGGCGCTCGTTCTCGGACGCTTACCTGCTTTCCGGCAGCTGGAATCTGCTCTGGTACGGCGCGATCGTGCTGGCCATTGTCGGCGCGCGGCGCCTGGTCGCGCCGCGCCTTGCGCCGCTCTCGGTCGTCGTCGGGACCGGCATCGGCCTTGTTTTATTCGACACCTGGTTTCTCAATGCATCGGGCTGGATGAACGAGCTCACGACGCTCAACCGGGCAACGCTTCCAATCGCGCCGCTGGTCGTCCTGCTGGGCACGCTTCTCTGGCGCGAGTTCGCTTCGGATACGCGGCCCGCGATACCGCTCGCGCCGATGCGGGTCTGACGCCGGCGGCGCTTCCAGGTCTGCTCGACGTTTCTCATGCTCGATTTGCCCGGCGTCACGCTGTGCTGCATCGACACCGCCAACCATGCGCTGGCGGTCCGGGCGCTGCAGCGCTCGACGATGGGAATACGGTTCGCCCGGACACTCCTGCTGACCGACCGCCGCGTCGACCACCCGGAAATCGAAATCCGCCTCATCGGCGCGCTCGCCTCACGGGAAGCGTATTCGCGCTTCGTCCTGACATCGCTGCTGGACCACATCGACACGCCGCACGTCCTGCTCGTGCAATGGGATGGGTACGCGGTGCATGCAGCGGCGTGGCGCGACGAATTTCTCAACTGCGATTACATCGGCGCCAAGTGGTTCTGGGCGCCGGAGGGCCAGCGCGTCGGCAACGGCGGCTTCTCGCTGCGCTCTCTCCGCCTGCTCGAAGCATTGCGCGATCCGCGCATCGTGCTGACCGAGGCCGAGGACGTAACGATCGGCAGGGCATTCCGGACGCTGCTCGAGCGCGACCATGCGATCCGCTTCGCCAGCGAGCGCGTGGCTGACCAATTCGCATTCGAAGCCGCGTATCCGATTGGTTTGTCGTTCGGATTTCACGGCCTGTACAACTTCTGTCGCGTCGTACCCGAAGAAGAGCTCACCGATCTGGTCGTGCACTTCAGTGCGGCGATCGCCCGTTCGCCGCAACTGCTGCAGCTTGGCCGCAATTGCCTCGCACTCGGCCAGTGGCGCGCGGCGGCCGCGATCTTCCAGCGCATCCTAGCCGAAGATTCGTCAAGTTCGACCGCGGTCGCAGGATTGGCGAACGCGCGAACCGGCCTGGCCTCCGCTCCCTCCGCGGGACGAAACGATCCCTGCCCGTGCGGTAGCGGCAGGCGCTACAAGAACTGTCACGGAGCGCTCGACGCGAAGACACCGCCGACGAGAGTCGATCCGCCGGGGGCGACCACCGACCAGCGCATCCAGCAGGCGATGGCCCTGCACCAGCGGGGTGACGCCCAGGCAGCAGAGCGCATTTATCGAGAAGCTCTCGTGATCGCGCCGGGTCACCCGCTTGCCGAGCATTTCCTGGGCGTCATCCTCTACCAGCGAAAAGATCTCGCTGCGGCGCTGCCGCTGCTCAGACGCTCAGTCGAGACAGTCCCCGACGAACCCGAGTTCCACAACAACCTCGGCCTCGCATTGGCCGCCGATGAACGCGAGCGAGAAGCCATTGCCGAATTCCGGGCGGCGCTCGCGCTCGAGTCAAAGCATCCGGTCGCGTGGAACAACCTCGGGCTCGCGTTGCAGTCGGTCAACGATGTCGATAGCGCAATCCATGCGTTCCGGCGTGCAATCGAGCTTCGTCCCGAGTTCGAACAGGCACACTGGAACCTTGCGCTTGCACTGCTGCTCGATGGACGGTACACCGAAGGCTGGCGCGAATACGAGTCGCGGTTCGCCGTAGCCGAGCTCGGCAAAGGCCGGCACGCCTTCGCCGGCCCGGTGTGGGATGGGACCTCGCCGCAAGGCAGGACCTTGCTGCTCTACACCGAGCAGGGATTGGGCGACGCCTTGCAGTTCGCGCGCTTCGTGGCGCCGGTGGCAAGTGCGGGGGCGCGCTGCCTCGTCCGCTGTCCCGCGGCGCTCGCGCCCTTGCTAGCCACCGTTCCCGGCGTCGCGCAGGCGCTTAGCGACCAGGATCCGTTACCGCACTACGATGCGCATCTGCCATTGCTGTCGCTGCCCCGCGTGCTGGGTACGACCGTCGACGCGATACCGGCAGACGTTCCCTACGTCACTGTCCCACCCGAACGGCGCGCCGCGGCACGCAGCATGCTCGATCGCTCCTCACCAGGACTCAACGTCGGCATCGCCTGGACCGGCAATCCGGCCAACCCCAGCAATCGGCTCCGCTCGTATCCCCTCGATGCGCTCGATCCGCTGTTCGAGGTCGACGGCATCAACTGGTACTCGCTGCAGCAGGGACGCACTTCCGCCGACTTTACCCCGTCGGCGCGCGCCGCGCGCCTGCGGCCTTTGCCCTCCGATTCGGCACTGGTCGATACCGCCGCGCTGATCGCCGAGCTGGATTTGGTGATCAGCATCTGCACCAGCATCGCGCACTTGGCCGGAGCGCTGGCCCGTCCGACCTGGACGATGCTTGCCTGCGCTGCCGATTGGCGCTGGTTGCAGCATCGGGCAGACAGCCCCTGGTATCCGACGATGCGGCTGTTCCGCCAGCCCGGGCTGCGCGAATGGAGCGCAGTCGCCGCGTCCATCGCCGATGAGTTGCGCAGACTTGTCGCCAAATGGACGACACCCCGACGATGAGCGCCGCAAGGTCGATGCGGCAGCAGCCATGAGCGATACGGCCGCCGGCATCGCGCTTCGCGAGGCGCGCGCCGCCTGGAAGAGGGGCGACGCCACTGCGGCGGAAGCGCATTCGCGTCGCGCGGTCGAGCTCGATCCGGGCGAGCCGCGCGCCTGGACAATGCTCGGCGTTACTTTGCGCGCGCGAGATCCGGCCGGGGCCGAGGTAGCGCTTCTTCGTGCCGCGTCGATCGCACCGCGCGATCCGGATGCCCATTTTCATCTCGGCAACCTGCTGCGCGAGCTGGATCGCGCCGAGGCGGCGATCGCATCCTACGAGCACGCGCTGGAGCAATTGCCGGATCATCCGAGCCTGTTGAACAACTACGGGCTCGCCCTTGACGCGATCGGCGCGGCCGATCGCGCGCAAGCGGTATATCGCCGCATACTCGAGAAGCGTCCGGAACACCCGCAGGCATTACGAAACCTGGCGCACTCGCTGTGCAGCGTCCGTCGCTACGGCGAAGCGGTTACGCATTGCACGCGTTATCTGCAGCTCTTTCCGGATGGCGACGCCACGGTGTGGGTCGATCGGGGCATCTGCCAGCATGCTCTCGGCCACGATGCCGACGCCGAGGCGAGTTTTCGGCGCGCCTTGGCGCTTGTGCCGGGCGATCCGGTTACGCAGACCAACCTCGCATCGATCTTGATCGATCGAGGCGATTTCACCGCGGCAGAGCCGCTGCTGCGTGATGCCGCAGCCACCGATCCCCGATTCCTGTACGCGGCGGCGCTACTCGCCTACTGCCGGCAGCACCTTTGCGCTTGGGATGGACTGGCCGAGCTGCATGCACGAATCGTGCGGGCCATCGAGCAGGACAACGGCGCCGCGGTGAGCGCCTTTGCCGCGCTGTCGGTACCCATGTCGCCGGCGAATCAGCTGCGGGCCGCCCGGCGCTGGGGGCAAACCTTTGCGCCGCGCGAACCAACGGTGGCGCCCGCGGCGGCGCGGATGCGCCATCCGCCATTGCGCCTCGGTTATGTCTCGTCCGACTTTCGCACCCATGCGGTTGGCTTCCTGGCGACCGAAGTCTGGGAGCGGCACGACCGCACGCGATTCGAGACGTGCGCGTATTCGATCGCGCCGCCGGAAGACTCGCCGCTTGGCGACCGTATCGCCGCCGCGTTTTCGCGTTTCATCGATTGCAGCGGCGAGGAGCCCGACCAGACCGCACGGCGGATTCGCGACGATGGCATCGATATCCTGATCGATCTCAACGGGTATACGACCCATGCGCGCAGCGAAATCTTTGCATTTCGTCCGGCGCCGGTACAAATCAACTGGCTGGGCTACCTCGGCACGCTGGGCGCGCCCTGGTACGACTACGTGCTCACCGACCGCTTCGTCACGCCGGAAGACCAGCAGGCGTTTTTCACCGAGCGCTTTCTCAACATGCCGCATTGCTGCGCGCCAAGCGACACCCGCCGCGTCGCCGCAGCAGCTCCCTCGCGTGGGGCACACGGCCTGCCGCCGCAGGGGTTCGTTTTCGCCTGCTTCAATGCGCCGTACAAGATCCTGCCGCCGGTATTCGACGTCTGGATGCGTCTGCTCAGCGAGGTGCCGGACAGCGCGCTATGGCTCGCTCCGGGAGAAGGTGCGGCAATAGATCATCTGCGGCGCGAAGCCGCAGCGCGCGGAGTCGATCCGCAGCGCCTCGTGTTCGCCGCGCAGATATCGCCGGATCGGCATCTCGCCCGTCACGAGCATGTCGATCTCTGCCTGGACACGCTACCCTACAATGCGGGCACGACGGCCAACGATGCGCTGTTCATGGGCGTGCCGATGGTGAGTTGCTGCGGGGAGACGATGGCCTCACGCATTGCCGGGAGCCAGCTGCAGGCGATCGGACTGGCGGAACTGGTGACGACCAGCCTGGCCGAATACGAAGCGCTGGCGCTCCGGCTGGCGCGGCAGCCTGAGGAGCTCGCGGCGCTGCGGGCGCGGCTTAACGCCAACCGCCGCACCCATCCGCTGTTCGACATGGCCCGCTATACGCAAGACTTCGAAGCGCTGCTGTGGCACACCTGGGAGGAGCGCCATCGC
>DASXPJ010000038.1:0-85741 GCA_036493675.1 Casimicrobiaceae bacterium
ACTTGATGAACGGGAAGACCGCTTCCTTGACGGAGGTGTACGCCGGGATGCGCTCGGACGTGAAGTCGAGCGACGCGAGCGTCTCGCCGGCCATCGTGCGCGCGGCGAGCTTCGCGAGCGGTACGCCGATGGCCTTCGAGACGAACGGTACGGTGCGTGACGCACGCGGGTTGACCTCGAGCACGTAGACGCTCGCCTTGCCGTCGTCGAACTGAATCGCGAACTGAACGTTCATCAACCCGACGACTTTCAAGGCGTGTGCCATTGCGACCGTCTGCCGGCGCAACTCGTCCTGCAACGCCTTCGACAACGAAAATGGAGGCAGCGAGCACGCCGAATCGCCGGAATGCACGCCGGCCTGCTCGATATGCTCCATGATGCCGCCGATCACGACGTCCTTGCCGTCGCACACGGCGTCGACGTCGACCTCGATCGCATCGTTCAGGAACCGGTCGAGCAGCACCGGCGAATCGTTCGACACCTTGACCGCCTCGTTCATGTACCGCTCGAGATCGCGCGGCTCGTGGACGATTTCCATCGCGCGACCGCCCAATACATACGATGGGCGCACGACCAGCGGATAGCCGATCTCCTCGGCTGCCTTGATGGCCGCCTCTTCGGTGCGCGCCGTGCGATTCGGCGGTTGCAGCAAGCCCAGACGATGCAGCATCTGCTGAAAGCGCTCGCGATCCTCCGCCATGTCGATCATGTCGGGCGTGGTCCCGATAATCGGCACGCCGTTTTTCTCGAGATCGCGGGCGAGCTTCAACGGCGTTTGGCCGCCGAATTGAACGATGACGCCCCATGGATTCTCGACGTGCACGATCTCCAGCACGTCCTCGAGCGTCAACGGCTCGAAGTACAGGCGGTCGGACGTATCGTAGTCCGTCGAGACGGTTTCGGGATTGCAATTGATCATGATCGTCTCGATGCCGTCTTCCCGAAGCGCCATCGCCGCGTGGACGCAGCAATAGTCGAATTCGATGCCCTGGCCGATCCGGTTCGGCCCGCCGCCCAGCACGATCACCTTGCGGCGGTCGGTCGGATGCGCCTCGCACTCGTCTTCGTAGGTCGAGTACATGTAGGCGGTCCGCGTCGAGAACTCCGCGGCACAGGTGTCGACGCGCTTGTACACCGGCCGTATGCCGAAGCCGTGCCGCCGCGCGCGCACGTCGGCTTCGCTTTTCTTCCACAGATGGGCGAGGCGGCGATCGGAGAAACCCATTCGCTTCAGCGATCTGAGCTCGTCGGCGCCAAAATCGTCGAGAGCGCGCTTTTCGATCGCGAGCTCGGTGTCGACGATCTCCTTGATCTGCGACAGGAACCAGCGGTCGATTTTGGTGTGCGTGTACACCTCCTCCAGCGGCATTCCGATCGCCAGCGCATCGGCGACGTACCAGAGGCGCTCGGCGCGGGGATAGGCCAGCTCGTCGGCGATCGTGTCGGGATCGACCGTCTTCAGGTTGAACCCGTCGACGCCGCTCTCCAGCCCGCGGAGCGCCTTTTGCAGCGATTCCTGGAACGTGCGGCCGATCGCCATCACCTCGCCGACCGATTTCATCTGCGTCGTAAGCCGGTCGTCGGCCTGCTTGAATTTCTCGAAGGCGAAGCGCGGCACCTTGGTGACGACGTAGTCGATCGTGGGCTCGAAGGAGGCCGGGGTCTGTCCGCCGGTGATGTCGTTCTTCAACTCGTCGAGCGTGTAGCCGACCGCGAGCTTGGCGGCGATCTTGGCGATCGGGAAGCCGGTCGCCTTCGACGCCAGCGCCGAGCTGCGCGACACGCGCGGGTTCATCTCGATGACGATCATGCGGCCGTCGTCGGGGTTGATCGCGAACTGCACGTTCGATCCGCCGGTGTCGACGCCGATTTCGCGCAGCACCGCGATCGACGCGTTGCGCATGATCTGGTATTCCTTGTCGGTCAAGGTCTGCGCCGGCGCGACGGTGATCGAGTCGCCGGTGTGCACGCCCATCGGGTCGACGTTCTCGATCGAGCAGACGATGATGCAGTTGTCCTTCCGGTCGCGCACGACCTCCATCTCGAACTCTTTCCAGCCGAGCAGCGATTCCTCGATCAGCAACTCGTGCGTCGGCGAGCTGGCGAGCCCGCGCTTGCACATTTCGACGAATTCGTCCTTGTTATAGGCGATGCCTCCACCGGTGCCGCCCAGCGTGAACGACGGCCGGATGACCGCCGGGAAGCCGATGTCGGCCTGCACTTCCAGCGCCTGCTCGAGATCGTGCGCGATGCCTGATCGCGCCGAGCCGAGCCCGATGCGCGTCATGGCCGCCTTGAATTTTTCGCGGTCCTCGGCCTTGTCGATCGCCTTCTTGGTCGCACCGATCAGCTCGACGTCGAACCGGGTCAGGATGCCCTCGCGCGCGAGGTCGAGCGCGCAATTGAGCGCCGTCTGGCCCCCCATCGTCGGAAGCAAGGCGTCCGGTCGCTCCTTTTCGATGATCTTGGCGACCATCGGCCAGGTGATCGGCTCGATGTAGGTCGCATCGGCCATGTCCGGATCGGTCATGATCGTCGCCGGATTCGAGTTGACCAGGATCACGCGATAGCCTTCTTCGCGCAGCGCCTTGCACGCCTGCGCACCCGAATAGTCGAACTCGCAGGCCTGGCCGATGATGATCGGACCGGCGCCGATGATCAGGATCGACTCGATGTCAGTGCGCTTGGGCATCGTGGCTTTGGAGTTCAGCGCGCGGCGGCGTAATTCTCGGGAAAGAGATCGCGCTCGATCAGCTCGATCAGGATGTGTATCACCTTGATGTGCAGCTCCTGCACGCGATCGGCGTAGCGGCCCGCCGGCGTGCATATCGCGCAGTCCGCGGCGGCCGCAAGCAGCGACCCGCTGCGGCCGGTCAGAACGATCGTCTGCATGCCGATCGTTGCCGCGGCGCTGGCCGCCGCCAGCACGTTCTTGCTGGTTCCGCTGGTGCTGATCGCGACCAGCACGTCGCCGGCGCGGGCGTGGCTTTCGAGATAGCGGGCGAACACCGCGTCGTAGCCGAAGTCGTTGGCCACGCAGGACAGATAGCCCGCGTCGCTGATCGCCTGCGCAGGCAAGCCCTTGCGGTCGCCGCGAAAACGGCCGGACAGCTCTTCGGCCAGATGCATCGCATCGCACATCGAGCCGCCGTTGCCGCAACTGAACACCCGGCCGTCGCGGCCGAATGCGTCGACGATCAACGCCGCGGCGCGCGCTATCGCCGCCAGCGCCGTCGTGTCGGCGCGCAAAGCCTGGAGTGCGTCGGCGCTTTCCGACAGCGCCGCGTTCACCACCCGCGCGGCGTCGGCTCTCGCCTCGCTCATGCGCTGACTGCCTTGACCGCGTGCCGCTCCATCATCCGGGTGAAGCGGTCGAACAGGTAGGCTAGGTCGTGCGGACCCGGACTCGCTTCCGGATGGCCCTGGAAGGCGAAAGCGGGCGTATCGGTCAATTCAATCCCCTGCAGGCTGCCATCGAACAGCGACACATGCGTGACGCGCGCGTTGCGCGGCAAGGTCGCGGCATCGACGGCGAAACCGTGATTCTGGCTGGTGATCAGCACCTGCCCGGTGTCCTTGTCGAGCACCGGGTGGTTGGCGCCATGATGGCCGAACTTCATCTTGACCGTTCTCGCGCCGCAGGCGAGCCCGAGCAGCTGATGACCCAGGCAGATGCCGAACGTCGGCATGCCCGCGGCAAGAAATTCGCGTATCGCCTCGATCGCATAGGTGCACGGCTCGGGATCACCGGGTCCGTTGGACAGGAAGATGCCGTCGGGCTGCAGCGCCAGCGCGTCGCGCGCCAGGGTCTGCGCGGGGACGACGGTGAGCCGACACACGCGATCGGCAAGCAAGCGCAGGATGTTGTGCTTGATGCCGTAGTCGTAGGCGACGACGTGGAAGCGATTGCCCTGAGGCGTGCGATAGCCGCTGCCGAGCGCCCAGCTGCCGCCGTTCCAGTCGTACGGCGCATCGCAGCTGACGACCTTGGCCAGGTCGAGTCCCGACATCGACGGAGCCGCGCGTGCGCGCGCGACGGCCTCGGCCGCAGCGTCTTCCCGACCGGCGCCGCCTGCCGCGATCACGCAACCGTTCTGCGCACCATTCTCGCGCAGCATGCGGGTCAGCTTGCGGGTATCGATGTCGCAGATCCCGACGATGCCCGCGGCGCGCAGATACGATGACAGGTCCTGGGTGCTGCGCCAGTTGCTGGCAAGGCGCGGCAGGTCGCGTATCACCAGCGCTGCAGCGAAAATGCGCCGGGATTCGACGTCTTCCGGATTGACGCCGGTGTTACCGACGTGCGGATAGGTCAGCGTGACGATCTGGCCGGCGTACGACGGGTCGGTCAGGATTTCCTGATACCCGGTCATCGCGGTGTTGAAAACGACTTCGCCGACGCTGCCTTGGGCCGCGTCGGTCGCGCCGATCGCACGACCACGAAACAAGCTACCGTCGGCAAGCGCCAGGATCGCAGGGACGGAGGCGGAAGTCACGGCGCTTTTCTCGAAAACAGGTCCAGACGTGCGAAGCGGGAAAGGCCGAAAGCCTTCCCCGCTCTGAAGGTTGGGAATTATACCCTAGTGCGATGCGAGCTTCAAATCGCCCTGCCGCAGCGTCGACTCGCCACGCGCGATCCCCACGGCGTGGGGCCCCTCGCCGCGGCCTCGCGCCCGCGGGCTCGCGCCGCTAATATGCGACGCTGAATCCGCCATCGACGAACAGGACGTGGCCGGTCACGTAGTCGGCGGCGTCCGAGGCGAGAAAAACTGCGGCGCCGGCGATTTCGGACGGCTCGCCCCAACGTCCCGCGGGCGTGCGCGCGGCGACCCAGGCGGAGAATTTGGCGTCGTCGATCAACGGCGCGTTCATGTCCGTTTTGAAAAAGCCGGGCGCGATGCCGTTGACCTGAACGTTGAACTGGGCAAGCTCGACCGCCAGCGCGCGCGTCAACATCTGCAGGCCGCCTTTACTGGTCGCGTAGGGCACGATGTTGGGGCGGCCGATTTCGCTCGCCAGCGAGCAGATGTTGATGATCTTGCCGCGGCGGCGCGATTTCATGCCGGGGAGCACGCTTTTGGCGACATAGAACGGGCCATCGAGATTGGCGGCCAGCAGCCGGTGCCATTCGTCGGGCGTGAATTCATCCAGCGGTCCGCGCCGGTTTACAGCCGCATTGTTGACGACGATGTCCAGCGCGCCGAAATCGCGCTCGATTTCGGCAACGCCTGCGGCGACCCCATCGGCATCGGCAACGTCGAACGGAGCGACCTCGACACTGCCTGCCCCGCCGCTATCACTCTTCAGCACGGTAGCGGCCGCGTCGAGCTTGGCGCGATTGCGTCCGTTGATGACGATTCGGGCGCCGGCGGCTGCCAGTCCGCGGGCGATCGCGAAGCCGAGGCCGCCCCCGCCGCCGGTGACGAGTGCCAGCCGGCCCGTAAGGTCGAAAGGATGCGGCGAGGCCACGGCGCGTTCAGCCGAGACCGAGCACGTCCCGCATCTGGTAGAGCCCAGGCGCGTGCGCGGCGCGGCGCGCCGCGACGAACCGCGCCGCGCGCAGCGCCCCTTGCGCGAACGTGGTGCGCGACGCTGCCTTGTGCGCAAGCTCGATACGCTCGCCCGGCCCGGCGAATATCACCGTGTGATCGCCGATGACGTCGCCGCCGCGCAGCGTGGCAAACCCGATCGAGCCGGCCCTGCGCTCGCCGACCACGCCCTCGCGGGCGAACACGCCTTCGGCCTTCAAGTCGTGTCCCAGCGCCGCCGCCGCGGCCTCGCCCAGCTGCAGCGCGGTGCCCGACGGCGCATCGATCTTGTGCCGGTGATGCATTTCAACGATCTCGACATCGTAGTCGCCGCCCAGACGCTGCGCCGCGAGCGCGACCAGCTCGAGCAGCACGTTGACTCCGACGCTCATGTTCGGCGCATACACGAGCGGAATCGTCCGGCCGGCTTCAGCAAGGAGCTTCCTGTCGGAATCGCTCAGGCCCGTGGTGCCGACAACGGCGCCCACACCCGCGCCGACGCAAGCTTGGACGTGAGCGACCGTCGCCGCCGGCTTGGTGAAATCGATCAGAACGTCGGCATGACGCAGGGCCGAGGCGACATCGGCGCCGATCGCGACGCTCGTCGCCTGGCCGCAATGCTCTCCGGCGTCGTGTCCCAACAGCGGGCTTCCGTCGACCTCCAGCGCGGCGCAGAGCTTGAGGTCCTTGTGCGCGAGGACCGCGGCGACCAGCATCTGGCCCATGCGTCCGCCGCAACCCGCGATCGCGACGCGAATCGCGCCTGCGCCTACTGCCACCAGCCGAGCTTCCGCAGCAGCGCCGACAGCCAGCTGTCCTCGCCGGTTTTGGGCGCGGTACTCAACGATTTGTCGAGTCCGGCATCGCCGCCCCCGGAGCGCGCCACCTCGGCGGGAGGCGGCGGCATTTCGTCGCCCTCCCATCGCGCCACCTTGTCATCGACGAAATAGACGGTGAACCGGCGATGCTCGAGCATACGTCCCTGCCGACTGAACTCGTAGACGTAATCCCAGCGATTGGCGTGAAACGGGTCGGCCACGAGCGGGGTTCCGAGGGCAAACCGGGCTTGCTGCCTCGTCTGGCCGACCTTCAGCTTGTCGACCTGGTCCTGCGTGATGTAATTGCCCTGGTTGATGTCCAGCTTGTAGACGCCAAGGCTCGGGATCCAGGAGCAGCCGGCCAGGACCAGCGCGAGGCCGGCGGCAAATAGGGTGGCGCGCATGCGAAGCGAGTCTTTCACTGCCAAAAACCGACTGAAGACTATATCATAAGCGTTACCCCCGCCTCGCCCGCCGCAACGCCATGTCCACCCCGCACGACCTCAAGAACGCCGGTCTCAAGGCGACGCTGCCGCGCCTGAAGATCATCAACTTGTTCGAGCAGAGCACGGTGCGCCACCTGACCGCGGAAGACGTCTACCGCAAGCTGCTGGCCGAGGGGCTCGACGTCGGACTGGCCACTGTCTATCGAGTCCTGACGCAGTTCGAACAGGCGGGCTTGCTGGTTCGCCATCATTTCGAAAGCGGCAAAGCGGTGTTCGAGTTGAACCAGGGTGGCCATCACGATCATCTGGTTTGCCTTCAATGCGGTCGGGTCGAGGAATTCTTCGACGCGGAAATCGAGAAGCGTCAGACCAAGATCGCGCGCGAGCGCGGATTCGAGATCAGCGAGCATGCGCTTTATCTGTACGCCGAATGCACGCGCCCGAAATGTCCCTATCGGAAGGTGGGCGAAAGCAACTGACGTCGGCGATCAACCCGGGCCGGCGCATTGCGGTCAATGCCACCTTACTCGTGCCGGTTGAAATCGCCGAGCCGGAACCCCACCAGCCACAAGGCGCCGAAATAGGCGACGCATCCCGCGACGACGACCGCGCCGAGGCGCCCAACCTTCGCCGCCAGACCCGCCGAAAGCCAGAAGGAGTCGTCGCCGCCCGCCCACCAGAGGACCGCGCCCAATACGCACAGCGCGACCGCGACGCGCCCGAGAAAACCTGCCCAGCCCGGCAACGGACGATAGACATCGCGCCGCCGCATCGTGCGATAAAGGAGCGCCGCGTTCAGGCAAGCGCCGAGCGAAATCGACAGCGTGAGTCCGGCGTGTCCGATCTGGAACATCAGGATCACCGCCAGCGTCTGCGACACCAGCAGGGTGACGAAGGCGATGCGGACCGGCGTGCGCATGTCGTGTCGCGCGTAGAACCCGGGGGCCAGAATCTTGACGGCGATCAGCCCGAGCAGTCCGACCGAGTATCCCAACAGTGCCGCGCGGGTCTGCCAGACGTCGACAGCGGTGAAGCGGCCGTACTGATAAAGCGTCGAAATCAGCGGTACCGCAAGCAGCGCCAGCGCCACCGCGGCCGGCAGCGCGAGGAGGAACGTCAGCCGCAGTCCCCAGTCGAGCAGTTCGCGGTATTGCGCGTCGTTCGCGTCGTGGTGATGCTTGGCGAGATTGGGCAGCAGGATCGTCGCCAGTGCGACACCGAGCAGCGCGCTGGGAAATTCCATCAGGCGATCGGCATAGGTGATCCACGAGATTCGCCCGTCGCCCAGGTAGGCGGCGAGCTGCGTGTTGATCAATGTCGAAATCTGCGCCGCCGACACGCCGAGCACGGCGGGGCCCATCGCGCGCAGGACGCGCCGCACGCCCTCGTCCCGCCAGTCGAGCCTGAATGCAGGCAGCATGCCCAGCTTCGCCAGCGGACGGATCTGGAAAACCAGCTGCGCCACGCCGCCGATGGCCACGCCGATGGCGAGCGCCAGGATCGGCGGATCGACGTGCGGCGCAACGAAGACCGCGGCGCCGATGATCGAGAGATTGAGCAGTACCGGCGTGAACGCCGGGACCGCGAAATGGCGATAGACATTCATCACGCTACCGGCCAGCGACACCAGGGACACGAAAAGCACGTACGGGAACATGATGCGGATCAGCACCGTGGTCAGCTCGACCTTCCCGCCCGTGCGCGCAAAGCTGCCGGCCAGCATATAGACGAGCCAGGGCGCGGCGACAACGCCGAAGACCGACACGACAAGCAGCGTCACCGCAAGCAGCGCCCCGACTTTGCCGACCAGGTCGCGCGTGGCGTCTTCGCCGCGCGAGCGCTTGTATTCGGCAAGAATCGGCACGAATGCCTGCGAGAACGCGCCTTCCGCGAACAACCGGCGAAGGATGTTGGGCAGGCGAAACGCGGCTTCGAACGCATCCATTTGCAATCCGGCGCCGAACCCTACCGCCTTGATGCTTTCGCGCATCAACCCGGTAATGCGCGAAAGCAGGGTCAGCGCGCTGACAGCGGACAAAGTCTTCAGCAGATTCATGCCGGGGCGGCGACCGCTTCGGGCGCGAGCGTCAGCAAGGGTGGCGATCGGCGGGCATCGGGGGAGGCGGACCTGCTATCAAGACGCGAGCCGGCTTGCGCGAATCGCGGAAAATCGCTATTATGCCCGGTCTTTTTCGGCGGCTCCAGCGAACGACGCGCCGCCTGGACTCTCGATCGACAAGGCTTCCGCGCACGCACGGTCGGCGGACCGTCGAGCAAAAACCAACGCAAGAGCAACCAAGGATTCCGTCTCATGGCCAACACCGCCCAAGCGCGCAAACGCGCCCGGCAAGCCGAGGTAACCCGGCAACGAAACGCGAGCCTCAAGTCGTCGCTGCGCACCGCGATCAAGAAGGTACGGAAGGCGATCAGCGCCGGCGACAAGGTTGCGGCCAGCAAGGAATTGCAGGCCCAGCAATCGGTGATCGATCGCATCGCGGACAAGAAAGTCGTCCACAAGAACACGGCGTCGCGCAGCAAGGCGCGGCTCGCGCAGGCGATCAAGGCACTGCCCTAGCAGCGCCCGTCTGTAACAAGAAAAGAGCGCCCGCGAGGCGCTCTTTTCTTGTCCACTCGTCCCCGGTAGCCAGTATCGAGGTCACGATGCCGTGGCGGTGACCGCGGCAGTCGGCCGAGCAGGTCCTTATGCTAAAATGTTGTTTTAATAGCGTTTCGATTCCGGCTGCCCCAGCGATCCCGGCGCCAGGCGTCGCCTAAAGCCTGCATGTCTGCGAAGCACTTCCTGCAGCTCAAGGATTTCAGCCGCGATGAGCTCGAATATCTGTTCGCACGTACGCGCTGGATCAAGGACCGCTTCAAGCGCTACGAAATCTATCAGCCGCTGCGGGACCGAACGCTCGCAATGGTGTTCGAAAAGGCATCGACGCGCACGCGCGTGTCGTTCGAGGCCGGCATGAATCAGCTTGGAGGCATCGCGATCAATCTCAACCGCGGCGATACGCAGCTTTCGCGCGGCGAGCCGATCGAGGACGTCGCGCGCGTCATTTCGCGGATGGTCGACGTCGTGATGATCCGCACATTCGAGCAGCCGATCATCGAGCGCTTCGCGGCACATTCGCGCGTGCCCGTGATCAACGGTCTCACCAACGAATATCATCCGTGCCAGATCCTGGCCGACATCTATACGTTCATCGAGCATCGAGGCTCGATCCAGGGCAAGACCGTGGCCTGGATAGGCGATTCCAACAACGTCTGCAGCACGTGGCTTCAGGCAGCCGTGGTGTTCGACTTCGCCATCCGCGTGTCGACGCCGCCCGGCTACGAAGTCAAGCCCGATGGCCCCGACGCGCGCGGCAACCGCCATTTCGCCTCCTTCGCCGATCCGGGGCAGGCGTGCGCCGGCGCGGACTTGGTGACGACCGACGTCTGGACCAGCATGGGCTTCGAAGCGCAGAACGACAAACGCCGCAAGGATTTCGTGCATTGGAAGGTCGACGCGCCGATGATGTCGCGGGCACATCCCGATGCGCTGTTCATGCACTGCCTCCCCGCACATCGCGGCGAGGAGGTCGAAGCGGAAGTACTGGACGGTCCGCAAAGCGTCGTCTGGGACGAAGCGGAGAATCGACTGCACGCACAAAAGGCCCTGCTGGAGTACCTGGTCTGCGGGCGCATCGACGAGGGGCAAGCGTCATGATCGATCATCCCGGGGTCACAGTCGCCGATATCGCGACGAGCAAGGCGTGCAGTATCACAGCAACTGCTACGGCGCGTTCGCGCTCGACCCCGACGGACACAACGTCGAGGCCGTCTGCCACGCGCCTGCTTGAAGGGATCACTATGAAGTCGTCGCTGCGTTTCCTGGCCGCCGCGCTGTTCGTCGGCGCATCGCTCGCCGCTACCGCCGCGCGGGCGCAATCGTGGCCCGACAAGCCGATCAGGTTCCTCGTGCCGGCGCCCGCCGGAAGCTCGCTCGACGTGCTCGCGCGGGTCATCGGCGACAAGCTCAAGGACCGGCTCGGCCAGCCGATCGTCGTCGACGACCGCCCCGGCGCGGGCGGTACGCTGGCGACCGACCTGGTCGCCAAGTCGGCGCCCGACGGCTACACGATGGTGATCTCGTTCAACGGCCCGCTGTCGTTCGGCCCGCATCTGTATTCGCGCCTCCCCTACGATCCGCAAAAGGATCTCGCGCCCGTCATCATCACTTCCAGCCAGCCCAATGTGCTGGCGGTCAACGCCGCCCTGCCGATCCACTCGGTCAAGGAATTGGTCGCATACGCCAAGGCCAATCCGGGAAAACTGAATTACGCATCGGTCGGCAACGGCAGCTCGTCCCACCTGACGATGGAATTGCTGAAATCCGAGGCAGGCATCGATATCGTGCACGTGCCGTTCAACGGCTCGCCGCCGGCGGTCACCGCGACGATCCAGGGCGAGACGCAGATGATGTTCGCGGTGATGCAGCCGCTGCAGGCACAGATCCAGGCGGGCAAGCTGCGCGCGCTGGCGGTAACGACCGCGAAGCGCTTTGCGCTAAGCCCCGAGATTCCGACGATCGCGGAAGCCGGCTATCCTGGATTCGAGGCACTCGCCTGGAACGGCGTTCTGGTCACCGCGGCCACCCCGGCACCGATCGTGCAGCGGCTGAATAGCGAAATCAACGCGATCCTGAAGGACCCAGAGGTCAAAGCCAAGCTCAACGCACAAGGCTTCGAGCTCATCGGAGGAACGCCAGAGGACTTCGCCCGGCTGATCAAGGGCGATTCGGACAAATGGGCGCCGGTAATCGCCAAGACCGGCGCCAAGGTCGATTAGCGCGGCGGTCGGCGGACTCGGGAGCCCGGATTTTCGATTGACGACGCGACCAGGCGCAACGATGCAAGACGTCAAGAAAGTAGTGCTTGCCTATTCCGGTGGCCTCGACACATCGGTCATCCTGAAATGGCTGCAGGACACGTATCGCTGCGAAGTCGTCACCTTCACCGCCGACATCGGCCAGGGGGAAGAGCTCGCGCCGGCGCGCGCCAAGGCGGCGGCGGCCGGCGTCAAGCAGATCTACGTCGACGATCTGCGCGAGGAGTTCGTGCGCGACTTCGTCTTCCCGATGTTTCGCGCCAACGCGATCTACGAGGGAGAGTACCTGCTTGGGACATCGATCGCGCGCCCGCTGATCGCCAAGCGTCAGATCGAGATCGCGCGCGAGACCGGCGCCGATGCAGTGTCGCATGGCGCCACCGGCAAGGGAAACGACCAGGTCCGCTTCGAGCTCGGCTATTACGCGCTCGAGCCCGACATCCGCGTCATCGCGCCCTGGCGCGAGTGGGACCTGGGGTCGCGTGAAAGGCTCCTTGCCTACGCTGAAAAGCGCGGCATCCCGATCGAGATGAAGCACAAGGCCGGCGGTAGCCCGTATTCGATGGACGCCAACCTGCTGCACATCAGCTACGAGGGCCGTGCGCTCGAGGACCCGGCGCACGAACCGGAAGAGGACATGTGGCGCTGGACGGCGTCGCCGGAAAGAGCACCCGATGCGCCGCAATACCTGGACCTCGCCTACCGCCGCGGCGATATCGTCGCGCTGGACGGCACGACCATGACTCCGGCGCAGGTTCTGGCCGAGCTCAACCGCATCGGAGGCGCACACGGCATCGGGCGGCTGGATCTGGTCGAGAATCGCTACGTCGGCATGAAATCGCGCGGCTGCTACGAGACGCCGGGTGGCACGATCATGCTGCGCGCGCACCGTGCGATCGAATCGATCTGCCTCGACCGCGAGGTGGCGCATCTGAAGGACGAGCTGATGCCGCGCTATGCGAGCTTGATCTACAACGGCTACTGGTGGTCGCCCGAGCGCAGCATGCTGCAGACGATGATCGACAGCTCGCAGAGCACTGTCAACGGAACGGTCCGGCTCAAGCTGTACAAAGGCAACGTCATCGTCGTCGGCCGCGAATCGAAGACCGATTCGCTGTTCGATACGACGATCGCGACGTTCGAGGACGACCACGGCGCCTACGATCAGAAGGATGCCGCCGGATTCATCAAGCTCAATGCCCTGCGCCTGCGCATCGAGGCAAAGCTCGCGCGCAAGAGGTGACCATGCCATCGTTCGATATCGTTTCCGAGGTCAACCAGGTCGAAGTCAGGAATGCCGTCGACCAGGCCAACAAGGAAATTTCGACTCGCTTCGACTTCAAGGGCTCGGACGCGCGCGTCGAGCACAAGGAGAAGGAGCTGACCTTGTTCGCCGATGACGACTTCAAGCTCAAGCAGGTGACCGACGTGCTGCTCGGCAAGCTCACCAAGCGCGGCGTCGACGTGCGCTCTCTCAAATTCGGCAATGTCGAGAAAATGAGCGGCGACAAGGTCAAGCAGGTCGTGACGATCCGCGTCGGCGTCGAGCAGGAGCTATCGAAGAAAATCGTCAAGATGCTCAAGGAGAGCAAGCTCAAGGTCCAGGCCAGCATCCAGGGCGACGCTGTCCGCGTATCGGGCGCCAAGCGCGACGAGCTGCAGAGCGCGATCGCAGCGGTCAAGAAATCGATTACCGATTTCCCGCTGCAGTTCGGCAATTTCCGCGACTGATCCAGAGGCAGGGCCTAGGGCCTGTTCACACTATGTCTGCGAAATGCGTTGCGAGCGAAAATGGTTCTGCGCGAGGCGCGGAAGCGAAGGCGGGCCGAGAGCCCGGCGAGCTTCTGCAACAAAGCGCAGGCCCGTTTTCGCCGCAACCCGAAGGGAACGGGCAGCCTGGGGCGCCACTCTGCGTTGCTTTCCTCGCGAAGACGCCCGGTCTTAGCTTCGTCAAGCGCCTTGATTGGCGCCCCAGGCCACCCCTTCGCAATCGTAGACATAGTGTGAACAGGCCCTAGTTGCTGCCGGAACGGGTCACTTCGCATCCGGTCCTGCTGCGGCTGTTCACTGCAGCCGACGCGCCGCGGGTGCAGCTCATCGCGGCGGACGCCCGGGTCGCGGAGACCACGGCGTCGATTCCGCATCCCTATCCGGAGGGCGCAGCCGCGGCGTGGATCGCAACCCACGATGGCGACCGCCAGCGCGGGACGCAGTATACCTATGCCATTGCCACCGCCGACGGCGAGACGCTGGTCGGCGCCATCGCGTTGCGGCCGATCGGCGACGAGCACGAGAATATCGGCTACTGGATAGGCCGCACCTACTGGGGCCGCGGCTATGCGACCGCGGCGACCATGGCGCTCACCGCGCTGGCGTTCGGCTACCTCGACTGCGAAGCGCTCGCCGCTTCATACCTGCAGCGCAACGTCGCCTCAGCGCGGGTGCTGGAGAAATGCGGCTACACGGTGCTGCGCTCGGGGAGACGCGAGCACCGCGGCAAGGTCGAGGCTTTCTGCGTCCGTGGCATCACCCGCGATGCGTGGGAACTGCAGATAGGGGGCGCACCCGGCGCCGGGTTGCCCGCGGAAGATACGGCGGCGGACCGCTCGTAGCGAGCGGTCCGAAGCGCGCAGCCGGACCCGCGCTAGGCGAGATCGGCCTCCAGTGCGCGTCGCGTCGCCTCGGGAATGGACGGCAGCGTGACGGTGTAGGCAGGATGGTCGACGCCCATCGAAATGTTCACCCCGCGCTTGACCGCGGCAATCATTTCCGCCGTCAGCTCGAAGCGCACGAAGTGCACCGACGAGGTCTTGGTCTCGTTCTCGCGTTCGAGATCCTCGTCGGCGATCGCGTAGACGCGCGCCGCGCCCTCGACCTCAACCCAGACGCGATCTTCGATCCCCTTGAGCGCGGCCAAAGCCGCCTTGCGCTCGTCGATGTCCTCGTATTCGACCAGCATCGTCGCCTTCCAGTTGTGGCCGTCGGGCACCAGCGGGTTGTAGGCATCGAGCTCGTCCTGAATGCCGGTCTCCTCGAACGTCTTTTCGATGCGCAGCATTTCCTGGATTTGATAGCGTATCGTGAGCTCGTCCTCGAACAGCAAGCTGAGGTGGTCGCCGAGTTGCACGATGCGATTCTTCTTGTGGGCGATGACCTTCGCCCGGTATTCGCCCCGCGCCTTCGCATACGCTTCGAGCGTCAGCAGGCTGTCGCGGGTTATGCGCGGAAAACGTGGTTCCTCGACTCGCTTCATCGGGTGTCCCCGACCGCTCCCGGCAGTCCGTAGGCAATGCGGATCAGCGTCAGCGGATGCAGCTTCTGCGCGCGCGAAGCCTGCTGCGACTGCTCGATGCCTTGCAGTATCGCCCTGCCGGCGATCGGACAGTCGGAGCTCACATAGTCGGGATCGCCTTCGCCCATCTGCCGGAACACCGGTCTGCCGATTTTCATCGACGTCTCGAAGAACTCGCTCTTGACCCCCCACGTCCCGTCGTGGCCGCTGCAGCGCTCGACGGTGGTCACCGTGGTCTGCGGCAGCCATTCCAGCACTTCACGCGTCTTTTGCCCGACGTTCTGCACCCGCGAGTGGCAGGGAATGTGGTAGCTGACCTTGCCGAGCCCGGTCTTGAACTCTTTTTTCAGCAGGCCGTCCTTGTCCCGCAATACCAGGTATTCGAATGGATCGAACATCGCCTCCGACACGGCTTGAATGTCCGCGTCGCCGGCGAACAGCAGCGGCAGCTCGCTTTTGAACATCAGCGTGCACGAGGGCACAGCGGTAAGAATCGCGTAGCCTTCGCGCGCGCACGCCGCGAGCCTCGGCGTATTGATCGATTTGAGTCTCTCGACCGCATCCAGGTCGCCCAGCTCGAGCTTGGGCATGCCGCAGCACACTTCCTTTTCGACGATGACGTAAGGGATCTCGTTGTGCTCGAGTATCGCGATCAGGTCGAGCCCGATGCCCGGCTCGTTGTAATTGA
The DNA here is from genome assembly GCA_036493675.1 of Casimicrobiaceae bacterium. Taxonomy (GTDB): domain Bacteria; phylum Pseudomonadota; class Gammaproteobacteria; order Burkholderiales; family Casimicrobiaceae; genus PALSA-1003. The sequence goes on from DASXPJ010000038.1 coordinate 15,648, forward strand.
CGTAGCAGGTCGCGAAAATCGCCACCTTTCCCGGCGTGCGCTCGCCGTTACGGATCGGCCAGGGTTGGGACTCCGGCGCGACGCGAGCGAAGCGGCGCGGCGCGTATGGCGGCAGGCGCCGGTCGCGGTGGACACCGAGCATCCTGTCCATCGCCTTGCGCGCGACCGGGCTGCGATTCGCCTTGTTCACCGCCTGGACGACCACCGGTATGGTCGCGAGCTTGCCCAGCCGGTCGGTGCCGGTCAGTAAGCGATCGCGGAAACTCGTCTCGCCGCGTCTGAACTTCTGTGCCTTGGCGCGCAGCATCAGATGCGGAAAATCGACGTTCCACGGGTGCGGCGGAACGTAGGGACACTTGGTCATGTAGCAGAGATCGCACAAATAGCACTGGTCGACGACCTTGCCGAAGTCCGCCTTGGCGACCCCGTCGATCTCGCCGGTCTTGCTCTCGTCGATCAGATCGAACAGCGTCGGAAAGGCATTGCAGAGGCTGACGCAACGGCGGCAGCCGTGGCAGATGTTGAAAACGCGCTCGAGCTCCTGCTCGGCAGACGCCGGGTCGTAGTACTCCGGATTCTTCCAGTCGATGGCATGCCGGACCGGCGCTTCGAGGCTGCCTTCGCGTTGTGTCATCGTGGGCGTCCGGTCTATCGAGGACCACGTGGAAAAAGTTATTGCGTCACGACGCGGAGGTGCTTTGCGACCGACAGCCAGCTATCGCCGCGACGCAATAACCGAGCGTTGACCGTTGCACTCGAGTGCGACGGTCCAACGCGGATCCCGTTGAGCGTCGTACCACGCGACGCTCCAACGCAAGATAACTAGTCGGCGAGCGCGTCCAGCGCCTTCTGAAACCGGTTCGCGTGCGAACGCTCCGCCTTGGCGAGCGTCTCGAACCAGTCTGCGATCTCCTCGAACCCCTCGCCGCGCGCCGACTTGGCCATGCCTGGATACATGTCGGTGTATTCGTGCGTCTCGCCGGCAATCGCCGCTTTGAGGTTCAGGCGGCTCGAGCCGATCGGCAGGTCCGTGGCGGGGTCGCCGACCGACGAAAGGTAATCGAGGTGGCCATGGGCGTGCCCGGTTTCACCTTCCGCCGTCGAGCGAAACACCGCCGCGATGTCGTTCTGGCCTTCGACGTCCGCTTTGCTGGCGAAATAGAGATAACGCCGGTTCGCTTGCGATTCGCCGGCGAAGGCGGCTTTGAGGTTGTCGTGGGTCTTGCTGCCTTTGAGATTCATCGCAATGTACCTCTCGAGATCGGGATATGCCGGCCAACGGATCGTGCCGCCACCAAGGAGAATTTACGCGGCACAACATCATTCGTCCAATTGATTGAATCAATGCTATCGATAGGTTTCGTCAATCGCCTTGCGCCCCTCCATTCATCCGCCACACTGCGCCCCGCGAACCCAGTCATTTATGTCCCGCCAACGAGGTCCAGGATGACGCTCGATGATGCCGCACTCGACCAGCTGTTCCGGACGGCGCGTACGTACCGCGCGTGGCGCGATCAGCCGGTGACCGACGAGACCCTGCGCGCGATCTACCAATTGATGAAATGGGGTCCCACCTCGTCCAACTGCTGTCCGGGGCGCCTCGTGTTCGTCAAGACGGCGGCCGCGAAGGCCCGTCTCCAGCCGGCCCTCGATGCCGGCAATGTCAGGCAGACAATGGCCGCTCCGGCCACGGCCATCATCGGGTACGATCTCGAATTCTACGAAAAGTTGCCTCTGCTCGCGCCGCACGCCGACGTTCGCAGCGCCTTCGTCGGCAAACCGGAGCTGATCCGCAGCACCGCGTTTCGCAACGGCTCGCTGCAGGGCGCTTACCTGATTCTCGCGGCGCGCGCGCTCGGTCTCGATTGCGGTCCCATGTCCGGCTTCGATAATGACCGGGTCGATGCCGAATTCTTTCCCGACGGTACGATCAAGTCGAACTTCCTGTGCAATCTCGGTTATGGCGACCCGGCAAGACTGCATCCGCGCGCGCCGCGCCTGGACTTCGAAACGGCTTGCCGGATCGACTGAGCGCCATGCGGGCGGGCGTGGTCTTACTGGTTGCCGGAAAAGCTTGCGTTCGCGACGCTCGCCGCGCGGCAGGGAAGAAGCCTTCAGTCGATCCGCTCGTACGCGGGCAAGGTCAGGAACTCGACGAACGTATCGTTGTTTATCAGATCGACGAAAATCGCGGCGGCCTCGTCGTAGCGGCCCTCGCCGAAGGCGGCGCCGAGGAGTTGCCTGATCTTGCCCATTTCCTCGGGAATCATCGCGCTTACCATTTCCCGGGTGATCGTGCGCCCGTCGTCGAGCTTGCCCTTCGACGAACGGATCCATTGCCAGACCTGCGAGCGCGAGATTTCCGCGGTCGCCGCGTCTTCCATCAGGTTGTAGATGGGGACCGCACCCTGGCCCGCAAGCCAGGCGCCGATGTACTGGATCGCGACGTTGATGTTCAGCCGCAACCCGGCTTCGGTGATCGGCGCCTCGGGCTCGAACCGCAGCAGATCGGCCGCGGTGACGTGCACGTCGTCGCGCTTTTTGAGCGCGATCTGGTTCGGCGTCGGCATCAGCCGGTCGAATGCTTCCTTGGCGAGCTGCACCATGCCCGGATGCGCGACCCACGTGCCATCGTGACCGTAGGTCGCCTCGCGCTCCTTGTCGGCCTTGACGCGCGCGAAGGCTTCGGCGTTTGCCTTCTCGTCGTTCTTGACCGGGATCTGGGCCGCCATGCCGCCCATCGCGTGAGTACCTCGGCGATGGCAGGTCTTGATGCATAGCTCGGCATACGAGCGCATGAAATGGGTCGTCATCGTGACGAGCGCGCGATCGGCCAGGCAGAAGTCGTGGTTGTTGCGGAACTTCTTGATGCACGAAAAGATGTAGTCCCAGCGCCCGCAGTTGAGTCCGGCCGAGTGTTCGCGAAGCTCGTACAGGATCTCGTCCATTTCGAACGCCGCGAGGATCGTCTCGATCAGGACCGTCGCCTTGATCGTTCCGCGCGGCATCTGAAGCTCGTCCTGCGCCATCGCGAAGATGTCGTTCCACAGCCGCGCCTCGAGATGGCCTTCCATCTTCGGCAAATAAAAGTAGGGTCCGCTGCCGCGGGCGACGAGCTCCTTGGCGTTGTGGAAGAAATAGAGAGCGAAGTCGAATATTCCGCCGGACACGGGCGTGCCGTCGATCTCGATGTGCTTCTCCGGCAGGTGCCAGCCGCGCGGCCGCACGAACAGCGTGGCAGTCTTCTCGTCCAGCCGGTATTCCTTGCCCTCGGGGCTCGCGTAGTCGATCCGCCGCCGGATGGCATCGCGAAGATTCAACTGTCCCTGAATGTTGTTGTCCCACTTCGGCGTGTTCGCGTCTTCGAAGTCGGCCATGAACACGTTCGCGCCGCAATTGAGCGCGTTGATGATCATCTTGCGGTCGACCGGGCCGGTGATTTCGACCCGGCGGTCCTGGATATCCGCGGGAACCGGCGCGCAGGTCCACGCAGCGTCTCGAATGGCACGTGTTGCCGGAAGGAAGTCAGGCAGCTCGCCGGCATCGAACTGCGCCTGACGAGCGGCCCGAGCCGCCAGTAGCTCGTCGCGTCGAGCACCGAAGGCGCGCTGCAGGCGGGCAGTGAAGGCCATCGCTTCCGGGGTGAGGATCTCGGCGTAGGCCGCGGTGACCGGGCCCGAAATCGCGATGCCCGGGCCGTACGGGCGAGCATTCATCGACAGTCCTCTTTACTTCTGGTTGCCGCAGGCCAGGTTGCGACGCGGAAAGCGTCATGCTGCAGTGCGGAAATAATACCAGAACGCGCGCTTTTGCGATGGCAGACGCGCAAGACGACTATTTTTGCCACCCCTCCCCGGGGCGACCCGGGAGCCGCGACAGCGTCACGTTCCAGGACAGCGTGATGCGCGGCCGACGGCCGCGATACGGATTGACGCTGTGCAGATAGTCGCTGGCGAAAATGATCATCGTCCCCGGCGTCATCGAAGGCATCAGGTGCCGTGTCACTCGGCCCGGCTCGTGCGGACAGCAGGCGGCAATGCGCGAATCGGCGAAGCAGAGCTTTCCGGCCAGCGGCTCGTCGGGGTCGTCGTCACCCGGATCGAGCATATAGACGATGCTCGCATTGGAGCGCAGATGGCTGTGCGGCATGCAGTAGTCGCCGGCTCGGTAGACGCTGCCCCAGCTGTCGTCGGCGAAAACCGCCTGCCGCGACAGCGTATGGTGGGCCAGCATCAGCGCGCGCCCGTGAACGAGTGTGGCGCTTGGATCGCTCCAGGCGGAAATCCGCCGCACCTTGGTCCCGCATGCACCGCGGAACGTTCGGTCGCGAAATCGCGAATCGCTTTCGGCGGCGAGCGCGGCAGCGATCAGCGCCGGATGGTAATCGCCGTGATCGGCGAAGGTCGTCACCGCCATCAGCGGCGCCGACAGTGGGGCGACGCTCTGGCCATGCGGCCATGGCGCCAGATCGGCGCCGGCGACCTGGACCGACGCCGGCAGCGCGGCCTGCTCACCGGCGTCCGACAGCGGCGCTCCGCTCGACGCCTGCATCGCCTACGCTACCCCGTGCTGGTCGCGTGGCCGGCGCATTCAGGCATTGGCCACTTGCCTGGCGCGGGGAAGGCTTGCCCAGCCGCGCTCGACGGCGCGGTTGGTCGCGCTGATGACGGCGCGCAGCGTCGCAGTAACGATGTTCGGGTCGAGCCCCACGCCGTAGCAGGTCCGCTCTTCGCCGACGCGGAGCTGCACATAAGCGACCGCCGTCGCGTCCTCGCCGCTGCCGAGGCCGTGCTCGTGGTAGTTGAGAACGTGGACGTCCAGTCCGGTCGTGTTGCGCAGTGAGCGGATGAAGGCATCGACCGGACCGTTGCCGTCGCCGGTGAGGACGGCCTCGACGCCGTCGATCTTCAGGCGCGCCGTCAGGTGCTCGATCGCGCCATCGGCGGCACTGTGCTGCGCCCGGTGATCGACATAGGCGATGGGCTTTGCCGCATGAAGATATTCCTGTTCGAACGCAGCGTGTATTTCGGCCGACGAAAGCTCCTTGCCGGTGGCGTCGGTGATCTGCTGGATGACCTGGCTGAACTCGATCTGCAGCAGGCGCGGCAGCGCCAGCCCGTAATCGCGCTCGAGCAGGTACGCGATGCCGCCCTTGCCCGATTGACTGTTGACCCGGATTACGGCCTCGTAGGTGCGTCCGACGTCGGCGGGATCGATCGGCAGATAAGGGACTTCCCACAGCGGCAGGCCAGCCGCCTCTGCCTCGCGCTGCGCCGCCAGTCCCTTCTTGATCGCATCCTGATGCGAGCCCGAGAACGCGGTGAACACCAGCTCGCCCGCGTACGGATGCCGCGGATGCACCGGCAGATCGGTGCAGTACTCCGCCGTGCGGATGATCACGCCCATGTCGGAAAAATCGAGCCCGGGGTCGATGCCCTGCGAATAGAGGTTCATCGCCAGCGTGACCAGACACACGTTGCCGGTGCGCTCTCCGTTGCCGAACAGGCAGCCTTCGATACGGTCGGCTCCCGCCATCACCGCCAGCTCGGCGGCGGCCACGCCCGTCCCGCGATCGTTGTGCGGGTGCAGGCTCAAGAGCACGCTGTCTCGCCGCGCAAGGTTGCGATGCATCCACTCGATCTGATCGGCGTAGACGTTCGGCGTGGCCACCTCGACCGTCGCGGGCAAATTCAGAATGATCGGACGCGCCGGCGTCGGCTCCCAGACGTCCATCACCGCCTCGCAGATTTCCTTCGCGAAGTCGAGCTCGGTCATCGTGAAGGTCTCGGGAGAATATTCGTAGCGCCAGTCGGTCGCGGGTTGCTCGGCCGCGCACTGCCGGCACAGCTCGGTGCCATTCACCGCGATCTCGACGATCCCCGCCTTGTGCTTGCCGTAGACCACCCGCCGGAACAACGGCGCGGTCGGGTTGTACAGATGCATGATCACGCGCTTCGCGCCGCGCACCGAGTCGAACGTACGCCGGATCAGCTCGTCGCGCGACTGGGTGAGGACCTGGATCGTGACGTCATCGGGGATCAGATCGCCCTCGATGAGCTTGCGCACAAAATCGAAGTCGGTCTGCGATGCCGACGGAAATCCAACCTCGATTTCCTTGAACCCGATCCGCACCAGCTGGCGGAACATGCGCAGCTTGCGCTCGGCGTCCATGGGTTCGATCAGCGCCTGGTTGCCGTCGCGAAGATCGGTCGACAGCCAGATCGGTGGACGCGAGATCACCCGCGAAGGCCAGCGGCGATCGGGCAGATCGATTGGCGGGAACGGGCGGTACTTTTTCGAAGGATCGGCTTCCATCATGGGCCTCGTCGCGAATGCATCCAACATGCGCAGAGTCACCCGGCTTCGGGTAACGCGGGCAGTGCTCGGCAGAAGGGGTTGGTTTATCTGCGCGCGGGGCGCAGCAGCAGATCGCCGAGGATGGCGATCGGGGCAAGCGGTGCGAAGGCACGGGCCAGGCTGCTCATCGGCCCACTATAGCCGGATCTGCGGCGGTGCGCAATGGCGTCGCGGCAAGGCACCCCAGGTGGTAGGTGTGTGCCGATCAGGTGCGGCGGCGCCTCACCGCCAGCCAGGCCGACCAGACATAGCCTGCCAGCGCATAGACGACAAAGGCGCCGAACAGCACCATCGGCGGCTGGTAGCTCACCAGCACGAAAAACAGGACGATCAGGAATACCGCGAGAAAAGGCACGCTGCGCCGCAGGTTGATCGTTTTGAAGCTGTAGTACTTGAGGTTGCTGACCATCGTCAGCCCTGCGAAGACCGTCACTGCCCAGGCAAGCCAGCGAACGCTTTCCGGATCGATCGCATTGTCGTCGGCGATCCACACGAAGCCGGCGACCAGCGCCGCGGCGGCCGGGCTCGGCAGCCCCTGGAAATAGCGTTTGTCGGCGACCTCGAGCATGGTGTTGAAGCGCGCCAGCCTCAGCGCCGCGCCGGCGACGTAGACGAAGGCCGCGATCCATCCCAGCTTGCCCATACCGCGCATTGCCCATTCATAGACGATCAGCGCGGGCGCCGCGCCGAAGGACACCATATCGGACAGACTGTCGTACTCGGCGCCAAACGCGCTCTGCGTCTTGGTCAGGCGGGCGACGCGACCGTCGAGGCTGTCAAGCACCATCGCGACGAAAATCGCGATCGCCGATTGATCGAACCGACCGTTCATTGCCTGAACGATCGCGTAGAACCCGGCGAAGAGCGCCGCCGTCGTGAACAGATTCGGCAGCAGAAAAATGCCGCGACGACGCACGCGGTTCTTGATCAGCGCACGTTCCTGCTGGAAATCCCCCATCGACACAGCCTAGCAGCTGGCGCCCTGCCCCGCAAATTGGCGCCGCGGCGACGACCGACCGGCGGCCGGTTGCTCGCATGTCAGGCGAGCTCGGCCAGCACCGTCGTCGTGGCGTAAACCACGTCGCCGATGGCGACCCGCGGCGCGGCCGTCGCGGGCACATAGACATCCACGCGGGAACCGAAGCGAATGAATCCGTAGCGCTGTCCGCGCCTGAGCGTATCGCCCGGCTCGACATAGCATAGGATGCGGCGCGCGACCAGGCCCGCAATCTGCACGCAGGTGATATCCACGCCCGCCGTAGCGACGATGTGCAGCGCATTTCGCTCGTTCTCGAGCGAGGCCTTGTCGAGCGCCGCGTTGACGAAGCTGCCCGCGTGATACCAGCGCTTGCTCACGACACCGTCGACCGGGCTGCGATTCGAGTGCACGTTGAACACGTTCATGAATACGCTGAACTTGAGGGCATCGCGCTCGAGATAGGGATCACGGACGCGCTCGACTGACATGACTTTACCGTCGGCGGGCGAAAGCACCGCGTTGGGTTGCGGCGGCGCCGTGCGCGGCGGATCGCGGAAGAACTGAACGATGAATACCACGATGAGCCACGCCAGGATCGCGAGAATCCAGAGGCCCCAATAAGACAGCGCGATCGCCGCGACCGCGGCCACGGCAATGAACGGCCAGCCCTCGCGGGCGATGATCGGGTGCGGGTAGTTGCTGCTCATCGCTTCTTGGCCGCTATTTCGCGGCGTCATCGATCCTCTTGCCCATCTCCTCGGCCTGTTGTCGCACCGCGCCCTCGACCCCACGGGCGCGCTCGAGAGCGTTCAAGGGCGCCGGCGCCACCGCTGCCGGATCGAGTTCCCGTGGTGCGGCGTCGCTCGGAACGCGCCCGGTTGCGGCGTTGCGTGCCGCACCGTTCGTGCCAAGCAGGCCGTAGCGCTTCAGCGCGGTCTGCGCCAGCACGGCGACGATCGCGAGCGCCAGCAGCAGCGCGACCAGGCCGATCCAGCCGCGCTGGCGCCGCGGCGTCAGTTCCGACTCTGGTCGACGAGCTTGTTCTTTCGTATCCACGGCATCATTTCGCGCAGCTTCCCCCCGACCTGCTCGATCGGATGGTCGGCGGTCATGCGCCGCCGCGAGAGCAGCGTAGGCGCGCCGGCACGGCTTTCCAGGATGAACTCCTTCGCGTATTCGCCGCTCTGGATCCGCGCCAGCGCATCGCGCATCGCCTGGCGGGTCTCGGCGGTGATGATCTTGGGCCCCGTTGCGTATTCGCCATACTCGGCATTGTTCGATATCGAATAGTTCATCGTACCGATACCGCCTTCGTACATCAGGTCGACGATCAGCTTCAACTCGTGGAGGCACTCGAAATACGCCATTTCCGGCGCGTAACCGGCCTCGACCAGCGTCTCGAATCCCGCCTTGACCAGCTCGACGCAGCCGCCGCAAAGCACCGCCTGCTCGCCGAACAAGTCGGTCTCGGTCTCCTCTTTGAACGAGGTTTCGATGACGCCGGCGCGCGCGCCGCCGATCGCCGCGGCGTACGACAGCGCGAGGTCGCGCGCCTTGCGGCTGACATCGCGATGGACGGCGATCAGCATCGGCGTACCTCCGCCCTGCACGTAGGTCGAACGCACCGTGTGCCCGGGCGCCTTCGGCGCGATCATGACCACATCCAGATCGGCGCGCGGATCCACCTGTCCGTAGTGGATATTGAAGCCGTGGGCGAAGGCGAGCGTGCCGCCCTGCTTGATGTTCGGCTCGACCTCGTCGCGGTAGACGGCGGCGATGTGCTCGTCGGGCATCAGCATGATGACGAAGTCCGCGCCCTTGACCGCCTCGGCGACGGCAGCGACCTTGAGCCCGGCTTTTTTCACCTTGTCCCACGACGCGCCGCCCTTGCGCAATCCGACGGTGACCTTGACGCCGGAGTCGTTCAGATTCTGCGCGTGCGCGTGGCCCTGCGAGCCGTAGCCGACGATGGCGACCTTCTTGCCCTTGATCAGCGACAGATCCGCGTCCTTGTCGTAATAGACCTTCATCATTGCCCGACCCCTTTTCAAATCCGCAATATCCGTTCGCCGCGACCGATCCCCGATGCACCGGTGCGTACCGTTTCCAGGATGACGCCCGGCTCGATCGCCTGCAGGAACGCGTCGAGCTTCGAGCCGGTCCCGGTCAATTCGATCGTATAGCTCTTGTCGGTCACGTCGAGGATGTTGCCGCGGAAAATTTCGGCCAGCCGCTTCATCTCGTCACGGTCCTTGCCGGCGGCGCGCACCTTGACCAGCATCAGCTCGCGTTCGATATGGTTGCCATCGGAGAGGTCGATGACCTTGACCACCTCGATCAGCTTGTTCAGCTGCTTGGTGATCTGCTCGATGACATCGTCGGACCCGACGGTGACGATGGTCATCCGCGACATCGTCGCGTCTTCGGTCGGCGCCACCGTCAGCGATTCGATGTTGTAGCCGCGCGCGGAAAACAGTCCGGAGATGCGCGACAGCGCCCCCGCCTCATTCTCGACCAGAATCGACAGGATATGTCTCATATATTCAAGTTGCCGCCGCGTGATGAAAAGCGTAGCGAGCAGGGCCGGCTGCCAGGCGGCCCGCAGCGAGACGCGAGATAGTACGCAGATGTACAGCGAGCGCCGAGCGAGGAAACAACGCCGCAGACGGCCCGCGCAGCAGCTTTGCACACGCGGTCACAGTTCCTCGGCGAGAATCATTTCGGTAAGCCCCTTGCCGCCGGGGACCATCGGAAAGACGTTCTCGGTCTGATCGGTGATGAAGTCGAGGAAGATCAGCCGCTCCTTCTGCTTGAAAGCTTCCTTCAGCGCGCCTTCGACGTCGCCCGGCTTCTCGATCTTCATGCCGGTGTGCCCGTAGGCTTCGGCGAGCTTGACGAAATCCGGCAGCGCGTCCATGTACGATTCGGCATAGCGGTTGCCGTAGAAGAACTGCTGCCACTGCCGCACCATGCCCATGTAGCGGTTGTTCAGGTTCACGATCTTGATCGGCAGATGGTATTGCTTGCAGGTCGACAGTTCCTGGATGCACATCTGGATCGACGCTTCGCCGGTGACGCAGGCGACCGTCGCGCCGGGATTGACCAGCTGCACTCCCATCGCCGCAGGCAGGCCGAACCCCATCGTGCCGAGCCCGCCCGAATTGATCCAGCGCCGCGGCTTGTCGAACTTGTAGTACTGCGCGACCCACATCTGGTGCTGGCCCACGTCCGAGGTGAGGAAAGCATCGCCGCCCGTCACCTCGAACAGCTTCTCGATCACGAACTGCGGCTTGATCAGCGCGCTCTTGCGGTCGTAATTGAGACAGTCCTTGCGCTGCCACTCCTTGATGTCGGCCCACCAGGACTTGAGCGCCCCGGCGTCCGGGCGCTGCCCCGACGACTCGATCAGCTTGAGCATCTCGTCGAGCACGTCGGCGACATAGCCGACGATGGGGACGTCGACCTTGACCCGCTTCGAGATCGACGAGGGGTCGATGTCGATGTGGATGATCTTGCGATCCGCGCGGTAAAAGTGCTCCGGATTGCCGATCACCCGGTCGTCGAACCTGGCGCCGATCGCGATCAGCACGTCGCAGCTCTGCATGGCCATGTTGGTTTCATAGGTGCCATGCATTCCCGGCAGCCCGGTGAATTGCGGGTCGGTGCCCGGGAAGCCGCCCAGCCCCATCAGCGTCGTCGTGCAGGGAAAGCCCAGCAGACGCGTCAGCCGCGTCAATTGCGGCGCCGCATTGTTCAGGACGACGCCGCCGCCGGCATATATCATCGGCCGCTTGGCCTCGAGCAGCAGCTGCACCGCTTTCTTGATCTGTCCGGTGTGGCCGCGCGTCACCGGGTTGTACGAGCGCAGCGCCACCGTCTTCGGATAGCTGAATTCGGACTTCGCCTGGGTCACGTCCTTCGGAATGTCGACCAGCACCGGCCCGGGGCGGCCGGTCGCCGCCAGATAGAAGGCCTTTTTGATCGTCAGCGCGAGATCCTTGACGTCCTTGACCAAGAAGTTGTGCTTGACGCACGGACGCGTGATCCCGACGGTATCGCATTCCTGGAAAGCATCCTGGCCGATGGCGTGCGTCGGCACCTGGCCGGTCAGCATCACTATCGGGATCGAGTCCATGTACGCGGTGGCGATGCCGGTGACCGCATTGGTCACGCCCGGACCCGAGGTCACCAGCGCGACGCCGATCTTGTGCGATGAGCGCGAGTAGCCGTCCGCGGCGTGGACAGCGCCCTGCTCGTGCCGCACCAGGACGTGCTTGACCTTGTCCTGCTTGAAAAGCTCGTCGTAGATGTTGAGTACCGCGCCGCCCGGATAGCCGAAGACGTACTCGACGTCCTCTTCCTGCAGGCAGCGGATGACGATCTCTGCACCCGTCAGTTGCATGACATGCCCTCAGCTTCGCTCAGTTGAGCCGTGTAGCCATCATCCGGTCCGCTCCAGGGCGGACCGTCGGAAACTGCGTGGACGCGAAACGGGTAGCCGCGTCCGACCAAGGCTTGGATCGGGTAGAAAGCCGCGATCAGATCAAAGCCGTCCGCATTCCGAAGGGTAGCCGGAGGCACTTGTGGCGCCCCCGGACGGAATACGAACAGCCGATTTGCAGTGCTCTTATCGGCCGAAACCCCGGCCGATGCCCCAAACAGTAAAGGCTCACCCGGTTTTCGTCAACGCTCACGCTCCGTGCGGGGGCGTTTCCGGGTCGTCGCTGTGCTTATAATCCAACGATGCCACCGCGCACGGAAGACTGAACTGGCCTCCTACCAGGAAATTTCGACCTTTCTGGCCGAAGTGCAGCGCCGTGCGTTCAAGCAGGCGATGTTCGCCGTCAAGGACGAGGACGCGGCTCTGGACGCGGTCCAGGATGCGATGCTGAAGCTTACCGAAAAGTACTCGGGCAAGCCGGCGGCCGAGCTTCCGATGCTTTTCCAGCGGATCCTGCAGAACACGATCCACGACCATTTCCGGCGGCAGAAAGTCCGCTTGACCTGGACGACACTGCTGTCGGCGTTCGGACAAAAGGACGAAAAGGACGACGATTACGACCCGCTGGAAACGATGGCGGCGAAATCCGACTCCAGTATCGCCGACGACCCCGCGCGGCAAGTCGAGCAGGGAGAGATCGTCGCCCTGATCGAACAGGCCGTCTCGCGGCTGCCCGCGCGTCAACGACAAGCCTTTCTGCTGCGTTACTGGGAGGAACTGGATGTGGCCGAGGCCGCGGCGGCGATGGGTTGCTCCGAAGGCAGTGTGAAGACGCACTGCTCGCGGGCGGTTCGGGTGCTCGCCGACGCGCTCAAGGCGAAAGGTGTTTCCCTATGAACGACGAACTGGAAATCACCAATAAAATAAAGGCTTATCTCGACCACGGCGCCGCCGAGCTCAAGCCGGGCACGGCTTACCGCCTGCAAGTCGCCCGCCGGGAAGCTCTGGCGGCGCTGGCCGAGCCGGAACGCGCGTCCGAGCTGGTACTGGCGGGCGCCCAGAATGCCGAAGGCCCCAGACGGCGGCACATCCTCGCCGATGCCCGGGTATGGATCGGAGTCCTTTTGATCGTCGGCGCCGCCCTGTATTTCCAATACTGGCAATCCGTGCAGCAAGTGCGGGACGCGGAGGAAACCGACACGGCCATCCTGACCTCGGACCTGCCGATCGATGCCTATCTTGACCGCGGATTCCCGGCTTGGCTGAAGCACGACGCCGAGAACTGACTTCGCTCGCCGGCCTGCTGGCTGCAGCCGTCGTCGCGGCAACTTGCCTGGGCGTACCGTTGCCGGCGCTGGCCGGACCCGCCATGCTCCATTCGCCCAGCTGGGCGGATCTCTCCCCGGCCAACAAGGAAGCCCTCGCTTCTCTGGCGCCGCAGTGGGACCAGCTGGACGCCCAGCGCAAGCAAAAGTGGCTGGGAATTGCGAAACGCTATCCGAAAATGCCGCCGGACAAGCAGCAGCGCGTCCAGCAACAGATGAGCCGGTGGGCGAGCCTGACGCCCGAGCAGCGGCGGGTGGCTCGCGAGCAATACAAATCGCTGAAGAATCTGCCGCCGGAGCAGCGGCGCGAGGTTCGGCAAAAATGGCAGGAGTACCAGCAGCTGCCTCCTGAAAGGCGGCGCGAGCTTGCGGCCAGGAGCGAAACCCCGGGCGCCGGTAGCAAACCTCCGGCATCCCAGCCTGGCAATCATTAAGCGAGCGCGGCCGAGCGCCGCGCCCGCGCGGGCACCGACCGATCCGCCCCAGGCGGGTCTGCTGCGCCGCCTCGCGGCCAGCTTGTACGAAGCCCTGCTGCTCAGCGCGCTGGCCGTGGCCACGAGCCTCGTCCTGCTGCCGCTGACAAGCCCCGATCGCGTGCCCGCCGCCGCCTCCTTGCCGTCCCTTCCGGGGCTTGGCGCGCGGGCGGTCTCCTTGGCGTGCCTGTTCGCCCTCTGGGGAGCGTACTGCATCGGGCTTTGGAGCGGAGGCAGGCGCAGCCTGCCGATGCGAACCTGGGGCCTGAGCCTGCGTACTGCGACCGGGACCGTCGTGAGCCCCGGCCGCGCGCTGCTGCGCTACCTGGCCGTCTGGATCGGCCCCGCCTGCGCGATCGGGGCCTACCTGGCCTCGCGGCCGCACGGCCATGCTCGCTGGGCCGTCGCGTGGCTCGCGCTCAACTACGCCTGGGCGATGGTCGACCGGGACCGGCGCTTTCTGCATGATCGTCTGGCAGGCACCCGCCTGGTGTACGCCGGCGCGCCTCCCGCACCGGGCAAGGTGGCGGCAGCTTAGCCGCGAGCCGCCGCGCCAGCGGGCCCATCAGAACCGGGGTTTCGGTTGCGCCGACCGGTAGCGAGCGGCGCTCGCCATGATCTCCGCCTTCGCTTCCTCGGCTCCGACCCAGCTCGAGACGCGCACCCATTTGCCGGGTTCGAGATCCTTGTAGTGTTCGAAGAAATGCGCGATCTGCCGCGTGCTGATCTCGGGAAGGTCGCGCGGCGACTGGATCGCACGGTAGAGTCCCGTAAGCTTGTCGATCGGGACCGCCAGGATCTTGGCGTCGCCCCCGGCTTCGTCGTCCATCTTGAGCATGCCGATCGGGCGGCAGCGAACGACCACGCCGGTAATAAGCGGCACCGGCGAGAGCACCAGAACGTCGCAGGGGTCGCCATCGTCGGACAGCGTGTTCGGAATGTAGCCGTAGTTGCACGGATAATGCATCGCGGTCGACATGAAGCGATCGACGAACACGGCACCGGTTTCCTTGTCGACTTCATACTTGATCGGATCGCCATGCATCGGGATCTCGATGATGACGTTGCAGTCGTTCGGGACGTCGGCACCCGCGGGCACGCGGTCGAGATTCATCGGCAATCCGGCATTCCGGGAGCGGAGTCGTCAGTATAGCCGGCGCGCGCGCGCGGGCTGCCGTATCATGACCGACCTCGTCATTGCCTCCGCTTCCCATGCTCTACGGTCTCGGTTCTCGCGCGGTTCAGCTCCGCGGCAGCGGCCACTACGTCGCGCCCAACGCGACTGTCATTGGCGACGTCATCCTGGAAAGCGAGTCCTCGGTTTGGTTCAACGTCGTGATCCGGGGAGACAACGAGACGATCACCGTCGGCGCGCGTTCGAACATCCAGGACGGCTCGGTGCTGCACGCCGACGCCGGCGTGCCGCTGACGCTCGGTCCGTCGGTGTCGGTCGGTCACCTGGTGATGCTGCACGGGTGCACAATCGGCGAAGGTTCGCTGATCGGCATCAAGGCGGTGATCCTCAACAGCGCCAAAGTCGGCCGCGACTGCCTGGTAGGCGCCAACACGCTGATCGCGGAGGGGAAGACGATACCCGACCGCTCGCTGGTCATCGGATCCCCCGGCAAGGTGGTTCGCATGCTCGACGACGCCGAAATCGCGAGGCTGCGCTGGATCGCCGACCACTATGTCGAAACCGCGCGCCGCTACCGGGCGGCTCTCCAGTCGATCTGACCGCTTGAGGGCCAAGAACGTGAATCCGGCGCCCGCGCCCGCGCATCCAAGCCTTATCGCAGCCGCCGCCGGGAAGGCGCCATGAGGACCCTGCTTATCGCTTTGACCGCCGTCTGGACCGCCTTGGCTGCGGGTGGAAGCTTCGCCGCGGACGTGCTTCGCGAGTCGCGTCCGGCGACCGGCTTTTCGCGGATCCAGATCGATGGCCGGGCCGAAATCACGCTGCGGCAGGGTACGACCGAAGGCATCACGCTCGAAGCGACCGCGCAGGGCCTGAAGCAGATCCGCACCGAGGTCCGCGGCCGGACGCTGCGGATCGGTCTGGTCGATCAGAGCCATTGGTGGCAGTGGATCATCGGCGGCGCCCCGACGCGCACGCCGCGCATCATGATCGACCTGATCCAGCTTGAGCGTATCGGGGCCTCCGGGACGGTGAGTATCGTTGCCGACAGTCTGAAAGCCAACGATCTGCGACTCGATTTCGCCGGCGCCGCCAAAGTCAGGATCTCCGACCTGCAGGCCAACCGTCTGCGCCTCGATGGCGCCGGCGCGGTGAAGGCCGAGATCGCCGGCAAGGTGACCGAGCAGGACGTCGACCTGTCGGGGGCCGGGTCCTACCAGGCGGCCGATCTCGTCAGCGACACTATCTCGCTGCAGGTCAGCGGCGCGGGCAAGGCGATCGTCAACGCCAAGACCTTGCTGAAGGCGGACATATCCGGCGCCGGCCTGGTCGAGTACGTCGGCAACCCGCGGGTCGAGCGGGAGATCACCGGGATCGGCAAGATAAGGCGCCGCTGATACCCAAAGCGGAGGCGACGCTCAGGTATCGTCCGGTTCTCCGCCTTCCGGCCCGTAGAAGAACACCCACGCCTGGAAGTCCCCGGAAAAATCCTCGAAGCGATGCACGGCGGCGGCCGGCACGAACAGCACGTCGTGCGGCCCGAAACGGTGGCGCGCCGAACCATTGACGAACCACCCTGTGCCACGCGCGATCACATAAACCTCGTCGCGCGTGTGCGGCGACTGCGGATCTTGCTGACGTGGCGCGTAGAGCTTGACCTGCAGCGTCCCATGCTCGAACAGCGCCATGGACCGCTTGCCGTCCGGCGCGGGCAGCAGCGGCGCCGCCTCCTCGAGCGTAATGTGGCAGCGCTCGGCCGGATCGCTGTTGCCGTGGAGCTTGCGCATGCGTGTGATCAGTGCACGATCGACTGCCGCGCATCGGCGACGGCGTCGGCCTTGAAGAGCAAGGTCAGGCCGGTCGCCTCGTCGCGGTCGGCATGAATGCCAGGCAGCATCCGGACGTCCGCGACGCGGCAGTCGCGCATCAAGTCCGCGAGCATCACCGCGACGTCGCTAGCGCGATCACCGGCAAACAGCGGGCAGCGGAAGCCCTCCGCTTGCCGCGGGTCGAACGAACTGGACAGCGACAGGCGCAATTCGCCGCCGCCGGGGGCCGCCGCGCAGCGATGCGCGCTGATCACCGCCGACGGCTCACCCACGCTTGCGCGCAGGCGGCGAATCGCGTTGCTAGCGAAGAGCTGGGCGCCGATGTCGCGTTGCGCGGCGCGCCCCTGCTGCAGAGCGGCCAGCGGCGATCGCGCGGTCCGAGGCAGCGCCAGCACCGAATAGCGGGGACCCGCAAGCTGGCGGGCGAGCTCGCGCGCCAGCGGCATCGCCCAGGCGGTGGCGCCGTCTTCTCGCAGAACGTCGGCCCGCGCGCCAGCGAGTGCGACTCCTGCCAGAAAGCGCAAATGCACGCCTTCCTGTCCAGCCCGGGTGGCGATGGGGGTGGGGTGCAGATCGAGATGAGCGACCGCCCCGTCCGCCGCTTGCCGTTGCCACGCAAGGAGCTGCGGCAACCGCTCGAGATCGAATGCGTCCGGGGCGACCAGGGGCGCGGCCAGCGCGAAGGTCTCGCTTCCACCCAGCGCGCGGTGCTCACGCAGAATGGCCACGACAGCATCGGCATCGCCGAGCATGCCGGCGATCTCACCATCACCGTCCTTGCCGGCCGCGACCAGCACCAGCGGGATCGCGAAAAGCGTCGCGGTAAGCCCGTCGCCCTCGTTGCCGCGCGACGCCTCTCGCCACGCGTCGAGCAACCGCCGCCACATATGCCGCGCCACCGGCGCCGACGGTGCCATGGCCACCAGTTCGGCAAGGAAAGACCCGTCTCCGTCAAGCAGCCGGTCGACCAACGCCGTGACCAATGCACGGTCGATCCGGTCTGCGCGGGTCGTGCTCGACGCCGCAAGGCTCGCCTCGGCCATTTCGAACAGCGGCGCGTGGACCGAGTTGGCCTTCACCGCGAATACGCGCGGGTCGTTGATGTCCATGAGCCGCGATTGTCGCATGGGCAAATGGGCGGTCCAAGGCATGCGCTCCGGCGCATAATCGCGCGATGCGCCGACGCAGCATGTCGATGCGCGGGCGCACGACAACCGGAGGGAAGAAGATGTACAGGAACATTCTTGTCGCGACCGACGGCACAAGACTCTCCGCCAAGGCCGTCGTTCAGGCCGTTGCGCTCGCCAAGGCGCTCGGGGCGAAGCTCACCGCGTTCTATGCGTCGCCCGATTACCCTCTTCCCGTCTACGCCGAAGGGGCAATCGTGGAGCCCATGTCGCGCGGCGAGTACGCGGCCCTGTGCAAGGACGAGGCTGCCAGGATTCTGGGCGCGGTCGCGGCGAAGGCGAAGGCCGCCCGGGTCCCCTTCAACGGCGTGCATACCGTCGATTCGACCCCTTGGCGAGCCATTCTCGCCGCCGCGGGCAAGCATCGCTGCGACGCGATCGTGATGGCATCGCACGGCCGCGGCGGTATATCGGCGCTGCTCCTCGGCAGCGAGACGCAGAAGGTCCTGACGCATTCGAAAATCCCGATCCTCGTCGTGCGCTGACTCGGCTTTCGGGAGCGGCCGCTCCCGCTCCGGCGGGAAGGGGTTGCGCCTTTCACGTAAAATGCCTGGTTTGCCGAAATCCCAGGCAGCCGATGCAGATATCGCGATTTCCTGTTTCGACCCTCAAGGAGGCTCCCGCCGAGGCCGAGCTGGCGAGCCATCGGCTGATGCTGCGTGCCGGCATGATCAAGCGGCTTTCGGCCGGGATCTACACGTGGATGCCGCTCGGTCTGCGGGTATTGCGCAAGGTCGAGGCCGTGGTGCGCGAGGAGATGAATCGCGCCGGCGCGATCGAGCTCCTCATGCCGGTGATTCAGCCGGCGGAGCTCTGGCAGGAGTCCGGGCGCTGGGACAAGTATGGACCGGAACTGTTGCGTCTGAAGGACCGGCATCAGCGCGATTTCATCGTGCAGCCGACGTCCGAGGAGGTGATTACCGACATCGCCCGCAAGGATCTGAAAAGCTATCGCCAGTTGCCGGTGAATTTCTATCACATCCAGGTCAAGTTTCGCGACGAGGTTCGGCCCCGCTTCGGGGTCATGCGCTCGCGCGAATTCATCATGAAGGACGCGTATTCGTTCGACGCCGACGTCGCCGGAATGCTCAAGTCGTACCGGCTGATGTACGACGCCTATGTCCGGATCTTCACGCGGCTCGGACTCGAATTTCGTGCCGTCGCGGCCGATACCGGCCCGATCGGCGGCAGCGCGTCGGATGAATTCCAGGTGCTGGCCGAATCCGGTGAGGACGCGATCGCCTGGTGCCCGGAATCCGGATACGCGGCCAATGTCGAGCTCGCCGAAGCGCTCGCCCCGCACGCGCACCGCGCGCCGCCCGCGGAGTCCATGCAGAAGGTTCCCACCCCTGGCATGTCGACCTGCGAGAACGTCGCCGCGTTGCTGCATCTGCCGCTCGGGCGCACGGTCAAATGCATCATGCTGCACGCCGGGGGCAAGGTCCATATGCTGCTGTTGCGCGGCGACCACAGCCTGAACGAGGTCAAGGTTGGAAAGTTGCCGGGACTCGAGGGGTTCCGGTGGGCGAGCGATGCCGAGATCGTGGCCGCCACCGGCTGCGCACCCGGTTACCTCGGCCCGGTGGGCATCGCTTCCGACATGCCGGTGACCGCCGATCGGACCGTCGCCGTGATGAGCGACTTCGTCTGCGGAGCCAATGAGTCCGATTTCCATTTGCGCGGCGTCAACTTCGGCCGCGATTGCCGGGAGCCGGATCGGGTCGCCGACATTCGCAACATCGTCGCCGGCGATCCGTCGCCCGACGGCAAAGGGGACCTTCAAATCGCGCGCGGCATCGAGGTCGGCCACGTCTTTGCGCTGGGCACCGTCTATTCCGCAGCGATGGGGGCGACGTTTCTCGATGCCGCGGGCCAGCCGCAGCCGATGCAGATGGGTTGCTACGGCATCGGCATCACTCGGGTCGTAGCCGCCGCAATCGAGCAGAATTGCGACGACAAGGGGATCATCTGGCCGGAGCCGCTCGCGCCGTTCACTGTCGCGATCGCGCCCATAGGTTACGACCGGAGCGACGCGGTCCGCGCCGCCGCCGATCGGCTGCACGACGAGCTCGAAGCAGCCGGCATCGAGGTCCTGCTGGACGATCGTGGCGAGCGGCCGGGCGTGATGTTCGCGGATCTCGAGTTGATCGGCATTCCGCACCGTGTCACCGTCGGCGATCGCAGCCTCAAGGACGGCAGGGTCGAGTACCAGGGCCGCCGCGACACCCAGCCGATGGCGGTGCCCGTCGGCGACGTCGCATCCCTGTTGCGTTCGAAGCTTCGCCATTGATCATGCGTCAGCGCCTTGCCTCCATCGTCCTGGCCGCGGCGCTCTTCGCGCCGGCGATCGCCGGCGCCGGCGCGCAGGTGGAGGAGGCGCTGTCCGCCAGCGTGCAGAATTCGCTGCACCGCGCGGTCAGCGACTTTCCCGCGCCACGATTGGTGTTCGCCACCGAAGGGGAAGGACGCGCGTGGCTTGCCGACATGGCGTCCCGGATGGTCAAGAAAATGCCGGATTGGCCGACGCGGCGCGATTTCCTGATCACCGTGCAATACGAAGCGAGTCGTGCCGGCCTCGACCCTCAACTCGTGCTCGGCCTGATCGAGCACGAGAGCAACTTCCGAAAGTTCGCGGTTTCCCCGGCCGGGGCACGCGGCTACATGCAGGTGATGCCATTCTGGGTGACCAATATCGGCAACCCCGACCAGGATCTGTTTCACTTGCGCACGAACCTGCGCTACGGCTGCACGATCCTGCGCTATTACCTCGATCGCGAGAACGGTGATTATTTTCGCGCATTGGGGCGCTACAACGGCAGCCTGGGGCAGCCCGATTATCCGATGGCGGTCGTCGGGCTGATGCTTTCCAAATGGCGATGGGATCCACCCAAGGAAAGCGCGGCTCCCCCGGCGGCGACTCTGGGCACCAGCGCCGCCAGGTGAGGGCGTCGTCGCGTTATCGCGGCCGCTTCGCACCCTCGCCCACCGGCCCCCTGCACTTCGGCTCATTGCTCGCTGCGCTCGCGAGTTACTGCGATGCCCGCTCGCGCGGCGGGGAATGGCTGCTGAGAATCGAGGACGTCGACCTTCCGCGGAGCCGCGCCGGCGCAGCGGAAGCGATCGCCGAAACGCTCGCGTCGTACGGCTTCGCCTGGGACGGCCCGATCGTTCGCCAAAGCGAGCGCTCGGCGTTGTATGCGGACGCCCTCGATCGCCTGCGCGCCAGGGGACTGCTGTTCGCGTGCGCGTGCACGCGCCGGGAGTTGGAGGCCGCTCCGCCCGGCGCGAGCGGCGAGCGGATCTACCCGGGCACGTGCCGCAGGAGTCCCGTCGCCGCTGCCGAAGGACGCTCGTGGCGGGTCGGCGTCGACGACACACCGATTTCGTTCGTCGATCGCCTGCAGGGCAGGCAGCAGCAGCGGCTCGATCGCGACGTCGGCGATTTCGTCGTCAGGCGCGCCGATGGCCTGTTTGCGTATCAGCTCGCGGTCGTCGTCGACGATGCGCTGCAGGGCATCACCGACGTCGTGCGCGGCGCCGATCTGCTGGCGTCGACGCCGCGGCAAATCTGGCTGCAGCGCCAACTCGGGTTTGCGACGCCGGCCTACCTGCACCATCCGATCGCCGTCGACCGGTCTGGACAGAAGCTTTCCAAGGAGAGCGGCGCGGCGCGACTGCCCGACGACCCATTGCCCGCCTTGTGCCGGGCATGGCGGTTTCTGGGGCAGACGGTTCCCGATCGTCCGCCACGGTCGTTAGCGAGCTTCTGGCGCTGGGCGCACGTCGCCTGGAATGCGCGTGCGTTGCCGCCTGTGGCGATGTTGCCGGCGTCGGCGGACGCGATGATCCAGCCGTTCGCGCGATAGCCGCGGCGCCCCGACCGGCGCCCGTCGACCTGGGCAGTATAATTGCGCCGTGCGCCACTGCGGCCGACGCGCCGGCGTTGCGTTGATTCCCGTCGTTTCATCCAATCCTGCCATGACCACACTCGTCGTCGTCCGCAAGAACAAGGAGATCGCCATCGCGGCGGACTCGCTGACGACATTCGGCGACACGCGGCTGACGGCCTATTTCGACCGTGCCTACGAAAAGATCGTCCATCATCGCGGCACCTACATCGGCCTGTGCGGCAGCGCCGCGCACCAGCTGGTGTTCCAGAGCATGCTTGCCAAACACGAAGACCTGGACTTTTCGACCAGGCTGGCGATCTTCGAGACCTTTCGCAAGCTTCATCCGATACTCAAGGAGCAGCACTTCCTCAATCCAAAGGAGGAGGAGGACGATCCGTACGAGTCGACGCAGATCACCGCGCTGATCGCCAACGGGAACGGGATATTCGGCGTCTACTCGATGCGCGAGGTCTTCGAGTACAACCACTTCTGGGCAGTCGGGTCCGGCCGCGAGTTCGCGCTGGGCGCCATGCACAGCATGTACGGGCGTCTGAGAACCGCAACCGCCGTCGCCAAGGCCGGCATCGACGCCGGTACGACGTTCGACAAGAATTCGGCGCTGCCGCTGACTCTCTACACCTTGCCTTTAGGATGAGCTTTTATCGACCGGCGGTGTTTGCGAGCAGCGACCAGGCGGCGATCGCGCGGCTGATCGACGAGCATCCGTTTGCCACTCTGATCACGGCAGGATCGGGCGAACCGCAAGTGAGCCATGTTCCGCTGCTGCGCGAGCCCGAACCGGCGCCGCATGGCAGTCTGATCGGCCACGTTGCGCGCGCGAATCCGCACTGGCGCCACATCGAAGACGGTGCGTCACTGGCGATTTTCCACGGTCCGCACGCGTACGTATCACCGTCCTGGTACGAGGAGCCGGCGACCCAGGTGCCGACGTGGAATTACGCGGTCGTCCACGTTCACGGTCGAGCCGAGGTGATTACCGACCGCCTCGCGACACTGGCGGTCTTGCAGCGACTGATCGGAAGGTTCGAGGGCGAACGCCGCGAGCCCTGGCGCCTGCAACTCGAAGGCGCTCGTCTGGATGCGATGGTCGGCGCGATCGTCGCGTTTCGCATCGGCGTCGAGCGCGTCGAGGCCAAGCTCAAGCTTTCGCAGAACAAGCATGACGCGGATCGCAAGCGGGTAGCGTCGGCCCTGCGTGCGGAAGGATTTGCCGATGCGGCGGCCGTTGCGACGTGGATGGATCGTGAGGACGCCGGCGTTTGAGCCCGACGCGCGAGCGCGGATACGCATCGATAAATGGCTGTGGGCCGCGCGCTTTTACCGTACGCGCAGCCTCGCCGCGCTGGCGATCGAAGCCGGACACGTGCGCGTCGAGGGTGAACGGATCAAGGCTTCACGCGCGGTCGCGACCGGCGAGCGGATCGTGATACGCAAGGACGGCCTGGCCTGGGATGTCGTCGCGACCGCGGTCACGGACCGCCGCGGTAGCGGCGCCGAGGCGGCAGCGCTCTATCGCGAGACACCGGCCAGCGTCGCCGCACGCATCGAGGAAATCGCCCGGCGCAAGGCAGGTGCCACGGCGGGGCCGCGGTTGCCCGGACGGCCGACCAAGCGCGACCGTCGCAAGCTCAAGGCGTTTTTTGACGGACGCTAAAGGCGCGGCGCTCAGCAGAAGCGCATATTGGCGAAATCGAGGATAAGTTCGGGTTGCTGATAGCCGCGCCAGACGAGGTAGCCCAGCGCGGCAATCAGCAGCAGCGCGATCACGCGCCACGGCCAATGCAAGAGCAATGCATCAGGCACGCTGCGGCACCTGCGATACGGCGCCGACGGCACCCAGATCCCGCATCGCCACCATCACCGAGCTGAAGTCGGCGGCAGTGCGTACATCGGCGATCGGCTTGGCCAGCAGGTTGACGGCACGGCCGCTGACCACAAGCGGCAGTTCCTCGGGCAATGCCGCACGCAGCGACCGAATTTCCTGCCCGGCGATCTTGCCGGAAATACCGCGATCGAACAGCAGTATCGCCAGGCAGACCTTGTAAGCGCGCGCGGCTCCGGCGACTTCCTGTGGCGGCACGCCGCTGCCCAGGGTCAGGCAATTGATGCCCTCGGTGAACAGCAGCAGTTCGAGAATGGCCAGACCGAGCTGGTTCGGGTCGTTGGGCGGGGTCGCCAGCAGGATCTGGCGGGCATCGCGCGTGGGCCGCACCAGCCGGGTGACGTCGCGCAGCAGCCGCTGCGCGAGATCGGCGAAGCGAAGCTCCTGAAAATTCTGCATTTCACCCCGCACGACCCGCTCGTGCACGGCCTCGTTCAAGGGGATCAGCGTCTGTTCGAGGAAACGGCGCAGGCCCTGCCCCACCAGCAGCTTGGACAGGTGGTTTTGCAACTCGCCCACGCGATGCTCGCCGAGCAGCACGACGGCGGTCTCGATTTCGGCCGGAAGCGGTGCCGGGGCATCGACCGCGATGCCGAGCATCGATTGAAGCGCAGGCTCCGCCAGCGGCACGACAGCGCCGGCACGCCAGCCCTCGGAGAGGAGTTGCTTGATCACCTTGAGCCTGGCCACTTGGTCAGGCGGATAAACGCGGTCGCCAAAGCCGTCACGGGCTGGATGCGGGAAGCCGTAACGGCGCTGCCACATGTACAGTTGTTCGCGCCGCAGGCCCGTAATCCGCACGACTTCGCGAATGTGCAGTGCGCTGCGCTCGTCACCGCTCGCCGTAGCCGGTGCGGCAATCTGCAGCCCCGGATTGCTGCGGCGCGTCGGCGCCTTGATCAAGATTCCCATGACACCCTCTGCTTCCTGTTGGTTACAAGTATAAAGGCTTTAGGTTGTGGATTTCAGCCGGTCGAAGCGCGGCATAGCCTGCCGCACCACGTCAGTCCGGATCGCCACGCGCAACCGCGTATTGCTACCGCTGCCGCTTTGCTCCATCATCCTGCTTTCTGAACAAGGGCTTCCGGCACAGTTCTACCGCCAAGTCTTTGCTCATCTGCTGACCACAATCAGGCCAGTGCAAATATCGTACCGGCCGGAGGAAACCCGTTCGAAATGTTCGGTTTCGGCAAGTCGATCAAGGACCCTCTGGCGGACGCCAAAACCGCCGAACGGTGGCTCTCGACCTTCCCGGCCAACGATCCGCTGGCCGCCCATTCGGCCATCCTGACCGAGCTCGGCGCGCTGTCCGAACGCAATGCCAACCGCACGCCCGCCCGGCTCGAGGCGGTATTCCGGCTGGACGTCCAGAGTGAAGGGCTGCGCCGCACGCTGACCGCGCAGTACCACGAACACGGCAGTCGCTCGAGCCGCGTCGAAAGCCAGCTCTGGCAAGCGATGTTCGATTTCACGCAGGGCTTTCTTCTGTGCTATCAGGCCTTCGCGCGGGAAGTGAGCGATCATGCCCAGAGCAACCGCTGGCGCGCGTTGCTCCCCGAGCTGATCGCGCGGCAGATCGTCCATCACGGACTCGACGCGAAGATCCGCCTGTATCGCTACGAGCAGTGGATCCCCGGCCGCTGGTCCGACCTGCACTCGCTGTTCCAGATCGCATGCTCGATACAGATCGAGCGGCAGCCGATCACCGCGCTGGCCGACAGCGCGCTGACGACGATCGAGCAGGAATACCTGCGGGTCCTGCTGCTGCAACTGATGGATGCGGGCAATCTTTCCGCACGACATGTCGAATGGGTTGCCGAACAGCTGCCTGAATGGTGCGCCGCGCTGCGTCTCAACATCGAGTCCTCCACCGCCACGAGCTTTTACGTCGATCTGGGCGCGCGCAACGGGCTGAGGCGCCGCGGTCCCGAGCCGCTGGAGGGCCGCGTGCTGTTCCTCGACACGCGACCGCTGCACGCGGCGCTGATGCAGAACGTCGTGGTGCTCGAGCAGAAGGTGCGCAGCGACCCGCTGTCGGACCGGACGCCGCGCCGCACCGAGCAGCTCAACCTGATGTCCAAGCTCGCCGCCCAGGTGGATCCGGAGTTTCGTCCCATAACCCGGCGCGGTGAACGCATCAACGCATCGGGGGCGGTCGATGCGATCGCCGGCTTCAGCAAGATCGCGGGCTATCTGCATGACGAGGATGTGCATCCTCTGGCCGAGAAGCGGCACCGGCTGGGAAATTTCGACGATTCGATCGAGCTCGCGACCTTCGGGCATATGCGCAATGAAAACGCGCGTGCGCTCGAAGTGTCGCGGCGTCTGCTGGCGACCTATGCGGCACCGGGGGGCGCATGGGACATTCGCGATGTATCGAACACCGGCTATCGTCTGGTCGCGCCGATGAGCGTCATCAACTCGGTCACGCTTGGAACGCTGGTCGCGATCCGCGCGCACGGTCAGTCGCTATGGACGCTGGGCATCGTACGGCGCATGAAGCGCCTCACCAGTGAGCGCGCCGAGATCGGCCTGCAGGTCATTGCCAACAACCTGGTCGGCGTGGAGCTGTTCGAGCAGAAACGCGGCGACGCGGACTATTCGGTCGACGGCTTGATTCCGACGGTCAGCGGTCGCCGCTTTCAAGGGCTCTTCCTGTCGCTGCGCCGCCGCGACAGCGAGACGGTCATCCAGACGCTGATCGTGCCGGCCGGCGAATACCAGCCGGGAAAACGGATGCAGATGAGCGTCGCCAGGGTATCGCAGCCGATCGCCTTCGGACGCCTGCTGGAGCAGCAGCCGGAATGGATTTGGGCAACGATCGAATCGCAGGACAACGCAGCACGCGCCGCTGCCGCGACAGCCGCCTGAATCCCTGCGCTGCATGACGGTCGATCGCTACGCCGAATTGTGCGCGCGTCACCGATGGGAAGTGCCGCACGACTTTAATATCGCGACTGCGGTGTGCACGCGGCACGCGGATGATGCCTCGCGTGCCGCGATGTACTGGGAAGACGAGTCCGGCGCGACGGAGACCCTCAGTTTCCGGGACCTGCAGCAGCGGGCCAACCGCTGCGCCAACGCATTGGGCGCGCTCGGCATCGGCCGCGGCGACAAAGTCGCGATCATGCTGCCGCAGCGGCCCGAAACCGCCGTCGCGCACATCGCCTGCTATCAGCTTGGCGCGATCGCGGTACCGCTGTCGTTCCTGTTCGGTCCGGAAGCGCTGGAATACCGCCTGCAGAATTCGGAGGCGGCGGTGGCGATCGTCGACCCGGCATCTTTGCCGAACCTCGCGTCGATCCGCGACCGGCTGCCCGGCCTGCGACACGCGATCGGGGTCGCCGGCGCGCGCGAATCGTGGCTCCTCGAGTGGGACGCGCTACTGCAGAAAGCCTCGCCGACGTTCTCTGCCGTGGCGACACGCGCAGCCGATCCGGCGCTCCTCGTCTATACCAGCGGCACGACCGGCCCGCCCAAGGGCGCGCTGATGCCGCAGCAATGCCTGCTCGGCAACCTGCCCGGCTTCGTCTACTCGCACAACCAGTTCCCCCAGTCAGGCGACGTGTTCTGGTCGCCGGCGGATTGGGCGTGGACCGGGGGCCTGATGGATGCGCTGTTGCCGACGCTGTACTTCGGGCGTCCGATCGTCGGCTACCGGGGCCGGTTCGATCCCGAGCGGGCGCTCGCGCTGATCGAGAAATACCGGGTCCGCAGCACGTTCCTGTTCCCGACTGCGCTGAAGATGATCATGAAAGCGGTGCCGCTTCCGCGCGAACGTTACGAGGTGAGCTTGCGCAGCATCATGAGTGCGGGTGAAGCGGTCGGCACGACGGTATTCGCCTGGGCGGAACAGAGTCTCGGCGTGACGATCAACGAGATGTTCGGCCAGACCGAGACCAACTACATCGTAGGAAACTCGCACTCGCTATGGCCGGCCAAGCCGGGATCGATGGGGCGCCCTTATCCGGGGCATCGCATCGCGTTGCTCGACGACGCCGGCGATGCCGCGCAACCCGGCGAGATCGGCGAAGTGGCAGTCAACCGTGTCGCCCCCGACGGCTCGCGCGATCCGGTTTTCTTTCTGGAGTATTTCAAGAATCCCGAAGGGACGGCCAGGAAATTCAGCGGTGACTGGTGCCGGACCGGGGACCTGGCAAGACAGGACGACGAAGGTTACCTCTGGTACCAGGGTCGCGCCGACGACATGTTCAAGGCGGCCGGTTATCGGATCGGCCCGTCCGAGATCGAGAATTGTCTGGTGCGGCATCCGGCGGTGGCCAATGCGGCGGTCGTGCCCAGCCCCGACGAGACGCGCGGCAACGTCGTCAAGGCCTTCATCGTCCTGTCGCCGGGGCACGATCCCTCGCCGGCGCTCGAGGACGCGATTCAACTTCATGTGCGGGCGCACCTCGCGCCCTACGAGTATCCGAAGGAAATCGAGTTCGTCGCCGCCCTTCCCATGACGACGACCGGCAAAGTGCAGCGGGCCGTGCTGCGTCAGCGCGAACTCGACCGCAAGAAGGACGCCACGGGCCGCTGAGTGCGGCGATTCCCGCCGAGGGTCACGCGAGGCGACCGCGCGCAAAGCCTTCGAGCATGCGTCGGTGCATCAGCACCCAGACCACCGCGGGCACGACGGTCGGCAGGATCAGCGCCCCGAATTGATAGGCGAACGCGATCGCCTCGCGCTGCATTGCGCCGAAGCCCGTCTGCGATGCAACCCCGGGGCCGAATCCCACCGCGATATCCTCGAGAAATTCCGCGACGACGCCCCAGGTCTGGAACGGCAGCAGGACGGCATAGCCGATCAGCAGCTTGCGGGCGCGGTGCGGCCCTCTCGCGGCGAGGATCAACGCGGCCAGCAGCGGCAATCCGAAGGTGAAATGCCTGACGTCGATGTCGTCGGATACCACACCGCTCGCCGTGGCGGCGACCGTCGCGTTCGCGGCGTGCAGCGATGTGACGAAGGTGATCGAGTCGCCATGCTGCTCGACGGATTGCACGAGATCGGGCAGCGCGACCCGGCTGAAAAGGTCGGCCAGCAGCGCGACCGGCCACGCCAGCAGCGACGAGGCGAACCACCAGACGAAGAGCGTGCAGGCGAGCCACGCGAAGACCAGGAGAACGAAGCGCGCGAACGATCCGGACGGCATCGCGTCAAGCCGCGACCGCCGGGAGATCGGCGGCAGGGTGAGGCAAGGTGCGCACCCACAGCAGCCAGACGACCAGCACATCGAGCATGATCAACGCCTGCCAGACATAGAGGTGCGCCCATTCGAAGACGCTGAAGTTCCATTGCCCGAGATAGAAGAGGCTTATGACCCGCACGATGTTGAGCCCCTGCACGGCGAGGATGCCGATGCCGAGGCCGGCGAGCTTGCGCTGCCACGATGCCGGGAACGCGAGCACTGCCGCGACCAGCACGATGGTCGCCTCGACGCCGTTGCAGCCGGCCTCGATCGATACGGCAAACCCGTTGCTCGCGCTTTGCAGCACCTTGCCGTGCGCCAGGACGTGGCCGTCGAAAAGCTGCACGATGCTCGCGCTGATCGTGGCCAGCGTGTTCGTCCATGGCACGACGAACCATTGCTGTGCCCACGGCGTCAGCTCCAGCCCGAAAAGCGCCGCCTGCAGAGCGAGAAACCAGAAGAAGAAGCGAACCATCGCGGCGATTGTACGTGACGGCCCCGGGAAACCGGCGCTTTAGTGTCCTAGCCGATCTTCGATCGCGCCAGCGCCGGATTCTGCGCGAAATAGCGTTTGATCCCGCCGAGGATCGACGTAGCGAATTGCTGCTGGTGGCGTTCGCTGCGCAATTTGAGCTCCTCGTCGAGATTCGAAATGAACGCGGTCTCGATCAGGATCGACGGAATGTCCGGGGCCTTGAGCACGGCGAACCCCGCCTGCTCGACGCTGCCCTTGTGCAGCGGATTGACCGCGCCGATGCCGTCGAGCACGGAGCGGCCGACGCGAAGACTGTCGCTGATCTGCGCGGTTTGCGACAGGTCGAGCAGCGTCTTGGCGAGGATCGGATCGCGGTTATCGAGATTGACGCCGCCGATCAGGTCGGCTTCGTTCTCGCGCTGCGCGAGCCAGCGCGCGGCGGAGCTGGTCGCGCCGTGCTCCGACAATGCGAACACCGACGAGCCGCGCGCGGTGGGCGTGGTGAATGCGTCGGCATGAATCGACACGAACAGGTCGGCCCGGACACGGCGAGCTTTTGCGACGCGGGCATTGAGCGGAACGAAGTAATCGTCGTCCCGCGTCAGCATCGTTCGCATCCCCCGTTCACGATCGATCAGCGACCGGATCTTGCGCGCGATTGCCAGCGTGACGTCTTTTTCGCGGGTGCCGCGGCGGCCGATCGCCCCGGGATCCTCGCCGCCGTGCCCCGGATCGAGGGCGACGATGATCGGCCGGCGCGAAGCCTGACCGGCCTTGGCCCGGGCCGGCGGTTCCGGGTTGCCGGCGGGCGCGTCGCGGCCATCGCTCTCGCCGCGTTTGGCCTCGCCGTCGAGCAGAGCCATCAGCGGATCCGGCGGCGTCAACGGATACAGATCGAGCACCAGACGATGCCCGTACTCGGCGACCGGCATCAGCGCAAAGAGTTGCGGTTGCAGCTCCTCCTTGAGATCGAGCACGATGCGAACGACGCCCGGCTTGTATCGCGCCACGCGTATCGACTGGATGTGCGGATCGTCCGGGTGCAATCGCTGCGCGAGTTGTGCGAGCTCGCCATCCGGTTCGACGCCTTCGAGATCGAGCACCAGGCGTCGCGGGTCCTTGAGCAGCATCATCTGATGCGCGACCGGTGCCGACGATTCGATGATCAACCGCGTATATTCCTGCGCGGGCCAGATGCGCGCCGACGCAACGGTGGACGCCGACGCGAGGCTCGGCAGCAGCCACTGGCAGGCCGGCAGCACGAGCCATCGGCAAACCTGCCGCCGCTCAAGCGAGACTTGCGTTACGAAGCCGAGGGGACGAACGCGCCGAGACATGCGCTACCCGCGCGCGTACCCGCATCGAGCGATAGCGTTCTGCCCTCGCTCTCGTAGTCCAACGACAGGGCGAGGTCGACCGGCGGCAACATGCCGGCAATCCGTTCCGGCCACTCGATCACGCATAGCGCATCCGGGCGGAAGTATTCGGCAAACCCGGAGTCTTCCCATTCGGCCGCCCGATCGAAGCGATAAAAATCAAAGTGATAAAAGTATAAGCTCGAAATCGGGTAATGCTCAACTAGCGTGTAGGTCGGGCTCTTCACTGGTCCGGTCCAGCCCAATCCATGCAGGATACCTCGCACCAAGGTCGTCTTGCCCGCGCCGAGCTCGCCCGAGAGTGTGACGATCATGCCACCGCCCAGGCAAGCGGCGAGTTCGGCGCCGGCGCGAGCGGTCGCGTCGGCGTCGGCAAGGTACTTGCGCGGCGTTGGCATTAACGTCATCGTTGATTCGGTACTCGCGCAGCGCGGGCGAGCCCGTCACGAAACATCGGACCCATCTTGGCCATCGCATCGCCCGGCGAACGCTCGCCTGATCTCTCCGCTCTGGCGCGTGACATTCGAGCCTGGGGCCGCGAACTGGGTTTCGGCGAAATCGGTATCGCCGATACCGGACTCGAAGCCGAGGAGGCGCGCCTGCTCGCATGGCTCGAACGGGGCTTTCACGGCGAGATGGATTATATGGCACGCCACGGCGTGCGCCGGGCGCGCCCGGCGGAGCTCGTCCCGGGTACGCTGCGCGTGATCACGGCGCGGCTCGATTATCTGGCGCCGGGGGCGCGTGATGCGGCCGCGACCCTGGCCGACGGCGGCAAGGCCTACGTCTCGCGCTACGCGCTGGGCCGCGATTATCACAAGGTATTGCGCGCCAAGCTCAATCGCCTGGCTGCGCGCATCAGCGCCGCTGTCGGCGAGTTTCGTTACCGCGTCTTCACTGACAGCGCACCGGTGCTCGAGGTTGCGCTTGCCGCCAAGTCGGGACTTGGGTGGCGCGGCAAGCACACGCTGCTGCTGACGCGCGACGCCGGCTCGTTCTTTTTCCTGGGAGAGATCTACACCGACCTGCCGCTACCCATCACCACGGCAACGAGCGAGCATTGCGGCAGCTGCACCGCGTGCCTGGGCGCATGTCCCACCAATGCAATCGTCGCACCATACCAGCTCGACGCCCGCCGCTGCATTTCCTATCTGACGATCGAGCTCGAGGGCAGCATTCCGGAAGCGCTGCGACCGCTGATCGGCAATCGTGTCTACGGTTGCGACGACTGCCAGCTCGCATGTCCGTGGAACCGGTATGCGCAAAGCGCCGGCGAAGGCGACTTCGCCGTCCGCAACGGCCTCGACGACGCCGATCTGATTTCGCTCTTCGAGTGGACCAAGGACGAGTTCGAGCGACGGATGGAAGGCAGCGCGATCCGGCGCATCGGCTACATCCGCTGGTTGCGCAATCTCGCGGTCGGGTTGGGCAACGCGAGTTACGATCCCGCGATCGTTGCCGCATTGTCCGCGCGTCGCGACGACGCTTCGCCGCTGGTGCGCGAGCATGTCGGCTGGGCGCTTGTCCGCCAGGAGGAGAAGCGCGCCCGCTCCAGCCTCCGTTAGGATCCTAGCGAATCAGCTGGTTCATCGAAACGATGGGCAGCATGACCGCGAGCACAAGCACCAGCACGATCGCGCCCATGACCACGATCAGGAGCGGTTGCACCAGCGCGGCCAGCCAGGTCAGGCGGCGCTCGACGTCCTGTTCCTGTTCGCGCGCGGCGCGGTCGAGCATCGCCGGCAATTGCCCGCTCTGTTCGCCATTGGCGACCAGATGCACGAGCAGCGGGGGAAACATACGCTGGCTGGCCAGAGCGCGCGCCAGCGACACGCCTTCGCGCACCAGGGCCGCGGCGGCGTGCGCCGCGCGCCGCATCGGCCGTGCCCAGACCACGGCGGCAGCGGTTTCGAGCGCGCGCAAGAGCGGTGCGCCGCTGCCGGTGAGGATGGCCAGCGTGCTCGCGAAACGCGCCGTATCCAGGCCCCGCAGGACACTGCCGGCAACGGGCGCGCGCAGCAGCAGTGCATGCCAGCGCTCGCGCCACGCCTCGGTGCGCAACAGCAGCATCGCCCCGACAACGAGCAGCACGAGAATGGCGAGCCAGTAGATTCCGGTCTCCCGAAGGAATTCGCTGGTGGCGATCAGTGCGCGCGTGAGGAACGGCAGCGTCTGGCGGCTCTGCTGGTACACGGCGACGATCTGCGGCACCACATAGAGCAGCAGCGTCGCGATCACGGCGAGTGCGATCACCGTGATCAGCGCCGGATAGATCAGGGCCGCGGTGAATTGCGCACGCAACACCTGCCGCGCCTCGAGATAGTCGGCGAGCCTCGTCAGCACGCCACCCAGCTGGCCGCTTTCGGCGCCGACCGCGACGAGGCCGCGATAGAGCTCGGAAAAGGTGCGCGGATAGCGCGACAGCGCCGCCGCGAACGGTTCACCGGCGGCGACCTGCTCCCGGATCGCCGCAAGGACCCGCGCCACACGCGCTTGATCGGATTGCTCCGAGACGGCCGCCAGAGCCTGGTCGAGCGGCATGCCGGACGCGACCAGCGTGGCGAGTTGTCGTGTCAGCAAGGCCAGCAGGGGCGGTGCGAGCCGCGTACCGGTGCCGTGCATCGGGCGCACCGAGGCGGCCGACTCGATGGCCGTAGGGAACAAGCCGTTGCGGCGGAGCTGGTCGCGCACCGCCCGGGCGCTGGCGGCGTCGATGAGCCCGCGTTGCGCCCGGCCGGCTCCGTCGACTGCCTCGTAGCGAAACGAGGGCATCGTCGGATTCCAGCTCGCGGCTAGCGCCCGAAGCCGCGCAAGGGCGCGCGCAGCAGGAACTGGCTCGGCTTGCCGAGCATGAGATTGACCAGGTCGTCGAGCACCGGCGTGTTGAGCGCGTCGGGATGAAAATCGAAGATGACTGGTTCGAAGCGGTCGACGTTGCGCAAGGTGACCACGATGCTCTCATTGACGAAGTCGGGATCGAAGCGGACTTCGCAGCGCATGCCTGGCGCGATCCGGATCGTGTTCTGCGTCGCTGCGCCGCGGACTGTCGAGTCCGACTCGCAGCTGAACTCGATGTTCGCCGTGACCAGAGCCCGCTCGATTTCGCCAGAGCGCCGCATCGTCACCCGCAAGGGCGGCGGCGCGGGCCCCGCCAGCGTGTAGTAAACGACGACATGCGCATAGACTTCGCGTTGCTGCAGCGGCTGCTTCCGGAACATCACCAGGCCGCGGTCGAACACCATGTCCGTATAGCGCGCGATGTCCGGCAACACGAATTCGCGCTCGATGCGGGGCGCGATCACCTGCAACAGCTTGCAAGCCTCGTCGAAATACTGGAACAGCGCGTGCAGGCGACGATCGACGCGATCGATGACCTCTCGCGAAAGGCGCTGCTCCTGCACCCGGCGCGCGCTGACCGAGTCGGCCTGCGCGCGCAGCTGCTCGAGCAAGTACGATTTGGGTGGATGCGCCACGAACCTGGCTCTCAGGCGGCTCCGGTCATCCGGAGCAATTCGGCCAGCGACGTCGTGCCGTCGGCGAGCCAGCGCGCGCCATCACCACGAAGGGTCCGCGCGCCGGCACGGGCGCACGCCTCGCGTAATGCAGGCTCGCCGGCACGGTCGTGAATGAGGCGACGAAGCGTTTCATCCATCAGCACCAATTCGTAAATGCCCGTGCGGCCGCGGTACCCCGACCCGCCGCATTTGTCGCAGCCGACCGGTCGATAGAGCGGCTGTTCCGGCGGGAGCCCGAGCGCGGAAAGCAACGCCGCCTCCCCTGCCGAAGGTGGCGATGCGACGCGGCACGCCGGGCAGAGGCAGCGCACGAGGCGTTGCGCGAGCACGCCGAGCAGGCTCGACGCCAGCAGGTAAGTCTCGACACCCATATCGGCGAGCCGCGTCACGGCGCTCACGGCGTCATTGGTATGCAGCGTCGCCAGCACCAGGTGCCCGGTGAGGCTTGCCTGCACGGCGATCTGTGCGGTCTCGAGGTCCCGGATCTCGCCGATCATCACGATGTCGGGATCCTGCCGCAGAATGGACCGAAGCGCGCGCGCAAACGTGAAATCGATCCGCGGATTGACCTGTGTCTGGCCGACGCCGTCGAGCGCGAACTCGATCGGATCCTCTGCAGTCATTACGTTGACCTGGCCGCGCGGCAGTCGCGACATCGCCGCATAGAGCGTGGTTGTCTTGCCGGATCCGGTCGGGCCGGTGACGAGCAGGATCCCGTGCGGTTCGCGCACCAGCGCATCGATGGCGTCCCGGGTCGAGTCGCTCATGCCCAGCGCGGTCAGATCCAGCCGCGCCGTATCCTTGTCGAGCAGCCGGAGGACGACCCGCTCACCGGGACCGGTCGGCAGCGTCGACACCCGCACGTCGACGCTCTTGTCGCCGAGCTTCAGCGCCATGCGTCCATCCTGGGGCAGACGCTTTTCGGCGATGTCGAGGCTCGCCATCACTTTGAGTCGCGACACCAGCGCGGCGTGCAGCGCACGCGGCGGCTCGACAACGTCGCGCAAGACGCCGTCGACGCGAAAGCGGACAACCGAGCGCGCCTCGTAGGGTTCGAAATGCAGGTCGGACGCGCGCTCGCGCAGGGCCTGCAGCAAGAGCGCATTGATCATGCGGATGACGGGCGCGTCGGAAGTCGCGCCCAGCAGGTCCTCGGCCTGAGGAATGTCCTGCAGCAGCCGCGCGAGATCCGCGTCGCGCGACAGGTCGCCGGAAAACTGCGCCACCGGCGAGGCCTGGTTGTACACGGTGGCGAGCTCCGCGGCAAAGCGCTCGGCGTCGACCGTCAATGTCTTGAGCGGCCGCTGCAGAATTCGGGTCAGCTCGGCGATGCCCTCGACCGAGGCATCGCTGCGAGCCAATACGAGGACGGAGCCGCCGTCGTCCTTCAAGGGCAGCACGCCGTGCATGCGGGCGAACGCGTAGGGAATGCGTTCGACCGCGCTGGGCGCCGGAGCGGCGACCGATGATGGGCGCGAAGTCGGGGCCGGCATGGCGGGCTGCGCGGGCCTGCCGCCTATTTCGCGCCGGGTAACGAGGCCGGCGGCGTCGCGCCGGTTGACGGGGCCGGCGGCGTCGCGCCGGACGGGGCCGGCGGCGTGGCGACGGGCGCCGGGGGCTCGGTAATCGGCCGCAAGCGAGGCTCGGTCAGCGGCGGCAGGCGGGGCTCGGTCGGATCGGGCCAGAAAGCGCGCGGGCCGGGCGCGAGCCGCTGCTGCTCGCCGATCAGATAATCGTAGCGGTCTCCGGTCAGCGCCCCACCGGCGCTGCTGGTACGAACGACCGTCGGCTTGAGGAACACCATCAGATTGGTCTTGATCCGCCGCCGATTGTCGTAACGGAACAGCGCGCCGAACACGGGGACGTCGCCCACGAGGGGAACCTTGCTCGTGCCGTCGGTGAAACTGTCCTGGATCAGCCCGCCCAGCACGATGATCTGGCCGTCGTCGACCATCACCGTCGATTCGAGCGAGCGCTTGTTGGTGATGATGCCGGCGGCATTGGTCGTGTCCTCGATGCGCGAAACTTCCTCGTAGATGGTCAGCTTGACGCTGCCGCCCTCGGTGATCTGCGGCTTGACCTTGAGGATGAGGCCGACGTCCCTGCGCTCGATCGTCTGGAACGGCGTCACCGTAGCCGTCGATCCGGTCTGCGCATACTGGCCAGTGATGAACGGCACGTTCTCGGCGACGATGATGTTCGCCTGCTCGTTGTCCAGCGTCAGCAAATTCGGCGTCGACAGGATGTTGGTGTTCGCGTCCGATGCAAGCGCGCGCGCGAGCAATGCGAGGTTGGTGATGATGCCCAGTCCAGGGATGCTGATCGTGCCGCGAATGATGCCGAGATTGAGCCCCTGCCCCAGTGCGCCCAGGTTCGCCTGGGCGTCGATGATGTTGGTGCCGGTACCGCGCGTGCCGAAGTTGGTGCCGCCGCCCACCTGGGTGGCGTTGTTGTTCAACTTGTTGGGATCGAGAAGATTCCACTGGATGCCGAATTCGGCGGCCTTGTCGGCGGAGACCTCGACAACCAGCGCTTCGACATAGATCTGGGCGCGACGGACATCGAGCTTTTCCACGATGGCGCGAATGTTGTTGTAGAGCGGCTCGGGTGCCATCACCAGAAGCGCATTGTTCGCGGCATCTGCCTGTATGGTCACGCCGGAAGCCGACGGGTTCGATGCGACGCCGCCGAGCGCCGCTGTGGCGACCGGCCCAGGCGGCGCGGCGGCCGTCATACCTGCGGTCGTCATCCCGCCCCCAAGCGGGGCGGTCGGCGCCAGTGACTGCGACGGGGTGATTTCCCCGGAGTCGCCGCCGCCCCCGAACAGCGCACGCAGCGTCCTGGCAACGCGCACCGCGTCGGCGTTCTTCAGATAGATGATGGAAATATTTCCGCCGGCACGGCCTGGCGAGTCGAGCTGTTCGATCAGCGTACGCACCCGCGCAAGGCGCGCGGCGTTGTCGCCGCGAACCAGCACGCTGTTGGAGCGCGGATCGGCCACCAGCGTCAGCCGCTGCTGCGAGTCCAGCAACGCGCCGGCGCCCGGCGAAGCGTCGGCCAGCAGGCGGGTCAGCATCGGCACGAGATCGAGCGCCGAAGCATTGTGCAGCGGAACGACGATCGGCTCGCCTGCGGGTGCGACGTCCAGCGAAGCGATGATCCGATCAATGCGCTTGAGGTTCTCCGCATAATCGGTGATCACCAGCGCGTTGGCGGTTGGCACGGCGGCCACCGCGTTGTTGGGCGTGATGAGCGGTCGCAGCACATTGACCAGCTGCGTCGCAGACTCGTACTTGAGCGTGTAGACCCTCGTGATGAGCCGGTCGCCCCCGGCACCGATCGGACCGATGACGACCGGCGAGCCCTGCTGCTTGGCCTCGGCCTCAGGAACGATCTTGGTGACACCGTCGGTCTCGATGGCGGCCAGTCCCTGCAGCCGCAGCGCCGAGAGCAAGGTCGGATAGATCAGCGCGCGCGGGACCGGCGTGGCCGAAACGATGTTGACTACACCTTTGACCCGCGGGTCCAGGATGAAATTTCGGCCGGTCATCTCGCCGACGGCGCGGATCACGGCATCGATGTCGGCATTGACGAAATTGAGCGTGACCGCGTCGTCGGCGGCGCGCAACGGCTGGGCCAGCAGCGCGACCGCCACTACCGCCGCGGCAAGCATTTGGCTCGGTCGGCTCACGAAGAGCTGGAAGTCGGGCTTCGCGTCGTTGTCGTCATATCGCGCCGTGTCGCGCGTCACCGCGTGGGCCGAAAATCCGCGCAATGATAGCATGCAGGTCCACCCCCTCCGGAGCGCTGCCCGCCCGCAAAGGGCTGAATCCGGGATGCGGCGTAGGCCCATCTAAGGGTCATAGTCCACGAATTGACGGAGGCCGTTATGCCCCATTCGGTTGCCTTTCCCCGCGCGCTGGCGATCGGGTTGGCCGCCCTGCTGGCGGCAACGTTATGCCTCGCCGCGGGGCCGGGCAGCGCCGCCGACGCGCCGGATAAGAAGGGGGCCGTGGCCGCGAAGCGATTGCCGCCCGCGCCACCGGTTCCGAGTGTCGCCGCGCCCGTGCCAACGCCGGCGCCGTCTGCCGACGAGCCCGCCGCCGACGAGCCCGCAGCCGACGAGCCTTCCGCAGACGAGCCCGACGAGCGGACGCCGTACGCGCATCGCCACGGACGCATGCAAGTCGACGACTTCGATTCGTTCCGGAAGGCGATGGACGTGGCGCCGTGGATCGTCGGGGTCGTCTTCCTGGTGCTGGGCTCGATCTTTTTGACGCCAATCGTCATCCTCGTCGGGATCATCTGGTACAAGCTGCGCAAGACACGGTTGCAGAACGATGCGGTGCTGAAGCTCGCCGAAAAGGGCGTCATGCCGCCGGCGCAGGCGGCCGATACCGTGATGGCCGGAACGCCTTCCGCGCAGGCGGCAGCCGTCGCCGGCGGGCTTCCGCAGGCGGTCGCCACGCGCCGCCGCGCCGTCTGGTCGGACTTGCGCAAGGGCGTGCTGCTGGGAGCGATCGGCCTGGCGATGTCGTTGTACTCGATCACCAGCGGTGGGGCCAACTGGCTTGGGCTGGTCCTGCTTTTTGTCGGCGCGGGCTACATCGCACTCTGGTGGCTGGAGGATCGCCATCTGGAGCGCCGGGTCCTGGGCGGCGGCCAGGGTAACGGGAACCATCGAGCGGAGACGTGAGTACGCGGGCAGGCAAGCCTGATGTCGTCCAACCCGGTCAGCGATGCGCAGCTGATCGCCCGCGCGGTCGTCCAGGACGACCGCCATGCCTTCGGCGAATTGGTGCGCCGGCACCAATCGACCGTACGGTCGACTTTACGCAAGCTGACCGGAGGCAACGTCGCGCAGGCCGACGATCTAGCCCAGGAGACGTTTTTGCTCGCCTATCGGAATTTGAAATCTTTCCGTCAGGAGGCCAAGTTCTCGACCTGGCTGTATCGAATAGCCTACAACGTGTTTCTGGCCGATGCGCGCAGGATCAGGGAACTGCCGCTGCCCGAGGACGACGGAGAGGTTCTTCCCGCGGCCGGTGCCGAGAGCCCGTCGAGCGTGTCGCACCAGGCGGCACTCAACATCGATCTGGATCGGGCGATGCGGATACTTTCCGATGCCGAACGAGCAGCCATCGTGCAGTGCTACCATAACGACTTGTCGCACGAGGAAGCGGCGGTAGTCCTGGGGTGCCCCGTCGGCACGGTAAAGACGCACATCCTTCGCGCCAAGCAGAAGCTCAAGACGCGATTGGGGGCCTGGAAACCGCAATCATGAGCACGCACGACATCGACAACATCGACTGGCTCGACGCCGCGCTGGAATCCGCGGGGCGTGAGCATCGTGCTGCGTACGTCGCCGATGATGGTTTCACCGCCCAGGTGATCGGCCGACTGCCCGTCGTCGCGACCTTGCCGGCATGGCGGCGGCCGGTGATCGTATTGCTCTGGCTGCTCGCCGGCGCCGGCGCGATGGTCTCCCTGCCGGGCGTCTTCGACGACGCTTTCCGGGGCGCGGTGGCGCTGCTGGTCGGACGTCCGTTCGGCCTCGCCGACGCGGCGTTGCTGCTTGTCCTTTTCGGTGCGGGCGCTTGGGCATCCCTCGTCTACGTGGCTCGCGCCGCGTAGACACATACACCCCACCTCGCGCGCGCGCTCAGAGGAAAAAAAATGGCCGCCCTCAGGCGGCCATTTTCTTTTGGCGTGGCGACCGGCGCTACTCGTTGAGCTTGAAATCGATTTCGATTTCGGCAACGTAGGGTTCGGTATCGGGCTCGAACTTCCACTGCGAAAGCGCCCGGGTCACTTCCCGATCGAATACGTGCGGTGGATTGGACTCGATGATCCGCACGGCGCTGACCAGTCCCTTCAGATCGACGTCGAGTCGAGCGACAACTCTACCCGCCGACACGCCCGCCTTGAGGGCTTCGCGCGGATAGACCGGGTTGACGCGATAGAGTGGAGTGAGCCCGCGGCGTACCGCCGGCTTCGGCGGCGGCGCGGGCGGCGGCGGCGGCGCGATCACGTGCGGTTCGACCGGCGGCGTGATGGTCGGCGCGGCGATCACCGGTTCGGCGGGCGTCACCGGCGGCGGAATGTCGGGCGGCGGAATATAGGGCTGCTCGGGCGGCGGCGGCGCCTTGGGCAACTCGATCTTCTTCGGCGGCGGCGGCGGCGGCGGCGGCGGAAGCTTGATTTCCTCGATGATCGTCGCGGTCAGCGGCTTCTTGATGACTTCGACGGCCTTGCGGGCCAGACCGGTCACCAAGGCATAGATCACGATGGCGTGGACCAGGATGACGACGCTGATCCCGATCAGATGTCGGGTTGGGTCCCGCTGCTGCCTTGCAAAATCCATGTGCCTATGACTCCAGTCGCCTGGCGCGGTTCGCGACGCGGCTACTCGATGAATTGTTCGCTGCCAACGATACCGATCTTGGTCAGCCCCAACCGTTGCGCCGACGCCATCACGGCGGCAGCGACCGCATATTTGGATTCCTTGTCCGGTCGCAGGTGAACCTCGGGCTGCACCGACTGCGCCGCCGCCACCTTGATCTTTTCCTCGAGCGCGGCACGGTCAGCCACGACTTCGCCGTTCCAGTAGATGGCACCGCGGTCGTCGATGTCGATCTTGACGACTTCGGGCAGCACCAGCGGCGGTGGCGGGTTGCCGATCGGCATGTTGAGATTGACCGAGTGAAGCTGGATCGGAATGGTGATGATGAGCATCACCAGCAGCACGAGCATCACGTCGATCAGCGGTGTCGTGTTGAT
This sequence comes from Casimicrobiaceae bacterium, assembly GCA_036493675.1. Lineage (GTDB taxonomy): Bacteria > Pseudomonadota > Gammaproteobacteria > Burkholderiales > Casimicrobiaceae > PALSA-1003. Next base: position 56,505 of record DASXPJ010000038.1, read on the forward strand.
GTCCAGCATGACGTCGCCATCGCCACCGCCCTGGCCGCCGCTGGTACCCACGTTCATTGCCATGTTGCGCTCCTCGAATTCCGGGCGGAAGCCATCAGCCGCTGCTGCGCGGCGGCGGCTCGGTGATGAAACCGACCTTCGATATGCCCGCCCTCTGGCAGGCATAGATGATGCGACCGACCGCTTCGTATTTGGCGCCGCCGTCGCCGCGGATCTGCACCTCCGGCTGCGGCGTCAGCACGGAGACCTTTTTCAGCCGTTCGATCAAGGCCGCGGTCGTTGGTATGCGCAGATCGTTCCAGTAGATGCGATCCTGCAAGTCGACCGACAGCACGATGTTCTCGGGCTTGGTCTCGCGCACCTCGTTGCGTTCCTTCGGCAGCTGGACCGGTATCGAGGTCGTGACCACCGGAATGGTGATCAGAAAGATGATCAGCAGCACCAGCATGACGTCGACCAGCGGCGTGGTATTGATCGTCGAGACGATCTCGTCCTCGTCGCCGCCGGGCGAGCCGACAGTCATCGCCATGACGTCAGGCCCTCGCTGCTACCGCGGCTGCCGGCGCCGTTGTCGTCTTCGGCGCGCTCAACAGCACGGCGTGGAGATCGGCGCCGAAACCGCGGACACGGTCCATCGCACCCTTGTTGCGGCGGATCAGCCAGTTGTATCCGAGCACCGCCGGTACGGCGACCGCCAGGCCAAAGGCGGTCATGATCAGCGCCTCACCGACCGGGCCCGCGACCTTGTCGATCGACGCCTGGCCGGCGATGCCGATCGCCGTCAAGGCATGGTAGATGCCCCAGACGGTGCCGAACAAGCCGACGAAGGGCGCGGTCGAGCCGACGGTGGCCAGAAAGGCAAGGCCGTCCTGGGTGCGGGCCTGCACATTGTCGATCGCGCGCTGGATCGACATCGACATCCATGTGTTGAGATCGACGTTGCCCAACAGGCCGACGTGTTTGCCGGATGCCTCGAGTCCCGATTCGGCAATGAAGCGGTACGGGCTACCCTCCTTGAGCTTTTCGGCACCCTGACGCACGGTCGGGGCGTTCCAGAACGACCGCTCGGCGGCGCGGGCCTGCGCGTTCATCCGCGCCTGCTCGTAGACCTTGGTGACGATGATGTACCAGCTTCCCATCGACATCAGTGCGAGGATCGCGAGCGTTACCTTGGCAACGACATCGCCGCCTTTCCATAACGCCTCGAGGCCATACGGGTTGTCGACCAGCTCCGTCGTTTTGGTTGCGGGAGCCGGGGCCGGCGGCGGCGTGGGAGCGGCGGCGGGCGGTGTTGCTTCCGGACTGGTCGCCGGCGTCGATGGTTGGGCCTGCGCGCGCGCCGCGATGGGAACGACCACGGGGGCCGCTGCCAGCAGCAGGGCCGCGGCCAACGCGGCCAGGCGGGTCATCTTCAGCATGTTATCTCCAGGATTGATCGTATTTTGTCGAAAAGTTGGCGTTTGGCGCAGCTTGCATCAGCACGGCGCGCAGGACATCGCCGACGCGGCAGATCGTCCAACAGCCTAACGTGGCCGGCTCTGCGCATACGTGCTCGATACAAGTGGTCCTCGACATGTCTGACGGGGAATCCGTCGAACGGTGCGCCCGGGCCCGGCACGCAAACGCCAAAACGCGTTGGCCCCGCCGCAGGCAGGGCCAAGCTTTCGTCAGAAAGTCGCGGAATTTTACACAAAAGCACCGAAAAGTCCACCCAAAAATCAAGCCTGTACCGAGGGGGCCTGGAGGACGCCCACGGCTTGGCGCCGGCCAGCGCCCCGGTCGTCCAAGAGTCGCTGACCCTGCGCCATGCCTTTCACGCATGCCATCGATGAGCGCATTTCGTTTGTGCCGCGCGGTGGCCATTTCGATAATGCGATCGCAAACCGACTAATCCACTGCCGACGGAGACCGTCATGTCCACACGCCAAGACCCGTTCCAGCCCCAGGTCCGCCGTCCGTTGTCGCCGGCCGGGCGGGTTCTTTCGGACACGATTCCCAGCCGTTCCGCACACAGGCCGGCTGCAGTTCGTCGGGCGCCGCGGGCGCTCGCACCCTCAATTGCCCGTGTTCGTCGCTTGCGCCTTGAGGCGATCGCGCCGCGTCCCTACGATTCGCTGGCAGCAACGTGCATTGGGGCGATGGGGCGACCGAAAATGTGAATCCGCGTCTCCGGGTTACGGCATCCAAAGCAGGCAGCCACAAAACGAAACAGGAGCAGACCATGAATGAATACAAGTCGTCTTCCCGCCCCGCGGTGTTCGGCGCGGTCGCCGTAACGCTTACGGCCGTGACCATCGCCCTGGCCATCGTCTTGCCGGCGAGCATGGATTCGGGCAGCCGCGTGATCCGCGAGGTGGTCGCCCCTGCGGACGTTCCGCCAGCGGCCGACTTGGGCCCGGGCCCGATCCGCATCGACGTGGTCGCTCGCCGCGATGGGGCCGGGGTGCCGGCGCATACGCATGCGACGACATGGAAGGGCGTTGCTCACGAATCCGCGCGGTCGGGCGCTCGCGCGGTTGCCACGCCGGAACACCTCGGGGACGCCGATGACGGCTTGCGGAAAGCGAACTGTCCTTACTTGATCAGGGGCACCGTCGCAGCGACGTCGTAGGCCTGAACCGCGCGGATCTTGGACTCGAGCTGCAGGTAGCGCGCCGCTTTTCTGGGCGGCAGAATCCGCGACGGCACACTCCTCATCAGGCGGTTTTGCAGCGCCCGCCTCGCCTTGACCTCGGCTTCATCGACCGCGATCAGCTCGTTGACGAGCCTTTTTGCGTAAATCTCCGAGTCGGGCGCGTCCCCGACGGCCAGCTGCTGGATCGCCACAACGCGACGCCGATTGGTCATGTCCAGATTGCGCTGGTATTCGTCATAGAGCGGCCAGAACTTCTTCTCCTCGGCGGGGGTGAGATGCAGAATGGACGCGACAAAAGCCTTCTTGTCGGTGCGCACCGCGGTGCGCAGCGCCTGCATGTCCGTGACATCGACGGCTTTGTCCTCGGCCCAAACCGACGGTGCGGCAAGCAGCAGCGCGGCAAGCCAGACAACGGCAACATTTTTTCTCATCATTCTCCCTTGATATCGATGCTATCGCTGCGAGGCCATCGCAGCACGCTATCCAAACGTGCTGATGGCAAACCGCCGACACGATCAGAAATAGGCGCTAAGGAAACACGCTGCCCAGCCGCACGCAGCACCGCGACAACGTCGGCGATCGACCCCCTCGGCGCCCGACCGCCGTCGGCAAGTTTTTTAGCAGTCCTTCTGCGCCTGCGCGATATTGTTGGGCTCGTTATGCCCCATCCGGAAGCGCGGATTCTGCACCTGCGCCTTGCCGATCCCGCCCGTCGCTTCGGTCTTTTCTATAGGCGAGTTGGGCTGGTAGCGCCCGCTGCGGATATCGCTGTTGTAGGCGCGGATCTCCTGCGACGCGCTGTCGATCAGCACGATTTTGCATTCCGTCGACGCCGTCTGCTGAGCCTGATCGGGCATCGTGGAACACGCGGATAGCAGGACCGCCGCCCCGATCGCCAGAAAACCTGTGCATATCTTCATAGTCGAACCCTTCCTTCCTGACTTCAACCCATAGCGCTGAGTAACGCGAAGCCGAAGCGGCAAATCGATCCGGCAACCGACATCCTACGCTTTGGACAGGGTAGCGCGGAAGTGGTTGCCCGACCATGCCCTGGTCGGTCCGAGGCACAAAAAACAGGGAGCCCGAGGGCTCCCTGCCGAGTGAAGGGCGGTCAAGCCCGATGCTAGTGGAACATGATTTGGATCGTGCCGTAATACATCCGTCCGCGCGGATCGCCGTACGATGGATCGTAACCAAACTGGAACGTGCCCACACCGACGGAGGCCGGCGGTGCGCGATCGAACACGTTGCGGATACCTGCGGACAGCTTGACGTTCTTGAAGCCGCTGTAGCTTCCCGAGAGGTCGTAGATCTCGTACGAGCCGACCCGACGCAGGCCGGACTCGTCGAGGCCGCCGTTCTCGATGTACCCGAGCTGGAAGTTCTGCGCCACGGTGGCGTTCCAGGGGCCGTAATCCCAGCCGAAGGTAGCGTAATGCCGCCAACGGCTGACCGCGCCCTGGGGCGCTGCCGCCTGGCCCACGAACTCGATGAGTGTGCCAGTCGCGATGTCGGTCTGCTTGTAATGATCGAGATAGGTGCCCGTCAACTGACCCTTGAAGTTGCCCCACGAGGTCGGCTGGCGGTATTGCAGGTCGACGTCCCAACCGCTGACTTCCTGCTTGCCGGCGTTAACCGTCGACTCCAGGACCGCGGTGATCTGTCCGGGCAGGTTCGGGAAGTCCGGCGTCGGCGGTCCGCGCAGAATCTGGCCTTGATACTGGGCGAAATTGCCGAAGATCGTGTCCGCGTCGATGATGGTGAGGACGTCGGTGATCTTGACGCTGAAGTAGTCGACGCCGATCGACACCGGCTTGACCGGTTGCCAGACCACGCCCACGTTGTACTGCTTCGACTTCTCGGGTTTGAGATTCGGATTGCCGCCACGCAGCGAATTGAACTGCAGGTTGCAATCGAATATCGACCCGGTGATCGGGCAGCGAATCGGGTCGTCGAAGTTGTTGTTGGTGTTGGTCCGCAGCGGCGGCTGGAAAAGGTCGGCCAGCGCAGGCGCGCGGAACCCCGTGCCGTACGACCCGCGCATCAGGAAGCTTTCCGTCGGTTGCCAGCGCAGCGAGATCTTCGGGTTCGTCGTGCTGCCGACGTCGCTGTAATGGTCCCAACGCACCTGGAAGTTGGCTTCCAGGGTCTTGACGATCGGAACGACCACCTCGCCGAAGATCGCGTACACGGTGCGCGAGGAGTCGGTGAGCGATGGAATCGCACCCGCGCCGCCGATGATGTCACCCGACGACAGGAAGTCCGCGTTGATCAGCGAAAGCTCTTCCTTGCGCCATTCCCCGCCCAGCGCCAGCGACAACGGACCCGCGGGAAGCTCGTAGATATCCTTCGATATCCTGCCGTCGAACCCGTAGTCCTTGGCCTTGTTCGACGAAGCCTCGCCGGTAATGAACGCGGACTTCATCTGGGCGACCACGGCCGGTGTGTTGAAGCCGAACGGATTGACGACGGTGGCGAGGATCGGCAGGAACTTGGTCTCGCTCAGGTAGCCGCCGACGTAATTGTCGGTCTGCTTGTTCTGGGTGTAGCGCGCCGCCACCTGGTAGTCCCAGCCGGCGACGAGTCCCTGCAAGCCTGCGACCGCCCGATAGGCTTCGCTAATGGCCTCATCCGCCCGCGGTCCGGTTTCGACGCCACGGTAGCTCAGCTGGATCGGCTGCGTGGGATCGCCGCCGAGGCTCGCGACATACGCCGTGGGATAGAACGGGTTGCTCGGCAGCATGATCGTCGGGTTGATCGTGAAGCTCGAGCTGACCGGCGTCGGCGAGATGGCCTGCAGGAAATCGCCGCGATACCACGATCCTTCGATGAACGCTTGGTGGTCGGGAGCGATCTGGAAGGTCGCCTTGCCGATCACGTTACTCTGCTGGCTCGGCGGGATCACGTCGATCGTGGCTGCGAAGTCAAACCGGCACTGGCTGGGCGAGCCCACCGTCGGGAACGAGAACGGCGGCAAGCACTGCGGATTCAGCGGGTTGTGCGTACCGCTGAAGGGCTTGCCGGGGGCGTTGGGCGCGAAGTCGCTGAGGGTCTGGCTGATGTTGGCCGGCAGCGAGTTGCCCGACGTGCGGTCGGCGCCGAATTGCGGCAGATACGCGGTATGGGAAATTTCGCGGTCGGACGCTCTCAGGCTGGCCTGATCGAGGTAATCCGCGGTGATGAAGAAGTTGTACTTATCCTTGGCGAGATCGCCCATCCCCACGATTGCGTTATAGCGCTTGCTGCCGCCGCCGCCATGCTCCGTATCCAAAAGGGTGAACGAGGCCTCGGCGCCGCGGAAGTCCTTGCGCAGAATGAAGTTGATCACGCCACCGATCGCGTCCGAGCCGTACAGCGCCGAGGCGCCGTCTTTCAGGATTTCGACCCGCTCGATTGCCGAGATCGGGATCGCGTTCAGGTCGACGCCTGCCGCGCTGGGAGACGAGGTGTTGGACAGCGCGTAGGGGGCGGTGCGCTTGCCATCGATCAGCACCAGCGACCGCTGCGTGCCCAGGCCGCGCAGCGACACGCCGTTGAAGCCCACCGCGGTTGTGCCCTCGCCCAGCGTGTTATTGAAATTTCCGATCGACTGGGCGGTGCTCAGGCGGTCGATAATTTCCATGACGCTTTGCACGCCGCTCTTTTCGATGTCCTGGCGGGTCATCGTCTGCACCGGCAGTGCGCCTTCGCCTTCGACACGTGGAATACTCGTTCCCGTGACCTCGATTCTTTCCTTGACCGCCGGCGCAGGCTGGGTCTGCGCGTAGGCGGGCGTGCCCGCCAGCGCGACGAGACCGCCGACGCCGACCACGGAGGCAAGCGCCCGAGCGAGTCTTTTTCGCTGAAATTTCATGTTAAGAACCCCCAAAGTAGAATTTATTCGAAACGACGAATCATGCCCGCGTTTCGGCCCACAGTCGCAACGGTACAACGCGGGGAATTGCGGCTGCAACAAAATGACCGCCTTGTTACAATCCCGGCGACTGTTTTGTTGCAATCTGCCAACAATCGCGACCGGGCCCTATCAAACGACTGATTTGAAACGCATGCGATTTGCATACTGCGGTAACGCGATGCCCGGGCGGCCCACAAGTGCGCGGTGGTCGCGCTATTTCGACGCGCCGGGCCCTGGGCGCTGCTATGTCGCGGAAGCCCGTTAGTTCGTGCGGCCGTTCCGCATCGCGCAGGCAACACCGGGAGACGTGCCGGCAATCCTGGACATGATCCGCGGCCTCGCCGCGTATGAGGGTTTGTCCCAGTTGTGCATAGCGACCGAGCGCGACTTGGCGGATGCTTTGTTCGGACCGCATCCGGCGGCTGAAGCGGTTTTAGGGCGGGAAAATGCCGAGCCCGCAGGGTTTGCGTTGTTTTTTTACAATTTCTCGACCTTTCTTGGCCGAAAAGGCCTTTATCTGGAGGATCTTTTCGTCAGGCCGCCGTTTCGCGGCCGCGGCTATGGCCGTGCGCTGCTGGTCCACCTCGCTCGGCTGGCCGTCGAGCGGGGATGCGGACGGTTCGAATGGGCGGTGCTGGACTGGAATGAACCCGCCATCGGCTTCTACCGGTCGCTGGGGGCCACGATCCTTCCGGACTGGCGGGTCACACGCGTCACCGGCGATGCACTCGTCGCCTTGGCGTCCGAGCTGTCTCGAGCCGGCACGCCCGGCGAGTGAGGGTCTTCCGGCGGTCGGGCGATAATGCCGATCCTTGTCCGCAACTGGCTCGACCGACGATGAGCGAATCCCTCCGTGCCGACTTCCGGCATTTACGCTGCGCCGGCGACTTCTGGTCGCTGCGTGCGGTCGACGAGCGCGCCGAGAATTTCGCGGTGCGCAAGAACGTCCCTCAGCCGCCGTCGAGCTCGGTCGACCGGGGAGCGATGCTCACCGTCTATGCCGATGGCGGCTGCGGGTACGCCGCGACCAGCGACCTTTCCCGCTCCGGATTGCAAGAGGCGCTCGATCGCGCGTCGGTGTGGGCCCGGGCGAGCGCAACCCGCTCGCTGATCGATTTCCGCACCTTGCCGCGCGTCGCGCCGCGCGGCGAATACGCGTCGCCCGACGCGGACGCCCGGCCATGGTCGCGCGCGGAGTGGTACGAGTTGCTGGCCGAGGAATCGCAACGCGCCGGGTTCGACGCGCGCATCGTCGACTGGGAAGCCAGCGTCGAAGCGCGCGCCGCGCAGCATCTGTATCTGACCAGCGCTGGCGGCGAGGTGGTCCAGCGTTACCGTTTCGTCATGCCGAACCTGTCGGTCACTGCCCACGCGGACGGCGATACGCAGACGCGCACGCTCAACGGCTACCGCGGGCTGGCCCAGCAAGGGGATGAGTCGATCCTCGACCGGTTCGCGTTCCGCGGCAGCGGACGACGCCTTGCCGATGAGGCACTGCAGCTTCTCGCGGCGCCCAATTGTCCGCACGGAATGATGGACGTCCTGCTGATGCCCGACCAGATGGTCCTGCAGATTCACGAGTCGATCGGGCACCCGCTGGAGCTCGACCGTATCCTGGGGGACGAGCGCAATTTCGCCGGAACCAGCTTCGTCACCCTGGACATGTTCGGCACCTATCGCTACGGATCGGAGCTGCTCAACGTCAGCTTCGATCCGACGCGCCCGGAGGAGCTCGCCAGCTACGGTTTCGACGACGACGGTACGCCGGCCGAGAAGGTCCACCTGATCCGGCGCGGGATCCTGGAGCGTCCGCTGGGCGGTGCGCTATCGCAGGCGCGGGCCAAGGTTTCCGGGGTGGCCAACTCCCGCGCCGATGGCTGGAACCGGCCGCCGATCGACCGCATGGCGAACCTCAATCTCGAGCCGGGCGATGCCTCGCTCGAAGCGATGATCGGCGGCATCGAGCGAGGCGTACTGATGGCAACCAACAGCTCGTGGTCGATCGACGACTCGCGCAACAAGTTCCAATTCGGCTGCGAATGGGGTCAGACGATCGAGCACGGCAGGCTCACAAGGGTCGTCAAGAATCCGAATTACCGCGGCATCTCGGCCAACTTCTGGCGCAGCCTCGCGCGGGTCGGCGATGCGTCGACCGTCGAGGTTCTCGGTACCCCGTACTGCGGCAAAGGCGAGCCGTCGCAGTCGATCCGTGTCGGACACGCGTCCCCGGCGTGCGTGTTCACCCACGTCGACGTCTTCGGAGGCGACAACGGATGAGCGTCTCGACGATGGAAACGTATTTCAGCGAAATGGCCGCCTTCCTCGACGGTGCGCTCGCGCCAGGGGAGGTTTACACGTGCACGCTGGATGCCGAGGTCTCGGACTTCGTGCGCATGAACCTGGGGAAGATCCGCCAGCCGGGAACCGTCGCGCAGCGTTATGTTCGCCTGCATCTGATCCGCGGGCGAAAACACGCCGAGCATTGCCAGACCGTCACTGGCGACCTGGCGCGCGACCGGGATGCGCTGTGGCAGGCGCTGGCCTCGCTGCGCGACACGGTGGCCGATCTCCCCGACGATCCGCACCTCGACTTTGCCACCGACGTTCACTCGAGCCGGGTCGTACGGAGCACGCCGATGCCGGCTCCCGAGGGGGTCATTGCGACGGTGCTCGACGCTGCCAAGGGCCTCGACCTCGTCGGCATCTACGCAGCAGGACCGGTTTATCGCGGATTCGCCAATTCGCTGGGGCAGCGCAACTGGCACGAAGTGACCAGCTTCAACCTGCAGTGGAGCCTGTACCACCGCGCCGACAAGGCGGTGAAGACCGCATACGGCGGCTTCGACTGGTCCGATCGGGCGTTCGCCGCGAAAATGCACGGCGCGCGGGAACGCCTGGCGCTGCTCGCGGTTCCGGCGCGCTCGCTCGAGCCCGGCACCTACCGGGCGTACCTGACGCCGACGGCGATGGAGGAAATCGCCGGCATGCTGTGCTGGGGAGGATTTTCCGGACGCGCGCTCGCCACTCGCCAGAGTTGTCTGTTCAGGATGCAGGAGGGCGCGACCGAGCTCGCCCCTTCGATCTCGTTTGCCGAGAACACGGCGCAGGGCGTCGCGCCCGCCTTTCAGGACGAAGGCTTCGCCCGCCCGGGCGCCGTCCCGCTGGTTAACGGCGGCAAGCTCGTCGGCTCGCTCGTCAATCCGCGAACGGCAAAGGAATTCTCGCTGACCGCCAACGGGGCCAACGCTGCCGAAAGCCCCGAGTCGCTGGACATGGCGCCAGGCGAGCTCTCCGGCGACGAGGTGCTCGCGGCGCTGGACACCGGGCTCTACCTCGGCAACCTCTGGTATCTGAACTTCTCCGACCGCCCGGCCTGCCGGGTGACGGGCATGACCCGCTTTGCCTCGTTCTGGGTCGATAAGGGGCGGATCGTGGCGCCGGTGAACGTCATGCGCTTTGACGACAGCGTGTTCCGCCTCCTTGGCGAGCGCCTGGTCGGACTGACCTCCGAGAGCGAGCTGCTGCTCAGCGACCAGAGCTATCGGGCCCGCAGCGTCAGCAGCATGCGCCTGCCTGGCGCGGTCGTCGGCGAGATGGCGTTCACGCTTTAAGACGCCGCAGCGGGGCCCCGAGCGAATGCGCGGGGGGCGACCCCGGAGGCGGACAAGCCGGCGAATCGCTCAAGGCGAGTTCGCGCAAATCGTCCTGAGCCGGCGAAGCTGGCCACAACGATGTCCTCGCACCGTTCTTTCGGGCTTGCCGGTGGACCGCCTACGATCCTTCGTGCCAGCCCTTCGGGATCGACGTCAGCAGCTTCTTCGTATACGGATGATGGGGGTGCAGGTAGATGTCGTCCGAGTTGGCGATTTCGACGATCGCCCCCTGGTTCATCACCATGATCTCGTCGGAAATGTATTTCACGACCGCGAGGTCGTGCGAAATGAAAATGTACGACATCCGGAATTCGTCCTGCAGGTCCTGCAGCAGGTTCAACACCTGCGCCTGCACCGACACGTCGAGCGCTGAGACCGACTCGTCGCAGATCAGGATGTCCGGCTTGAGCGTCAGGCAGCGCGCGATGGCGATGCGCTGCCGCTGCCCACCCGAAAATTCGTGCGGATACTTGTAGAAGGACACCTCCGGCAGACCTACCTTTTGCAACAGCTCGAAAGCCAGCTCGGTTCGCTCCTGCACGGTTGAGCCGATGCCGTGAATCTGCATCGGCTCGGTGAGAATTTGTCCGACGATCATGCGAGGGTTGAGCGATGCATACGGATTCTGGAAGATGATCTGGATTCGCCGCTTGTAATCCATGAACTGGCGGGGCGACATGGCCAGGATGTCCTTGCCCTCGAACAGTGCCTCGCCCGTCGTCGCTTCGTGCAGCCGCATCAGGGTGAGTCCCACCGTCGTCTTACCCGAGCCGGATTCGCCGACCAGTCCCAGGGTCTTGCCCTTGGGCAGCCGGAACGAAACATCCTTGACCGCCTCGAACTTGCGCCGCCCGAACAGGCCGTCGCGCGAATAAAAATCCTTTCCGAGGTGGCGGACGTCCAGGATGATCGGGTCGGCTCGGTCAATACCGCGCTTGCGCTCGGTCAGATGCATCGCCTTGCCGTGGCCGTTCATGAAATCCTCGATCACCGGCAGACGAACCGGCCGGCGGTCCAGGCGCGGCCGGCAAAGCAGCAGCGCCTTGGTGTAGGCATCCTGCGGATTCTCGAACACGGATTTCGCCGGTCCCTGCTCGCGGACCTCGCCATTGCGCATCACGACGACGTAGTCGGCGATCTCGCTGACGACGGCCAGATCGTGCGTGATGAACAGAACCGACATCTGGTGCTTCTTCTGCAGCGCGGCGATCAGGTCGAGGATCTGCTTCTGGATCGTCACGTCCAGCGCCGTCGTCGGCTCGTCGGCGATCAGCAATTTGGGCTCGCAGGCGATCGCCATCGCGATCATCACGCGCTGCTGCTGGCCACCCGACATCTGCGACGGATACGCGTTGATCTTGAACTCCGGGTCGGGGATGCCGACCTCGGCCAGCAGCGCGACCGCGCGCTTCCTCGCCTCGGCCGGTCCCATGCCCATGTGCATGCGCAAGACCTCGGTCAGCTGGAACCCGACGGTGAACACCGGGTTGAGCGAGGTCATCGGCTCCTGGAAGATCATCGAGATGTCGGCGCCGCGAAGCTTGCGCAACTCGTCCTGGCCGAGTTCGGCCAGGTTCCGTCCTCCGTAGACGATCTCGCTGCCGCGCAGCACCGTCGCGTTTTCCTTCGGCAGCAATCCGAGGATCGAGAGCGAGGTGACTGATTTGCCGCTGCCGGACTCTCCCACCAGCGCCACCGTCGCGTTGGTCGGAATATCGAAGGAGATGCCCTTGACGGCTTCGAAGGTCGTGTCCTTGTCGAGGCGGAAATTGACCCGCAGGTTACGGATCGAGAGCAACGGCGCGGTCATTGTGTTTTTCCGGTCGCAAGTTGCGCGGGCAGCGCGGCGGTATTGGTCATTTCAGTTTCGGATCCAGCGCGTCGCGCAGGGCGTCGGTGAACAGGCTGAATGCGGTCACCAGCAGCGCCATGAACGTTCCTGCCGCCGCCAGTTGCCACCACTTGCCCAGGATCAGCTCGTTCTGCGCCTCGTTGAGCATCGACCCCCACGACACGACGTCGACCGGCACGCCGAAGCCGAGGAACGAGAGAATGACCTCGGACTTGATGAAGGCGACCGTCAGGATCGAAAGCTGGACCAGGACGACGTGACTGACGTTGGGCAGGATGTGGACGAACATGCGGCGGGCGTTCGACGCGCCGATGGCATCGGCGGCCTGCACGTATTCGCGTCCCTTGTGCTTGAGGTACTCGCCGCGGATCAGGCGAAACACGCCGGTCCAGCCGGTCAGACCCAGGATCAGGATGATCGTCAGCGTCCCCTTCTGCTGCAGTACCGCCGCGACCGCGAGTATCAAGAGCAGGTAGGGAATCGCGGTAAATACGCTGTAGAACCAGTTGAACAGGTCATCGAGCCAGCGGCCATAGTAGCCGGCGACGGCACCGAACACCGAGCCGAGGAAGACCGCGACGATGGCGGCTGCGATGCCGACAAAGATCGACGTCTGCGAGCCCTTGATGACTTTTTTCAGAATGTCACGGCCCCATTTGTCGCCGCCGAAAGGCAACGTCGCCGCGCGGGCGACGGTCGTGTCGGTTCGCCCGGCCTCCTTGGCCTTGATATCGGCCATGACATCGGCCAGGGGGTCGACGCTTTTTGTGTCGGCGGCAGGCGGCGGCGCCTCGCCCGGCTTCTTGGCCCCGGCCTTGATGGCGGCAAGCGCGTCGGCGAGCGGATCGGGCACCTGCAGGTCGGCCTCGGTGTCGGCTGCGGACGGCGCGACCTCGGCCGGCGAACCCGGCAAGCCCCCCGCCGGCGCCTCGACCAGGTCCGGACCCACGAAGGTCGGCGGCGCGTAGTTGACTCCCGCTTCCCGGGCCCAGTCCTTGGCGATCAGCCCGGTCGCCGAGAGCGCGATCATCAGGAGGAAGGCAACGACGATCGCAAGCGAGATCATGGCAACCCGGTCCGAGCGCAGGCGGCGCCACGCCAGCGCCCAGAGGCCCGGAGAGACGGCGTGCGGCTTGTCGTAGGGCATCGTCCGCCTCCTATTTGAGCTGCACTCGTGGATCGACCGCCTTGTAGATCAGGTCGGTCAACAGGTTGACGACCATCGTCGCAACGGCGACGTAGACGGTGATTGCCTTGATCACGGGGAAGTCGCTGCGTTCGACGGCGAGTATCACCTCGCGTCCGATGCCAGGTATGGAGAAGAAGCGCTCGACCAGGAACGCGCCGATCAGCAAGCCCGGCAGCTGCGCCATCACGTGCGTGATGATCGGAATCGACGCATTGCGCAGCACGTGCACCCACATGATGCGGTTTTCGGAAACGCCCTTCGCGCGCGCCGTGCGCACATAATCCTGGTTGATCTCGTCGAGCACGAAGGTGCGGAACAGCCGCAGATCGGGCGCCACGCTGACGACCAGCAGGATGATGATGGGCAGCGAAGCGTACACGATCAGGTTGTTCCAGAAGCCGTCGCCCCAGCCTTGCACCGGGAACCACCCCAGCTTGTAGGCGAACACGTACTGGAACACGATGATGTAGACGAGGATCGACACCGACAGACCCACCGTGCACACGATCATGACGGCGCGGTCGGTCAGCGAGCCGCGCACGTAGGCGACCGCGAGTGCCAGGCCGATCGCGACCAGCGTGCTGATGATCAGCAGCGGAATCAGCACCGTCAGCGATGGTCCGAGCCGGGTCGCCATGATGTGCGAAACGGTCTCGTTCGTGCTCCAGCTCGCGCCAAAGTTGGCGGTCACGACCTGCTTGACGAATATCCAGAGCTGGACGTAAAACGGCTGGTCGACGCCGAGCTGGCGGCGGATGTTCTCGATCTGCTCTGCGCTGGAAATCTTGCCGGCCAGGACATAGGCCGGATCGCCGCCGACCCAGTTGAACAGGATGAACACCAGCAGGATGACCCCGAGCAGGGTCGGAATCATCTGCCACAGCCGCCGGATGATATAGGCCGTCATCGTTTTCCTCCGCACGCGCCCAAGCTTCGATCGCAGGGCGCGATGTCGTCGCTCAGTGTGCCAGTATCGCCGTCGATCGTCTGCCAGTGATTTCGGCGATGAATGCCTCGTTGGACGGGTCGCGCCCGAGAAATTCCCGAACCAGTTGCGCCGCGAGCTTCTGGCTGCCCTGCGCCAGCACCGTCGCACGGAACCGCCTGCCGACGGCCGGATCCATCAGGTTGCCACCGAATGCCGAGAGCATGTCGAGCGCGAGCACCTGCGACCACATGTACCCGTAGTAGCCGGCCGTGTACCCGCTGATGATGTGCGTGAACGTACCCGGGAAATGCGTGCCGGGCACGTAACCGAGCGGCGTGTCGCCTTCCATGGTTTCCCAGAGGGCCTGGGGATCGGGGACCGTCTCGCCGCTCGTGGCCATGTCGTACGCCGCATAAAGATGTTGTCGCGAGTAGCGCATGCCCGCACCGTAGAGCCGCGCCGCCGAAAGCTGCTGCAGCTGCGCATCGTCGATTACGGGACACGCCGGCTTGCAGAATTGCGGCAGCAGCGCGAGCGATTCCTTGCGCCGGGCCCACTCCTCGAACATCTGCGACGGCGCCTCGACGAAATCGCGCTGCACCGACGTACCTGCCAGCGTTGCGTACTCAGTGTCGGACAGGATGCCGTGCATCACGTGGCCGAACTCGTGGACCAGCGTTTCGAGCTCTTCGCTGTCGAGGCCGGCCTGGTTGAGGTTGGCAACCAGCGCGGCGATCGGCGTGCGCCGCGAGCGCCGTGCCGAACCCCGCACCGGCCACGCCGCCGCGTGGCTGAACTTGCCGGCCCGGGGAAACGGATCGATGTAGACGCCTCCCTTGAGCTTGCCGGTGGCCGTATCGAAGACGTCGAAATAGCGGACGTCCGGGTGCCAGGTTGGTACGGTTGCCGGCGCGAAGCGGATGCCGTAGAGACGGGACGAGATCGCCATCACCCACCGGATGCTCGCCTCGGTGGGGAAATACTTGCGCAAGGCCTCCTGGTCGACGTTGTAGAGCGCCTTTCTCTGCTGCTCCTGATAGTAGTCGGCGTCCCAGCGGTAGAGCTTCACCTCGCCCACCGGCTTGTGCAGCATCGCGGCCTTGAGCGCCGTCAGTTCCGCGATTTCCTTGTGCTCGACTTCGCGGACCGTCGATTTGACCTGGCGCAGAAATTCCTCGACGGCGCGTGGACTGGCCGCCATTTTTCGGCGGGTGGCGAACTCGGCATAGCTCCTCAGTCCGAACAGGTCGGCTATCTCCTTGCGCAGACGCATTGCCTCCGACAGGAGCTCGATGTTCCTCGGCGTCCCGCGATTGTGGAACCCGAACTGGTAGCGCCGGCGCGCGTCCTCGTTCTCGGCGTTGGCCATGAACGGAATGTATTCGGGGTATTCGAACCCCAACAGGTAGTTGCCCTTGTCATCCCGCTTCGCCCTGTCGAGGTAGTCGCGCGGCAATCCCTTGACTTCATCGGGAGAGAAGACCACGCGCGTCTGGTTGTCGCGAATGTCGCGGTCGAATTCCTGGCGTATCGTTTCCAGCCGGTCGGCGATTTCCTTGAACCGAGCCCGCTTGTCCGGCGACAGAGCAACGCCGTTGTCCTCGAACGCATCGAGCAGATCCTGGCGCATCTTGGCCGCGGGGCCGGGGCGCGCAGTCAAAGCCTTGATTCGCGCGTAGAGCGCGCCGTTTTGATAGAGCGCGGTCTCGAATCGGGTCGTCTGCGATTCGCAGGCCTCGGCGGCGCTGCGAGTCGCCGCGTCGGGCGACACATTCGCCGTCAGATCGACCGGGCCTTCGAAGTCCTCGAGGCGGATCCGCAGACGGTCCCAGCGGTCGAGTACGTCGCGCGAACCGGCATTCCCGAGCGGCATCGTTTCCAGCCTCCTTACCAGCCTGGCTGCCTCGGCCAGCCCGTCGGCGCAGGCGGCGGCCAGCGAGACGGCGTCGTAGATCGGCATCGTCGGACGTGCCGCCGGCGCCGCACTCGCAGCGGCGGCGAACGCGACAGCGACGATCGGCATCAAGAGCTTCGTCATGAGCGGCATCCTCTTCCGGTTTTCGCGCGCGCGCCGGGATCAGCGGCGCCGGCTGTTGTCGAGGTCGTAATACATGAATTCGGCAAGCAGGATCGGATGTTTCTTGTATCCGACAACCTGCGGCTGGAGGAGCATATTCCTGTATCGCGTGTCGTGCATTTTCAGCACGCCGTTGACCTCGACCATCCGCCAGAGCTGGCGATATAGCCGGCTGCGCTCCGGCGAATCGGGCATCGTCTTGGTCTGCCGATAGATACGATCCCAGTCGGCCCGTTGAAAACAGGCGTTGTTATTCTCATGGCTGTTCGGTCCATAGAAAAGCTGGATGAAATCGTCGCCATCGGGGTAGTCCGCGATCCAGGAGGCGGTTCGCGACAGCAGTTGGCAGGCGCGTTCCTGCTTCAGCTCCTCGGGAAAACGGTTTTTGTCGACATGCAGTCGAATACCGACCCGCTCCAGTGATTTCTGCCAAAGCTCGTCGAGCTCCCGATCGCGCGACGACGGCGTGGACGAATAACGCCACACCAGCGGCTGGCCGTTCGGCCAATTCCGGTAGCCATCGTCGCCGCGCTCGTAACCGAAGTAGTCGAGCAATCTGTTGGCCAGCACCGGATCGTACGGGACGACCGATCGATAGGTCGGATCGTTGCCGATGACGCCTGGCGGGATCGGGTACGATTCTTCGATCGCCTGCCCCTTGCGAATCACGCGAATGTACTCGGCGTTGTCGAAGGCCATGAAGATCGCGCGCCGCAGTGCGATCTTGTCGGTTGTGAACCCGCCGAATTCGGGATCGGTCGTATTGATGTACGTGTAATTGATATCCGGATCGGTGGTGCGGTTCAGCGTCACGCCCAGCCGGGCCAGCTCGGGACTGACCTGGTTGTTCGGCAGCGCGATCGGCGAAAATTGCTCACGCATGTACAGAACGTCCAGTTCGTTGTTCTGAAAAGCGAGCCATGCGGCTTGCTGCTCTTCGATGATGCTGATCTCCACCCGACCGATCTGCGGCATCGTCTTGCCGTCCATCGCGGCGATCAGCGCCTTGTCTCCTGGATCCTGACTCGGCTTGAAATGCCAGGTAAATCCGCGAAACACGGGATTGGCCTCGAGCACGATCTTGTTCGAGCGCTTCCATTCGCTGAGCGCGTACGGACCGGTGCCAACCGGGTGCGCGTTGGTATCGTCGGCGTAGGCCTCTATCACCTCTCGCGCCACCGCGCCGGTGTTCGGCAAGGCCAGGATATGCGCAAAGTTGTAGTCGGTTTCCTTGAGCTTCACGCGAAGGGTATAGCGATCGAGGACCTGCAGCCCTTCCACCTTGCGGTCGTAATCGAACTTGCCCGTCTTTTCGGCGTCTTTCTTCACCTCGTCGAGACCGACGACCCCGGCGAGAAAGCTTTCGTACGGCGACTTGTTGGCCGGATCGCGGAAACGCTTGATGGTGTAGGCGTAGTCCTCGGCGGTCAGCTCGCGCGGTTTTCCCTTGAACACCGGGTCGGGCGCGAAGTAGATACCCTTGCGGAGCTTGAAGACGTAGGTCCGGGCCTGGTCGCTGACCACGGGCATCGATTCCGCGGCGCGCGGCACGAGTTTCGACGGTCGCGCGAGATAGTCGTAGGTCATCAGCGGCTCGAAGATCGCTTCGCAGACCGTTTGCGAATAATAATCTTGGACCTTGACCGGGTCGAAGCCGGTCTCGGCGACATAGAATTCCAGACGCGCGACTTTGTTGGGATCGGCTGCGAGGGCGAGCCGAATCGACGGTGCCAGCGCGACCGTCGCCAGCAGCAATGCAAGGCCGCCCCGCGCTATGGCGAGCATCGTCGCTTCGCCGCCGTGACAGTGAATATCAACATCGATTGGCGATGCGCGATCGCACTATTGCGTCGGCCGCTTGGAATTGTCGATGTCCATGAAAGGCCACGGCGCGTGCAGGATCGGATGCTTCTTGTAGCCGAGCAGCCATGGATAGAAAAGCGTGTTCTTGTAGCGCGTGGCGCCCATGACCCAGGCCGTGTCGACCTCCAGCTGCCGCGCCATTGCACGGTAGAGCCGGTTGCGCTCCGGCGAATCAGGCAGTCGCTGCGCCTGCCGGTAGAATGCGTCGAACGCCGCGGACTTGTAGCACGCGTAATTGTCCTCGCCGACATTGGGGCCGTAGGAAAGCTGCAGGAAGTTGTCGGCCGTCGGCCAGTCCGCCGTCCACGCCGCGCCGGCAAATTGCATCTGGCACGCCTGGCCCTTTTTTATTTGATCCGCGAACTTGATCTTCGCGGTCGCGAAATGGACGCCGATGACATCGAGGCTCTTTTTCCAGAGCTCATCGTACTCGCGGGCAATCGCTTCCGGCGTCGACCAGAGGGTGATCAGCAACGGACTTCCGTCCGGCAGCGTCCGGTAGCCATCGGCGTCGCGCTTATAGCCGAAATAGTCGAGCAGCTGGTTGGCGAGCGCAGGGTCGTAGTGGTAGCTGCTCCGGTAATTCGGGTCGTAGCCGACTACGCCCGGCGGAATCGGCGACTCGGCGCGCACCGCCTGGTTCTTTCGGATGATGCGTATCTCCTCGTCGATGTCGTACGACATCGCGATCGCGCGTCGCAGCGCTATCTTGGCCGTTTCGAAGCCGCCGACGACCGGATCGACCATGTTGAAATAGTAGTACGTCATCTCGGGCTCGAGATAACGGTAGAGCTTGATGCCGCGGCGGGCCAGATCGGGCGCGACCTTGTTGTTCGGGATAGCCATTGGCGCGAACGAGCCGAAGCGGTCGATGTAGTCGATCTCGGCGCCCTGGAATGCGAGCCAGCGCGACTGCTCCTCCTCGATCAGGCGCACGTCCACCACGCCGATCTGCGGCATCTGCTTGCCCTTCATCGCCGCGACGACGTCCTTGTCCCACGGATTGGACGAAGGCTTGAAATCCCAGACAAATCCGCGGTAGCCTGGATTTGCCTGCAGCAGGATGCGCGATCCACGCTCCCACTGCGCCAGCATATAAGGGCCCGAGCCGACCGGATGTCCCTTCGTGTCCTCGCCATAGCGCTCGATGACCTCACGCGCCACGATGCTGTTGGTCGGCGACGCCAGGATGTAGGCGAAGTTGTAGTCGGTATCGACCAGATGAAAGCGGACCGTATAACGGTCGATGACCTCGAGCCCGGCAACCTTGGCGTCGTAGTCGAAATGGTCACCGTTCTTTTTCGCCAGCGTTTCCTGCTCGTTCAATCCGACGATCTTGCCGTCGAAAAGAAAACGCCACGGCGAGCGGTTCTTCGGATCGAGGAAACGCTTGATCGTGTACACGACGTCGTCCGCGACGAGTTCGCGCTTGTCGCTCTTGAACGCGGGGTCGGGCGTAAAATAGATGCCCTTGCGCAAATGAAACGTATACGTCTTGCCGCCTTCACCGACTTCCGGCATCGCTTCAGCCAGCATCGGCACGAGCTTGACCGGCTCGGCGAGGTAGTCGTAGGTGAGCAAGCGGTCGAAGATGACTTCTTCGATCAGGCCGGAGTAATAGTTGGTGCTTCTCGAGGGATCGAAACCGTCGTCCCCGGCTTCGATGGCGACATGCAGCACCTTGTTCGGATCGGCCGCCGCCGACGCCACCGGCGCATCGGCACCGATCAGCGCCAGCATGCAACTGCCGATGACGATCACCCGCACGAACGGACCGCGCATCGATCCCTCTCCCGCGAAAGGCGCGTAATGTACCACTTCCCGCTCCGCCTCGACGCCCGTTGCGACGAAGTGTCGCCGGTGTGCGCGAACGGGGTGCACGCGCCGGCCCGACCACGACCCGCGGCTCGGCCGCCGCCGAGCCGATGAAGCCGCCGTTCTGGGACGAGGCGGCGCGCGAGCTCTCGCGCCGCGATCGCATCCTGCGCAGACTGATCCGTGCCTATCCCGACATCCATCTGAGGCGCCGCGCCGATCCGTTCACGACGCTGGCCCGGGCCATCGTCGGGCAGCAGATATCGGTCAAGGCGGCCGACGCGATCTGGTGGCGCTTTGTGGCCGTAGCGGACAATGCCCCGGCGCACAAGTTCCGCCGCCTGCCACCGGCAAGGGTCGTCGCGACCGGCATATCCGCCTTGCGCACCTGCGGGTTGTCGCAGCGCAAGGCGGAATACCTTGCGGACCTCGCACAGCATTTTGCCTCGGGCAGGCTGGATCCGAAACGCTGGCGCAAGCTCGACGACGAGGGGGTGATCGCGCAACTGATCGACGTCAAAGGCATCGGACGCTGGACTGCGGAGATGTTCCTGATGTTCCACGAGCTGCGCCCCGACATCCTCCCGGTCGATGACCTCGGGTTGCAGAAAGCGATGTCGCGACAATTTCTGAAGGACGCGCGCCCGACCCGCGACGCGATGCTCGCGCTGGCCGAGCCATGGCGCCCGTGGCGCTCGGTCGCCACCTGGTATCTGTGGCGCAGCCTCGAGCCGGTTCCGGTCGATTACTAGGGCGGCGTCCGGGTTGAGGCAGTCCGCGGGCCGCCCTTACGTACAATGCCGGATGGAAGAAGATTCGACGGCACCCTACGCGGGACTCACGCCCGAACGCGTGCTCGATGCGTTGGATGCCGTCGGATTCATGCCCGACGGCAGACTGCTTGCGCTCAACAGCTACGAAAATCGCGTCTACCAGGCCTGGATCGACGAGCGAGCGTCCACAGCCAATGCGGACGCGGCCTCGGTAGTGGTCAAGTTCTATCGCCCGTCGCGCTGGACCGACGAGCAGATCCGCGAGGAACACGACTACGTCGCCGAGCTCGCCGGGCGCGAGATCCCCGTGGTCGCGCCGCTCGCGAACGGCGGCTCGACGCTGCATCGTTTCGCCGGATTTCGCTACGCGGTCTATCCGCGGTGCGGCGGTCGCGCGCCGGAGATCGACGATCGCGCGACGCTGGAATGGATCGGGCGTTTCGTCGGACGCATCCATGCCGTCGGGCGATCCGCAGCGTTCAGCGCACGGCCGTGGCTCGACGTCGCGAGTTTCGGCGATGAGCCCCGCTCATGGCTGCTAGACCATGAGTTCATTCCGCCCGACCTGTGCGCTGCCTGGAGCAGCGTCGCCGCGCAGGCTATCGACGGCGCCCGGCGCTGCTACGAGCGAGCCGGCACCTTCGGCAGCGTGCGCTTGCACGGAGACTGCCACGCCGGCAACGTGCTGTGGCGCAGCGATGGCCCGGAACAGGGTCCGCACTTCGTCGACTTCGACGACTGCCGCAACGGTCCCGCGGTACAGGATCTATGGATGCTGCTGTCCGGCGGTCGCGACGACATGCGCCTCCAGCTGCGGTCCATCCTGGCGGGGTACGAGGATTTTTGCGATTTCGACGGCCGCGAGCTCTATCTGATCGAGGCATTGCGCACGCTGAGGCTGATCCACTATTCGGCGTGGCTCGCGCGGCGCTGGCACGATCCCGCCTTCCCGGCCGCGTTTCCCTGGTTCAACACGCAGCGCTATTGGCAGGATCGCGTGCTCGAATTGCGCGAGCAGATCGCCGCAATGGACGAGCCGCCGCTGTCTCCCTAGCGCTACACTGAGTCGCGCCGGCGACTTACGTCGCCGCGAACCATCAAGCGAATTTCCGACTCAGCATACTAACCGTCCGAGTTCGTGAGCACGCCGTCGATCAGATGCAGGGTCCGGTCGGTGCGCGCGGCCAGGTCGGGGTCGTGCGTGACGATCACGAGGCTCGTGCCGGCGCTGCGATTGAGCTCGAGCATCAGATCGAATACCTGTCCCGCGGTGCGCCGGTCGAGGTTTCCCGTCGGCTCGTCGGCCAGCACGCAGGCCGGCGCCGTTACCAGGGCGCGTGCGAGCGCTACCCGCTGACGCTCGCCGCCCGAAAGCTCGGCCGGGCGATGCTGTGCACGATGCGCAAGACCGACGCGGTCGAGCACCGCCGAGGCGCTCGCGCGCGCCGTCGCTCGCGGATCGCGCCGGATGTAGAGCGGCATCGCGACGTTCTCCAGCGCGGAGAACTCCGGCAGCAGATGATGGAACTGGTAGATGAAGCCGAGCGCGCGATTGCGCACACGGCCGCGCTCCGCCTCGGACAGCTCTCCAAACGGCGTTCCCTGCACGCGCACCTCGCCAGCCGAAGGTGCATCGAGGCCGCCCAGCAAGTGGAGAAGCGTGCTCTTGCCCGATCCCGACGCGCCCACGATCGCCACGCGCTCCCCCGGATCCACGGTCAGATCGATGCCGAGCAGCACCGGGACGTCCAGCGGACCGCTGCGATAGGTCTTGCGCAGCCCGCGACACTCGAGCACGGCAGGCCGAGGCGCGCCGGAAACCTCATTCATAGCGCAGCGCCTCGGCGGGATTGACTTTGGCCGCCCGCCAGCTGGGGTAGAGCGTCGCGAGCAGCGCGAGCAGGAGCGCGATCGCGGCGATCAGCACGATGTCGCCCCGCTGCAGGTCCGATGGCAGCTCGCTGATGTAATAGACGCTCTTGTCGAGAAACTGGATGCTGAAGGTCCGTTCGATGAACGGAACCACGACATCGACATTCAACGCCAGCGCTATGCCGCCGACGACGCCGATCAGCGTGCCGATGAAGCCGACCAGTCCTCCCTGGATGACGAAGATCGCCAGGATGCTCGTCGGCGAGGCCCCCAGCGTGCGCAGGATCGCGATGTCAGCCTGCTTGTCGGTCACCACCATCACCTGGGCCGAAACGATGTTGAACGCGGCGACCGCCACGATCAGCGTCAGGATGATGAACATGACGCGCTTTTCGATGGCCACGGCGCGGAAGAAGTTCGCGTGATCCATTGTCCAGTCGCGCACTTCAACGTCGACCGGCATGTCGGGGGCGAGCTGGCGCGCGACCGCCGGCGCGGCGAACATGTCGTCCAGCTTCAGCCGCACGCCGCTCACCGCGTCGTCGAGTCGGTACAGCTTCTGTGCGTCGGACAGTTCGATCAGTGCGAGGCCGTTGTCGAATTCGTACATGCCGATTTCGAAAACGCCGACCACGCGGAAGGTTTTCACGCGCGGCAAGGTGCCGGCCGGAGTCACCGTTCCCTGCGGGGTGATCAGCAGTACGGAATCTCCGACCCGGACGCGCAGCGCCCGGGCGAGCTCGATGCCCAGCACGATCCCGAAACCGCCGGGCTTCAGATCGGCCAGCGATCCGGCACGCATGTGCCGACCGATATCGGCAACGCTCTCCTCGCGCGCGGGGTCGACTCCGCGCACGAGCGCGCCGCGGTTGGCGTCGCCGGCCGAAAGCATCGCCTGACCGGAGACGAACGGCGCCGCCCCCTGGACGTGCGCGTCCTGCCTTGCGACTCGTGCCACGTCCTGCCAGTCGGCCATGGCGCCGTCGAGGGCACGGATTTCGATATGCGATGCGACCGACAGGATGCGGTTGCGCAATTCATCCTGGAAGCCGTTCATCACCGAGAGGACCACGATCAACGCGGCAACCCCGAGGGCGATGCCCGCCATGGAGACGAAGGCGATGAAGGAGACGAATCCGTTGCGGCCGGCGCCGCGCCGCGCACGCGTATAGCGCAGGCCGACGAGAATTTCGTAAGGGCTCAAGGCAAGTGAGTCGACCGTTGTCGGTGCAAGTGTGACATAGTCGCCCGCTTGAACAGCGCGGGCCCTCTCCCGGTGCGTGCTACACTCGATTCGGCCTCGCCCCCATTTGCGTATGCAACTCACGCTGGTCGTTCCGGGATTGCTCGACCTCGCGGAGCGTGAGGCGAGGGCGATGGACGACGCGGCTGGGGCGGCACTTGCGCGACTTCTGGCGGCCGGAGCGCCGCCCGTCGAGCATGACGGCGCGCTCGGGATCGTCTGCGCGTCGCTGGGCATCGCGCGCCAGCGCGACTGGCCGATCGCGCCGCTGCTGGCAAGGGCCGCCAACGCCGATCCCGGCAGTGCGTACTGGCTGTTGGCGCAACCGGTAAGGCTTCTCGTCGGACAGCAGGACGTACGGCTCGACGGGGTCGTCGACGACCTCTCCACCGATGAGGCGGCCGCGCTGGTCGCAGCAATGAACGCGCATTTCGCCGAAGACGGGCTTCGTTTCGTTGGTGCCGGGCCGGCACGCTGGCTGATCGCCGTCCCGAGCGCCCAGAAGCTGGTGACCCATCCGGTCGACGACGCGCTGGGCGCTCCGATCGGCGCTTTTCTTCCCGACGGGCCGGATGCAGCACGCTGGCGCCGCTGGCAGACCGAAATGCAAATGCTGCTTTTCGCCCACCCGGTCACGTCGCAGCGCGAAAAAGACGGCCGCGCAGCGCCCAACGGCGTATGGCTGTCCGGCGGCGGCACCGACGCCGGCCCGGAGCCACGCATCGCCTCGCTGTATTCGGACGCAGCGCTGCTGCGGGACCTCGCGCATGCCTGCGGCATTGCATCCGAGCCGGCGCCTTCGTCGTTCGCCGCGTGGCGCGACGCGCACCCGAAATCTGCTGTGCTTGTCTGGTTACCGTCGCTCGATGCAGCCGCGCCGTCCGCGGTCGGAGCGCTCAGCCGCGACTGGGCTGATCCGCTCCTCGCCGCGCTCGACGCGCGCGCGATCGATGAGCTTGCCGTGGTGATCGCCGGCCGCGGCCGGGCGCTGTCGTTTTCCCCGCGGCGTCGCAATGTGCTCGCGCGGTGGCGCGCCCGCCTGGCACCGTCGCGGCTGTCCACGCTTGTCGCGGCGGCCGCGCGCTGAAATGGATATAAGGCGCCGCAATGTGCCCGATACCGCCGCCATGCTGGGCGCCGCGGGCATCGCGCCCGTGTTATCGCGGGTCTTTGCCGCGCGCGGCATTGCCTCCGCCGCGGAGCTCGACAACGATCTCGCCGGCCTTCCGCCCTGGCAGACGCTGAAAGGCATCGACGCGGCGGCCGAACGGCTCGCCGACGGCATCGAGCGGGGCGAGCGCCTGCTCATCGTCGCTGACTACGATGCCGATGGCGCGACGGCCTGCGCGGTCGGCATTCGCGGTCTTGCCGCGATGGGCGCCCATGTCGGCTTCCTCGTGCCGAATCGCTTCGAGTTCGGCTACGGACTGACGCCCGAAATCGTCGGCCTCGCCGCAGCCCGGCACCCGAAGCTCATCATCACCGTCGACAACGGGATTGCGAGCGTGGACGGGGTTGCGGCGGCGCGCGCGCTCGATATCGACGTGCTGATCACCGACCACCATCTGCCCGGCGACCGACTCCCCGAGCCGGCATGGATCGTCAACCCCAATCAACCGGGGTGCTCCTTCCCGAGCAAGCACCTGGCCGGCGTCGGCGTGATGTTCTACGTGCTGTGCGCGTTGCGCGCGCTGCTGCGCGAGCGCGGCCATTTTGCGCGTCGCGACGAACCGAATCTGGCCACGCTGCTCGACCTGGTGGCGCTGGGGACGATCGCCGACGTCGTCAGGCTCGACCATGCCAACCGCATTCTGGTCGATCAGGGACTGCGCCGGATCCGCGCCGATCGAATGCAACCGGGCGTGCGCGCGCTGCTTGCCGTCGCGGGCCGTGCCCCGGAACGGGCGACGACTTACGACCTGGGCTTTATTGCCGGGCCGCGCCTCAACGCCGCCGGACGCCTGGCCGACATGTCGATCGGCATCGCCTGCCTGTTGTCCGGTGACCAGGCGAGCGCGGATCGCATCGCGGCCGAACTCGATGCGCTCAACCGGCAACGACGCGACATCGAGGAGGGCATGCAGGACCAGGCACTTGCCGATCTGGAGTGCGGCATCGACGACCACGCTTGCACGCTCTGCCTGTATCGTGCCGAGTGGCATCAGGGCGTCGTCGGCATCGTCGCCTCGCGCCTCAAAGATCGATATCACCGCCCGGCCGTCGTGTTCGCCCGAGCCGGGAACGGAGGCGAACTCCGGGGCTCCGGCCGGGCGATCGCCGGATTTCATCTGCGCGATGCGCTCGACCTCGTCGCCAAGCGCGCGCCCGGCACGATCAAACGGTTCGGCGGACACGCGTACGCTGCCGGCCTGTCGCTGGACGAAGCGGACTTGCCGCGCTTCATCGCCGAGTTCGAGCGTGTGGGGCGCGAATGGCTACCGCCTGCGCTGCTCGAGCGGACGATTGAAACCGACGGCCCGTTGGCGGCCGACGAACTGACGCTGGGGCTCGCCCAGTCCTGCGCCTCGCACGTGTGGGGTCAGGGCTTCCCGGCGCCGGCATTCGACGCCGAATTCGACGTCGCCGCGCAGCGCCTTGTCGGCGACAAGCATCTCAAGCTCGGATTGACGCTCAACGGGCGGCGCTTCGAGGCGATCGTTTTTCAACAAACCGTGCCTTTGCCACCCCGCATCCGGGCCGCCTACCGTCCCGAGGTCAACCATTACCAGGGGCTCGATTCGCTCCAGCTGGTGGTCGAGCATTGGCTGCCTGCCTGAAGCGCACGAGGTTTGGGCAGGCTTCGCGGCCGCCTCTCTTGCAATGCATCAGATCATTGCCTGGCAGAAGGGCCCGCGACGCCTCGAGCGAGCGGTCACACCTGCTGCAAGGCCATGTTTATATTAAGTTGCATCGCGGATAGTTCCGCGTCCCCGCAGTGGCCCATGTGGTTGTGCGATGCAATGAAAAGAGATAGAGTCGCCGCACTCAAGCGGGGCGCGCGACCTCCGCACACAAACTATGGGGGTATGGGAAAACCATGCGGCTCAGGGGCAAAGTCTCGATCATCACCGGTGCTGGCCAGGGCATTGGACAGGCCACCGCGGTCAAGTTCGCCAAAGAAGGCGCCAAGGTCGCCGTCTGCGACATCAACGAGGCCACCGTCCAGGAAACCGTTGAAAAAATCGGGGAGATCGGGGGCGAGTCGGCGGGCTTCATCATCGACGTCACCGACAAAGAAAGCATCGCGCGCATGGTCGAGGGCGTCATGGCCAAGTGGGGGCGCATCGATACGCTGGTCAACAACGCCGGGATCGTGCAGGACGCGCAACTCAAGAAGATGAGCGATGACCAGTTCGACCGCGTCGTCGACGTCAATCTCAAGGGCGTCTACAACTGCACCAAGGCCGTCGTCGATATCATGCTCGAGCAGAACTCGGGCTGCATACTCAACGCCTCGTCGATCGTCGGCATCTACGGCAATTTCGGTCAGACCAATTACGCAGCAACCAAATTCGGCGTGATCGGCATGGTCAAGACGTGGGCGCGCGAGCTCGGCCGCAAGGGTATCCGCGCCAACGCAATCTGTCCGGGCTTCATCCATACGCCGATCCTGGCGTCGATGCCCGACAAGGTCGTCAAGATGATGGAAGACCGTGTTCCGCTCGGTCGCTTGGGCCAACCGGAGGAAATCGCCAACGCCTATGCCTGGCTCGCTTCCGACGAAGCCAGCTATGTCAACGGCGCCGTCATAGAAGTCTCGGGCGGCGCGACGATCTGAGCAGTTTGGTCGCGGGCCGGCTTGAGATGGCCCGCGGCGCTTGGTAGCATGGACAACCTTTCTGCGAGGTTCACCATGCGCCATTACCGAGCGCTCGCAATGCTCGCGTTCGCCGTATTGCTGCCGGCCTTGCCGGCGGATGCCGTGGAGCCATTCAACCCCTATATCTGCCCGACGGCCCCCAGCGGCAACGGGACCGAGTGTTTCCTCGAGGCGGTATCGCAAACCTACACGATGTGCCGGCAGGTCAAAAGCATCGAGATCATGGAGTTCGGCTTGGTCGGCGCGCAGGAAGGCGTCCACGGCGCCAAGACCGAAGGCTGCATCGAAAAACATAAGCGCCTGATCGCGCGTCCGTACCAAGTGGCGCTGCGCGAGGCCGGGCGCAACATGGGCAAGGTGCACGGTCTGCAAAAACTCTACGCCACCTGGGAGAACGACCTTGCGAAGCTGAGGCCCGGCCCGGAAGAGATCGACGACGGATACAAGCAGCGCGTCGCGCGCGTGTACGGTGACTTGAACGAGCAGATCAGGGCGCTGCGCGAGCCGACGGTAGCCGTCGCAGAACCGGCGAGGGGCGCCACCCGGAAGCCGGCGGCCAAGAAGGTTACCGTGGTCAAAAAGCCTCCCGAGGCCGACAAGCATTGACCGGGACGCTCGCAGCCGTGGACGAGCTTCTCCAAGGGTTACGCTGAAAGGCAGACGCTGAGCAACACCGATCTCAGCGCGGTTTTTGGCGCCGACGGCGCGCTGGCGCGCAAGGTTCCTGGCTATCGGCCGCGGCCGCAGCAACTTGCGATGGCGCAGGCGATTGCGCATGCGATCGAAACGCGCGGCCAGCTCCTTGCAGAGGCCGGTACCGGGACGGGCAAAACCTTCGCCTACCTCGTGCCGGCGCTTCTTTCCGGCGGCAAGGTCATTATTTCGACCGGAACCAAGACGCTGCAGGACCAGCTCTTTCAGCGCGATCTGCCGCTGGTGCGCGACGCGCTGCGCATCCCGCTCACGGTCGCGCTGCTCAAAGGGCGCGGCAATTACGTCTGCCATCATCATCTGGCGCGAACGGCAGGTCAGCCGACCTTCGCGTCGCGTGCCGACGCTGGGTATGTGAAGCGGATCGAGTTTTTCGCGCGGAGCTCGACCAGCGGCGACAAGAGCGAGGTCGCCGACGTTCCGGAGAATGCCGCGATCTGGGCCGACGTCACCTCGACGCGCGAGAACTGTCTCGGCACCGAATGCGGGCATTACAACGAGTGTTTTGTGATGAATGCGCGCAAGCAGGCGCTCGCCGCCGACGTCGTCGTCATCAACCACCACCTATTCTTCGCCGACGTCATGCTTAAGGATGAGGGCATCGCCGAGCTGCTGCCGGCGTCGAATACGGTGATTCTCGACGAGGCGCACCAGCTGCCCGAGACCGCGACCTTGTTTTTCGGCGAGGAAGTCACCGGCGGTCAACTGGGTGAACTCGCGCGCGACGCCGAGCTCGAAGGATTGAAGGCGGCTCGCGACTATGCCCCGCTGCCCGCTGCCGCGCAGGCGCTCGGGTTGGCGCTACGCCGGTTCCGGTTGGCCGCAGGAGAAACGCCGGGCAAACTCCCGCGCGCACTTGCGATGCGGCGCGCGGGGTTCGATGAAGCGCTCGAAGCGCTGGGCGAGGCGCT
>DASXPJ010000039.1:0-41965 GCA_036493675.1 Casimicrobiaceae bacterium
TTCTCGACCGGGTGAAGGCCGATGGCCGGACATCGCTGACCGCGCCGGAAGGCAAGCTGGTCTGTGACGCATACGGCATTCCGGTACCGAAGGAAGGCGTCGCATCGTCGGCCGCCGATGCAGCGAAGCTCGCGACGTCGATGGGCTTTCCGGTTGTGCTGAAAATCGTCTCGCCGGAAATTTTGCACAAGACCGAGGCCGGCGGCGTGCTGGTCGGCGTCAAGAGTGCGGACGAAGCCGAGAAGGGCTTCGCCACGATCATGGCCAATGCCAAGAAATACGATGCCAAGGCCAATCTGCTCGGCGTTCAAGTTCAGCAGATGCTGCAGGGCGGCCAGGAAGTCATCGTCGGCGCGGTGACCGATCCCTCGTTCGGCAAGCTGGTCGCCTTCGGTCTGGGCGGCATCCTGGTCGAGGTGCTCAAGGACATCACGTTTCGGCTGGCCCCGGCAAGTCGTGACGAGGCGCTTTCGATGCTCGACGGGATCGCTGCGGCGGAGATCCTCAAGGGCGTGCGCGGCGCCGATCCGGTGCACCGCGATGCGCTGGCAACGCTGATCCAGAACGTCTCGCAGCTGGTCGCAGATTTCCCCGAGATCACCGAGATGGACCTGAATCCGGTGTTCGCGAGCAAGAACGGGGCGATCGCCGCGGACGTGAGGATCGTCGTCGACTTTGCGCCGCAGACGCCGCGTTTCCGGCCTAGCCACGACGATATCGTGCGCGATATGAATCGGATCATGAAGCCTGACGCCGTCGCGGTGATCGGCGCGTCGAGCGAGGAAGGCAAGATCGGCAACTCGGTGATGAAGAACCTGATCAATGGCGGCTACAAGGGCGAGATCTACCCGATCAATCCGTCCGCCGGCGAGATCATGGGCCGCAAGGCGTTCAAGAGCGTCAAAGACGTGCCGGGCAAAATCGACGTCGCCGTATTCGCGATCCCGGCCAAGTTCGTGGCACAGGCACTGGTCGAGGTCGGCGAGAAGAAGATCCCCGGCGCCGTCCTCATTCCATCGGGCTTCGCCGAGACGGGCAACGTCGCCGGCCAGAACGAGATCGTCGAGATCGGGCGCAAGTACGGCGTACGCCTGATGGGGCCGAACATCTACGGCTTCTACTACACGCCGAAGAACCTGTGCGCAACCTTCTGCACGGCGTACGACGTCAAAGGCAAGGCGGCGCTGTCGTCGCAGTCGGGCGGCATCGGCATGGCGATCATCGGCTTCTCGCGCTCGGCCAAGATGGGCGTCTCGGCGATCGTGGGACTGGGCAACAAGTCCGACATCGACGAGGACGATCTCTTGACCTTCTTCGAACAGGACGACAACACGCAGATCATCGTGCAGCACTGCGAGGATCTGAAAGACGGCCGCGCTTTCGCCGAAGTCGCCAAACGGGTGTCGAAAAAGAAGCCGGTCGTCGTGCTCAAGGCGGGCCGTACCAGCATGGGAGCGCGCGCGGCGAGCTCGCACACCGGCGCGCTGGCCGGCAACGACAAGATCTACGAGGACGTGTTCCGGCAATCCGGAGTGATACGGGCGCGGAGCCTGCGCGACATGCTCGAGTTCGCGCGCGCCATCCCCGTATTGCCGGCCCCCAAGGGCGAGAACGTGATCATCATTACCGGCGCCGGCGGCTCGGGCGTTCTGCTGTCCGACGCCTGCGTCGACAACAAGCTATCGCTGATGGCCATGCCGCCGGATCTGGACGCGGCATTCCGCAAGTTCATTCCACCGTTCGGCGCCGCCGGCAACCCGGTCGACATCACCGGCGGCGAGCCGCCAAAGACCTACCAGAACACCGTTCGCCTGGGCCTCGAGGATCCGCGCATCCACGCGCTGATCCTCGGCTACTGGCACACGATCGTCACGCCGCCGATGGTATTCGCCAAGATCATGGTCGAGGTGGTGGAAGAAATGCGCGGCAAAGGAATCGCGAAGCCCGTCGTGGCCTCGCTCGCGGGCGACGTGCAGGTCGAAGAGGCGGCAGAATACCTGTTCGATCACGGCATCCCGGCCTATCCTTATACGACCGAAATGCCGGTGGCCGTTCTGGGAGCCAAATATCAGTGGGCGCGCGGCGCGGGCCTGATCTAAAGAACAGGCCGCGGTAAACCCGCTCTTCGACGGCTGCTCCGCCAGCGACACGACCGCATGATCCATCATCTTGCCAGTCCCGCTTTCTGGGTCGCGCTCGGCGAAATCATCCTGGTCAATATCGTGTTGTCCGGCGACAACGCGGTCGTGATCGCTTTGGCCGCGCGCTCGCTGCCGCCGCGCCAACAGAAGCAGGCGATCATCTGGGGCAGCGTCGCAGCGACCGTCATCCTGGTGACGCTGACCATCGCCGCGGCGGAAATCTTCGAACTGCCCTACCTGAGACTCGTCGGCAGCCTGCTGCTGTTCTGGATCGCCGTGCAGCTCCTGATTCCGGGCGAGGAAGGAGAGGGCCACGTCGACAGCCACAAGAGCGCTTGGTCGGCGATGCGCACGATCCTGGTCGCGGATCTGATCATGAGCACCGACAACGTCATCGGCGTCGCCGCTACGGCCAAGGGGGACCTGACGCTGTTGATGCTCGGACTCGGCGTTAGCGTCCCGGTGGTCGTGTTCGGCAGTACGATAGTGATGAAGCTGATCGGCAAATTTCCGATCATCATTACGGCCGGCGCCGCGCTGCTGGGCTGGGTGGCCGGCGACATGCTCGACAGCGACCCGATTCTGGTCGGCTGGATTGCCGCTCACATGCCCTGGCTGCAGTTTTCGTTGCCGCTGATCGGCGAGATCAGCTGGACCCAGATACTGGGCGCGGCGATTGTGGTCGCCATCGGAAAACTGCTGGCGACACGCGCGGCGCGCGTCGAGAACAAGCCGATCGACCTCGCCGCCGGCGCGCGGCAGGGCCGCTCCCATTGACCGCCGGCGCGAGCAGCCACGATGCTGACCATCCTGACACTCATCGACGGTTCGGAAAATTCGAGCCGCGCCGTGCGCTACGTCATCGAATTGTCAGCGGCCTGCAAGGAAGCGCCCGACATCCAATTGCTCAACGTTCAACCACCGGTGGCGCCCGGCAGCGTCGCGCGGCATGTGCGGCGCACCGATCTGGACGGCTATTATCATGACGAAGGCATGGCCGCGTTGACGTCCGCGCGCGAATTGCTCGACAAAGCGGGCATCCGTCATGCATTTCACATCGGTGTAGGCGAGATCGGCGAAACCGTGGCAAAGTACGTCAAGGAGCTGAGGGTGCAGCAGGTCGCGATGGGAACTCGCGGACTCGGTCCGGTGGCAGGGATGTTGCTCGGTTCGGTGACGACCAAGGTCGTGCAAGCCGTCAATGTCCCCATCGTGCTGGTGAAATAGGAGAGAGAAGCAGCCGCGGAATTCGCGCAAACGATTTTATCGCTCAAGCGTTTGGTATCACGACACGAAGAAACCCGCGCTAAGCGGGCCGGTTGTCAGGGAATCACAGCCACTTAAGGAGGTGCCATGAAAAATCATCGACTATCGACGTTGCGGGTAGCGCTGTGCGCGGTGATCGCGGGTGCTGCGGCAGCCATTTCGCTTTCCGCAGCCGCCTGGGAGCCATCGAAGCCCGTTCAGTTCATCGTCCCTGCCGGAACCGGCGGAGGCGCCGACCAGATGGCGCGCTTCATCCAGGGTGTGTCAAGCAAGCACCAACTGATGAAACAGCCGTTCATCGTCGTCAACGAGTCGGGCGGCGCCGGTGCGCAAGGCTTCCTCGACGTCAAGGACGACAAGGGGGATCCGGAAAAGATCGTCATCACGCTGTCGAATCTGTTCACGACCCCGATGGCGACTGGGGTGCCGTTCAGCTGGCATGATCTGACGCCGGTGGCAATGCTGGCGCTGGACGAGTTCGTCTTGTGGGTTAATGCCGACACCCCGTACAAGACCGCCAAGCAGTACATCGACGCGGTCAAGGCCTCGCCCAACAAGTTCAAGATGGGCGGCACCGGGTCGAAACAGGAAGATCAGATCATCACGGCACAGATCGAGCAAGCCAATCCCGGCGTCAAGTTCATCTACATACCGCTGAAAGGGGGCGGGGACGTTGCGGTGCAGCTCGTCGGAGGCCATATCGATTCGTCGGTCAACAACCCGATCGAAGCGGTGGCGCAATGGCGTGCCGGCAAGCTGCGTCCGCTTTGCGTGTTCGATGCGCAGCGCATGCCGTACAAGGAGAAGGTTACCGCCGACATGTCATGGAACGACATCCCGACCTGCAAGGAGTCGGGGCTGCCGGTGGAATACACGATGTTGCGCGGTATCTTCATGCCCGCCGGCGTCAGCAAGGAACAGGTCGACTTTTACATCGACCTGTTCAAGAAGGTCCGCGCCACGCCCGACTGGAAGGCGTTCAGCGAGCAGGCCGCCTTCAACCAGACGTTCATGAGCGGCGCGGAATACGTCAAATGGGTGGAGCAGGCTGAGGTCATGCACAAGGGCCTGATGGAGAAGGCGGGCTTTCTGGCCAAAAAATAGGTCTGGCGCAGTTCCGATTGGACGCGCGGTGCGATCACAGGCCCGACCCGATAGCGGGCCGCCTCCGGTCGCACCGCCGCGTCTCTCGGCCCAGCGCGTTCGTCCGGATCCTCCCGCCGCGGGGTAATGACGATGGCACAACACGACAACACTGCCCGGGACGATGATCGATCGGTCGTCTCGACGCGTACGATGGAAATCACCGTCGCAGCGATCTTGCTCGCGTTCGGCGCGACGTTCCTGTACAGCAGCTACCGGCTCGGGTTCCGCTGGGGCAGCGACGGGCCCCAGTCGGGTTTCTTTCCGTTCTACGTAAGCCTGTTCATCTGCGTGGCGAGCGCCGCCACGCTTCTGCAGGCGATCTTCACGAAGGATGCCAAGGGCGCCGACAGTTTTGTCGAGCGCGGCCAGCTCAAGCAGGTGTTGAAGGTGCTGATCCCGGCTGCGCTCTACGTGCTGGGCATTCAGCTGATAGGCATCTACGTCGCTTCGGCGATCTATATCGCGCTGTTCATGAACCTGCTCGGCGGCTACCCCTGGAAAAAGAGCGTGCCGCTTGCGGTCGCGATCAGCGTGCTCTTTTTCTTCATGTTCGAGGTATGGTTCCAGGTCCCTCTCGTCAAGGGTTACTGGAATCTGACCGGCTGGACCGGATTCTGAGGCGGTTTCGTTCCACCGCGACGGTCCACGGAACGGCTGCAGGCAAAGACTAACCGACTCGGGAGCGCTGCGTGTCCGACCTGAACTTTCTGTTTCACGGGTTCGCGGTGGTGCTCACGCCGTTCAACATCGGTCTTATGTTCCTGGGTATCGTCCTGGGGGTGATCATCGGCGTGCTGCCGGGTCTGGGCGCCGCCAACGGCATTGCGATCCTGCTGCCGCTGACGTTCACGATGCCTCCGACGTCGGCCATCATCATGCTGTCGTGCATCTACTGGGGCGCTCTGTTCGGCGGCGCGATCGCTTCCATACTATTCAACATTCCCGGGGAGCCCTGGTCGGTGGCGACGACCTTCGATGGCTACCCGCTGGCGCAGAAAGGGCGTGCTGGCGAGGCGTTGACGGCCTCTTTCACATCCTCGTTCGTGGGCGCCTTCGTCGCGGTGCTGCTGATTACGTTCCTCGCGCCCGTGATTGCGCGCTTCGCCCTCCAGTTCGGCCCGCCGGAATTCTTTTCGGTCTACCTGCTGACCTTCTGCAGTTTCGTCGGCATGGGCAAGGGATCGCCCTGGAAGATCATTATTTCGATGATGATCGGTTTCGCCCTGTCCGCGGTCGGTATCGACATCGTTACCGGGCAGCTTCGCCTGACCTTCGGTTTTCCGAGCCTGATGAAGGGTTTCGACTTCCTGATTGCGGTGATCGGGCTGTTCGGCATCGGCGAGATTCTTTTGTCGATGGAGGAAGGCCTCGCGTTCCACGGCGTCCAGGCAAAGATCAATCCCAAGGTCGTGCTCCAGACCTGGCGCAAGCTACCCACGTACTGGATGACGTTCATACGCAGCACCGCGATCGGCTGCTGGATGGGCATCACGCCGGGTGGCGCCACGCCGGCATCGTTCATGAGCTACGGCGTGGCGAAAAAGATGTCGAAGGATGGCGACAAGTTCGGTACCGGCGTGATCGAAGGGGTCGTCGCGCCGGAAACTGCCGCGCACGCCGCCGGAACCAGCGCGCTGCTGCCAATGATCACACTGGGGATACCTGGCTCGCCCACCGCCGCGGTCCTGCTCGGCGGACTTCTGATCTGGGGACTCCAGCCGGGCCCGCTCCTGTTCACCGAGAAGCCCGACTTCGTCTGGGGACTGATCGCCAGCATGTACCTGGGCAACGTCGCAGGTTTGATCGTCGTCTTGAGTCTGGTTCCTTTGTTTGCAGGCATCCTGCGCATTCCCTTCTCGATCATCGCTCCGGTGATCGTTGCCATCTGCGCGATCGGTGCCTACACGGTCAACAACGCCATGCAGGACATCTGGTTCATGCTGGGCTTCGGCGTCGTCGGCTACCTGTTCAAAAAACTCAACTATCCGCTGGCTCCGATGGTGCTGGCGCTGGTGCTGGGAAACAACGCGGAAAACGCTTTTCGCCAGGCAATGCTGATGTCCCAGGGCGATATGACGATCATGTGGTCGAACTGGCTGGTGGGCAGTATTACGACGCTCGCGGTCGTCATGTTGTTCTGGCCGCTGATCTCCAAGGCTCTTAAGATGCTCATTCCTCGAAAACCCGACAAGCTGGCCGAGCAACGACCGGTCGAATAGCGGGTGGCGCGTGGACATGCCATTATCCCGACACCCGCCGGAATCGCGCGCCTGAGCCGCGTTTGCCAGGCCACTCCGACCAACTGCAACCTCCCGGCTGTCTCGGGCTTCGCGCCGGTTAGCGCTCGCGATTTATCGCGCCCGGGCGTGCCGGATCGATGATGAACGCAAATCTGTACGCGCTGTTGCGCAATCATTTCGCCGACCACCTCGATCAGCCGTGCGTGCTGATCCCCGGCGGCCCGGTCATCCATTACGATGACCTCGACGCCGCATCGGCGCGAATCGCGCATGTGCTGGTCGATGCCGGAGGACGGCCCGGCGACCGGGTCGCCGTGCAGACCTCGAAGTGCTGGCAGGCGTTGGCCTTGTACTTGGCCTGCCTGCGCGCCGGCATGGTGTACCTTCCTCTCAATCCCGCGTATCGCAAGGGAGAGCTCGCCTATTTCTTCGGCGACGCCGAACCGCGCATCATCGTCTGCGCCCCCGACGACGCGGCGGCCATCGCGTCGCTGCGCGCCGAAGCGACGGTGCTGAGCCTCGCGGATGGCGAAGGGACCCTGCTCGACCGCGCCCATGATCGACCGACGGGGTTCGATACGGTGGCCTCCGCTCCCGGCGATCTCGCTGCGTTGCTCTACACGTCAGGAACGACCGGCCGCTCGAAGGGCGCGATGCTGACACACCGCAATCTGGCCAGCAACGCGCTGGCGCTGGTCGATCGGTGGAGTTTTACGCGCGGCGACGTCCTGCTGCATGCGTTGCCGCTGTTTCACGTACACGGGCTGTTCGTTGCCTGTCATTGCGTGCTGCTGTCGGGCAGCCGCATGCTGTGGCTGGAGCGATTCGATGCCGCGGAGGTCGCGCGCCTGCTGCCGCACGCGACGGTGATGATGGGCGTTCCGACGTACTACTCGCGGCTGCTTGCCGATGCCACGTTCGACGCCGAGGCTTGCCGCACGATCCGCCTGTTCGTCTCCGGATCGGCGCCTCTGCTGCCCGAAACGTTCAACGACTTTGCGGCGCGCACGGGGCATACGATCGTCGAGCGGTACGGCATGACCGAAACCGGCATGAATACATCCAATCCGCTCGAAGGCGAACGTCGTTGCGGCAGCGTCGGTCCGACCTTGCCCGGAGTCAGCCTGCGGGTCGTCGATGTCCAGGGTTCGCTCTGTGAACCGGGCACCGTCGGTCATATCGAAGTCAAGGGACCCAACGTTTTCGCCGGCTATTGGCGCCTGCCGGAGAGGACCCGGGAGGAATTCACCGAGGACGGCTATTTTCGTACCGGAGATATGGGCGAGCTGGCGGTCGATCGTTATTTGCGTATCGTCGGCCGCTCCAAGGATCTGATCATCAGCGGCGGCCTCAACGTCTATCCGAAGGAAATCGAAGAACGGATCGATTCATTGCCCGGCGTGGCCGAGTCGGCCGTGATCGGCCTGCCTGACCGCGATTTCGGCGAAGCGGTCGCCGCCGTCGTCGTCGCCCGGCCGGGCCACGTCGTGCGGGAGCCCGACATCATCGCCGCGCTCAAGGAGCAGATCGCCGGGTTCAAGGTGCCCAAGCGTGTTTTCGTAGCCGACGAGCTGCCGCGCAACGCCATGGGCAAGGTCGAGAAGAACGTCCTGCGCCGCCGTTATTCGGCGACTGATAATCCCGCCGAGGCCTAGGTGTGCGACGGCACCGCGTCGCCAACCGCTTCCGCGGGGCCACCGCGAGCCGGCGCCGCGTACCAGTTCGGCGAAGCGATGGCGGCAGGAAACTTCGCCACGATCCTCGTCCCTGAGGCGCCATTCGATTCAACGAAGACGACGCCGTTGTGGCGATCGACGACTTCCTTGACGATCGCGAGCCCCAG
Organism: Casimicrobiaceae bacterium; assembly: GCA_036493675.1. Lineage (GTDB taxonomy): Bacteria > Pseudomonadota > Gammaproteobacteria > Burkholderiales > Casimicrobiaceae > PALSA-1003. Next base: position 8,637 of record DASXPJ010000039.1, read on the forward strand.
CCCTGAGCCATCGCCCGGTGTTCCCTCGATCCGGTAGAAGCGTTCGAGCACCTTTTCCCGCGCTTCTTCGGGAATGCCGGCGCCGTTGTCCTCGACGCTCAAGTACGAAATGGCGCCGTCCATCCCGCAGCGAACCGTGACCGTGCCGCCGGGCGATGTGTAGCGAATCGCATTGTCCACCAGGTTGTTCAACAGCTCGGTCAGTAACAGCGGGTTGCCCAGGACGATGGACTTTTCCAAAACGAAACCGAGATCGACGTTTCGAGCAATCGCGCGCGGAACCCATTCCTGCGCCGCGGCATCGACGACCTGGCGCACGTCGAAATACTGCGCGTCCCTCGCGTCGGGGCCGCTCGCCTCGGCCCGGGCCAGGGCCAGCAGCTGCTTCGCCAGGCGACTTGCCCGCATCGTGGCGACGTGCATCCCCTCGATCTCGGCCCTGACCTCGGGAGAGAGCTCACGTCGCAGCAACAGCTCCAGATGCATCTGCAGGCCGGCCAGCGGCGTGCGAAGCTGGTGCGCAGCGTTGGCCAGAAAGCGTTGCTGCACGGCGCTCGACTCGCGCATCCGGCCCAGCAGTTTGTTGAACGCCTTGACGGCGGGCGCGATCTCGAGCGGCGCGCCGCTTTCAGTGAGCGGGCGTAGATCGTTCGGACCCCGGCCGAGGAGCTCGCCGCGGGTGCGCGCGAGCGGCGCAACGCCGTGCTTGACGGCCGTCCACGCGAGCACCACCGCGGCGATCGCGATGAGCAGCGTCGGTACCAGCTCAGCCGCGAGTATTTCCCAGATCAGGCGGTTCCGCTTCGAAAGGGTTTCACCAACCTGGACGTCAAAGCCCGAATCGGTATGCACCGCGGCGATACGCACCGCCTGGTTGCGATACACGCCGTCAAAGAAGGTGCGTTGACCATCGCCGAGCCGGGGCAACGGCGGCAGCTCTGTCGTCCCCGCGATGACTCGCCCGTCGGCCGCGCGGATCTGAAATACCATCGAATCGATGTGATCGTACATCAGCGCTTCCTGCGCCTGCATCAGCATGTCCAGGCGCGGACCATCGGCGCCGACGCGGATGTTCTCCGCCATGTCCAGCGCGGGATCCAGGAGCGAGCGATCGTACGCGGACGTGGCAACGCTCAGCGCAACGCCGTAGGTCAATACGCCTGCGCACAGGACCAGAAACAACAGCGATGGGACCAGGAACAGCAGCAGGCGCCGGCGGATGCTGTTCGAACCGTTCCTAGGGTCACGCACTGACCGGCTCCCAAAGGTAACCGAAGCCGCGGACCGTTCGGATGCGTACCCCCGCTGCTTCGATCTTGGCGCGCAGGCGCGACACGTACACCTCGATCGTATTGAGCGCCAGATGTTCGTCGTAGTTGAACAGCTGCTGTCCGATGTAATCCTTGCTGAGCACGCGACCCGGTCGCGTCAGGAACAATTCCAGCAGCGACCACTCTCGCACCGTAAGCTCGATCACGACCCCGTTCGTCGTGACGCGCTTGGCCTCGATGTCGACCGACAACCCGCCAACGACGATGGGACTCGAAGGCAGCGAGGTGCGACGCAGCAGCGCCCTCACTCGTGCCTCGAATTCGGTCAGCGAAAAGGGCTTGGTTAGATAATCGTCGGCGCCGAGGTCGAGCCCGCGCACCCGGTCCTCGACCGCGTCGCGCGCGGTCAGGATGAGAACGTTGGTTTGCGAGCGGCGCTGTCGCAACCTGCGCAGGACCTCGAAGCCGTCGATGTCGGGCAGTCCGATGTCGAGCACCAGCAATTCGTAGGGCGTCGTGCGCAGCGCGGCGTCGGCGCCGATCCCGCTCTTGACCTGATCGACGCCGTGCCCTGCCCGCGTCAAAAGGCGGGTCAGCCCTTCGGCCAGCAACGCATCGTCCTCCGCGACAAGTATGCGCATGGGTATTTTGCTCGAATTCCGCGGACGTTCCGCGTGCCTCGATGTTACGGCAAACCGTCACGAGCGCCCGTCAGCTGATTGTCAGCCCGCTTTCAGCGAGCTGACAGTTTGCGCGCGTACGATGAATTTTCCAAGGTGGAACGACAACCCCAAAGTCCTTCCTCGGCGTGAATGTCAGGTAAGCGCCGGAGAGCATCTTGGCCGTGAGACAGGCAAGGTTGCGCGCCATTGTGGCCGATTTCTGCGCAACTTCCATGTTCGCATTCGGCATCGTTCGGAGGATAAAAACGTGAACTTGAAAATGACCGCGCTTGTCGCCTGTTCGCTTGCCCTTGCCGGCGCAGGGGTTGCCCGTGCCGACGCTGTCAGTGATCTCCAGGCGCAGATGGAGGTGCTGCAAAAGCAACTGGATCAGGTGAAGACGCAGCTCTACAACATGCAGCAGGAGAAGAAGCAGGAAGCCGCCAAACCGGCACCCAGCGGCGAGTTCTTGCGCCTGAAGCCCAATGCCGGAGCGACGTTCCTCGTGCCCGGCGGCGGCGAGGTCCAGTTCTACGGAAATCTCGACGTTTCGTTCGACGAGACGACCAAGGGCCTGAAGAGCGACTACGGGGACAACGGCGGTATGCCCGTCGGGAAGGTGGGTTGGGAGCCGGCCATCGCGTCCAATCTGTCCAACCTGGGTATCCGTGGCAAGCATCCTTTACACCCTGAGCTCGATTTTATCTGGCAGCTCGAGGCGGGCATCGATATCGCCGCGACGCCGGGGATCAAGGAAACGACCTCGAACACCAGCTTCGCGGTGAATGGCGCGCTGTTCTCCCGCAACAGCTTTGTCGGTTTCAAGGGCACGGAGTGGGGCGCCGTCATGCTCGGGAAGAACGAGACACCCTATAAGACATCGACCGATCGCCTGAATCCGTTCTCAGGAATGCTGGGTGATTACCGCGTCATGATCGGAAATACAGGCGGCGACAATCGCGTCGAATTCGGCCTGCGCGCCTCGCACGCGCTTTGGTACGAATCGCCGAGCTGGAACGGCGTCTCCTTCAAAGCGATGTACTCGCCGGGCCAGAACCGCGACGACACGAGCAGCATCGTTCCGGCCTCCGAGCCGGACTGCTCCGGTGGCAATATTCCCGGCAGCGGTGCCTTGCCTCCCACGTGTAACGACGGCTCGTTCGGCGACCTGTCCAGCCTCAGCGCCGCCTATACGCACGGGCCGCTCTACCTGACCGCCGCCTACGAATTGCACAAGAACGTCAATCGCTCCAGCGACCTCGAAAATCTGGATCCGAGGGATGTCGGCGACGAGTCAGCGTTCAAGGTCGGCGGCCAGTATACGTTTGCAACCAGGACGACGGTGAGCGCTCTATGGGAGCGCACGCACCGCGATCTTCCCGACGACCTCGAGTTCCAAAACGAGCGCTCGCGCGATAGCGCAACCTGGCTGGCACTGACGCAAGTACTGACTGACAAGGACAGCGTGAGCTTCGGATGGGGTCACGCGGGCAAGTCCAAGGGCTTCCTCGGCGTGCACAACACGCCCGACAGCCAGACGACCTTCGACAATTCCGCCAACATGTATTCGCTGGCCTGGCGCCACATGATCGACAAGAACACGACTGTCTACGCGGACTGGGCGATGACGGTCAATGGGCCGGATGCGCACTATGATATTGGTGCCGGGGGGCATGGCGTGACCACCGACTGTCACGATTCAACCCCGCTTGCCGCGTTCGATCCGACCACCGGAGGTGTGACCAACACCGGGCCGCATTGCTTCTCGGGCGGCAGGCCGGAAGGTGTCTCGGTCGGCGTCGCCTATCGGTTCTAGCTTTCTTGCCGGACCCCAGGCCGGCACGGGCGCGCGCCTCCTCCTCCGGGCGCGCGCCCGTATCCGTCCGGTAGGCTCAAGGGTCGTCGCCGGAGCCCCACCGGCCGAGTGTATGGATGCCTCCGCCGCCGCTGCCGCCCGGCAGCGATACCGGTTCGGCGGGCGCCCGCACGGCGGGGTCGAATACCTCCGGCACCGAGTCGAGCAGGCCCGCCCGTATGTCCGGGTCCGCCGCCGCCTGCTGCAGAATATCGCGGTCCACCCAGACGGTTTTGCCTGCCGCGAGGCGCACGTAGATGCGCCCAGTGGCCTGCACCGCGAAATTGACCTCGCGAAAGCGCTCGACGCATTGTCTCAAAAACGCCGTATTGCGCTCCGGTGCCAGCAGGCGGCGATCTTCGTACAGACCTTCGGGGCCGCGGGCATTGATGTTCACTCTGCGATAACGCTCGACATCGAGCAGGCACTTGACGTCGAGCACGTTCAGCGTGTCGTTCCAGCCGAAGGCGACTGTGCGCGGCCGCTCGCCGAGTTGTACGCTGTTATCCAGGAATTCGAAGTGCACCCGCTTGTCGGTGCGCTGGATCCACGTAAAGAATAGCTGAGGCATGCCGGAGTACGCCTCGACGGCGTGCGCCAGCGTATCGTCGACCGCCTTGTACCTGCCGACGTCGAGGCCGCGTTTCCAGGCGCGCTCGACCAGCGACTCGGGCGACGTGATCATGAAGAACAGGTAGACGACCCGCCCGAAGCGCGTGAGCAGGTTGCTGCCCGCCTCGTCCGAATCGGGCGCGAAGCTGTCGAAGCGGAAACGGTCGATCAACAGATGCGACATGTTGCCTCGCTCGGCCTTGCGCGCCATGTAGCGATCGAGCTTCTGGTCGACGATCTGCAATTCCTCCGCGGTGAACGCACCGCCATACCTGTAGGCCGCCCCCAATGTCCCGTAGTCGAGCAATTGCTTGCGCCATATGTCGGGACTGATCAAGGCGAAGTCGCTCCAGTTGACGCCGATGTCGCCCGCGAGCCTCTTTTGCAGCGGACGCAACGTGCTCTTACCCGACGCGGAGGGCCCTTTGGTGTTCATGACGAACGGCAGCTCCTGGCGCGGCAGCAGCACGTAGCCTTCGCCATCGGCAGCGTCGAGCAGCCATGGCGAGATCAGCCGTCCGATCTCGTCGGCGCCGAAATCGTTGCACGCGATGCCCGTGGCGATGGCCGCGACGATTTCGCGGCTGCCCCAGAGCCCGCCGTGCCGGACCAGCAGTGCCGACAGGACCTTGCCCAGCGCCCGGTACGCGGCCTTGCGCATTGCGTCGTCGGTCGCGTGTGCGTCGCTTTCCCAGGTGGCGAGCGTTCGTTGCGCGACCGTTTCGGCGGTCGCAACCGGATGGACACGTGCGCGATGCAGCCTGAAAATCGTGCGCCGCCCCGCCTCGGCTAGCTGCGAAGCGGTCGCCGCCGCCAAGGGGGGGAACAGCGGCGCGAGCTCGGCGTCGATGAGCGCCCGCAGCCCCCCGCGCAGCGCGCCGTAGACCGCCACAACCGCGTCGTTCCGGGGCTCGACATGGCGGGCGAGGATCGTGCGCGTGATCCGGCGAAAATTGATACCCAGGTCCTCGATCTTCGTGCCGTCCGGCACCGAGAGATCGGCGGTCACCCGGATGAGAACTTCGTGCAACGCAAGTCGTTCCGGCCGAAACACGACCAGCTCGCTCGGATCAAGCCCGGTCAGATCCTGGAGTTCGGCCGCCTGGGCGATGTCGACGAAGCCGTTCTCCGGACGGAAGATCGTGCAAAGGTGACGCAGGTGCGCCGGGACCTGCGATTCGATTCCCGGATGCCACGGTCCGAACGTTTCCACCGCGGCGGATGAAGGGTCAGGAAGCAAAGACCTTCCAGACGAAAAACGCCGCAACCGCGTAGAGCAGCGCGGCAAACGCGCGGCGCAGACGGGCGACCGGCCAGCGGTGCGCCATGCGCGCCCCGGCCGGCGCGGCAAGCATGCTCGCGCTGGCGATGGCGAACAGGGCCGGAAGGTTGACGTAACCGAGCGTGTATGGCGGCAGCCCGGTCTGTCGCGATCCGGCGATGAGATAGCCCAGCGTGCCCGCGGCCGCGATCGGCAGGCCCAGCGCCGCCGACGTTGCGACGGCGTTGTGGATTCGCACATTGCAAGCCGTCATGAACGGCACCGAAATGAATGCGCCACCGGCGCCGACGATGCTCGACAGCCCGCCGATGGCGGCGCCGATGACGAACATCCCGGGTGCCGTCGGCAATTCCCGCGTCGGCTTTGGCTTCGGCGTGCGCAAGAGTCTCGTCGCCGTGAACGTCGCGAACGCTGCGAATACGCCCGACAGCGCGGCCGTCGACAGGCCGCTGACCAGCTGCGGCCCAAGCAGCGATCCCGCCAGGATGCCGGGCGCGAGTTTCCAGAAGATCGGCCAGACGACCGCATCGTGGGCGTGGTGCGTACGCACGCTGGATATCGAAGTGAATACGATCGTCGCCAGCGAGGTCGCCACCGCGATATGCAGGATGTGCTCGGGAGGGAAATGCTGATGACTGAAGATCAGCGTGAGCAGCGGGATCATCGTCATCCCCCCGCCGATACCAAGCAGGCCAGCGATAAAGCCGACGACGCCGCCGATCGCAAGAAAGATCGGGATCAGCGTCCAGTCCACGCTAGGCTCTCATCATCTGCTTGGTGATGACCGCCCATTCCCGGGGATCGACGGGCGTGATCGATAGGCGATTGCCCGGCTGCAACGTGCGCATCTGCGCAAGCTCGGGGCGGGCGCGCAGCGCCGCGAGCGGAACGAGCGGCGTCTTCTTCACCAGCGTGACGTCGACGTTCAGCCAGCGCGGCGCCGCCGGCGTCGACTTCGGATCGTGGTATGGACTCTTCTTGTCGAACTGCGATGCGTCGGGATAGGCCGGCTTGCTCACCTTCACGATCCCTGCGATCCCGGGCTCTGGACAGCTCGAATGATAGAAGAACGCGAGATCGCCCACTTTCATCTGATCTCGCATGAAATTGCGTGCCTGGTAGTTGCGCACGCCGTACCAGGCGACGGTCCGTCGGGGCATCGCCGCGAGGTCATCGATCGACACCTCATCGGGCTCGGATTTCATCAGCCAATAACGCATCTCACGTTTCCCGTCGAGCAATCGATGTCATTGATTATGATCCGAAAGCACGCAAGCCCCAAAAAACACCTGGGCTCTATTGAAGGGTGTCAGCGTCAAGCAAGCTTCTACAAGAACTCATTTTTTCTGACCATTCTTCCGCAGGGCTTCATGGTTGGCCCGCATTCACAGTGGTAGCGGCCCTTCGACGACTGGCGGCGGGTGCTACCTGTTCGAAGCGGAAAAGTACAAGCCGACACAAAGGCCGGCGCCCGCCACATACAGCAGCCACGTCTGGGAAATCGCGTAGGGGTAGAACATCAGCGCGACGCCGATCCACTTGGGCGCCGCAAGCGACATTTTCTTGCCGTACCGATACGCCACGAAACCGATGATGCCGAAGGCAACGGCGCCGATGATGTAGGCCGTGCTCGGCAGGGTGAAGCCCAGCGCATCGAGTGCCGCGAGTTGGTCCATGACTCAATGTACTCCTGACCCGCACGCGGTTCGCCAGCGGGGACTCCGCGAAATAAAAGCTGCCTGTCGCCAGTGGGTGACTTTTGTCGCTTCGCCAGCGACGAGCGCTATCGTCGCTGGAATGCCCTCGATCTTTCGATCGTCGGGATCGCCGCTAGGCACGGCAACAACACGGGCCAAACGCGGCGTGGCGATGCTGGAGGTGGCGTCACGGGGTCCGCGCCGTGCCGGCGCTGCAAGGTACGCAGCGTGACCCGGCTATGCTGCAGCTCGCCCGCAACGGGGCGGGCTGGACAAGAGGGTGCCCCCCACCTGTGCCGTGCCAACCGTCATCTTGAACCTGAGTTCAAGAGGGTCGCCTGCCAGGACCATCAGGCGCTTCCGCGTAGGGAACGCACACCGGTCCGTTTGAGGCTCGGCAACCTCGCTAAGTTAGCATTGGTTCAAAGAGTGTATGGCCGGCTCGAACACCGCAGGGGACAATAAACGAAAAAAGGATCGGGTTGCCGCGCGCCCGCGAGGGCTAGAACAGCTTATCCTGATCGGCCATCGCTCGATCGATGGCAGACTGCATGGCGGAAATTCTACGCCGAACGCCGGCGCTGTCAAAGCTGCTTCCGCTCGCCATGCCGGCGGGCCCGGCCCTGGCCTGCAGCAGCTCGTGCGCGATATTGAGCGCGGCCATCACCGCGATGCGCTCGGTGCCCGCGATCTTGCCCGAATCGCGGATCTCGCGCATGCGGCGGTCGAGCAACTGCACCGCCAGCAGCAGCTCGTCACGTTCCGACTGCTTGCAGCCAACGCGGTATTCGCGTCCCAGGATCGAGACGTCGAGCGTAGTGGCTTGATCGTCCATCGATCAGCCGAGCGATTCCGGCAGCTGTTGCAGAAGCGCATCGATGCGTGACGTCGCCGCGCCGATGCGCGCCGTCAGCGCCCGGTTCTGCTCGAGCGCGCGGCCGAGCTCGCGCTTGAGCGACTCGTTCTCGGCGCGGAGTCTGTTGTAATCGGCCAGAAGTAGCGCCAGCTTCTGCTCGAGCCCGGAGAATTCAGTAAGTTCGGATTCCATCGTCGGTGCACTATAGGGTCAAGCTTCAGACGGCGTCAACGGGGATGGCGCAACGTCACGCCGTGCCCAGCGCCTTGTAGCGGACTTCGAGAATTTCCAGTTCCTCGATGCCGCCCGGGGTTTTCAGCGTCACCATATCGCCTTCGCGCGCCTTGATCAGTGCGCGCGCCATCGGAGATACCCAGCTGATATAACCGCGTTGCGTGTCGATTTCGTCGACGCCGACGATGCTCACGGTGCGCCTTTCGCCGTGCGAATCGCGCACCGTGACCGTGGCGCCGAAGAATATCTGATCGATGTCCTCGGCATCGCGGCGGACCAGCGGATCCACGACTTCGGCGATGTCCAGACGGCGGATCAGGAAGCGGATGCGACGGTCGATTTCCCGCAGACGTTTCTTGCCGTAGATATAGTCGCCGTTCTCGGAACGGTCGCCGTTGCTCGCCGCCCACGCGACGGTCGCGACGACTTCGGGCCGGGCCTTGTCGACGAGGGCATTGAGCTCCGCTTTGAGGCGCGAGAACCCGCCCGGCGTCATGTAGTTCCGGGCGCCTTCAGGAAGCGGCGATGCCTCCTCGACATCGTCGTCGAGTCCGTCGTCGTCTTCGCGGGTGAATGCCTTGCTCATCGATGGCTCTGACCATGTCGCGCGTTGCAGGCGGCCTGCGGCGCGGCACGAGCGTGCGTGATGCTGACGGCCAGCCAAACGGAAATTATAGTCCACCTCGCGAACGCTATAATCGTTGCCCTTCCGACGGTCGCCGTTCTTGGCGTTGCGACAGTCGCAAGCCTGCCGCAATGACCCGCATCCCCGCCACGCTGGCTATCACCACCCTCGCTGCCGTCGCGCTCGCGGCGTTGGTCCTGGCGCTGGGGATCGGCAGCGTCGCCCTCGATCCGATGACGGTGCTGCTGGCGTTGACCGGAAACGGCGAGGCGACGCCGCGCACCATCGTGCGCGAGTTGCGACTGCCGCGCGCGCTCGCGGCGTTCGCCACCGGCGGCTCGCTGGCAACGGCCGGCGCCCTGTTGCAAGTCCTGCTGCGCAATCCGCTGGCGGATCCGTACGTGCTCGGCGTTTCGGGTGGGGCGGCGGTCGGCGCGCTGGCTGCGATGCTCCTAGGGTCCGTCGCGTGGCTCATCCCCGGAGGCGCATTCGCGGGCGCATTCGCGTCGACCGTGCTTGTCTTTGCATTGGCGCGCGGCTCGGGCGCGTGGTCGCCGACGCGGCTGCTGCTGACCGGCGTCATCGTTGCGGCAGGCTGGGGGGCGGCGGTCGCGCTGCTGCTGTCGCTGGCGCCCGAGGCCCAGCTGCGCGGCATGCTGTTCTGGCTGATCGGCGACCTGTCGGCGCCGCCGGCATCCTGGACGCCTCTCGTGGTGCTCGCGTTGGCGATGGCGGCGGTCTTCCCCTTTGCCCGCGATCTCAACGCCTTGGCGCGCGGCGAGGCGGTGGCGGCGGCGCTGGGCGTGTCGATCGCACGGCTGCCTTGGCTCATTTTCGCGCTCGCGGCGCTCCTGACCGCGGTGGCCGTCACCACCGCCGGGGCGATCGGTTTCGTCGGGCTCATCGTGCCTCATGCGGTGCGCCTGGTCATCGGCAACGATCAGCGGGCATTGCTGCCGGCCTGCGCGCTGGCGGGCGGCGCGATGCTCCTCATTGCCGACACCCTGGCGCGGCTGGTCGCAGCGCCCGCGCAGCTGCCGGTCGGCGTCGTCACGGCGTTGATCGGCGTTCCCGTGTTCCTGGTCCTGCTGCGGAACGAGCGATGAGCGCCCCGCCGATGTTGCGGGTCACGGGGCTCACGGTCCGCATCGCGGCGCTGACCGTCTGCCGCAACCTGGAGTTTTCCGTCCTGCCCGGCCAATGCTGGGCGATCCTGGGCCGCAACGGTGCCGGGAAGACGACGCTATTGCATACGCTGGCCGGATTGCGGCCGGCGGCCGCCGGGGAGATCGCGCTGGGTGGACAGCCGATCGCGCAAATGTCTCCGCGCGAAGTCGCACGATGTCGCGCCGTTCTGCCGCAAGACGACAACGACGCGTTCGCCGCGACGGTCCTCGAGACCGTGCTGGTCGGCAGACAGCCGCATCTGTCGCGCTGGCAATGGGAAGGGCCGGCCGACCTTGCGATCGCCCGCGCCGCCCTGGCAGCGATGGACATCGGCGGGGCCGAGGCACGCGACGTTCGCACCCTCTCCGGCGGCGAGCGTCGCCGGGTCGCGCTGGCGGCGCTCCTCGCGCAGCAGCCCGATCTGTTGCTTCTGGACGAGCCGTCGAGTCATCTCGATCTCGCGCACCAGCTCGCGCTCCTCGACCGGCTGGCCGGTTTCGCCCGAAGCGGCCGAAAGGCCGTGCTGATGGTGCTGCACGACGTCAACCTGGCGGCGCGCTGCTGCGACCACGCGCTGTTGCTGGATGGCGGCTCAGCGCAGGCCGGGCCGGCAGACGAACTGCTCACCGCGGCGCGGTTGTCGCGACTCTACGGCGTGTCGCTGCAGGCGGTCGCGACCGACCGCGGGCCGGTGTTCGCGCCGGGTTGAGGCTGCCCCACGCGCCCGTTTCAGGGCGCCGCGTTGGCCCGCGCCCGATCGATGACCGCGCAGAGCGCTTCGGCGCCATCGACAAAGCGTGGACCGGCGCGGTGCAGCAGGTTGGCGTCGACCACGAACAGGTTGTCGCGCATAACCGCCGGCAGGTCGGTCCAGCGTCGCCAGGCATCGAGCCATGCCGGACGGACGGCGCCGTCGGTTCCGGCGATGATGACCGCCGGCCGCGCCGCCAGCACCGCTTCGACGCTGACCGACGGCGCGGGCAGGACGAGGCCCGCAAAAACGTTTTGGCCGCCGCACAGATGAATCGCGGCGCTGATCAGGTGCGTTCCGCCAATCGTATACAGCGGCTGATCCCATATCTCGTAAAACACGCGTATCGCGCGCGCACCCTCCTCGCGTTGACGCAGCGCCGCCAACCGCGAGCGGAAGCGCAGGGCGGTGGCGTTCGCCGCCGTCGCCGTTCCGGCCAGCATGCCAAGCCGCTCGATATCGAGCGCGATCGCTTCCGGCGTATGCGGGTCCGTACGGTAGACGGGAATTCCGAGCGCGCGCAGTCGCTCGATCTGGACGGGTGCTACGTACGGCCACGCCACGGCAAGATCCGGACTCGAGGCGACGATGCGTTCCAGATCGAGCGAGCGCGCGTCGCCCACGCGCGGCCGCTGCGCGGCTTCGAGCGGAAAGTCGGCCGGGTCGGTGACGGCCACGACGCGATTCCCCGCGCCGGCGGCAAACAGGAGCTCCGTTGCGCTGGGAGCGAGGCTGACGATCCGCCGCGCCGGAGCCGGCAGCGTTACCGCCTCGCCGGTTCCGTCGATCACCGTCAACGGGGCCGCCGAACTTTCGGCCGCGAGCGCGAACGCAAGCCCCAGCGCGAGCACCGCCCGCAAGCACGCCATGATCAATAGCGCCAGCGTACGCCGGCGAACAGGTTTGCGCCGGCGGTCGCGTAATCCGCGGCGAGCTCGTAATGCTTGTCGAGCGCGTTGTCGAGCCGCGCAAACAGCGTCCAATGCGCTTGGAACGACCATTCGGCCAGGAGGTTGAGCAGCATGTAGCCGCCCATGCGCCGCGTGTCGGCCGCGTCCTCGAAACGCTCCGAAGAAGCGACGAGCTCGGCGCTCAGCCGGCCCGGCCCGAACCGATGCTCGACGGAGAGTGCGGCATGCCGCCGTGCCCGTCGCGGCAGCAGGAGTCCGCTGGCATCGTCCTGCGGGCGTTGCAGGTCGACGCTCGCGGTCGCCGCGGTCGCACCGTAACGGACCTGCACGTCCAGCGTGACGCCCTGCAGCGTCGCGTTGGCGACGTTCTGCGGGGCGCAATTGAAGTCCATATCGCATTCGAACACGATCAGGCCCCGCACGCGATTGTGATAAGCAACGATGCCGGCGTCCAGGGCCGGCGCGGTGTAGCGAAGCGCCAGTTCCGCATTGCGCGAGGTTTCGGGCCGCAGATCGGGATTGGCGAAGCCCGGATAGTAGAGATCGTTGAAGGTCGGCACCCTGAACGCCGTGCCGACGCTTGCGGTGACCCGCCAGCCGGGGGCGAAACCATAGCCGTAGCCCAGCGCGCCGGTGGTGCGGGCGCCGAACTGCGTACTGTCGTCGCGCCGCAGATTGACCTGCAACGCTTGAGACCCGGCGGTGAGACGGTAGACGGCAACCAGCGCATTGGTATTGCGCGAAGTGACCGCGAAGGCCGCGTCGCCGCCGACGCGCTCCTCGCGTCGCTCGAGCGCCAGGCCGAGGCCGCCTCGCGGCAGCGAAAAATCGTTTTGCCAGACGTAGAGGCGCTGTCGGGTGTTGAAGCGGCCCGGTCCGAAGCCGGTTTGCGAGTCGCTCGAGTCCGCCGTCTGGCCGGCTTCGAGCCGGCTCGTCCACCACGGATTGACCCGGTTTCGGCTGACAAGCGCGTAGCTTTCCACCGTGGTGATCGTGCGGTCGTCGAAAGCCGGTTCGGCGTCGAATTGCGCATTGAGATGGCTGTACCAAAAGCGCGCCGACAGCTCCTGCTCCGGCACGAAGCGGTACGAGAGGGTGCCTGCGACTTGGTCGGCGCGATAGCCGTCCCTGTCGTCGTTGAAACTGGATTTGGCCGGGTTGGTGAAGGCATTGAAGCCAGCGCTCTCCCTGTGCCCGGCATCTATGGCAAATCGCCACGGCGAGGCGGCCCCGGATAAGCCGCCGGAAACCAGGCTTGTACGGTAAGTCCCGTAGCCGCCGTTGCCGTTCCCGGCGAAGGCGTCCCCGCCGTTGCGGGTGAAGATCTGGATCACGCCGCCGATCGCGTCGGCGCCATAGAGGTTGGATGCGGGCCCGCGCAGGACTTCGATATGGTCGATGGCGTCCAGCGGAAGGGCTTCGAGCGCCGCGAGGCCCGACGTGGACGAGCCAACGCGCTGCCCGTCGATCAGCACCAGCGTCTGAGTGGTGTTGGCGCCCCGGAGGAAGACACCGCTGGTCGACGCCGGACCACCGGTGGTGGTGATTTCCACGCCGGGCACGCGCCGCAGCAGGTCGGTCAGACTTTCCGCGCCGGCGCGCGCGATTTCGTCGGGGCCGATGACCGTCACGTCGGCGACGAGGTCGGCGAGCGCTTGCGGTCCGCGCGCGGCGGTGATCACTATCGGTTCGAGCGTGGCGACCCCGGGATCGCGCTGCGCAAACGCAACGCCTGTACAGCACGCCATGACCAGGATCAAGAGTGACGCTGCGCTAACGACCACTCGAAGAAACATCGCATTGCCCCGCAATGCCGTGCGTCCCCGCGCGGCGGTTGGTCGTTGCAACGCGAAGGAAATGCTCGGGCGAACGCCACACGCAGGCGGCATCCGGCCGGGCATCGCCTCCCGCGATGCGCCCAAAGTCCGAAAGCCGTGCGCCAAGCGCAGGGATCCGGGGCAGGCCGGTCTCCGGGCTGGCCGGTACGCGCCAGGCAGAACGCCTCGCGCCGGACGGGTCCGCCTTCCCATGCGCCAAGCGCACAGTGGCCTATCGGACCGTCCGCACCGACTTACCGTTGCGGGGGCAGCGCCGGCCTTGCCGCGATATCGAGCGACGCACCGGCTTCCCGTTTCACCCGCCGCGCGGAAGGGCGCGGCGGACACCTGCTGCGACGGAGTATACCGCTGCGCGGCGACAGGCGGCGCGGATTTGCGGGTGCTGCTATAATCCTCGACCCTTTTGCACGAGCTCAAGACGCCGCACCGTTTTCCGTGAGCTGCAAGCTGTACATCCGCACGTTCGGCTGCCAGATGAACGAGTACGACTCGGACAAGATGGCCGACGTACTGCGCGCGGCCGAAGGCGCCGAGTCGACCGCTACGCCGGACGACGCCGACATCATCCTGTTCAATACCTGCTCGGTGCGCGAAAAAGCGCAGGAGCGTGTGTTCCACGATCTCGGCAGAGTTCGCGGCCTCAAGGCGGTCAACCCCGCGCTGATCATCGGCGTCGGCGGCTGCGTCGCGAGCCAGGAGGGCGCCGCCATTGTCGCGCGCGCGCCGTACGTCGACGTGGTGTTCGGTCCGCAGACGCTGCACCGCCTGCCCGAGCTGATTGCCCGCCGGCGCGCGACCGGCAAGCCGCAGGTCGACATCAGCTTTCCCGAGATCGAGAAGTTCGACCATTTGCCGCCGCCGCGAGTCGAGGGCGTCGCCGCATTCGTGTCGATCATGGAGGGCTGCAGCAAGTACTGCACGTTCTGCGTCGTGCCTTATACGCGCGGCGAGGAGGTTTCCCGGCCCTTCGAAGACGTGCTGACCGAGGTCGCCGATCTGGTCGATCAAGGGGTCCGGGAGGTAACGCTGCTCGGCCAGAACGTCAACGCCTACCGCGGCAGCGCCGGCAGAGGCGAAGTTGCCGACTTGGCTGCGCTCCTTGAGCACCTGGCCGAGATCGACGGCCTGGAGCGCATCCGCTACACGACATCGCATCCGAGGGAGATGTCGCAGCGCCTGATCGACGCTTATCGCACCGTGCCGAAGCTCGTTTCCCATCTTCACCTGCCGGTGCAGTCGGGGTCCGACCGAGTGCTCGCTGCGATGAAGCGCGGGTACAGCGCGCTCGAATACAAGTCGATCGTCCGTCGGGTGCGCAAGGCCCGCCCGACGCTCTCGCTGTCGTCCGACTTCATCGTCGGATTTCCCGGCGAGACCGATGCGGACTTCGAGCAAACGATCCGCCTGATCGACGACGTTGGCTTCGACGGCAGCTACAGCTTTCTGTACAGCCCGAGACCCGGCACGCCGGCCGCCGAGTTCGGCGACCCGGTCCCGCGGGAGATTGCAGAGGCGAGGCTCGCCCGCTTGCAGCGGCGCATCGATGACCAGTACGCGGCGCGCAGTGAGGCGATGGTGGGGACCATCGAGCGCGCGCTGGTCACCGGTCGCGCCAGCAGGAATTCAGCGGAGCTTTCGGCGCGGACCGAAAGCAATCGTGTCGTTAATTTTGCCGGCGAGGCCGATCTGATCGGCAGCTATGCCGCTATCCGCATCACTGCAGCGCGCGCACATTCGTTGCGCGGCGAGCTCACGACCGTCTGAAGTGCGCTCCGCGCCGACAATTCGCCCTGCCCTCCCTCAAGACCCGGAATCGCGTGAGGCATCATGACCGCACACTTTTCATCGCTTTCGAAGCTCACCCTCGCACTTGCCGCGACGTCGCTGCTGACCGCCGGCTGCGCCACCGTCCCTTCCGCGGATTCGGCGATGATGGCCGCGGCCGCCGTCGCTGCCACCGGTGCAGCCCGCGCGGCGAGCGAAAACACCTCGCCGATCGCCGCTGATCGCGCATCGCCGATGGAGCCCGGCGGGGCCAAATCGGGCGGCGCGCCGGCCGTCGCGGCGGCGGCCGCAGCGGCCGCCGCCGCCGTTGTCGCGCAGCAGAGACCGTTCGCCGAAGTCATCAGGGACGCGAAGGAGCAACCCGGCTTTTTCAACGTCTACACCAAGGACGAAAAGGTCTGGCTCGAGATCCAGCCCGACCAGATCGACCGGCCCTTTTTCCTGCAGTTGAACCGCACACGCGGCATCGGCGAGCGCGAGCCGTTCATGAGCCCTATGCTGCGCTCCTACATCGTTGAGTTCCACCGGTTGGGCAACCTCGTCCAGCTGCTCGCCAAGAACACGCAATTTCTCGCGCTCGAAGGCACCCCGCTCGCTCGCGCCGTTCGCGAATCGACCAGCGACAGCCTTCTCGGCGCAGTTCCGGTCGCCAGCCAGCCGCACCCGGAGCGGAAATCGGTGCTGATCGAGCTCAATCCGTTGCTGCTGAGCGATCTTCCCGCCGGATCGAGCGCGCTTGACGCGGCCTACCATATCCCCTACACCTTCGATTCGCGCAATTCGAGCTTCACCGACGTTCACAACAGCGCCGACTTGACCGGATTCGCGGTGTCGGCGCACTACGCCGTCCCGAAGCTGCCGTCGCGGCCAGCGGGTCGCACGGCAGGACGGATGCCGCCGCCCGCCCACCTCGAGGATGCGCGCAGCCTCTTCCTGGGCTACTACTACAGCCTCGCCAAGCTGCCCGATCCAATGCACGCGCGCGCTGCCGATGATCGCATCGGCCACTTCGTCACCCGCCGATGGGACTTCTCGGACGATACCAAGCCTTACCCCGAGGTCTATTACGTCAAACGCTGGCGCCTGGAGAAAAAGGATCCGGATGCAGCCCTGTCTGCGCCGAAGCAGCCGATCGTCTACTGGCTCGACCGCGACATCCCCGAGAAATATCGCGAGACGGTCAAGGCCGGCATCCTGGAATGGAACAAGGCTTTCGAAAAGATCGGCTTCAAGGACGCGCTGCGCGTCGAAATGCAGCCCGAGAACGCCGATTTCGATACAGCAGACGCGCACCATGCGTCGGTGCGCTGGGTCGTCCGCGACGAGCCGGGTGCGCTGGCGATCGGCCCCAGCCGCGCCGATCCCCGCACCGGGGAGATTCTCGACGCCGATATCGAGATCGAGGATGGATGGACGCGCCTGCCGCGCCGGCAGGCGTCCGAGCAATTCCAGCCGAGGGCGCGATCGACGGCAACCGGCGAGGACGCGTACTGCGACTACGGCGACGTCGCGATGGACGAGCTGGCCTTCGCGCTCGACGTGCTGGTGGCACGCGGCGAGATCGATCCGCAGGGCCCCGAAGCGGAGAAATACGTGCTGGCGACGCTCAAGGACGTCGTGACGCACGAGGTGGGGCATACGCTCGGGCTTCAGCATAACTTCCGCGCTTCGACGATCTACACGCAGAAGCAGCTCGAGGATCCGGCATTCACCCACGCCAACGGCATCGGCGGCTCGGTGATGGATTACAACGCGATCAACCTGGCGCTGCGGAGCGAGCCGCAGGCCGATTACGTGATGCCGACGATCGGCCCTTATGACTACTGGGCGATCGAGTATGCCTACAAGCCGATCGCGCCGGGTGCGGAGAAGGCGGAGCTCGCGAAAATCGCGGCGCGCAGCGACGAGCCGCAACTCGCTTTCGCCAACGACGTCGACGCCGGATTCGGCGGCGTGGCCGAAGGGATGGACCCGCAGGTGAACCGGCGCGATCTGGGCAGCGATCCGCTGCAGTTCGCGACCCGGCGGCTTACTCTCGCCCGTGAGCTCTGGGACCGGCTGCAGCAGCGCCAGCTTCCGGCGGGTCAGAGTTACGAAGTATTGCGGCGCAATTTCGTCGCGGGACTGACACAGCTCGGCAACTCCGGCGCGGTCGCGGCCAAGTACGTCGGCGGCGTCGTGTATGTGCGCGACCATGCCGGCAGCGGACGCGAGCCATTCACGCCCGTGTCACCCGAAAAGCAGCGCGCCGCGCTGAAGCTGATCACGGCCGGCTTGCTGTCGGTGGATAGCTTCCGCCTGCGTCCCGAATTCGTGCGCAGGCTCACCGTCGACCAATTTGACCGCGGCCGCGAAGACGCGGGGCTCAGCGCGATTTCACCGGATATTTCGCTGTCGGACCGTATGCTTGGCGTGCAGAAGGCGCTGCTGGACCAGCTGCTCTCGGATACGGTCGCGACGCGGATCGAGGAAAGCGCGTATCGGCAGTCGCGCAGCAGCGATGCCTTCCATCTGTCCGAGCTGTACGACACCCTGCAAAGCGCGGTCTGGAGCGAGCTTAAGACCGGTCGCGATATCACGCCGTTCCGGCGTAACCTGCAGCGCGAATACCTGCGGCGCATTGCGACGACCATCGTGCATCCTTCGCCGTCGGAGCATGCCGATGCGCGCGCCCTCCAGCGAGCCGGCGCGAAACAATTGCTGGCGCAGCTCAGAGTAGCCGAGTCGCGTGCCTCGTTTTCCAAGGAAGTGCGCGCGCATCTTGCGGAATGCGAAAACACGCTTGACGAAGCCCTGAAGGCGCCGATGCTGCGGCCCGACGCATAGGAACGTCGGTGCGTTCGACAAATTCACTCGATGAGTCGCGGCGGGAACTCGACGCGCCTTGAAGACGCAGACCCTCGACGTTGAGCTTTCGCCGGTCGATAACCGCGCACTGGCCAATCTCTGCGGAGCGCTCGACGCCAACCTGCGGCAGATCGAGTCGGCGCTCGACGTGTCGATTGCGCGGCGCGGCGCCGCATTCACGGTCCGCGGCCAGCCGACGCAGATGCGGCAGGCGGCGGCGGCGCTCGAGCGCTTCTATGCCGAGGCTGCGGAGCCTCTGAGCATCGATGACATCCAGCTCGGGCTGGTCGAACTGCGCAGTATTGCGGAGCGCGAGGCGGCGCCGCAAACGGGCGACGATACGGCAGCGGAAGTGACGCTGCGCACGCGCCGTGCCGATCTCCACGGCCGCACGACCAACCAGATCCTGTACCTCAAGCATATCCAGGAGCACGACATCACGTTCGGCACCGGCCCGGCCGGGACCGGCAAGACATACCTCGCGGTAGCGTGTGCCGTCGACGCGCTGGAACGCGACCTGGTCAAGCGCATCGTGCTGGTGCGGCCGGCGGTCGAGGCCGGCGAGCGCCTGGGCTTCCTCCCCGGCGACCTGGCGCAGAAGGTCGATCCGTATCTGCGACCGCTTTACGACGCGCTCTACGATCTGATGGGTTTCGACAAGACCGCACGCCTGTTCGAGCGCAATACGATAGAGATCGCGCCGCTCGCCTACATGCGCGGCCGCACGCTGAATCACTCGTTCATCATCCTCGACGAGGCGCAGAACACGACCCCGGAACAGATGAAGATGTTTCTGACGCGGATCGGCTTCGGCACCAAGGCGGTGATCACGGGCGACGTCACGCAGATCGACCTCGCACGCGGCCAGAAGAGCGGTTTGATCGAAGCGCGCCGCGTCCTGGCCGACGTGCGCGGCATCGCTTTCACCGAATTCACCGCCGCCGACGTCGTACGCCATCCGCTCGTTCAGAAGATCATCAGTGCCTATGAAAAGTACACGCGCAGCGAACGGATCGACGCCCCCGGCGACGGATCCGGCCGCGAGCGCTAGCATCTCGCGCCCCGGGTCGGCGGAATCCTGAGTCGGCACGCTGCGACGATGCCGCCGCGCTTGGACGAGCACGATGCGCTGCGCCGCCGCTGCGCGGTGCTCGTTTCGGGCCATGCCGAGGGCGCGCCCGGCGCCGAGCTCGCGCGCGTCGGCGAATGGTGCCGTCGGAACGGATGGCATGCCGACCGCTACGGCGAGGGCCCTCTGGTCGACGGCTTCGAGGCCGAGGTTGCCGCCCTGCTCGGCAAGCCGGCCGCCGTGTTCATGCCCAGCGGCACGATGGCGCAGCAGATCGCGCTGCGCATCGCCTGCGATCGCGCGAAGAAATCGCTGATTGCGATGCATCCGACCTCGCATCTCGAGCTGCACGAGGAACGAGGCTACGCCGAGCTGCATTCGCTGCGGGCGATTCTGTTGGGCGTGCGCGAGCGGCCGACTTCGCCTCGCGATCTGGCCGATCTCGCCGAATCCCCCGCGGCATTGCTGGTCGAGCTGCCGGCGCGCGAAATCGGCGGCAGGCTGCCCGCGTGGACGGATCTTCTCGCGCTCGCGGCGCTCGCCCGGGAGCGTGGGATCTGGCGTCACATGGATGGGGCCCGGCTCTGGGAGGCGCGCGAGCACTACGCGCCTGCAACGTATGCCGACGTTTGCGCGCAGTTCGATTCGGTTTACGTATCGTTCTACAAGGGCATCGGCGCGCTGGCGGGCGCGATGCTGCTCGGACCGGAAGACTTCATCGCCGAGGCGCGCGTTTGGCGTCGCCGCCATGGCGGTACGCTGGTCCAACTGCATCCGTTCGTCGCTTCGGCGGCGATGCGGTTCGGTGAACAGCTGGCCAAGATGGGTGCGTATCGGGCGCGCGCGCTGGCATTTGCCGAAGCGCTGGCCGACCTCGACGGATTGACGGTCGAGCCGAGTCCGCCGCAGGTCAACCTGTTTCATCTGCACCTCGGGGCTTCCGCCGAAGCGCTGACCGCGGCGCGCGATCGCATCGCGAGGGAAGATGGGGTGTGGCTCGCGCCGCGCTTCTCGGCCGACCGCGGGCCCGGACAGGCGAGCGCCGAACTCTATGTCGGCGACAACCTTCTGGCGAGGCCGCGCGGCGACGACCGGACGCTGCTTGTACCTCTCTACGGCAAGATGCTTGACCTCGCCCGCTCGCGCCCGACGATCATGGCACGATGAGCGCGCGCCCGCGACTGACGCTCGCCGTCCAGTACGCGTCCAACGATTCCGACCTGCCGGCACGGGGATTGCTTCGCCGCTGCGTTGCCGCGGCACTGGAACGCGCAGCGGACATCACGCTGCGGTTCGTCGACCGCGACGAAGGCCGACGGCTGAACCGGCGCTACCGGCATCGCGACCGCCCGACGAACGTGCTCTCGTTCGTGTACGATGACGAGCGTGACGTATTGCGCGGCGATATCGTTGTCTGTACTCCGGTGTTAAGGCGCGAGGCGCAGCAGCAGGGCAAGGCGTTGGCCGCGCACTGCGCGCATCTGGTCGTCCATGGCACGCTGCACCTGCAGGGCTACGACCATGTCGACGATGCCGATGCCGCGCGAATGGAGGCGCACGAGGCGGCTATCCTTGCCCGGCTGGGCTACGCCGATCCCTACGCCGCCGCGCCGGGCCGCCGCGCCCCCCGATGAACGACGAATCCAACGGCCGGTCCGCCAAGCCGACGCTGCTCGAGCGGCTATCGGCCTTCCTCTCGCGCGAGCCGGACGACAGGGAAGAGCTGCTCAGACTGCTGCACGGTGCGTTCGAGCACAAGCTGCTCGACGCCGACGCCCTGTCGATCATCGAGGGTGCGCTGCAAGTCTCCGAGATGACCGTGCGCGACATCATGATCCCGCGAGCGCAAATGGACGTGGTGTCGATCGACGACGAGCCGGCGGAGTTCATTCCGCTGGTGCTGGAAACCCGGCACTCGCGTTTTCCGGTCATCGGCGAGAACAAGGATGACGTCGTCGGTATCCTGCTGGCGAAGGAGCTTCTGAACTTCTACACCAATCCGGAAACGTTCAAGCTGCACGACACGCTGCGCCCGGTCGTGTTCGTGCCGGAATCGAAGCGGCTCAACGTGCTGCTCCGTGACTTTCGTGCCAATCGCAACCACATCGCGATCGTCGTCGACGAATACGGCGGCGTGTCAGGGCTGGTGACGATCGAAGACGTGCTCGAGCAGATCGTCGGCGATATCGAAGACGAGTACGATTTCGACGAAGCGAAGGACAATATCATTCCCGAGTCAAGCGGCCGCTATCGGGTCAAGGCGCAGACCGAGATCGCCGCATTCAACGAGAAGTTCGGCAGCGATCTGAGCGACGAGGAGTTCGACACCGTCGGCGGCCTGGTGCTCAAGGCATTCGGGCGTCTGCCGAAGCGTGGCGAGACGACGACGATCGATCGATTCCGCTTCCGCGTCATCCGCGCCGACAGCCGCCGCGTCTATACACTGCAGGTGGAAAAGCTTTCGCCGCCGCCCGAAGAGGAGCCCGAAGCGGGCGGTATCTGATGTTGCGGCCAGCGACGGGAGCGGCGCTGCTGCTAGGTATCGCAAGCGTATTCGGCTTTGCGCCGTTCGGTGCATGGGGCGTCTCGCTGTTGACGCTCTCCGGGCTCTTCGCGCTATGGCAGCGCGCCGCGACCCCGCGTGCGGCGGCCTGGCTCGGCTACGCCTACGGCATCGGCATGTTCGGCGCGGGCGCCTCCTGGACCTACGTCGCACTGAGCTCGTTCGGCGGCATGGCGGCGATTCTGGCCGCGATCGGCGCGGGCGCGTTCTGCGCCTATCTCGCTCTGTTTCCGGCATTGGCGGGCTGGATCGTGGCGCGGCTCGCGCCGTCCGGTTCGCCGGCGCGTCTGGCGATCGCCGCGGGCGCGTGGACAGCCACCGAATGGCTGCACAGCACGGGGTACCCGGGCTTTCCCTGGCTGGTCGCCGGCTATGCTCAGGTAAGCGGCCCGCTCGCGGGCTACGCGCCGGTCGGCGGGGTATTCCTGGTCAGCCTTGCGGTCGCGACGGCTGCCGCGCTCCTGGTGTTTGCGGCAGTTGCGTTCGAGCGCGGCTCGCGCCTTGCTGCCGCGATCGGCGGCGTTGCGATCGCCGCGCTCGCACTGGGTGGCCTGGAGCTCGCCAAGATCGAGTGGACGCAAGCCAACGGCGAACCGGTCACAGTCAGCCTCGTGCAAGGTGATATCGACCAGGATGTGAAATTCGATCCGGCCTATCGCGAAAAAACCCTGGCTACCTACGGCGAGCTCGCCGAACGGTCTCGCGGCCGGTTGATCGTTCTGCCCGAAAGCGCGCTGCCGATGTTCGCCGACGAAGTGCCCGAGGCGTTCGTCGCGCGGCTTCGCGCCGTCGCCGAGCGGAACGGGGGCGACCTGTTGACCGGCCTCTTCTTCTTCGAGCCGCGCGAGGGCAAGGAAGACGAGGATCGCTACTACAACAGCGTCGTCAGCATCGGGCGCGCGCCGACGCAGGTGTACCGCAAGCACCACCTGGTTCCTTTCGGCGAATCGATCCCGGGCAAGGCGGTGTTCGGCTGGCTCATCAACCGGATTCTGGCGATACCGCTGGCCGACCAGACGCCCGGCCCGGCGTATCCGCAGCCGATGGAGGTTGCCGGGCAGCGGGTCGCGGTCAACATCTGCTATGAAGATGCGTTCGGCGGCGAGCTGATCCGCCAGTTGCCGGCCGCGACGCTGCTGGTCAACATCACCAACGATGCCTGGTACGGGCACTCGCTCGCCGCCGAGCAGCATGCCCAGATGAGCGCGATGCGCGCGCTCGAATCCGCGCGTCCGATGCTGCGCGCAACCAACACCGGCATCACGTCGATCATCGATCATCACGGTGTCGAACGCGCGCGCCTGCCGTGGTTCACGCGCGGCATACTGGAGGGAAGCATCGCCGGACGCGTCGGCGCGACGCCTTATGTGCGCTATGGAGATGCGGTCGCCCTGGCCGCTGCGCTCGCGGTCATTGCCGGCGCCGCGGCTTGGCAGCGCGTCATGCGGCGCCCTGCGGCCTGAGGCGAAAGGCCGCGCGCGGCGCGCGTTGCAGCGCTGCAGGCTATTCGGCGCCGGATTCGCGCGAACGTTTGGTCGCGGCGCGCGCATCCAGTAAAATCAGTCCCTTTGCATCGATCTCGGGCGCCGATGCTGACCTTCCAGCAGCTGATCATGACCCTCCAGAAGTACTGGGACGGGCAGGGTTGCGCATTGCTGCAGCCTTACGATATGGAGGTCGGCGCGGGAACCTCCCACACGGCGACCTTTCTGCGCGCGCTCGGCCCGGAGCCGTGGCGCGCGGCGTACGTCCAGCCTTCGCGGCGGCCGAAGGACGGGCGTTACGGAAAGAACCCGAACCGCATGCAGCACTACTATCAATATCAGGTGGTGCTCAAACCCTCGCCGATCGACATACTCGAGTTGTATCTCGGCTCGCTGAAAACGCTCGGCCTCGACCTGACCAGAAACGACGTTCGTTTCGTCGAGGACGACTGGGAGAATCCGACCCTCGGTGCATGGGGCCTCGGCTGGGAAGTCTGGCTGAACGGGATGGAGGTCACGCAGTTCACCTATTTCCAGCAGGTCGGAGGCCTCGACTGCAATCCGATCACGGGCGAAATCACCTACGGGCTCGAGCGTCTGGCGATGTATCTGCAAGGGAAGGAGAACGTCTTCGACCTCGTCTGGACGTCTTGGAAGCGCGACGGTGTCGAGCGATCCCTGACCTACGGCGACGTCTACCTGCAGAACGAGATCGAGCAATCGAGGTACAACTTCGAGCAATCGAACGCTGCGGAGATGTTCAGGTTGTTCGGATTGTTCGAGGCGGAGGCGAAACGCCTGCTCGAGGTGAAACTGCCGTTACCCGGCTACGAGATGATCCTCAAGGCGGCGCACGCGTTCAACCTGCTCGACGCGCGCGGCGCGATCTCGGTGACCGAGCGCGCCGCGTACATCGGCCGCATCCGCACGCTGTCGCGACTGGTCGCACAGGCCTACTACGACTCGCGCGAGGCGCTCGACTTTCCGATGCTGGCTGCCGAGAAGGTCGCGTAGTGTCCGACACCCTCGTCGTCGAACTGCTTACCGAGGAGCTGCCGCCCAAAGCCTTGCCCCGGCTCGGCGAGGCGTTTGCCGCGGGCATCGAGACCGGATTGCGCGAGCGCGGTTTCCTCGAGGCGTCGAGCCGTGCGACGGCTTACGCCACGCCGCGCCGGCTGGCGGTGTCGATCACGCACGTTCGACCGGTTGCGCCGGATTCCGAAGTTCGCGACAAGCTGATGCCCGCAAAGGTCGCGCGCGACGCCCTCGGACAGCCCTCCGAAGCGTTCACGAAGAAACTGACCGGTCTCGGCCGCGCGCACTTGGCAACGGGATCGCTCGATGCCGTAGACGGGCCGGACGAGATCTATGTGGCGTCCGACGGCAAGGCGGATTATGTCTACCTGAAAAGCCTCGCCAAGGGTCAGGCCCTGGAACGCGCGCTCGATGAATCGCTCGCCGAGGCGATCGAGAATCTGCCCATCCCGAAGCTGATGAGCTATCAGCGTCCCGACGGCTCGACGGTCAAGTTCGCGCGGCCGGCGCACAAGCTTCTGGCGCTGCACGGCGCAGCCGTCGTGCCGGTCGAAGCTCTGGGACTGACGGCGGGCGCGCTGACCGACGGGCACCGTTTCATGAGCCATCCGGACATCAGGATCAAGAACGCCGAGGCCTATGCGGCGACGCTCGAGGGCACAGGCAAGGTCTGGCCGTCGTTTCTCGCGCGCCGGGCAAGGATCGCCGCCCTGTTGCAGCAGACCGCCGAGCAGGCACGGCTGATCACGTCCGATGCGCTGCTCGACGAGGTCACTGCGCTGGTCGAATGGCCCGCGGTCTACGCCGGAACCTTCGATCGCGCCTTCCTGGAGGTACCGCAGGAATGCCTGATCCTGACGATGCAGAAGAACCAGAAATACTTCGCGCTGGCCGACGACGCCGGGAGACTCAGGCACCGCTTTCTCATCGTCAGCAACATCGAGACCGCCGACCCTGCCGCGATCATCCGGGGCAACGAGCGGGTGCTGCGCGCGCGGCTCGCCGACGCCAAGTTCTTCTACGATCAGGACCGCAAGTCTCCGCTCATTTCGCGCGTCGACAAGCTGCGCGGTATCGTCTACCACAACAAGCTGGGCACGCAGGCGGATCGTACCGAACGGATGCGCTTCGTCGCCTCGCGGATCGCCCGCATGCTCGATTCGAACGTCGTGCTGGCCGGTCGGGCCGCGCTGCTGGCCAAGGCCGACCTGGTGACCGCCATGGTCGGCGAGTTTCCCGAGCTGCAGGGTACGATGGGCCGCTACTATGCGGAGCACGATGGCGAGGCGGCCGAGGTCGCCGACGCGATCGCCGAGCACTATCTACCGCGCTTTGCCGGCGACGACCTGCCGGTCGGCGAGGTCGCGCAGTCGGTCGCCCTGGCGGACAAGCTCGATACGCTGGCTGGCATGTTCGAGATCGGCCAGGTGCCAACCGGCGACCGCGACCCGTTCGGCCTGCGCCGCGCCGCGCTCGGCGTCATCCGTACGCTGATCGAAAGAAAGCGGAGACTGTCGCTTTCGACACTGATCGACGTCGCATTCGACGCGCTGGCGCAGCAGCGCGCGGTCGCGCGGCCACGTGCCGCGGTACTCGATTTTATCTACGAACGCCTGCGCGGTTATTTGCGCGAGCGCGGCTACACGGCCAATCAGGTCGCTGCCGTCGTCGATTCGCGGCCCGATTGGATCGACGATCTGCCTGGGCGCTTGGATGCGGTATGCGCCTTCGAAACGCTGCCTGAGGCGCTGTCGCTTTCCGCGGCCAACAAGCGCATCGTCAATATCCTGCGCAAGGCGGGCGACGAAGTCGGTGGCGAGGTCGATGGCTCGGTGCTCGCCGAAGGCGCCGAGCGCGCGCTTCACGCGGCTTTCGACCAGCTTCGCCCCATCGTCGAAAGCCGGGTCGCCGCCGGAGATTTTGCGGCGGCACTGACGGCGCTGGCCGCCACCCGGCCGACGGTCGACCGTTTCTTCGACGACGTGATGGTGATGGCCGACGATCCGCGCATCAGGGCCAACCGGCTGGCACTGCTGCGCGAGGTGGCGGCGACCATGAACCACGTCGCCGACATTTCCAAGCTCGCCGTGTGACCGCTTGGTGCAGTTCTCGTCCGAGCACATCGTGCCGACTCGACAAGCAAAGCTGATCGTCCTGGATCGCGACGGCGTCATCAACTATGACAGCGACCAATTCATCAAATCGCCGGACGAATGGCGGCCGATCCCGGGCAGCCTCGAGGCCATCGCACGGCTCAACCACGCCGGATTCCGTGTGATCGTCGCCACCAACCAGTCGGGGCTGGGCAGGCGCCTGTTCGACATGGCGACGCTTATCGCGATCCACGACAAGATGTACAAGGCGCTGGCGCACCTGGGGGGGCGAATCGATGCGCTGTTCTATTGTCCCCACACGGCCGACTCGGGCTGCGACTGCCGCAAGCCCAAGCCTGGCATGTTGATCGAGATCGGCCAGCGATTCGGCGTCGAGCTGACCGGCATCCCCTGCGTCGGCGACGGCGAGCGCGATCTGCAGGCCGCCGCGGCGGTCGGCGCGCAGCCGATCCTGGTACTTACCGGCAAGGGCGAGAAGACGCTGCGCAGCGGCAATTTCCCGCAGGACACCGCCATTTTTCCCGACCTCGCTTTTTTCGTGACCGCGCTGCTGGCGGGCGACTGAAGAAGACCGGGTCGGTCAAGGCGTCCACGATGTCGGCGCTGCGCTCATTGCTCTTCGCGCTCTACCAGATGGTCGTCACGGCGATCTACGCGACGCTGGTCCTGCTTTCGTTCTGGTTGCCTCCGCTGCCGCGTTTCCGGTTCATCACCGGCTGGTGCCTGCTCAACCTGATCGGTGCCCGGCTGATCTGCGGCATCCGGCACCGCGTAATCGGCGCCGAGAACATTCCGCCACGGTCGGAGCCGCACCTCGTGATGTCGAAGCATTCATCGACCTGGGAGACGCTGTCGCTCAACTTCCTGTTCCCGCCGCTGGCCTTCGTCGCCAAGAAGGAGCTCCTTTCGATTCCGTTCTTCGGCTGGGCGTTCACGCTTGCCTCGCCCATCACGATCGACCGCAAAGCCGGGCAGGATGCGATGACCCAGATCGTCACGCAGGGACGGGAGCGGCTGCGACAGGGCTTCTGGATCGTCGTCTACCCGGAAGGGACGCGGATCCGGGCCGGTACGCGGACACACTACAAAAGTGGCGGCGCACGGCTGGCGATGGCACTCGGCATACCGATCGTCCCGGTGGCGCATAATGCCGGCTATTTGTGGCCCAAGGGTGTGCTCGGCAAGCGACCCGGCACGGTGACCGTGTCGATCGGTCCGCCGATCCGACCCGAGGGCGACGACATGCAGCGGCTGATCGGGGAGGTCGAGTCCTGGATAGAGAGCGAAGTCGCGCGGCTGGGCAATCCGCTGGACGAGCGCAAAAGCGCGCGCCGCTGATCGGCGGTCGCCGCTCGGAGACGAGCGAAGGCAGCCTGCGCCACGTTTCGCTCGCCGGGCGCGACGTCGACTACCGACTGTTTCGCGCGCGCCGCAGTTCGATCGGCATGGTGATCGACCACAATGGCCTGGTCGTGCGCGCGCCGCGCTGGGTCGCGTTGCGCGAAATCGAGCAGGCGCTGATCGAGCGTGCCGATTGGGTGATCACCACGCTCGGCGAATGGCGCGGCAAGAACCGCGACTCGCTGCCGACCGAGTGGCGCGCCGGCGCGGCGCTGCTCTATCAGGGGCGGCCATTGACGCTCGCTCTATTCCCGGCACGCCGCAAAACCATCGCCGCCGATTTGCTGCACCTTACAGTGCTGCATCCCGATCCGGGCGATGAAAGCGAGATCGCGGCATTCGTCGGACGCTGGCTCAAGGAGCAGGCGCTGGCCCTGCTCGCGCCACGGGTAGCCCATTTCGCCAGCCGTGTCGACAGGGGCTCGCCCACCGTCCGGCTCTCGAGCGCGCGCACGCAGTGGGGCAGTTGCAACCATAAGGGCGAGATACGGCTGCACTGGAGGCTGGTGCAACTGCCGCCGCGCATCGCCGATTATGTCGTCGCCCACGAAGTCGCGCACCTGGTCGAGCTCAATCACTCGCCGCAGTTCTGGGCGCTGCTGGAAACGCTGCTGCCGGGTCACGACGATGCGCGGCGCGAGCTCGACGCGCTGACGCCGCTGCTCGGTTAGGGGACCCTAGCCCGGCGGAGGCGGAGGCAGCGCGCGCAAATCCACCGCCACGCCGGCCTGGTCGCGCAGCAGACGCGTGAGCGCCGCGCCGAGCTCTTCGCGGGCACGTGAATCGCGCCACGCGCCGCCGTCCCCGCGATAGTGAAAACCGCCTGATTTCGCCGCTACCCAGATTTCGCGATTGGGCACATGGCGGTTGACGATCAGCTTGCCGCCCGGCCCGCAGTCGATCGTCAGCACGCCGTCGTTGAGCGACCAGTCGATGTCGGAATCGCTCGCGTCGATGGCGATGTCGAGCGCGGTAGCGACCGCCGCGAGGACCGCATCGGCAAGCGCGCTGAATTCACTTTCGCCGCTCATCGGATCGATCCCCGCCTGCGTGCTAGACTTTCCGGCAGTGAAGTCGGCATCGAGATCATATCTTTGCGCCTAGAGCCGGGAATGTTACGCCGTTACGCCCTCGCCATGGCCGGCACTCTGGCGTTATCGCTGACTTCGTGCGGTATCAAGGGGCCGCTGAAGTTGCCGCCGCCGAAGCCGGCAGCGAGCCCCGCAACGCCAGCGCCGACGGTCACGGCACCCGGTGCGCAGGTGACCACGCCGCCACCCACGTCCACGCCGTCCGCCCCGCCGCCTGCCGAGCCCCCGACCGCGCCGGGGCCATCGGAACCTGGAAAGCAGTGACTGCGTTCGAGTACCGCGACGGCGAACTCGCCGCGGAGGGCGTTGCACTCGCCGATATCGCGGCGCGTCATGGCACCCCCTGTTTCGTCTATTCGCGCGCCGCCATCGAGGACGCCTTTCAGACGTTCGAGCATGCGCTGGCCGGCGTGCCGCACCTCGTCTGCTATGCGATGAAGGCCAACTCGAACCTGGCGGTCCTGAACCTGCTGGCGCGGCTGGGAAGCGGCTTCGATATCGTGTCCGGCGGAGAACTTGCGCGCGCGCTCGCGGCCGGCGCGGATCCGGCCCGCATCGTTTTCTCGGGGGTCGGCAAGACCGAGGCCGAGATGGCAAGCGCGCTCGACGTCGGGATCCTCTGCTTCAACGTCGAATCGGCGAGCGAGCTCGAGCATTTGAACCGGGTCGCCGGCTCGCTCGGCAGGCGAGCGCCGGTCAGCTTCCGGGTCAATCCCGACGTCGATTCCAAAACCCATCCCTACATCTCGACCGGCCTCAAGAAGGACAAGTTCGGCATCGCACTGCACGACGCGCTGCCCCTCTACCGAGTCGCTGCCGGACTGCCGCACATCTCGGTGCGCGGTATCGACGTCCATATCGGTTCTCAGATCACCACACTGGAACCGCATTGCGAGGCGGCCGCCAAGGCATTTGACCTGGTCGACCGACTGAGTGCCGAAGGGATCCCGCTCGAGCACATCGACTTGGGCGGCGGCATCGGCATTCGCTACCGGGACGAGGAGACGGTCGACCCGGCCGATTACGCGGCGGCGATTCGTCGCCTTCGGGGAAACCGGTCGATCAAGCTGCTGTTCGAGCCCGGCCGGATGTTGGTCGGCAATGCCGGCGTGCTGCTGACCCGCGTGCTTTACCTGAAGCCGGGCGCCGAGAGAAATTTTGCCATCGTCGACGCCGCGATGAACGACCTGGTGCGGCCGGCACTTTACAACGCGTGGCACGAGGTCCGCGCCGTCGCGCAGCGCACGGGGAGGCCGACCGTCTGGCAGATCGTCGGCCCGGTTTGCGAGAGCGCGGATTTCCTTGCGCATGACCGCGTGCTCGACCTCGCGGAGGGAGACCTGCTCGCCATCCTTTCCGCGGGTGCCTACGCGATGGCGATGAGCTCCAATTACAACTCGCGGCCGCGTGCGGCGGAGGTTGTCGTCGATGGAAAAACGGCGCACCTGGTCCGTCCGCGCGAGGTCGCGGCAGAACTATTCGCACGCGAAAATTTGCTGCCTTGATCGCTTGCGCGCGCTTGCAAATCGGCTGTGCAAAATCGCAACACTGACGTACAGCGTCACCTAAAAACGCAATTAAATCTTGTATTTCGAAAAAAATTGGCTAGAATTCAGGCAGCAGGTGTCAATGGGTTTGTCAAGAGCTGCGGTAAAACTCGACGAACGGATCCGGCGAAACCTGCGATGAAGCAGAAGCACTCATAACAGTTTTGGCAACTCAGACAGGAGAACTGCAAATGATGGCTGACATGATGACGATGTCGACACCGTCGGCTCCGGCCGCGGCGCCGAAGAAGAAGGCGAAGCGAAAAGCGGCGCCAAGGAAGAAGGCGGCGAAGAAGGCTGCCCCGAAGAAAAAGGCGGCGAAGAAGAAGGCTGCCCCGAAGAAGAGGAAAGCGGCGAAGAAGAAGGCTGCCCCGAAGAAAAAGGCGGCCAAGCGCAAGACCGCGAAGCGGAAATCGGCCCCGAAGAAGAGGGCCGCCAAGCGCAAGCCCGCCAAGAAGAAGGCAGCGAAGCGCAAGGTTGCGAAGAAGAGGGCTGCCCCGAAGAAGAAGGCCGCCAAGCGCAAAACGGCCAAGAGAAAGGCCGCCAAGAAGAAATAGGCTTATCGCGGCAATCCGTCTGTCGCAAGGTTGCGATGGACCTCAAAACAGGCGACGCGCAAGTGTCGCCTGTTTTGTTTCCGGGCGGCCACCCGACCCACGACGTTAGCGGGGCGCCGCCAGTGCCTTGCCGCCACTCGCGGTGGCCGCCGTCGTACCCCCTCCGCCAGGACCGGTCGCCTGCGCGCGTTTCCGACTCTTGGTGTGCTTGGACTTGACCGCGGGCGCGGCGTCGCCGATCACCCGCAGCCTTTGCCCCCGCATCAAGGTCCCTTTGACGTCGGGATTCCAGGCCTTGAGGTCACGCGCGCTGACGTGATAGCGCGCCGCGATACCGTAGAACGTCTCGCCTTGTCGGACGCGATGATAAAAAGTCCTGCCTTCCGGCACGGTGGTGAACACCGCATTCTGCAGCGTGGCGGCCGTGGCGCTGGAAGGTATCTGGGAAGGGACGAGAAGCGTGTGATTGACCGGTACGACCGCCCGCGGACCGATGCCGTTGACCGCGCGCAGCGTCTCCAGCGGCAAGCCGAACCGGGTCGCCACCTGCTGCAGCGTCTCTCCCGCCTTGAGCTTGTAGGCCTGCCAGGTCACCATCGGCTGGTCCGACAACGCGAGCTTGGCCGCGAACAGTCCGGCCTTGTCGTAGGGGAGCAGGATAGACGCCTCGTCGGCGCCCGCGATCACCGGGCGATTGTGCTGCGGGTTGAGCGAGAGGAATTCCTCCAGCGGCATATCCGCAAGCTCAGCCGCGATCTTGACGTCGATCTTCCGACTGGTGCGCACGATGCTGAAATAGGGCGCGTCAGGAATGTCGGCGAATTTGAGGCCGTAGGCCTGCGGGTCTCGCACGATGTTCTCGATCGCCTGCAATTTGGGCACATACGCTCGGGTCTCGGCCGGCATCTTGAGGCTGAGGTAGTCGGTCGGCAGCTTCCGTCTCTCATTGGCAGCGATCGCCCGGCGTACCGAGCCTTCACCCCAGTTGTATGCGGCGAGCGCAAGATACCAGTCTCCGAATTCCTGATGGAGCTTGTCCAGATAGTCGAGCGCGCCGTCGGTCGCAGCGACGATGTCCCGACGTTCGTCGAACCACCAGTTCTGCTCCATGCCGTAAATCTTGCCGGTCGAGGGCATGAACTGCCAGATGCCCGAAGCGCGGCTTCTCGAGTACGCCATGGGATTGAACGCGCTTTCGATCATCGGCAGGAGCGCGATCTCCATCGGCATCCCTCGTTTCTCGACCTGCCCGACGATGTAGTACAGATAGCGCCGGCTGCGCTCCACCATCCGCGCGACATACTCGGGGTTGGCTGCGTACCAATCCGCCGCTTTCTTGACCTGCGGCGTATCGAGGTCCGGCATCGCGAACCCTTGGCGGATGCGCTCCCAGAGATTGCCGTTCGCAGGGGGCAGCGGAACCGTGATCGCGTTCGGATCCTCGGCGCTCACTGCCGGCTCGTCGACGCTGGGCGCGACCACCGCGCGCGCAAGCATCGTCGCGTCCTCCATCTCCGGCGTTGGTCGCCACGTTGCGGCCGGTTCGGAACCCAGGTCGATCGCCGGTTCGGCTTCGGTCGTCGCAGGCGCGGCGGCGGGTGCGGCAGCGGTCGGCTCGGCACCGGACGTAGGGCCAGGAAACGTGGCGCAGGACGACAATGCAAAGGCCACCGCGGCGATGGCGGCTGCTCTGGCGACGACTGGCTGGGGCAGTTCGTTGGCGCGCAAGGTGCCGGGATGGTAGGGGTCAGCTGGACGCCGCGTCAAGCCGGCGCGCCCTTGAAGTCGGCACCGAGCACGCGCCGTCGGCCTCTTGTGGGTTCAATAAAGCGACGCATCGCGTGTCGGCCGCATGCGGCGACTCGCCATTCCCCGTCGATCCCCATGCTGCGCATGGGGCCCCTCGCCGGGTCGCTCGCGCTCGGCCTCATCCACCATCGACGCGCACCAAGCTTCGCGCCGTCGGCCTCCAGCGCGACTCGCAATTCCCCGTCGATCCCCATGCTGCGCATGGGGCCCCTCGCCGGGTCGCTCGCGCGCTACCGAAACGCATTCTTCCAGGCGCGAATTTCGGC